>NZ_JASISP010000047.1 GCF_030063185.1 Arthrobacter sp. H35-D1
CTCCTACAACGAAATCGTCACCCTCCTAGAAACCGAAGGCCTCGACAAATTCGTCACCAGCTGGAAAGAACTCCTCACCGACGTCGAAAACGCCCTCACCACCGCCCGAAAAGCAGCCTAAACCACCAAACACCCCGCCCCCCCAGCCGCGACACCAAAAATACCGCGCGATGACATTCGAGAACTCCTGGCAACATGTGGGACTGAACAATCACATGCCTAACGGGAGTTCTCGCTAATTGAAAGCAACAACAGATTCATCTCACATTTCAAGACGCTGTCCCCGCACAAATGGCTTTGCAGCGGCGTGTGTCATGAACATCGAAGCGAGTTCTTATGTATGTGGGATTTGTATTGATGATGTTTTACAGGTGATGAAGGTTTGACCCTTCGGATCCGTCCTGCACGGGGGGCCAAGCGCCTCGTGCTGCGTGGGTTGAAGACCGTCGTGGTGTGCAATCGGGGAAAAGACATCCAATGAGGTGTTAGGGCGTGTCTCCCAATGTGGTCGTCGGTGGTTTGAGATAAGTGTTGAGTGAAATCGCGTTACGCCGTTCTATCTGATGACCAGTGGGCAATGATTGTCCCGTTCATGCCCCAGGCGACGGGGAAGTCTGGTCGGCCGTTCAATGATCACCGCCTCATGACGGAGGGGATCATTTATCGGTATCGGGCCGGTATTCCGTGGCGTGATCTGCCTGAACACTTCGGCCCGTGGCAGTCGGTGTGGAAGCGTCATCGCCGCTACAGCCTGGACGGGACTTGGGACACGGTCCTTGCTGCTTTGTTGACCCGTGCTGATGCTGCGGGGCTGATTGATTGGGAGGTGTCGGTGGATTCCACGGTGAACCGTGCCCACCAGCACGGCACCAATATGGCCCGGACCACAGGGGGACCTGTCGAATGACAAGAATCTGCTGATTGAGCCTGAAGACCACGCAATTGGTCGGTCCCGCGGTGGTTTGACGACCAAGGTCCACGCCTTGGTCGATGGGAACATGCGGCCCCTGGTGCTCTTTCTGGGGCCAGGGCAGGGCGGTGACTCGCCCCTGTTTGAGAACCTCATGGAAGCGGTGAAAGCCCGCCAGGCCCGTGCCGGGCAGGTACGTACCTGCCCGGCACGGGCCATGGCAGACAAGGCTTACTCCTCCAAAGCGATCCGAGCCTATCTGCGCGAACGCGGTCTCCAGTGCGTCATTCCCGAGAAGGAAGACCAGAAAGACAACCGGAAACGCAAAGGATCCGCCGGTGGCCGGCCCGTGGAATACGACAGGGAAGCCTGCAAGCGCCGCAATGTCGTCGAACGCAGCTTCAACACCATGAAGCAATGGCGCGGACTGGCCACCCGCTACGACAAACTCGCACTCACCTACCGCTCAACAACGGTCCTACAAGCAGTTTTCATCTGGAGCACCGCATGAGGAGACACGCCCTAGGTGGGGATCGGGAAGACGAGCGTTAGCGAATCGCTGCTGACGTGTCGAAACATATCTGGATGACATCAAAACCGGGGCGTTGTTTCTTGTTCCGGGATGGGTCTGGTGGGTGTGCGCTGGTTGGCTAGGCGGTGTCCTGTATGGAGGGGACGTGAGCCTGATCGTCTGCTCGTGTGGGGAACGTGAGAAAGCACTTTTGCGACTTGCCCGGCACATTTTTTGTGGGTGGGTGGATGGGCTTTTAGGTCTTGTTGCGTGGGGTGCTGAAGGACTGGTTGGTAGTAGTGATGAAGCCGCTGTAATGGTGGTGGAGCGAAGGAACCGGCTCATCTGTGGCCATTTGGTCAAGAGTCAACCGATGTAGTTTTTCGGGAGGAACTGGAGATGTCTAAGCGAGAATTACTGGGCAAACCGTTCGATATTTCGAAGTGGGAAGTCTGGGAGGCATACAAGAAAGTCAAGGGTAGTCAAGGGGCTCAGGGAGTGGACGGGCAGACCTTGGAGATGTTCGAGGAAGACTTGCAGGGGAACTTGGACAAGATCTGGAATTGGATGTCCTTGTCGAGCCTATTTCCCTCCTGCAATGCTGGGCGTTGATATACCGAAAGTCGGTGGCGGGGTCCGCACGTTGGGCATGCTGACTGTTGCTGACAGGATCGCGCAAGCGGTTGTGGTGCGGCATCTGGAAGGGAAGGTCGAACCGATCTTCCCTCCGGATTCTTAGGGTTACTGGCCCGGGCGCTCGGATGCGGTTCAGGTGTGCCGGAGGCAGTGTTGGAAGTATGTGTAGCGGTGGCTTGGTGCACGGTTGGAGCACTCAAATGGTGTGCTGGTGGGTCGGGATCGTGGATCCCTTCAAGGCTCCGCAGTATCCCCGGTGCTGGCGAACTTGTGCGTGGGTTATGCCTTCGATCAATGGTTGGTGCGAGAACACCCGGATGTGGTGTTCGAGTGTTACGCCGACTTATGCGGACGATGCGGTGGTGCATTGCACCAGCGAACCCCGGGCCCGTGAGGTGCTTGCGGGGATCGCCGGGCGAATGGGGGAGCTGGGACTGGTCCTGCATCCTGCCAAGACCGGGATTGTGTACTGCAAGGACGGCAAACGCAGCCAAAAATTTGATCGGACTGGATTTACGTTTCTGGGCTATACGTTTCGGCCGCGCGTCTCGCGGGACCGCAACGGAGTAACGTTCCTGGCGTTCCTGTCCGCGGTCAGCAAGCAGGCCTTGAAAAGGATCGGCCGGAAAGTCCGCCACTGGCGGATGTATCGGCAGATTTATCACACCTTTGGTGAATTGGCTCGGGCGATCAATCCGATCGTTTCTGAGTGGATGCGGTGCTGCGGCCGGTTTTACCCATCGCTGATATTTCCCCTCATGGCACGCATGCATGCCTAGTTGGTGCGTTGGATCCGCAATAAATATCGACGGTATGACTGAACCCGCCGTGGCAGGAAGAAGCTCCTGAAGCTCACTTGTGCGTATCCGCGCGTCTTCCGTCATTGGCAACGGATCACCACTATCTGCGAACAAGCACAAACGGTGTGTCTGATTCCTAAATTTGGTGGCGGTGTTTCTCGCCCCAAACCTGCCCGGGATCATCCTGGACCGACTGGAAGAATTTCCGGGGAGTTTTCGTCAAGGACCGATTGTCTCGAGAGAAAGCAGATGGACTCGACCGATCGGTCCTGCCGCGCATGGGAGCCGCATTCGCGAAGTCTTGTGCAACTTCGTCGATGCGTTGATGGTGACAATCTGCATGCGCGGAATATAGGACAACGTGCGGCAGAAGAGTTGATTTCCGACGTCTTTGTATTCCCAACCGTGTATCAGGCTCAGGACCTGACCGGTATCGGGGTCCAAGCTTCCGGGCAGGGATCGGACGTTGAATAAGGAACAGTTCTGGCTGTGCGGACCGCCCAGGCTGGGCTGGTTCAGCGATGGTGCGTACGGGCTGGGACTGCAGAAAGTCACGGCTCTGGTGCGACGGTCCCTGGAGTTTTTTGCTCTTGGATAGACCCGAAGGGAACCGTGTCACTGAGCGTGTAACGGGATGGATCGGGGCGGGTTACGAGAGCTTTCAAACGCTCGGTCTTGGGAGGGAAGGCCGCCCCAGACAGGGCGACGGTCAATGAACAAGGACTGCCCCTCAGTGGTGTTTCTCCGCTGGGGGGCAGTCCCTGAAATTCCTCGACTACGGGCCCTTGTAAGTTGCAGGGGTCCGTGCTCCGAAGTTGGTGTTAGGAGATGGCGGCGCGGAGCTGCTTGGCTGCCAAGGCGGGGTCGGCTGCGCCGTAGATGGCACCGCCGGCTACGGCGACGTCGGCGCCGGCTTTCTGGACGGCTTCGATTGTTTTCAGGCTCACGCCACCGGCAACGGAGAACGGAACGCGGGCTTCTTCACCGGCTTTGAGCAGTCCAGTCAAGTCGAAACCGGGCTTGGCTTGCTCGTCCAGGCCAGCGTGCATTTCTACGAACTTTGCACCCAGTGCGCGGGCTTCCTTGGCACGGGTGGCCTTGTCTGCCACACCGATGAGGTCAACGACAATGCCCTTATTGTGTGCCTTGGCCGCTTTGACGGCGCCGGCGATGGTGGAGTCGTCGGCAGTGCCGAGCACGGTGACCAGGTCAGCGCCGGCCTTGAAGGCGATGTCAGCCTCAAGTTCTCCGGCATCCATGGTCTTCATATCGGCGAAAACGATCTTATCCGGGTGTGCCTTTTTGACTGCGGTAACAGCGGAGAGGCCGGCTGCCTTAATCAGCGGGGTACCGAGCTCGATGATGTCGACGTACTCGGCGACCTGGCCGGCGAGTTCGAGTGCGGCTTCAGTCGTGAGGAGGTCCATGGCTACTTGGAGTTTCATGATATTGCTTCTTTCTATAGGGAACTGCGATGGGTACGGAAAGTGGGGGCTCGATTATTCGAGGTTGGCGTGCCTGAGCCAGAGCTCTTCGGCCGGTGCATCGATGTTGTCCCACAACGACTGGAAGATAGCCTCTGTGGCAAGGAAAAGCACTTGTTCGAAGAGGGACCCGGCGTATTGGCGGGAAACACTGGAGCCGTGGTCGGTCTTCTGGGCTGCGGGAATGACCACTAACGCGTCGGCAAGTTTAGCCAGTGGCGAATCAGGGTTGGTGGTGAACGCGGCAATGCGCGCTCCGGCCTTCGCTGCTGTTTCCGCTGATTTGACCACTCCCGAAGTCGTTCCCGATCCGGAAGCTACCAAAAGCAAGTCACCGGAACTGATGGCTGGAGTGGTGGTGTCACCAGCAACATGGACGTCCATGCCCAGGTGCATCAACCGCATGGCGGCCATGCGCAAGACCAGACCGCTCCGGCCCGCTCCGGCAACGAACACCCGTCCTGTCTGGCCGAGCTGGCCTGCTAAGCCGGCCACCTCGTGTACATCAATTTTCGCTGCCGTGTCAACGATCTCGTCCCCGACCAAGGACAGATTACGACCAATCTCACCAGCGGTCGTGTGCACGGTAGGCATCGCCGTTATTGTTGGATTCACGATTAATCCCCTTCGATTCAATCACCGGCCTGGAACGGCCGCTCGGATGCTTTCCGGTTGATATCCATCATCGCCAAGCAAACGAGCAGAGGTAACACTGTTTTCTGACAGTCCTAACTACACTTTCGGACAGGGCGCCCTTCTTCGTCCTCGACAGACCACCTGGATAAGCGCCAACACCGGTTACGACTGACCCTGCAATGTCTGAGGTTGAGGCATGTTGGTATTGATTTTCCTGTAGAGCAGCCTAACGATGGTTCGTTTGATGCCTGGGTGAGCTGCTCGATCGCCTATGGGTACCGGCATGGCTTGCAACCACGACTACATGGGCGTATTGCGCTGACGCGAAGGTCAGTTCAGTTGCTTCCTATACGACAGGCCAATGGGATGCCAATCTGAAGAGCGTCACACCGAGGCGAATCTCTAACGACTCACGCCCGGGCGGAGTAGTTCCGGGCTACCGAGAGGCGCTTGTTGTTGAGCGTTTCCTAACTTTAGGGCGGGCTTGCCTTCCGGGTAGGGCGCTTGTGCTGGCCAGCCTCATGCCCGACTGCAGTGTCAGGCTACTCGCGAGTTGGACACTCAAGACGTTTCACTCGTGGTGTTATGGATGCGGTGATCGAGTGAACTGGAGCCGGGTAGCAGTGTAGCCGTTTGTTAGCGCAGCTGGAGTGAATGACGGGACGGTTTACGACGTGTCAGATACCAACGAAGGCAGGCATGTATCGCGGTGGCTTCAGCTTTCAGGCCTAAGCCTGCTGTGCCGCTCCGGGATCCGCGTTACTGAGGTAACGGGGAAACCAACGTCGTTCCTGTCCGCCAGAGATAACGGGATGATGGGTATGCCCGAGGTTGACAGTCTGGCTCGTTAATTTAACGACAGGTTGGGTGCTTGCTCTATCAGCACCGGTCAGCTGTGTTCCACCAATTTATTGCTGATACCGACCTGCACGACGAAGAAGGCGAGAGGCACCGGCTGCAGCCTCAGACCTCCTGAAGTACGTGTTTGCTCATTGTTGAGATTGGGGCCTGGGCTATTTGGTAGTTCAGGGGGCGTCGGTCGCCGGGGAGCCGTGTGGGGGTGTTGTTGAGTTCTTCGGTGAGTAGTTG
>NZ_JASISP010000048.1 GCF_030063185.1 Arthrobacter sp. H35-D1
CGGATCATCAAACGCGCCATCTCCAAATACCGTGCCAAAGAACGAAGCCCCGACCGCCGCACCTACCCCGCCACACTCACCACCAAGATCTTGACAACACCCCTCAGAACCTAACCGAACGGCATTGAGGCTAACGGGGAGGATCCCTTCGCCGCGATCGACACTGCCATCGGCTGGGAATCCTTGGCTGAAAGCATCGCCCAGGCCAAGGAACTGACCCGGCCCGCACTCGAGGACCACCTCGCCCTCGTCAGCGCCCACTTCACCACTCTGCGCCGCTACACCCCGGCATTTCTTGCCGTCCTTGACCTCCAGGCAGCCCCCGCAGCGCAAGACCTGCTGGCTGCTATCAAGATCATCCGCACCATGAACACCACCGGTGCCCGAAAGATCCCCGACGATGCACCCACGTCATTCATCCGGGCTAGGTGGAAGCCTCTGGTGTTCACCGAGAACGGCGCCGACCGGGGATTCTACGAGTTCTGCGCCCTGGCGGAACTCAAGAATGCACTGCGGTCCGGAGACATGTGGGTCACCGGCTCCCGGCAATTCCGTGACTTCAATGACTACCTGCTGGCCGGCTCCGACTACACGCTGATGAAGCGTGCAGGGGAACTGCCCCTGGTCACAGCCAATGGCGGCGAACAGTATCTCAAAGACCGTCTTGCCCTACTCAGCGAACGTCTGCACCAAGTCAACGCCTTGGCCGCCCGCGATGACCTGCCCGGGGTGCTGATCACCGCCAACGGCGTGAAGATTACCCCGCTCGAGACGATCGTGCCACAACACGCGCAGCCCCTGATCGACCAGGCCAGCGCCATGTTCCCGCGGATCCGGATCACCGACCTGTTGATGGAAGTCGATGGCTGGACGGGCTTCACCCGCCACTTCACCAACCTCAAATCCGGCCAACCCTCCAAGGACAAGCAGCTGCTGCTCACCGCGATCCTGGCCGACGGAATCAACCTGGGCCTGACCAAGATGTCCGAGTCATGCACCGGCGTCACCTACGCCCAGTTGGACCGCCAGCAGGCTTCCCATATCCGGGATGAAACCTACAGTGCCGCCCTGGCCGAGCTGGTCAATACCCAGCACGCACACTCCTTCGCAGCGCACTGGGGCGATGGCACCACCTCTTCCTCGGACGGGCAGCGCTTCCGCGCAGGTAGCCATGCTGAATCCACCGGGCATGTGAACCCGAAATATGGGGCCGAGCCCGGACGGATGATCTACACGCACGTCTCAGACAAATACTCGCCCTTCCACACCAAACTGATCAACGTCGGTGACCGCGACGCGACCTACGTCTTGGATGGGCTGCTGTATCACGAGTCCGATCTGGCGATCCAGGAGCATTACACCGACACCGCAGGGTTCACCGACCATCTCTTCGCCCTCATGCACTTACTTGGATACCGGTTCGCACCCCGGATCCGCAACATCGGCGACACCCGCCTCTACACACCCACCAACGATCCGGAGCTTGCCACCTTGGCGCCGCTGATCGGCGGCACCATCAACACCAAAACCATCACCGCACACTGGGATGAAATCCTCCGCCTGGCCACATCCATCAAGACCGGCACCGTGACCGCCTCCTTGATGATGCGCAAACTCGGCGCCTATCCCCGCCAAAACGGACTCGCCACCGCACTGAGGGAACTAGGCAAACTGGAACGAACTCTCTTCCTGCTGGACTGGCTCCAAGATCCCGACCTGCGGCGCAAAGTCACGGCCGGGCTGAACAAGGGCGAAGCCCGGAACACCCTGGCCCGGGCCGTTTTCTTCAACAGACTTGGAGAGATCCGCGACCGCAGCTTCGAGCAGCAACGCTACCGGGCCTCGGGGCTGAATCTTCTCACCGCGGCTATCGTTCTCTGGAACACGGTCTATTTTGAGCGCACCATCACTACCTTGAATCAGGAGGGTGCCGCCACGGACCCTGAGCTGCTGCGGTTCCTCTCACCCCTGGGATGGGAACACATCAACCTCACCGGCGACTACACCTGGCCACGCACCAACAAGATCAAACCCGGCAAATACAGGCCACTAAGGCGCTCGACAAAACCTTAGCGTCGGATATTTCACTTTTTCACATTATGGCCGCTATTTCATCCAATGCTCTATTGCGGTTAGTTGCATCAATCCGGGGCTTGTCGACATTTATGCAGGTCAGGGCCCTAATTCAGCTCTGGATTCCGCTTGGTTATTTTCTCTGCCTTGTCTCCGTGCGGTGTCGGAAAGCTTTCTGACCTGCACCCTTGCAAACAGATTGCATCTGATGAAAGATGTATTCATCTAATGCAAGTTGCGGAAGGGGGTGTTTTTGGATGGCCGGGAACAGTTTTGCACCGGGGGCTACGGGTCTGCATCTGATCGGTGATCTGCCCCTGCTGCGGCCGGAGGAACAGGTCTTCACGGCCATGTTGGATGGTTGGCGCAACCAGCAGTTGGCCCGCAACTTGGCATTCTCCACGATCGAGGGCCGTGAGAAGGCGGTGCGAGCATTCGCCCTCCACGCCGACGCTTTCCCGTGGGTCTGGACGCCGCAGATGGTGGATGAGTGGATGGGTGATTTGCGGTCGGTCCGGAACTTGCACCACTCCACGCTGCGGACCTACCAAGGGACCATCCGTTCTTTTTGCGGGTTCGTGACCGACCCGGGCTATGGCTGGGCGGCCATTTGCCAGGATCGTTTCGGCACCCACCCGATACAGGTGATCCACGAGTGGAATGCGGCCGTGCATGTTCAGGAAGCTGAGTCAGGTCCGATCAAGCGTGCCTTCACGCGTGATGAACTGCAGGCGTTCTTCGATTATGCCGATGAACAGGTTGTGCGGGTGCGCGGGCGTGGACGCAAGGGCTGGCTGCCGGCGTTCCGTGACGCGATGCTTTTCAAGACCGCCTACGCCTTCGGACTGCGCCGCAACGAGGCGCGGATGCTCGATGTTGTGGACTTTGGCCGCAACCCTCGGGGTCCGGAGTTCGGGGACTACGGCGTCCTCTACATCCGCCATGGCAAGGCCATGAAGGGATCCCCACCCAAGCGCCGCAGTGTGTTGACGGTTTTTGATTGGTCGGCAGAGATCTTGCAGCAGTGGACTGAAGAGGTCCGTCCCTTGTTCTCCACGGCTGGGTCCGGGGCGCTGTGGCCTTCGGAACGTTCGACCCGCGTGGGATTTACCCAGATGAATACCCGTTTCGGGACCTATCGGGACAGTCTTGGCCTGGATAGGGGTCTGGATTTTCATTCCTTTCGGCGGTCCTACGTCACGCACTTGATCGAGGATGGTTGGGATGCGAGGTTCGTTCAGGAACAAGTAGGACACGAACACGCTTCCACGACCTCGATCTACACCTGTGTCTCTTCCGACTTCCGCACCAGGACGCTCCGCCGTGCCCTGGACACCACGCTTACTGCTGCCCGGCAGCTGGAAAGGAAACCTTGATGAAACGCCAGGTAAGTTACCAATGGAGGCTGCGGGAAGTCATGGCCACCCGGGGGATTTTCAACGCCACCGACCTGTCCCCGCTACTACGTCAGCGCGGCATCGAGCTGTCCTCGGTGCAGGTCTGGCGGCTGGTTACCCAGGTCCCGGAGCGGCTCTCCCTGCCAGTTCTTGCCGCGCTTTGCGACATCCTAGACGTGACAGCTGCAGAGCTGATCGCCACCCGGGCAGAGGCTGTGGCTCCACGCCGCACCGCCGACGGTGGTGCCGAGATCGTGGACCTCGCGGCCACTATCCGGCCCAAGCGTGCCCGGATCACCCCCGAACGGTGAGTCCGTCCTACGACAGCCGTGGAAAGTATGAGCGGTGGCATATACGAACCTGTGCTCGCTGCGGCCGGCAAGCTGCCAAGGCAGCGAACTGGTCAGATGGGCCAATCTGTCGGAACTGCCTGGATAAGGCCAGTCGAACTTACGGTTCCTGCCCCGGCTGCGGTACGGAGCGTCTGTTGCCGGGTCGGGACAGCACTGGCCAACCAGTGTGTCGGGATTGTGCAGGAATTACCCGCGATTTCTTCTGCGACCGTTGTCATTTTGAGGGACGTTTGCTCGGTGGAAGGCTGTGCGAACGCTGCACCCTCACCGACCGTCTGCGCTCACTGCTCGATGATGGAACCGGCCGGATCCATCCACCGCTGATCCCACTGTTTGATCAGTTGCGGACCATGCCGAAGCCAGTCTTGGCGCTGGGCTGGATCCGGAGCGCCCAGCCCAACACGATGTTGCGAGATCTTGCCGCCGGGCGACTCGCCCTGACCCATGAAGCGTTCCAGCAACTACCCAATTGGAGAACTGCTGCCTATCTACGCGATCTTCTCATGCAAATCGGTGTCTTGCCCCTCAGAGACAGACAACTCCTCCTCTTTGAACGATGGCTGGAGACCCATCTGGGAGCCGTTGCTGATCCCGTCCATGCCAAGCTGCTGCACCGTTTCGCCACATGGCACCAACTACGCAAACTACGGGCCAAAGCAGCCAAAGCCCCGCTGGGTGATTCGACAGCCCGAGAAGCCCACGAGCAACAAATCCAGGCTTTGGCGTTCCTGACTTGGCTCACACGCCGCGGCACCGCCGTGAACGACACCCGGCAAGGCGATCTGGACGCCTGGCAAAGCGAGAACTACTTCACGCGCCGGGCATCCCACGCATTCCTGACCTGGTGCATGAACACCAGCAACATGCCCACCCTGACCATCCATTCCCGACAAGCGGCGCGTCAGGCGCCTATGAGTCAACACCACAGAATCAGTGCCATTCAACGCCTTCTCGCCGAGGAGAGTATCCCGCTGCATGCCAGGATAGCGGGCCTGTTGGTTCTGCTCTACGCCCAACCGGCAACACGCATCGTGAGGCTTTCGATCAGCGACATCAACACAGACGGCGGCACCACCACCACCATCCGTTTTGGCGATCCGCCTACACCTGTACCCGAATCGGTGGCCCGGCTCCTGCAGGAATACCTGACGAACCGCATCAACCTGGACGCGGCAACCAACCCCGGATCCCACTGGCTCTTCCCCGGACAACGCGCCGGCCAACCCATTCACCCGGTCACCCTCCGTGCCTTCCTGCACAAACAAGGCATCCCACCCCAACGCGGACGAACCTCCGCACTACGACACTTAGTGCTCCAAGTCCCAGCCCCCGTCCTGGCCCAGGCGCTCGGCTATCACCACACCAGCACCACCAGAATCGCCGCAGAGGCCGGATCGCCCTGGGCCGGCTACGCACCAGGAGGCCACGACTAGCCAACCGCAGACGGAACCCAGACACCACACGAAAGCAGGCAACTCTAATACAGACCGTTACCAGCAAGCCCCAAAAAAGATTTGTCACTTGTGAGACGTTTTGGTTTCAGAGGACATAAGTAAGCATAAGGGAAGCAGCTGCATGGGAATTGGGGGGAGACATGGAGCACTACACGGATATCGAGACGGACCGCAACATGTCCCTAGACATTGCGTTGCTGTCCCTAGTCCAGTCCGGAGACCGGGATGCCTTCCGGCAGATATATGAACGCCACTTCAAGGCGGTGGCGTGGATCGCTTTGAGGTTCCTTGGCTCCAAAGAGCTCAGCGAAGATGCCGTTCAGGCGACGTTTCTCGTTCTGTGGCAGAAGTCGAAAGAGATCGTTCTCGCCGACTCGTCACTCATGCCGTGGCTTGCGACAGTGTGTAGGTTGCAGTGCCGCAATATCCAGAAGAAAGAATGGCGACGAGACCACACCTCCATTGATGATTTCCCCCAACTCCAAGCGGGGGATCGCTCCCTTGAGGATCAGGTTGTTAGCGGCCATGGCAAACTGCCCATAGGCGGCCACGTAACTGCCCACTGATGGCCAGCAGAAATGCCCATTGGTGGCCATGAGATCTGCCCACTCTTATTTTCTAGCATCGCCGTGTTGTTAACG
>NZ_JASISP010000049.1 GCF_030063185.1 Arthrobacter sp. H35-D1
ATCCAAATGCGGCAACAACGAATCAAACTTCGCCCGCAAACTACCCTCAACCTCTACGCCAATCGCCATAACACAACGATACGGCCCAACAACACGAAACACCGGCTAATTTACTGGCAAACCCTAACCGCCCTCATTTCGGTGATCATCTAGTCCCCGTCTTTCTTGAACGTTGTGGCCCACTGCCCGATGCAAGGGCCCCCACAGACTCCTTTGTGGTGGAGGACAACCACACCCATTGCCACGACAAAACTTGTCCATCACGCTGGCTGCCGTCCACTACGGTTTGGCCGCTGCAAAGCAAAGGGACGAGCGAAAACCTTGGCCACGGTACGAGCTGATGAAGTCGATGTGAGACGGCTGGCAGTTGGGGAAAATCGGGTGGGCCACGGAGCGCCAATTGTCCCACTGCTCAACTGGATTTCCCCTTGCTGACCTTACGGCGCCCCTAGTGGCGGAGTAAGTTTAGAAGCCGGCCTTGATCAGAAGTGCATCAATCATCATGAAGAAACTGTCGCGGTGAGAGCTCTCCTCGGGGGCGGTGATGTATTGAAGGGCTGCTCCGTCGAAGATCATAAGAAAAGACCGTACCAACGTAGGGATGCCTATGAGGCACTGATCGACACTGCTTTTGTCCGCTGAAGTGAATATATTTCCCACCTCCACTTCGTAGGCAGGATAAATTTTCGCGGCCAGCGGGCTGGCGGTGGCATTGCGCGTTGCCCACATAATGAGTTCGATCTCTGCAAGTAAGCTTGCAGGGTCTTCCTCCAGTGCGTGCCAGTACCCTTCGGCCACTTGTTCCACAGTCTTACGCAGTCCCAGGTGTTCCGAGATGTCGTTGGAAAAACGGTTCGAGTTCCTTAGCCAAGCTTCGGCGGCGGCGTCCATGAGCTCATCTTTATTGCTAAAGCAATAATGTGCCGTTGCCAAGGGGGCATTAGCCTCTTTGGCTATAGCCCGCATGGTCACGGACTGAACACCCTCACGACGCATCAGTTCCACTGTCGCTGCAATTAACTGCTTTTTTCGTTCGTCTGCTGATACTCGCATAGCTCGCTCTCCAGTCTCCCAGTTTCGATCCGCTAGGGACACTTACTTAAGGTAAGCCTATTGCTTGGGTCACGGAAAAGATTCCACAGGTCCCAAAACTCCGGTCTGTGATGATGGTATTAGGCCATCAGCCCGATGTGACTCAGCGCTTGACTGACACCTTTAGTGGTTGTCCTTTCCCAAGATCAGTCCACCGGACTTGGCGGCCAGCACCAACCGTGTTGCTCGGCCGGACATGACTTCTCCAATGGTTCTTGGCAGGTCTGGTACCCGCTGGCAGGATTGATGACGATCTACTATGGCGTGACCCATGTGACTTTTGACCCCCGGGTTTCTCAGGTTTCATACCTATGACAACGCCGCGATGACCATCGCCACAGAGATCCGCACCAACACCGGGTACGCACGCACCGACCAGGAAGCACACGCTCACATGCGCCAAGTCTTCAACAAACCCGCAGACATCGATCCACCGAGCCGGCTACCTAACCATCACCCTGCACAGCCAACCACAGCTGAAACACAGGCCATCGCCGAACTCTGCAACCACCTCAACAGCACCCAAACACGCTACCCAGAAACTGAATCAATCCGGCGCTACAAAATCAATAACAACAGCTAACCCCACACCAATTACTTCACAGACCGGAGTCCTGGAGCCCCGACGCGTTTTCTGCTGGTCGCCGAGCTCTGATTCGCACTGGTCCAGACGTCGACCGGGATAGAGTGCGGTCGAGCGGCCGGCCGGTGAAGGCCGCGTCCGCATACACTGTCACCGCTGGGCTACTCAATGTTCGGATCGGTCTCGGGTCGGGGCTCGTGTGGGATGAGTTTAAGCCCGATGACGGCGGCGATGATCCCGCTAATGAAGATGATTTTGCTCACCGCGATGCCCTCGGCACCGGTGGCCATCGCGTAACTGACTGTCAGCGCCGCGCCGATGCCGACCCATACGGCGTAGGCGGTGCCGATCGGAATATACTTGACGGCCCAGGTGAGCCCGGTCATGCTGATTGCCAGCGCGAGAAAAAACACGATCGTGTGTGCGGGTTCGGTGAAGCTGTTGGACAGGCCGAGGGCCGTGGCCCAGACGGCTTCAAATACGGCGCTGATGAGCAGGACGGCCCACGGCATGTCAGCTCACCACCTTCAGGCCAACGACCGAACCGACGAGCAGGAGCAGGAGCACAATACGGGCAATGGTCGGCCGTTCCTGCTTGGTTATGAAGCCCCGCAACACCGTCAGGGTTGCGCCGATGCCGACCCAGACCGCGTAGGACGTTCCGGTGGGAAGGGAGCTCATGGCCCAAGCTAGACCAGCCATGCTCAGGACCAAGGAGATGAGGAACAGGACCGTGGGCTTGGGCCGCTTAAAGCCTTGGGAGGCGGACAGGGCTGAGGCCCAGACGGCCTCCAGCATGCCCGAACCTATGAGAATGATCCACGCCATGAAAATTCTTCGCTTCCAGATTGGGGAACAGAAAATGACCAGCAGGGTGAAGAGAAGGCCACAGCGTCCACGGTGCGGAGGCCGGTTGTGGGCCACTGTTTCAAAAACCAGGCCAGAAACGGTCCCGCGACTATGGCGACGATGAGTACGGCAAAAATTTCAGAAAGAAGTCTGACCGGGTGGTCTTGCAACGCCTTGAGTAGCCCGTTCCGACAACCTATTCAGGTGTTGGCTCCTCGATATCGTTCAAGCTCGTGTCTAATATGGTGCCGCTACGGAAGCCGGTAATTGCCGGAATGCTGAGTATTGTGAGCGAGAGCAACGAGACACCGCAATAGAACCGGGCATCAGTTGACGAAAGAATGCCAACACAAGAGTGACGGTGCTCAGTACAATGATGGCCGTCTAGGACCATCGCAGAATTGTGGAGATCCGCGCTGACGCCTTCGTTTGCCGTACTGTCCAGTCCTTATAGTGCCGATACCCCCTTATGCGGTTCTTTGTTTCTGGTAGTCGGTTTCGAGAAACTCTGCGTCGTACGTGGAGTCACTGTAGAAGAATCCCGGCCAATACTGCCGGATCGGACGGCCGGTCAGCATTGATCCGTCCCTGTAGGTGAAGCGGATTTTGATAGAAGGAACGTCCCGGGGCCACGAAGGTCGTGCGGGTTTCTCATGGTGGTGATGGATCCGCCAAGGAACGTGATGTCCACCGTTGATTCAGCAGCAGGCCTGAGGTCTTTAGCAACGTAATTGACGTCATACCGAACTGGCGCGAACCACTGCCTCACAGTCCCTGTACCGGAAAAGGGTTGGTGGAGGTGACGGTAAAGCAAGCTCAACGTCAGCGGTACTGTCCGAGTCCGTCTTGTGCCCTATTTTCTCCCGCTGCCATGCACTACAGACAGTCACGCCTGCGCGACGAAACTACGCGGGAACGGCAGCCATGTCGGTGAGCGGGTTCAGTTCTAGTCATCTTCCCCGCATATTTCGGGGCGGCCATAATCTGAAAAGTGGATTATCCGACGCTAGCGCACGGCTCCATCCCGCCATGCGACGTGGATGCCGCTGTCCGTTGCAGAGAATTCGAGTTCGAATAGGTTGGAGATGACTAGATCGGCGCTCAATTCTGCTGCTGTGTGTGTGCCCGCCACCGCTAGGGTCGTGCACCCTGCATCATGGGCGGAACGCAGGCCAGACTGCGCGTCCTCGATGACAAGACACCGGCCTGGATCGAAGCCTAGCCATTGGGCGCCGAGCACGAAGGGTTCGGGGTCGGGTTTGCCGCGCTTGACGTCGTCGACGGTGACTACCACGCGCGGTGGCACCAGCCCGGAAGCCAAGATTCGTGCTGCGGCGAGGGGGCGCGTGCAAGAGGTGACAATCGCTTTGCGATATTGCCCTATCGCTGAGAGTGCTTCGACGGCTCCCGGAAGGACGGTGATGTCGCTGACTTCGGAGAGCTCAAGTTGTTGAATGCGTTCAAAGGACGTCTCGAACTCTTCGGGAGGGACTAGGGAAGCCACAATATCCCGGGCCGGATGGCCGTGTCGGCCGTCGAGGAACGAGGGATCGAGCCCACGTTCGGCACCCCATGCGAGCCAGGACCGAAGCACCGCCGGAGTCGAGTCAATGAGGGTGCCATCCATATCGAACAGGACAGCGTCAAACGTCTGCCCAATTACCTCTCGTACAGGCCGACTCACCTCAGCAGCAATGGCTTCGGGAACAAGGAGGGTGAGGTCATTCAATGGGTTCATGGATGCGGCGTCTTTCTTCCTGAGGTTTTCACCCGGTTTTCCAGGTTTGAGTGGATCTATTTCATTGCACGAGGCATTCTTAGAGAGAGCGACTGCACAATGAGCAAGCCGCTGGTCCCACCTTCACCAAAGAACGCGTCGGGGTTTATGCGGTCATAGTGGCAAACATCAGGGCCATGACGGCGGCACCGAGGGCTTCGAGCCCGTGTTCCGGTCGGGAGCTGCGTTTCGCAGTGACCGAATTATGGTGGGTATTTTTCATTACCCGGAAGCGCAGGAGAAGGATGATGAACACCATTGCTGCAGCTGCGAAGAATACTGTTAGCAGGATTGCTAGGTTTGGTGAGTGATCAAGTGTTGCTGCAGCGGTGGTTTTGACCGGGGCTGCCATCGCGTGGTGATCGTGCGCTATTGAGGTTCCGTTTGTCGGAGCGCTTGCATAGCCGGCGGTCGTCACCCCACCCATCATTGCGACCATGGCAGCAGCTCCGACCATCGTGAGGCCGTGGTACGCGCATTTGAGTCGGCCTGGGCCATCGGTGCAGAGTGTTTTGACTTCCGGCCGTGCAACTGCCTGAATGATGAACCACATTGCTGCGCCGGTGAGGACCATGATCTGAGCCAGCATGGTCGACGGAGCGAGGTGCCACAACATGGCCGCCATGAGGAAGTGCATGAGTGCGTGGAGGCTGTTGTTGATAAGGTCCTTGCGCTGCTTGGACCTGATCCCTTGCAGGATATGGTAACTTGCGCTAAGCAACAGGATGGCCGTGATGGTCCAGGTAATTGCGGGGTTACTGAACACGCGGATCACACTCTCATGACTGGGTTGGGGTTAGGTAATGGTGCGGTCCCCGATGCTGTTGTGGAGAGCATCGGGGACCGCTTGTTTAGTGCTGTGTTTTTAGTGCTGTGTTTTTAGTGCTTTGTTGTTAGTTTCCGGTGCAGCATTGTGCTGCGGTGGTGGTTGCCTTGGTTTCTGAGGTGGGTAGGTTCAGGGTGGGGTTCTGGTCGAAGAAGCCGTGGGGTT
>NZ_JASISP010000004.1:0-42752 GCF_030063185.1 Arthrobacter sp. H35-D1
CATTGTCAGCTCCATAGAAACTGGCGTACCCGACACCGCAGAACCAGACTTGAAACCACGCCGAAGCGGATGAAATCAAATGAGGCAACGTATGTGGATACGCGGAGGTTTTCTATGAGTCAACGCGCCCGGTTGACGTCCAGTCCGCCCGCGCCTAGCGTGGCGCCATGCGATGGGAACTACTATTTGGTGATTTGGAAACGCAAATGCAGGCAGCCTCACAGCAGGACCTGGAGCACCATATCAACGAACTGGCGCGGGTAGAGGCGGCCCGGCTGACGATGGCCGAGGCTTTGCGCGGATCCGTTGGCAGCCGGCTGTCCATCGTGATGAGAACCGGAACGGCCTTTCATGGGCGGCTGTGCCGGGTGGAAACGGAGTGGGTGCTGTTGGACGAAGGCAGCCGGTCAGTGCTTTTGCCGTTGGCCATGATCCAGCGGGTGCAGGGGTTGGGTACGCAACGGGCCAGGGCGCCGTCGAAAATCCCCTATACATTCGCCGCCGCACTGCGCGTTCTGTCCCGCAACAGATCGGCGCTGGTGCTGGAATTGGACAGCATCCGCCCGGCCGCCTTGCGCGGAGTGATCGACGAAGTGGGCTCTGACTACATCCAGCTCATGCAGCTGTCCGACGGCGTCAATCGAGACCGCGAGAATCGACAAGGAAGCGTGGTGGTGCCGACGGGCGGGCTGGTTTCCTTGGCGTCGTCGCCGGACAACGAGTTCTGACCGCCGACAGTGCAGCGGGCGGGCGTCAACGGCCGGGTGTTGAATTCTCGGCATCCAGCATGGCACGGGCCGCAGCGTGGCGGTCCTCGATGAATTGCTCGAACTTTGCCGCATCCACGCGCCATTGCCCGCGGCCGCCAATTTGGAACGCGGGCAGTTCGCCGCTGTGGACAAGTGCATAGCAGGCGGCGGCGGAGATTTGCAGTTGTTCGGCAACGTCGGCCAATGTCAGGAAACGAGGCATGCAACCATTATCCCCCTTTTGACCACCTTTGACGAGATTCGTGAAAGATATCCACAGGTCCGGCAATGCCGCTCGTTGTCCACAGATTCAGCCTGCATCGGCACAAGGTCTTTCCACCGGAGCGAAGAGGCGGTAGAAATGGTAGACGGCGGCAGGGCGCACAGGCAACGCGCGCACGGCGGCCCACACTGGATGCGACGGCGGATCCTTCGACAGGGCCGGCAGCACGTGGTGGCACGATCCCGTAGGGGGAGGAACCATGACGATGGAAGGGCGAGGGCCAGCCCCTCGACTGAAGAAGCCGACGTGGAAAGATCCCAGGCTCTTGATTGGCATACTGCTGGTTCTGGCCTCCGTTGCAGGTGTCGTGGCGCTGGTGGGAAATGCCGAAAAGACCGTGCCAATGTATGCGGCACGGGATGCGTTGGTGGTGGGCCAGAAGATCAATGCCGGCTCCTTCACCATCGTCCACGTCCAGTTGGGGGAGGCCAGCGGTCAGTATTTGGACCCAGCTGAGGAGCTGGTGGAGAACGCTGTCGCAGTGCGCATGGTGCCCAAGGGCGAAATTGTGCCCCGCTCAAGCATCGGTCGCACCGACGCCCTTGATCGCAAGCCCGTCTCCGTAACCATTGAGGAGCCCCTGCCGAAGGAAGTCATCGCCGGCACGCACGTCGACGTGTGGGTTTCGCTGCCTGATGAGCGAAACGGCTTCCAGGCTCCGGTGCTCATGCTGCCGGGTGCGGAGGTTGCAGCCTTGAATGTCGCCGCCTCCTCACTTGGCTCCAGCAAAAACATGCAGTTGATGGTCCTTGTCACGGACGCGCAGATGCCGAAGTTCATCGGTGCCGTCGCCAACAAAGCCAAGATCTCCGTCGTGTGGAACCCCGGGGCCGCCCCGTGAAGCCGGTGACTGTCATTGCAGTGGGGGATACGGAAGCGGCCGTCGTTGAAGAGCTCGCGCAGCAGCAAGGGCGGCTGCACATTGTGCGGCGCTGCCCGGAACTGCCCGAATTGCTGGCTGCCTGCCAGAGCGGGTTGGCACAAGTGGCGTTCGTCGCCGGATTCTCCGGCGACTTGACTGCAACTCTTGTGGACAGGCTGACAGCTGTCGGCGTGAGTGTCGTGGCGGTCGCAGACTCGCCCGAGGAAGCACGGCGGCTGCGAGGCATCGGTGCCACACCCGTCGCCGCGCGCGTTGCGGCAACTTCGCTGGTTGGGGTGGTTTGCGCCGCAGTTGAGGACCGCCGCCACCCTGGCCATTCCGGCTATGCAGTTGCGTCCGCCGAAGCGGCTCTTCCGCCGGGCAGGGCAGTGCCCACGGACCACACCGGGGTGGCGGCGCCACTACACAACAACGCTGCAGGGGACGGCGACAACGGCGGCAACAACGCCGGGCCCGGGCACCAGACGGACTCCACGGGCGGAAGCCCGCCTGAACCCGACGCCGGAGACGACGATGCCAGCGGGACAGGAAACGAAAATGCGGCTGAGCCGCCAGAGAACAACCTCCACCTCCGCCGACCAGAAAAGGTGGGCGAAGACGGGTCGCCGCCGCAGGACTCGAGCCAGCCAGAAAGAACTGCAAGCTGGAGGGCGATGATCACCGCCAACCTGCGTCCGGGCAGGAACAGGGACAGCGACCGAGAAGCGGACCAAGCCGGGGCATCAAGGCGGAAATTAAGGAAGCAGGGGTCCAGCCCCGCCGCACCGTCCACCAAACCTGCCGTCCCCGGCAGGATTGTGGCGGTGTGGGGGCCGATCGGCTCCCCGGGAAGGACCACCGTGGCCATCAACCTGGCAGCCGAACAAGCAGCTGCCGGCCGAAGGGTCATGCTGATCGACGCGGACAGCTACGGTTCCAGCATTGCCGCCACCTTGGGATTGTTGGATGAATCGGCGTCTTTTGCCCAGGCGTGCCGCGCAGCGGATCAAGGGGCGCTGTCCCCTGCCGCACTGGCAAAAATCACCACTGAGCTAGTCTTTTCCGGAGGAACATTTTCACTGCTGACCGGACTCACGCGGGCGGACAGGTGGCCGGAATTGCGGGCAGCCGCCGTCGAACGGGTCCTGGGGCTGGCCCGGGGCATGGCCGAACTGGTGGTGGTGGACTGTGGCTTTGGGTTGGAGAACGACGAAGAACTCAGCTACGACACTGTGGCCCCTCGGCGCAACGCAGCCACCTTGGCGGTGCTTTCACAGGCGGAGCTGATTTATGCCGTCGGCAACAGTGACCCGGTGGGCATTCCGCGCTTGATCAAGGGGCTGAGCGAGCTGGCCGAGGCGTGCCCTGGCGCCGATGTGCGTGTGGTGGCCAACAAAGTGCGCCGCAAGGCTGTGGGCAGCTCCCCTGAGAAGGCGCTCGCACAGGCTTGGGACCGCTTCGGCCCGGCGATGGGCATCAGCCATTTCCTGCCGTGGGACCCGGAGCTGACGGACAAGGCCCTGCTGGAGGGTCGGCTGCTTTTGGAGATTGCCCCTGATGCGCCGCTGCGCAGGGCCATTCGGGACATCACTTGTGCAGCTGACCAACAGAAGTCAAAAGTTGCTGTAGCAAAAGCCACTGCAAAGCTTGAAGTTCAAGGCTAGGCTCAAGTGACGGATCGCAATGAAGCGGTCTAAACTTTTTTGACGGAGGCGTTATTTTCATGTCATCGCACACAAGCAGCCACGAGCCTGAACAGAACCAAACCAGGTACGGCGGCCAGTCATTCTTGGATGACTATTTTGTGCAACTATCCGAAGAAGACGCGGGCACTTATGACACCGAACGGTTGAGCGCCAGGGCCTGGGCCCACCAGGAGCTGGCAGCCAATCGCAGCCCGGGCGAGGCCAACCTGGAAATCCGTGATGAGCGCGACGCCAGCGTCGTTTACATCGTCACCGATGACATGCCATTCCTTGTCGACTCGGTTAGCGCAGAGCTGGTGCGGCAGGACATGGCCATCCACCTGGTCACCCACCCCGTCTTTGTAGTCGCCAGGGACAAGACCAGCAACGACCTGACAAAGGTGACAAAGGTTCCTTCGCATGCCGGCGTGGCCAGCGGCGACACCTCCGCACTGCCCAACATTGCCTACCTCCTCGGGGATGGCGAAAACAGCTCCTTCCTGGAATCATGGATTGCCGTTCAAATCCCCAAAACCAGTGCGCCTGAGAAGGAAGCTCTGCTTGCGGGAATAGCCAAGGTCCTCACAGACGTCCGAGCTGCTGTTGAAGACTGGCCGGCCATGCGCGAGAAAGCCCTGAGCAGGGCAGAGATTCTGGCCTCCGTGCTTTCCGGGGAATCCTTGGTGGACCTGCGCGAAGCCGAAGATCTCCTGCACTGGATGGAAGCGGACAACTTCGCCTTCCTGGGCTACCGGGAATACGACCTTGAGAAGCGCGACGGCGAAGACGTCCTTGTCAACCGCGAAGGCAGCGGGTTGGGCCTGCTGCGGGACGGCTCCGGCCACCCGACGGTGCAGCACCTGACCAAGACGGGACGGCGCAAGGCCCGCGAGAAGCGTGTCTTGGTGATCACCAAAGCCAACTCCCGCTCCACGGTGCACCGTGGCGCCTACTTTGACTACATTGGTGTGAAGTCCTTTGACTCCCAAGGCAATGTCAACGGCGAGCAGCGCTTCATCGGGCTGTTTGCCAGCGCGGTCTACACCGGCTCGGTACGGAATATCCCCGTGGTGCGCGAAAAGGTTGATGCCGTGCTGCGACACTTTGGCTTCCCGCCCAACTCACACTCCGGCAAGGACCTGTTTGCCGTCCTGGACACCTATCCTCGCGACGAACTCTTCCAAATCGAAGTTGACGACCTGATCGAGATCGCCGAGGGCATCCTCCGGCTGGCCGAACGCCGTCGCACGCGCTTGTTTTTGCGACCGGACATCTATGGCCGTTTCATGTCCGCACTGGTTTACATTCCCCGCGACCGGTATACAACGGCCGTGCGCCACCGCATTGAGCGGGAGCTGATGCGCACCTTCGACGCCAGCTCCATTGACTTTGAAGCCCGCATGAGCGAATCAGCGCTGGCCCGGTTGTTCTTCCGCATCCGGCTGCCCAAGGACTACATTGTCTCTGCCGAGCTGCATGCCGCGGAGCTGGAACAGCGTCTTGTTCGGGCGGCACGTTCCTGGCCCGAAGGGATCGCCCAAGTGCTGCGCGACTCCCGCCACCTGGATGTGGCCGACCCGCTTGTCACCAAATGGTCCGACGCCTTCCCGGCCGGCTACCGGGTGGACTTTGAAGTGGAGGAGGCGCTGGCCGACATTGCCCGCTTTGAGAGCTTCGACGCCGACTACAAGGCTGTGGTTGCTGCCGGCCTGGCACCGAACCAGTGTCCTCCCGGCATGCACGTTTATCTCCCGGCAGGCACCGGTGCGTTGCTGGAAGAGGACGCGCGCGTCAAGCTGTACATGGCACACCCGAAAAGCTTGAGCAAGATTGTGCCGTTCTTCCACAATCTTGGGCTTGAAGTCCTGGACGAGCGCCCCTTTGAAATTGAGACAGCCGATAAACGCGACTTTTTCCTCTACGACCTGGGCCTGAAGTATCCCCAGGGGGTTGACCCGCTGGCGACGGCGGAACTGCTCACCGAAGCATTTGGGGCCGCCATCACGGGCAAAAGCGAATCGGACCACTTTGACATGCTGGTGCTCACCGAAGGCATGCCGTGGCGCCAAATCGTGATCCTGCGCGCGTACGCCAAGTACATGCGCCAGATTGGAAACACCAACTCCTTCGGCTTCATCGCCGACACGCTTTTGCAAAATGTGGCCGTGACAAGGGGGCTCGTTGAACTGTTTGAGGCCCGGTTCGACCCCGCTGTCGACGCAACGGCCAGGCCCGGCTTGCAAGCCGAGATCCACGAGCGGCTCAACGCCGCACTGGAGGACGTCCCCACCTTGGACGCGGACAGGATCCTGCGCACCTTCGCCAACCTCATCGACGCCACCCTGCGCACCAACTTTCATCGCGACCGGGCATACCTGAGCCTGAAACTCGATCCCTCCGCCATCAATGGCTTGCCCGCCCCGCGGCCCATGTTCGAGATCTGGGTGTACTCCCCGCAGGTGGAAGGCAGCCACTTGCGTTTTGGCAAGGTGTCCCGAGGTGGTTTGCGCTGGTCGGATCGTCGTGAGGACTTCCGCACCGAGGTGCTGGGCCTTGTGAAGGCGCAGACGGTCAAAAACGCCGTCATTGTTCCCACCGGCGCCAAGGGCGGCTTCTTCGCCAAGGCGCTGCCCAACCCTGCAATCGACCGTGGCGCATGGTTGGAAGAGGGTCGGGAAAGCTACAAAATGTTCATTCGCGGCCTGCTCGATGTCACGGACAATCTCAAGGCCACCGCCGAGGGTGAAGTGGTGGTTCCGCCGGAGAATGTGGTCCGTCATGATGCCGACGACAGCTACCTGGTGGTCGCCGCGGACAAGGGCACGGCATCTTTTTCCGACACCGCCAATGCCATCTCCGCCGAATACGGCTTCTGGCTCGGGGACGCTTTCGCCTCGGGCGGCTCGGTTGGCTACGACCACAAGGACATGGGTATCACCGCCCGCGGCGCGTGGGAGTCGGTCAAGCGGCACTTTAGCGAGTTCGACGTGGACACCCAGACCCAAGCGTTCACGGCAGTGGGTGTCGGGGACATGTCGGGGGATGTCTTTGGCAACGGCATGCTGCGCACCCGCCACGTGCGCCTTGTCGCGGCGTTTGACCACCGCGACATCTTCCTTGATCCGAACCCCGATGCGTCGGCGTCCTTTGACGAGCGCCAGCGCCTGTACGACCTGCCGCGCTCCTCTTGGCAGGACTACAATGAGGAGCTCATCAGCGAGGGTGGCGGCGTGTTCTCACGCACGCTGAAGTCAATCCCCATCTCCGCCGAAGTCCGCGCTGCGCTGGGGTTGCCCGAGGGAACCCAAAAGCTCAGCCCGCCGGAACTGCTGCGTGCGGTGCTTTTGGCGCCGACGGACCTGCTGTACAACGGTGGCATCGGCACCTACATCAAGGCCAGCACCGAATCCAACGCCGATGTGGGGGACAAGACCAACGACTCCATCCGGGTGGACGGTGCGGATCTGCGAGTGAAGATCATTGGCGAAGGCGGGAACCTCGGCATGACCCAGCGAGGCCGTGTCGAGGCAGCCCTGCACGGGGTCATCCTCAACACCGACGCCATTGACAATTCAGCCGGCGTTGACTGTTCCGACCATGAAGTGAACATCAAAATCTTCGTTGACAGGATGGTCGTGGCAGGAAAGCTGGATCCGGCCGAGCGCACCGAGTTCCTGATGTCCATGACAGATGAAATCGGGCAGTTGGTGCTTGAAGACAATATTGAGCAAAACATCCTGTTGCTCAATGACCGCCAGAACGTGGTTGAAGCAAGTCCCAGCTTCGAGCGCTTCATGGACTGGTTGGAGGAATGCGCCGACCTTGACCGCGAGCTGGAGGCGCTGCCCAGCAATGCCGTGTTGCGGGAACGTGTGGCTGCAGGGCAGGGGCTCACCTCCCCGGAACTGGCCGTGCTGCTGGCCTACGCCAAGATGGAATTGGCCTCTTCGTTGGCCAAGAGCGACTTGGCCAACGACCCGTGGTTCAAGTCGACGTTGCGGCGCTACTTCCCGGCTCAGGTGGCGGACCGTTTCGATGCCGAGCTCGACAGCCACCCGCTGCGGAAGGAGATCATTGCCACCGTGGTGGCCAATGACATGGTGAACCTCGGCGGCATCACCTTCGTCTTCCGGGCCTTGGAGGAAACTTCGGCCAGCGAGGTCGCCATTGCCAAGGCCTTTGTGGCACTGCACGAGATCTTTGACATGGACTCCATGCGCTCGGCGTTGCGGGAGCTGCCGCCGAGCTTCCCCACCGGGCAGTGGTGCGATGTCCAGCTGGACATGCGCCGCCACCTGGACCGGTCCGTGCGCTGGCTGCTCAATGAAGGCACCGGAGCGCAAGAGATCGAGGATGTGGTGAAGCGCTTCAGGCCGGTGGTCGGCAGTCTTGGTGCTCGCATGGACGACTTCCTCCAAGGAGTCGACGCCGAACGCGTCGCCAGCTGGTACGGCCGTGCCGAA
Organism: Arthrobacter sp. H35-D1; assembly: GCF_030063185.1. Lineage (GTDB taxonomy): Bacteria > Actinomycetota > Actinomycetes > Actinomycetales > Micrococcaceae > Specibacter. The sequence goes on from NZ_JASISP010000004.1 coordinate 8,043, forward strand.
GCCGTCGACATGCCCACGACCCTGGGGCGCCGCTGGGCGGAACTTTTTGAGACGTTCCCGCTCCTTGACGTGGCCAAGGTCAGCGAAGGCCTGGGGCAACCCCAGGCCGCCGTTGCCAGTGTGTATTATGCGCTGTACAACCGCTACAGCGTGGACGCGTTGCTGGACCGCATCACGTCGCTGCCGCGCAAGGACAGGTGGCAGGCCCTGGCCCGCGCGGCCTTGCGCGACGACCTGTATGCGACCATTGCCGACATGGTGCGCAATGTCATGGACAGCACCACCCCCGGCGCCGGCCCGCTGGAACGGATTGAGGAATGGGAAGCGCAGAACGAGGAGCAACTGGCCCGGTCCATGCGCATGTTTGCCGAAGTCAACGCCCTTGAACAAGACGACATGGCGTCGTTGTCTGTAGCATTGAGGCTCTTGCGTTCGATCGTGCGGCGTTAAAGCCACAGCCTTGTGAGGCTGTGCCAGCGGCACAGTTGCAACAGCCTATGCGGTGCCCGCCTGCCACAGGCGGGCACCGCCACCCATTTTTGAGGAGCCAGCATGGCAATTTTTGCCGACATGATCAGGGAAAGCACGGGCTTGTGCCCGGGCGACGCCGAATGGCTGCACCTACTGGTGGGGGACTGGCAGATGATTGCGGATCTCTCGTTCGCGGACCTGGTGTTGTGGTTTCCGTCCAGCGACGGCAAGAGCCACGTTGCCTTGGCGCACGTGCGCCCCTCCACCTCCCACACCATGTTTCACTCCGATTTCGTGGGGGATTCGGTGCAGCCCGAGCTTGCGCCCCTGATCCGGGCAGCGTGGACAAACCAGAACATTGAGCGCTCGCATGAGACGAAAATTTGGAATTCGGACATGGCGATGCGTGTTGAGGCGATCCCGATGGTCCGCAGTGGCCGAACTCTGGCTGTCATCACCACGCACATGGATCTGACCAGTTCACGCATGCCCTCACGGCTGGAACTGACGTACCGCCAGTGCGCCTACGACTTGCTGAAAATGGGCACCTTGGGGTTGTGGCCCGACTTTGCCTCGCCCACCGGTTCACGCCGTGGAGCCCCACGCGTGGGCGATGGACTGCTGCGCCTTGATGTTGACGGGATCGTGCAATATGCCAGCCCCAACGGCGTTTCGGCCTTCCGGCGGCTGGGCGACGGTGAATCATTGGAAGGCCGTTCCTTGGCCGAAGTCACCACGTCCCTGCTCAAGGACCGACGCATGGTGGATGAATCCCTGCCGTTGGTGGTCACCGGGCGGATGCCATGGCGCACCGAGATTGAGTCCCGCGGTGTCAGCCTGTCGCTGCGAGCCATTCCGCTGCGTGATGCCACTGAGCGGTTTGGTGCCCTGGTGTTGTGCCGCGACGTCTCTGAACTGCGACGCCGCGAACAGGAACTGGTGACCAAGGACGCCACCATCCGTGAAATCCACCACCGGGTGAAGAACAACCTCCAAACCGTGGCCGCCCTCCTGCGCATGCAGTCTCGACGCATGCACAGCGAGGAAGGCCGGCAAGGGCTTGAACAGGCCATGCGCCGCGTGTCCACGATTGCCCTGGTGCACGAGACGCTGTCCCAAGGGCTGGCCCAGAACGTGGACTTTGATGAGCTCATCGACAGGCAGTTCAGGCTGTCGGCCGAAGTGGCCTCGCCGTCGCAGCGAGTGCACACCGAACGCGAGGGAGCGTTTGAAGAGTTGCCCAGCGACTTCGCCACCCCGCTGGCACTGGTGATCAACGAATTGGTGACGAACGCCGTCGAGCATGGCCTGCAGGACAGGGAAGGGACGGTGTGGCTCACCGCGCACCGTTACAAGAACGAGTCGGGGGACGATGCCTTGACGGTGACCATTGCCGACGACGGCGTGGGTCTGCCGGAGGGGCAGATCGCCGAGGGCCTGGGCCTGCAAATTGTGCGGACCCTTGTCACCAGTGAACTTGGCGGCACCATTGACTGGTCCCCGCGGGCGGGCGGCGGAACCGTCGTCGAACTGCAAATGGCGTTGATCAGCCGGCACTGAGTCCGGTATTGAGAACTGCCCGCCTTGAAATTAAACGCAACTGGCCCGCAGCGCGGACCGAAGACCATTGCCAACAATGGTCCGGCCGCTGCTGCGGGCCAGTTGGTGCGAAAAGCTAGCTGGCGCGTCGAGCGCGGGCAGCGCGACGCTTCATGGCGCGGCGTTCATCCTCGCTCAAGCCACCCCAAACCCCTGCGTCCTGCCCGGATTCAATGGCCCACTTCAAGCAGGTGTCGATCACGGGACAGCGACGGCATACGCTCTTTGCTTCCTCGATTTGCAGCAAGGCCGGGCCCGTGTTTCCAACCGGGAAAAACAATTCCGGGTCTTTGTCGAGGCAGGCTGCGCGACTACGCCAGTCCATGCTGATCACTCACTCCTTTTAGAACACGAGACACTTGTGAAAAAATTCACATTGGCCGCATAAGAAAGGGCCCTGTATGGGCCCCTGTTGGTCACTGAGTTAAGAATGGCATGTTCACACGGCGTAAACAAGAGGTTCGGAAGGAAAATCCGCTGTGCGGCCTGAGCGATAAATCACAGTGACTCAGGGCGTCTTGGCTGCTAGACAGCAATCTCCGATAAGGTGCTGTTGTGCAAAACAATCCCCAAAATCCAGCTGAAACGCCCCCTTCCGAGGACGACGGAGCGGCGGAAACAATCGCCGGGACCGACGACGTGAAGCGACCGACAGGCGTTTTTGTGGTGGCTGGCGTGGTGGGCCTGGAAGCTCTCGCGCTGGGGGTGGTCGGCGTAGGGTCGGTCGTTGCGATGTTCACCCAACCGGTGTTCTCCCTGGCTAGCGCCATTTTCCTTTCCGTGTTGCTCTTGGGGCTGGCTGCGGCATTGGGTGCCGTGGCGGTCAATGCCTTCAAGGGATTCCGGTGGACGCGGTCGGCGGCGTTTGTGTGGCAGCTGCTGATGGTGGCAATTGCCACGCCGATGTTGCTCGAAGGAAACCTGCTGCTGGGGCTGGCGCTGTTGCTGCCGCCGATGGCCGTGGTGTTTTTCCTGTTCACCCCGAACGTGGTGGCCTTCTCACTGCGCGCCGGAGCCAGCGACAAAGTGGTGTAGGCCCTTTGGCCGAGCCCTTCATGGTCCGGGACGTCGGAGCGCTGTATGGCCTGTGTCGCCCGTGTGGCCCGCAGGGCCAGTCTCGGGCAGCGGGAACTGAAACCACGAGCGCGGGCCCCTGTCCAGCAGCACTCCGCGGCCCAGCGGTTCGGCCCCTGCCGTGTCCAGCCGCACGCCAAAAAGCTCGCCATCGCCGCTGCGTTGGGGTCTGAGGACAACGCCTTGTTGTGCCGTTCGCAGGCCCCACTCCAGCGGCAAGCTGGACAGTGCCGGTCCCGGCCAGGAGAATGCGACCACCAGCACCATACCTGCCGCCAAGCCGTCCCGTGCTTGCTGCAACTGCAGGGACGTCAGTGATGCGGCGTCGTCCAGAAAGAGCGTCCCGGGATCGTGGCCGGTTTGGCGCACGGCGCGGACGGAGCCACAGTTCAATTGCTCCAGCGCGTGGAGGAAACTTGATTTCCCGCTTCCCGGACTGCCGAGCACGGGAAACACGGTTCCGGGAGCCAGCGCGACCCGCACAGGCTGGCGTCCGTCTCCGCCCAGCCCAACCACCAGCGTTGTTTCGCAGCGGTCCCGGCTGCCGGGTGCCGGCAGCTCCCCCGAAACAGCCTCGTGCATTTGCACCATGGAGACCGATTCCGGCAAACCTGTGACGAGGAGGGTGGCGGCAGCGCAGTTTTCGGTGCCCGCGACACTGCGTTTCGGCGCGGCTGCGCCCCCGCGCGTTGCAGCTGCGCAGGGTGGTGGCGACGGAGAATTTCCGAGCTGCGCAATATGCAGCTGCTCAGCCCCTCCGGCTGAAACCACGGGATTGACCGGGCCGGCTACGGCGCCCCGCCCGTGGAGGGGTTTGAAGCCCGGCAGTCGAGGCCACAGCATGGTCGATTCGGAACTTGCCCCATACGGCAGGAAGATCCGGTTGGGGACCGACGGCAGGAAGGTGGCCGTCAACAGCTCACGGCCACCGCCCATGACCGCCACCAGGTTTGGACAGCCGAAGCGGACCAGCGCGGCAATGCTGTCCTCGGTTTCGTGCCAAGGACTGGCACGGAGTGCGGCAGCCCAGCGGCCCCAGTCGGATATGCACAGGACAAGGGTTTGCGTGCTGCCTGCGGCGGCCTGCCCCAACCGCTGGACCAGGTGTGCTGCAGTTCGCAGCTGGTTCGGTCCCACACACCCGCCCACCCAGGGGCTTCCCGAGAAACTGCCCAGCGAGCCGTCCCCGTCCAGCAGATACAGCAGCCGCGGCACGGAACCGCCAGCTGCACCTGCAGCGCCGGTGGCTGCGTCGTTGGTGGCTGCGTCGTTGGCTGCCAGGAGCTGGCCGGCGACCAAGGCCACGGCGCATGAGGTTTCCGCAGGCGTGCCAACGCAGGCGAGGTGCGCATTCAGCTCAGGATTCCACAACAGCGGCTCCACCGACTGGCGGTGCGGAACGTCCACCAGCCCCAGCAGCAGGGATACTTTGCCGGGCGGGTTGCACAGCTCCACCTCCGCCGGCAGCCCGGCGGCGACAACGGCAGGGGCTGCGCGACGGTTGGGATCGGCGGCGCTGCAGCGTTCCCACGCTTCCGCCATGAGCTTGGCGAGGGCGCCCACGTCACTTGCAAAGGCTCCCCGCGCTGCCTCATGGGCGGGGGTGGCTGCCAAGTGTTCACGGGCATCCTCCACCACGGGGATCAGCCCGGAGTCCGCAACAGACAGGCGCAGTGTGGCACTTTGGAACTCCTGCGGTGGTGCACCTGCCTTGCTGATGTAGGCCCGGCCCGGGACGGTGACGCTGATGGTTGCGGCAACGCCGGTGCCTATGACATCCGTGGAGTCGAAAGGGGATTGCACGCGCAGACAAATGGAACTTGTTACATTGGCACGGATGTCGGCGTTCAAGGCGCCTTGCGGCCGTTGCGTGGCCATGACCAGGTGGATGCCCAGCGAACGGCCGACGGCGGCAATGCGCATGAGTTCGGCCATGGCATCGGGGAACTGGTCCACGAGCACCCTGAACTCATCAATGACCACCACCAAGTGGGTCATGGCATGGCCGTCCTGGCCGGACGGCTGCACGCGGTGTCGAGCAGCGGAGCGGTAGGAGTCGCTGTCTGCAGCTTCGAGGGCGGCAAGCGCAGCTTCGCGACGGTGGAGTTCGGCCCGCAGCGAGGCCAAGGTGCGCTCCATCCCCTCGCCGCCCAAGTCGGTGATGAGCGAAGTGGTGTGCGGGAGCCTGCACAAGGAGCCCAAGCCTGCCCCGCCCTTGAAATCGATGAACACAAATTGCAGGTCTGCGGGGGAGTGCGCGGCGGCCAGGCTGCCTGCGAGGGTACGCAAGAGTTCGGACTTTCCCGATCCGGTGGTGCCGCCAAGCAAGAGATGAGGGCCGTCCCGGCGAAAATCGAACATGACGGGGCCTGCCGTCGACTGTCCAAGAGGGATGGGGAGCAGCGGACCTCCGCTCGAGAGCTGCCATTGCAGCATGAGGGAATCAACTGTGCACAGTTCAGCAAGTGGCAGGGAATTGGGCGCCAGGTCGCCTTGCACGGCAGGTTCTGCTTTGCTGGCGAACCCGGGGTCGCCGTGCTGTCCGGTCCGGGAGCCGCTCCCCGGGCGTGGCTGTCCCGCAACGGACAAAGCACGACGGCGGGCATAGGCATCAAATACTGTGGGCGGCACACCATCGGGGACAAACTCTCGGCCGGCACAAGATCCCACCAAGCGATTTCCGGCAGTACGCAGCTCCACAGTGGCCGGTGTGGTCGCGGCCCCGCGTCGGTGGGCGGCAGTGCGTGGTGGCGCTGCCGCCGCGCACCCTCCGGACGGAACCCCGGAGGGGAACCCGCTGCCGGACGGGTCCGAAACAGGCCGTGAAAGCCGGGCCTGGATAGTCCCTGTGTTCGTGCCGGGGCCGTCGGGGGCACGCACCGCGAAGTGCACCACCCGCAGTCCCGGATTCGTGTCGAGCCAGGCAGCGGCGGGCTCATCAACAAGCAGCAACACGGCCGGATGAGTTTCAGTGCCGTCGCCTGCCGGGCCGCGCAGACTGGCCAAGGCGTGTGAGGCGGCAGCAGCGGATGTGGCGAGAAGAGTGCGCGGCAGAAACCTGGCTGCCAGCGGAACGGTCTCTGCCGGGCCCAGCAGGACTGCAGGGATGGCGGCGGCATCCAATTGCATCAGAACATAGTTCAACGTTGCCACCACGGCACGAGCAGGCCCGGAGACCGTGACCGGTTCGTTCGTCAAACCGACGCACAGGGGAAGCCCCTGCAGCTGGGGCGCCGAGAAGCCCGCATCAGCCGGTGCCACCTCAATGGCGGCCGCCTGGGTGGCCGTGCCAAGGCGCAGCGCGGCCTGTGCGCCGGAGGGCGCTGGCCAGGGAGGCCCCGGCCCGGCCCGGGCGGCAACCATCAAGGTTCCGGCATCGGGGAAGGTGCGAAAACGTCGACTGGCGTCCTGCCATGCTGCAGCTTCGACGGCCGAACGGAACGTCCTGCGCCGCTTGAGGCCGCCGAACAAGGGAACCAGCACTGCCATGGCGCCCATGGCAGCAAAGGCCAGAAACATCCACGAACCCGTCAGTAGCGCCAGCCCCAAGCCCAACAACAGCGGGAGGCAACCGGCAACAGCCATGGCGGCACGGTTGCGCGTGGAACCGGTGGTGTTCGGTACGGACAGGGCACCCAACGCTGCGGAATCCAGCAAGCGCGGCCCGGCACCGGACACGGGCAGGACAGGATCATTGAAACGAAGCTCAAGGGTGCTGCTTCCGCAGGCAACCACGTGGCCCACCTCAAGAACCACTGTGCCCTTGACGCGCTCGGCGCTAGCGGTCGGGGAAGAATTCCGGGAACGGAGACTGAATCCGCTGGATCCAACAGCAGCACTCAATGTGATCTCATGCGCACCCACCACCAGGGTGCCGTGGTGCCGCGACAGGGATGGGTCGGCGACCCGGATGCGGCACTGGCCCCGGCCCAAAGTGTAGCTGCCGCGATGCAGTGCAAAGACGGCCCCTGCCCCGGGTCCGGAGCAAACGGACAACACCGCTGCGATGGCCCCGTCACGATCTTGGAAGACGGCCCGTGCCGGCTGCCTGTCCGGCCAGGCCACCAAGACGGCGCCATTGACAAGGGGAACGATGCCCGCTTGCAACGCTTCGAGGGGCTCGCCTGAGACGGTAAAGGACAAGCCGGGCCAGCGCTGGGCCAGAGCTTGGTGCAGGGACAGGCCCGAACAACTTGTTTGCGGCACCCCGGACGGCCAGGCGATGCTGAGTTCGGCCCAAGGGAATGGTGCAGCAGTCAAGACTGCCCCGTCCCCGCCTCCGCTTCCCCCTCCGTTTCCGGCACCGGGCCCTGCCACGACCGTGACTTCAAGCAACATGGCACCTCCTCCTCCCGGCTCGCAACCCAGGCACCCAACCCAAGCATCACGCCCAACCCGGTCCCCGCTGGTGTCTGTTTCCGAGCCTAGGCGGGGTGCATCGTTGGTGGGGACCGGCGTCGTACTTTGTCAATGAACGCCTGTCCAGGACCCCTTGTGGAGGAAGGAAAGCGGCCGACAAGCTGCCAACATGGTGTGAGGATTACCACCATGGAGGGGAGTGCGTATAACGGTCAGGTAACCTAGTGAGGAAAGACCACGGCACTGCTGTGCCCATAAATCGCTACCAAGCACCGCAGGAGAGTTTGTGAACGCTGACCTAGTCGTCGTCGGTTCGGGTTTCTTTGGCCTAACCATTGCAGAACGGGCCGCCACCGAATTGGGCCTGAAGGTGGCCGTACTGGACCGCCGCCACCACATCGGCGGCAACGCGTACAGCGAGAACGAAGCCGAGACGGGCATTGAGGTGCACCGCTATGGCGCGCACCTGTTCCATACCTCCAACGAACGCGTGTGGGAGTACGTGAACCGCTTCACCGCGTTCACCAACTACCAGCACAAGGTCTACACCTCCCACAAGGGCGAAGTGTACCAAATGCCCATCAACCTGGGCACCATCAACCAGTTCTTCCGCTCCTCCATGGGGCCGGGCGAGGCTCGTGCATTGATCCAGGAGCAGGCAGGCGAGCTCGCCGGCACCGATCCGGAGAACTTGAACGACAAGGGTATCCAGCTCATTGGCCGCCCCCTCTACGAGGCGTTCATCAAGCACTACACCGGCAAGCAGTGGCAGACGGACCCGAAGAACCTGCCGGCGGAGATTATTTCCCGGCTGCCTGTGCGGTACAACTACGACAACCGCTACTTCAGCGACACCCACGAAGGGCTGCCGGTTGACGGCTACACCGCCTGGATTGAGCGCATGGCGGACCACCCGAACATTGAAGTGGTGCTGAACACCGACTTCTTTGACGACGGCGTCTACGGCCGCAAGGCTGTGGCCGGCCAGGTCCCGGTCATCTACACGGGCCCCGTGGACCGCTACTTCGACTACGCCGAGGGCGACCTTTCCTGGCGCACCATCGATCTGGAGCAGGAAGTGCTGCCGATCGAGGACTTCCAGGGATGTGCGGTCATGAACTACCCGGACGAGGACGTGCCGTACACGCGCATCCACGAGTTCCGCCATTTCCACCCGGAGCGCAGCTACACCAAGGACGCCACCGTGATCATGCGCGAGTTCTCGCGCTTCGCCGAAAAGGGCGACGAGCCGTACTACCCCGTCAACACTTCCGATGACCGCAGCAAGCTGCTCGCCTACCGCGACCTGGCCCGCGGGGAGCAGGACGTGCTGTTCGGCGGACGGCTGGGCACCTACAAGTATCTGGACATGCACATGGCCATCGGTTCTGCCCTGAACATGTACGACAACAAGATCAAACCGCACTTCACCGGCGGGGCGAAGCTGCAAAGCGGAGGAGTAGACGCGTGAGCGAAGCAACGAAGACCAAGAAAACCGACGCTCCGATCGAGGCAACGGTTTGGAAGACCATCCACAGGGTGGTCTTCCCGACCGACGGCGACACCGACACCCTTCCGTTGTACGTTGACTTCAACGCCGCCCAGCGCGTGGTTTCCACCGACGAACTGGCGACGAAGACAGGTGAGTCCAAGCCGGGTGCCGGCAACACGGCCTTTTCGCCTGCATCGAGTTCCTCCGGATCGCGCCAGCGCACCGACTACATTCAGGACCGCCGCGCCTTGCGCCTGCCGGCGTTCAGCAGGGTGTCGCTGGGCACCTACTTCAACGCATTCCCGGCGAGCTACTGGCGCGCCCACACCGCGGTTGAAAAGGTTCGGCTGACGGTGGAGGCCGACGGCGATGCGACAGTCATCGTGTACCGCTCGACTCCGCGCGGCACGGCCAACCGGGTTGAGAGCCTGAAGCTCACCAAGGATGCATCGGTCACCATTGACCTGTCCATCATGAACTTTGCCGACGGCGGCTGGTACTGGTTCGACCTTGCAACAGGCGAGGAAGCAACCACCATGACGCGGGCCGAATGGTCGGTGCCACGGCCTGAAGGCTTCGAGGCAGGAACACTTTCGGTAGGCGTGACAACGTTCAACCGACCTGATTTTTGTGTGAAGCACCTGCGGACCTTCGCAGAGTCACCGGATCTCACGGCCGTGCTGGACACCTTGATCGTCACCGACCAGGGGAACCAGCGTGTTCGCGATGAAGCTGGCTTCGAAGAAGCGGCAGCCAATCTTGGCGAACGCTTCAAGCTCGTTGAACAAGCAAACCTTGGCGGCTCCGGCGGCTTCGCCCGCGGCATGCAGGAGACCGTCAAGGCAGGCAAGAGCAAGTACGTGATGCTGCTCGACGACGACGTCCTGATTGAGACCGAAGGCATCCTGCGTGCCGTCCAGTTTGCCGACTTCACCCGCAAGCCCACCATTGTGGGCGGACACATGTTCAACCTGTACGAACGTGCAGTGGTCCACAACTTTGGTGAAACCATCAATGAATACCGCTTCCGCTACGAAGCCTCGGGAGACAGCGAAGAAGTCCACGATTTCGGTGCCAGCAACCTGCGCACCACGCCGTGGATGCACCGCCGCATCGACGTTGACTACAACGGCTGGTGGATGTGCCTGATCCCGACCTCCATCATCAAGGAAATCGGGTTGGCCCTTCCCGTCTTCATCAAGTGGGACGACGTGGAATACGGCATTCGTGCCAAGGCTGCCGGCTACGCCACCGTCACCTTGCCCGGCGCAGCCGTGTGGCACATGCCGTGGACTGAAAAAGACGACACGATCGACTGGCAGGCCTACTTCCACCAGCGCAACCGTTGGTTGGCCACCATGCTGTATTCCCCGTACAGCCGTGGCGGCCGGATGCCGCTCGAGAGCCTCATGGTGGACGTCCGCCACTTGCTCTCCATGCAGTACTCGGCTGTTGAACTTCGCCTTCAGGCCCTTGAAGACCTGCTCGAAGGCCCGGCTCACCTGCATCGCAACATCGGCACGAAACTCCCTGAGATCCGTCGTGTTCGCAGCACTTTCTCCGATGCCCAGGTCAGCAAGGACCTGAGCAAGTTCCCGCCGGTCAAACGTGTCAAGCCGCCGAAATTCGGCATTGTTCCCAGCGCTCCGGCCAGCTTGCCTGCTGCCCTTTCGCGGGCACTGTCCGGCGTGCTCAGTGCAAGCCGCGACCCGCGCGACGGTTCGGTGGACTTCCCCGAGGCAGTTGTTCCCGCCATGGATGCTCGTTGGTGGCGCCTGGCAGGCTTGAATTCCGCCTTGGTTTCAGCTTCCGACGGCGCTGGGGCATCCTGGTACAAGCGCGACGCCAAGACGTTCCGCAAATACATGATTCGCAGCGTCAGGCTGCACCAGAAGCTCCTCCGTGGATGGGACGAGTTGGCGAAGACCTACCAGGACGAGCTGCCGAACTTCACCTCCCCCGAAACGTGGGAAAAGACGTTCGCCGCCAACCCGGCAGTGGTTGTTGAAGCCAAAACGGCTTCGGAGAAGTGAGTGTAAAGGTGGGGGGAAGTGGCACCTCAAACGCTCTTCTCCCGCTGACCAGCCCGGGGCATGGCAGCGGCCTGCTGGATATATTCCGGTCCCGCTACCTTTTGAACCTGCTGGTTCAGAAGGAACTGAAGGTACGCTATCGCGGTTCGGTGCTGGGAATTCTCTGGTCCTACGTGAAGCCTGGCATGCAATTTGTTGTGTTTTACATTGCCCTGGGCGTGTTTCTGGGTTTGGAGCAGAGCCCCACCAACAGGTCGGGGATGCCAAACTATGCCATCTACCTGTTTTCCGGCATAGCCCTGATCAACTTCTTCACCGAAGCCTTGGGCAATGCTGCACGTTCAGTGGTGGGAAATTCAGGGCTCATCCAAAAGATCTACCTGCCACGCCAGCTGTTTCCGGTGGCCTCCGTGTGGGTTTCGGCCGTGCATTTCCTGCCCCAGGTGCTGATCCTTGCCTTCGTTTGCGTGCTCAACGGCTGGCGCCCGGGATTCCTTGAGATTGGGGTGGCCGTGGCCGCCTTCGTCATGGTGGGGCTGCTGGCAACCGGGCTGGGCCTTTTCTTCGGTGCCGTCAACGTGTACTTCCGCGACGCCGAGAACTTTGTGGATATGCTCCTGCTCGTCGCCACGTGGGCATCCCCGGTCCTGTATTCGTGGGAAATGGTCCACAACAAAGTTGGTCCCACCTGGTTTGCCCTGTACCAGCTCAACCCTTTGACGGTGGCGGTGGAGAGCTTCCACCTGGCATTTTGGTATCCCACCACGGTCGAAACAGTGGCCTTGGTGCCAAACCTGCTCTCACTGTGGATTCCGGTGGGCATGGCTATTTCCCTGACAGTGCTCATCCTTGGGCAGTTGGTCTTTCGGCGGCTCGAGGGCCGCTTCGCGCAGGAGCTCTAATGACCACTAATTCAATCGAAATCAAGGACATCAGCAAGAAGTTTGTGCTGCGCCACACCCGTTCGCTCAAAGAAGCTTTTGTGTGGATCATGAAGGGCCGCAAAGGCGACCTGTCCAAGAAATTCTATGCTTTGGACGGCATCACCTTGGATATTGCAACGGGGGAGTCAGTGGCCTTGCTGGGCCTGAACGGATCAGGAAAATCCACTCTCCTCAAACACATCTCCGGCGTGATGCTTCCCGACACGGGAAGCGTTGCCACGCGGGGACGGGTGGCAGGGCTGATCGAGGTCGGAGCAGGCTTTCACCCCGACCTCAGCGGCAGGGACAACGTCTACCTCAACGGCGCGATCCTCGGCATGAGCAAGGAGGAGATCGATGCGGCTTTCGACTCCATCGTCGCCTTCTCCGAAATCGAAGAGTTCATTGACACGGAAGTGAAGTTCTACTCTTCCGGAATGTACTTGCGTTTGGCATTTTCCGTGGCAGTCCACACAGATCCCGATGTCTTTCTCATTGACGAAATTCTTGCGGTGGGCGACGAACCCTTCCAAAAGAAGTGCCTGGCAAAAATCAAGGAACTCCACGCAGCCGGCAAGACACTGATTGTGGTCAGCCACGATTTGGACGTTGTGGCCAAGGTTTGCGACCGGGGCATTTTGATGCAGCAAGGACACGCCGTCATGGACGCTCCCGTTGCCGAGGTCATTGCCAAGCTTCGAAGCTAGTAGTTGGCAACGGCCCTTAATATTGCCCGACAGCTTGTGAAGCGGGGGAAACCTCAACCGGGGCGCAACCCCGGCACAACGTGCGCCCGCCTTTAACCTTGGAGGAAATCGTGTCCTGGTGGACAACAGTGCCAGTCATGCTGGTATGTATTGCCCTGGTGCTCATTCCAGGCGGCGCCCTGGCGTATGCGCTTGGCTTTCGGCGTGTTTCCGTGCTGGGCCTGGCCCCGGTGCTGTCACTATCCCTGGTAGGGGTTGCAGCTGTCGGTGCCTCGTTTGTGGGCGTTGGTTGGAATATCTGGGCAGTTGTGGTCCTGGCTGTCGTCGCCTGTTTGGTGGCATGGCTGATTACCGACTTCCGCCAAAAGAGCACCAACAGGGCCGGTTTTCACCGCGATTCCTGGCTGACTTTGGGGGCCATGGTGGTGGGTGTCGCGGCCGGAGCATTGCTCATTGCCCGGCGCTTCATGCAATTGGTGGGGGCCCCGGACAACATCTCCCAACGCTACGACAACGTCTTTCAGCTCAATGCCGTTCGGCATATTTTGGACACCGGCGACGGGTCCACGCTCACGCTGGGCCAGATGGCCGGCGGACACGGGCTGGGGGCCGTTTATCCTGCCGTCTGGCACGACCTTGCCGCGTTGCTTGTCCAACTCACGGGAACCCCCATTGCTGTGGCGGAAAACGCCGTCAACATGTGCGTTGCTGCGCTCATTTGGCCCATTTCGATTATTTTTCTCACACGGGTGGTGGCAGGGCCCAAACCGGTTGCGCTCATGGCGGCGGGCGTTGCCTCCGCCGGTCTGGTCGCCTTCCCGTTCCTGCTGCTGGTCTGGGGTCCGCTGTTCCCCAACCTGCTCTCCATCAGTGTTGTGCCGGCCGCCTTGGCCATCGTCATTTTGCTGTGCAAGCTCTCCGACCAGCGGGAACGGCCCTTGCGGCTGTGGGCCACGACCGTGATCATGATTCCCGGGCTGGCGTTTTCCCACATGAGCGCCCTCGGCGCCCTGCTGGCCTTCGGCGCGCCCATGATTCTTTGGGCAGTGGGACTCCACGTGAAAGCGTTGGCGAAGGACAAGGCACCAATCCGAAAATACGCAGTGGTTGCGGCCGCAAGCGTGGCCGGTCTGGCCCTTGGCTTGCTGTTGTGGCTGAGGCTTCGCCCCGACGATTACAGCGGATGGACGCCCCACACCAACGTGCCGGGGGCCATCGGGGAAGTGGTCGCCAACGGTGTCATGGGCACTGAGGCAACGTGGGTGATTTCCATTCTTGCCGTTATTGGCGGTGCTGTGATTCTGGGCAAGCGGACCCATATTTGGTGGTTGCTCAGCTACGCCGTGGCCGCCTCGCTGTACATAGCCGATGCGTCTTTGGACCGAGGCTTTATTAGGACTTTCCTGACAGGAGTCTGGTACGCGGACACGAACCGCGTTGCAGCGTACCTGCCCATCTTTGCCGTGGTCTTGGCAGCCATCGGATTCAAACGCGTTGTTGAAGTGGTTCTCTCAGCCGTATCGAGACTTCAGCGGAACACTTCCTGGTGGACCAAATCCATTGCCTTGGCGGTTGTGCTGGCCCTGTTCGGCTTGCTGGCCCTTGGCACGCAGGTGGGCACCATCCGGAACTACATCGGTGCACAAAAGGTGTTCTATGAACGGGACACAGGCTCGTCCATCCTCTCCGACGACGAGTACAAGCTGCTGGCACGGATTGACAGCGAAGTGCCGGCAAATGCCGTCATAGCAGGCAACCCATGGAACGGCTCCGGTCTTGTCTACGCCTTCGCAGACCGAAAGGTGCTTCGCTACCACCTTTCCCAGCACGGCACTCCTGCCGAAGTGCTGGTGGAGGAAAAACTCAACACCGCAAATTCGGACCCTGCAGTGTGCAATGCCGTTAGGGAGCTCAACGTAAAGTACGTGCTTGATTTTGGCGAACAGTACCTGCTGAATCATCCCGACAGCAAAGATTTTGGCGGACTTCAGAATTTGGCCGGCTCCGGGACAGTGGAGTTGGTTGACCAGGAAGGGGCTGCGAAGCTGTACCGGGTCACGGCGTGTTGGTGACGGCGTGTTGGTGGCGCAGAGTGGACCTGCAGGAGTCGCCTTGTTGCTGCCTGCGGCGTGGTTTTGCTCTCACCTGAAGCGCAGGCGGCCCAAAGGCCGATATTCTAGTGGACAACTGCCGGTGGAAGCATGCTCCGGTCCGTCACCAAAGCTATAAAGAAAAGGCTACTAAAACGTGAAGATTGCAGTTATCGCACTCGGTAAGATCGGGCTGCCATTGGCAGTTCAGTTTGCTTCCAAGGGGCACGAGGTTGTCGGGGTCGACGTCAACGCGACCGTAGTTGACCTGGTCAACGCAGGCAAGGAACCCTTCCCCGGCGAAGCGCACCTGCAGGAGAAGCTTTCCGAGCTGGTGCCAGCTGGCAAGCTGCGCGCCACGACGGACTATTCCCAAGCGGTCCCCGGTGCCGACGCAGTGGTGCTGGTGGTGCCCTTGTTCGTTGACTCCGAGGCCAAGCCCGACTTTGGGTGGATGGATGGCGCCACGGCCGAACTGGGCAAGCACCTGACGGCAGGCACGCTTGTCTCCTATGAGACAACGCTGCCGGTCGGAACCACACGCAGCCGCTGGAAGCCCGCACTGGAGGCCGCCTCCGGCCTGGTTGAGGGCAAGGACTTCCACCTGGTGTTCTCCCCTGAACGCGTTCTCACCGGCCGCGTCTTTGCGGATCTGCGCAAGTACCCCAAGCTCATTGGCGGGCTGTCTGTTGCCGGGGCAGCCAAGGCGACGGAATTCTACGAGTCCGTTCTGGACTTCGACGACCGCCCCGACCTGAACCGCCCCAATGGTGTCTGGGACTTGGGCTCGGCTGAAGCTTCCGAGCTGGCCAAGCTGGCCGAAACCACGTACCGCGATGTCAACATTGGCCTTGCAAACCAGTTTGCCCGTTTTGCTGCCAAAACCGGCATCGACATCTACCAAGTCATCGCGGCCTCCAACTCCCAGCCCTTCAGTCACATCCACCAGCCAGGCATCGCCGTCGGCGGACACTGCATCCCCGTCTACCCGCGCCTGTACCTGTGGAACGATCCTGACGCCACTGTGGTCCGTGCTGCCCGCGCAGCCAACGCAGACATGCCCGACTACACCATCGGACTGCTCGAAGGCGCCTATGGCGACCTCACCGGAGCACGCGTGGTGGTGCTGGGTGCCGCCTACCGAGGCGGCGTGAAGGAAACCGCGTTCTCGGGTGTCTTCGACGCCGTGGAAGCCATCACCCGCCGCGGCGGCACAGCCATGGTGCAGGACCCCCTGTACACCGATGCCGAGCTGGAAAAGCTCGGCTTTGCCCCGTACCACCTGGGCGAGGCCGTTGACGCTGCCGTGGTGCAGGCCGACCACGCCGAGTACCGTGAGTTGACGCCAGCGGACCTGCCGGGGGTCAAGGCATTCATCGACGGGCGCAGGGTCAGCTCGGCCGAGCAGTGGGACGGCGTTACCTATCGCGTCATCGGCAAGGCCTAGAAAACCCAATTCGCCCGCCACACGGGCCGAGTCAGGAGAAACAGCATGAGTTATGTAGCACCCAGCGCCGACGTGTCGGATCAAGCCGCGATCGGCGAAGGCACCAAGATTTGGCATTTGGCCCAAGTTCGCGAAGAAGCCGTGCTTGGTGAGAACTGCATCGTTGGACGAGGGGCCTATGTTGGAACCGGCGTGCGCGTCGGCGACAACTCCAAGATCCAAAACTACGCCTTGGTGTATGAACCGGCAGTCTTGGGCCATGGTGTTTTCATCGGACCGGCCGTCGTGCTGACCAATGACACCTACCCGCGCGCCGTCAGCCCCGATGGATCACTGAAAAGTGCCCACGACTGGGAACCGGTTGGCGTCACCATCGAAGACGGTGCAGCCATTGGTGCTCGGGCAGTTTGCATAGCTCCCGTAACAATTGGCCGGTGGTCCACCATCGCGGCCGGTTCAGTGGTGACGAAGGATGTTCCCGCCTTTGCCCTGATGGCCGGCGTACCAGCCCGTCGCCTGGGCTGGGTCGGGAAGGCCGGATTTCCGTTGAAGCTGGAGGACGGTTTTTGGGTTTGCCCTGAAACTGGAGCAAGATACATAGAGGATTCAAACTCCCTGAAAGAGGCAGAGGACAACGCATGAGCCAGGACTTCATTCCCGCAGCAAAACCGATCATTGGCGACGAGGAACGGGCAGCGGTCGACGCCGTCATGGCCTCCGGCATGTTGGCCCAAGGCAAGGAGGTGGCCAACTTTGAGCTCGAGTTCTCCAAGGTTCTCCTTGACGGCCGCGCCAGCGTTGCCGTGAACTCGGGCACCTCCGGCCTGCACTTGGGCCTGCTGGCCAGCGGGGTCGGCCGAGGCGATGAGGTCATCGTGCCCTCGTTCACCTTTGCCGCCACCGGCAACTCGGTGGCCTTGGCGGGGGCCACCCCCGTGTTTGCCGACATCGAGCTGGACTACTACTCTCTCGATGTGGCCCACGTGGAGTCGCTCATCACGGACAAGACCAAGGGCATCATGCCTGTTCACTTGTACGGGCACCCGTTTGCCGCAGACGCGTTCGCCGCACTGTGCGACAAGCACAACATCGACCTGTACGAGGACGCGGCCCAGGCCCACGGCGCCGCTCTGAACGGCAAAAAAGTCGGCACCTTCGGCAAGTTCGGCATGTTCAGCCTGTACCCTACAAAGAACATGACCTCCGGGGAGGGCGGCATGGTCTCCACCTCGGATGCGACAGTGGAGCGCAACATGCGCCTGCTGCGCAACCAGGGCATGGAAAAGCAGTACGAAAACGAACTGGTGGGCTTCAACAACCGTATGACGGACCTGCACGCCGCCATCGGCCGGGTGCAGCTGACAAAGATCGAGGCCTGGACCAAGAAGCGCCAGGAGAACGCCGCGTTCCTGACGGCCAACCTCGAAGGCGTGGGGACGCCGAAGGTCGCCGATGGTGCCGAGCACGTCTACCACCAATACACGATCCGCGTACCCGAGGGCCGTGACGAACTGCACGAGAAGCTGCGCAGCGAGTTCAACATCGGCTCCGGCGTCTACTACCCGGTCCCGAACCACCGCCTGCCCTCCTTCAACCGCACGGAAGACCTGCCGAACACGGAGATCGCGGCCAAGGAAGTGCTCTCGCTGCCGGTCCACCCGTCGCTGACCCAGGACCACCTGGAACGCATCGTCTCCGCCGTCAACACCATCATGAAGGCAGGTGCCTAGATCGTGGCGAACTTGCGCGTAGGACTCATCGGACTGGGCATGATGGGCCGCCACCATGCCCGCGTCATCCGCGAGGTCGACGGCGTCGAGCTCTTCGCCGTGGCCGACGCCTTTGGCGACCCGCACGGCGTGGCCAGGGAACTGCCCGTGTTGTCAGGTGTCGAGGAACTGATTGCGGCCGGCATCGACATGGCCGTAGCGGCCGTGCCCACCGGCATGCACGAGGAAGTCGGGCTGGCTTTGGCGGAGGCGGGAATCCACACCCTCGTGGAGAAGCCCATCGCCGCCAGCGTCCCCGCCGGGCAGCGCCTCGTTGAGGCATTCGCCGCCAAGGGCCTTGTCGGCGCCGTCGGACACATTGAGCGCTTCAACCCGGCGCTGCAGTCGCTGCGCAAGCGCATCGCCGACGGCGAACTGGGCGAGGTCTATCAGATCGCCACCCGGCGGCAGGGCCCGTTCCCTTCGCGCATTGCCGACGTGGGCGTGGTCAAGGACCTGGGTACGCACGACATCGACCTGACCGCTTGGCTGGCGCAGAGCCGGTTTGCCTCGATCTTTGCCCAGACCACCACGCGCAGCGGGCGCCCGCACGAGGACATGGTTGCTGCCACCGGCAAGCTCGCCAACGGCATCATCACCAACCACCTGGTGAACTGGCTTTCACCCATGAAGGAACGCCTCACCATCGTCACCGGTGAAAAGGGTGCGTTTGTGGCGGACACCGTCACCGCCGACCTCACGTTCTACGAAAACGGCACCATCGCCACCGAATGGGACTCCATCGGAGCGTTCCGCGGAGTCTCCGAGGGCAACGTCACCCGCTTGGCCATCCCCAAGCCGGAGCCGCTGCGCACCGAACACGAAGCCTTCCGCGACGCCGTGCTCGGATTGCGCAACGACGTGGTGACCATGGCCGAAGGGCAAGACACGCTCGTTGTGGCCGAGGCCGTGCTGGAATCTTCCCGCACAGGACAGCCCGTGAGGATGCTCTCTTAGTGGCAGCACACAAACCGTTGAAGGTCGTCGTCGCCACAAGGCTTTTCACGCCTGAAGTGGGGGCGGCGGCCTTCCGCTTGAGAGCCCTGGTTGACGGACTCGTCGAACAGGGCGCAGAAGTCCAGGTCATCACGACCAAGCCGCCACGGGGGAGCAGACCGTTCAAGCCCACCTACGGGCTCAGCCGGTGGCCCGTGCTGCGTGACTCCGGCGGCAACGTCCGCGGTTACGTCCAGTACCTCAGCTTTGATGTCCCCGCCTTCTTCAGGCTCCTTGCCGCGCGTGCCGACGTCGTTGTTTCCGAGCCGCCGCCCACCACAGGTGTGGCAGTGGCGCTGTCCTCGCTGCTGCGGAAGCGCCCTTATGTTTACTACGCTGCCGATGTGTGGACCGAGGCGCTTTCTGCCATGCAGGTGCCTTCCATCGTGAAGAAGGTCATGGGCGCCGTCGAGGGGAGGGTGCTTCGCCGTGCGGCGAAGGTTATTGCCGTCTCCGAGCCGGTGGCAACCCAGGTGGCCCATTTCAACGTGCCCGCCGGCAGGATCGAGGTGGTCGGCAACGGCGTGGATACCGGCGTGTTCCGTCCGGACGGCACTGTGGCTACCACCGCGAACCCGTACTTTGTCTACACGGGAACCATGAGCGAATGGCAGGGAGCGGACATCTTTATCCGCGCGCTGCCGCTTGTCCGCGAGCGGTTCCCCAACGCCGAGCTGAGGTTCTTTGGCCAGGGCGCCGACGAAGACCACCTGTCTGCCCTTGCCACCGAGACCGTGCCCGGGGCCGTGCACTTCGGCGGGGTTGTGCCACCAGCCGACGCCGCGGGGTGGATCCGCGGGGCCGTGGCGGCACTTGTTAGCATCAAGCCGGGTCAAGGCTACGACTTTGCCAAGCCCACCAAGATCTACGCGGCGGCAGGCTGCGGCACCCCCGTAGTATTTGCGGGACAGGGCGACGGTGCAGCCATCGTCGAGTCCGGCCGCTTGGGCGCAGCGCCCGCCTACGAGCCCCGCAGCGTGGCGGACGCCATGATCGCGGTATTGAAGGACCCCGACCACGGCGGGACCGAGTCCCGCGAAGCACGAGTCCGGTGGGTGGCGGAAAACGCTTCCCTGAAAGCTTCGGGCCAAGCGGCTGCGCAAGCCATCTTGAAGGTGCGGACACAACCCTGAGTACCATGATCGATCTGCAAGTTCCGCCGGTACCAGAAGTGCAGACTCGGCGTCGGCCGGAGCCGGGACCGCCGCCCATCGCCCGTCGTCGGCACCTTGCCCGGACCCTGCTGGCGCTGGTTTTGGTTGTCGCCGTCGGTTCGGTCCTCATTGTCTTCAGGGCTGAAATCTGGGGACCGCAATTCAACCACTCGGGTTATTCACTCAGCCGTGACGGGCAGTCCCCGTACATTGGCAACTACGTGATTCCGTTGACGGATACCACTTGGGGTGAAACAAGCGAGGACGACGTCCTCATTACTCGGGTTGGTAATGAAGCCGTCTATCATCCCGTGAACTCGGCCTGGTACATCAATCAAATGCTCACCTCGTTCAAGGAATCGAATAACCCGGAATATTTGGACCGGGCGATTGCCACCGCAAAATACCTCATCAACGTCTCGGCAACCGATGACAGGGGAGCCATTTGGTTCCCTTATCGATTCGGCCATGATGTGAAAACACTTCGTTTGGGAGCTCCCTGGCATTCGGGCATGGCCCAGGGCATGATGCTGTCCACCTTCGTGAACCTCTACGAGGCAACAGGAGACAAGTATTGGAAGAAAATGGCGGCTGGCACCGTCAAGTCGTTTGACCAGCCCAAGGTGGAATCCGGGCCCTGGTTCACCAACGTCATTGAGGAGGATGGGAAGAAGTTCGTCTTTTACGAAGAATATCCGGCACTGGCCGAAGAACAGAACACCCAGGTGGTCAACGGCCACATTTATGCCCTCTATGGGCTCTACGACTATTACAGAATTACCGGTGACAAACGCATTGAATGGTTGTTTGACGTGGGGGCATCAAGCATTCGCGATTCCTTCGATGCCTACCGGAATCCCGGCCAGGCCAGCTGGTATTCCCCCACGGAGTATGGGCGCACCGTGTGGGGCAATCCGGAGAAGTATCACAAGGGTGTCATCAGCCAATTGCGAACCCTCGGTGAAATAACGGGAGATGTTGCATTCTGGCAGCAAGCCGATATTCTCTACTCCGACTTTCACGAGTAGGGACCCGCTACTACTTGCCGAATGCCGCCAGCAATGCGTCCACCGTCCGTTGCGCCGCATGCCCGTCGCCATACGGCGTTGCATCCGTTGCAGCCGGTGCGGTGCGCTCCACGACGCCGGCCAGCAGGCTGAGGTCGTCGTTGACAAGGGCGTTCCAGCCCAACTCGACGGTCTCCACCCATTCGGTCTCGGGGCGGATGGTGGTGCAGGGGACACGCAGCAGGAACGCTTCCTTCTGCAGTCCGCCCGAGTCTGTGACAACGCCGGCGCTGTTGGCCACCGCGTTGACAAGCTGTGGGTAGGCCAGCGGATCGCAGAGCCGCAGGGAGCCGGTGTTCAGGTCGATGCCGTGCGACTCGGCCAGCGCCCGCAGGCGCGGGTGGGCCAGCAGCAGCACCGGCTTGCCGAGGGCGGAAAGCGAGTCCACGATGGCCTTCAGCCGGGCGGGGTCGTCGGTGTTGTCGGGGCGGTGGATGGTGCACACGTAGTAGTTGCCGGCCGTGACGCCGTCGGGCAGCGGCTGGCTTTGGGCTGCGAGCTGGTCGCGGACGCTGTACAGCACATCGGTCATGACATCGCCCACCATGACCGAGCGTGCGGCAAGGCCCTCGGTGGCCAAATGGTTCATGCCCACTTCGGTGGGGGAGAGCAGGAGGTCGGAGGCATGGTCGGTCAGCACCCGGTTGTGTTCCTCGGGCATGCGCCGGTTGAACGAACGCAAACCGGCTTCAAGGTGTGCCACGGGGATGTGGATCTTCACGGCCGCGAGGGCCGCTGCCAGCGTGGAGTTGGTGTCGCCGTACACGAGCACAACGTCCGGCCGGGACTCCTCAAACACTCTTTCCAGGCCTGCCAGCATGGAGCCGGTCTGCTCGCCGTGCTTGCCGGAGCCCACGCCCAGGTTGTAGTCCGGGGCGGGGATGCCTAGATCCTGGAAGAAGACGTCGCTCATCAGCTCGTCGTAGTGTTGGCCCGTGTGCACGATGACGTGTTCGGCGCGGCCGTCCATGGCCTTGGCGATGGGGGCAAGCTTCACAAACTGTGGGCGCGCGCCCACCACACTCAAAATTCGCATGGGTCAAGCTTAATGGGTATCGCGCTGCTCCTTGGCAACCGGTGCGGGAAGGGGTGAGTCGTAGACGCCGGATCTGGAGCGGAGCCGCTCGTTCATGTAGTGCCGCACTACGGAATCGCCGGACACCAAGCTGCAGAACTTGTCAGTGAGCAGCTCCTCCTTCCGTCCGGATTTTTTGTGAAGAACGACGGCGTCACGCAGCTGCTGCTGGTCCTGCGCCTTGGCAGCGGCTCGGCACAGCGTTGCGTCGCGCCGTGAAAGTGCCGGGAGCGAACCACCGGCCAGCTCAAGAAGCTGCTGATGCGCCGATTTCCAAGCTGCACCATCAGCCTCCGACCACACGGTGGCGGCAAGCGGCCCCGACATGGAACCTCGCCGCACCAGTGCTCCAATGCCATGGACTCGCAGGAGTTTGAGCGCGATCGCCCGGCGTTCCTGCTTTGGGGCGGAATGGATCCACACAGTCCCAACCAAGGCGTCCAGCCACAGGAACTCCTCGGCCAGGGGGCGAATGGCGCTGGTCACCCTGGTGCCACCGGAGGCGTCGGTTTGGTGGTAGGCCGGGCTCGAATAGGGGTAGCTGATGCGGCCTCCCCGGAACCACAGCCTGAGTGCTGCCTCCAGGTCCTCGCCGATCTCAATTCCTTCCGCGTATCGAAACCCGCAGGCGAGGAGCGCGCTGCGGCGCAGCAATCCGTAGGGGACGCTGCGGTACGCCAGCCCGTCCTTGACCGCGTCCAGGACTGCGGGTTTTGACGGGCGAATTCGGGGGGATCGAAGAATTGAGCCTTCCGGCGTCCGCAGCGGCGCAATGACGGCGGCAGCGCCCTGGGCAACGGCCGCCTTCCACCAGGCCGCCAGCGACCCTGGTTCCAGGTAGTCGTCGGAGTCCAGGAAACTTAGGAACGTGGCGGAACTGTTGTCGAGGGCGGCGTTGCGCGGGCCGGCCGGGGAATTGATGCCGTCTGCATGGCCAAGCCACGTGACGGCGTCGTTCGTGGCATGTTCGGAGGAAAGGCCGGCCTTGATGTCCGCGATGGCAATGTTGTGGCAGACCACGGTGGTGCGGAGATCCACTCCCAGCGCTGACAATTCGGCACGCTGGCCCAGGATTGAGACAAGTCCCCGTTCCAGCGGCCGTGCCGGATCGTGCACGGGTATGACTACTTCAATGCTCTGGCTCATGCTTTGGCTCATGACCGTGTTCTCCTGTGCAGGGTTCGTTCCTTTGGTTCCGCGATAACCTTACTGGGTGGACAACGATATTCAGGACTCAGCGTTGGTGGACGTGGTCATCGCCGTGCATACGCCCAACCGCCCCATTGAACGCACTGTCGCCTCCCTGATGGCTTCGGGACTGTCCACGGAGACTGGGTCGCCCAACCGGCTGCGCATCACCGTGGTCTGCCACAACACCGCGGTGGAGCCGATCCGCGCCCGTGTGGCGCCCGAACATCAGGGCCGGGTCCGGTTCGTGCACTTTGCCGATGGGATCAAGAGTCCGGCGGGTCCCTTCAACCATGGAATTTCCCTGGCCACCGGCACGTGGGTCTCAATTATGGGCAGCGACGATTCACTGGAGCCGGGTGCACTGGCGGGGTGGGTGCAGGCGGCAGAGAAGGACCGTGCTGACGTGCTCATTGCGCCCATGGCCCATGCCGATGGGAGGGCCATCCGGACACCCGTGGTGCGCAGGCTCCGAGCGGCTGCCCTTGACCCGATTGCCGACCGCCTCACCTACCGCACCGCACCGCTTGGGCTCATGCGGCTGTCCCTGGTTCGTGCGCTGGGCCTGGATTTCCCCACCAGGTACGCCACGGGGGAGGACCAGTCGTTTTCGGCCAAGCTGTGGTTTTCCGGGGCGAGCGTGAGCTACGGACGTGGCCTGCCCCGCTACGTGGTGCACGACGACGCCGCGGTCCGCGTGACGGCCACTCCTCGCAGCGTCACGGAAGATTTGGCCTTCGCCACGGATCTGGTGGGATCGGACTGGTTTGCCGGACTTGGCTCGGCGCAGCGGGCTGCGATCGTCACAAAGCTCCTGCGCATCCACCTATTTGGACACATCATGCTGCGCGCGGATGCCGGCACGTGGGATTCAGCCGATGCAGCAGAAATGGCTGGCGCGGCGCGGACCATGATGTTCGCGGCCCCGGGAGCGGCCCGGCCGTTGTCGTTGGCGGACAGGGCGCTACTCGACGCGGTGGTCCGGCAGGAGCCCAACTCTCGCGTGATGAAGACTCTGACTACACAGCGGCGCACCTTCACCAACCCGCGGACCTGGTTGCCGCGAGATCTCTCCCAGTTGCTCCACCCGGAGGCTCCGTTGCGGTTCATGGGCGCCTCCGCACTGGTGTCGTAGCCTCCCATCCATAGAGCCCGCGTCATTCCCAGCCCCATTCGAGCCCAGCCCCATTCAAGGAACCCATGAAGATCCTGGTCATTGCCACTTGGTACCCGCACGAGGAAAACCCTGCCGAGGCGCCTTTCAACGCTGAACATGTCGAAGCCATCCGCGGCCAGGGCCATGAAGTCCGGGTGGTTCATGCACGTTTGGGAACTGCCCTGCGCATGCCGGAAGAGACCAACGGCCTGTGGGAAGGAGTTCCCGTGCGACGCGTGTTGGCCGACCCCAAGCACCCGGCAACTTTACTCGCCTGCGAACGCCTGCTTGCCCGGGAAATGGCCTGGGCCGACGTGGTCCACACCATGGCCTTCTCCTCCATCCTGCTGGCAGTGCCGGCCTGGTCCGCACGCACCATGGCGGGACGTGGCAGCCCCTGGGTGCATACCGAACACTGGAATGGCGTGGTGAATCCCGCCAGCGTCTCGCCCTTGTGGAAAAAGCTCTCCGGGTTGCGCCGTGTGTTGCGGTTCCCACACGTGGTGACGGGGGTGACGGGACAGCTCGCGGCGGAGATGCAACGGTTTGCCCGGCCGAATGCCTCGCGGGTGGTGCCTTGTGTGGTGAAGGGCCGCGGACCGGTTGTGCCCGCCACCTTTGGAACGCCGCTGCGCTTGGTGGCTGTCGGCGGGCTCATTGAACGGAAACGCCCGCTGGCCGCCATTGCAACTATCGCGTGGCTGCGCGACCACGGAACTGAAACGCACCTGGTGTGGGTGGGCGAGGGACCCCAACGGGCCCAGTGTCAGGCACTGATCGAGCAACTGGGCCTGGCCTCGAATGTCACCTTGGCCGGATCGGTCCGCCCGGCCGCAGTGGCCACCCACTTGTCCGCAGCGGCCTTGTTTTTCCTGCCCACCGCCCAGGAGAACTTTTTCACCTCGGCTGCCGAGGCACTGGCGGCCGGACGAGCCGTGGTGGCAACCCGTGTAGGGGGTTTTAGCGACTACGCCGATGATTCCAACAGCAGGCTTGTCGACGATGTCAGCCCCGAGGCGCTGGGAGCAGCCGTGTTGTCGGCTGCAGACGCATTCCGGGAGACTCCCGCCGGAGACATTGCAGACCCCATAAGAGCGCGATTTTCCCCTGCGGCGGTCGGCGAACTTTTTGATGGTGCATATTTGGCCGCCGTGGCCAGCGCCTGACCCCAGGTTCGTCGCGGCCAGGGCACGACACCGTGGCCCAGCTTGGGTCTGTTGGACTACACGACATCTTTAACAACGAAGGAAATATCATGGCTGCACGCCGACTCGTCCTGCTGGCAAACCAGTACCCATATGTCAACGGGGACCACGTCTTCGTTGCAGCGGAGATGCCGGCCCTGGCGGCACACTTTGATGAGGTGGTTGTGTTCAATTACGCACCCGGGGAGCCGTCGGAAATGGCCATCCTGCCCAGCAATGTGCGCTTCGGTGGAAGCCTGTACGGCATTCCGCGTGCTGAGAAAATCAAGGCATTGTTATCCCCGCGGAACCTGACGCGACTGGCCGGCATCACACTCATGGAAGCGCGAACAGGACGTTTGGCCACGAACTTTCGGTCCTTCGTGGCAGGGACGATCGCTGGCATGGGACTGGCAAACGACGCTCGCCTCAAAGACGCGCTCTACGAACGAGGCATTGAAACCACTGTGTACAGCTTTTGGGGGATGGGCATCGGAATGCTGGTGCCGTGGATCCGGCCCCGGATCAGTTCCGTCAACCTTCGGCTGCACCGCTATGACCTGTATGAGGAAGAGTCAGGCTATCTGCCGTTCCGACCCGGCCTGTTTCGGCGCACGGACAGAATCTTGGCGATTTCCGAATCCTCACGGCGCTACCTGCTGGAGAAGTATCCGCGTGAAAAACTGGCAGAAAAGATCGAAATCCGACGCTTGGGGAGTGCGGCACCCCTTGAGCCGGAGGTGCCATTGTCGGAAAGAACAGGAGACGAGGAAGCAGGGCGAATAATCGTCAGCTGCTCATATGTCATTCCTGTTAAACGTGTCGCCCGAATTTTGGATGCACTGGAAAAGATTCCGGGAGACACCCCACTGACGTGGATACATTTTGGTGGTGGAATATTGGAAGAAGAGCTGCGGAATCGAGCTTCGGCTCAGATACGGCCGGGCCTGTCGATTCAGATTCGAGGCGCAACCCCGCATGAGGAAATTATCGACTACTACAGAACCCACAAAATTGCGGCTTTCGTCAACGTCAGCGCCTCTGAGGGTGTCCCGGTGAGCATAATGGAAGCCATTTCGTACGGCATCCCCGTGGTTGCCACGGATGTGGGCGGCACCGCCGAAATAGTGGGCGGGCCACTCAAAACAGGCGAACTCGTACCTGCAGATTTTACCCAAGACGAACTCGCGGAGAAATTGCTTCACGTGTTGTCGGCAGCACCGGGCACATATACACCCAAGGAGCTGTGGGCCAATCGCTACAATGCTGTAGTCAATGCGGAGGCCACGGCAAGTCTCATAGCCAGCAAACCCTAATTCCGGCCACACTCAGGAGCTTTGATCGGGCACGGCCACCGGCGACGTCAGTCCGGCCAAGGCGGCCTGCTGCGCGAAACTTGAGTTGGCGGCAACCACTTCGTCAAACGTGCCCCGGGTCTCGATGGTTCCTTCACTCATGAAGAACACCTGAGCGCAGTCACGGATTGTGGACAGGCGGTGGGCCACCGAGATGACGGTTACTTCGCCATGGAGTTCATGGATGGCTGCGGCGACGGCCGCCTCCGTGGCAGTATCCAAGGCGCTGGTTGCCTCGTCAAGCACCAGCACCAGGGGGTTCATATAGAGGGCTCTGGCGATGCCAAGGCGTTGGCGCTGCCCGCCTGAAAGTGATCCGCCCCTTTCACCCACACGGCCGTGGATACCCTGTGGCCGGTTTTCAATCGTTTCGAGTAGCTGTGCCTTGGCAAGTGAGGTGCGGACGCGGTCCTCATCCAAGTCTGCTCCCCAAGACAGAGCGACGTTTTGTGCCACTGAACCGTCAAAGATGGCGACTTCCTGCGGAACGTAGCCCACCCTTTTTCGCCAATCGGCCAGCACGTCTTCCAGCGGGACACCGTCTAGGGTCATCGTTCCGCTTGACGGTACAAGTAGGCCCAGGAAGATATCGATCAGCGTCGACTTGCCTGCGCCGGATTGCCCCACCACCCCTACTGAAGTGCCCAGCGGAAGTGTGAGGTTGATATTGGTTATTGCAGGGGTTTTAACCCCTGGATAAGTGAATTCAACGTTGCGTAGCTCAAGTGCTTTGGGGTCTCCCGAGATGGGAGTCTTGCCAAGAGTTTCGGCATTATTGCGGAACTCCTCGGCTTCGCGGATGTCTGCCATGACAAGTTCAGTGTAGGGCAGGGTGGACTGAACCAGCGTGACCTGTGACTGGATGGTGGTGAGCGCGGGGACCATCTTGAATCCCGCCAAGGCGAAAATTGCGACGGAAGACATGGCCGTTCCGATGCCACCGGTAAGGAAACCAACTGTGCCGATCAGTACGAAGCCGCCTATCAGCGCCATGTCAATCACAAACTTGGGCACCGTGGCGAGGAATCGAATGTTGGAGCGGGACCGTGCGGCCTTTTCCCTGCTGAGATAAACCACGTCGCCAACTTCCTCGGCCTTGTCCCTGAGCGTGATTTCCTTCAGTGCGGCCAGCATCTCCGCCACAAGGGTCGACATGCGCATGGCTGCGTCCCGGTTGACCCGTCCAGCTTCATACGATTTCCTGGACAGATACAGGTAGAGGAATGCAGCGATAATACCCAGATATATCACCGTAATCAGCGCTGTCTGCCATGAAGCAACGACCAATATAACGAACACCGACAGGAACGTAAGTGCCTGTGCGGGCAGGACCACGGCCGGAAACAACACCCCGGAAATCGTATTGGCAATTCCCACATCGATCATGCGGACTAGTTCACTCGTGGACCTGTTCTGACGTGAAATCCAAGGTGCTTTTATGTAGCTCTGAAAGAGCACCGTGCCGATCTCTAGTTCATAGTCTGCAAACTTCCTGGTGGAAACCCACTGCAGCCAGATATTTAGAAACGACTTCAGGATCATGACGGCTGCTGCGACAATGAGGACAACCAGCCCGACGTTCTGAGAAATTTCGCCAGTGAGGGGCAGCTGCATCGTTCCACCGGCGGATTGCGTCTGCATGATTTGGTTCAGCACCAACGCGAACACTCCAAGAGCTGCAGCATCCAAAAGAACCAACACAGATGAGAGCGATGCGAAGAGGAGCAGAAACCTTCTCGCATTGGCGGGAAGCAACGGCAACAGCTGGCCAAGGGTGCGGCGCAGGTTTTTCAAGGTTTTACTCCATGACACAGTAGAAGAATCCATCCCATACTACGTTGGATAGCTAAGTGTCGCTGTGTTGTTCGACTTGGTCTGCCCAACAGGTTTGGCCCCAAGTCGTAAGCTGGAGTCTCGATGCAATAATGGGTTGCAAGCGCCTAAGGGCTTGACACCCTGTTCTTTGAGCGGCCGTGGAGCTGGAGACCACAAGGATGACATCCCCTGGCGAGGCATCCGAATCCTCTGGAAATCCCTCGTGCCTGGCAGCACCAGTCGGGCAAGTCTGATATGCATTGTTCGGCTACACGAATGACCTGGGCGGCTACCGCCTGCATCGTTGAATTGGAGTAAGAAAGTATGACTCGCCCCCACCTCTTGTACATCGCTTTCGCCTTCCCTCCCAGCTCCGCATCGTCGGTCTATCGATGTACTGCGGTCGCCAACGGCTTTGTTGAAGCAGGATGGGATGTCACCGTCCTTACCGTCGACGAGCATATTTGGGCAGAAGTGACGGGAGCGGACAATCGTTTGCTAGATGCCGTGGACCCCAGGATCAAGGTTGTCCATGTATCCGACGGCGGTTCGGAGGAACCCAACCGCCGCGACTTGCGGCGCTATTCGCGACTCCGCATTGAGGCTCCTTATCTCTGGAAGGAACTATTTCGTCGTCGCAGCCGCAAAGGTTTTCCCGAGGACTTCCACGCCTCGTGGTTTGCGCCTGCCAGCAAAGCCCTCCAGAGGATCCACCAGCAGCAGCCAGTTGACCTTGTCATGGCCTCTGCAGCCCCCTACGTGTCGTATAAAATAGCGCGCGAATTAGTCGATGTTCCCTATGTTCTGGACTATCGAGACGCATGGTCATTCAGCACGTTCACAGGGGCCGAGATCTTTGACACTGCGTCCGAACGAGGCATGCTCGAACATGCCTATTTGAAGGGTGCGATGCAGACTTGGTTTGTGAATGACCCCATCCGCAACGAATACGCGCGCAGGTACCCCGATACGTGCAACAAGATGCGAGTGGTTCCCAATGGCTTTGACCCGCAACCGGGACACCGGAGTCCTGAAATCAAGGCAACACAGGAACCACGCATCGGTTACCTGGGTACGCTGCAGTACACGGCAGTTCCCTTGGACGAGTTCCTGGCCGGATGGGATTCTGTCTTTGGCACTCCGGATGCGTCAAAGGCACACGCAATATTTCGGGGGAAGCTGAGCCCCACCGGATTGGTTCCGTCAGACGTCCTGGAAATCTTCAATTCAGGCATGCATCGCGGTCTTGCCTATGAAGGTCCCATCTCCAAGCGAGACGTTGCCAGCTTCTATCAGAGCGTGGATGCGCTCCTGCTCATACTTCCGCCTGGCAAGTTCGTCACAGGAGGCAAGACGGCGGAGTACATTGCCACGGGGCTGCCCATCGTGTCTGTGCATGCGGCGGACAGCGCCGCATCAACGATGTTGCGGGACTATCCGCTCTGGTTCGAGTCCAAGGACCTGACACCGGAGGGCATCGCAGCCGCCTTGGAAGCATGCGCCAAGGAACTTGCCGCACCGGATCCTCAACGATGGGCAGAGGCATGGGAATTTGGGCAACAATTTGAACGGTCCGCGACCCTCCGCCCGGCGATCGCCGAACTCCGCTCCGCACTTGATTTGGGTGCTGTGCACACCCCACGAAACAGCGAGCGGAGCAAGCCATGAAGGAATCCATTCAACTTGCCATCCTTCTGGGCCGCGGTGAGCGGGCAGACATGGCCATTGCCGAGCTGTGGAGAAGTGCCCAGACTGCGGTGGCGGAATATGATGTGCCGGTACTCTGCGTCGCTGGATACGCCCAATTGGGCCACGAGGCGGATACTCTCAGCCACACCAACGTGGAAGTCGTCGGGCTGAAAGTTCCCCTTGCAGGTCGATTGGGCGCCCTTGTTGACTCCCTGGCATCCAAGCAGGGTCCGTTGGGAATCATGGGACGGTTGGCGAAATACAATCTAGCCTCGCGCCGAGTAGCGCACGCCCTGAAAGCGAACAGCAGGCTCATGGATCGTTTTTGCAACGCGGACGTCATTGTCGCCGCAGATCCGGAAGCTGACAGGGCTGTTTGGGGTTTGCGCGGCAAAACGGACGCACGACTCATGCACGGCCCCTTTGCCATGGCCAACGCGTTGTCCGAGGCGGCCAAAGATTGAGGCCGCGAGGAACTGCTGGCACCCGTGACTCGCGCCTATGGGATACTGGTGCGGTGAGTCGAACTTGGATAGTCATCCCCATGTACAACGAGGCGTCGGTTGTCGGCACCGTCATCGAGGGGCTGCGAGAGGTGTTCCCATTCGTCGTCTGCGTCGACGACGGCAGCACTGACGGCTCCCAAGAAGCAGCCCGTGCCGCCGGAGCCGTGGTGGTTCAACACCCGGTGAATCTAGGCCAAGGTGCTTCATTGCAGACGGGCATCGAATATGCGCTCAATGATCCAGAGCTGGACTGCATTGTCACCTTTGACGCCGACGGCCAGCATCGGGTGGTCGATGCGCAAGCCATGGCCGAGCGCATCAAATCGGGCGAAGCCGAGATAGTGCTGGGCTCCCGTTTCCTTGACAAAAGGACAAAGCTCTCCCCGGCCAAACGCTTGGTTCTGCGAACCGCAGCCGTGCAGTCGCGCATGGCCACCGGACTGGCGCTTACCGACGCCCACAACGGGCTCCGCGCACTCAGCCCCAAGGTTGCTCGGGGCATCCATCTGACACAAAACCGCATGGCGCACGCCTCGGAGCTGGTTCACCAGATTGCCGAGATGAAGCCCAAATGGGTGGAGCAGCCGGTGGAAATCATCTATACCGATTATTCCAAGGCCAAGGGGCAGTCCCTGCTAAATTCGGTCAACATCATCGCCGACCTTTTGTTTAGGTGACATTGTGCAAATAGTTGTTCAAATTTTTCTTGTCCTTGCCGTTGTCATCCTGTCTTTGGCGCTCATGCGTGGCGGATCGAATGCGCGGCACTTGGCGATCAGACGGATCATGCTGGTGCTGTTTGCCTGCGTGGCAGCGTTGTCAATCTTTTTCCCGCGACTGCTTTCGCAGCTTGCGGGCGTGTTTGGCATAGGCCGTGGAACTGATTTGGTCCTTTACGGGCTGATCGTCAGTTTCCTGGTGTTCATGGCCACCACCTATCAGCGTTTCCGACATATGGAAACCACCATGACCAAGCTTTCACGCAGGATTGCCCTCGATGAGACCAACCGGACTCAATCGCCGGCCATGGCAGCTGGCGTGATGGCAGCTGAAGTTGGTCCACCAAATCTTGGGCAGGCCGAGGCCGCCGCGGAATGAGTCAGGCAGCCAGTACTAGCGAACCCCGGGTGACGACTTCCGTTGCGGGCCAAGGCCGGCCGGCGCGCAACTACGGACTGGACGTTCTGCGGATCGTCAGTATTTGCGGAGTGGTGGCCATTCACGTCTTTGGACTTCGAGTGGGCGCAGAGCCCCATGATGGCCGGGGGTGGTGGGCGGCCGTCATTCTGGACATTGGCTTTATCTGGGTGGTGCCGGTATTTGTCATGATTTCAGGAGCGCTCCTGTTGGGGTCCCGCCAGGTGGTGGAGGCTCCAGCCGCGTTCTACCGTAAACGCGCCGCCAGACTCCTTCCGGCCTTGGTCTTTTGGAATGCTGTATATCTGGTTGGCGTCCGGATATGGATGAGACACGAGGAATTGTCCACTGCGCGGGTCTTGCAGCTTCTCTATGACAGTTCAGTCTTCACGCAGTTGTACTTTATCTGGCTCATTTTGGGCCTTTATGTTATCGCCCCAGTCTTGGCACCGTTTATCACGGCCAAAGATAACCATCGCGCGGTGGCCACTGCCTGTAGTTTGCTTGCCGTATCGGTCTTGGCCTTCATGGTGCCGGGTATTTTGGGATACTTCGATGTGTCCCGGCCCATACCGATGAATATCTTTAGCTATTGGATGCCGTATGTTGGTTACTTCGCGGCAGGCTACGCCTTTCGCAACGTTCGACTCAAGGGCTTGCCGCTTGCTGCAGTTTCATTGGTGACGGCTGTGTTGATCGGCTTTACGATCTGGCATTACGGGCATCGAGGCATCCTTCCATGGGCTGACAGGCTGTTGTCTGTTTCGTACCTTGGTGCGGGTGTTGCCGCGGCGGCGCTGGGAGTCTTCGTGGTCGGGCTTTCCTTGTCAGTGTTCCTCAGCGTTTCCTCCCAGGCAGGGACCCTCCTCGTGTCGCTCTCGAATGCATCATTCGGGGTCTTTCTTGTGCACCTGGTGATTTTCGAGGCGATTCGGCTCAACGTCCCGGCAGTGCTGGGCGCTACGTCTTTCCCGGCCATCGCTGCGGCCTACCTGGCAACCTTGGCTGGCAGCTTCGCCGTTTCCCTGCTGGCTTCGAAGGTTCCGCTGCTGCGTCGGGTGTTCTAGGCCCCGGCATTGCGGCGCGGGTACTATTGCCGGCAGTTGATCGGGAATAATGGACAGCATGACTGACCTTCCCTCTTTGCTGATCCTTACTTTCTCTCCCCTCCGGTCCGACCCCCGGGTCCTCAAACAAGTGGAGTTGTTCAAGGATAAATACCGTGTGGTCACCTGTGCCTACGGGGAAGCGCCCGACGGCGTGGCCGAGCACTTTGCGTTGCCGGAAGATTCACGCGGCTGGCCCTCGGACAAGGTGGGGCTCGTCAGCCGCCAATACGGGAAGGTCTACAACTCACTGCCTGCCGTGCAGTCGGCCCGCGCAATATTGCCCAAGGGCTCTTTTGACATTATTTTGGCCAACGACCTCAACACCTTGCCGCTCGCCCTTGATTTGGCTCCGAAGATGGGCGTGCATGCCGACCTGCACGAGTTTGCGCCCCGGGAGAAGGAAGACAACCTCAAGTGGAGGCTTTTCATCGCACCTTTCATGCGGTGGCTGTGCTCCCGCTACCTTCCCTCGGCTGCGTCGGTGACGTCGGTGTCTCAAGGCATCGCCGATGAATACCTCAAGGACTATGGAACTCCGACGGAGGTAGTCACCAATGCGGCTCCTTATGTGCAAGGCACCGTCAAGCCCGTGGGAGAGAAGGTTCGGCTCATCCACAGTGCAGCAGGACAGCGCTACAGGAAGCTGGAGAACTTCATCGAAGCCATGAAGGACGCCCCGGAGTGGCTGACCCTCGACATGATCGTCATGCCGAATGAACCAGACTACGTTGCCGAACTCAAGGCACTGGCAGCAGCTGTTCCTGCCATCACGTTCCGGGACCCGGTTCCCTACAGGGATCTGGTGGCCACCCTGGGCGAATACGACGTTTCTGTGGTCTTCCTGCCGCCCACCAACTTCAATTTGAAAAATGCGTTGCCGAACAAGTTCTTCGAGGCTGTCCAGGCCCGGATCGGGCTCATTGTTGGGCCTTCGCCTGCCATGATGGGGCTGGTCAGGGAATACGGGCTCGGGGCCATCACAGAGGACTTCTCTGCAGAGTCCTTGCGCAAGACTCTTCTGTCTCTGACACCGGCGGCCATCACCGAATGGAAGCGCGCCGCCGACGCTGCGGCAAACCCCCTGTCAGCGGAAGCGCAAGTCTCGGTGTGGGAGGCCGCCATTGCCAGGATCGCCGCAATCGACGGTGCGGCGATCCGATAAGTGCAGCGGCTGGCTAGGGAACATAATTTTTGAGTTTGGCCAGGACGTTGTTGCTGACTGTGGTGGGTCCGCCGAGAATGATGATTCTTTGTGGTTTTAGTCGGGTGAGTTCTGCTCTGATGGCATCTGGCAGGACGTTGGTGGCTGTGAGGA
>NZ_JASISP010000004.1:42851-237488 GCF_030063185.1 Arthrobacter sp. H35-D1
CTTTTTGAGTTTGGCCAGGACGTTGTTGCTGACTGTGGTGGGTCCGCCGAGAATGATGATTCTTTGTGGTTTTAGTCGGGTGAGTTCTGCTCTGATGGCATCTGGCAGGACGTTGGTGGCTGTGAGGAGAACGGGGCTGCCGTTGGCGCCTGCTGCGGCTGATCCGGAGAGGGCATCGGTGTAGATGGCGCCGCTGGCGATGTAGGCGGTCTTCGTGCCGGGTGTGAATGTTGATTTTGAAACTGCGGCGGAGACAGCGTAGCGGTCCTTGCCATCAATCCTGGCCACTGCTGGTCGGGGAACGACAGCATTGCTTGCTTTCGATGCGGGTGACGCTCCAGCCGGGTTGAAGGCCACGGCTTTCATGATGTACGAGGTTCCGTTGGTCAACCTTGTCAGTGCGCATGAGCCCTTGGCCGCAGCTATAACGCAACTTGCTGCACCGGGGCTTGCTGTCACCTTGATGGATGTGGCCTGGGAACTTCCAACTGGAGCCGAAACTGTCACTTTAGCTCGACGGTCGCCGGCGACAGCCTTCGGAGCAGGAGGGGACAAGGGTTTCTGGAGCAGGTTGATGTTCTCGCCACCGGCAATCAGGTAGCTGCTCCAACCGGTGCCGATGTTCTGGGCGCTGCCGAAGTTTGATTTGCCGGGAACCGGAAGGTAGCTGAGTGCGCCGGACTTCGTTCGGCGGATGAGACCGGCGGAGCCGGAATGGGTAAAGTCACTGTAAACGGAGATGCTGGTGAAGGCGTTCCATCCGGAGCCGATTTTTTTGCGCGGCTCGTTGACAAGCGACCCAGACCCGTTTGAGCGGGAGAGCCGCAGTGCGCCATCCGGGTACTGCCCCAGAACGTCCTGCTTGCCGTCGCCGTCAAAGTCGACCATGGTCAAGTTGATGCCGTTCCATCCCCGGGCGATCAACGCAGGCGACCCGAGACCCTTGCCGGAGGCGTTGGACCATCGGTGCAGATCTCCCGTGGAGCTGCGCGTGAGAATCTGCGGGTACCGGCTGGTGTTGAGCCAGTACCCAAGAGTGACGTGCTTGTTGTCCCATCCGGATGCAGCAAGGGTCGTGGGGGAATTGAACCCGCCGTTTGCCTTGCCCAAGTAGACGGACAGGCTCCCCGACTTTCGCTGAGCCACAAGGTCGAGAACGCCATCGGCATTCCAATCGATAGCCTGAATGGAGCGCATGCCAAGCCAGCCCTGTCCTATCTGTTTTCTGGCACCGAAGGAGCCCGTTCTGGAGGCTGGGTAGTTCCATAGTGCCCCCGCGCTGTCTGCGGCCACCAGATCTGCAGGCGAAGTGATTGAAGGAGTCGGAAGCGGTACAGGATTGCTGCCGGAGCCGGATTTCGCGAACGTCTTCAGGCTTGCCAGGGTGCCGTTCCAAACGTTCGAATCACCGGCAAACGGGCCGTTGTCGCTGTATTGCCAGAAATTCCAGTCTTTCCATCCACCCGGAACCCACGGCGAGGAGGCGCCGTACGCTGCAATGTGGAGTGCTTGGTTGCTGAATTCCTTGGAGTCGGCAGTGCATTCCTGCCACCAGTAGTAATTGGTGTAGATCATGGGCACGCGCCCTGTTTTCGCCATAACCCTGTTGGAGAAGTCCCTGATCCACGTCACCATGGCTGCAGGAGTCTTGTTGTAGCAATTGGCGCCGTAGGGGTTGTTTTCAATGTCCAGCAGCGGCGGCAGTGTTGAGCCGTTGGCTGTCCACTTCCCGCCGTTGTCAACGAAGTGATCTGCTTGGGAAACGGCGGAGGATTGGTCCGGCCGGGCGAAGTGGTAGGCACCATGGAGCATCCCCACAGCCTTGGCTCCGGCCAAGTGCGAGGTGCGGGAGGCATCGACAAAGTTATTGCCCTCGGTAGCCTTGGCATAGACGAAACGGGCACCCTTTGACCATTGGGTGCTCCAGTTGACTTGGCTCTTCGAATGGGTTGCGGCATCTGCCTGCCATCCGCTGACATCCATGCCCTGCACCCCGGCCGGAGAGGCAAGTGGACTAGCAATCTTGGAGCTGCCGGACTTGTCAATGAGTTCGGACATGGCAATCGGTCCACTGGATTCGATGCCAAGCGCCTCTTTTGCGGCGCCCTGGCCCATGAAGGCGCCGGCGCCCACAATGTCCGGGATGATCTCTGATTCCTCGGTTGGCGGTGTTGATTCAGTGGCGGCAATTTCCGGCGCCGGGACAGATGGATCTGCGGCCATTGATGGCGACGTTGCCGGATCTGCGGGACCGGCAGGATCGGCAGGATCCACATCCACTGGCTCGAGCGGCTCAAATTCCTCGGCCGCTGGCACTGGTGCCGGTTCAAGCCCCTCGGCTGTCGGAGCTGTTGTCTGCAGCGGATCTGCCGTCTGCAACTTGGTTTCCGCATGCCCGGGCGCAATGCCCAAGGATGCAACCAAGGACAACGCCAGTACGCCGGCTGCCATCAACTTTCCCGAATATCCAAGCAGAGTACTGGATTGACCATGGGAAAGCGTGGACCGAGACAGTGACATATAGGGACTCCGGGCGTTGGGATAATGGGAAGTTGTTGTCCGCCGTAAGCAACCCAGGACTACAAATTGTGAAAGGCGCGAACTGCAACAGCATACTATCGCTTTGTCTAGTGTGATGAGAGCGACCCGATCGAGGAAATCGCAGGGGAGCTGCAATTCCGGGCCTTGGCCGTGGCCCTATAAGGTGGATTGCATGAAGGTTTTGGTGACCGGCGGCGCCGGCTATATAGGTTCACATACTGTGCTTTGCCTGCTGGAAGCCGGGCACGACGTCGTCGTGCTTGACAATCTGGCGAACTCCTCGGCGGAATCGCTGCAGCGGGTTGAAGAACTTGCCGGCAAGCACCCAACGTTCATCAAGCTTGACTTGCTTGACGCCGCCGGTGTCGACGCCCTGTTTGCACGAGAAGACATTGACGCTGTCATTCACTTTGCCGGTCTCAAGGCTGTTGGCGAATCGGTGGCGGAGCCCCTGCGCTACTACCAAAACAACATCATTGGCACACTGAATCTGCTCGCCTCCATGGACAAGCACGGCGTGCGCACTATCGTGTTCAGTTCTTCCGCGACCGTCTACGGCGCCAGCGAGGAAGTGCCGCTGATTGAAAAGATGCCGTTGGATGCAACCAATCCGTATGGCCGCACCAAGGAGCAGGTCGAGGACATCCTGACCGACTTGGGTGCGGCGGACCCGACGTGGCGCGTTGCGCTGCTGCGGTACTTCAACCCTGTCGGTGCCCACGAATCCGGCCGTATCGGCGAGGACCCCACAGGTGTGCCCAACAACCTGTTGCCTTTCGTGGCCCAAGTTGCCGTTGGCCGCCGTGACAAGGTCATGGTGTTCGGCAACGACTATCCCACTCCCGACGGCACGGGCGTTCGGGACTACATCCACGTGATGGACCTGGCAGCCGGCCACCTGGCTGCACTGGACTACCTGCCCGAGCACCAGGGAGTGTTTCGCTGGAACCTTGGCACAGGCAACGGATCGTCCGTTTTGGAAGTCATCCAGGCCTTTGGCGAAGCCGCAGGCAAGCCTGTGCCATTCGAATTTGCGCCGCGCCGGGCGGGCGATGCAGCCGTGAGCTATGCCGATGCTTCGGCGGCCCTGGCCGACCTTGGCTGGTCTGCCCACCGCAATCTCGCGCAGATGTGTGAAGACCACTGGCGCTGGCAGCGTGAAAACCCCAAGGGCTACACTGCCTGATATTGGAGACGGCTTGATAGTGGGCAAGTTGTGCCATGGGGCAGCAGTGGGCGGCCCCCAACTTTGGTGTTGGGGGCCGTTTTTTTAAGGGCTGGTCACGGCTGCCCAGTCAGGAACTGATGCGGCGCTTAACCGAGCGCAGCAGGCTCTGACCCAGGGTGCTGCTGCCCTCGGCCCATGATGGCACCGGGTAGAGCATGTTTGCTTCGGCCAGTTTGCGCTCCACCAAGGAATCAAGATTCTGGTTCAACGTGTTGGCGGCGGGAGCTGAGGCCTCCCCGCCCACTGACACATGGCTCCAACCCGAGCCCAGATCCTGTACGGACTTGTGCTTGATGTCGTAGTACCCGGCCTTGGCGCCAATCACAGTACCTGTTGCCCCTGCTGCAGCGGCGAGCAGATGAAAATGAAAACGGGTGGTCAGCCATTCCTGGTTGGGAGACAGGGGAAGCCCGTTGGCCCAAATCACTGAGAAAGGGATGAAATTTGCTTCCGGGATCAGGTCTTCGAGTTGGTCGAATGCTGCTCGGTCGACGCCGGGAATGGCTTCGAAATAGTAGACACTTTTACCGGCGTCGACGGCCTTCTGGATATGTTCGCGGGCAAAAGCCACTGCCTTGTCAAAATAGCCATCGTCGACGGTGTCGCTTTGGATGCAAACACAGAGGCTGTTTGCAGCCAGCGAATTCCGGCCAATTTCAGCTGGTGCACCGAGGAATGCATCATCGATTCCTTGCGTCATGCCAAAGGCACTGGTGCTTTCCGCATCCCTGGCGCTGGCATAGTCGAACTTGTGGAACAACGAATCAGCGGCTGTGGTTCCGTCATCCAAAAACGGCATGAGTCCCAAGCCGGTGGCCAACAGTCGGGCCCCCGTCAACTCCCGCACGGCTTGCATGCCGGCAATGAGGCCATAGTGCTGGGGCCACAGGCTGTTCACATATCCACCGCCCAAAAGGTGCAACGAGCCAGCTTGGCGGAGCTGCAGCAGTCCCAGATCGTATCTGGGAGAGCCCAAGTTCTTGACCAGATCGGCGACATGGGTGGACATCTCGGCAGTGGGAAATGCTGCAGCATCGCGCACTGCCCGCCAGAGCGTGTCGGTGACGCGCAATTTGGGATGGAGCTCGGCGAAGAGTGACTGGGCTATTCCGGGCTCGGGACAGTCCAAATAGACTTCTGTTTCGGGGTGGGCCTTGGCGAGGTGCTTTAGCCATGATGCAGCAATAAACTCATCACCAAAATTCGGATTTCCTGATGGGGCAATGAGATATATTGGGCGCATAGTCATCCGAAAAGACTAGCCCACGGCATGTCTTATGTTCGGATGTTTCAACGGGTAGACCAGCCGATATTGTGAGGTTGGGAACATGTCTTGGTGAATTATTCCGAACGCCACGTCCACCGTCAGTCACTGAGTTATCCACAGATGGCATATTGCCTCTGGCGCGTCACGCCCTACCCGGTCTAAGCTCCTGAACACATGGAAGACGAACACCGCAAAGGGGCGGAAGTGGTCTGATTGGATGCATTTGCACTGCTCGAGGATGAAGTCCGGGAACTCATCCGCCGTAAAGGCCTTGACCCGCTCAGGCAGGGTGCCGAAGTGCGGGCACTGGTCGAGGACGCCGTCAATGACTACGGTGAGCGCTCATTGCTGGGCGCAGTGCCAACCCTCGCGGCAGGGGAGGACATCAAGCGGCACGTGTTCAACACGGTGGCCGGTTTCGGTGCACTTCAGCCGCTCCTGGACGACCCCGACATTGAGGAAATCTGGCTCAACGCCCCGAACCAGGTATTTGTGGCCCGACACGGGGAATCGGAGCTGACCGACCTGGTTTTCACGGAACAGCAGGTCCGCGACCTCGTCGAGCGCATGCTCAAGAGTTCGGGTCGCAGGCTCGATTTGAGCAGCCCTTTCGTGGACGCCGCGCTTCCGGACGGCAGTCGACTGCATGTGGTGATCCCGGACATCACCCAAAGTCACTGGGCCGTGAATATCCGCAAGTTCACGGCCCGTGCCAGCCGCCTGGACCACTTGGTCGAGTTGGGTTCGCTCACCCCGCAGGCCGCAAGGTTCCTCGGTGCAGCCGTCAGCAGCGGGCTGAACATCTTGGTTTCAGGCGCCACCCAGGCAGGGAAAACCACGCTGCTCAATTGCTTGGCCGCAGGCATCGGTTCCCGCGAACGTGTGGTGACCGTGGAGGAGATATTTGAGCTCAAGCTGCCGCTGCGCGACGTTGTGGGGCTGCAGTGCCGCCAGCCCAACCTCGAGGGGGCGGGTGAAATTCCCTTGCGGCGCCTTGTCAAGGAGGCACTGAGGATGCGCCCGGACCGCCTCATCGTGGGCGAGGTGCGCGAAGCTGAGAGCCTTGACATGCTCATAGCGCTCAACAGTGGTTTGCCGGGCATGGCGAGCGTCCATGCCAACTCGGCGCATGATGCCGTCGTGAAGATTTGCACGCTGCCGCTGCTGGCCGGCGAAAACATCACCGCAGCGTTCGTCGTGCCCA
Source organism: Arthrobacter sp. H35-D1 (assembly GCF_030063185.1). Classification (GTDB taxonomy): domain Bacteria; phylum Actinomycetota; class Actinomycetes; order Actinomycetales; family Micrococcaceae; genus Specibacter. The sequence goes on from NZ_JASISP010000004.1 coordinate 49,092, forward strand.
CAGTCGCAGCGTGCATCGACCTGGTGGTCCACTGTGTCAGGTCTCCCAACGGAAAACGCAGCATCGGTCAGATTCTGGGGCTGGGCAGCCGCGTGGAAAACGGCATCATAGAATCGGGATTGGTTTTCAGCACCATCGGCGGACAGTTGACAGCCTCTGAAACGGCCATGCCCGCGCCGGACAAGTTCGCCGCAGCAGGCTACAACGTGGCCTCACTCATGGCGGACTCCTGATGTCGGCCGCAGTGGGACTGCTTGCCGGCATGGGCCTGTTCCTGATCTGGAACGCATGTTGGAGCGAGCCCGCCCGCCGGTCTTCGGGCGGTAAGAGCAGCAGAATTGAACGGCTGTTGCAGCGGGCGGGCGTCCCCCACGTCACCCCGGTCTCCCTGGTGTTCAGCGCTGCCGGGCTGGCCCTGCTCGTGGCCGTTGCGACCCTTGTCGTCACGGGTGCGCCCGCCATTGCACTGTGCTTTGGCTTGTTCAGCGGCTACGTCCCCTTTGCCCTTCTGAACATGCGTGCACGACGCCGGACCGCCGCCATGCGTGAACTCTGGCCTGACGTGGTGGACCACTTGCGCTCAGCCATTCGGGCCGGGCTGTCCCTGCCCGAGGCCCTCGCACAGCTGGGGACCAAGGGGCCGGTGCAGCTGCGGGACCAGTTCCGTGCCTTCGGCGCCGACTACCGGGCCAGCGGCCACTTTGAGGGCGCCTTGCAAAAGCTTAAGGCCGCTTTGGCCGACCCCGTGTCCGACAGGATCGTTGAAGCGCTGCGACTCACCAGGGACGTGGGTGGCTCCGATCTTGGCAAACTGCTCGGCACGCTTTCGGAGTTCCTGCGGGACCACGCCCGTACCCGCAGCGAGCTTGAGGCGCGGCAGTCCTGGACGGTGAACGCTGCACGGCTTGCTGTGGCTGCGCCCTGGATTGTGCTGTTGCTCATGGCCACTCGGCCCGAAGCGATCGGTGCCTACAATTCTCCCGCCGGATGGGCTGTGCTGGGCGGCGGGCTGCTGATCTCCGTTGTTTGCTACCGGATCATGTTGCGCATAGGTGCCCTGCCTGAAGAGATGCGGGTGCTGCAATGATGGGGAACCTTGTTGCTGTGGCCGCCGTCGGACTTGTCCTGGGGACGGGCTTGTGGCTGGTCTTCACAGGGTTGCCGGTGATGCGCAGGCCCAGCTTTGCCCAGCGCGTTGAGCCGCAGCTGCGCTCGGCAGCCAGCCGTTCCAAACTTCTGGATCAGGATGAAACCCCCGCATTGTTCGGGCCGTTGGAAAGGATCTTCCGGCTGGTCCTCTCCGACGCCGTCCACTGGTTGGGCCGGTTCAACATCAGCGTCCACGGCCTGACCGCCCGGCTCGAACAGGCAGGGCGCAGTGAGACCGCCCTGGAATTTCGCGCTGTCCAGCTTCTGTGCGCCGGCGCCGGGCTATTGGCAGGGTTGTTGTTCGCACTGTTCATGCTGTGGCAGGGAAACATCAACGTCATGGGGGCAGTGGCACTCACCTTGGCTCCCATGCTGGGCGGCTACCTGCTGTACGACCACCAGCTTGGGGCCAGGATCCGGCGCAGGCAGAGGCTCATGCTGGCTGAGTTTCCGGCGCTAGCGGAGCTCATGGCCTTGGCCGTGGGGGCAGGGGAGAGTGCTGCCAGCGCGCTGGACAGGGTGGCACGTTCCTCCAACGGGGTGCTATCGGCTGAATTTGGCAAGGTTCTGGCCCAAACCCGCACGGGCACCCCGCTGGTGGAGGCACTGAACGATTTTTCAGTACGGGTCAACGTGGCGGCACTGTCACGTTTCGTCGACGGGATCAGCGTCGCCGTCAATCGGGGCACGCCCTTGGCAGAGGTGCTCCGGGCACAGGCGCAGGACGTGCGCGACGTGGCCAAGCGGGAACTGATGGAGTCCGCAGGCCGCAAGGAAATCGCCATGATGGTCCCGCTGATTTTTGGCGTCCTGCCGCTCACCGTTATTTTTGCCGTCTTCCCCGGCCTGGCCCTGCTGCAGTTTGGCTTTTAGATGCACGCACCCGGGGGTATGAAAACAGATCATCACAGAAACACGCACACCACCACTTGGAGGGAAAGCACCATGGACATCACAAACAAAATGTTGGCACTGGCATTGGGGCTACACATTGCGTTCAAACAACGGTTGGGACAGCTGTGCCAAAGCGCGGAGACACGGTGGCGGGGAAATCTTCCGGGCCTGTTTCCCGGGGTGGCGCTGCGCCCGGCCACGGACAGGAGCAGGGGAGACGTGCCGGGTTGGGTCCTCATTACTTTGATGAGTGCCGTGCTCGTGGCCGGGCTGCTGGCCATAGCCGGCCCCGCCTTGGAGCGGCTGTTCAACCAGGCCATGGAACAAGTCCAACCGTAGGCATCGTGGCAACCATAAAAGGCATTTTGCCCAGGTTCGGTGCCGGTCGACTGCCCGGGCCTGGGTGGGATCGCCGCCTTCCCGGCCGCCTTGCTCGGCACCGTCCCCGCCACCGAGCGGTGCCCGCAGCGGGTGTCCGGGACGCGGGCGCCGCGGTGGTGGATTTTGTTCTGGTTGGAGCGTTGGTGACGGTGATCTTTGTGGCGCTGATCCAGTTGGCATTGGCGCTGCACGTGCGCAATACGGTTGCTGATGCTGCCTCCTCCGCCGCTCGCTACGGGGCGCTGGGGGACAGGACTGCGGCTGACGCCCAAGCCCGAGCCACGATGCTGGTGGCCACGGCACTGGGACCGAACTATGTCCAGGATGTCGCGGCGAGCGTGCAAACGCAGGACGGGTTGGCCGTTATCACGGTGTCCATCCGGGCGCCCCTGCCTGTCCTTGGACTTCTTGGCCCGGCGCGCACCTTGGAGATGACGGGCCATGCTGTCATCACCAAGTAGGAAAAAGTTCGTTGAGTGCGTTCAGGGCCCCGGACTGCGCGGGGAGCCACCGGGGACTGATGCGATCCACGGGGAAGATTTGGATCATGGGCCGGACAACGGGCTGGAGCGAGGCAGCGCCATAGTCGAATTTATCTTCCTTGCAGTGCTGCTCATGGTTCCCGTGGCGTACCTGATCCTGACGGTTGGCCAAGTCCAGGGTGGAGCCTATGCAGTGGTGGGTGCCGCAGACCAAGCGGCCAAGGTGTTCGTTCTGCACAAGGACCTGCCCGCCGCCCAGCAAGCCGCCGAACAAGCTGTCCAGTTGGCTGTTGAAGACATGGGATTTGACGCGGCCAACGCGGAACTCAGCATCAGCTGCGATGGCGGCTGCTTCACCGCCGGTGCCACGGTCAAGGCTCGCGTGGAGCTCCGCGTAGAACTGCCCCTGGTGGCAGCGCTGCCGGGCATCAACGCCACGGCAGCCACTGTCGACGCCACGGCGGCGCAAAAAGTGGGCCGCTTCAAATGAGGATCCACGCTGTGCCGCGACACCGGGCTCCAACTCGCCAAAAGGACCAAGCACGCCAAGAGGACGGCCATGTCATGGTGCTGCTCATCGGCTATGTCCTGCTGGCACTGTTGGTGGTGACGGTGGTGGCCGCAGCAGGAAGCCTTTACCTGGGCCAAAAACGGCTGTTCTCCATCGCCGACAGTGCTGCGCTCGCAGCCGCAGACACCTTTGAGCTCAACGGCGGCAGCACCGGCAGCGACCCTGGAACGTTGCTCACCCGCCACGGTGTCCTTGCCGCAGCCCAGGTCTACTTGGCCGGCATTGAAACCCCCGACTCACTGAGCAACGTTGTCCTTGACCCGTCCACCGGGACGGGGGACGGAAGAACAGCGCATGTGGGCGTGAGCGCCGTCGTGCATCCGGTGTTCATCAACTTTCTCGTGCCCGAAGGGATCCCCATCAGCGTGACAAGCACGGCGCGCGCCAACCTCGTGTTGTGAGGGAACCGAGCCGTTCCGCCGTCATTATGCCCGCGCATGCCGTAGGCTTGAATATCATGGCAGAGATCGACTTTCCCGCAGAACTTCGGGCGCTACGCGCCACCTACACCTCGATTGAGCAAGTATCCGAGGTGGCCAAACTCATGGAAGACATCGAGGACTTGTCGGAACAGGCCGGCTCGCCCAACCTGTGGGATGACCCCGCCGCCGCCCAAAAGGTCACCTCCAAGCTCAGCCATGCCCAGTCCAAACTGGAGAAGCTGCGTACTTTGGAGTCCCGGATCGACGACCTCGAGGTCCTCGTGGAGCTGGCGCAGGAAGAGGGCGACGCCGACTCCCTCGCCGAAGCTGCCAAGGAGCTTCCCGGGCTGCAAAAGTCCTTGGAGGACCTGGAGATCGTGACACTGCTGGCGGGGGAGTACGACGAGCGAGAGGCCGTCATCACCATCCGTTCCGGTGCCGGCGGAGTGGATGCTGCCGACTTCGCCCAGATGCTGCTGCGCATGTACCTGCGCTGGGCCGAACGCAACGGCTACCCGACGTCCGTGCTGGACACGTCCTACGCCGAAGAGGCGGGGCTGAAGTCCGCAACGTTTGAAGTCAAGGCGCCGTACGCTTTTGGCACGCTGAGCGTGGAGGCAGGCACCCACCGCCTGGTGCGCATCAGCCCCTTCGACAACCAGGGCCGCCGCCAGACGTCCTTTGCCGCAGTGGAGGTCATCCCGCTCATCGAGTCCACCGACAGCATTGACATCCCGGACAACGACATCCGGGTTGACGTGTTCCGGTCCTCCGGCCCCGGCGGCCAGTCGGTGAACACCACCGACTCCGCCGTGCGCCTGACCCACCTGCCCACCGGCACGGTGGTGTCGATGCAGAACGAAAAATCGCAGATCCAGAACCGTGCCGCGGCCATGCGCGTGCTGCAGTCGCGGCTGCTGCTTTTGAAAAAGGCCGAGGAAGACGCCACCAAGAAGGCCATGGCCGGGGATGTGAAGGCGTCGTGGGGCGACCAGATGCGTTCCTACGTGCTAAACCCGTATCAAATGGTCAAGGACTTGCGCACCGAGCACGAGGTGGGCAACGCCGCGTCCGTGCTTGACGGGGAGATCGACGACTTTATTGACGCCGGCATTCGCTGGCGTGCAGACCAGCGCAACGCCGCCAAGGAGTAACCACCGGGTTCCCCGGCAGCCAAGGTTGCCGTACACCTGACCATGATTCGTAGTTGGGGGCCCATGTTGTCGCTCCAAATGAAGGGTCACAGGCCGTGCAATGGACCACATTGTGCGGCGATTCGACACAATTGTGCGGCGATTCGACACAATTGTGCTGGAGCCGTTGACAAGCCACGATGGAATGTAGTGTGTTTTGCACGGCAAACGCAGTCCCAGCGCTGATGGGGACTTTCTGCTGGGGGCCGCAGAGGAAGGACACCACTTGGGGCGGAAACTATTTGGGGACATTTCCCCGCTGACATATGCCATTGCGGTAAAACGTCAAGTCCTCCAGCGCACGCTTAACGATTTTTTGAAGCGGACAAGGCTTTCGACAACGCGCGACACACACGATCTCCCTGTCGTTGTGTACAGGCACAATTCCCTGATTCGCCGGAAGCTTGGGGACGTGAACCTCGCCTTGCAGGAAAACAAGGCCGTGAGCTTGGGGTTGGCCGCGCCACACATTGACGGGATCCTGATCCGCCCAGGCGAGACCTTCTCATTCTGGAAGATGGTGGGGCCGTGCACCGTGGCGAAGGGGTATCGGACAGGGCTGACCATCAACAACAACGGACCTGCCTCAGGGGTCGGGGGCGGGCTGTGCCAGTTCACGAATCTGCTGCACTGGATGGTGTTGCACAGTCCGATGGAAATAGTGGAACATCACCATCACGGAGAAATTGACCTGTTTCCCGATTTCAACAGGCAAATCCCTTTTGGCACGGGAACCTCCGTTGTGTACAACTATTTGGACTACCGTGTGCACAATCCCACGGAGAACACTTTCCAGTTCCGCATTGCCGTCACCGATGACCACTTGCGCGGAGAGTTGCGGGCAGTGGAGGCATTGGGCGTCAAGTACCATGTCAAGGAACGCGAGTCGTACTTCCAGGAAGTGGGCAATGAGGTCTACCGGCGGAACACGGTTTATCGCAGCGTCCGGGACAAACGGACCGGGAATGAGACTGCCAATGAACTCGTTGTCCGCAACAACGCCAAGGTTTTGTATGACAGGGCACTGATCAATGCCCCGATTCGCAAGGATCAAGGCACGTTCCCGGCTGTTGACTGACGGTGGTCCGCCCAGGGGAGGGGACTCAGGGGTCCACTGCGTGCCAAACAGGCGGCTTGATTCGTGCGGAAGTGGCCACCCCCGGCCGCAAAGAGACGCCGCACTGGCCAGTTGGCCCCGGTAACACGGATTTTCGGCTTGGTTGCTGCGAGTTGGCCCCGTTCCCAACGCCAGTGCCCGGGGACCGACTCGAGGTGCCCCCGTTCCCGCCGGCCATGGACGGCAGTGGCACCGGCACGGCCACGCAAATGCCAACGCGTGGGGGAAATCCGCGGATTCACAGGAAACCCGGCCCGTCGACACACCGGCACGGAAGCAGCAATCACCGGTCGCTGCGCCTATAGTCGTTAAGCTGGTGGTTTCTTCCCCCGAGCCCCTGCCCGGCCGTCAGCTTCCCGGCGTGATCCGCCGGACGGGCAATGAAAAAGTCATGATTCGTTTTGAAAATGTGAGCATTGCTTACGATCGCAAGTCCCAGCCTGCGCTCGATGACGTTTCCATCGATGTCCAGCGCGGCGAGTTCGTGTTCCTTGTCGGCTCCTCGGGATCAGGGAAGTCAACCATGCTTCGCCTGGTGCTGCGCGAGTACAAGACCCCGCACGGGCAGATTTACGTTGCGGGACAGAATGTGGCCAATGTGCCCAGCTGGCGAGTGCCCAAGTTCCGCCGCGGCATTGGCGTGGTTTTCCAGGACTTCCGCCTCATCCAAACCAAGACTGTTTTTGCCAACGTCGCCTACGCCATGCAGGTCCTGGGCAAGTCCCGTGCCGCCATTCGTGCCGAGGTTCCGCGCGTGCTTGAGCTCGTTGGCCTGGCCGACAAGGGGCGCCGCTTGCCCACCGAGCTCTCCGGCGGTGAGCAGCAGCGCGTCGCCATTGCCCGCGCGATCGTCAACCAGCCGGGCATTCTGTTGGCCGACGAGCCCACCGGAAACCTTGACCCGATCACCAGCGCCGGCATCATGGACATCTTGGACAAGATCAATCAAAACGGCACCACCGTGGTGATGGCCACCCACGACGACGACATCGTCAACACCATGCGCAAGCGTGTCATTGAGCTCCAGCACGGCAAGGTTGTGCGCGACGAGGCCATGGCCCAGTACACCTCCATGATTCCGATCGTTCCGACGGCCGGAGGGCAGTCCGCCGTCGGCCCTGCAGAGAAGCCCGACGCCGAACCCCAGACCCGCCGCCAGCGCGCCGTCAGTGTGGCGGAAGCTGGCGACGGTGCAGCGAGCGAGGGGGAAGCCGGCAACGTGGAGCCAAGCGAGCGGGCAGCAAGCGAGGCCGCGGAAGAGTCCATGCCGCCGCGGCTGGAACGCAGGCGGGCCCGTGAAGCGCCGCTGGGCGGGGAATCGAACACAAGCACCGAGAATTTGATGAATGAGGACCAAAAGTGAGACTTGCTTTCATTATGAGCGAGTTGGGCAGCGGCCTGCGCCGCAACCTGACAATGGTCATTTCGGTGATCCTGGTGACCTTTGTGTCGTTGACGTTTGTTGGTGCCGCCGGGCTGTTGCAGATGCAGATTGGCCAACTCAAGGGTTTTTGGTACGACAAGGTCCAGGTCACCATTTACCTGTGCAACGATGTTCCGGCCAACACCAACTGCATTGCAGGCCCGGTGAACGCGGAGCAAAAGAAGACCATCGAAGGACTCCTGGAATCCGAAGCCGTCAAGCCCTACATCGAGGCGTGGAGCTTTGAAAGCCAGGATGAGGCGTTGGCCCACTTCCAGGAGCAGTTCACCAACTCGGCGATGGTGGATTCCGTCGAAGCCGCCAACCTGCCCTCCTCCTTCCGCATCAAGCTGACGGATCCGGAGAAGTACCAGATCATCAACGAGACGTTCTCGGCCACCCCGGGGGTCGATTCGGTGGTGGATCAACGCACCGTCCTTGAAAAGCTGTTCTCGTGGATGAACATTGCCACGTATGTTGCCGTAAGTGTGGCCGGGCTGATGATCGTCTGCGCAGCCCTGTTGATCGCCACAACCATCAGGCTCTCGGCCCAGTCAAGAACCCGGGAAATTGAAATCATGCGCTTGGTGGGCGCCTCCCGAACAGTGATCCAGCTGCCCTTTGTGCTCGAAGGCGTCATTGCCGCCACCATCGGGGCGCTGCTGGCCTCCGGCGCGGTGTGGGCCATTGTGCAGTTCTTCATGGGCGGGTATTTGGCTGAATCCAATTCCGGAACTCCATTTATTTCCACCTCCGACGCCTTCGTCATTTACCCCGTGTTGGTCTTGTTGGGCGTGGTGCTCGCGGGGGTTGCTTCGGCAGTTTCTTTGCGAAAAAACCTGAAAGTGTAAGCTTGGTAAGGGCCGTGTTGCGCATGGGGCCTCTGTGACTGGTGTTCTCAAGCCGCCTTGGCGGCAAACTTTGAAGGAGTTCTACGGCATGAATTCGAAATCAAGCGGGGGAATTGGATCCGTGAAATCCCCCCGGCTTGGGCAAACCATGCCCGCCGTTCCATCAGCGGCACCGCCCCAGGCGCTCCGTGGGGCCCGTCCGTTGGGCCGCCGCATGACGGCAGTTGTGGCTGCCGCTCTGGCCTTCGGGCTGTTGGGCATTGTGCCGGCCGCCCAGGCAGACGATTTGAACGACAAGGCCACCGCCCTTGAGCAGCAGGCCAACGAGGTGGAGTCATCGCTGGAGTTTGTCGATGCCGGCATCGCCAAGTCGGCCGCCGACCTTGTCATGTTCCAAGGCCAGCTGCCAGGCGCCCAAGCAGCCCTGGTCGATGCCCAAAATCGGGTTAGTTCAGCCACCGGTGAAGTGAATGCCCTTGGTGCCAGGATTGACCTGGCCCAGCAGAGTAAAGACAAGATCACAACCCAAATTGCCGACGACGCCGAGCAGGCCACAGAAACCAAGGCCTTGATCGGACAGATTGCCGCCCAGTCCTACAAAGCCGGCGGGCTGCCGGTAAACCTGACGCTGATTCTCGGTGCCGAATCCACCGGCGACCTTGCCGACTCCATCGACCTGGCCGAACAGGCGCTGCGCAGCCAAACCGCAGCACTGGACAAGTTGACTGCACAGAAGGCCACGAATCAAAATGCGCAAGCGCGCTTGGTCGCCGTGGAAGCGGAGATCAAAGACCTGAAGCAGCAGGCGGATGCTGCGCTTGTCGCCGAACAGGTGGCCCGCGACGCGGCTGCCACGCAAAAAGCCGCGGTGGACAAGCTCGTCAGCGACTCTGCCGCGCTGAACGCGAAGCTTGAGGCTGACAAGCCGAAGATTCAGAAGAAGCTCAAGGCAGTCCAGGTCCAGCAGGATTCCGTGGCCGCACAGATCGCCGAGATCCAGCGCAAGGAACGTGCTGCTGCTGCAGCAGCTGCCAAGGCTGAAGCCGAGCGCGTCGCCCGCGAACAGGCGGCTGCCCAAGCTGCCGCGGATGCTGCCGCCAAAAACAATGCGAACAACAACGGCGGTGGCGGCGGTTACGTTCCCCCTGCGTATGTGCCGCCGCCGTACGTGCCGCCGGCTCCCGGGAACGTTTCCGGCTTTGGTTTGCAGCACCCGTTTGCCGCCAACATTCCTATCACCTCCCCGTTTGTGCGCAATCGCCCCGTGCCTGCCGGAACAGCCGACTTCAACGGCACCGGCTTCTACGACCACACCGGCGTTGACTTTGGTGCCCCCTGCGGCACTCCCGTCTACGCCCCGGCCGATGGCACCGTGACCCTCGCCGGACAGACCAATGTTGTGTTTGGCGGAGGCAATGTGTTGTGGATCAGTCATGGAGTGGTCCAGGGCAATGCGTTGTTGACCGTTTTCTACCACAACTCCTCAGTGTTGGTTTCACAAGGACAGAGCGTCAAGCGCGGACAGCTTGTCGCGTACTCCGGCAGCACCGGAAACTCCACCGGCTGCCACGCCCACTTTGAAACCTGGCTCAACGGCACCCCCGTGGACCCCATGGGCCTGCTCTAATCCCTTGCTAAACTAAGGGCTTGTGTCGTGGAATTTCCCCGGCACAAGCCCTCAGTTTTTCCAGCATCCCGGCAGCAATCATTTTGCTGCCGCGGCAAACAAAAAAGGAGTCGTACCGTGCCCAAAGAAAGTGGCCGGAAAGTGGTGGCCACCAATCGCAAGGCCCGGCATGATTACCACATCATGGACACCTACGAGGCCGGCCTGGTGTTGATGGGCACGGAAGTAAAGTCGCTGCGTGAAGGCCGGGCCTCAGTAGTGGATGGCTTTGCCACCTTCTACAACGACGAGCTTTGGCTTGAAGCCGTCTACATCCCCGAATATCTCAATGGCAGCTGGACGAACCACACCGCACGCCGCCGTCGCAAACTGCTGCTCCACCGCGAAGAGCTGGAGAAGATTGCCAGCAAGACGCGTGAATCGGGGTTCACCATTGTGCCGCTGCAGCTGTACTTCCTGGATGGCCGGGCCAAAGTTGAGATCGCCATTGCCCGAGGCAAGAAGGACTACGACAAGCGCCAGTCCCTCCGCGAGAAGCAAGACAACCGCGAGGCACTGCGCGCCATGCGAGAGAAGAACCGCGGCGGCTAGGACTATTAGGCATAGACAAGGCGCCCTGGCCAGTGGCGAGGCCCGGGCTGGCAGTTGGGTTGGCAAAGGAGGCAGGCTGTGATGGTGCAGAAACGCAGACGCTGGGGGGTGCTCGTGGCCGCCGTTGCGGCAGCCGCCTTGGTGGCCGTGTTCATGGTGGTGCTCGGCAACAACCGCGGCCCGTCGCCCGCGGCAGGACCCGGCAGCTCCGCCCCCGCCACGTCCGGTGCCACCACAGCCTCCCCTTCCCCACCGGCTTCCTCTCCAAGCACGACGTCGGCCCAGCCTCCCAGCGCAAGCCCGGCTCCGGCGTCGTCCGCACCGGGCGGAGGAAAAGGCAGCGACTCGGTGGCAAAGGCCAAGCTGGCAGCGATGACGTTGGAGCAAAAAGTGGGCCAGGTGCTGATGGTGTCCTCGCCGGTGACAGGGGCTGATGCCAACTCGCTGTACGCCCTTGACACCCTGCAAGTGGGCAATGTGTTCATGAAGGGGCGCAGCGAAGCCGGTGTGGCGGGTATTTCCGCCGAGGTGGGCTCGGTTGCCGGACACGTCTCCGTGGCCCGCACAGCCGGGGTGCGGCCGTTTGTGGCAACCGACCAAGAGGGCGGCTTCGTGCAGATCATGCGAGGACCGGGCTTTTCCGAGCTGCCCCAGGCCATTGTGCAGGGACAACTTCCGGTGCCTGCGCTGCTGGCGGATGCCACGGACTGGGGCCAACAATTGGCCGACGCTGGTGTCAACGTCAACCTGGCACCTGTCCTGGACACTGTGCCGAGTGCTGAATTTGCACCGCAGAACGCACCGATCGGCGCCTTTGGCCGGGAGTACGGGTACACACCCGCAGCCGTGTCCAGCCATGGCATCGCCTTTGCCGAAGGAATGGCGGCGGCCGGTGTTGGCGCCACTGTGAAGCACTTCCCGGGGTTGGGGCGCGTTACGGGGAACACGGACGTCTCAGCCGGGGTGGTCGATGACACCACTGTCCGCAACGACCCCTACATTGCACCGTTCCGCGATGCCGTGAAGGCGGGAGTGCCGTGGCTGATGATCTCCAATGCTTCTTACCCGCTGATCGACCCCAACGCCATGGCCCCGTTTTCCCCCGTGATTGTGCACGACATGGTGCGCGGGGACCTCGGCTTCAAGGGCATTGTTGTCAGCGATGACATTTGCGACGCCGTGCAGGTTTCGGCGGTGCCCGTGTCCAAACGCGGTGTGGAGTTCATCGCCGCCGGCGGAACCATGGCGCTGTGCACCAATCAAGCGTTGCTGCCGCAGCTGTATCAGGGGATGGTGGAAGCCGCGCAGAATGACACCGCCTTTGCCAAGCAGGTGGATGCTGCGGCGCTGTTGGTGCTGGTGTCCAAGGCTGCCGGCGGGCTCATCGACTAGGATCCGCCGTCGGGTTTTCCTACGGTGGGGAATAATTACTGCCGCGGATGCGCTAGAATGGACAGACCACGAACAGTTTTCCAACAGGTGGCTGGGCGTGGGTTTGAAAAAACAATAGGGGATGATCGGTTTCGACGGTGTTAGTCGAGACAGGTGAAGCGGGTCGAGGATACAGGGTTATCTCGTTAACGATCTCTGTAAAACAATAAGTGCTGAATCAAATCGCACTGACTTCGCTCTTGCTGCCTAAGCAGTAAGACAGTCCGTCAGCCCGGGAATGCTCTCGTCCCGGATCCTGGCGTCATTTAGAGGGCCACTGCTCTAAGTTCTTGTTGTAGGCGCTTAGGGGACTCTTATACAACTGGGCCTGGCAGCTACTTGTTTGCGAGATAGCTGGGGCCGAGAAAAACCGCTGCAAACTGCACCCGGAGAAGACCTGACAACACAACATCGGACGGGAGTTCAATTCTCCCCATCTCCACATCCCTATTGGGACCCGTTCCCCGCCCTGGCGGCGGGGAACCGGTCCTTTTTTATGCCGTTTTCAGCACTCCACGACGTTGACGGCGAGCCCGCCCATGGCTGTTTCCTTGTACTTGGAACTCATGTCGCGTCCGGTTTCGCGCATCGTGACGATGACTTGATCGAGGGAGACCCTGTGCTGCCCGTCGCCCCACAACGCCATTTTTGCGGCGTTGATGGCCTTGGCCGCGGCAATGGCGTTGCGTTCGATGCACGGAATCTGCACGAGTCCGCCGATGGGATCGCACGTCAGGCCCAGATTGTGCTCCATGGCAATCTCCGCCGCATTTTCCACCTGTTCCGGAGTGCCTCCCATAACCTCCGCAAGTCCGGCAGCCGCCATCGACGACGCCGAACCCACCTCGCCCTGGCACCCCACTTCCGCGCCGGAAATGGAGGCTTGCTCCTTGTACAGCACGCCCACGGCGCCGGCAGCGAGCAGGAACTTGACCACGACGTCGTCCTTTTCCTGCTGCGATGCCGTCGCCATGCCGTCGGTGTAGTGGGTGGCGTAAAACATGACCGCCGGGATGATGCCTGCCGCCCCGTTGGTGGGGGCGGTGACCACCCTGCCGCCGGAGGCATTTTCCTCATTCACGGCCAGGGCCACCAGATTGACCCATTCCTGCCAGAACCGGGGATCCCTGTCGGGGTCCTCTTGCTGCAGGCGTGCATGCCAGCCCGGGGCTCTGCGCCGAACCAACAAGCCCCCGGGCAGCAATCCCGAGCGCTGCAGGCTGGAGTTTTTGCACTCTGCCATGACGTCGCGCAGGTGCAGCAGTCCGCTGCGGATCTCCGCGCTGTTGCGCTGAAGCAGTTCATTGGACAGCATGACCCCGCTGAAATTCTGGCCCGTCGCAGCGCAGTGGGCGAGCAATTCGGCGGACGTGGTGAAGGGGTGGGGAAGGGTGGTCTTGGACGTTTCCAGTTCGGCAACAGCGCTTTCCTCCTCGCCCTCGCGCACAATGAAGCCGCCACCCACGGAAAAGTAGGTGTCCGCGTGGACCGGATTGCCGGCGTCGTCGAGAGCCGTGAACTTCATGCCGTTGCTGTGGCGGGGCAGAATGGTCAGGGGGTGCAGGACGATGTCGTCGACGCCGTAGTCCAGCGCCATGACGCCGCCGAGCAGCAACGGTGAGCCAGCGGAAAAAGCGGCCAGCCTCGATTCCACGTCGACCGGGAGAACTGCCTCGGGTTCCCTGCCTTCCAGCCCCAGCAGGACAGCTGTCATGGTGCCGTGGCCGCGCCCCGTGGCCGCGAGCGAGCCGTAGAGGTCCACCTGTAGCGTTGCCACGCGATCCAACGCTCCGACATCGCCAAGCGCGCGCACGAACGCGGCCGCCGCGCGCATGGGCCCCACTGTGTGCGAACTGGATGGGCCGATCCCCACGGTGAACAGATCAAATACGCCGACACTCATGGCAGGGCCCTTCCAGACAATTACGGTGCAGGATTCTTCGGCGCTTGCCTGCTTCCCCATGTTACCGCGCCACCCGTGGCATCAAGATGCCGAAAGGAGGGTTAAACACTTGAGTGGTGGGTCGGTCACCAGGACCGAACCACCACTCACCCCCAAAGCTCGTGCAAAAACACGTAACAAACTTTGTTCACACAATCATTAGTATGTCAGAAGCTAATGGAATTGTGTACAGATATCGATGCTGGTGCCCGATTGTGACCTACGGGGGCCGGATTGCGTCGGGGATCGGCCTGCGGAAAAAGGACACCCAGACGATGGCAAAGCCTGCAGCGATGAACAAGATCGACCCGAACGAGGCTAGCTTCAGTACGAAGCCATCCGGGGCGGAAAGCAACCTCAGGGGCACGGTGCTGACGACCAGACAGAAACCAACGCAAAGGCTGGCTGCTGCTGCCCGGTCGATGGCCGGTCTGGTGGACAGGGCCGCCGCGGCTGTTGGCAGCACGAGACAAGCAGAGGCATATGCCGGGTAAACACTACCAAACCACATGAAAGCAGCTACCGAGGCCTGCCCACCGAATCCGCTCAATCCTGTACTTGAACCGTTCACATCCGAGAGGAAATAAGTGATTAAAATGCCCAACGAACAAGCCGTGAGGACGCTCAGTCCAATGGGGCCCCGGATGAGCTTGATGGGCAGAGGGGAGCTGTAGGCTGCTGCCACCTTGACAGACACAAGGTAGAACACCGCAAACAGACTCAAACGCAGGACGACGTTGGCAAGGTTCGCCCCGCCCAGGAGAGCGTCAATGGGCAGGTACAGCGCGGGGATGCTCAGCGCAACGCTGATTGAGGTCATTGCGAAAGCCCAAAACAAGCCCCGGTTGCGTCCCTTGAGCAACGAGGGAAAGCGCCAGGCCGTGCAGGCGATGCACGCAGCGAGCGCTATCCACTGCAAATCTGTGATCATCCCAGGTTCTCCCATACGCTTCGCACCGCTGCGGTGTCATCTTCAGAGCGTCGCAAAATTCGACCCAAGGTTTCCAAGCGCTGGGCCGCAAGCGAGACCAGCACACTGTTGGCTGTGTTCGCCAGGGCGTCTTCCCTGGCGCCCGGCGCCCATCCGGCCTCTGCGGGGGAGAGGAAACCTGTGGAGACAAGACCGTTTGTCAGACCAACACCGGCGATCCGGGCGCTCTCGACGGCAAGTTCAGCGGTGAGACGGTTGGCGCTGATTTGCGCCGACAGGTTCTGCGGCGCGATCGCGGCCTGCCTCGAAACCTTTTGCCGCAGGTCCGCGGAGTCCACGGCATCCAGCCACGCGCGGACGGAAGCCCTGTGGGGCACTGGCGACAGGTGCACGCGAATCGGCTCCGCGAGGTTGTCCGCTGCGGCACTTCGGTTCAGGATTTCTTGGAGGAGATCAACGTCTGAAATCTGGCTGAGCAGTTCGGCGGGGCTTGGCGGCTTTATTCCCGCGGCCAAATCGGTGAACTTGGGGAAAACTGTCAGGGAAGTGACCACGGGAAGATCAAGGGAGCGGCTGACAGCAGCCACTGTGGCCACTGAAACCCGCCCGCGCACCAGCTGCTGGGCCAGGGTCGAGCGCTTGATGCCCGCGGCGCGGCACACCGCTGCGTGGCTGGTGGTGCCGGCCACGCTGGAAAGCCACTGCTGGAAGAGCTTTGCCGGGACAGTCACCGCGTGTTTCCTCCTTGCTGCCGGCCGGAGCAACTGTGCCCTTGCCCGCCGGTCCGAATTTCGCCACGCCAACGCGGCTTCGTTGCATACATGCTCGTTGCCTGCCTAAGGATCCTGGGTGTCAACGATACCGCGGAACCGGCTCCCGACGCCGTCGTACTCGCTGCGACGCCAGCCGTCGGGAGGAGCAGGCAGCTCATCGTTCTCGTGGAAGTCGCAAATCACAAAAGTGAATTCCGGCCACCACTTCTTCGGACGGGCAACTTCGAGGAAATCGCAAAGGTAACAGCGCAAGTCAACCCATACAGGGCGCTTGCCGGTGAAGTTTGCCCGGGACTGTGCCAGCCACGCCGGCGGATTGGCGTCGATGGCGGCCACTTCAGCGGCACTCATGCGCGAAGGAATGCCGTTCCGAGCCGCCATTTCGGCCGGAATGTTCAAGGCTTGGGCCACCTGGCGGCGGTTGAGCGAAGAGTGTGGGGAATTGTTGTTTGCC
Organism: Arthrobacter sp. H35-D1; assembly: GCF_030063185.1. Taxonomy (GTDB): domain Bacteria; phylum Actinomycetota; class Actinomycetes; order Actinomycetales; family Micrococcaceae; genus Specibacter. The sequence goes on from NZ_JASISP010000004.1 coordinate 65,324, forward strand.
ATGTTCCTACAAGGATAGGGTGCCCGGTGGTTCGTGGCGATCCGCAGCACCGGGCCTGGGCTCACAGACCGCCGTGAAGCCACATTCGACAGCGTGAGAATCGCCACATGGGCGGTTGTTTTAGCGTGATGTTTGTAGAATTTTCGCCAGAATACACCAAAGTTGCGACGCGTATCCTATGCTGTGGGAAAACAACACGGAGTTAACAGCGCAATCCCAGCTTTCAGGGGCTATGATGAGGCGCTGAAACACCCAGCCGATACCACGAGCACCTCAGGAGTTTGAAAACCGCATGGCTACGGATTACGACGCACCCCGCAACAAAGACGAAGACCACGAGACAGAGTCGCTTCAGGCGCTGCAGGTCCAGCGTGGCGGTGCCCAGACGGCGCATATTGACGTCGAAGACTCGGACACGGCCGAAGGCACGGACCTCCCCGGCGCAGACCTCTCCAACGAGGAACTCATCATCCAGGTCATTCCGGCCCAGGACGACGAATTCACCTGTGCTTCCTGCTTTCTGGTCCGCCACCGCAGCCAAGTGGCTCGCGAGAAGAACGGACTGTCCTATTGCAAGGACTGCGAAGGCTAAACTGCGCTTAACACGGCAGCACCGTTAAACGGTGCGGCGAAACAATGCGGAGGACTGGGACATGACGGTGGATGTGCGAGAGCTCTTGGACACTTTCGCGGCGCCCGGGGCCAATGCCGCGCAGCTTTTGTGCGACCGGCACCCAGCCGGCGACACGGCCTTCACCGTCATCGCCGCCGATCTGGGCTTCGAAGACATCAGCTACGGCGAATTGCGGGAGAAGTCCATGCAGTTCGCCGCGGCCTTGACCTCGTTGGGAATCCGGCGTGGCGACCACGTTGCAACACTCATGGCCAAGTCGGCAGAGCTTGTCATCGCGCTGCTGGGCATCTGGCGTGTTGGCGCCGTCAATGTGCCGCTGTTCACCGCCTTCGCCCACGACGCCATCGATTTCAGGCTTCACGCCAGCGGTGCGCGTCTTGTCATCGCCGACGCCGACCAGCGCGGGAAGCTGCTCCCTCCCGGCGAAGTTCCCACCGATGCCTCCAGGCCGGTTGTGGTGGCCCGAGGCGAGGCCTTTGGCTACGATCTCTCGCTGGCCGAGATGGTGGCCGGCACCGGTTCCTTCGCCGGCCTTGAGCGTTTCGCAGCCGGGCAGGACGGTGCCGCCGGGCACGACGGCGGATCAGTCGCCGTGGGTGGTGCGGGCCCAATTGTGCAGCTCTTCACCTCCGGAACCACGGGCACTCCCAAGGGTGTCCCGATTCCGTTGCGTGCGGTGGCGTCCTTTGTTGGCTACCACCGCTTTGGCCTGGACGTCCGCGACGACGACGTTTTTTGGAACGTGGCAGATCCGGGGTGGGCCTACGGCCTGTACTTTGCGCTGCTGGCACCCATGGCCGCAGGCAACCGGTCGCTGCTTCTCTCGGCCGGATTCACGCCGGAACTGACATGGGCTGTCATGGAAAAATTTGGCGTGACCAACTTTGCCGCAGCACCCACCGTTTATCGGGCCCTGCGCGCTGGATCGGCTGCCGGAGAAGGGCATCTGCTCCGCCGCGCATCCAGTGCCGGTGAACCGCTGACCCCGGATGTCATCTCTTGGGGCCGCGAGGCCTTGGGGCTGGAAGTCCGGGACCACTACGGCCAAACGGAATTGGGCATGGTCGCCGGCAATGCTTGGTATGAGGGTTTCCAAGAGCCCATCCGGTCCGGTTCGATGGGGCGGCCGCTGCCCGGCTGGAACGTTGACGTGCTGGCCGTTGACAGTGACGAGCCCGCCGCGGAAGGCGAACCCGGGCGTGTTGCCGTGAACGTGCCGAAGAGCCCCTTCATGTGGTTTGAGGCCTACACCGACGCCCCTGAAAAAACCGCCGAACGCTACAGCGCCGACGGCAGTTGGTACATCACAGGCGATGCAGGGCGGCGGGATGCCGAGGGCTACATCTACTTCTCCTCGCGTGATGACGACGTCATCATCATGGCTGGTTACCGGATCGGCCCCTTCGACGTCGAATCCGTCCTTGTCACCCATGCGGCCATTGCCGAAGCCGCCGTCATCGGAACACCGGATGAAATCCGCGGCGAAGTCCTTGAAGCCTTTGTGGTGTTGCGCGATCCCGATGCTGCTTCGGCGGCCTTGGTGACGGAGTTGCAGCAATTGGTCAAGACTGGTTTCGCAGCGCACGCTTATCCGCGCCGGATCCACTTTGTTGCTGAGCTGCCCAAGACACCGAGCGGAAAAGTCCAGCGTTTTGTGCTGCGCAAGGACCGTGCGGCCATGAAAGACCTTGACTAGGAGTATTGGGAAAATAGTGGGACGTCGCAATGTTGCCGGGGCGAAGGCTGCCCGCATTGATCGTGAAACCATCACACCCGTGGTGGACATCGCCACCATGGTTTTGGGTTTTGTGCTCGAAGTTGCCATGCTGGCGGCGTTCCTTTATTGGGGCTTCCAGCAGGCAGCGCCCTGGGACATGGTCCTGGGATTGGGGATTCCCGTGGCAGTGGTGGTGCTGTGGGGTGCGTTTCTGGCCCCGCGCAGCGCACGCCGGCTTCCCGACGCCACCGTGGGTGGGGTCTCGCTGGCACTCTTTCTGGCCGCAGCGGCAGCGCTGGCAGGCGCGGAACTAGCAGGTTTGGCCATTGCTATGGCGCTGCTTTCCCTTGCCCACCTTGCTGCAACACGCTGGGTCCGGGGCTCCAGCCAAAACTGAACCGTGCAGTGTTGAGACCGGCTAGTGCGCGGTGTGCGGACTCATCAGGGAGCCGCCGGTCAGCTCCTGAACCGTGCAGCCCTCATGGTTTCCCGCCGATGCCAGCCACAGCGATGCCGCAACTTCCTCACTCAAAGTCAAGGGGCCGACGTCGTGCGTTGAATCAAGCTGCGTGGAATCAAGCCGTGGTGAATCGAGCAGGGTGATTTCCAGACCGCCGCCAAAAGGCAGTCTGCTGCCGACGCGCAGCTGCGTGTCAACGCCGATGCCAAGTTTTTCAAGGTGGCGGAGCAATTCGGGGTCGTGGTCGCTGATGCGGCTGATACGGCCCGTATGACCGGGGTCGAGCTCGTCGAGTCGGTGAGAGGGGGCCATGTCGATCCGGCCCTGGGCGTCGGGGATCGGGTCGCCGTGGGGGTCCCGCCGGGGATGGCCCAATTTTGCGCTCATGCGTTCGATGAAGTGCTCGGAGACGGCATGCTCAAGTTGTTCGGCCTCGTCGTGGACCTCGTCCCAGGTGTAGCCAAGCTCGTGCACCAGATAGGTTTCCAGCAGCCGGTGCCGACGCACCATGGACAGAGCCAGCGTCAGGCCCTGCTGCGTGAGCCGGATGGGGCTGTAGGGCTGGTGGTCAACCAGGCCCTGGTCCTTGAGCTTGCGCACCATCTCGGAGACGGAGGAATTCGCCACGCCCAGTCGGGTGGCCAGGGCAGTGGACGTGATGGGCTTGTCCTGCCACTCCGTGTAGGCGTAGATGACCTTGACGTAGTCTTCGATGCTGGAAGAGGTGGCTGAGTGTTTCACGCCTCCAAGCCTACCGGTTAGGCCTGCCCCGTGAAGGTCAGCCACAGCAGTAGTGCATTCAAGGCGACGATGAGCACCACGCTGACGAGGGCAGCCATGCGCAGCGGCAGGCCGTCGCGGTGTTCGCCCATCAGTTTTTTGCTGGCCGTTAGGCGCAGGAGTGGGATCAGGGCGAAGGGAATGCCGAAACTCAGCACAATCTGGCTAACGATCAAGGCCCACGTCGGGTCAATCCCCGCCGAGAGCAGGATGATGGCGGGAATGAGGCTGACAAGGCGCCGGAGCTGCAGCGGGATGCGCACCTTTATCAGGCCGTTCATGATGGTGGCCCCGGCATAGGCGCCCACGGAGGTGGAGGCCAGGCCCGAGGCGAGCAGGCCGACGGCGAAGATGACGCCGATCACCGGACCCAAGCTGTTCACGATGGCCGCGTGGGCGCCTTCAATGGAGTCGGTTCCTGCGACCCCGCTCAGCGTCGAGGCGGCCAGCAGGAGCATACCGATGTTGACTACGCCTGCCAAGATGAGCGCCACCACTACGTCAACGCGGGTGGCCTTGATGATCTGCCGGAGCTTCGCAGGGGTGCTGCGGGCGTCGGGGTGGCGGTCCTTTGACAGTTGCGAATGCAGGTAGATGGCGTGCGGCATGACAGTTGCGCCCAACATTCCGGCGGCCAGCATCACGCTTTCGGCCCCCTCGAAGCGGGGGATGAGTCCGCCTGCCACAGCCGCTGGATCAGGCGGACTCAATACCAGCCCGGCCAGGAAACCGACGGTGATGATCACCAGCAAGAAGATGATGGCGGTCTCGAATGTGCGCTGACCGTGGCGGTTTTGCACTGTCAGCAATGCCATCGAGGCCACACCCACAATCAGACCCCCCACCGGGAGCGGCAGGTGGAACAACAAGTTCAGGGCGATGGCCCCGCCCACCACTTCCGCCAGATCCGTGGCCATCGCCACCAGCTCGGCCTGCGCCCAGTAGAGCCGGCGCGTCTTGGTCTTGTAGCGTTCGCCCAAATGTTGCGGTAGCGACTTGCCCGTCACCACCCCAAGTTTGGCCGATTGGTACTGCACCAGCATGGCCATGACATTCGCGGCCACCAAAACCCATACCAGAAGGTAGCCGTATTTCGCCCCGGAAGTGAGGTTGGCGGCAACATTCCCGGGGTCGACGTAGGCGATGGCCGCCACGAAGGCAGGACCCAGCAGAAGGAACAACCGTCCGCGTGACTTGCGTCCGGGCTTTGTTGTGGCGATGTCCAGCACCATGAAACCTTTCGCCTAGCCTGTGCCTTAAATTTAGGGTTACCGAAATCATAGGCACTTTGGGGTGCTGTTGTCGAGCCGGGAAGACCATTTACAACTTGTGCGTGCGCCACGTTTGACTCATGTACGGCAGTTCCATTTCGGTACCGGGACCATGGCCCAAATGCTCGAACAAGTACCACTGCAAATTGCCCATGACCTTGGTACGGATATGCTCGCCAGCCTTGAGATAGTAGCTGCGCGACTTCGCCAGCTCCATGATGTCCGCCGGTGTCATGATCTGTACCCACCGGGTGGTGTGGGCCTGCGCCGAGGCAAATTCCGGGCCGATCTCCGGGTGGAAGTTGGGCTTGAGCACGTCCCCGGCATGCATGATGCGCGCCAGCCGGTGAACCCAGGGCACGGCGACGTCGAGCTGGTTCCAGACAAGCCCCAGGGTTCCGCCGGTGCGCAGTACGCGCGCAAGTTCGGTACTTGCCGCCAGGGGGTCGCACCAGTGCCAGGCCTGGGCTGCCACCACCAAGTCCATGGACGACGACGGCAAGCCACAGTGCTCGGCCGTGCCCACCAGGGTGGTGGCCTGTGGCATGTCCCTGACCAGTTCGGCCAGCATGTCCGCCGAAGGGTCCACGGCCGTCATGCTCCAGCCGCGTCCTGCCAGCAACTGCGTGTACTTCCCAGTCCCGGCGCCTACATCCAGCACGTCGTGGATGGGGCCCGTGGCGGCTTCGGCCAACCAATCCAGGGACTCTGCCGGGTATCCGGGGCGGATGCTGTGATACTGCCCGCCGCCTTCCATAAAGGCCGTGGCCAGGTGCTTGCGCCGCGCAGCGTCGAAGACCGGTCCGCCGATGCCTGCCATGCTGCTCCCTGAAGTCAAGCCAAAAAGTTGTGCTGATGGTGCCGTACAACTTTACCCCGCCCCCTCCCCGACGCTCCAGCACTTTCGGGGCATTTTTTGGAAACGCTCCTTCAGTCACTGCAGGAGCGTTTGCCATTCAACCCCCGAAAGTGCAGGAGCGTCGGAGAGGGTGGAGGCTAGTCTTCGGTGGTGCAGGGGGCGGCCCCGGCGGTGCCGGGCGTGTTCGGCGCCCACTCCGGGTAGCTGCGGTTGTCATTGGCCGGGACCCAGCGTCCAGCGTCCACCACGTAGTCCCACGTCAGGCCTTCGTGCAGCAAATCGGCGATGCCGTCGATCAGGCGTTGGGCGTCTTCGAGCTGCGAGCCAACACCGAAGCTGGCGCGCAGTGAACCCGACGGCAGGCCCAAACGGTTGAGCAACGGGTGGGCGCAGAATTTGCCGTCGCGCACACCCACACCATGCTCGGCTGACAAGTACGCGGCAACCAGTCCGGCGTCGTATCCGGTGACGGAAAAATTGACCACACCAATGCTGCCGCACTCCGGGTAGTCCTGCCCGTCGGTGAACAACGAGTGGACGCTCGCGCCCTCGATGCCGGCGAGGCCGTCAACCAAGTGCCGGCGCAGGAGTTGTTCGTGGTTGTGCCAGTCGTCGGCATCCAGCGCGGCCAAGGCCGAGGCCGCCTTGGCCAGGGTAGCGGCGCCCAGAACGTTGGGGGAGCCGGCCTCGTGGCGGGCCGGGCCTTCGGTCCACAGCACTGATTCGAGTCGGACTTCCTTCACGGCGCCGCCGCCGGCCAGATGCGGGGCACCGGCGTCGAGCCAGTCGGGGCGGCCCACCAACACTCCGGCTCCAAAGGGTGCGTAGAGCTTGTGTCCGGAAAAAGCCAGATAGTCGATCCCGGTTGCGGCCAAGTCGATGCGGCGGTGCGGTGCCAGCTGGGCGGCGTCGACCACAATCCGGGCCCCGTACCTGTGCGCCAAGGCAGCCAGCTCAGCCACGGGCAACACCTCCCCGGTGACGTTGGAAGCGCCCGCGACGGCCAGCAGCAGCACATTTCCTGCCCGCAACTGCGTTTCAACCCGGGCGAGAGTGGAGGCAATGGAGTTCGCGGCCACAACGGAACGGTGCGGCAGTCCCTGCCACGGCAGTAGGTTGGCGTGATGTTCAATGTCCAAGTACAGCACCTCGCCGTGGACGTTTGAGCGGCCCTCCGTGAAGCCGCGCTGCTTCAGGATGCTCTCGACGCAGCCAGCCAGAAGGTTCAGCGAATCGGTGGTGTGGCGGGTGAAAATGACCGTGTCGTCCGTGCGGGCGCCGACAAACTTCGCCACGATCTTGCGGGCGTTTTCGTACACCGAGGTACTGACTTGGGAGGCGAATCCGGCCCCGCGGTGCACACTGGCATAATACGGCAGGATCTCGTTCAGGTGCTCCGCCACCTCGGTGATGGCCGGGGTGGACGCCGCATAGTCAAGGTTGGCGTACCGCACGTGCCCGCCCTGGATCAGTGGCGCGGGGAGATCCTGGCCCACAACGGGCAGAAGCGGGGAATCGGCAAGGGAGGTTTTTTCCAGCAGGGCGTTGCTCATCAGTCATTCCTTCGACGGAAGGACCCTTGGGGTGTGCCAAGAAGTCCGCGCTTGCCAAGACCGCTCCGGCCTGGCCAGGTCGTCACCCGGGGCACCCCACCGCGAAAGGAGGGTTGCCGGCCAGCAAACCGGGGTTTAGCGCTGGCACTCGTGACCTATGCACAAAAGATTAGCCCAAGAATGTCGAGGATGCATTTGTTACGCCGCGCAACGTTGGGTGATTCGTCCGACTCTGTACTTAGGGCCCGGCCTCGGGACTCATGTTGCAGCTGATGCGGGTTGGAGGATACTGCTGAAATTCATACTGCACCTGATGTGGGTTGGCGGCTGCCGCACCCGCAGCTGCTGCTGTATGAGCTGGAAGCCGGGCCGCGCACCCGCAGCTGCTGCTGTATGACCGGGGAAGGCCGGCAAAAAGAACGACGGCGGTGGCCGCCGTCGTTCTTAATGCACTTGTGCTTCTTGTTCCGTCAGCCCAGGAGGTCGTCCCAGCTGGGATTCAGGCGCTGCAAAACTTCGGTGTGGAGGATGGAATTGGTGGCCAGAGCGTTGCCGCCAAAGGGGCCGTCGGCGCCCTCGAGCGAGGTGAACCGCCCGCCTGCTTCGGTGACGATGGGGACCAAGGCGGCCATGTCGTACAGGTTCAGTTCGGGCTCGCAGGCGATGTCCACGCTGCCCTCGGCGACCATGCAGTACGACCAGAAATCTCCATAAGCCCGGGTGCGCCAAACGTCGTCGGTGAGAGAAAGGAACTCATCGCGGTTGCCGCGCTCTGCCCAGCCAATCAGGGAGGAGTAGGAGAGCGAGGCGTCCTTGAGTTCGGCCACGTTGGAGACGCGGATGCGGGTGGCGGCGGCAAGGGACCTGCCCATGTAGGCGCCCGTGCCTTCAGCGGCCCACCAGCGTTTGCCCAAGGCCGGGGCGCTGACCAGGCCCACTACGGGGCGGCCCTCGTCGACCAGCGCAATGAGCGTGGCCCAGACCGGAACCCCGCGGACAAAGTTCTTTGTCCCGTCAATGGGATCGATGATCCAGCGGCGCGAGCCGTGCCCCGAGCTGCCGAACTCCTCGCCCAGCACGGCATCGCGAGGGCGAACCCGGGACAACTGGCCGCGGATGGACTCCTCGGCAGCCTTGTCTGCATCCGTGACTGGGGTCAGGTCCGGCTTCGTTTCAACTGTCAAGTCGAGTGCCTTGAAGCGGGACATGGTTAGTGAATCCACGCTGTCCGCCAAGACATGGGCCAGGCGGAGATCGTCGTTGTATGTCTGGGGTTCTGCGCTCATACAGATCACGCTATCGCGGTTTGGGAAAAACACTTGATGTGACGCAGCCGCGGACTCGCGAGGTTTTCTTAACTTCTACGCAGCACTCGATTCCGGTCGCGCGCTTGAGTGTGTCCACGCCAAGCTCACGGTGGGTTTGGCGTGGAAGTCAAGTGGTTCCGGCCGGGCTGAGCTAGTCGATGATGCCTAGTTCCTTTGCCTCCGCGCGGCCCTCGGTGCGGTCGCTGGTGCCCAGCAGGCGGCGCAACGAGGCAAGACGGGCCGGGCCGGCATTGCCCGCGTGGCCGGCGGCCACGTACGGGTCGAGGCCGCAGTTCACGGCGACGCTGTCATGCTTGCAGCCGCGTTCGCAGCGGTCGGTGCCCGGTTGGAGGTCCGGGAACGCCTGCAGAATCCTGTCGTGGTTCACGTGCGCCAGGCCGAAGGAGCGAATGCCGGGGGTGTCGATGATCCACGATCCCGGTGCCCCGTCCTGCAACTGCAGTGCCAGTGCGGAGGAGGAGGTGTGGCGGCCGCGGCCCGTGACGGCATTGACGCCGCCGGTGGCCCGCTGCGATCCCGTCAAGGCGTTGACCATGGTGGACTTCCCCACGCCCGAATGCCCCACCAGGACGCTGACCTTGCCGTCGAGATAGCTGTGCAGCTGCGCAACGGCACCACCGGCGAGCATGGCGGAATCGCCGTCGTCGCTGCGCGCATCGATGCCCGAGGCGCCGTCGGTGGCCGTACGGCTGATGATGACGCTCATGTCCAAGTGTTCGTAGTTGGCGAGCAGCTCGGCGGGGTCCTTGATGTCCGTCTTGGTGATCAGCAGCAACGGTTCGATGCCGGAGTCGTAGGCGGCCACGAGAGCCCTGTCAATGAAGCCCGTGCGTGGTTCCGGGTTGGCGGCGGCCACCACAATGACAAGCTGGTCGGCGTTGGCCACCACGACGCGCTCCACCGGGTCGGTGTCATCGGCGCTGCGGCGCAACAGTGTCCGGCGCTCCTGGATGCGCACCAGTCGCGCCAACGTGTCGGGCTTGCCCGTCACATCGCCGACCAGTGCCACAAAGTCCCCGGCCACCACGGGGGAGCGGCGCAACTCCCTGGCCCTGGCGGCAATCAGTATCCGTTCAGTGGCCAGGTCTTCATCCACGATGGCCGTGTACCTGCCGCGGTCCACCGTGACAATCCGCCCGATCACGGCATCCTCATGCGCGGGCCTGTCCTTGGTCCGCGGCCGGCTGCCCTTCTTGTTGGCCCTGACGCGAACATCGGATTCGTCCCAGTTGCTGTAGTCCTTTGCCATGCCCCTACGCCCTGGTGTCAACCGCCGCGGTTTGTCCAACCATGGCCGCCCACATGGCAGGGAAATTGGGCATGGTCTTGGCGGTGGTGGCAATGTCTTCAACCTCGACGCCGGGCACTGCCAGTCCGATGATGGCGCCGGCGGTGGCCATGCGGTGGTCGTGGTAGCTGTGGAACACGCCGCCGTGCAGGGGAGCGGGGGTAATGATGAGCCCGTCTTCGGTTTCCTCGGCGTTGCCGCCCAGCGCGTTGATCTCCGCGACCAGGGCAGCCAGGCGGTCGGTTTCATGGCCGCGCAGGTGCGAGATGCCCCGCAGGCGCGACGGCGTTGCCGCCAAAGCGCAGATGGCAGCTGTCGAGGGGGCCAGCTCACTGGTGTCGGAGATGTCCACACCCTTGATTTCGGCACCGCCCGTGACTGTCAAAACACCGTCGTCCAGCGTTACCGTGGCGCCGAATTGTGGCAGGATTTCACGCCATTTGTCGCCCACTTGGGTGGTGTTGGCCGGCCAGTTGGGGATGCGCACGGTGCCACGGGAGGCCAGCGCGGCAGCCAGGAAGGGGCCGGCGTTTGAGAGGTCCTGTTCCAGGACCACGTCAAAGGCCGCCACCGGTCCCGGCTGCACCATCCAGCGGTTGGGGATGGAATCGTCAACCACAACACCCACTGAGCGCAGGATTGCCACCGTCATGGCAATGTGGTCAAGGCTCGGCACCGAATCGCCAATGTGTTCCAGCTGCAAGCCTTGGGCGAAACGCGCACCCACCAGCAGCCAGGCTGAGATGAACTGTGAGGAGCCCCCGGCATCCACGGCCACGCGGCCGCCCTCCACCAATCCTGTTCCGTGGACCGTAAACGGCAGCAGAGCGTCGCCGCCGTCTTCGACACGGACACCCAACGCTTCCAACCCCACCACAATGGGACCCATGGGGCGCACCAAGGCCGCGGGGTCGCCGTCGAACTTCACGGCACCGGCCACCAGCGCGGCAAGCGGCGGCACGAAACGCATGACAGTGCCGGCCAGGCCGCAGTCAACGGCGATGCCGGACGGGCCGGCCGCGAAACCAGCCGGGATGGGCGTAACCAGCAGATCCGGGACCGTGCCGCTGCCGGGCACCTCGGTGATGGTGGCGCCCATGGCCCGCAGTGCCCCGATCATCAGGTCCGCGTCCCGGGACTGCAGCGGCGCGCGGAGCCGGGACACGCCGTCGGCCAGCGCGGCCAGGACAAGATACCTGTTGGTCAGCGATTTGGAGGCCGGAATGGTGACGGTGGCATCCAAGGGTGTTTCGGCAAAAGGCGCGGGCCAATGGGCTGTGGGCATCGGTGGTTACTGTCCTGTCACGTCGTGGGCCAGGGCGCGGACACCCTTGTCTGCGTTCTTCAGCTGCTTCTTGGTGGACTTCTTCCCGGTTTTGATGAGCTTTTCCGCCCGCCATGCCAGGCCGGGGCGTCCTGCCGTGTCCACGGCGGCCAGCAGCGCGCCACCAATGAGGCTGATGTTCTTGCTCAGCTGATTGCGGCGGTGGGCGCGATTTTCCTTCGTGGACGTGTCGGCATTGCGGAACTCCACCACGGTGGTCAGCCCGGCGGTCAGCGCCAAGGCGACGGCGGCGGGGCGGGCAAGATTGCCGGTGGCCAGCAAGAGGCCGGCACCAATCTGCGTTCCTGCCAGCAGGCGCGCCAGCGTCTTCTCGCTCGCCTCAACGGGCAGGGCGGCGCTGAGCGGGCTCAAAACGGGTGCAAGCTGCGCGACAGTCTGGTCTGCGTGGCGCAGGCGGTCGACGCCGGCGAGGACGAACGATGATGCCAACATGGGGCGGGCGAGGGCGCGAACAATGGACAAAGGGGCCTCCTAAGTGGTGCTGCGAACATCCCGTTGACGGTCGGTGCGGCCGCTCGGAAGGCTCATGCTGCCTCCAAGTCTCCCACGACTGCCCGCTGCGATGCAGCAACTGCGGAATATACGACGGCGTTGCCCGGTTTACATGGATAGCGGCAGCTCCAAACGGGGCAGGCCGAAGGACTGCGGATGTGAAGGAAAGGCGGCAATGCAGGCACTGAGCCATCCGGTGGAACAAACACTGCTTTCCCCGGCACCCCTAAAACAAGGTCTGAGCATAGACTCGTCAGTGATGAACACTTCCGAGCCTGAGCAAACCATTGAACCGGCCGACGCGGGGCCCGGCAAGAATCCACCCGCCGTGCGAACCACCGACACGGTCGAGGTCGACGTTGCCAACGAGAGCGTAGAAGCGCGGCGTGCCCGCTTCGAACGCGACGCCATGGTCTATGTTGACCAGCTGTATTCCGCTGCCATGCGCATGGCCCGCAACCCCAGCGACGCCGAAGACCTTGTCCAAGAGGCCTACACGAAGGCTTTCTCGGCCTTCCACCAGTACAAGCCGGGGACAAACCTCAAGGCTTGGCTGTACCGGATCTTGACCAACACGTACATCAACCTGTACCGCAAGCGACAGCGCGAACCCCTGCAGTCCAACGCCGACTCCGTTGAAGACTGGCAACTGGCCCGTGCCGAATCGCACACCTCTCGCGGGTTGCGCTCTGCGGAAGCGGACGCCTTGGACCACTTGCCGGATACGGACGTGAAAAAGGCGTTGCAGGCCATTCCGGAAGAGTTCCGGCTGGCCGTGTACTTTGCCGATGTTGAAGGCTTTGCGTACAAGGAAATTTCAGAAATCATGAACACCCCCATCGGGACAGTCATGTCGCGGCTGCACAGGGGACGGAAACTTTTGCGGGAAATGCTGGCCGATTACGCCGTCGAACGCGGTTACACCAAAGAGGCCGGCCAAATGACGAAAACGGAGAATTAGAAATGGGCGACTGCCAAAGCCTGGGCGACTGCGACGACGAACGCATTCAACGGATATATGAATACCTGGACGGCGCACTTTCATGCGAGGATCTCAACGAGATCAAGGCGCACTTGGATGACTGCACCGACTGCTCGGACGAGTACGACCTGGAGTGCGTCATCCGCTCGGTGGTGAAGCGTTCCTGCAAGGAAGCCGCGCCGGAAACGCTCAAGGCTGCCATCCTTGCCCGCTTGCATGAGGGCAGGACCGCCCAGGTCTGAGCTAGCTTCCGCCCGCATCCGGCCGCAGCGAAATGCTGCTGTACCGGCTTGCCGGGCGACCTGTCACGCGGCGGTGCAGTGATCCGGCGATCAAGTGGGCCTGCACCTTGGCCATTTCGGCCTTTTCGCCACTGAAGAGCTCATCGACGGTGTTGGTCCACAATTGCAGCCACCGGTTGAAATGCTCCAACGTCAGCGGCTCCAGGGCGTGGATGTCGAAATGGACCTGCAGGGCATTCCTGCTGTACAGGCCCGCCTTGAACAACACTGTTTGCCAAAAGTCGGCCATGATGGGCATGTGCTTCGGCAGGTCCATGTGCACCACCGTCGTGAAGATGTGCCCGATCACCTCGTCGGCAAAGGCCCGCGTGTAGAAGGTTTCCACGAGTCTCAGGATGTCTTCGCGGCCGGCAATGTCGCTCCGGTCCCCGCCCGGTGTTGGCGCGGTTGCCGGTTCATAGGGGGTGAGGTTCGACGCCGTTCTGCCGGAGTTCAGGTGCGCGCCGTCCTTCGCGAATCCCATCGTCATTGCGCCACTGCCAGCAGGACAAGGACCCCGGCGATCGGCAGCGCAATGGCCTTCAGCAGTTCCGCCCCGATGTAGGCGATGTGCGTGGGAGTGGATACTTTGGCCTGCACCGCGATGCTCCCGTTGTGCGTCGCCGCTGTGGCTGCGAGTGCCTTGGTGCGCACGCCCATGGCCGGGCGCAGCACCAGCGTTTGGAGGATAAGTGCCGCGATGGGCAGAGCCAGCAGGACGCCGGCAGGGAAACCCACCACGTCCGGCTGCTGGGTCCATGCGCCGAGGATGACTACTGCGAAGCATGCCTCAACCAGGTTCAGCACCTTGAAAACGATCCGCCCGATGCCCACGCCGAGGGCGTGGGTCATGCCGGGGGCACGAAATTTCAGGGGTGTTTCAATGAACGAGATGGCGGTGATCATGCCAAACCACACAAGTGGCAAGGCGACCAGCAAAACGGCGGCGAACATTTCCCAGCTCTCTCTCAGCACGGAAGCGGTGACATTTCCACCCTAGCTTTGAAACAGGATTTCCCGTGTTTAATGCCCTGACTAGTTGCTCACACGGCAGATCGCAGGCATGCAAAGGCCCGCCCTGCCTGGTGGCGGAGCGGGCCTGTGCTTTGTTACGTCAAGACTTAAGTGTTGGGACGCTTACCGTGGTTAGCGCCGCCACGCTTACGATCCCGACGCTTGCGCGAACGCTTGGACATAGCTGACTCCAATCTTCTCAGAGATCTTCAAAATCGATCCTCATCAAGTTTCGCATAAGTGGCGCATTCGCACCTAATGACAGGCCGCTGGCGCTCCGGTGCGGTCCGTGGTTCGAGGCGGGACACAATGCTCGCCCCACCCGTGCTGGTTGAGGCGCCGACGTTCAGGCGGGGGCAACTGGTCCGGCAGACGTCGTCGTGCGTGGCCACCCACAGCACGGGGCAGGCGCGGTGTCGCCGGCCAGACGGAGCTCCGAGACCGAGCCTGGGCCGCACGACCGCGCGGCAGCCGCGAAACAGCTGCTGGGCAACGGCGGATTCGCGGCGCAGACGCGGGCAACGCGGCAGCAGCGGGTGCTAGCTGGCTTCGGGGAGGTCCAACCATTGGTACCAGCCGCGGTGCAACACCAGCCACGCCATGAGGCCGTAGCCGGCCTGTCCCGGTGATCCGGCGTTGGCGGCGACGTCGTTGCGCCATTGCTCGTGGTTTTGCAAGGGGGCAAAGGTGTCCACATAGAAGTGCTTGCGGCGCGTGGTGACGTCGGCAAACGCAGTGTTGAGCTCCGCCAGCTTGCGGTTCAGGACAGGATCCAGCGACGGCGGAGGACCCACCACAAACACCGGGATGTTCAGCTGCGTTGCGCCGTCGAGGATGTTGGCCAAGTTCAACCGGCTCCGGGCCGTGGAGAGTCCGTATTCAATGTCACGCCCGGAGAGGCCAATGACAAGACGGTTCTCGTGAACGTCGTCAAAGCGCCTTCCAGCTTCGTTCAGCCAGCGGCTGGCCAGCGCCTCGGTGCCTTCGCGCGGGCAGGCCAGCACGAACGACTCCAGTGCGACTGAATCGGAGGGCGTCCTGGCCAACACGCGGCCCAGCCAACCCAGTGCGCGGGGATCGCCCACACCTGCGACCAATTCGTCGCCCACAGCTATTATTCGCAGTTCCCGCTTCTCCACGACGCCCTCTTTCCTTTTCACATTCTCCAAATCCAAATAAAACATGCCCGGCCTGTTGGTGCAGGCCGGGCATCCCTCGTATTTTAGTTGCGCTCAAACGCCTGGCGGACCAGCAACGTTTGTTCAACTGCGTGGTTCTTGGCGGAACCCGTTGCGGTGGCGGCCGATGCCGGACGTGAAACCCGGCCCAGTTTCTTCTCCAGCTCCGGCGCCAGGTTCAGGCCCATGAACGGCCACGGACCCTGGTTGGCCGGCTCGTCCTGGGCCCACACGACGTCGGCGTTCGGGTACTTGGCCAGTTCGGCTTTGATCCCCTCCAACGGCAGCGGGTACAGCTGCTCGACGCGGACAATGGCAGCCTTTTTGTCCCCGGCCTTGTCCCGTGCTGCGAGCAAGTCATAGTACAGGCGGCCGGAGACAAGCACCACGCGGTCGACGGCGTTGTTGTCCACAGCTGCATGCTCACCGATGACGGGGCGGAAACCGCCCGAGGTGAAGTCCTCCACCGAGGAAGCAGCAGCCCTAAGGCGCAGCAGTTGCTTTGGGGTGAAAATGATCAACGGCTTGCGCGGGCGGCGGTACGCATGGCGGCGCAACAGATGGAAGTGCGAGGCCGGTGTGGTCGGATTGGCAACAATCAAGTTGTCCTCGGCGCACATCTGCAGGAAGCGCTCAATGCGGGCCGAGGAATGGTCCGGTCCCTGGCCCTCGTATCCGTGCGGCAGCATGAGCACGAGCGAGGAACGCTGGCCCCACTTTTGCTCGGCCGAGGAGACGAACTCGTCGATGACGGTTTGTGCGCCGTTGACGAAGTCGCCAAACTGCGCTTCCCACACGACAAGCGCGTCCGGGCGCTCCACGGAGTAGCCGTACTCGAAGGCCATGGCGGCGTATTCGCTGAGCAGGGAATCGTAGATCCACAGCTTCGCCTGGTCTTCGCTGAGGTCCCGCAGCGGCGTCCAGACGTTGCCGTTGGCGCGGTCGTGGAACACTGCATGGCGTGACACGAAGGTGCCGCGGCGCGTGTCCTGGCCGGCCATGCGGACCGGGACACCTTCCATGAGCAGGGAACCAAAAGCTGCAAGCTCTCCAAAGCCCCAGTCAATGCTGCCTTCGCGGGACATTGTCTCGCGCTTCTCCAGCAACGGCTTGAGCTTGTGGTGGATCTCGAAGGCTTCAGGGACAGCCAAATGGACCGCTCCGATGTGGGCCAGGGTGTCGGCACTGATGGCCGTGACCTGGGGATCGTTCACGCCGGAGTCGTCCTGCTGAGCCATGGGACGCTCAAGGTCGGACACGGCCTGGGAATCCTTGTTGATGATCGGGATCGGGGAGGTCTGCGCCGCATGTGTCTCGGCGAAGACGCGTTCCAGACGTTCCTGGTAGTCGCGCAGCAGCTGCGTGGCTTCGTCTTCGGTGATGTCGCCGCGACCGATCAAGGCCTCGGTGTACAGGCGGCGCACTGAACGCTTGGCCTCGATCAGGTTGTACATCAGGGGCTGCGTCATCGAGGGGTCGTCGCCCTCGTTGTGGCCGCGGCGTCGATAGCAGACCATGTCGATGACAACGTCCTTGCGGAAGCGCTGCTGGAACTGATACGCCAGCTGGGCCGTGCGGACCACTGCTTCCGGGTCGTCGCCGTTGACGTGAAAAATTGGTGCCTGGATCATCTTGGCGACATCGGTGGAGTACACCGATGAACGCGATGAGGAAGGTGCCGTGGTGAAGCCAACCTGGTTGTTGACAACAACGTGGATGGTGCCTCCGGTGCGGTAGCCGGGCAGCTGGGACAGGTTGAGCGTTTCGGCAACCACGCCCTGGCCGGCAAAGGCAGCGTCACCGTGCACCATGATGGGCAACACGGGGAAGTTTTCGCCCTGGTTCAGGCGGTCCTGCTTGGCGCGCACAATACCCTCCAGGACGCCGTCAACGGCTTCCAGGTGCGAGGGGTTGGCCGCCAGGTAGACCTTTGTCTCGTTGCCGGAGTCGGAGGTGAAGGTGCCTTCGGTGCCGAGGTGGTACTTCACATCGCCGGAGCCCTGGACGCTGCGTGAATCCTGGGTTCCCTCAAATTCGCGGAAGACCTGCGCATAGGTCTTGCCGGCGATGTTGGTCAGCACGTTGAGCCGGCCGCGGTGGGCCATGCCGATGGCCACTTCGTCCAGGCCGTCGTCGGCGGCGTCGGAAATGATCGAGTCAAGCAGCGGAATCAGGGACTCGCCGCCTTCAAGGGAGAAGCGCTTCTGGCCGACAAACTTCGTCTGCAGGAACGTTTCAAACGCCTCGGCCGAGTTCAGCTTGGACACAATGCGCAGCTGCTCTTCACGGCTTGGCTTGGAGTAGGGGTGCTCCAGCTCGGTCTGGAACCATTCGCGCTGCTCCGGTTCCTGAATGTGCATGTATTCGATGCCCGTGGTGCGGCAGTAGGCGTCGCGGAGAACGCCGAGGATGTCGCGCAGCAGGAGTTTTTGCTTGCCGCCAAAGCCGCCCGTGGGCCACTCGCGGTCAAGATCCCACAGCGTCAGGCCGTAGGTCAGCACATCAAGGTCGGGGTGCTTGCGCTGGACGTATTCCAACGGATCGGTGTCGGCCATGAGATGGCCGCGTACCCGGTAGGAGTGGATGAGTTGCTGGATGCGGGCGACCTTGTTGACCTGGTCGGCCGGGTCCACCTGGAGGTCGACGCTCCAGCGCACTGGCTCGTAGGGGATGCGCAGCGACTCGAAGATGTCGTCGTAGAAGTTGTCCGCACCCAGCAGCAGCGCGTTGATCCGCTTCAGGAACTCACCGGACCCGGCACCTTGGATGACGCGGTGGTCGTAGGTGCTTGTCAGCGTCAGGATCTTGGAAACGGCGTTGCGGGCAATGATTTTCGCGCTTGCGCCCTGGAACTCGGCCGGGTAGTCAAGGGAACCGACGCCGATGATGGCGGCCTGGCCCTTGGACAGGCGCGGCACCGAGTGCACGGTGCCAATGCCGCCGGGGTTTGTCAGGGAAACGGTGGTCCCGGAGTGGTCGTCCGCCGTGAGCTTGCCAGCGCGGGCCCGCTTGATCAAGTCCTCATAGGTGCGCCAGAACTCGGCGAAGTTCATCGTCTCGGCACGCTTGATGTTCGGCACAATGAGCAGGCGGGAACCATCCGGCTTGGGCATGTCGATGGCGATGCCAAAGTTCACATGCGGGGGCTGGACGGAGACGGGCTTGCCATCGATTTCCTCGTAGTGCACATTCATGGACGGGAACTCGCCGAGCGCCTTGATGACGGCGTAGCCGATCAGGTGCGTGAAGGAAACCTTGCCGCCGCGGGAACGGGCGAGGTTGGAGTTGATGACAACACGGTTGTCAATGAGCAGCTTGGCCGGGATGGCGCGCACGCTGGTGGCGGTGGGCACTTCCAGGCTCGTGACCATGTTGGCGGCAATGGCCTTGGCCGGTCCGCGCAGCACGCTCTTGACGGCTTCGTCCGGAACGGACTTGTCCTTGGCTGTCTTGGGCAGCTGGGCGGGGATGGGCACGGCGCCGGTGCGGGCTGCATCCTTGGCAGGCGCAGGCGGGCGCGAGGAGGCTGGTGACTTGGGGTCCGCAGCCGGACCAGCGGTAGCTGCCGGGGCGACGGCGGGGGCAGCCGACGTCGTGCTTGGGGCAGCAGCGGCAGGAGCCGGAGCAGCGGCAGGAGCCGGAGCCGGAGCCGCAGGGGCGGCCGGGGCGGGAACCGTGGGAATCTGGGCTGTGACGGGGGAGGCGTTGTCGGCAGTGTGGCGGCCATTGCCAGCTGCGTCGTCGGCGGCGAAACCGTTGAAGAGGGGCCACCACTTCTTGTCTACGGAGTTCTTGTCGCCCTTGTAGCGCTCATACAGTTCATCGACGAGCCACTCGTTGCCGCCAAATTCTTCGGGTAGACGGTGGATGGATTGCTCTGGCACGTGTATTACGCCTCTTCCATGAGTTCGTGTTGCCCGCTATGCAAGGTTGCACATGGCGACACCCAACCGGGGCGGGTGCTCGCGACGCGAACTTTGCGCAGCCTATCTGAAAAGTGGTTGGGGTCCAACAACCCCGTCCGCCAGCAAGTCTAGTAAGCAAGTTGGCCTGTAGGCCAATCTATGCTGCGGCGCGCCTGAGGAATCCACAAAAAGGGATGAATTTTGCGGTGAGCGGTGCGACGGGGTGATTAGACTCGAAGCCGGGCGGTCCCGGCGGCGCGCCGCACGGTTGCCAGAGAGTTGATTTTGGGCCATTTCACCTAAGGGAGTGCCATGCGTTTTTTGAACCAAGCAGCCACTGATTTGACGTACTCGGACGTGTTCTTGATTCCATCGCGTTCCACCGTGACCTCGCGCATGGACGTTGACCTCTCAAGCTGCGACGGCACCGGGACCACCATCCCGCTGGTGGTGGCGAACATGACGGCGGTTTCCGGCAAGCGGATGGCTGAGACCGTCGCCAGGCGCGGCGGCATGGCGATTCTGCCCCAGGATGTTCCCCTCGACGTGCTGCGTTCGGTGGTTGACTGGGTCAAACGACGCGACAGCTTGTATGAAACCCCGCTGCTCATGACGGCCGGGGACATTGTCATCGACGCCGTGCACCTGATGAGCAAACGCTCCCACAATGCCGTGGTGGTGGTGGACGGCCAGGATTTCGTGGGCGTGGTGCGCGGGGTCGACTGCGAGGGAGTGGACAGGTTTTCTTCGCTGGCCTCGGTCATGCGCTCGAATGTGTTGACCCTGGATGCGGCGCCTTTTGACGAGATCCGTGCCCAAGCCGATTCCGGCGACCTCGACGCGACCCATGCCAAGGCACTCACCGACGAGGCCCTGCGTCAGGCCTTTGCGGTCCTTGACGCCGCCGGCACCGACTACGCCCCCGTGTTGCGGGCCGGGGAGGTGGTGGGTGTGCTGACCCGCACCGGGGCATTGCGCTCCACCATCTACCAGCCGGCACTGGATGGCGCCGGCCGGCTGCGGGTGGGTGTGGCCGTGGGCGTGAACGGCGATGTTGGCGCGAAAGCTGCCGCGCTGCTGGAAGCCGGAGTGGACACCCTTGTGGTGGACACCGCGCACGGGCACCAGGAAAAGATGCTTGAGGCGCTGCGGACAGTGCGTTCGCTGTCCCCTTCCGTTCCTGTCGCGGCCGGCAACGTTGTCAGTGCGGCGGGCGTGCAGGACCTGGTCGAGGCCGGCGCCGACATCATCAAGGTGGGCGTGGGGCCGGGGGCCATGTGCACCACGCGCATGATGACGGCCGTGGGAAGGCCCCAGTTTTCGGCCGTGTTGGAATGTTCGACGGCGGCCGCCGCGTTGGGCGCCCACGTGTGGGCCGACGGCGGGGTGCGGTATCCGCGCGATGTTGCCTTGGCCTTGGCTGCCGGAGCGAGCCAGGTCATGATCGGCTCCTGGTTTGCCGGCACCTATGAAAGTCCGGGGGATTTGCAGGTGGATGCCGGAGGACGCCAGTACAAGGAGAGCTTTGGCATGGCTTCGGCACGCGCAGTGCAAAACCGGGCCGCAGCGGATGCGGCGTTTGAGCGGGCCCGGAAGGGATTGTTTGAAGAAGGCATTTCCACCTCGAAGATGTACCTTGACCCCTTGCGTCCGGGGGTTGAAGATTTGTTGGACTTGATCACGGCGGGGCTGCGCAGTTCCTTCACGTACGCTGGTGCCTCGACCTTGGCGCAGTTCCGTGAACGCGCCGTGGCCGGAGTGCAGTCCGCTGCCGGATATGAGGAGGGCCGGGCGGTGCCGCAGAGCTGGTAGCGGCTGCGTTTTCAAGGGCAGCGTCAAGGCCAGTGTCAAACGCAGTGTCAAACGCAGTGTCCTGCAAGGGCGGCATGTTCGGTGATGCGCGCCACCTCTTGATATACAAGAAGGTATGACTATCCACGAGTTCGCGACTTTTCCCGACCCTGTAGCATCGGCGGCCGCATCGGTGCCGGGAACGCTGCCAGAGTCCGGCGTGCCAGGGATCATTGTCATGGGCGTCTCCGGGGCCGGCAAAAGCACCATCGGTGCTTTGGTGGCAGACGCCATGAATTTTCCTTTCGTGGATGCCGATTCCCTGCATCCCGTGGCCAATATTCGCAAAATGGCTGCAGGCACACCCCTGAACGACGCCGACCGCCAACCCTGGCTGGAGCTTGTGGGCCACGAACTCTCCGCCGCCAAGTCCCCGGGCATCGTCATTGCCTGCTCGGCACTCAAGCGCCGCTATCGAGACATCATTCGCTCCAAGGCTCCGGGCACGATCTTCCTGCAGCTCGACGGTTCCCTCGAGGTGCTCAGCTCCCGCTTGGAGGGACGCTCGGGACACTTCATGCCCGTTGCCCTGCTGGCATCGCAACTGGCGGCACTGGAACCGGTGGCTGACGATGAACGCGCCGTGGTCATTGACATTTCCGCAGGCATCGGAAAAATCGTCGTCGACGCCGAGGCTGGGATCAGGAGCCTCCTTGGCAGCTGAACCTGACTTGGCAGCTGAACCGGAATGGAAGGCCGGTTCCGTGCCCCTGCACCCCGAGGCGGAACTCAGCGTCGGTCAGGTGGCCGGCCGCAGTGGCGTCAACGTTTCGGCGCTGCATTTCTATGAGCGGCAGGGGCTGATATTCAGCAGCCGCACGGCCGGGAACCAGCGCCGCTACAACCGTTCCGTGCTCCGCCGGGTTGCCGTGATCCGGGCAGCCCAGCGGGCGGGCATTCCGTTGGCCATGATTGCCGAAGTTTTTGCCGAGCTGCCGCGGGAGGGCGTTCCGGACCAGGACGACTGGCGGCGCCTGTCCGCAGTTTGGCAGCATGAATTGGATGCCCGCATCACCGCCTTGGAAAAGCTGCGGGGGAGTCTCGGCGGTTGTATTGGCTGCGGCTGCCTGTCCTTGGCCGAATGCGGATTTGTGAATCCGGATGACCAGGTGGCAGGGGCGGGGCCGGGGGCCCGTGCCTTTGACGATCCAAAACTGTGAGCCCAACACCCATGAGCCCCAAAACTGTGACGTCCGTCATGGTCGCCCAAGTTGACCTCAACTATAGTTGAGGTTCTAGACTATCTGGAGGATCTCGTCGCCCTGGCGGGTCGTGGTGAGAGGATTTTGTGGTTATGACCGTGCAGCTTCAGGAGAGTCGGCTGGCCCGGGATTTCAAGGCGGCCTTCGGTGCCCATCCCGCCGGCGTGTCCATCATCACCGCCGACTCTGCCACCGGTCCCGTTGGAATCACGGCCTCTTCGGTGGCGTCCGTCTCCGCTGAGCCTGCGCTGTTGGCTTTTTCCCTTGCGGCCGGCACCGGATCCGCCGCCGCCCTTGCCAAGGCCGACTCGGTGGTTGTGCACCTGCTGCGCGTCGAAGACTTGGAGCTGGCCAAGAGTTTCGCCAACTCGTCCTCGGAACGCTTCACTGGTTCCATGGCGTGGACCCGTCTGGACACGGGGGAGCCACTGCTGGCGCACACCGGCCACGCATTGCGCTGCAAAGTCCTGAGCCGCACCCCGGCCGGCAGCTCGCTGCTGCTGGCCGCAGAGGTGTTGGAAATTATCGTTGCCGAAACTTGCGGGGAACCCATGGTTTACCACAGCCGGGCCTTCCACCGGCTCGGCGGGCACAGCATCCTGCCCAGCTAGCAGGCTCCCGGCCATTTCCCAGCCGCTGTTCATCTGCGGCACACCTGATTTCCCGAGGTGCCCAAGGCAGGCTGATGTACACTAAAAATCCTATGAAAAGTAAATCTAGGGGCCGGCGCACTGGCTTGCGGAGCATGCAAATGACCTCCTGCAACCTCGTTGCCCATGCCGGCATATCCCGCACCCGTGACAACAGTTCCCCAACCCCCGCAGCGGCCGGCCCCGGCGCCGACCACCCTCCGCCGGCGGCCCAGCCCCAACCCGGGGCAACCATGGTCCCCGGCGCAACCGTGGCGCCGCGTGCAATCGTGACTTCGCACTCCGTGGAACGGTGGGCCGCTTAGTTGGAATGGTTGCTCTTGGCGGCAGGCCTGCTGCTCATCCTTGGCACAGGATTCTTTGTCGCCGTCGAATTTTCGCTTGTGGCCGTGGACCAGACGGCCGTCCAACGCGCCGTCAACGAGGGCGACAAGGGTGCCGTGCCCGTGCTGCACTGCCTTAAAAGCCTCTCCACACAGCTGTCCAGCTGCCAGCTGGGCATCACCTTGACCACCCTCCTGACGGGTTTCTTGATGGAACCATCCCTTGGGGCGCTGCTTGCGGGGCCGTTGGGGTCGCTGGGGGTTCCGGAATCTGCCGTGACTGGCGTGGCCCTCTTCGTGGCCATGGTGGTTGCCACGTTGCTGTCCATGCTGATTGGCGAATTGGTGCCCAAGAACATGGCCATCGCCAAGTCCTTTGAAATAGGTAAAATCGTGGCCCGCCCGCACTTGGTTTTCACCGCCATTTTCAAACCGGCCATCGTTGTGTTGAATGGGTTTTCCAACAAGGTCTTGCATCTCTTTGGCATGGAAGCCAAGGAGGAAATCTCCGGCGCCCGTTCGCCGGCGGAATTGGCCTCCCTTGTGCGCCGCTCGGCGGCCATGGGCACCCTTGCTAAAAACACCGCCACGTTTGTGGCCCGCACCCTGAGCTTTTCCGAGCAGACCGCCGCAGATGTCATGACCCCCCGAATGCGCGTTGAGACCATTGAAAGCACCAAGTCCGTCACCGAGATTGTCGATGTGGCCCGGCGCACCGGCTACTCGCGCTTCCCGGTCATTGGCGAATCCGCCGACCAGATCCTGGGTGTGGTCCACCTGAAGAAAGCTGTTTCCATTCCGTTCCACAAACGCCCCGACATTGAAGTGGGCGCCATCATGACGGACGTTTTGCGCGTCCCTGAAACACTCCACCTCGATGCCCTGATCCTTGAATTGCGCGAAGGCAATCTGCAAATGGCCGTGGTCCAGGACGAATACGGTGGCACGGCCGGGGTGACAACACTTGAAGACCTTGTCGAGGAGATTGTCGGTGAAGTCTCCGATGAGCACGACAGGGCCAAGCCCGGCGTCCTGCTCGCCGCCGACGGGACCTGGTTCATGCCCGGTCTCATGCGTCCGGACGAGGTGACCGAACGCATCGGCCAGCTCAACGTTCCCGACGAGGCCGGCTACGAGACCGTGGGCGGGTTCATGATGGCGGAACTGGGCAGGATCGCAGTGGTCGGCGACACAGTTGCCGTTGAAGGCGGCCTGCTGGTGGTGGACAGGGTGGAACGACGCCGGATCGATCGGATCCGCTTCATCCCGGCACCTTCCGCCGGCGGTCCCGCAACGGACGACACGGCGCAGGCAGGTGGTTCGCTGTGAGCCCGGCGGCTGGAATTGCCTGGCTGGTGGTGCTGTTGCTGGGCAACGCCTTCTTTGTCGCGGCTGAATTTGCCGTCATGACCGCCCGTCGCAGCCAGATTGAGCCCTTGGCCGACGCCGGTTCAAAGCGGGCCAAGATCACCTTGGGCGCCATGGAGAACGTTTCCCTCATGCTCGCCTGTTCCCAGCTGGGCATCACGGTGTGTTCGCTGTTGATCCTGAACGTCTCGGAGCCAGCCATTCACCACCTGTTGGCGCAGCCGCTGCATGCGATCGGTGTGCAGGACAATGTGGCGTCGCCTTTGGCGTTTGTCGTCACGCTGGCACTTGTGACATTCCTGCACGTGACCTTTGGTGAGATGGTGCCCAAAAACATGAGCGTGTCGGCAGCGGACAAGGCGGCCCTGTTGCTCGCCCCGCCGCTGGTGCTCGTTGGCAAGCTGGTGCGCCCCGTCATTGTGTCCTTGAACTGGACTGCCAACCATATTGTGCGGCTGTTTGGCATCAAGCCCACCGACGAAGTTGTCTCCAGCTTCACCCTGCAGGAAGTGCAATCCATCGTGGAGGAGTCAACCCGCAGCGGACTTGTGGACGACCAAACCGGGTTGATCACGGGGGCGCTGGAGTTTTCCTCTCAGACCGCCCACGACGTCATGGTGCCACTCGAGGCCCTTGTGACATTGCCCGCCGACGCCACCCCCGTGGACTTTGAACACAAGGTGGGCAAGACGGGCTTCTCCAGATTTGTCTTTGCCGACGCGGAAGGGGCCCTGCTGGGTTATCTGCACCTGAAGGATGTGCTGCGCATTCCGCTCGAGCGCTATCAAGTGCCGATTGGGGAGGGCCGTGTCCGCTCCATGGTCAACCTGCAGGCAGGCGAGGAAATTGAGGATGT
This sequence comes from Arthrobacter sp. H35-D1, assembly GCF_030063185.1. Taxonomy (GTDB): domain Bacteria; phylum Actinomycetota; class Actinomycetes; order Actinomycetales; family Micrococcaceae; genus Specibacter. The sequence goes on from NZ_JASISP010000004.1 coordinate 90,661, forward strand.
GCTGGCGATTATGCAGCGCACCGGCTCGCACATGGCAAGGGTGATCGACCAGGATGAGCAGACCATGGGCGTTTTGTTCCTTGAGGACGTGATTGAGCGGCTCGTGGGTGAAATTCGCGACGCCACACAAACGCAGATTCAGGAGCGGCGCAAGGCTTGATGCGAACGATTCCCAATATGAGCTATGCTGGTTCTTATTGGTAACAATTCTCATTAGCATGATTTTAAGGAGCCGCATGATTTACCCCCGTCGCACTGTTCTTCTCTTGGGTGCCACCCTGGCCGCCACCCTCTCGCTGGGGGCTTGCGGCGACGGCGGGGGTGCACCGGCCCCCCCGTCCCCGATCGGGGCAATCTCGGTGGTGACCTCCACCAATGTCTATGGCGATATCGCCAAGGCCGTTGGCGGCAGCCACGTCGCAGTGCATGCCATCGTCTCCAATGCAGGGGCTGACCCCCACGGCTATGAAGCCAACGCCCAAGACAAACTGGCCGTGTCCAAGGCACAGATCGGCATCGAAAACGGCGGCGGCTACGACGACTTCTTCGCCCAGCTGGCCAAGGGGCAGCTGGGGCCGGAGCAGATCCTCAACGTCAGCGAGCTCTCCGGCCTGGACACGGGCCCGGACTTCAACGAGCACCTGTGGTATTCGCTGCCCACCATGGCCACTTTGGCCGACGAGCTGGCCACCCGCTTCAGCGCCGCTGCGCCCGCGGAAGCTGCAAGTTTTGAGGCGCAGGCCGCCGCCTTCAAGGAAAAACTGCAGCAGCTCGAGGACAGGGTGCAGCTTGTCAAGGACGCCCACGGAGGCTCCGACATTGCCGTTACCGAACCCGTACCGGTGTACCTGCTGGAGCAGGCCGGGCTTGTCAACAAGACGCCGGAGAAATTCACCGAGGCAGTTGAAAATGGTGCGGATGTCCCTGCCGCAGTCATGACGGACACGCTCTCGCTCATGGCGTCGGGGACCATGGCGCTGCTGGCCAACAACGAGCAGACTGAAAGCCCGCAAACCATCGAGGTCAAGGAAGCCGCGCAAAAAGCCGGGACACCCGTCGTGGACTTTTCCGAAACCCTGCCCGCCGGCACCTCCTACCTGGACTGGATGACCGCCAACGTCGCAGCAGTGGAAAAGGCCCTGGGCGCCTCCGCCCCCAGTGCAGCCGGGACTGCCGATTCCGGCGCGACTGCCAGCGCCGCAGCGCCCGCCAAGTGAGCTCCCCGGCCGTGGTTAGCCTCAAGCGCGCCACGCTCAGTTACGGTTCGCGGACCCTCTGGCAAGACCTCAACCTTGACGTCCAGCCGGGAGAATTCCTGGCCGTGCTGGGCGCCAACGGCAGCGGAAAAACCAGCTTCCTGAAGATCCTGCTCGGCCTGTCCCACCTGAGCTCAGGCACACTGAGCGTCGACGGCGGACCCGCCAAACGCGGCAATCGCGCCATCGGCTACGTACCCCAGCAAAAGAACTTTGCCCCCGACACGGCACTGCGCGCCCGCGACCTCGTGGGCTTGGGCGTTGACGGTGACAAGTGGGGTGTGCGCATCCGCGGAAAGGGATACCGCCGGCGCGTGGACGAACTCCTGGAGCAGGTCGGTGCCACCAGCTACGGACGCATTCCAGTCGGCATGCTCTCGGGCGGTGAACAGCAACGGCTGCGGATTGCCCAAGCCATCGCCGCCAAGCCAAAAGTGCTGCTGTGCGACGAACCGCTGCTTTCCCTCGACCTGTTCCACCAAAGGGCCGTGAGCGCGCTGGTGGGCCGGCAAGCCAAGGCCAACGGAACCGCCGTCGTGTTTGTCACGCATGAAATCAATCCCATTCTGGAGCATGTGGACAGGGTGCTGTACTTGGCTGGCGGGCGGTTCACACTGGGCACGCCGGAGGAAGTCATGCGCACCGAGGTGCTGTCCAAGCTGTACGGGACCCAAGTCGAGGTGCTCACCATGGACGGCAGGCTGGTGGTGGTGGGGCGTCCGGATTCGGTGGTTGACGGACACGGCCCGCACACCGGCGACGCCGGGGACACCAGCGACATGGCGGAGGCCTCGTGAACTGGGCGGACTTTTCCGACGCGGTGCTGAACTTTTCCAACTACGGGGAACTGTTGCCGCTGTTCACCGACACCTTGCTGGCCGGGGCGATCCTGGGCGTGGTGGGCGGGCTGATTGGCACGTTTGTCATGATGCGCGACCTCGCCTTCGCCGTGCATGGCATTGCCGAATTGTCCTTTGCCGGGGCAGCCTTTGCGCTGTTGGTGGGTGCAGATGTGATCATGGGCTCGCTGGTGGGCTCGATCCTGGCGGCGCTGCTGCTGGGGGTCATGGGTGTGCGGGCGCGGGAGCGCAACTCCGTCATTGGCGTCATCATGCCTTTTGGGCTGGGCCTGGGCATCTTGTTCCTGTCGCTCTACCAGGGCCGGTCGGCCAACAAGTTTGGGCTGCTGACGGGCCAGATTGTCTCGGTGGACTCCACCCAGCTCTCGGTTCTGGCCAGCACGGCGCTGGTGGTGGTGGTGGGACTGGTGTTGATCTGGCGGCCACTGACCTTTGCCAGCGCCGACCCGGACATTGCCACGGCCCGCGGGGTGCCGGTGCGGACCCTTTCTTTGGCGTTCATGTTCCTCTTGGGCATTGCCGTTGCGCTTTCCATTCAAGTGGTGGGTGCGCTGCTGGTGTTGGCGCTGCTGATCACCCCGGCTGCGGCGGCCTTGCAAGTAACGGCTGCCCCGCGCGTGGTGGTGTTGTTGAGCGTGGCCTTTGCCATGTTCTCCACCGTGGGCGGCATCATGCTGGCCTTGGGCGGAAGCATTCCGATCAGCCCTTACGTGACAACGTTGTCGTTCGCGATCTACGTGCTGTGCCGGCTCGGCGGGGCGTGGCGTCGGCGCCGGGGCTGGTCCGCGCGCCCGGCCGTGGCTGTCTGAGGCGGTGAAACCCCCACCGCGGGCGGACGTTGGTCTAGCGTGGGGTCATGGACTGGTTGGACGCAAGCTGGGTGAACACCGAATGGTTTGCGGCCGAGGGGAGCTTGGCTGCCCGCTTTGTGCTCCAGCACGGGATCGCGGCCGTGTTTGTCCTCGCCTTCGTTTCAAGTGCGCTGCAGTTCCCGGCCCTGCTGGGGGAGCGTGGCCTGCTGCCGGTGCCCCGCTACCTGCAGCGCGTTTCGCGGCTTCCCGGGCCCAGCGTGTTCCGCCGCCGCTATTCTGACACGATGCTGCGGGTTGTTGCGTGGAGTGGTGCAGCCATTGGCGCCACCGTGGTGCTGGGCTTGCCGCAGCGCGGGCCGCCGTGGTTGCCCATGCTCGCTTTCCTGGCCATGTGGCTGTTGTACATGTCGATCGTGAATGTGGGCCAGGTCTTTTATGGCTTCGGGTGGGAGATCCTGCTGCTCGAGGCAGGCTTTCTGGCTGCTTTCCTTGGCTCAAACCAAAGCACGACGCCGGCCGTCACCCTGTGGTTGTTTTGGTGGCTTGTGTTTCGGCTGGAGTTTGGTGCCGGCATGATCAAGATGCGCGGGGACACGGCCTGGCGCGACCTCACCGCCCTGTATTACCACCACGAAACCCAACCCATGCCCAATCCGTTGAGCTGGTGGTTCCACCACTTGCCCAAGCCGCTGCACAAGGTGGAGGTGCTGGGGAACCACTTTGCCCAGCTGGTGGTGCCCTTCCTGCTGTTTGCCCCGCGGCCGGTGGCCAGCTGGGCTGCCTTGGTTATTGTGCTGACCCAGCTGTGGCTCGTGCTCTCGGGCAACTTTGCCTGGTTGAACGTGCTCACCCTGGTGCTGGCGTGCTCGGCAGTTGGTGATTCGGTGCTGTCCGCAGTGCTTCCAGGGCTGCCCGCAGGGGTTGCCGACCAGGCCACGGTGCCGGCGGGCGAACTGGCCGGTGCTCAGGCGGAAGCCGGCAGCCCGGCCTGGTTTGTGCTGGTGGTGCTGGCCGTCGGTGCGCTCATGCTGGTGCTTGGCTGGTGGCCGCTGCGGAACTTGCTCTCCCGGCGCCAGGCCATGAATGCCAGCTTCAACCGCTGGCGGCTGGGCAATGCCTACGGCGCCTTTGGCAGCATCACGCGTGAGCGCTTCGAGGTGGTGGTGGAAGGCTGGGACGGGCAGCGATGGCTCGAATACGGTTTTCGGGGCAAGCCGGGGGACCCCTCCCGCATGCCGCGGCAGTGGGCCCCGTACCACCTGCGCCTCGACTGGATGATGTGGTTCCTTGCCCTGGGCCAGCCGGGCATGCACTGGTTTGTCCCGTTCCTGCGGCAGCTGCTGGCAGCGGACCCCGCAACGCTGAAGCTGCTGCGGCACGACCCCTTCGCCGGGAGGACACCGGAACAAGTCAGGGCGCGGGTCTTTGCCTACCGTTTCACTTCGTGGCGGCAATGGCGCAGCACAGGCAACTGGTGGGTGCGCGAACCCATGGGGCTGCTGGTGCCGCCGCTGGAATGAGGGAGCGGGCGAAGAACAAGCAGCCTGGCAGGACTATTTGGCGGTTTTCGCTGCCGAGCACTCGGGGCACAGGCCGTATATTTCCACTGTGTGCTGCACCTGCGTGAAACCATTGGCCTTGGCAATGGAGGCAGCCCAGCTCTCCACTTCGGGGGCCTCGAATTCCACCGTTTTCCCGCACTCGCGGCACAACAGGTGGTGGTGATGGCTGGTGGCGGAACAGCGGCGGTACACGGCTTCGCCCTCGCCGTTGCGCAGGGTGTCGAGCTCGCCGTCGTCGGTCATGGAGGCCAGAATCCTGTACGTGGTGGCCAACGACACAGGCGTGCCTTGTTCGTGCAGCAGACGGTGGAGTTCCTGGGTGCTGACAAAGTCGTCCAAAGTGTCCAGCGCGGCGCTGATCGCAAGGCGCTGCTTGGTGACGCGCTGCTCCTTCACCGGTGTACCCGACATTGCCGCACCCACTTTCCTCGTACTGGATCCAATCATCCAGCCTAGCGCACCAGCCATGGGCATGACGGTGCGACCATGGCCGGGGCGGCACTTCCGGCATATGCTGGCACCATGTTGCTGACTAAATTCACCCATTCCTGCGTCCGGCTCGAGCAGGACGGGCGGGTCCTTGTCCTTGACCCGGGCATTCTTTCCGAATCCGCCACAGCTCTTGACGGAGCCGACGCCGTGCTCATCACGCACGAGCACGCCGACCACTACGACCCGGCTGCACTCGCCTTGGCCCTGGCGGATTCGCCGGAATTGACCATTTACGCCCCTGCAGGGGTCGTTCACGACTTGCGCGCGCATGCGCCCGAGCAGGCTGCACGGATTGTGGAGGCGGCTGGCGGGGACAGCTTTGCGGTGGCCGGGTTTGCCGTCCAGTGCTTCGGTGGCCAGCACGCCCTGATCCACCCCAGCATCCCCGTGGTGGCCAATGTGGGATATCTGATCGACGACAACCTCTACCACCCGGGCGATGCCCTGATTGTTCCGCACGGGGTCAGCGTGGGAACGCTGTTGGCTCCTGTCCATGCCCCGTGGTCAAAGGTGTCCGAGGTGGTTGACTTTGTGGTCTCTGTCAGGGCCCCGCACGCCTATCAAATCCACGACGGGCTGCTCAACGAACAAGGCTTGGCGTTCACCGAGTCCCACATCGAACGCATTGGCGGCCAGCACGGGGTCAAATTCCGCCACCTGGATGCCGGGGCATCGGTGGAAATCTAGCCGCGCCACACGCCGGTGGCGAAGAAATCGGCGATCGCCGCCAAGTGCGGGGCCGGATCAAGGCCCTTCTCGGCCAGCCAGGCAGGATTGTAGTAGCTGCCCGCATAGCGCTCGCCGCCGTCGCACATCAATGTCACGATGCTGCCCTTTTCACCATTGGCAACCATCTGCCCCACCAATTGCCACACGCCCCACAGGTTGGTGCCGGTGGAAGGCCCGGCGTGCATGCCCGTCAAAATAGAAAAGTGCATCATGGCGGCCACGGACGCGGCGTCGGGGATTTCCGCCATGGCGTCGATGACGCCGGGGACAAAGCTGGGCTCCACGCGCGGGCGGCCAATGCCCTCAATCCGGGATGAGACGCCCGTGACGGTCGAGGGGTCGTGGTTCTTCCACGCCGGGTAAAATGCGGAACCTTCGGGATCGGCCACCAGCAATTGCGTGGCATGGCCGTGGTAGCGGATGTAGCGCCCGATCGTGGCGGAGGTGCCGCCGGTGCCGGCGCCGACCACCACCCAGGCCGGCTCGGGGAAACGTTCGTGCCCCAGCTGGCTGAAGATCGATTCGGCAATGTTGTTGTTTCCGCGCCAGTCGGTGGCCCGCTCGGCGTAGGTGAACTGGTCCATGTAGTGCCCATTGCACTGTGCGGCAATGTCCGCCGCCGCCGAATACACCTCGTCGGCCTTGTCCACGAAATGGCAGCGCCCGCCAAACTGCTCAATGAGCTCAATCTTTTCCGGGCTGGTGCTGCGCGTCATGACAGCCACAAATTCCAAGCCCAGCAGGTGCGCAAAGTAGGCCTCGGAAACGGCCGTGCTGCCTGAACTGGCCTCCACCACCGTGGTGCCTTCGTTGATCCAGCCGTTGACCAGGGCAAAGAGGAACAGCGAGCGGGCCAGCCGGTGTTTCAGGCTTCCCGTCCTGTGGCACGACTCGTCCTTGACATACAAGTCAACCCCCCACTGCTCCGGCAACTCAACCTTGTACAGGTGGGTGTCCGCCGAGCGGTTGCTTTCCGCCTGGACCTTGCCAATGGCGCTGCGTGTCCAGGACCGGGCTGCTTCTGCGGCGGCGTGGGAGGCGATGGTAGGGGTGGCGGTGCTGGAGACGGCGGTGCTGGCTGCGGAGTTCATATAGCCAAGTGTAGGCTTGCCGCGTCCGGCCGCAGCAGGTGCGACCGGACGTGAATCTGACGATGAAGGAGTCCCCATGACCGTCTTGATGAGCGTCGCCCAGCTCAACGACCGCATGACCAGCGGCGTCCGCACCGTGTTGTTGGATGTGCGCTGGGCGTTGGGGGATCCGCACGGCCGCAAGCACTACTTGGCCGGGCACATCCCCGGTGCCGTCTACGTCGACATGGACACCGAGCTGGCCGCCCATGGAGAGCCGCGGGAAGGCCGGCACCCCCTGCCCACCGAGACCGATTTCGCCGCATCCGTGCGCCGCTGGGGCATCGATGACCAGGACACTGTGGTGGTCTACGACGACGCCGGTGCCACCGCCGCTGCCCGGGCCTGGTGGTTGCTGGGTTACGCAGGCCTTCCGGAAATTTACCTGCTCGACGGCGGACTGGCCGCCTGGCGTGCCGCGCACCTTCCGCTCGCCCAAGGCGAGAAAGAAGGGGTGCCGGGCGACGCCGTCGTGCGTTTCGGTGGAAAAGGGACCATTGACGCCGACGGGGCTGCCGGCTGGGACGGAATTTTGCTCGATGCCCGGGCCGGGGAGCGATACCGTGGCGAGGCCGAGCCGATCGACCCCAGGGCCGGGCACATTCCCGGAGCGGTGAGTGCGCCCACGAGCGAGAATCTGGCCGCGGACAAGACGTTCTTGCCGGCGGATCAGCTGCGGGCGCGCTTTGCCGCCCTGGGCCTGGTCCCGGACACTGCCGCGGCAGTGTATTGCGGCTCGGGGGTGAGCGCCGCACACGAAATTGCGGCGCTCGAGATTGCCGGATTCACTGCTGCCTTGTACCCGGGGTCGTGGTCCGCGTGGTCAAACCAACCGGAACGACCAGTTGAGGTCGGAGCCAACGGCGATATGCTGAATAACATGACTGAAGTAAAGGCCTATGCTGCCACCTCTGCCGCATCCGGATTGACCCCAAGCACCATTGAACGCCGCGAACCCGGTGCCCACGACGTTGAAATCGCCATTGAATTCTGCGGTTTGTGCCACTCCGACGTGCATGCCATCCGTTCCGAGTGGGGACCGGCGAAGTATCCGTTGGTCCCCGGGCACGAAATCGTTGGCACCGTCAGCCGGATTGGCGGGTCCGTGGAAGGCTTCACCGTTGGCCAGCGCGTGGGCGTTGGTTGCATGGTGGACTCCTGCCGGGAATGCGACTCCTGCCTTGAAGGCTTCGAGCAGTACTGCGAGGCGGGCAATATTGGAACCTACGGGGTGGTGGATCGCCGCAACGGAGGGGGCATCACCCAGGGCGGCTACTCGCAAGGCATCGTGGTGGATGAAAACTATGTGCTGACCATCCCCGAGGGCATGGACCCGGCCGCCGCGGCGCCGCTGCTGTGCGCCGGCGTCACCACGTTCTCGCCGCTGAGCTACCTCGATGTGCAGGAAGGTGACAAGGTTGGGGTTGTGGGCCTGGGCGGACTGGGCCACATGGCTGTCAAGATCGCCAAGGCGCTCGGCGCCACTGTCACGGTGTTCACCACCTCGCCCGGGAAGGAGTCGGCGGCCAAGGCGCTCGGAGCCGACGCCGTGGTGGTTTCCTCCGACGCAGCGCAGATGGATGCCGTCAAGGGAACGCTCAATGCCATCCTTGACACCGTTGCCGCCGTGCACAACATCAACGACTACCTGCGCACCCTTGACCGCGACGGCGCCCTGATCCAGCTGGGACTGCCCTCGGCCGCCATGCCGCCGGTGGAGCCGGGTCTGCTGATCCGCAAGCGCCTGGCCTACGGCGGGTCGCTTATTGGTGGCATTGCCGAAACACAGGAAATGCTTGATTTCTGCGCCGAACACGGCATTGCCTCCGACATTGAAATGGTCGCTGCCCCGGACCTGGACCAAGCCTACGACCGCATGGTGGCAGGGGACGTGAAGTACCGTTTTGTGCTTGATGCAAGCACCATCTAACCAACCCGCCGGCATAGTTTTAAGGAGCAATTCTTGAGCACCCTGTTTACCAAGATCATCAACGGCGAGATCCCGGGCCGGTTCATCTGGCAGGACGAGGACTGCGTGTCGTTCCTGACCGTAGGCCCGCTGACGGACGGGCACGCACTGGTGGTGCCGCGCCTGGAAGTGGACAAATGGACGGACGCGGCCCCGGAACTCGTGGCGAAGCTGATGGCCGTGGCCCAGACTATCGGTCGGGGACAGGTAGCAGCCTTTGGCGCCCCGCGGGCCGGGCTGACCATAGCCGGCTTTGAAGTGGAACACCTGCACGTGCACGTGTTCCCCGCATACAGCATGGAGAACTTCGACTTCTCCACGGTGGACAACAAACCGGACCCCGCCGCCATGGATGCCAACGCAGAAAAGCTTCGCGAGGCTCTCCGCGCGGCAGGCCACGCGGAATTCGTCCCGGCTGCCTAGGAAATTCATGCCCCGACACCTGGGTGTGCAGTGGCTTGCGTTTTTTCGAATTGATCCATAACAGGCCCTGCTTTGGCCTGTTATGGATATCACATCCCGCGGTTTGGGTGTGTTTGGGAGTTGACGGCAGATGGTCCGCGGCCCGCCAAGCCAGCGCTCCCTGATTGGCTGGCTTTGTCCTCGAGCGGGTAGTATGGCGCACTGGTAAGTTCAAGGACTACAATTTGCGCGGACAGGAACTCGATTGATGACGAAGGAAGAAAATTCCGAGATGGACTCGAAGGATGAAAAATCTCTGGATTCAGCAGGTCGTCCGCTTTTGCACAAAATCGAGGAACACTACCCGCACGACATTCACCCGGGACTTGTCCCTGGTATCTCTGTGGATGAACAACGGATCAAATACGGTACTGACAAGCTCGTTTTTACGCTGGCAGCCGTGCTTATTTTGGGATTCATCGCCTGGGGCGTGATCTCAACCGAGTCACTGAAGAGCGTCTCGGATGCTGCGTTGAGTTGGGTGGTTGGCAACACCGGATGGCTCTTCACCGCCCTGGTGTCCCTGGTCCTGGTTTTCATGATCTTCCTGGGGTTCAGCAAGTATGGCCGCATTCCGTTGGGGACGGATGGGGAGAAGCCGGAGTTTTCCAAATTTTCCTGGATCGCCATGATGTTCTCGGCGGGCATGGGCATTGGGTTGTTCTTCTTCGGCCCCTACGAACCTCTGTCGTACTTCATTTCCCCGGCGCCCGGAACAGCTGATCCGGAGACCAGTGAGGCAATTCACAAGGCGATGGCGCAAACCATCTTCCACTGGGGCCTGCATGCGTGGGCACTGTACGCCCTCGTGGGTGCGGCGGTTGCCTACGGCGCCTATCGTCGCGGCAGGGTCCCGTTGATGAGTTCGATTTTCACTTCCTTGTTTGGGAAACGCCAGACCGAAGGTGTCCCGGGGCGCCTGATCGACATGTTTGCCATTGTCGCCACACTTTTCGGCACGGCAGCTTCCTTGGGCATCGGTGCGCTGCAGGTCGGCCGCGGAGTTGAGATTGTCAGCGGCATCGGCAAGCTCCCCAACGCAGGGTTGATTATCATCATTGCGATTCTGAGTGCTGCATTTGTGGCCTCCGCCGTTTCCGGTGTGGGGCGCGGAATTCGGTGGCTCTCCAATATCAACATGACGCTGGCCTTGGTGTTGGCCACTTTCATATTTGTTGCCGGACCGACGCTGTTCCTCTTGAACCTGGTGCCGGCATCGTTGACGGAGTACCTCTCCGAGCTGCTGCACATGATGAGCAAGGGACCTTCGTGGGGTGCCGAAGCGGCGGACTTCTCTGCCACCTGGACAGTCTTCTATTGGGCATGGTGGATCTCGTGGTCCCCGTTTGTGGGGATCTTCCTGGCCCGCATCTCCCGTGGCAGGACACTGCGCGAGTATGTGCTGTACGTCCTTGGTGTTCCCACTGTGGTGTGCGCCCTTGCATTTAGTGTCTTTGGTGGCACCACCATGTGGTTGCGCATGAACGGCGCCGACATCGGCACCAATGCATCACCCCAAGATCTCTTCTTTTCGATGTTGGACCAGTTGCCCCTGGCGCAGCTCACACCCTTCCTTGCCATGACCTGTGTTGCAATTTTCTTCATCACATCCGCAGATTCGGCGTCCGTGGTGATGGGGATACTCTCGCAGCGAGGCAAGGCGGAACCCGACAAGAAGATCGTCGTTTTCTGGGGCTTGGCCATGATGGGCATCGCGGTCGTCATGCTCCTTGTCGGCGGAAACACGGCGTTGCAGGGTCTCCAGAATCTCATTATCGTCTCGGCTTTGCCCTTTGCGATCATCCTGCTGCTGATGATGGTCGCCTTCGCGAAGGACTTGCACACGGATCCGATGATGATCCGGCAAGAGTACGCCGAACAAGCGATTGAGAACGCTGTCAAAGCCGGCATCGACGAACACGGTGACGACTTCGCCCTCACCGTCGAAAAGGCGGCGGATGGTCACGGTGCAGGGGAGGACTTCGACTCCCATGGAAGCGAAGTCACCGACTGGTATCAACGCCACGACGAAGAGGGCGAGCCCGTCGACTATGACTACAAGGCCGGCGAATATGCCGACGGCTGGGTGCCCGAGGATGCTGCGGAGGACGGCTCGCCTGACGAAGTCTCGGCGTCCGATTCGGCATCAGAAGCGGGTTCGGATCCGGATCTTGTGAAGGTGTAGAACGCCCGACCGGGTGCCGTCGACAGGGACTTTACCGCCCGCGTTGCTGCCAAGCTGGCGCTGTCGAGGTCGCGGCGGTTCCCTCGTGGTTCCCCCGCGGCTCTTGGCCAGGCGCACGGTGCTGGAGCGTCTGGCAAGAGTGCCCCGAAAGTGCTGGAGCGTCTGGCAAGAGTGCCCCGAAAGTGCTGGAGCGTCTGAAGGTGGAGGGGCGCTTTGGCTTTCCTTAGGCGGCCAAGGCCTTGGCCATTGCCACCCGGATCCGTTTCGCGGACACCGAATAGGCCGTGCCCAGCTCCACGGCAAACAGGCTGACGCGCAGTTCCTCAATCATCCAGCGCACATGTTCCAGCGCCGCCGTGGACCGCTGCCCGGGCACCAAGGCCGCCATGGCGTCGTCGTACTCGTCTTCCAGATGCTGCACGGCAGCCATCGACTGCCCGTCGCGCGCCACGTTGCTCGGCAGCTTTTCCAGCCGCTGCTCAATGGCGGACAGGTAGCGCGGCAGCTGGCTGAGCTGGGCAAAGCCGGTCTTGGCCACAAAACCCGGGAACACGAGCAGGTCCAGCTGCTGGCGGATGTCGTTCAGCGCGCTGATCAGCGGCAGGCTCGTGGACGACTTCAACGCTTTGTCAATGCGCAGCTTGGACGCCAGGACACGTTCGACGACGGCCGTCACCGAGAACACCGTGTCAATCAGTTCCGCCCTGACCACCTCATACAAGGCAGCAAAGTCCTTTTCGTTCCACGGCAGTTCCGCCGGGGTGAGCTTGTCGATGGTGGCCAGTGTGCAATCGGCAATGAGCTCGGTGACGCTGCCGTGCGGATGCTGACTGAAGGTGAGCTTTTCCTTGTTGCTCAGGTGGTCCAGCACGTACCTGTCGGGGGACGGCACGCGCAGGGCCAGCAACCGGATCACGCCGCCGCGCATGGCCAGATCCTGGGCCGACTGACGCTGAAAAACGCGGATTCCCGCAGTGCTTCCCTCATCGACCAGGGCAGGGTAGCCGGTGACGGTGTGCCCCGAGACCAGGCGCTTGACCTCGCGCGGCAGCGTGCCCACGCTCCACTCGGTGAGCCCGGAGCGTTCTTGGATGCCGGAGGTGTTGGCGGCTGCCTCCTGGCCGTTGTGCGGCGAGGTGCCCCGGGCATCCGTGATGCCCGGGGCTGCCGTGGCGGCCGGGCTGCCCAGTGGCTGCCGTCCGGCCTGCGTGGTCTTGGGCGTGGCCCCCAGGGACTCGGCGATGGCGCGGCGGGTGGCACCGGCCAGCTGTGACTGCAGGGCGGCCAAGTCCTGGCCCTCCTCCAGAATCCGGCCGTTTTTGTCCACGACGGAAAACGCCATGCGCAGATGGGTGGGCACGGCGTCCCAATTCCATGAGCCGGGGGGAATGACATGGCCCTTCAACCGGCGCAGCGCCAGCTCAAGCGAGGGCTCCAATACGTCCACGCCCGGGTCAAAGTCTGCAGCCAGTGCGGCGGCAGCTTGGCGGCCCACATCCGGAGCCGGGATGAAGTTCTTGCGTATGGCCTTGGGCAGCGACTTGATCAACGCGGTGACCATCTCGGCACGCAGTCCTGGGATCTGCCACCTGAAGGGGGCCTCGGGGAGTTGGTTCAGGAACAGCAGCGGCACCTGGACGGTCACGCCGTCGGACGGGTTGGGTGCGGAACCGGGGGCGGTGGGATGGAACTCGTAGGACAGTGGCAGCTCAAACTCGCCCTGCGTCCAGATCTTCGGGAACGCCGCCTCGTCAAGGGCGGGTTCCTCGGCCATGACCACATGGGTGTCAAAGTCCAGCAGCGCCGGGTTCTGGTGCCGTGCGTCCTTCCACCACTTGTCAAAGTGCCGTTCGGAGACCACTTCGTGGCCGATGCGCTCGTCGTAAAACTCAAAGAGCGTCTCGTCGTCCACGCGCAGGTCGCGGCGGCGCATGCGGGTTTCCATTTCCTCAACCTCGGCCAATACGGCCTGGTTGCGGTGGAAGAACTTGTGGTTGGTATGCCAGTCCCCCTCCACCAGCGCATGGCGGATGAACAGCTCGCGGCTGAGTTCCGGATCGATTCGCCCGTAGTGGATGCGCCGGTCCGGCACAATCGGCACCCCATACAAGGTCACCTTCTCGTGCGCCATGACCGAGCCCATTTTCTTGGACCAGTGCGGCTCGCTATAGGTGCGCTTGACCAGATCCGGGGCCACCTGCTCAACCCACAGCGGATCAAACTTCGCAGCCACGCGGGCCCACAGCCTGGACGTCTCTACCAGCTCGGCGGCCATGACCCAGTCCGGGGACTTCTTGAACAGCGCAGAGCCCGGGAACACCATGAACTTGCTCCCGCGCGCGCCTGCGTATTCGCGTTTACGCTGGTCATACAGGCCGATATGGCTCAGTAGGCCGGTCAGCAGAGACATGTGGATGGCGTCGTGGTTGGACACCGGGTCAATGTCCTTGCCCGAGACCCTGATATCAAGGGACTTGCCCATCTGCTTCAGCTGGCTGAAGAGGTCTTGCCACTCGCGCACGCGCAGGTAGTTGATGAACTCGGCCTTGCACAGGCGCCGGAACGCGCTGGAGGACAGTTCTGCCTGCTTTTCCTTGATGTAGCGCCACAGGTTCAAAAAGCCGGTGAAGTCCGAGTTCTCGTCCTGGAATCGCTTGTGCTTCTCTGTGGCGATCTGTTGCTTGTCAGTGGGGCGTTCTCGCGGGTCCTGGATGGTCAGCGCCGCTGCCAGCACCATGACTTCGGCTGCCACGCCGCGCTTGGCGGCCTCCACAATCATCCGGCCCAGCCGCGGGTCTACGGGCAGTTGCGAGAGCTGGCGCCCGACGCCGGTGATGCCGCCTTGGGCGTTCACCGCGCTGAGCTCGCGCAGCAGTGTCACGCCGTCGGTGATGGCCCGGGAATCCGGTGGCTGGACGAACGGAAACTTCTGCACGTCCTTGGGCCCCTTGGCCACGCCCATGGCCGTCATTTGGAGGATGACGGCGGCCAGGTTGGTGCGCAGGATTTCCGGATCGGTGAATTCACTCCGGGCGTTGAAGTCCTCCTCGGAGTACAGCCGGATGCAGATACCGTCGGAAACGCGACCGCAACGGCCCGAGCGCTGGTTGGCCGAAGCCTGTGAGATGCGTTCAATGGGCAGGCGCTGGACTTTTGTCCTGTGTGAATAGCGGGAGATCCGGGCCGTGCCCGGGTCGATCACGTACTTGATGCCCGGCACGGTCAGCGACGTTTCGGCCACATTCGTGGCCAGCACGATCCGCGGACGGGATCCCGGCGTGAACACGGCATGCTGCTCGGCCAGGGACAGCCGGGCAAAAAGTGGCAGGATCTGCACGTTGCGCAACCGCGGGTTTGTTTTAACACGGCCGTGCAGCGCGTCCGCGGCGTCCCGGATTTCACGCTCGCCGGAGAAGAAGATCAAGATATCTCCTGGTGCTTCCCTGGACAATTCATCCACCGCGTCGCACACGGCATCCAGCGGGTCTCGGTCCTCCTCGCTGTTGCCGCCGTCTCTTTGCCTGTCGGAGGCCCCACGGTCCGCGCCCGGGCCGCCGTCGTCCCGGTCTTCCTCTTCATCTCCGGATGCCGGGCCGGAGAGCGGGCGGTAGCGGATGTCCACAGGGAAGGTGCGCCCGGAAACCTCGATGATGGGCGCCGGGCCCTTCGGGGAGGCGAAGTGGGTGGCAAAGCGCTCGGGGTCGATCGTGGCCGAGGTGATGATGACCTTCAAGTCCGGGCGTTGGGGCAGGATCTGCCGGAGGTAGCCCAGGATGAAGTCGATGTTCAGGGAGCGTTCGTGGGCCTCGTCGATGATGATGACGGAATATTTGCGCAGCAGGCGGTCGCGCTGGATTTCCGCCAGCAGGATGCCGTCGGTCATGAGCTTGATCTTGGTGGCCGGGCCCACGTGGCCGGTGAAGCGGACCTGGAAGCCCACCTCTTGGCCGATTTCCACGCCGAGTTCGCTGGCGATGCGTTCTGCCACGGTGCGCGCGGCCAGGCGGCGCGGCTGCGTGTGGCCGATCAGGCCCTTTTCGGCCAGGCCCAGTTCCACACACATTTTGGGGATCTGCGTGGTTTTTCCGGAACCGGTTTCGCCGGCGATGATGGTGACCTGGTTGGCGGCGATGGCGGCCATGAGGTCCTCGCGGCGCTCCGAGACGGGCAGCGCGGGCGGGTAGCTGATAGTCAAAGTCATGGTGCCTTCCAGTTTATGCGCTTTCGGGAGCGCCGGTGCCCGCACTTTCCCCGCACATGCGTGGGTTGGCTGCTTGTGGGGAGGTTCCTGGCCCCCCACAAGCAGCCAAGGTGCGTTTGTGCGCTCCGGGCCGACTATGGAGCAGCAGCCGGTTCTGGCTTGCTCTGGCGCGCCGTGGTGCGAATGGTCAGCGCGTCCCTGGCTGCCATGACAAGAAGCACGACGCCGGCCAGCGCCAGTGCCGCTCCCACAGCGGCGATGGCGACGCCCCAACCCTGCACCGACTCGAAGGACTTGCCGGCGTTGGCCATGGCCTGCCCCGCGACGA
Source organism: Arthrobacter sp. H35-D1 (assembly GCF_030063185.1). Classification (GTDB taxonomy): domain Bacteria; phylum Actinomycetota; class Actinomycetes; order Actinomycetales; family Micrococcaceae; genus Specibacter. Next base: position 106,647 of record NZ_JASISP010000004.1, read on the forward strand.
GGGCAATGCCGCCAAGGTATCCCAGCAAGGCTCCTGTGGTGATCCTGAGCAGCGCCCGGATGGAAATTTCACGCCAGCGCCTGTCAAGTGCTGCCATCCGCGGGTCGGGCAGGGACGGGCTCCGGGAAACACGGACCAGGGCCAGGAGCGCCGAGCCTGCCATCAGCACGGCCACCACCAGCAGAGGCAGTCCGTAGAACCAGCCGGGGTACGGGCTGGCAGCGGCCGATACATCTGCGTTCTCCAGCCGCAACATGCGGTAGCGGCCGAGTTCGTCAGGGGACGACGTCAGGCCTGCCGCCACTATGAAGGCGATGTAGACCAGCAAAACGACGGCGGGCAGCGCAAGTGCCCAACGTGAAGCAAACGCCCACGGGTTGCGCGGAAGCCCTGCGCCACTTCCGCCGGTGCCGAACGGTTGTTTGGCGACTTGCTGTTTGGCGACGGGGAGAGTCGAGTAAAGCAGCAATCCACCGCTGGCAGACAATCCCGCCGTGAGGGCAAGCGGCAGTCCCACCTGTCCCGTCAGGCCAATCGATGCCCGGAACAAGGCAAGGAACATCACAACGGCAAACACCAGTGAGCCAACAGCACGAACTTGGGCTGCGAGCATGGCTCTGTCCTCGGCCTGCCTGGATGCCACAGCGGATGCCGTCCCGGTTCCCAGGGCGCGCCGTGGCTTCCTGCGGGAAATCCAGGAGGCGACGGCGGAGACGGCCATGGCAGCCGCGAGCAAAACAAGGGCCAGGGCAATCATGCGTGTCATGGAAAAGCCTTTCGGGTACTGCACAAGTGATACAGGCCCAGTCGCTCGCGGGTCAATTCGTTGACGCATGCCGGTCAGGTGGCTGGCATGGTTTGCGGCCTGGGAGATTTAGGGACTGAAAGAATGGTTGCATGACACTGGGAAAATTTGTGCTTGCAGACCGGAATTTTGAGCTTCGGAGAGCAGCGGAATCGGATGTTGGTCCCATTGTTGAGCTCCTTGCCCGCGACCAACTGCGGGCAGTAGTTGAATCCAATGCGCCTGAAGATCGTGCTCCCTATGTCGAGGCGTTTCGTGTGATTGACAACGATCCAGCGCATTTGCTGTGTGTCGTGGACGACGCTGCCGGTTGCGTGGTCGGGACCATGCAACTGACGTTTCTTCCGGGACTGGCGCGTGCCGGTGCGACACGACTGCAGATCGAGGCGGTCAGGGTGGATGAAAGGCTGCGCGGGAGTGGGCTTGGCTCGGCCATGATTTCCTGGGCCGTCGAGGAAGGTCGGCGGCGTGGTGCCGGGCTCGTGCAACTCACGAGCGACAAATCCCGAATTGACGCCCACAGATTTTACGAACGGCTTGGATTTACCCTTTCCCATGCCGGGTTCAAGCTTCAGCTGCCGTGAAGCAGGGATGGTGTGGATACGAAAATAATTATCCACATTATTGGCTGCAGGGCCTGATTCCGGGCTTAAATGTCAGGGGTGCTTCATAGAATAGGAGTAGCAAAGGACCTTGGGAAGACCGTACAAAGATTCTCATTTGGGTCCGTTCCTACTCTCGCTGAACGTATAGGCAGGTGAGCGGCATGGCGGCACAAAAGTGGTTCTTGACCAGCTCCGCAGATGCGCTCGGGGACAGTGCCTTCGGCGGGATCGGCGGGATTGGCGGGAACAGCGGGCTCGGGGACTGCGGCAGTGGTTCCGTGGCTGCGGTTCCCTGTGAATCCCTGCTGCGTCTGGGTGCCGACGCACTGAAACAGTGCAATAACTATTTCAACCCGGTGGTCTTGGCGCAGCTTGACGCGGCGTTGGCGTGCGAACTTGCCCACCAAGCGCGGAACCGCGCGGTGCAATCTGCCGGTGCAGTGGAGCGGGCCATGCGTGAGGGGCACAGCGCAGCAGGATTGGTGCAGTTCGTGCGGAAATCTTCGGCGGACAAATCGGCCGCCACCAAGGCATGTGCACAGGCAGCCCTTGCCACGGACGTCGTCACGTCCTTGGGCGGAACAGCCACGGAACAGGGATTCGACCCCTCCCTGGTGGAGCAAGTCCCGGGTGCTGAACTGATCGATCTGATCGACTGCCTGGAGCAGGCGAAAAACGCGATGTCGGCCGTGCAGGCGCAAGCGCAAACAATCTTTGTTGCCCAGCAGCGGCTTGCTCAGGCGAAAGCTGGGGTTCCCAAGGAAAAACTGGGCAGAGGTGTGGCTGCGCAAGTGGCCCTGGCCCGGCACGAGTCCCCGCATCGTGGACGGCAGCTGTGCGAACTGGCTGAAGTCCTGGTGCGGGAGATGCCCTGCAGCATGCAGGCCTTCGTGACGGGAAAGATCAGCGAGTACAGGGCATCACAGGTGGCCAAGGAAACCGTGTTTCTGTCCTTGGCCCACCGTGCCCATGTCGACGAGCTCGTTTGTGGCGACCCGGACGCTGCAGCACTCATGGGAAACCGCGAATTGGCTGCCGCGAGCAGGAAGGCCGCCTATGCCCTTGACCCCGAAGCCTTCGTCAAGCGCAATGAAAAGGCTGTTGGGGAGCGCTATGTCTCCCTTCGCCCGGCCGCCGACGGAATGACATTTTTGACGGCATTGATCCCGTTGAAACATGGGGTGCGGATCCTGACCACCCTGACCCGGGTTGCGGACATCGTCAGGGCCTCGGGTGACCAGCGCGGGAAGGGCCAGATCATGGCCGATGCCCTCATGCACCGGCTCATTCAGCACACCCCCTGCGACAAGGGGGCAGGAACTCTCAGCGACCACCGCGGTATGCCGGTACCTGCCGGGGGATCACCGAGTTCAGAATATTCGGAAGCCGTGCGCGATCAGCGTCGCCACTCTGATCAGGACGGGCATCCGGGGGCCGCGCTGGAGCCATGGTGCACCACTGTGAACGAGCCGGACATCGCCCTTGAGCTTGTCATGACCGACCGTTCGCTGTTCGGCAATGAAAACGAGCCTGCGGTCCTTGTGGGGCACGAAGCAATCCCCGCACCGCTCGCCCGCGAGTTGATACTTGGCAATGGCGAAGGCCGCGTCGAACATGATGGCGATGAAATCGGAAACAGCTGTGGACCACGGGTGTGGTTGAAACGGCTTTTCACCCATCCGGAAAGCAACATGCTTTTAGCCATGGACTCACGGGCAAGACTCTTCCCGGACGGCATGAAGGAATTTCTCCGGGTGCGGGACCAACGATGCCAAACTCCGTATTGCGACGCACCCATCAGGGAGTACGACCACATCAAGGCGTATGCGGCGGGCGGTCCCACCACAACCAGCAACGGCCAAGGGCTGTGCACTGCCTGCAACCAGGCAAAGGAAGCCCCCGGCTGGTCCTCGCAACGGGACGGCCGGCCAAGCACTGAAATCAGCACACCAACAGGCCATCGATACATCTCCACCGCCCCGCCCCTGCCGGGACCGTCCGGCCACAAACCAAGTCGCAGGACAAACAGGCGGTGCTGAGGAGTGCATCAACCCACGGGCGGGGTGGGGTTGCTACGCCAGACGAACAGCCCGCACGACCTCGTCATGGACGGTGATGGTCTCGCCATTGCGTCCCTTGTCCAGCCTGGGCCGTGATTCGGCCACCTCAACATTCCAACGGTCGGGCTCCAGCGCAGCGCTTGCCTCGACGGCCGTGAAGAAAAGCTCGGAACCCTTGGGCCGGCGTGCGCCTGCGAGGACATCGGATTCCGAATGGCCCACAATCAGCAGGGTTCCACCGGTCGCGACAGCTGCTGCAAGGAGGGCGTACACGCGCTCGCGGTCATTCGGCGGCAGGTGCATGAACTGGAGGCTGACCAGGCTAAAGGAGCAGGCCGGGGGAATCCACTGCAGCAGGTCGCGGTGCTCCCACGTGATGGAACCGCATAGTGACAGCTCCGCCGCATGGTCCCGGGCCCGCTGCAATGCAACTCGCGAAATGTCAACACCTGTCACATGCCAGCCCCGGCCAGCCAACCACACGGAGTCGGCACCTTCCCCGCAGCCAACGTCAAGGGCCGTCTTTCGCTCGGCTGTCGACAACGCGCCCAGCTCCGCCGTCTCGGTCACCAGTTGCGGATTGGGGTTCCCGCTCCACACCGAGCCCTTGCCAGCGTACCGTTCGTCCCAAAAGCCTTCATCAAAAACCCTTGTCATGTGTACAGGCTATACCGGCATGTTCGGCAGTTCCTGGTGCGTGGCAATGGCGAGCCGGTTCCACACGTTGATGGCGGAAATGGCCATCAACAACATGGGCATCTCGTTCTCGCGGAAATGAGTCTCGGCGGCGTCCCAGATCTCGTCCGGGACGCCGCCGGCACTGATCAGGGTGACGGCCTCGGTGAGGGCAATGGCAGCCTGTTCACGGTCTGAGAACAGGGCGGCGGCTTTACGCCAGCCAGCCAGTACGTCAAGCTTGCGCTGGTCCACGCCCGCGGCACGTGCTTCCTTGGCATGCATGTCCAGACAGTAGGCACAGGCGTTGATTTGGGAGGCACGGATCTTCACGAGTGCAAGCAAGTCCTCGCCGAGAGGTCCGCTGTGGATGTACTTTTCCATGTCGTACATGGACTGGACGGCTTGGGGATCGACGTGTTGGATATTCAGGCGCTCGGTGCTCATTATGTCCCTCTTCCTTGGCAAAAAGGTTCCCATGGGGCTTGCTTCAGCTTCCCGCCCCGGGGACGATTGCGCAAGGAGACGGAACCATTGACGCTGGCAGCGAGACGGCTGTTTCAGCTCCCCACGCCTCATGATCGCCCGCCGTTTTGCCGTCTACCGGATCAAAGATATGCGCTGATCGGTGCCAAGTGGGCTGAGCGTCCCAGCCATGCATTTCCCACAACTACCTGGAGCGAGGAGACACAGCATCCGATGAAGGCCATCGTCGTTATGTTTGCCCCGCTCAACCGCCGGTTCCTGCCGCTATATGGCAACGATTGGGTCTCCCAGGAACATAGGGATCAAGGCTGGGTGTGCCGGATCAGGTCCTGGTACCAGTAATAGGAGTCCTTGGGGGTGCGCTTTTGGGTTTCGTAGTCCACGTGCACCAGACCAAAGCGCTGGGAGAAGCCTGCGGCCCACTCGAAGTTGTCCATCAGGGACCAGTAGAAGTAGCCGCGAACGTCCACTCCGGCATCCATGGCGACCCTCAATGCATGGAGGTGGGCGTCCATGAAATCGATCCTGCGCTGGTCGGGCACCCTGCCGTCCACGTCGACTCCCGTGTTGATGGCGGCCCCGTTCTCCGTGATGTAAAGCGGGGGCAGTTTCTTCCCATAGCGTTCCTTGAAGCCCACGAGCAGCTCGGTGAAGGCCGCGGGAACCACCGGCCAGTCAAAGTCGGTGCGCGGGTACCCCTGAAGTTCCCGCAGCGAGAATGGCAGGGAGGCGTCGAGCTCGTGGCCGTCCATCAGGGCAGCTTCCCCCACGGTGGGAGCCCCGACGAGCATGGGGTTGTAGGAGTTGATGCCGTACCAGTCGATAGGCGTGGAAATAACGACCATGTCAGCTTCCGGAACCTCCGGCAGGAGGGAGGCAAGCTCTTGAGGGTAGGCCCCTGTCAAGATTGGGTCGGCAAAGATCCAATTGGCAATGTTGTCGTACAGACCAGCCGCCTGCACGTCTTCTTCACTGGTGCTCGCCGACCACGTCACGGCATGGTTGTTGGCAATTCCAATGTTGGATGCCCCGGCAGCGCGCAATGCCTGGACACCAAGGCCGTGGGCCAGCAGCAGATGGTGGGCGGCAGGGAGCGCACCAAAGCCGAGTTCAAGGCCTGGCGCATGGATGCCTGCCCCGTAGCCCAGCATTGTCAGGACCACGGGCTCGTTGACGGTGATCCAGCGCGGAATCCGATCGGCAAAGTGTTCGCCAACAATCTGCGCATACTCGCCAAAGCGCTCGGCCGTGTCCCGGTTGAGCCAGCCGCCGGCCTGTTCCAATTCCAGCGGGGTGTCCCAGTGGAAAAGCGTGGGACTGGGGGCGATGCCGGCGTCGAGCAGGCCGTCAACGAGCTTGTCATAAAAGCCCAGGCCGGCCGGGTTCACCGGGCCCGTACCACCGGGCTGGATGCGGGACCAGGAGAAACTGAAACGGTAGGCGTCAACACCCAGCTCAGCCATGAGCCGGATGTCTTCCGGATAGCGGTGGTAGTGGTCGCAAGCGACATCGCCGGTGTCCCCGCCCAGGACTCGTCCGGGTTCGGCCACAAAGGCGTCCCAGCTGGAGGGCCCCCGGCCGTCCTCCTTGACTGCTCCTTCGATCTGGTAGGAGGCGGTGGAAACTCCCCAAACAAAGTCGGACGGGAAACGAGGGAGGGCTGGCTTTTCCATGAAGACCTTTCATCGGCGGCCTGTCGGCAGCTTGTTGACGGCTTGGCCCCGAGTTTCATGGATGTGATGGAGGAAGTCAAGGAAGACGAGCTTCGAAACGACCCGTATCCCGAGGATGCCATCCAGTTCAGGATTCCCGTCCTGCACGCCAGCTGGATGCAGGCAGTTGAACGCACCACGGTGGGCCTGGCCTGACCGCCTGGGAACACCGACACCCGGCCGCGATGGGAACTGCTCCCCATCGAACAACCGTGCCTGTCGTGCCTAGGATGGAGGCAGGCAGTTGTCGATGCCCGCCCACCGCGCACGGAAAAACTATGATCAAAGAAAGCAGCCACCATGCATGCACCCGCAACCAAAACGATGACCCTGCAACAACCAGTTGAACAGGTCTTTGCCGCCGTTGTGAAGACTGTTGAGGCTGGAAAGTATGTGCCGGGTGAGGTGGATGCAGGCAACTTCAGGATCGCCTTCGCCAGCGGCAAGACCGCCCTGTCCTGGGGCAATGAGTATATTGCCACGGTGAGCGCGGCATCCGGAGGCACCTTGCTTGAGCTGGAGTGCGGCGGCATTGACGGCGCACCCAAGGCCCTTATGGACAAATGGAAAAACGGCAAGCAGGCCGAGAAGGCACTGGCGGCCATTGCATCGAACCTGTCATAGCATCGAGCTTGGCGCGGTAAACAAGAAATGGTGCCCGGCCCAGCGAAGTGATTCGCAAAGCCGGACACCATCAAACAATGTGCCCTCGATAGGATTCGAACCTACGACCTTCCGCTCCGGAGGCGGACGCTCTATCCCCTGAGCTACGAAGGCGTGGCAACCGTGGCTGCCAAAGGGAACGAGAAAGAGCTTAGCAGGTGTAGGGCTCCGGAAGTAAAACCCGCGCCGGGGGTGCTGCGCAGGAGCAGAAAATTTCAGCCGGAGCGCCACCAGTTCTGGGCGGTAGGCCGCCAATTACGGGGTAACGTTGGGGCAATGGTGAGAACATGATCGTGAAAAAGCAGCAGAAGGTGTGGCTTTTTGCGGTAGCCATTGTGCTGACGGCAATGACCTTGCGCGGCGCCGTGACAGTGGTGCCGCCGCTGATCTCAACCATTGACCAGGACCTGCCGCTCACGGCGGCCTCGATTGGCATTCTTGGCATGCTCCCGACCGCCGCTTTCGGTCTCTTCGGCTTCCTGACCCCTTACGTGCTCCGCCTGGCGTCGCTGGAAAAGCTCATCGTCGCCTCCATTCTTCTGGGCATCGTGGGTCAGATCGCCCGCGTCATGGTCCCCACCACCCCGTTGTTCCTTGTCTTTTCGGTCGTGGCCTTTGGCGGACTTGGTGCCGGAAACGTGCTCCTGCCGCCTCTGGTGAAGAAGCATTTCCCCACGAAGATTGGCCTCATGACAGCCACCTATGTCACGGCGATCTCGATCGGCACCGCGCTCCCGGCCCAGCTCGCCGTCCCCGTCGCCGACGCCGCAACCTGGCAATTTTCCCTCGCCTCCTGGGCCGGGCTTTCCACTGTCGCGTTGATTCCCTGGTTTGTGGCGTTTTTTTCGCCAAGAACGACGCCGGCCGCGGCCACTGCGCCTCCCTCTCCTGCCGCCGTGGCTCCCACGGACACCGGGCAGGTGGACATAGTTGTTCATTCGTCCACGCCCGCAGCGGCTGCACCTCCCGCCAAGATGAATCTGTGGCGCTCACCTACGGCGTGGGGGCTGACGTTCATGTTCGGCTGCACCTCGTTGAACACTTATGCGATGTTCGCGTGGCTGCCGGAAGTACTCACACAGGCAGGTTTGGACAGGGCCCATGCCGGTTCGATGCTGGCGCTTTTTGGTGCCCTTGGCCTGCCGTTGAGTTTGGGTATTCCGCTGATTGCTTCGAAGATGCGCAACCCGTTTCCGGCCGTGCTGGTGATGCTGGGATGTTTCACTGCCGGCTATTTGGGCCTACTGCTGTCGCCGGCCGACGGCACCTGGATTTGGGTGTCATTGACGGGGTTGGGGCCGGGCACTTTCCCGTTGGCCCTGCTGCTGATCAACCACAGAACCCGCACTCACGTAGGCGCAGGGGCGCTCTCGGGCTTTGGCCAGGGCATGGGTTACACGCTGGCGTGCACGGGACCGTTGTTCTTCGGCTTGCTGCGCCAATGGACAGGCTCGTGGACTGCTCCGTTCCTGTTCCTGTTCGCCACGTTGCTGCTTTTGGGTGTTGGCGCCTACATGATTTGCCGCCCGCGGATGCTTGAGGACGATTTCGAGCCCATCCCCGCCGCCGCCTAAGCCACCAAACCGCGCCCGGGCCGCACGCCTGCGTCCGGCCCGCGAAACCGTGGCTGGCCAACAGCGGGTTCGCGGGCCAGGCGCGGGCAAGCGGCCGAGACGCGGGCAAGCGGCCGAGACGCGGGCAAGCGGCCGAGACGCGGCTTCGCGGACTCGATTGCCGTCGACAACACGGCAACGCGCCGCCTGCATGTGGGGCTGCGGGGCTGTGGGGTGCTGCGCTGCTGGGGCTGCGGGGCATGCGGGGCTGTGGGGTGCTGCGCTGCTGGGGCTGCGGGGCATGCGGGGCTGTGGGGTGCGGCGCTGCGGAGCGAGGTTATGGTGCGCTCCACATTTTGGGCGGAACGGGTCCGGATTGGGGGTGGGTGCGGCCGGAACCGTACACTTGTCTATGTGACTCCTGAAGAACTTTCTGCCGCCATTACCGCCTGCCTAAAAGATGCCGTCGACGCCGGTGAACTCAACGTCCCTGCCGAAGCCTTGCCGAAGGAAGTCCGGGTGGAGCGTCCCAAGAGTCGCGAGCACGGCGACTGGGCCACCAACATTGCCCTCCAGCTGGCCAAGCCGGCAGGGGTTGCACCGCGCAAGATCGCCGAAGTTCTCAGTACCCGCTTGGCGCAGATCCCCGGCGTTTCCCAGGTGGACATTGCCGGCCCCGGCTTCTTGAACATCGTTCTTGACGCGGCCGCAGCGGGTGAATTGGCCAAGGCCATCGTGGAGGCCGGCGCGAGCTACGGCAGCAACTCCCAGATGGCCGGCACCAAGATCAACCTCGAATTTGTCTCCGCCAACCCCACTGGTCCCATCCACTTGGGCGGCACCCGCTGGGCCGCGGTGGGGGACTCCCTGGCACGGATCTTCCAGTCGCAGGGCGCGGATGTCACCCGTGAGTACTACTTCAACGACCACGGCAACCAGATCGACAAGTTTGCCCGCTCCCTGCTCGCCAGCGCCGCGGGCCAGCCCGCCCCCGAGGACGGCTACGGCGGAGCGTACATTGAGGACATCGCCGCCGAGGTCGTGGCGAAGAACCCGGAGATCCTCGCGAGCGAGGACCCGCAGGAAGGTTTCCGTGCGCAGGGCGTGGAGCTCATGTTCGCCGCCATCCGGGCGTCCCTGCACGAATTCGGTGTCGATTTTGACGTGTACTTCCACGAAAATTCACTCTTTGAAGACGGTGCCGTGGAGAAGCTCCTCGAGCAGCTCAAGGGCTCGGGCAACATCTACGCCAAGGACGGCGCCTGGTGGCTGAACTCCACCGAATATGGCGACGACAAGGACCGGGTGGTCATCAAGAGTGACGGCAACGCAGCCTACATCGCCGGTGACATCGCCTACTTCAAGAACAAGCGCGACCGCGGTTTCGACCTGTGCATTTACATGCTCGGCGCAGACCACCATGGCTACGTGGCCCGCCTCAAGGCAGCTGCGGCAGCCATGGGCGACGACGCCAACCGCGTTGAAGTGCTCATCGGGCAGATGGTGAACCTGGTCCAGGAAGGCAAGCCCGTGCGCATGTCCAAACGGGCCGGAACGGTTGTCACCATGGAGGACCTGGTCGAGGTGGTCGGCACGGATGCCGCACGCTACTCGCTGGCCCGCTTCTCCTCCGACTCCAACATTGACATCGACCTGGACGTACTGACCAAGCGCTCCAACGAGAACCCCGTGTTCTACGTCCAGTACGCCCACGCCCGCACCTCTGCGGTGGCCCGCAACGCCGCAGCTGCCGGTGTGGAGCGCACGTCCTTCGACGCCGCAGCACTGAACCACGCCACCGAATCCGAGCTGTTGGCGGTCCTGGGACAATACCCGGGCGTGCTCAGCCAAGCGGCCTCCTCCCGCGAACCGCACCGCGTGGCCCGCCACCTGGAGGTCATCGCCGGCGCCTACCACCGCTGGTACGACGCCTGCCGGGTCGCCCCCATGGGCGAGGAAGCCGTCACCGACACCAACCGCACACGCCTCTGGCTCAACGACGCCGTGGGCCAGGTCCTGGCCAACGGGCTGTCCCTGTTGGGCGTAACAGCTCCGGAACGGATGTAGAAAATGACCGACACCAATACTTCACGCCAAGTGGCCGGCGCGCAGCTGGCGCCCGAGTGGCTGCCTGCCGCCGGCGACCCCAATGAGCTGGTGCCCGCCATGTGGGCGCACGACGTCGAACGTGGCGGACACGGCGAACTCGCCATCAGCGGAATCCCGGTCGGCGAGCTCAAGGCACAGTTTGGCACGCCCTTGTTCGTCATGAGCGAGGACGACTTCCGTGCCCGCGCCAGGATGTTCAAGGACGCTTTCGACGCGGCATTTGCAGATATCTGCGGCGGCGTGGACGTGTACTACGCAGGCAAGGCCTTCCTGTCCACCGAGGTGGCCCGCTGGGTGGACTCCGAGGGCCTGCGCCTTGACACTTGTTCCGGTGGCGAGCTGGCGGTGGCAAAGCGCGCCGGGCTCAAGGGCGAAAACCTTGGCCTGCACGGCAACAACAAGTCCGACGCCGAGATCAACCGTGCCCTGGACATGGGCCTGGGCCGCATTGTGGTGGACAGCCTGCACGAACTCAAGCGCGTGGCAGCCCTGGCCTCAGCGCGGAACGCGACGGCCAATGTGATGCTGCGCGTGACCCCCGGCGTGCACGCCCATACGCACGAATCAATCGCCACGGCCCACGAAGACCAGAAGTTCGGTCTTTCGCTTATCTCCGCGGACCCGGATGCTCCCGGCATGGCTGCTGCGGAAGCCGCCTCCGAACTGGCCGTGGAAGCGGAAAGCATCAACTTCCTTGGCTTCCACGCGCATATCGGCTCGCAGATTTTCGAAGCCGAAGGCTTTGGCATCGCAGCCCGCAAGCTGCTGGCCTTCACCCATGACATCCAAAAAAAGCACGGCGTGAGCCTGCCCGAGCTTGACCTTGGCGGCGGCTACGGCATCGCCTACACGGCCGTTGACACCCCCCGGCCGGCGGCCGAAGTCGCTGCGGCGATGGCCGACGTCGTGCGGGAGACGTGTGCTGAGCTGGGCATGGCGTGCCCGCGGATCTCCATTGAGCCGGGCCGCGCCATCGTGGGCAGCACCACGTTCACGCTGTATGAGACGGGCACGCTGAAAACCGTGCAGGTGGAAGTTGACGGGCAGCCGGATGTGACGGCCCCGCGCCGCTATGTGTCGGTGGACGGCGGCATGAGCGACAATGCCCGCCCGGTGCTTTATGAAGCGGATTATTCCGCAGTTCTGGCCAACCGCGCCTCCGCAGCCGCTCCCGCGCTGTCCCGAGTGGTGGGCAAACATTGCGAGAGTGGTGACATTGTTGTTAGAGATGTGTATCTGCCCCATGACGTGGCGGCTGGCGACCTGCTTGCGGTTCCCGGAACGGGCGCGTACTGCTGGGCACTGGCCAGCAACTACAACTACGTGCCCCGGCCGCCCGTGGTGGCAATAAAGAACGGCGTCGCACGCTTGATAGTGCGCGGCGAAACAGAAGACGATTTGCTGGCACGCGATTTAGGGGCCTAGAGAGACTTTGACAGAGCGCAACACCGTGGACACCAACGTGTCCGAAAACATTAAAACCCTGAAAGTGGCGCTCCTGGGCGCCGGAAATGTGGGCTCGCAGGTTGCCCGCATTCTGCTCGAGGACGCCGACGCGTTGGCTGCCCGCACGGGTGCCCGACTCAAGCTCGTGGGGATTGCCGTGCGCAACGTCGACGCCCCGCGCGACGTTGCGGCCCCCCGGGAGCTGTACACCACCGACGCCTCGGCCCTTGTGCGCAATGCCGACATTGTCATTGAGCTCATGGGCGGCATGGAACCGGCCCGCACGCTGATTCTTGAAGCCATTGAGCACGGGGCCGCCGTGGTCACGGGCAACAAGGCACTGCTGGCGGTTGACGGACCCACCTTGTACGAGAAAGCGGATGCCGCCGGCGTGCAGCTTTCCTACGAGGCCGCCGTGGCCGGGGCCATCCCCATCCTGCGCCCCATTACGGACAGCCTGGCGGGGGACAAGATCACCCGCGTCATGGGCATTGTCAACGGCACCACCAACTACATCCTCGACGCCATGGATTCCACCGGCGCGCAGTTTTCCGACGCACTGGCCGACGCCACCCGTCTGGGCTATGCCGAAGCTGATCCCACCGCGGATATCGAAGGGCACGACGCCGCAGCCAAGGGAGCCATTTTGGCCTCGCTGGCCTTCCATACGCGTTTCGCGCTGTCGGACGTGCACTGCCAGGGCATCACGGGCGTGACGGCCGAGGACATTGCCGCGGCCAAGGATGCTGGCTACGTCATCAAGCTGCTGGCCATCGCCGAGAAGCTGAGCAATCCCGAGGCGGGCCGGACGGACGGGACGGACGACGGCGGCGCCCCGGACTTGGGCGTCAGCGTGCGGGTGCACCCGACACTGTTGCCGCGCGAACATCCGCTGGCTGCCGTGCGCGGTGCGTACAACGCCGTGTTTGTGGAAGCCGAGTCCGCCGGGGAGCTCATGTTCTACGGCCGCGGTGCCGGTGGAGCTCCCACGGCCTCGGCCGTCATGGGCGATGTTGTTTCCGCAGCCCGCCGCTTGGTGTTGGGCGGCCCGGGCCGCACTGATTCGACTATTGAAGTGCTGCCGGTGCTGCCCATCGAGGCCGTGTCCACGCGCTACTACATAGACATGGATGCCGCGGACCAGCCCGGCGTGCTGTCGAAGATTTCCGCGCTGTTTGCCGAGCACGGCGTCTCCATTGAGACGATGCGCCAGAGCACGCACCGTGAGCGCGAGGAAGCCGTGAATGCGGGGCCCGGTTCCGCCGAGCTGCGCATTGTCACGCACCGTGCCAGCGAAGCTGCCCTGGCAGCAACCGTCGAAGCCATCAAGGGCCTTGACGTTATTAATTCAGTGACAAGTGTCTTGAGGGTGGAGGGAGTCTAATGGCTCACCAGTGGCGCGGAGTGGTCCGCGAATATGCAGAGCGTTTGCCGGTAACGGCGGAAACCAAGGTCATCACGCTGGGGGAGGGTGGCACACCATTGGTGTACGCCCAGCAGCTCTCCGCCCTGACGGGGTCCGAGGTGTACTTGAAGGTCGAGGGCATGAACCCCACCGGATCCTTCAAGGACCGCGGCATGACCATGGCCATGACGGCGGCTGTCGCCGCCGGCGCCAAGGCCGTGGTGTGCGCCTCGACGGGCAACACCTCGGCGTCGGCCGCTGCCTACGCCAAGGCCGCAGGCCTGACGTGCGCCGTGCTGGTGCCCGAAGGCAAGATCTCCATGGGCAAGCTCAGCCAGGCGGTGGCCCACGGCGCCACCCTCCTGCAGGTCGACGGCAACTTCGACAACTGCTTGGACGTTGCGCGCAAGCTGGCCGACTCCTACCCGGTGTTCCTGGTGAACTCGGTCAACCCGGCACGCATCGAGGGCCAGAAGACCGGTGCCTTTGAGGTGGTTGATGCCCTGGGTGACGCCCCCGACTACCATGTGTTGCCTGTCGGCAACGCAGGGAACATCAGCGCCTATTGGCGCGGATACAAGGAATACTGCGCACCGTACGAGTCCGTGGAAAACGGCACCTTGGCGCCGGTTTCCACCCACACCCCCATCATGTGGGGTTTTCAGGCTGCCGGGGCTGCCCCGTTTGTGGCAGGCCACCCCATCACCGAACCGGACACCATTGCCACCGCCATCCGCATTGGCAACCCGGCCTCGTGGGACTTGGCCATTGCCGCCCGCGACGAATCAGGCGGACTCATTGAAGCTGTCACGGATGAGGAAATTCTCGCCGCACACCGCTGGCTCTCCGCCAAGGAAGGCGTCTTTGTGGAGCCTGGCTCCGCAGCAGGCGTTGCAGGCCTCATCAAGAAGCACGCGGCCGGAGAAGTCCCCACCGGCAAGACCTTCGTCATCACTGTCACCGGCCACGGCTTGAAGGATCCCGACTGGGCCTTGAAGAACGCCGACGGCAGTTCCGTCACGCCCACCTCAGTGCCCTTTGACGTGGTCACAGTTGCCGGCGCACTGGGTTTGACGGACTAGCAGCACACCATCATGACAGGGTCCACCATGACATCCCCGCTTTTAAAAACACCCCTGGCCGGGGTCACCGCCACAGTGCGCGTGCCCGGCACCAGCGCCAACCTCGGTCCGGGCTTTGACTCCCTGGGCTTGGCGGTATCGCTCTACGACACGTTGAGCATCACCACCTTGGATACGCCGGAACTGGAATTTGAGCTAAGCGGGGAAGGGGTGGATCAACTTCCCCGGGATGCCAGCCACCTTGTGGTGAAGACCCTTGACCTTGCTTTGGAACGTCTGGGCTACAGCCGTGCGGGACTGCGGGTTGCTGCAGCCAATGTACTCCCGCACGGCCGTGGCCTGGGCTCCTCGGCGTCGGCCATCGTGGCGGCCGTCCTGGCAGCCAACGCCCTTGTCGAGGATGCCGACCAACAGGATTCTGCCTGGGTGCTGCAGCTCGCCTCCGAGCTGGAAGGCCACCCGGACAACGTGGCGCCGGCCCTCTTTGGTGCCGTGGCCGTCTCGTGGCAGGAAGGCGACGGATACTCCAGCGCCAAGGTCACGCCGTCGGACTTGGTTGTGCCGGTGGTGGCCATTCCCAACGTTGAATTGAAAACCGAGCGGGCCCGCGGCATGCTGCCTGCCACCGTGCCGCACGCCGATGCGGCTGCGAACTCGGGCAGGGCGGCGCTGCTCATGCACGCCTTGACGGCCGATCCCTCCCTGCTGCTGGCCGGCACACGCGACTACCTGCACCAGGACTACCGTGCAGCAGCCATGCCCGAAAGCGCGGCACTGGTCGCAGAACTGCGGGCTGCGGGCCATGCGGCCTTTATTTCCGGTGCCGGTCCCACGGTCATGGTGTTGGCCAATGGCGGTGCGGAAGCGGACGTAATTGTGCAAAGCATCACCGAATGGGGTGCAAATGCGAAAAAAGTTGCCGAACACGGCCTGTCTTGGCGAGTTTTGCGGCTGCAGCTTGACCTTGAAGGTGCTAAAGTGGAAGTGCATCCTTAGCTTGTAGACAAGTTCCACCGACCACTTGATATTCGGCCGGTGTGGACATGTTCAATGCTTGTAGAACTCTTGATGCCGCTATTGCGGTCCGTGCCATCTAGCACAGTGACTGCTGGATCAATGTACGGCAGCCGTCGAATTGTTCCTAGGATCGTTCCCATGTGAGAAAAGATTCAAGGCGTGAATTGCACCATACTCCTAGCCCCTTCGGGTGGCATTGGAGCATGGAACCTCAGATATTTCCCTCGGCCAGCCAGTGCGGCTGCACTTGGGGGACTCTGACACTAATCATCGCGGCCCCAATAATTGGGCCCGCCATCGAGGGGGAAGGATCCTTCGTGACCGAAACCGTAATTTCAGCCGCTGATTCCCAAGCAGCTGATGTGGACACCACTGCCAAGTCGGCACCTGTCAAGTCTGCCGGACTTGCCGGATTGAAATTGGCACAGTTGCAGGTTCTGGCAGGCCAGCTGGGCATCACGGGAGGCTCCAGGATGCGCAAGGGCGATCTCGTTGACGCGATTTCCGCTCATCAGCGCGGTTCCTCCGTGGCGGACCGCTCCAGCCGCTCGCCGGAGAAGTCCGCCGAGCAGGCCGACGCCAAGTCCGCTCCCAACGAGTCGGCTCCGGCCAAGCGCGGCGGTTCCCGCAAGGGCGCGGCAACTCAGGCGGCCGCCGAGTCGGGCACCGCCAAAACTGTTGAAGCCAAGACCAGCGAGACCAAATCCGACGAGGCAAAGTCGAGCACTGCAGCAGCCTCCGGTGAGTCCGACACAGCCGGCGATCGCCCGGCCCGTGGTCGTGGCCGCAGCCGCCGGGCAGCAAGCAGCGACGGCATCATCACCACCGGTGCAGACTCCGCTGGCCGGGAATCAGGAACGCAGGCAGCTGCACAGGAACCTACGGCCCCCGCAGAGTCGAATGAAAACACTGCCGCCGCGGATCACGACGGCGACAACCGCCGCCAGCCCCGCACCCGCAACCGCCGTGCACAGGGTGGTGGACGCCAGCAGGAAGCCAGCAACGATGCTTCCACAAGCAGCGAATCCGCACCCGCAGAGTCGGGCGAAAACGCCCAGACAACGTCCGGACAGGGCTCGGCAGGCCAAGCAACCTCCGGCCAGGGCGAAAACGGTGAAGGCAGCGGCCGCAACCAGCGCGGCAACAATCAGCGCAACCAGCGCGGCAATGAGCGCAACAACAACGACCGTTCCAACAGCGATCGTTCAACCAACGACCGTTCAAGCAGCGATCGCAGCCAAGACGATCGCAATGACGAAGATGGCTCGCGGAACAACCGCAACCGCCGCAACCGTCGCGACCGCAACACCAACGACTCCAATGATCGCAATGACCGCGGTGGAAACAACAACCGCAGCGACCGCAACGATCGCAACGACCGTTTCCGGGATCGCAACGAACGCCGCCGCGGCCGCGGCCAGGGCCCGGATTTTGATGACACGGAGTTGACCGAGGACGACGTGCTGTTGCCCGTGGCCGGTATCTTGGACATCTTGGAGAACTACGCCTTTGTGCGCACCTCCGGCTACCTGCCCGGCTCCAATGATGTTTACGTTTCACTGGCGCAGGTGAAGAAGCACAACCTGCGCAAGGGAGACGCCGTGGTTGGCGCCATTCGTGCGCCGCGCGAAGATGAAGATCGCAGCCAGGCCCAGAGCGCACGCCAGAAGTTCAACGCCCTGGTGCGCGTCACAAGCGTCAACGGCAAGAACCCCGAGGAACTCAAGAACCGCGTGGAGTTTGCCAAGCTGGTGCCGTTGTATCCGTCCGAGCGCCTGCGCTTGGAAACCGATCCCAAGGTTATTGGCACCCGTGTCATCGACTTGGTGGCACCCATCGGCAAGGGCCAGCGTGGTTTGATCGTGTCCCCGCCCAAGGCTGGCAAGACCTTGATCCTGCAGTCGATTGCCAATGCGATCACGATCAACAACCCTGAGGTTCACCTCATGATGGTGCTTGTTGACGAACGCCCTGAAGAAGTCACCGACATGCAGCGCACTGTCAAGGGTGAGGTCATTGCCTCAACCTTCGACCGGCCTGCGGACGACCACACCCAGGTTGCCGAGCTGTCCATTGAACGCGCCAAGCGCCTGGTGGAAATGGGCATGGACGTTGTTGTGCTGTTGGACTCCATGACCCGTCTGGGCCGTGCCTACAACAACTCGGCTCCGTCTTCGGGACGCATTCTCTCCGGAGGTGTGGATTCGGCCGCGCTGTACCCGCCCAAGCGCTTCTTCGGTGCCGCCCGCAACATTGAAAACGGTGGCTCGCTGACCATTTTGGCCACGGCACTGGTGGAAACCGGTTCCAAGGCCGACGAGGTCATCTTTGAAGAGTTCAAGGGCACAGGCAACATGGAGCTTCGCTTGGCACGCCAGTTGGCCGACAAGCGCATCTTCCCGGCTGTCGACGTCAACGGCTCGGGTACCCGTCGTGAGGAAAACCTGCTCTCACCCGAAGAGGTCAAGATCATGTGGCGCCTGCGCCGCGTCCTCTCCGGTCTGGAGATGCAGCAGTCGCTTGAACTGCTGACCTCAAAGATTCGCGAGACGCAGTCCAACGTCGAGTTCCTCATGCAGATCCAGAAGACAACGCTGGGTTCCAAGGCCGAACAAGACAAATAGCTGTTCACAAGGGGCGGGACCGTACATCACTGTGCGGCCCGCCCCTTGGCGTTGGTGCGGTGGCCGGTTCCGTCGACGGACCTGCGTTTTCCCGTCCGGCTATCCGACCCGTCGGCCGCGGGCGGCCTTTGGGGTCTCCTTTACGCCGGACTACATAAAACGCCGGCTCCGCCGCCTGCGGCCGACTTCTCACCGGACGACCATGCGCGTGGGAACGGCTGTTCGGAGCAGCCCCGCAGAAGTAATTAGACTTGACATACGCCGAGAGAGGTTTTGAAATGTTTGAATCCATCCACGGGCTCCTTGATGAGCACGCAGAATTGCAGATGCGCCTCAGCGAGCCGGAGGTGCATGCCGATCAGCGGCTGGCTCGAAAGCTGGGTCGCCGCTATGCGGAATTGTCCAACGTGGTGGAGGGCTACCATCAGGTGGAGTCGCTCGAGGACGACCTTGGAGCGGCCCGGGAAATGGCTGCCGAAGACGCTGATTTTGCCGCCGAGGTGCCGGTGCTGGAACAGCAGCTGGCGGCCGCGCAGGAAAAGCTGCGCCGCTTGTTGATCCCGCGCGATCCGGATGATGCCCGTGATGTGATTCTGGAAGTAAAGGCTGGTGAAGGCGGAGACGAAGCGGCCCTCTTTGCAGCTGACTTGGTACGCATGTACACCCGCTACGCCGATTCCTGTGGCTGGAAAACTGAAGTCATTTCCGCCACGGAGTCCGATCTGGGTGGTTACAAGGACATCTCCATCGCTGTGAAGGGCCGTTCCAACGACCCGGCCGAAGGCGTGTTTGCCCGGCTGAAATTTGAAGGCGGCGTGCACCGCGTGCAGCGAGTACCGGCCACCGAGTCGCAGGGACGCATTCACACTTCGGCCGCCGGCGTGCTGGTGCTCCCCGAAGTGGATGAGCCTGAAGAAGTGGACATCAGCCAAAACGATCTCAAGATAGACGTCTACCGCTCTTCGGGCCCGGGCGGCCAGTCGGTGAACACCACCGACTCCGCCGTGCGCATCACCCACATTCCCACAGGAATTGTGGTGGCCATGCAGAACGAAAAGTCGCAGCTGCAGAACCGTGAAGCCGGCATGCGTGTGCTGCGTGCCCGCATCCTGGCACACCGGCAGGCCATTGTGGACGCGGAGAACTCTGCCACACGCAAGTCGCAGATCCGCACCATGGACCGTTCGGAGCGCATTCGCACCTACAACTACCCGGAGAACCGGATTGCCGACCACCGCACCGGCTACAAGGCGTACAACCTTGATGCCGTGATGAACGGCGACCTCGAACCCGTGGTGCAGTCGGCCATTGAAATGGACGAGCAGTCACGCCTGGACGCACTGGGTGACTGATCCCCACGCCCTCCCGGACCCTGACGCTGGCGCGTCAGTTTCCGGGGCCCTCGGGCGCGTGGGCCCAGAATTGCCGGCCGAAGAAATCGCTGGCGCGATTTTTTCGGAACCTGGCAAACGTGGGCCCAGCCGCGCGCTGCCTGGCACGCCATTGGCAGACGCCGTGCGGGATGCGACGGCGGCCCTTGCGGCCGCCGGCGTGCCCTCGCCTGCCGTGGATGCGCAGCTTTTGGCTGCCCACCTGGTGGGCGTGGGACGCGGGGAACTGGCTGCCATGTTATTTGGCACAACTGCGACACCAACGGGTTATGCGGAACTGGTGGCCCGGCGAGCCGCCCGTGAGCCCTTGCAGCACATCACCGGAGTGGCGTACTTCAGGCACCTCGAGTTGGCCGTCGGCAAGGGTGTCTTTGTGCCCAGGCCGGAAACGGAATCGGTGGTGCAATTGGGCATTGATGTATTAACTCATCTGCACCAAAAACGGGGGCGTGAGTCCGAAGTTGTTGCCGTGGATCTCGGGACAGGCTCCGGCGCCATTGCTGCGGCCATGGCCACCGAAGTGCCGGGCAGCAGGGTGTACGCCGTGGAACTCAGTGCGGACGCCTACCCATGGGCGGCCAGGAACTTGGCGGGCACGGGAGTCGTGCTTGTGCAGGGAGACATGCGTGATGCCTTTGCCGAGCTTGACGGCTGTGTGGATGTGGTGGTGTCCAATCCGCCGTATATTCCAGCCGGCGCCGTTCCGCGAGATGTGGAAGTTCAGCGCCATGATCCGCACATGGCACTGTACGGCGGAGGAGCGGACGGCATGGAAATGCCCACCGCGGCCATGGCCACCGCGGCACGGCTGCTGCGACCCGGAGGCTTCTTTGTCATGGAGCATGCCGAAGTGCAGGCAGCACAGATGGCTGAACTTCTTGAAGCTGGCGGACATTGGAAAGATGTGTGCACGCACCATGACCTGACAGGGCGGGAGCGGGCCACCAGCGGCATTCGCCGCTAAGAGTTTGCGCCGATGTTTCACGGTCGATATTTCAGGGCCGGCCAATCGCGTTCGATTCCATGGGCGCCGTGATGAAAGAATGAACTTGTGAGCACCTCTTCTTATAACTGCACAAATGAAACCCAGCGTGTCGAGGGTTTGGCCGAGGCGAAGAAGGCCATTGACGCAAAGCAACTCATCGTCATGCCTACAGACACCGTCTACGGTATCGCCGCCGATGCGTTTTCACCCCGGGCCGTTGCCACCTTGTTGGCAGCCAAGGGCCGTGGCCGGAACATGCCGCCACCGGTGCTGATCCCGCGGATCGGCACCATGGAGGGGTTGGCAACGGACATCTCCGACGACGCACGCAAGCTTGCGGAAAAGTACTGGCCAGGGCCCCTGACCCTGATTTTCCACTCACAGCCGTCGCTGACCTGGGACCTGGGCGAGACGCAAGGGACGGTGGGGCTGCGTGTTCCCGACGATCAGCTTGCCCTTGACCTGCTCACGCTGACAGGTCCACTGGCTGTTTCCAGCGCCAACCGCACCGGGCAGCCGGCAGCGCAAACAGCTTCCGCGGCTCGCGAGCAGTTGGCTGAATCCGTGGAAGTTTACCTTGAGGGCGGATTCCGCCCCTTGGAGGGGACGGAGCCGGAGCCGTCCACCATTGTTGATGCCACGGGATTACGCCTGCGCGTGGTGCGTGAGGGCGCCATCTCGCTGGCGGAGATTCAGCGCGTTGTCCCCAGCGCACTGGGTGCGGATGTGGAGCCTGAAATGTGGTCCCCGCCCAGCCTGGCCAAGGAAGAACCTGCCGTTGACCTGACGAAGGTCCAGGCCACCGCTGATCCGGTCGATGAAGAGCTGGCCATTGACCTGGCCAAAGCCGAGCCTGCCGTGGACTTGGTCAAGCACGACTCTGCCGAGTAAACGGATCGCGGAGACACTGTGGAGCCGGAGCAAATGGAGCCGGGCCAGTGGAGGGGGAGCAACGGGGGACAGGGCGGTTAGCTGCCGCTGCGGGCTTGCTCGAGGAGGGCGCTTACGGCGGCGGCGGGCAGCACGCCTGCGGACTCGGCCCATCCCGGGGTTTGGGCCTGGCCAAACCACATCAGCTCAACCCTCCGGATGGGTCCGTGCAGCCGTTCTCCCAACAGCCGCGACAACAGGTATCCGACGTTCAAGACGGCCCGGCACAACCACGCGGGAAGTTTGATCGGTGTGCGTCCGCCTGCGGCAGCCAGCACCTCGGTGACGGAGAGGCCCTCCCACGGCTGCAGCACGAGTGCAGGCACATCCGCGGCATGCTGCCCGGCCTCTGCCACAAACCAGGCCAGGCCATGAATGGAACTCACCGGTGTGGGAGCGGTTCCCGGTGAAGCCACCGAGGCCAGCGGAGAACTGGCAACCTTGACGAGGGAGACGGTGGTGGGCCGGCTGGGTCCCTGCACCGAAGTGGCCCGGACCGTCACCAAGGCCGAAGAGGCAGGCGCCGTCCACTGGGCGTCGGCAGCCAACTGTTCAAGGACTTCCTCGCCCAAGGCTTTTGCACGTGAATACGCAGAAAACGGCGAACGGTCGCTGCTTTCGTCGATGACCCTACGATTTCCCTGAACAGACGCGCTGCTCAGATGCACCATGCGTCGGACTCCCGCGGCGTGGGCGGCCAAGGCCACCACGGCCGGCAGCAGGGCGTTGGCGCCGGTCAATTCAGCCGATTCCCCGCCCCCGGGCGTGGCGAGCCCTGCTGCGTTGACCACAACATCGACCCCCGTAAATGCTTGCACGAGGGTTGTGAAATCTTCCGCTTGTGATTTCCCCCGGGCTTCGGTGAGCAGCTCGGTTGCCGTCGAGGCATCGCTGCGCAGCCGGGGCGCCGCCAGGGTGGTCACCCGAGTGCCCCGGGCGAGAAGCTCGGCCACCAGTGCACTGCCCACAAACCCGGTGGCGCCCAGCACAAGCCATGTCTGCGGCCCCTGCCGGTCATTTCCCGGCGTTGCCTGTGCGTCAGTTGCCATCAGCTGTTCCCTGCCCGCCCATGCCCGCGAACAATCGCGGGCATGGGCTCAAAGTCGTTGGCCGCCATGATGCGGCGGGATTCGCGCCAGCCGTGGAGGAGCCGGCCTGTGCCACGCAAAGTCTTTTCCACGACGACCAGCCGCACGAGCTCCTTCGCCGCAGTCAGTGCAGTCCCCAGGCCAAACCCGAAGGCGTTGAAGTGGCCGTGGATGCGCAGGTAGTGCGCAAGAAGGCCGCGGTTGCGCATGACGTAGTAGCGGCTGAGATCGGATGAATCATTCAGGTGCCGAATGCCCAAGTCCACGCTGCGCTGGGCACGTGCCTTGTGCAACACAAACTCGTTCACGTAGCGCACGGGACGCTGCAGCGACATCAACCAGCCGTAAGTGGTGTCGTCCCAGTTCAGGAAGAAGCGCGGGTCCGGCAGTCCCGCCGCGCGGACGGCATCCTCGTGCAAGAGGATGCCCTCAAAACAGCCCACATTCGTGGTGAATTCATTGGATCGGGCAAAAACGTCGCCCCGCACAGGCAGGGGAATGCCGAGGAAGGTGTTGAAGGTGTGTTGCCAGAAAAAAGGCTCGCCGGCCGCGTCGTACCGCCGGCCCACCAGCACATCGTACTTGTCCATCCACGGACCGAAGGCGCCGATCGCCCCGGGAACGCAGGTGACGTCGTCGTCCATGAGCCACATCCACTGGGCGCCCTCGGCCAGGGCACGTTCAACACCGGCCGAAAAGCCGCCCGCGCCGCCGGAATTCCGCTCCAGCTGGTGCTCAACGACGGGAATGGGGAGCGGCAGGGCAGCCAGCTGCTCCCGTGCACGGCCAATCACGGACGCCGTCGAGTCGGTGCTGGCGTTGTTGACCACAATGACGCCGTCGGGGGCAGGATCCAGCGCCGCGACGGAATCCATGAGCCCTGCCAGATAGTTGGCCCGGTTGAAGGTGGTGATGACGATGAAGAACCGCCCGCGCCGTTGCAGGCTCAAAACTTCTGGTCCTTCATGGGGCCGAACTTCGCTCCGCGCAGGCCCGCCCCATACGTCCCGGCCCACTTCAGCAGGCCCTTGACGTCGCCCTTTTTCAGGAAGAACAGGGGATAGCCGACGGCGTCCGCCACCAAGGAGCGCACGCGGCGGTGCTTGCGGGTGAGGTAGCCGCGGTTGCGGTAGTAGTAGAACCGCTTGAAGGGTGTCTCGGGAACCAGCACGTGAAGGCGGTCGCCCAGCACCTCCTTGACCTCGCCCCAGCCGACCGGATGGGTCAGCGCCACGGATGTCACCGTGCCAAACTGCACTTTGGCCTCGCGCAGGCGCAACATGAAGTCGGTTTCGTCCCCGCGGATGAACAGGCGAAGATCGGGCAGGCCCACCTTGAAGAAGACGTCGCTGCGAATCAGTGCACCGTTGAAGAACTGGCCCACGTTCTCGATGAAGCCCAGTGGTTCCACCACGCTGCGCTCATGGGTCAGGTGGCCGTCGATGCGGAAAGGGAAAGACAGCTTTTCGGGGGAGCCGGGAGCCACAATCAACGGCACCACAACATCGAGCCGGCGGGCCTTGGCGGCCTCCAGCAGCGTGGCCAGGCAGGCCGGATCTTCGGGATGGGCGTCGTCGTCCATGATCCACACCCATTCGGCGCCCGAGGCGATGGCATTCAGGATGGCCAGCGAGAAGCCGCCGGCGCCGCCCAAGTTGGCCAGCGAACGCACATACCTCACGTCGGCGGGCGCCTCCGCAGCAATGGCCGCCACGGATTCCTGGCCGGAATCCACCAAGGCGATGGCATGCGGGGTGTGGGTTTGCTGCGAAAGGGCCCCCAACAAGGTGCGTACGTCCTCGGGCCTGTCAAAGGTGACGGCAGCGACGGCTACGGTATCGGTCAAGGATGGTCCTTTCGGGTGCTGCCCGCAGTGTTGCGGCATCCGGCACGGCTAAACAGGGGGTAAACCTTATGAAGGGATTAGTATTCATGTGTAGCCCCCACTTTAGTACAGCCGCCGCGGAGGATTGTTGTGCCGTGGACAACAGTGCCCTGGCAGGCAATCACAAGGCAGAATACGGAAATACGAATCACGTTGAATACCACCAGGACAGAGCCCGACGGAAAACCGGCAGTCACCCCAGGGGACAGTGACCGAAAACCTCGGCTGTGGCTTTGGTCACAAGCCGTGCTCGATTCGTTGGCCTGGGTGGTCGCCCTGTCATTGGCCGTCCTGTTGCGGTACGAGCTTGACGTGCACCTCATCAACTTCGCCGGGCTGGCGGTGCTGCTGGTGGTGGCGATCGCCACGCAGCTCATTGCCGGCTGGTACATGGCCCTGTACCGCGGACGTTACACCTTTGGCAGCATCCACGAAGCACGCGTGCTCATCGCCGTCACGCTGGTGGTGGGAGTGGTCACCAGCATCTTCCTCTCCATATTCATCAATGAGCTCCACGTTGCCCGTTCCGTCGCGGTCATAGCGTTTCCCTTTGCTGCACTGATCATGGCCGCCATGCGGTACGCCAAGCGCCTTTACGTCGAGGGCAAGCCGATTTTCGGCGAAGAAGCCCAAAAAACGCTGATCTACGGCGCCGGTTTTCTGGGCAATTCCTTGGTCACCCGCATGGTGCAGGACCCCGAGTCGCCCTACGTTCCCATGGGCCTGGTCGACGACGACTCCACCAAGAAGCACCTGCGGCTTAGTTCCGTGGGGGTCTTGGGCGGCGGCGACGAGCTCGCAGACATCATCAAGCGCACCAAGTCAACGGTGGTGGTCCTGGCCATGGCGCACATCAGCGCCAAGCGGATCCGCGAGATCTCCGACAGCGTCTCGGGCCTGGGCGTGAAGGTGCTGGTGCTGCCCCCGCTGCAGGAAATGCTCAGTGCCGACACAAACCGCGACAACACGGGCGGACTGACGGACTTCCGCGAGATCGACGTCGCCGACCTCATCGGCCGCACGCCCGTGGAAACCCAGGTGGAGCAAATTGCCGGCTACGTGCGCGGCAAGCGGGTGCTCGTCACCGGCGCCGGAGGCTCCATCGGCTCCGAACTGTGCCGCCAGCTGAATAGTTTCAAGCCGTCCGAACTGATCATGCTCGACCGCGACGAATCCGGTCTCCAGCAAACACAGCTTTCCATCGTCGGCCACGGGCTGCTCGACGATGCGAACATCGTGCTGGCAGACATCAGGGACGCTGAATCCCTACACCAAGTTTTTTCGGACCGGCGCCCGGAAGTCGTCTTCCACGCCGCCGCCCTCAAACATGCACCACTGTTGCAGATGTACCCGCAGGAAGGCTGGAAGACGAATGTCCTTGGCTCCCTGAACGTCCTGCAGGCCGCCCGCAGCGTTGAGGTGGAGACTTTTGTCAACGTCTCCACCGACAAGGCCGCCAGCCCCACCACCGCCCTGGGACACTCCAAACGGGCGGCGGAAAAGTTGACGTCCTGGATGGCGGGGGAGACGGGCAAGGGCTATGTATCGGTCCGTTTTGGCAACGTCATTGGCAGCCGTGGCTCAATGCTCCCGCTGTTCACCGACCAGATCAACAAGGGTGGCCCCGTCACGGTGACACACCCCGATGTGACGCGCTTTTTCATGACCATCCCGGAAGCTTGCCAGCTTGTCATCCAGGCCGGCGCCATCGGCCACGGCGGCGACGTGCTGATTCTTGACATGGGCGAGCCCGTGCGCATCATGGACGTGGCCGAGCGCATGATCGCGATGTCGGGCAAGGACATCAAAATTAGAATTACCGGCCTGCGCCCGTCCGAGAAGCTGCACGAACAGCTGACCGGTGAAGACGAAATCCAGGATGCCGACGGCCACGCCAAGATTTCACACACGCATGCCCGGCCGCTGAGTCCGACAGACTTGGACCTTGACCTGTGGCTGAAACGCTGCCGGGACGAATCAGGTCCCGAGGCCCCCTCCATTGACGAGTCCGACGGCGACATCGCGGCGGGTGCCTGATGGAACTCTGGGCACAACTTGCCGTAGGTGCCATCGCGCTTGTCCTGGCCCTGGCGCTGCCGTTGGTGGTGCGCCCGTTGCTGGCCCGCGCGGGGGTTCTCGACGTCCCCAACGCCAGGTCCTCGCACTCCGTCCCCACCATCCGGGGCATGGGAATCACGACGGCGGCCGCCCTGTCTGCTGCCGTTCTGGCCGCCATCTTCCTGCCCCAGTCGGGAACGGCGGGGCGCGGGGCCCTGACGCTCGTGGTGATTCTCGCCGTCGTGCTTGCCGCCTCGACGATTGGCTGGCTTGAGGACATTCACGGGCTGTCGGTGAAGGTCCGGGCGGGTTCGCAACTTCTTGTCGGCGGTCTGGCGACAGCCGCAGTGGCCATCATCGATCCGGGGCAGCAACAGTTGTGGCTGATTCCCGTCGGTGCCCTGGCGGTGGCCGCGTACATCAACGTTGCCAACTTCATGGATGGCATCAACGGCATTTCAGGCACGCACGGCCTGCTGGTGGGCGGCTTTTATGCCTATGCCGGGTTGGTGAGCGGGCATGCTTGGCTGGTGTATGTGGGCATTGCCATTGCGATGGCCTTTGCCGGGTTCCTGCCCTGGAACCTGGGCCGAAATCGCGTGTTTCTCGGCGACGTGGGCAGCTATTTGCTTGGCGCCTCGATCGCCGTTGCGGCCAT
Source organism: Arthrobacter sp. H35-D1 (assembly GCF_030063185.1). GTDB lineage: Bacteria > Actinomycetota > Actinomycetes > Actinomycetales > Micrococcaceae > Specibacter. The sequence goes on from NZ_JASISP010000004.1 coordinate 133,884, forward strand.
GTGCGCCTTCTTGACGGGCGTGCCCGTGGAGTACGTTTTCTCGCCTGTGCTCATCTATCTGACGGACACGTTCGTCACGTTCCTGCGCAGGCTGCTGGCCGGCGAGCGTTGGTACGCGGCGCACCGCCAGCATGTGTACCAGCGCCTGACCATTGTTGGCTTGAGCCATGTGCAGGCCACGGCAGTGGTGAGTGCGGCGACCATCCTGGTGAGCCTGCTGGGCATCGCTGCAGTCCAAGGAGGGGAAGTCATCCAAATTGCGGCAACTGCGGCCGGCTTTGCCGTGGTGCTGGTCTATTTGCGCACCCCCACCTTGTTTCAAAACCATCTGCACAAGCGGGCCAAGCGGACGGCTGCAGGGGCCGCCCACGGCGAAAACTCGCCGGAACAATCGCGCTGACGGGCTCGTGTTGGGCCGCGCGTCGAAATGAACTTCTATCTCATGTAGAATTTCCACTGGTGACGTTCACCCCCTCCGACCTCCACCTGGGGTCGGCCTCCCAAGATGACGGAGTTCCCATGAAGGACAAAAGCACCCGCAACGGTGCTGCGGCCGGCCACGTGGTCGCCGCAGGTCCCTCGGAGAGTCCCAGCTGGAACATCCTGAAAAGATGTCTTTTGGTTGACGGCATTGCCGTGGTCGTCATGGTGGTGCTGGCCTTGATCTTCACGGATTCCGACGGCGTGCTTAGCGTGGTCTTTGGCTCCCTGCTTGTTATGGCCTTCTTTGGCCTGAGCTTGCTGGTGGGCCATATCTTCAGCAAGCGCATGCCACGGGCGGTCATCAGCATCTTTTTCATGACGTATTTTGTCAAGGTGGTGGGATTTGCCGTCGTGCTTTTTGCCGTGGGAACACCCGACTGGCTCAACAAACCCTGGTTTCTGGCCGGTGCCGTGGTGTGTGTCCTTTTGTGGCAGGCAACAGAGGTGGTCATCTTCAGCAGGCAGCGTTTTTTGCTGTTTGACGACTCGTCCGACTCCAGTGATGCGGTCAAGCCGAAGGATGCCTCTTCATGACGAACGGCTTTCCCGACTCCAATGAACCCGACCATGTGGTGGTGCCGCCGAAGGCGAACGCCGAAAAGCTGGACTACACCTACATTGTTGGCGGAATCCTGCTCTTGGGTTTGATAGGGTGGGGACTGGATAATTTGTTGCATACTGCTTGGATTCTGTACGCTTCCCTGCCTGTTGGGGTGGTTTCCGGTTATTTCCTGGCCCGGCACCATCAACGGCACAGCCGCCGCGATGATGCGGGGCAACAGTGATCTCCACCATCAGACTTTCTTACGGTGCTGACCATCTTTTGACGGGTCGCCACACTTGCCCTATGACCGAAACTGCAGAGAGGACAGCGCGTTGACCGCGTTTGCGCTTCCGATGGCCTCGAATGACGGTGGATTCGTTCCACCGACGATTAGTGACACCCACCTCCCGGACATCTTCCCCTGGATGGCCGAATACGGCACTGGGTTCGGCAAGCAGATGGTCATGATCATCTTGTCGGTCATTTTGATCGTCTGGTTCTTCAAGGCTGCTATCCGACACCCGAAACTGGTTCCCGGCCGGGTCCAGTTCTTTGCCGAAGGCTTCTACAGCTTCGCCCGCAACACCGTTGGCCGCGACATCATGGGTGAAAAGAATTTCCGCCCGTGGGTGCCGCTGCTCTTCTCGGTGTTCCTGTTCGTGCTGCTGAACAATATCTTTGGTGCTATTCCGTTCCTGCAGCTGCCCTCCTTCTCCCATGCGGGCAGTGCCTATGCCATTGCCCTCATCATCTACTTCACGTGGATTGGTGTTGGCGTGCAGAAGCACGGCATCCGCTACTTCAAGCTGGCAGTTGTTCCCACCGGTGTTCCCGGTTGGATCCTGCCGTTGCTGATTCCCTTGGAAATTATTTCCAACTTCATTGTTCGCCCGCTGACGCACTCCTTGCGTTTGATGGCAACCATGCTGGCCGGCCACATGATTGTGGTCCTGGCGGGCAGCGGTGCCCAGTACTTGATCATGGAACAGGACAACATCCTGCTCAACGCCACAGGCGTTGCAGTGATTGCCGGTTCCGTGGCCATGTACGCACTGGAACTGTTGATCATGGTCCTGCAGGCATTTGTGTTCACGCTGCTGACCGCGATCTACATCCAGGGCAGCCTGGAAGCGGATGCGCACTAAAGCTTGTCACTGCAGCACCCCTAGTTTTCTCCACAAAAGAAGCACCTCACAACCTGCCGGCACAACGCCGGTATCTTGAAAGGAACGAAATAATGCACGGCTCCCTTAATATGATTGGCTACGGCCTGGCAACAATCGGCTCGGCAATTGGCGTGGGCATGATCTTTGCTGCGTACATCAACGGTGTTGCTCGTCAGCCGGAAGCTCAGCGCATCCTGCAGCCCATCGCCCTGCTTGGCTTCGCCCTTGCAGAAGCACTGGCCATCCTGGCCCTGGTCTTCGCCTTCGTCGTTGGCGTCTAGTCCAAGGACTTTGCAGGCCCCGCCCTGCGGGGCTGAAATGTTCACGGACTAATATCAGATTAAGGAAAAGTGAGAAATGATTACCGCAGAAGTAATCCTCGCTGCTGGTGAGGGTGCAAACCCGCTGATTCCCAACTGGTGGGAAATTCTAGTCACGGCTGTTTCTTTCGCTGTTCTGCTCATCGTGGTGAAGAAATTCATCGCCCCGGCCTTCGAAAAGTCATACACGGATCGCGTGGAAGCCATCGAGGGTGGGATCGAGAAGGCAGAAGAGGCTCAGGCCGAAGCTAACGCCCTCTTGGAGCAGTACAAGGCCCAGTTGATGGACGCCCGCACGGAAGCCAATGGCATCCGCGAGGCCGCCCGAAGCGAAGGTGCCAACATCCTGGCCGACCTGAAGGCGAAGGCTGCAGAGGAATCTGCTCGCATCACCGCCCAGGCCCAGGTCCAGATCGAAGCCGAGCGCGTTGCAGCAGTGAACTCCCTCCGCAACGAGGTTGGCACTTTGGCCACATCGCTGGCAGGCAAAATCGTCGGCGAAGCCCTCGACGACGATGCGCGTTCCAACCGTGTGGTTGAACGCTTCCTGACCGATCTGGAAAACCAGGCGAACGCGGGTGCAACGAAGTAATGGCAGGTGTATCGAGCAAGTCATTGGCAGCGGCTTTGGAGTCGCTGGAACCCAAGCTCGCCACTGCGACGACCGCATTGGCCCGGGAACTCTTCGAAATCTTGGAGCTTCTGGACAGCAACGCCGGCCTGCGCCGCGCCCTGACCGATCCCACTCGTGAGAGTGCGTCCAAGTCAGCCTTGGCGAACCAGCTTCTGGCAGGAAAGGTCGGTGCCCAGGCACAAGAGATTTTCCTGGAGCTGGTTTCCGCACGATGGAGCTTGGCTCGTGACCTGGGCGATGCACTGGAAGTCTTGGCAGCAACATCGGCGATCGCAGTTGCTGAAGGCCACGGCGACGGCTCTGCCAACCTGGACAAGCTGGAAGAGGAACTCTTCGGGTTTATCCGGGTTGTTGGGTCCAGTCACGATCTGCAGCGCGCATTCGACGATGCGCAGGCGACGGACGCAGCCAAGGGCGCCTTGGCGCAGAAGGTTGTTCCCGGAGCCGGCGAAGTCGGCGAACTGTTGGTCCGCCAGGCCGCAACCGCCCCCCGCGGGCTCAAACCCACGGCCTTGGTGCAACGTTTCGTGGAATTGGTTGCCAAACGCCAGCAGCGTTGGATTGCCTACGTCAAGGTCACTCGTGGCCTGAGCGCAGAGCAGCTCAACCGCCTGCAAGCCGGTTTGAACCACCTCTATGGTCGCGAATTGAAGATCAATGTCACCATTGATCCGACATTAGTTGGCGGAATCAAGGTAGTTGTGGGAGCTGAGGTTGTAGACGCAACCGCAGCCACCCGGCTGTCCGAACTTCGCCGCCGGTTGGCAGTGTAGGAAACACTTTTGTTTCCTTGACAGCCAGTCCACAACAGACTGAATCAAACATTTCGGTTGCCACGCATGATTTTTAGCGGAGGCAGCCACAACTTAGGAGAGCAGGGACTGCAGATGGCCGACTTGACCATCAATGCCGACGACGTCCGCAATGCCTTGAATGAGTTCGCAGCGTCCTATGAACCGGGCAACGCGGAGCGCGTCGAGGTTGGCCGCGTCACGGCGGCGAGTGACGGCATTGCCAAGGTGGAGGGTCTTCCCTCCGTCATGGCCAACGAACTTCTTCGTTTCGAAGATGGCACACTGGGCCTGGCCCAGAACCTGGACACTCGCGAGATCGGTGTGGTTGTCCTAGGCGACTTCGGCGGGATCGCCGAGGGCCAGCAGGTTCACCGTACCGGGGAGATCCTCTCCGTGCCGGTGGGCGACAACTTCCTAGGCCGCGTCGTTGACCCCCTGGGTCAGCCGATGGACGACCTCGGCGAGATCGAAGCCGAAGGCCGCCGTGCCTTGGAACTTCAGGCACCGGGTGTTACCGAGCGCCAGTCGGTGACCGAACCGCTGCAGACCGGTATGAAGGCCATCGACGCCATGATCCCGATCGGCCGTGGTCAGCGCCAGCTGATTATTGGTGACCGCCAGACGGGCAAGACGGCACTGGCCGTTGACGCCATCATCAACCAGAAGGCCAACTGGGCTTCGGGCGACGTCAAGAAGCAGGTTCGCTGCGTTTACGTGGCAATCGGCCAGAAGGCTTCCACCATTGCAGCCGTACGCCAGACCCTGGCAGACAACGGCGCCTTGGAATACACCACGATCATTGCTTCGCCGGCGTCCGACCCGGCTGGGTTCAAGTACTTGGCTCCTTACACCGGTTCGGCCATTGGCCAGCACTGGATGTACGCCGGCAAGCATGTATTGATCGTGTTTGACGACCTGTCCAAGCAGGCTGAGGCCTACCGTGCCGTTTCACTGCTGCTGCGACGCCCGCCGGGCCGCGAGGCATACCCTGGCGACGTGTTCTACCTGCACTCGCGCCTGCTGGAACGCTGTGCGAAGCTCTCCGACGCACTCGGAGCAGGTTCAATGACCGGCCTGCCGATCATTGAAACCAAGGCAAATGACGTCTCGGCCTTCATCCCGACCAACGTCATCTCGATCACCGACGGCCAGATCTTCTTGCAGTCGGACCTGTTCAACGCCAACCAGCGCCCCGCCGTTGACGTGGGTGTCTCGGTGTCCCGCGTTGGTGGTGCTGCCCAGGTCAAGGCCATGAAGAAGGTTTCAGGCACCTTGAAGCTGGAACTGGCCCAGTACCGCGACATGCAGGCATTCGCCATGTTCGCCTCCGATTTGGATGCCGCTTCCAAGCAGCAGCTGACCCGTGGTGCGCGCTTGATGGAACTGCTCAAGCAGGGCCAGTACGCTCCGTTCCCGGTCGAAAACCAGGTTGTTTCAATCTGGATGGGCACCAACGGCTACTTGGACAATGTCCCGGTTGAAGATGTGCGCCGCTTCGAGACGGAGTTCCTCGAGCACTTGCGTTTGCGCACGTCGGTTTTGACCACCTTGGCGCAAACCAACCTGCTCGAAGACTCGACAGTTGAAGCGCTCAAGTCCAACATCGTTGACTTCAAGAAGGGCTTCTTCGGGGAGGGCGACGACCGTTTGGTCGGTGCCGGCCACGAAGAGTTCGATGCGCTTGCCGCAGAAGACGTCGGCCAGGAAAAGATCGTCAAGCAGAAACGCTGACACCATCCCTGAGACGGGTTGTTGGCCCGTGATGGGCCAACAACCCGAACAAGGATAAGGAAAGGACAAACATGGGAGCCCAGATCCGGGTCTACCGCCAGAAGATCGCCTCGACCACGTCGATGCAAAAGATCTTCAAGGCGATGGAACTGATCGCTACGTCCCGCATTGGAAAGGCACGCCAGCGTGTCGCGGCATCGTTGCCGTACTCCAATGCGATCACCCGTGCCGTTTCTGCCGTTGCGTCCCAGTCCGAGGTCGACCACCCGCTGACAACCGAGCCGGATAGCATCCGCCGGGCTGCAGTATTGGTGATGACTTCCGACCGTGGTCTTGCCGGTTCCTACTCCGCCAGCGTTTTGAAGCAGGCAGAGCACCTCATCGAATTGCTCCACGGAGAAGGAAAAGACGTCACGACCTATTTGGTCGGCCGCAAGGCGCAGGCGTATTTCGAGTTCCGTGGCCGCGATTACGCGAAGGTGTGGACCGGTGGAACCGATGCGCCGGAGTTTGAAACTGCACGTGAACTGCGCGAGGCTTTGCTGACCGACTTTGCCACCGACTTTGACGAGGGCGGCGTGGATGAAATCCATGTTGTCTACACCCAGTTCAAGTCAATGGTCGTTCAGGAGCCGGCAGTAATTCGTTTGCTGCCGTTGGAAGTTGTTGAGGAAGAAGTTGAATCCTCATCCGAGCTTCTGCCGCTGTACGAATTCGAGCCGAAGCCGGAGGACGTCCTTGACGCCCTTTTGCCGCGGTACATTGAATCACGCATCTTCGCAGCACTTTTGCAGGCTGCTGCTTCCGAACTCGCGGCACGTCAGCGGGCCATGAAGTCCGCAGGCGACAATGCCAACGATCTGATCAAGAAGTACACGCGTCTTCGTAACAACGCCCGGCAGGCTGAAGTTACGCAGGAGCTCTCCGAGATTGTTGCCGGCGCTGACGCGCTCAACGCCTCTTAGCAGCCCAATTCATACTTATTCAATGCCATCTACACAAGTGAAGTGAGAGAGATGACTGCCCAACTCAACGAGCAGGGAACCGCAGCGAAGGCCGGTGCCACAGGCCGCATTGCGCGTGTTATCGGCCCGGTTGTCGACGTCGAATTCCCGGCCGACGGCATTCCCGCCATTTACAATGCACTCACCACCGAGATTACTCTCAGCGGTGTGAGCAAAACCATCACCTTTGAAACCAGCCAGCACTTAGGTGACGGCCTGGTTCGGGCCATCTCCTTGCAGGCGACCGACGGTCTTGTCCGCGGCACCGCCGTGCAGGACTCGGGTTCACCGATCACCGTGCCGGTAGGCGACGGCGTCAAGGGCCACATCTTCAACGTCTTGGGCCAGCCGCTGGACGTGACGGAAGCGGAACTGGACTACACCGAACGCTGGTCCATCCACCGCAAGCCACCGGCTTTTGCCAGTCTCGAAGGCTCCACGGAGATGCTTGAGACCGGTATCAAGTCCATTGACTTGCTGACCCCCTACATCCAGGGTGGAAAGATTGGTCTGTTCGGTGGTGCCGGTGTTGGCAAGACCGTTTTGATCCAGGAAATGATCACCCGTGTTGCCCGCAACTTTGGTGGCACCTCGGTGTTCGCCGGCGTTGGCGAGCGTACCCGCGAAGGCAACGACCTTTGGGTGGAAATGGAAGAGTCGGGTGTTCTCAAGGACACTGCGCTGGTCTTCGGCCAGATGGATGAGCCGCCGGGAACGCGCTTGCGTGTTGCCCTGTCGGCACTGACCATGGCGGAGTACTTCCGCGATGTGCAGAACCAGGACGTGTTGCTCTTCATCGACAACATCTTCCGTTTCACGCAGGCAGGCTCGGAAGTTTCCACGCTGCTGGGGCGCATGCCTTCAGCTGTGGGTTACCAGCCCAACCTGGCCGATGAGATGGGCCTCCTGCAGGAGCGCATCACCTCGACCAAGGGCCACTCGATCACGTCCATGCAGGCCGTTTACGTCCCCGCTGACGACTACACCGACCCGGCCCCGGCAGCGACCTTCGCGCACTTGGATGCGACCACGGAACTTTCCCGTGAAATCGCTTCACGTGGACTGTACCCGGCCATCGACCCGTTGACGTCCACGTCGCGAATCCTTGACCCGCAGTACGTCGGACAGGCGCACTACGACACGGCAGTGCGCGTGAAGCAGATCCTGCAGAAGAACAAGGAACTGCAGGACATCATCGCCATCCTCGGCATCGACGAACTCGCTGAAGAGGACAAGGTCGTTGTTTCACGCGCCCGTCGCATTCAGCAGTTCCTGTCGCAGAACACCTACACCGCCAAGCAGTTCACCGGCGTCGACGGCTCGACGGTTTCCATTGCGGACACCATCGAAGGCTTCACCGCCATCTGCGACGGCGACGTGGACCACATTGCCGAGCAGGCGTTCTTCAACATCGGCGGCATGGATGATGTTGAGCGCCAGTGGGCCAAGATCCAGGAATCGACGAATTAAGCATGGCTAACCTCGAAGTTGAAATCGTAGCGGCGGACCACTTTGTTTGGTCCGGTGCAGCGACCCTTGTCAAGGGTTTCACCAGCGAGGGCGAGATCGGCATTTTGCCCGGTCACACCCCGTTGCTCGCGGTTTTGGCGCCGGGCTTGCTGGAGATCGCCCCCGCGGACGGATCCCGCTTCTTTGTTGAAGTGGACGGTGGCTTCTTCTCGGTTGACAGCAACCGGGTCGTGATCGTTGCTGACAATGCGCAGTTGAAAGACGGCGCATCGTCTGGCGCTGGGATTCGCTAGAAATCACTTGATGAACGATCTGGGTCTTCCGTTCATCGCACTGGCTGGAGCATTCCTGCTGGTTGTTATTGCACTGTGCTTGTTCGGGGTGCGCCGCATAATGTTGCGGCGTGCCCTGGGCACAGTGGACGCCTCCATTTGCACAGCGGAAAATCGCTGGGCAATGGGGGTTTGTCGTTATCGGGAGTCGGTCCTTGAATGGGTCCGGCTCCTTTCGTTAAGCCCGTTGCCAACGAAAACGATGCAACGGAGCAAGATTGAGCTGGTGGGACGCCGCGAACCCACCGAATCGGAGCTGACACGGATCCCTCCCGGCGTCGTCGTAGTGATCCTGTCCTATGAAGGCACCGAAGTGCTCCTGGCCATGAAGTTTGGCGCCTATGCCGGGCTTTCCGCTTGGCTTGAGGCGGGCCCGCACATCGGTGTGGGCACTTGGCGCTGAGCCGGACGCACAACAGCCCCCGACGAGTCCGCCGGGGGCTGTTGGCAAAGCTGCTGCTTGCTGGGTAGGGCGCCTAGATTGCGATGACGCCGGTAGCCTGGGGGCCCTTGGTGCCCTGGCCAATCTCAAACTCAACCCGGGCATTTTCATCCAAGGTCTTGAATCCGCCGCTTTGGATTTCCGAGTAGTGGACGAATACATCTCCCTCGGCGTTGTCGGGGGTGATGAAGCCGAAGCCCTTTTCGGCGTTAAACCACTTGACGGTTCCCTGTGCCATGTACATTTCTCCTTGTGATGAAAGCTCATACTGTACTGCCCTGTGTATCGTTCAGCCATTGGCCGAACGCCCTACACCGAACCGTCTTCAGCATGACATGGCTCACATGCAAGTTCAATGAAGGGCAGCAATGAGTCGCCTTTGTTTCTTAATCCAGCCACACTCCGGCTCGCATGACGCGCTGGAGGTCCAGTTCGGCGTCGACTATGAGGAAATCGGCGCGCAGTCCGCGCCGTAGGGAGCCCACCTCATCGTTCAATCCAAGCACCGATGCGGGGACCACGGTGGCCGACTTCAGCGCGTCGGTGAACTTGACGCCTGCGGCCGTGGTGCGACGAAGCACGTCAAGCAAGGTGGCCGTGCCGCCGGCGATTGAGCCGGTGGCGTCCAGGGTGGCAACGCCGTCGGCAACGGTGACGGGGGACGGCCCGAGCATGTATTGCCCGTCCGCCAAGCCCGCAGCCGCCATGGAGTCGGTGACAAGAACAATGTTCTCCGCGCCAACCAGCCCAAAGACGGTTTTGACGGTTTCCGGGTCAAGGTGGGTGTTGTCTGCCACCAGCTCGACGGCGGCGTCTCCGGTGTGGGCGATGCGCAGGCAGGCGGCCACGGGGCCGGGGGAGCGATGATGCATGGGCGGCATGCCATTGAAGAGGTGTGTGACGGTGGGGCGGCCCGACGTGCCGCCAAACCCTGTCGAATCAAGACCCTCTCGGGCTTGCGCCAAGGATGCGGCCGCCGTGGCTGTGTCGCAGTCGGTGTGGCCCACCGAAGGCGTGATGCCGTGCGCAGTGAGCAGGTCGACAAGATCAGCGGCACCGGGCAGTTCAGGTGCGTACGTCATGGTGGTGATGGTGCCGCGGCCGGCCTCGATGAGCGTGGACATCAGCTCAAGGTCCGGCTCCAACAAGAAGGCAGGGTTTTGCGCCCCGCACCGTGCGTGCGAGAGGAAGGGGCCCTCCAAGTGGATGCCCGCCACCAGGCCTTCATCCGTCAAACCGGCATAGACGCCAATGCCCTTGATGAGGTCCTCGGGAGCTGCGGTCACCATGCTTGCCAGCAGCGTGGTGGTGCCTGCACGGTGCAGGAAGTCGATGGCAGTGCGGGCGGAAGCCTCGTTGCCGCTGGGGAAATCCCCGCCGTTGCCGCCGTGGTTGTGGATGTCCACCAGGCCCGGAAGAATCAGCTGCCCGGCTGGCAGCGTGATGATATTGGCAGCTTCCATGTCTGCCGGCTCGAACCCCGGTTCGTCAAAGTGGTCGGCACGGCCCGCATAGACAATCCTGTCGTCTTCAATGGCGAGCAGGCCGTTGTTGAGGACGCCGCGATCCGTGGCAATGGCGCCGTGGATCAAGAACTTGGTGGACACGGTTGCGGGGATTGGATCAGTCATGGAACAAGTCTAGTCAGGATGCGGTCCCGGATGCCTAGAACAGCCGTGACGCGCTGTCATCGACGCCGCGCATGGCGTCGTAATCGAGGGTTTTGCACTCAATGCCGCGGTCGGTGGCAAGCGTCTTGGCTTGCGGCTTGATTTGCTGGGCGGCAAAAATGCCTCGCACGGGGGCCAACCGTGGGTCGCGGTTGAGCAGTTCCAAGTACCGGGTGAGTTGTTCCACGCCGTCAATGTCGCCGCGGCGCTTGAGTTCAATGGCCACCGTGGCGCCTGCTGCGTCACGGGCCAGGAGATCGACGGGGCCAATGGCGGTGAAATACTCGCGCCTGATCAAGGTAAATCCGGTGCCCAACAGCTCGATCTGCTCTGCCAGCAGCCGCTGCAGGTCGGCTTCGACGCCGTCCTTGATAAGGCCCGGGTCAAGGCCCAAGTCGTGGCTGGAATCGCTGAAAAGTTCGTAAATGTTGATGATCAGCTTGTCGTCGGCCTTGGTGGACTGCACCACCCACTGCTCCACCACGCCGTCCTCAAGCTCGGATTCCTCGGGGCCCACCGTGCGCAGCGTTGCCGGCGGACTCATCCAGTTCAACGGCTTGTAGGAGCCGCCGTCGGAGTGCACCAAGACTGAGCCGTCGGACTTGACCAGCAGCAGCCGTACGGCGAGGGGAAGATGGGCTTTGAGGCGTCCGACGTAGTCGACGGAGCACTTGGCAATCACTAAACGCACGTCGTCCACTCTAGCGGTTCGCCGCCGGGGTTGCGTCGGCGCACCGGCAACAGTGCGGCACAATGGAAGGCATGCCCCGATCCAACCGCCCACGCCGCAGCCCCGGTTCCCCAGCGCGCAGCTCCAAATGGACCAAGGGCGCGCAGCGGAACGATGACGACGGCGAAGACTTGAATCGGACGCGCCTGGGAGTGCCTGCCACCGAAGCGGCGCCCGACGGCGTATGGGCGGTCCGGAGCATCAGTGCCGGGAACGCGCAAAAGGCTTATACCTGCCCAGGCTGCAACCATCCCGTCATGCCCGGGGTGGCACATCTGGTGGTGTGGCAGGAGGATGCCTTGTTCGGCGCCGAGGCGGGGCTGCGCGAGCGCCGCCATTGGCACAGCAATTGCTGGCGGGGACGCAGTTACCGCTACAGATAGCCGCACAGGCTGCGGCGCAAGGGGCACTGCCGCCGCAAACCACCGGTAGGCTGGAAGGCATGGTTTTTGATCCTTCCTCCCTTGCCTACGTTGACGACGGCGCACCGGTTGCCGTGCGTGCCTCGACCATCCTGCCCGCAGTGCGGGAGAACGTTGAACTGCGCACCGCCGACGGCCTGACTCTTGTGGGTGAACTGGCCATGCCTTCCGATGGGGTTGTGCGGGCCACGCTCATCACTTTCCACCCGCTGCCCACGCACGGCGGCTTCATGGACTCGCACGTGTACAAAAAAGCCTCCTACCGACTGCCTGCCCTCGCCGGCATTGCGGTGTTGCGCTTTAATACGCGCGGCACCGTCTCGCCCCGGGGAACAAGCGAAGGGTCCTTCGAAGAAGGAGTTGGGGAGCGGCTGGACGTGGAGGCCGCCGTGGAATTTGCCGTTGACCGCGGACTGCCCAACCGTTGGCTGCTGGGGTGGTCGTTCGGCACGGAGCTGGTCTTGAAGTACGGGGCCGTGCCTCCTGTTGCCGCAGAGATTGAAGGTGCCGTGCTGCTTTCGCCGCCCCTGCACCGTGCCGGCGATGCCGATCTTGAGGCTTGGGCGGCCTATGGCAAGCCATTGACAGTGCTTGTTCCGGAGCTTGACGACTATCTGCAGCCCGAAGCCGCGACAGCGCGTTTTGCCAGGATCCCGCAAGCCCGGCTGGTCCCCGTTGCCGGGGCCAAACACCTGTGGGTGGGGGAGAAGTACGCAGCGCGTGCCCTGAACGAAATTGCCGCCGCCGTGCTCGGTGTTCCCGTTGAACTGCCTGCCGAATGGCGTGGACCGGTGGCGAGCCTTCCGGTCCAGCTGCCCGGTTAGTGCTTGTCCTGGTGGGCTATGTAAACTTCCCTGACCAAAAGCATGATCGCGGCTGCCGTGGGAATGGCGATCAGGGCTCCGAGCACTCCCAGCAGGGTGCCGCCGGCGATCACTGAAATCACGGCGACGGCGCCGGGCACGGCGACGGCCTTTTGCATGATGCGCGGGGAGACGAAGTATGCCTCAAACTGCAGGTACGCAAAGTAGCAAATGGCATAGATGAGCGCTGTCTGCCAGCCTGCCGTCAGACTGACGGCGATGACAACGACTGCTGCGATCATGCCGCCCACCAGCGGGATAAAGGCCAGCAACGCCACGACAAAGGTCAGCAGCAGGCTGAACGGCACGCCCAGGATCGACATCACTATGAAGGCAAACGTGGCGTTCAACACAGCTACGCAGACCTGGCCGATCACGTAGTAGCCCACGCCTCGGGTGATTTCCTCGCTGAGGTCTTCAACCCGATCGCGGCGCGAGCGCGGGGCCAGGCGGTAGCTCCACTTTTTCAGGGCTGGCAGGGCTGCCAGGAAGTACAGGCTGAGCACAAGCACAATCAAGGTGCCAAAGAGCCCGTTGGCAAGCGTGGATCCCACGCCCAGCACACCGCCAAAGATCCCGCCCACTGCCTGTGCGTCCTGGAAGAACTTGGCGACCTGCTCGTTGATCGTGTCAAGGACGTGGTATTGCCCGTCCAGCTGCTTGAAGAAATCAGAAGCAAGGAAGTCCTTGATCCAGATGGGGGCGTTTGTCACCAACTGGGTGGTCTGATCAACGATGGTGGGGATGAGCGTGGCGAAGAAGATTGCCACCAGGCCCAGCAGGGCCAGCAGCACCAGGATGATCCCCAACGGGCGGGGGACCTTGCGACGTTCGAGCCACCGCACTACGGGGTCCAAGCCCAGTGCAATGAAAAGCGCCGTGACGATCCACAACAACAACGACTGCGTGTTGGCCAGGATGTAGCTGAGGAACAAGGCAATGCCAACGCCCACAGTGCCCATGAAGCCCAAATAAATGGGGTGGCGGAAGAAGTTGGAGGACGCGGAGCCTGGATCAGCCGGCTCCGCTGTTGCCTCGCCGCTGCCGGCAGGAGGCTCCAACGGGACGTCAAAGCGGACGCGCGGCTGGGCGCCCGGAATCGGTTGGCTTAGCTTCATGAGCACCCACGCCCGCCAACCCTTGGCCTGCGGGGTGCTCTGGGCTGGCTTTGAAGCCGTTGCTGCTGCCACGGGCGCTGCAGCAACGGCTTCCGTCGAGTCCGACCCTCCCTTTTCACCACGGCCCGTTTGACCAAGGCCCGTTTCGTCGGGTTGGCGAATCTGCGGGTTGGGCGCGTCGGCAGGGGCATCGGGGGACTCCGGCTGGTCTTTGGGGACATGGCCGGCAGCGCTTGGTTCAGGTGAAGAACTCACGGATTTGCTTTCAGGTTAGGGGACGGCAGCGGTCGTTGCCTCCAACTCTCGATAGTCAGTCGAGAGTATCAGCGCAGCTACGGCGCAGCTGCGAGCCACAGCAGGCCAACGTGAGAAATGTCAAAAGGGAATGACCTATTGATAACGGTTCGGTTACCCTTGGAACATCGACCACAGCAGTGTTCCGCCGATGTTAGGTAGTTTCTTGCGTTTAAAAATTGCAATCGTCTTGGCTGTCTTGGGCCTTCTGGTGCTGGGTACGGGCATTGGCCAGCGCACCATTTGGCTCCCGCCGTCCACGCTCACGGCCGCGGTCCCGGCAGATGTCAAGGCAGCCCCGGCAGTCAAGACGTCCCCGCTGACAGTCATTGGCCCCGGCGTGCTCAAAACCCACGACGGCAAGTTCACGCTGACCGTCAAGAGCGACGGCCCCATCCAGTTGGCCGTGGGACGTGTGGATGACGTCTTCGGTTGGGTTGACGACGCCGCCTACACCACCATTGGCGCTGCCAGCGACGACTTCAGCGAGCTGAACGTCGAGAGCACACCAGGTGTTGAAAAAGTGCCCAACCCGAGCGGTTCGGACCTGTGGGTCAGCGAGGAAAAGGCCACCGGAGAGCTGACCTACACGTGGCAAGCCCCGGGCCGCGGCGACTGGGCCTTGCTGGTCTCCTCCGACGGCACCGCACCTGCCCCCATCGACATCTCAGTCACCGCGGACAACGACGCCGCGACGCCCTGGGCGGTGCCTTTGATGATCATCGGCTCGGCACTGCTGGCCTTGGCCGCCCTGCTGTTCTTCATCGCCCCCCGCAAGCCCAAGCAAGCCCAGGCTGTGGCCGGACGTCGCGCAGCCGGCCGCACCCCGGCCGACCCGGCCACGGGCGCGCTGGAAGTGGACAAAATCGTCGCCTCCCGCAGAAACCGCGCGCCCGCAGCTGCAGATGGTACAGCCGCGGACAGTGCTGCCCAGGACAGTGCGGCCCAGGACAGTGCTGCCCCAGACAGTGCTGCCACAGACAGTGCCGCCCCAGACAGTGCTGCCGACGCGAAACTGCCCACCGCTGATGCCACTTCCGCCCTGCCTGCAACGTTGACGAAAAAGGACACTGGCATCCCCGCCGAGGCTGATTCCAAGCCCGACGCCGCTCCGGGCTCCAAGCCCGACGCCGCTCCGGGCTCCAAGCCCAACGCCGCTCCGGGCTCCAAGCCCAACCCAGAACCCAACTCCAAGGACGACTCAGGGCACGATGCAGGCTCCAACGGCGGGACGCCTTCCGGGGCTGCCGCCACCGACGCTTCCCCCGGCACCACGAAGGGTGCCACCAAGGACGACTCAACAAAGGGCGCAGAGAAGGACCCAGCGAAAGATGCTAAAAAGAACGACGGCAAGGCGAAGTTCACTGCACCTGCTGCACAGTTGCGAACTGTGAAGAACAGCGTGAAGGCTCGTTGGGGGGCCATTTTGGCCGCCGCGCTGCTGGCCGGAAGCATCAGCCCGGCCGTCGCCGCCGATCCAACCACCCCGGCTCCTGAGCCCAGCGCCAGTGTTCCGGCAAGCGAACTCGCCAGCGGTGCCCCCGCAGCCTCGGAGGACCCTGCTGCCGCAGCGTTCCCGAATCTGTTGGACAGTCAGGTGGAGCGCATCTCGGCGTCCGTGGCCGCTGTGGTGGCTTCCGGAGACAATGCCAAGAACGCCAAGGAACTATCGCCACGCGTCGCGGGCATGGCACTGGCCGTCCGCACCTCGAACTACAAGATTCGCGCCAAGGTGGCCGAGCATCCCGCCATCGAGCCCGTCGATGCCACGAAGATGCTGGCAAAGGTAGTCACCACCACCCGCACCTGGCCGCGGTCGGCCATGCTTGTCACGCAGGGGGAGAACAATGAGCTGCCCCAGCTGCTGACCCTTGTCCAGGCAAGTCCGCGCGAAAATTACAAGCTCATCCAGGCGACGCCCCTCTTGCCGGGACAGACCTTCCCCAAGGTGGACAAGGAAGGGACCCAGGCCGTGCCGCTTGATTCCGCCGAGGGTCTGATATTCAGCCCCAAGTCGGCCATTGCGGTGCTGAGCGACCGCCTGACCACGTCCAAGAGCAAGTACAAGGACTCCTTCAATGACAGTGTTTACATCAGCAGTGTCCTTGACCTGCAGAAGAAAATTGTTGCCGATGCGAAGGATGCCAGCTACGTGTTCAGCCACAAGGGCGACCTTGACTCCGCGGTGGCCATGCGCACTGCCGACGGCGGCGCCATGGTTGTCGTGGGCAACAACTTTGGCATTGCTGCAACCAGCAAGGATGAGGCCACATTGAAAGTGGGCGAGGATGCTGCCGTATTCACAGGGGGCAGGGAGACCGTCAAGGGGTTCACCTTGAACTACGCCGAACCCATTGTCATGTACATTCCGCCGGCGGGGGATGGCAAGATCACGGTCCTCTCGGCCACCAGAAACTTGGTGAGCGGGAAGTTCAAGTAACCGGCATCCGCCGGTGCAGGTGAACTCGTCCAAGTCTGTCCTGCTCCATCGTTCGCAATCCCATGTTTCGCCCGCGGCGAGAAGCCACACCGCCGCGGGCCGGCACAGTTAGAGTGATTTTATGAGTCAAAACAGCCCCATGCCACCCAACGCCTCGCCCGGGATCAACCTGCGCGGCGCCGTCGACCTTTCAGCCTTGAAGAACCGGGCCACCACAACTGAGCCAATCGCTCCCTCCGGCGGTTCGCCCTACGCCGTGGACGTCAACGAGCAGAGCTTCCAGGAGTTTGTCCAGCTCTCACAGAAGGTGCCCGTGGTGGTGGCGCTGGGGTCAGGGCGCTCACAGCAGTCGGCGCAGGTCAACGCGCTGCTGGAGAAGCTGATGAATGAGCACGGCGGGAAGATCGCGTTGGGCCGGGTTGATGTGGATGCCAGTCCACAGATTGCCCAGGCCTTCGGAGCTGCGGCCGTGCCCACCGTCATCGCCCTCATCAAGGGCCAGCCCGTTCCCATGTTTGAGGGCGACCTGCCCGAGGACCAGGTGCGGGAGTTCCTCGCCGAACTGCTCAAGGTCGCTGCCAGCAACGGCGTGACGGGCAACCTGGGCGGCGCTCCGGAACCCGACGCCGAGCAGCAGGAACCACCCTTGCCGCCGCTGCACCAGGCGGCCCGGGATGCCATCGACGCCGGGGACCTTGAACTGGCACAGGCAAGCTACGAGAAGGCGCTGGCGGAAAAACCCAACGACGCCGACGCCAAGATCGGGCTGGCGCAGGTGAACCTGATGCGGCGCGCGGCACAGCTCAATGTGGTCCAGGCCGAGGAATTCCGGTCCTTGGCCGCCGGCGACCCGGACGACCTCGACGCCGCCCTGGCCGTGTCCGACTTGGATGTCACGGGCGGCCATGTGGAGGACGCGCTGGCCCGCCTGGTCAAATACATTGGCACCCACTTCGGCCCTGAGCGCGACACCGCCAGAGTTCGCCTGCTGGCACTCTACGACGTGGTGGGCGTGGGCGACCCCCGTGTCTCGGCATCCCGCCAAGCCTTGGCCCGCGCCTTGTTCTAAGCTGTTCAAGCGGAGCAGGAACCCAAGCAAAAAGCCCCCTTCGCAGGTGCAGCAATCGCTGCGCGGAGGGGGCTTTTTGCACCCGCCGGGCCCGCGCCTCCGCCTTTCCTTCTTGCTGGGACGTCAAGTTCATCCTTTCGGATGGCCGGTTGCGCCACTGCCGCTTGTTAGTGTGTGGACATGGAGAATATCTCAGCTGAACAGCACCCGGCAGCAGGGCTCCCGCCTGCGCTTTCCATTCGTGGATTGAGCAAACGGTTTGGCGCGAAGCTTGCCGTTGACGGCATTGACCTTGACGTTCCCGCAGGCTCCTTTTATGGCCTGGTGGGCCCCAACGGGGCAGGCAAAACCACGTCCCTGTCCATGGCCACGGGCCTGCTGCGTCCGGATGCCGGCCAAGTTTGGGTGCACGGTGTGGATGTCTGGCAGCAGCCCCTCGTGGCCAAGCGCCTTATGGGCCTGTTGCCCGACGGCGTGCGCCTCTTCGACCGCCTCAGCGGCGAGCAGCTTGTCAGCTACGCGGGGTTGCTGCGCGGGATGGACAAGGACACGGTGGCCAGCCGGGTCAAGGACCTGCTGGCCGCGCTTGACCTTGGCAAGGACGCCGGGACGCTTGTGGTGGACTACTCGGCCGGCATGACAAAGAAAATCGCCTTGGCCGCCGCATTGATCCATGCACCCAGGCTGCTTGTCCTCGACGAGCCCTTTGAATCGGTCGATCCGGTCTCGGCCGCCAACATCCGCGACATCCTTGCCGACTACGTCAAGTCAGGGGGCACCGTCATTGTCTCCAGCCACGTCATGGACCTTGTGCAACGCATGTGCGACCACGTGGCTGTCATCGCGGCAGGTCGCGTGCTGGCTGCCGGCACCGTCGATGAGGTGCGCGGCAACCAGAGTCTGGAAGAAAAGTTCGTCGCACTGGTCGGCGGACGCAACGAGACGGCGGGGTTGTCATGGTTGCGCACCTCGTAAGGCTGAAGCTGGCGCTGCTGCGCAACTCCCTCAAGCGCAGCCCATGGCAGCTGGTGGGCTTGATTATTGGCGGCCTGTACGGGCTGGGCATACTGGCTCTGCTGTTGGCGGGGCTGGCTGCTCTGGGTGCGGCGGATCCGGAAGCCATTGGCACCGTGGTGGTGCTGGCCGGCGCGGCGGTGGTACTGGGCTGGCTGGTGGTCCCGGTGGTGCTCAATGGACTGGACATGACCCTTGACCCGGCACGGTTCACCACGTACTCCATACCCATGAAGTCGCTGCTGGCGGGACTGTTGCTGAGCAGTTTCATCGGCATACCGGGGGCAATAACGCTGCTGGCGTCGGTGGGTACGGCAGCGTCGTGGTGGAGCCATCCGTTGGCTGGCGTGGTTGCCCTGCTCTGCGGCGCCCTGGGCGCCGTGACATGCATCACGGCCTCCCGCGCCGTGACTGCAGCCAGTGCCAGCTTGGCTTCTTCCCGGCGGTTCAAGGACGTGAGCGGCATTGTTGTCCTGCTGCCGCTGCTCTTCCTGGGCCCCATCATCAATGGCATCTCCAGCGGTGTGAGCAACTTCAGTGCTTACCTTCCGCAACTGGCCAACAGTATTTCCTGGACACCGCTGGGGGCCGTCTGGGCGGTTCCGGCCGAGATTGCCCAGGGCCATTACGGCCCGGCGGGCCTGAAGTTCCTGATTGCCCTGGCCACCATTGCCGCTCTTGTCTGGGTGTGGAAGGCGTGCCTGGCACGGGCGCTTGTCACACCGGCCTTTGCCGGAGGGGCACGCCGCGGAGCCGGCAAAATGGGTTTCTTTGGCTGGTTCCCCGCCACGCCTGCCGGAGCCGTCGCCGCACGCTGCTTGACCTACTGGTTCAGGGACCCGCGCTACAGTGCGGGGCTGCTGATGGCCCCGCTGCTGCCGCTGGTGTTCGTTTTTGCCGGTTCACAGTTTGGCGGCGGGACCGCCATTGGGGTCGCGCTGGGCTTTGGTGCCGCCTTGGCCGCATTCCTGGTGGCCTGGTCCATCAGCGCCGACATCTCCTACGACAACACGGCTTTTGCCCTGCACGTTGCCACAGGCATCAGTGGTTTGGCGGACCGTACGGGCCGTGCCATGGCAGCCGGGGTGCTGGCGCTGCCGCTGGGAGTGCTGTACGCCGTCGTCGGTGCCATTTTCTCCAAGGACATGAGCCAGCTGCCGGGAACCTTGGGACTTGTCCTCGCAGTGGTGGGTTCGGGGCTGGGGCTGGCCAGCGTGTTCTCCGCGCGGTTTACCAGCAACGTTCCGCTGCCCGGAGACAGTCCCCTGAAGACCCGGCCCGGGAATGGATTTTCCGCTGCACTGATCCAGTTGGCCGGGTTTGCCGGACTGGGCGTGCTGGTGCTGCCCGAGTTGATTTTGCTCATTGTGGCCCTGGTGTCCGGGCAGGTGCTGTATTCCTGGCTGGCTCTCGTGGTGGGGATGATCCTTGGCGCCGTGTTCCTGGCCATCGGCGTACGCCAAGGTGCCAAGATCTACGACAAGCGCGCCCCCGAGCTGCTGCTGTCGGTTTCAGTGGACCGTTAGTTGATGGCTGTCCGCACTGGATAAGGTGGAGGGCAGCAACTTTGCATAAAAGTTTCGAATTCCACAGGCACGTGTGTGCCGCGAAAGGAAGCGTGTTCCATGGAGGTAATTGTCCTCCCCAGCAGCAAGGAAATTGGCGCCCTGGCTGCCGACGCCATCGAGTCGTTGGTGCGCACCAAGGCCAACGCCGTCATCGGCCTGGCCACAGGGTCCTCCCCGTTGCCGATCTACGACGAGCTGGCACGCCGCCACGACGAGGAGGGCTTGAGCTTCGCCGAAACCAGCGGCTTTGCCTTGGATGAGTACGTTGGCTTGCCCGTTGGCCACTACGAGTCGTACCGCGAAGTGATCCGCCGCGAGTTCACCCACCGCGTGGACGTCAAGGCCGAAAATGTGCACGGCCCCAACGGTGCAAGCGAGAACTTGGAGGACGCCTGCCAGTCGTACGAGGACGCCATTGCCGCGGCTGGCGGCATTGATCTGCAGATCCTTGGCGTTGGCACCAACGGCCACATCGGCTTCAACGAGCCCGGCTCGTCCCTTGCCTCGCGTACCCGCATCAAGACCTTGGCCGAGCAGACACGCCAGGACAACGCGCGCTTCTTTGACAGCATCGCACAGGTTCCGCACCACGTGGTGACGCAGGGCCTGGGCACCATCATGGACGCCCGCCACCTTGTTCTGGTGGCCTTCGGCGCAGGCAAGGCCGACGCCGTGCGTGACTTCGTTGAAGGTCCGGTCTCGGCCGCGTGCCCTGCCTCAATCCTGCAGTTCCACCCGCGCGCCACCGTCATCATTGACGAGGCCGCGGCGTCCAAGCTCGAAGGTGCGGCGGCATACCGCAACGCCTTCAACAACAAGCCGGAGTGGCAGAGTCTCTAACAGCGGCAGCTTGGCGGGAGGCAAGTGATATTCGCGTTTCGCCTCCCGCCGTCGTCCGCGCTCCACCCCGGCTCGCCGAGAGATTCCGGCGCGTGAGGTCCCCGTGGAACTTTGCCTCGGTGAGTCGCGATGGAGATGACGCTAGAATGGATCCATGAGTTTGCCTCCAGACCCCTTCGAAAATGATCCCACTGGCAATCCCGGCACCGGTGGCGGATCGACTGCCGTGATTGAACGCGAGGAACTGCGCCAGGAAGTCGAGCCCGGCGACAGCGAACGGTTCTCGCACTATGTCCGCAAGGAAAAGATCATGGAATCGGCCCTGTCGGGCGATCCCGTGGTGGCCCTGTGCGGAAAGGTGTGGACGCCGGGACGCGATCCGCACAAGTTTCCGGTCTGCCCCGATTGCAAGGCCATCTACGACGGCCTGATGCCCGAAGGCGGCAAGGGCAAGGGTCCCAAGAAACCCAAAGAGTAGCCCTTCGGCCCGAACCACAGCGGCCGCAACAACATTGGCCACAAAAACAGTGGCAAGGACGGCGCAACCGCCGTTGTTCCACCGTGCCCGGTACAGGGTGCGCAGTGCAGGAAGAAGTGACAAGGATGGCGGGAAATACGTGACGGAAACATTGTTTGGCGGCCCGTCGCTGCCTCCCGCCTACCCGGAGCGTGCCGCTTGGGGAACGGCCCAGAAACTGCGTGCCTGGCAGACCGAGGCCATGGAAAAGTACTTCAGTGAGAATCCGAAGGACTTCATGGCCGTGGCCACCCCCGGCGCCGGCAAGACGACGTTTGCCCTGCACATCGCCACGGAGCTGATTGCGCGCGGCACCATCAACAGGGTCACGATTGTCACGCCCACCGACCACCTCAAGCGGCAGTGGGCGGACGCGGCCGCAAGGGTTGGGATCGCCATTGACCCCAACTTCAAAAACGCCGACGGCCGCCATGGCAAGGGCTTTGCCGGCGTGGCCGTGACGTATGCGCAGGTGGCCAGCAAACCCATGCTGCACCGGGCCAAGACCGAGGCCGCACGCACTCTTGTCATCATGGATGAAATCCACCATGGCGGCGACGCACTGTCGTGGGGCGACGGCATCCGGGAAGCTTTCGACCCTGCCACCCGGCGCCTTGCCCTGACGGGAACGCCTTTCCGCTCCGACACGGCCGCCATCCCGTTTGTCGAATATGCCGAGGACCGCGACGGCATCCGTCGTTCACAGGCCGACTACACCTACGGCTACGGCGAGGCGCTGCGGGACCACGTGGTGCGCCCCGTCATGTTCATGGCCTACTCGGGAAAAATGCGCTGGCGGACAAGTGCCGGCGAGGAAATGGCGGCCACGCTTGGCGAAGCCGTCACCAAGGATGTCACGTCCCAGGCCTGGCGTACGGCCCTGAACCCGCTGGGGGAGTGGATTCCCGCCGTGTTGGCTGCCGCCGACAAGCGCCTGACCGAGGTGCGCCGTGCCGTGCCCGACGCCGGCGCCATGGTCATTGCCACGGACCACGAAGACGCCCGTGCCTATGCCGCGCAGCTGAAGAAGATCACCGGCGAGTCGCCCACGGTGATCTTGTCCGACGACGCCAAGGCCTCGGACAAGATTGATGCGTTCTCCTCCGGCGAGCAGCGTTGGATGGTGGCCGTGCGCATGGTTTCCGAAGGCGTTGACGTGCCGCGTCTGGCTGTGGGCGTCTACGCGACCTCCACCGCCACGCCGTTGTTCTTTGCCCAGGCCGTGGGACGTTTTGTGCGCGCCCGCAGGAGGGGCGAGACGGCGTCGATCTTCCTGCCGTCGGTGCCGAACTTGATGGAACTGGCCAACCAGCTGGAGCTTGAACGCGACCACGCGTTGGACCGCCCCGACAAGGACCCGGACGGTTTCATCGAAGAAGACGATGAAATGGAGGAGGCCAACCGCGAGGAAAAGGCCTCCGACACGCTGGAAAAGTTCAAGTTCGAGGCACTGGAATCCCAAGCCTCCTTTGACCGCGTCTTGTTCGACGGCGGCGAGTTCGGCACCGGCGGCGCCATCGGCAGCGAGGATGAACTGGACTTCCTCGGCATCCCCGGACTGCTTGACGCCGACCAGATGGGCCTCCTGCTGCGCCAGCACCAGGCCGACCAGCAAACCCGGAGGCGCAAAAACGCCCCGGCAGCGGCCGAACCCGATGCCGCACCGCTGGTGGACCACCGCATGCTCATGGACCTGCGCGGTGAATTGGCCAAGAACGTCTCCGCGTGGAGCGCCCGTTCGGGCATGCCGCACGGAATGGTGCACAGCGAGCTGCGCAGGATCTGCGGGGGCCCGGCAGTTGCACAGGCCAACGAACCTCAGCTCCAGACGCGGCTGAAGAAGCTGCAGGACTGGTTCATCGGCCGCAAGTAGCGAGCGTTGGCGCATCGGATCCTGCAGGAAGCCCTAGCTCGGCGGATTCTGGGGGAAAACGGCAAAGGATGCTTCTCCGGTAAATCCATCCTGCTGGACAGTGACGGTTGCCGCTGTACCGACCGGATCGGTGGATTGTCCCTCCACCGGGGGAGGAGCCTGACTGGTGCCGACGGCCACTGCCAATCCGTTCTGATCAACCTGCACCACTTTGTCATTGCTTGTTGACCAGACGGCCCTGTCAGCAAGACGGGTGTTGCCGTCATTGAGCACGAACTCGGCCTTCAGCTGCTGGCTTTGTCCCACTTGGAGCTCGGTTGCAGGCGGGTCGATCCGCAGGCCCACGATCGCCACCGGGACATCAATGTGAGCCTGGGCTGTCTGCCCGTCCTCGGTCAATGTGATCAGCGCGCTGCCCGTTCCGGTCGCTGTCACCAGCCCCCCTCCGTCAACGGCAGCCACGGCCGGGTTGTTGGATCGCCAGATTCCCGTGGCTCCAACCGGTCTGCTGGAACCGTCGCTGAACGTGCCAACGGCAGCCAGCTGCAAGGATTGTCTCAGTCCCAAGGTGACAGTTGGAGGCGTCAGTGAAATTGACGTCAGTGAGGGACTGGCAGTTTGCAGGACAGTGAACTGCAGACGGCCCTGAATGGATTCCCGAGTGGCCTCGATGGTAATCCTGCCCGGATTCAGTGCCCTGACCACTCCGGCGGAATCGACTGTGGCGATGTCCGCATCGCTCGAAGCCCAACGCACTCCATCGGTCAATGGCTGCACAGACCCATCACTGAAACGGCCCTCCGCATCCATTTGCACTGACTGCCCCGTTTCCGCACTGGCCCCATCGGCATGGACTGTGATCGACACCAAGGTACGTGCCAGCGAAGGCTCCGGCGCCGTGTCAGCTCCGGCCGCCAGCGAATGGGCCAAAAAAAGGGAAGCTGTGAGAGCCAACATCACTGTCATGACGGCGGCATAAGTGACAATGAGGCGGAGGCGGTATCGTTGCCAGCCGCGCGTCAGGGCACGCTCGCCGTCGACGGCTTGCAGAGTGGCACGTTCGGCCGCCTCCAGCCAAAGACTCTGCTTCAACGAGGGGTTCACGGTCCCGTTCCGCCCGAAGCCAATCGATTGACAGCAGCTTCCGCAGCGTTCAGTGTGGCGGCTGTCTGTCGCAGCGACGAACCCGTGATGGATGCAATCTGGGACAGAGGGAGGTCGGCGAACTCGTGGAGAACCACCACGACCCGCTGCGTTGGGGACAGGCTCGCCAGCGCAGCCACTGGCGTTGGGGCAGCATTGTTGGGGGCCGGAAGCTGCGCCCACTTCCTGTGCGAGTCAAGCAATTTCACTAAAACGCACAAAATGTAAAGGCGGGTCTCTTCGGTAATGGGGCCGCGCCACGTGGCAGTTGTTTTGGCCCATGCGGACTCCAACAGCGAGGCGGCGAGCACGGGGTCGTCACACAGCAATTGGGCGCACAATTCCAGTTCCCCGGAATCCCCCCTGATCTCTGTGGACAGTTCTTGCCTGCGGTTTCTCACGGCTGCCAGAACTTTCACTCCTGTGGGGAAGCCCAACTCGATCTCGCGCACGGATGGAAGCAGAATCACCACCACGAACAGGACAATTCCAATGCCCATCGGAACGAGGCCGAGCGTGTTGGGAATTTGCCACCCGGCGATCACAATGGCTGCAGCGAGGAGAGACAGCAGCAGCCTGGCTGGACGGAGAACCGACTGCCACTTTCGTTTGGGAACATCGCACATGGTAACTTCCTGGTGAAGCCGTCAAAGAGTGGAGCTGCTAAAGACCGGACCGCCCAGTCTGAATTTGGGGGCCAATGCCCCATGGTGTCAACTGCCATTGAAGCAAATTCGCGGACATTGCTGATCCCCTTCGCTGACCCATGAAGAGCCGATGGAAGGCAAGCATGCAACATGAGCTGGATATGGCTCATCCCAGGCCCTCGCTGCACGC
Source organism: Arthrobacter sp. H35-D1 (assembly GCF_030063185.1). Classification (GTDB taxonomy): domain Bacteria; phylum Actinomycetota; class Actinomycetes; order Actinomycetales; family Micrococcaceae; genus Specibacter. The sequence goes on from NZ_JASISP010000004.1 coordinate 159,202, forward strand.
ACTGAACAGTGTTCTGCAGCAAGTAGCGAGGTGGTTGACAGCAGTCACTTCACTGCCACTTCAGTCCTCCCATGGCACCGCCCCCAGTGGTTGACTGACGCCACGGGAATGGGCACAGCAAAATAGTTGTTCGTGACGGAGCTCACAGTTGAGAGTAGTCTGGGTCTATCCCCTTGGCGGGGGCGGTCAGGAACGGGGTGCAGCCGTGAGCGTGGTGAGAACTGAGCTGGCCGCACTGGTGGAAATACTCCGCTCTGCTGTCCCGCCCGACGATGTTCGCCTGGTCGATGACGATGAAAATGACCGCGAGCCTGCGCCGGTGGCTGTCCGGGCCATCGCACTCAGCCGGGTCGGACGGTCACGCCGGGCCGGACCTGTTTTGGATCTGGAACTGGCTGTTTCCGTGGTTTGCACAGGGGATCAGCGGTTGGAGAATCTGGAAAGGCTGATAACCACCATCGAGGGCGGCAGCCGGTATTCCACCAGCACATTGGATCGGAGGTGGCCTCCGGCAACGCCCGCAGGCATCGGCTTTCAGGTTCAGGTGCCGGTTGCCATCCCGCTCGACGAGCCGATGGCAGTGACCGTCCGGGAGCCGCTGCAGGTGAAAATGCAAGTGGGGCGGCATCTCACCGGAGTCGTTATTGACACTCACGGTAACGGTCTTGGCGGTGCACGCGTCCGATCCGCAGCCTCCAGTGTTGCCGTAGCCTGCGATCCGCAGGGACGGTTTGAATGCTTTTCCACGTCGGACACGGAACAGTTGCTGACTGTCGAGTTTCAGGATTCAATCAGGCAGTTCACCGCCAACGCGAGAATGCTTCCCATCACCCTTCGATGGGATGGAAAGGATTAGCCATGCCCAACTATCTGGCCCCGGGAGTTTATGTACAGGAGGTGCCCAGCGGCGCCCGGTCCATTGGCCGCGTAAATACCAGCATTGCCGCGTTCATTGGGGTGGCGCCCATGGCGTCAGCCCGGCTGGACGAAGCAGTGGTCATCGACAATTACACCCAGTTCGCCGACATGTACGTGGGAGAGTCGACGGCAGGGACGGCCCTTGCCAACGCCGTTTACGGGTTCTTTGATGAGGGTGGCGGACGGTGTTACGTCGTCAACATCGGCCTGAACGGATCCCTTACGGGCACGTCTGCCAAGCCGACGGGCCTGAAGCTGCTGGAAGCCATCGATGACATCTCCATGGTGGCTGCCCCAGGCTATGCGGATCCAGCGGCCTATGCCGCGTTGATTGGCCACTGTGAACATCCGCTCCGACAGGACCGCATGGCGATTTTGGACACCGTGGAAGTGGTTGATGACGTCTCTGCACTGACCCGGGTCGGAACTGTGGGGGACTCCGATTCCGCACCCGGCGGTGACAGCTCCGCGAGCACCGGGTCGGGGCACGATACGGCGCCGGACGGCGGCGATGCGGACTCCGGGTCCAGCCCGCCCACCCCACCTGCGAAAAAAGTTCCTGCTGCGGAATTGGCGCTCGGTGCGCCGCAGTCACCCGGAGGCTACGCAGCACTGTATTACCCCTGGATTCGGGTAAAGGACGTGGTGACAGGCAATCTCGTCAACCAGCCGCCATCTGGACATGTCGCGGGCGTCTGGGCGCGGGTGGACAACAGCAGAGGTGTCCACAAGGCCCCGGCCAATGAGCCAATCCGGAACGCGCTTGGCTTGGTACGTCGCATTAGCAGGGGCGAGCAGGAGGTGCTGAACCCTGCCGGGGTCAACTGCATTCGGTATTTCCCCACGGAGGGAACACTGGTGTGGGGTACCCGCACGCGCGCCGCAGAGGCCAGTCCGTACCGGTATATTCCCGTGCGTCGGCTGACAAACATGATCAAGGAGTCAATTGCCGATGGCACCCGGTGGTGTCTCTTTGAACCGAACGGCTTCGAATTGTGGCGCTCAATTCATCGGGAGATCAGCGCATTTCTTACAGGTGTGTGGCGTGACGGGGGATTGCTGGGGCGCACCCCACAGGAAGCCTTCTTCGTCCAGTGCGACGCGACCACCAATCCACCGGATGTTCGGGATGCCGGTCAGGTCATCGCCATCGTTGGCATCGCGCCCGTGAAGCCCGCTGAGTTCGTCATTTTCAAGGTGATGCAGTCGGCGGACATCACCGAGATCCAGAATGTAGGAGCTTAGGATGAGTGAACAACCAGCGTCCGTGCCCGCTGCTCAGCCGGGAAATATTGTGGACCCATACCGCCAATACAACTTCAAACTGGTCATTCAAGGCGTGGTCCAGGGACATTTCACCCGGATTGACCCGTTTGAAATCATTGTCCATCACCTGGACCACCGTGAGGGAACCGATCACGCCACCACCACGACCCTGATGGGCAGGGTCGAATATCCGCCCGTGACACTCCGCTATGGTCTGACAGAGTCGAGAGAAATGTGGCGGTGGCTCTTCAATGCCGTGTCCGGCGTGTCGGACCGCCGCAACGTCTCGATCGTGCTGCTCAACGAGTCGGGAACTGACGAGGTTCGGCGCTGGAACCTCATCCGGGCCTGGCCTTGCCGTTGGCGCAGCCCGTCCTTCAAGGCGTTGGGAAACGGCTTGGCCATCGAACACATGACACTTGCCTATGACCGGCTGGAGCTCGACGATGCTGGCGCGGCTGGGTAAGAGGGTGGGGGCCTTGCTCCGGAAGGCCGCCCAAGCCCTGGAAGGCGAACCGGCCGGGAAGTCCGCAACCACAGCTCAGCGGAATCAAACTCTGGACATGGATTTGAGCGGCATGGACTTTCACGATGCCCCCGAACACTGGATTCAAATGCTGCGTGACGGTGGCATGGAACCCGCCATGTCCCACGACTCCACCAATGTTGCGCCATGGTCACCCAGCTGGGGGCCACCGCTGGAAGGGCCTGTTGGTGCAGACATTGGCGCAGACAATCCGTCGCAGCAGGTCGGGGGTTCGGCAGGTCCCAGCCGTGATGACGTGTCCCGTCCACCCGACCCGGTGTTGGCTCCACCACATGGCAGCGGCGGCGCACGGCGCTGGGCAGACAAGAGTCAAAGCGGCCGCCTCAACCTGTCTCGTCGAGCGGCCGCACCAGAGGCCGGGGAGACGGGCAAGTTGAAACGGCCCGCTGGACAGACGGATACAGCCTCAGGAAAAGGGCAAATCGGGAAGACCGCCGCAGACGCCCATGTACATCGTCCACCGGCCGCTGAAACCATCACGGAATCTAGGCATCCTGATGGACACAGCCACAGCGTGGCCCGTGCGGTTGATCCTGCGCGGTTCGGGCTCCCGGACCACAAAACAGTCACGGCGGCCAGTCCCCCTGCAGTGCAGGAGACACCCGGCAATCCGCCCGCCGCCCGCCCGCAACTCGGACAACAGCACAAGGCGCAACGCGAATCCGGGACAACGGGGGAACCTTCCGATCTGCGGCAGGGAGCAGCTGAACCAGATGCAAGATTCCGAAAGGTCCGCAGCCGGAAGCAGAGGCGCCAAAGGATCAGTCGCCCTGGACTGAACCAGCACCGGAGCGAAGCTGGCGCTTCGCCGGGGCAGCGTGGGGGACAGGGACAGGGCCGTGCAGTGAGGCAGAACGGCCCTGCCGAAACCCGGCCTCAAGAGCACGCAAAAGCGCAGGGCCAGGCCCGCACAAACATTCAGACTCTCGTCCAAAACCAGCCCCGTGCCACGTCTACCGGACAAAAATCGGATACGGCCAGCCAGTCACCGTGGCCTGAGCTGAACCACGCTTTCCCGGCACCAATTACCGTGATGGCTCCGCCTGCCGATGCACCCGCCCTTGAACGTTCCCTGGCACGTGCCCATCGGCTGCGCGCCGAGCAGGCTGAGGTGTGACATGGAGAGAGTCGCGTTTTTGATCGAGGACACCGGCGAGCACTTTGGGGCCCTGCTTAATCCTGAAACTGTCCTCATGTCGCGAACGGCCGGCGTCGAACCGCATCGTTCCGGTGGCGGCAGGCTGGCTGGTGCAGCCCTGGCGGACGACCCCCTGCTGTTTACGGGCGGCGGCCACACCGAACTTCGAATGGATCTGGTTTTTGACGTTGACCTGGCCCCGGCGCATCTGTCCGTTTCTGATGTACGCCAAATGACCAGACACATCTGGAGTTTGGCTGAGAACTCAACCGAAGTTGAGCAACAGCGCCGACCGCCGTCCGTCCGTTTTGTGTGGGGCCGGGCATGGAATGTGCCGGGAGTTGTCACGGAGGTGGCTGAACGCTTTGACCGTTTCGCCCCGGACGGGTCACCTTTGCGGTCATGGATGCGTTTGGTTTTTGTCCGCGTCGGCCAAAACCCGGACGAAGAAGGCGGGGAGAATTACGAGTTGGCCCAGCGGCTGCCCGCTGTGGATCTGACGGCACCCCCCGTGGGTGCATTGGAGGTCATTGGTGATGGCGCCGACGAGGACTTGATGGAGGAAGACGACGGGAACTCCATGGTGTCTCTGCCGCACGTTCCCCCCGGAGAGCTGGGAATTCTGTCCTGGCGTGCGTTTGGAACACCGCTGCAGTGGAAACTCCTGCTCGGCTACAACAATATCGACAACCCCTTTGGGTTCGCCGGTCCGTTGGCAGTTCCACCTGTTGTGGAGGACAGATGAAAGCCATCCAGGGACTGCCGGAACTCGTCGTCACCCTCGGGCGGCGGCGGCTCTCTGCCGCCGAACTGGCGGGCATGACCCGGATCCAGGTCCGGTCGGCGCTGGCCCAGCCGACGCAGTGTCTGGCCGTTTGGCAGGTCGGTGATGCCGGCGGTTCCCGCCGAGTTGAGCCGGCTCCGGGGGATTCCTTGAAAGTGGAGCTGGCTGGTCACCGCACCCCATTGTTCGTGGGAGAAGTGACGGTTGTTGAGCACGGCTACGGCTCCGGCCGGCTTCAGGAAGTCAGAGTTCGGGCCTATGACGCGCTGCACCGCCTGCGTAAACGCCAACATACCCGGCGGCACGAAGCCGGTAACCTTGCCGAATTGGCTGCGCGCTTGGCGGAGGGCACCGGACTTCGGATAGTGGGGGGTGGGAATCGTATTGGGGCCGTGTACCAGTGTGCGCGCTCGGACCTGGATCTGCTGGTTGAGGCCAGCGCACGGCTCGGACTCTATCCAGTTGTTGATGAATCCACGCTGCGTCTGGTGGGCCTGGGCGGGGACGGGGAACCGATTGAGCTGGCATTGGGTTCCACTCTGCATTCGGCGGAGCTGGAAGTGAGCCAAGAACCGTCCTTCCGCAGTGCGGCCGTCAATGCCTGGAATCCGGACGGGGCGGGCACTGTCAGCGGCAGCGCCCGCAGCGAACGGGCACGTCCTTCTGTTCGCGCCGATCCGGCACCTCAGGGAGTAGGCGGAGGCGGGCTGCTGCAACGGTCCAATGAAACGTTCGACGACGGGAGTATTGCCGCGGAGCTGGCCCAGGCAGATCTCGACGTACGTTTGGCTGCCGAAGTTGGGGGCGTGCTTGTTGCCGCGGGCAATCCGGCCATGCAGGCCGGACGGCGAGTGCAGATCAGCGGGGTGGCGAGGGACTTTGAAGGCACCTACCCCATATGCAGCGCGCTGCACACTCTCAGCGGCGACGGGTATGAAACCACCCTGTCAACCCTCCCACCACCGCCACCGCGTACCCGGGCAGCGGATGTGACGACGCTCGGCGTGATCACCGATGTTGAAGATCCGCAACAACGCGGACGGGTGCTGGTCCGTCTTCCGGCCTATCCGGACTTGCTGACGCAGTGGGCTCCCGTTCTGGTGATGGGTGCCGGCGCCAACAAGGGCGCGGTGATACTGCCTGACACCGGGGATACCGTGCTGGTGCTGCTGGTCGCGGGAAGTCCGGAAGACGCCGTCGTACTCGGAGGGCTCTTTGGCGAAAACCAGCCCCCGGACGCCAGCGTCCCCGGTGAGCGGGGCAGCCGTTACACGGTCCGGACCGCCGACGGCCAGGAATTGGTCCTGAACGGGGCGGCTCATGGTGTGCGGTTGAGCGACGGGCGCGGATCGCTGGTGGAGATGGGTCCGGATCTGCTGCGAATCACCGCGGCCACCGATCTGGTGCTGGAGGCGCCCGGCCATGCCATCCGCATTCGGGCCCGAGCGGTGGATTTTGAGGAGGCGACATGAAAATTCTGGTTGCGCGTGGCATCCTCCGTTGTGGACACGATGGCAGTGTTGTCAACGTTCCGTCCCAAACGTGGGTGCGGATCAATTCCTCGCCTGTGCTTGTTGAAGCTGATCCGCAAGGACGGGGCATACGAATGTGTCCCAACATGGGTGTCAACATCAAACCGTGCACCTTGACGCTGGCCGTGCACCATGGCTATTCGGGGTTCATCCGGATCGGCCGGCAGGCAATTTGTCTTGACTCTGTCGAAGGCTTCACCGATGGGACGCCGCCAGGCTCTGTGATGTACACAGTCCGCGCTCCGGGGCAGCTGTTCGTGGAGGCGGCACGATGAATCAGCCCCGCTACCGTTCACTGATGCTGGTTCATCCGGACTTTGATGCCGCACAGGGCCCTGCCGGGTTGCGCGTTGGTGCCGGCGGCAGGCTGGCCACTGTTCACGATGCTGTTTCGGTGCGGCAGGCGGTGCTGCTGCTGCTGAGTACGCGGCCAGGGGAACGCATCAACCGGCCTGACTATGGCTGCTACCTGTTTCGGCTGGCGTTCGCGCCGAACGATGACACCACGGCGGGCCTGGCCATCCACTATGTCGCCCGTGCCCTTGAACGGTGGGAGAAGCGGATAATCGTGCTTTCACTTGACGCAGCTGGGACTCCCGACGATCCGTCTCTGCTGGAAGTGCGGTTGCGCTATCGGGTCAGGGCCTCTGCGCATGAAGACGACATCGCCATTGTGGTCCCCGTTGAGACAAGAGGTGCAGGATGAGCATCCCCATCCCCAATCTGGACGACCGCTCCTTTGCCGACCTGGTGGAAAGTGCGCGCGAACGGATCCGGCAGATTGACCCGGACTGGACCGACCTGTCAGTGCATGATCCAGGCATGGTCCTCATTGAAGCGTTTGCGCATCTCACCGACATGCTCATGTACAGGCTCAACAGGGTGCCGGAGAAACTCTATGCGGTCTACCTGAACCTGCTGGGAACAGCACTTCGGCCACCCAGTGCTGCCGAAACGATCCTTGAATTTACCCGTGTCGCCGCCGGCGGCAACGAGATGCTCATTCCACGCGGCACCCAGGTGGGTGGTGCGCCCGGTCTCCCAGGCACGCCGCAACCATTGTTTGTCACGACGGCCGACGGGGTGCTGCCGGCCAACGCCGCGGGTGTCAAAATCCACGCGGTGGATGCGACTTTTTACGATGCCGTTCTCATCGGAACCGGGACGGGCCGTCCCGGACAGACGTTCACCCTGCCCAACTCACCAGCAGTTTCGGGCCCGGGCATGGCCATCGCAGTGGAAGTGTCCGATGGTTCTGAACTTGTCAGCGGGGAGGCGGTTCTGGTGGATGGTGCGGCTTACAGATATTGCCGCGAGGTGGAGGCTTTCGCCGATGCGCGACCGGGTGAGACGGCAGTCCGCGTTGACCGGTCATCGGGCACCATCTCGTTCGCTTGGTGGAACGGGACTGACCATGACCGCCCAGGTGTGCCGGCCCCCGGTGCCCAGATACGGGCGTGGTACCGCTGTGGGGGCGGCGAACGGGGCAATGTTGCCGCTGGAAATTTGTCAGTCCTGCGCACACAAATCTCCGGTTTGCGGGTCAGCAACCCGGAGCCTGCCACGGGGGGCCGTGAGGCGGAGCCATTGCAGGACGCCCTGCGCCGGGCGCCACAGGACTTCCAGGCCCGTGACCGGGCCGTCACGGCGCGGGACTATGAAGCGCTCGCGGTTCGCAATGGGGCAGTGGCCAGAAGCCGGGCCTTTACGCGGAAGGACGCGTGGGAGTTCGCCAACCCGGGGGAAGTCGAGGTGGTCCTGGTGCCCCAGATCCCGGACGTGTCCAGGCCGGATGGACGCGTCGATGCCGAGTCCCTGGCCGCGCATGAACGGGAGGACGTGCGTCTGGAGGTGGAGCGGTATCTGCAGGAGCGGGCGACGATCGGGGCCCAGCCTGTTGTCCGGTGGGGGCTGTACAAACAGGTGCTGGTTCAGGCGATTGTCGTGGTGCGCCCGGAAGAGGACCCGGAGGCCGTCAGAACCCGCATATCCCGACGTTTGGCGCAGTCCATCAATCCATTGCCGACGGGCCTGCCAGGCTACGGCTCCGGTTTCGGGAAGGCGCTGAGGGTGTCAAATCTCTTCCGTATCATGGAGGAAGCCGAACCGGGCGTGAAATACGTTGAGTCTGTGCGGCTTCGACTGGACAAGGCTCCCGACTCCGACGCCGCCGCACTTGTCCAGGCCCAGGGGCAGCCCAGGACATGGTTTGTGGCGCAGAATGGCATCCTCTTCCGGACCACCAATTCGGCAGCCGGGTGGGAAGCCTGCGGTGAGTTTCCGAGGGAGGTGATCCGTGCGGTTGCACCGTTCCCCACGTTCGGTCCCGGCGGTTCCGGGGGAAACGCGCATCCTGGAAAAGTTGCTGTGGCCACCAGCTCGGGCCAGGGCTCCCGGGTGTACATCAGTGATGATCTGGGCGAGAGTTGGCGCCGTGCCGCCGAACTGGGGTTTCCGCTGTCGGATCTGGCCTGGGTGGACCGGAACGGACATGCGGAGCTGCTTGTGGTGGGTCAGAACGGACTGTACGAGCTTGGCGAGGAAGGCACGGTGCCCGTGCAAAACCTTGTGGATCCGGCTAAACCCGACCGTGGCTTCTACACCGTGGACTCCTTTGTTGATGTGCGCGGGAGAACCGGCGTCGTTGTCGCGGCTGAGGCGTCCGCGGGCATTTGGCTCTCTCCGGACGCAGGCGCTCCCGAAAGCTTTTACCAAATCAGGGATGCAGGGGAAGACGTGCGCTGCATGTCCGTGCAATATGAGGGCCCAACGACGTTCCTGTGGATGGGACGGTCCGTGGCCGAGGGCGATGGAACGGGGTGTGCACGGCTAAAAATCGATGAACTCGGGCGTACGAATTTTGATACCACGCTCCGGAACTCCTGGGAACAGTTGAGCCGGGGTTGGGGCGGGGGAAGCTGTTGGGGCATGAACATAGTTGGTGATTCAGCCTATGCTGCAACGCAGAGCGGAGGCGTACTGCGCCTGAGGCTCGGCGGCGGCCAGCCTTCATGGGAACAGTGCGATGTAAACTGCGGCCTTCCGCTGCGTGACCGGGCCCGGTTTGAACCCGTCAGATCAGTTTCCGGGGCCATCCGGGATGATGGTGCCCCGCTGGTCATCGCCGCGGGCCCCCGTGGGGTGTACTTGTGTGGCGATGCGGCACCCGATTGGGAAAATTGCGGTTCCCGCGTGGTCTCTGACGTTGTGACAATTCCAGAAACCTGGCTGTTTTGTTCAGGAGATCACCGGGTGGAGGTGATGCGGGAGCATGGCTAGTGTCCCATTGCTGCCGCTGTTGCCTGAGGTCTTTCAGGTTTGCGCACCGGCCAGCGCACCGCTGCGGGCGATTGCCGCTGTTGCCGGGGACATGCACGTGCCGATTCACGAGGTGCTCGATTCCGTGGACCGGCTGGTGGACCCCTTCAGAACACCTGACACTTTGCTCGGATACCTGTCCCGGTGGGTTGATCTTGACTGGCTGACGCTGCCGGACCCGGGATCCGTGGAGGGTGCGGCTCTGGGCATTCCGTCCGTCCGGCAACGCGATCTGATAGCCAATGCTGCTGATTTGTCGGCACGCCGGGGCACCCCAGGCGGATTGCTGAGGTTTCTCCAGCTTGCCACCGGACTCGAAGGGTTCGAGATTGACGTTGATCCTTCGTCATTCCACCTGCAGGTCCGCATTCCCTCCGCCGCTTTCGATCAAATCGAGATTGTCCGGCGAATTGTGTGGGGAGTAAAACCTGCCCACGTCACCGCAGAGGTTCTGGGAAAGGACAAGGGCGGGGCCGGCGGCCCGGCGGTCGCTTCGGACGTGGCAGAATCCGGCGCGGCAGCAGCAGAAACAGTCCCCGACCGTCCATCCGCGCCCCCACGCAGTGCATCAGGCGGGAAGGTGGAAATCCCATGAGTGAGAGCAACCGCAAACCGGTCATTGCAGCGATCGTGTGTGCTGCGGTGGCGCTTGCCGTGTGGGGGACAGGCATGGGCGCGGGCGCAGGAAACACTTCCGGGAGCGGCGGCTGGCAGGACGCGCTGTCAGGCATGCACAAGAGACAAGTGCTCCGTCCGCAGGATTTGAAGTTGCTGACAGGATCTTGTGTCACGAGCGGACATACTGTGACCGTGCAGGGAGCATGCACCTTTTCCGTGGAGAAATTCGGCGGATCCTTCAACCTGGGCCCACCCACCAAAGAAGCCAAAATGGTTGTTCTCAGTGGCTCTGTCCACCTGGAAATGCAGATCGAGGGAGTTTCGGCCACCCAAAATCTGGCCGCTGGGAAGAACACACAGGTGACTTTTGGAACCTCCGGCGGATCACTGACAGTGCTGTGCACCTCAATTGACTGTGCCCTTGCACTCGTCCCGGACGGATGACCAGGTAAAGATTCAGTACGCCGCCGGCCAGGCTGTGGCCAACGCCCGGCACATGGCGCAAAATGAAGTTCAGGGACCTGCGGCGCTCGCACCAGGAGGATGGCATGAAAAAGATCTCGATGACCCTAAGTTCACCCACCGTGGCCTTGACTGACGGCAAAGGGGCACTGACAGTGTCCGTTACCAACAGCGCCCCGACGCCGGAAAGGGTGGTTCTCGGAGCATTCTCAGACTCCCCGCCGGCGGCCGGTGGGGCAGCGGCCCCCACATGGACGACGGTCACTGAACCGCAGCGCACGGTCGAGCCCGGGGCAACTGTCCAGTACGACGTCAAGTTCGACACCACGGGAGCTGAGCCGGGAAGCTATCCCATCAAGTTCATCCCCTATTCGGCTGATCAAGCCCCTGAGGAATATGCGGAGCTGGCCGCCGTCATTCAACTTGTGGTGCCCCCGAAAGCCCCGGCAGCTCCGCCCAAGCGCTTTCCCTGGCTTTTGGTTGCGGGAGCCGCCGTTGTCATAGTATTGCTGGCTGCCGGCTCGATCTGGTTTTTCACATCACGGGATTCAACACCTGAGGCCGCGGTATCACCGAGCACGGCTCCCAGTGCACCGGCCCTGCAACTGACCTCCGTAGTTCCTGCCGCCGGCCCCCAAGCAGGTGGCACCGCCGTTAAGCTCCTGGGGCGGTTTCGAGAGCCGACAGTTGTGGTGCTCGGCGGTGTGAACATTTCCGGGACACTGGTCAGCAATACTGAATTTTCGTTCGTCACCCCACCGCAAATACCTGCGGGAAAGGTGCTGCTGGAAGTGCGCAGCGATGGTGTGCTGATAGGTGCTTCCATCTTTGAATACACCCAACCCGGCGGATCCACAGTCCAGCCAACCTTTATCTGCGCGAAAGTAAAGGATTGCTTCTTGATTCAAAAGAATGTACGGGACCTTGAGCCTGGTATTCCGTTGCCACCGAAGGAAATTCCCGGTCTTAGAGAGAATCTGCAGGTTGGGAATCGGTAAATGATGCGCTGACGCGGATGGCATTGACAATGGCCGGTATTGACCAGATCAGCATGATCAGGGCCCAAATCAATGCCACCACACCAACGACGATGGCCCAAAACTGGTCCCCGATGGATACGACCGGTCCGGGCAGGAAACCGTGGATGATGCCGAGGACCAGCTGCAGCAGTACGGACAGGACAACCAGAACCACCAGGCCCTTGATGCGCAGGAACCTCGGCTGGGCAAGAATGAGCAGCACGCCGACGGCAATTTTCAGCAGCAGCAGCAGTCCAAGGACGAGGGCGGCCCTGTGGATGGGGAAACTGCCCCACAACGCCAGGTAGGCAATGGTGCCAAACGGCATAGCGACAAACAAGGCGATCATCAGAAACAGCTTCACGACGGCCTGGAGGATTGTCAGGAAACACATCAGGATCCACAACGCGCACACAATGAGTGTGACCAGCCCCTGAATGCGGCCGTAGAGGCGCAGGGGCATGACAAGGCTGGCCCCGAGCAGGAGGAGGGTGAAAAGCAGCAAGCCGTCCAGCAGTGCAAGCGACCCCACCCCGGCACCCAGCGAGTCCGCAGGTCCTGAGCCGGATTCCACGTCAACGCCGGCAGGCATCCCAAGCCCGTTCGCCGTCGCCGTGCCGGGCTGGACGGAGCCTGCGGCAATTAACGCAGCTCCCAGTTCCACCATAATCACCAGAACCATGAGCGCGAGGGCAATGATGAAGAAGGGTCGGCGAAGGCCCCCCTCAACGGTCAAGTCAGTCTGTCTGGCCGTGGGTAACGTAGGAAAGGATGAGGAACACCCCGGCGAAGACCACGAGCGCCGCACCCACAACAATCAGCCACACGCTGGGGAGGACGATGCCAATGATGAGCAGGATGACTCCGAGAACAATTCCCAGCATCCAAGTGATTCGTCCGCGCGCAAATATGCCGACCATGACTACCTCCCATTAAACCAAGAAATCCATGGTATAAGAATAACATCGGTGTCCCCGCCCGGATCGGCCGGCCGGGACATTCTTTGGGCCGTTCAACGCCGCCACGGGTGCGGCGTTGCCTATTTGACCTCCACGCCCGCATCCACAAGTTCCTCGAGGGCTTCCTCGGCGGCGTCGGCATCAATGCCGACAACGAAGTCGCGCAGCACCGTGGTGTTGTAGCCGGCGTTGACGGCGTCCAAGGCCGTGGCACGGACGCAGTGGTCGGTGGCGATGCCCACGACAACGACGTCGTCGATGTCGTTTTCACGCAGCCAATCGTCGAGGCTGACAGGGAATTCATTGCCGTCCTCGACTGATTCGTGGGCTTCACGCTCGCCCACGGCAACTTCGTCCTCGGGGGCGAGGAGTCCGTCAAAACCGGAGTAGCCGGCGTCGTACTTGCCTTTGCGGAAGTAGGCGTCGATGTCCTCGGTGTCCAAGTTGCGGTGCAGGGCGGCGCCCTTGGAACCGGCGACACAGTGCTCTGGCCAGCTGGTGCTGTAGTCGGGCGTTTGTGAGAAGTGGCTGCCCGGATCCACATGCCAGTCCTGGGTGGCGACAACAAAGTCAAAGTCCGTGGTTTCGGCCAGCATTTCGGTAATTTCACCCGCCAGCGCAGCGCCCCCGGCCACGGCGAGCGAGCCTCCTTCACAAAAGTCGTTCTGGACATCAACAATAATCAGGGCCTTGGCCATGAATAACTCCTCTTGCTAAACGGTTGCTGTTTCGTGTTCGTATTCGGTGGGAATGACAGGTTCACCGCGCTGCAGGCGCTTCGCGGCACCGGGCATTTCCGCCATGGATGCGGTGTGGCGGGCCGTGGCACGCACCACGCCCTCGGGGCCTGTCCAGCCGGGCAGCACTTCTCCGTCCTTGACGAATTGTTCAAGCAGCGGGCGGTCGTTGCCGTCCCCGGCGGGGCGGTGGCCAATGCCCACGGCCTCCGAGGTGGCGATGCCGCGCGCATTCAGGCGGCGCACGGCGTACTTCCGCCCACCCACACTGGCCTTGTTCTTGGCTGCCTTGGCAACGGAGACAAACTCTCCATTGTCATCCTCGCGCGAGACCAGCTTGTAGACCATGGAGGCCGTGGGGGCACCCGAGCCCGTGACCAGGGAGGTGCCCACGCCGTAGGAGTCCACGGGGGCCGCGGCCAGGGCTGCAATGGCAAACTCGTCAAGGTCGCTCGTCACGGTGATGCGCGTATTGGTGTTGCCGAGCGAGTCAAGCAGGGCCCGGACGTCGCGCGCCTGGGCCAGCAGGTCCCCTGAATCCAACCGGACGCCGCCCAAGGAGGTCCCGGCGATGGCGACGGCTTTGCGGACGGCGGCTTCGACGTCGTACGTGTCAACCAGCAGCGTGGTCCCGGCACCCATGGAGCCGATCTGTGCGCGGAAGGCGGCTTCCTCGGAGTCGTGCAGCAGGGTGAAGGAATGGGCGGCCGTTCCCTGGGTAAGGACGCCGTAGCGCAGTCCGCATTCGAGGTTGGAGGTGCTGTGGAAGCCAGCAATCACTGCCGCGCGGGAAGCCGCCACCGCCGACTCCTCGTGGGTGCGGCGCGAGCCCATCTCAATGCAGGGGCGTGCGCCGGCGGCGGTGATCATGCGGGAGGCCGCCGAGGCGATGGCGGAATCGTGGTTGAGCACCGAGAGCACGTACGTCTCCAGGATGCAGGCCTCGGCAAACGTGGATTCGATGGTCAAAATGGGCGAACTGGGAAAATAAAGTTCGCCCTCTGCGTAACCGTAAATGTCCCCCGAGAACTTGAAATCGGCCAACCACGCCAGAGTTTCGTCATTGACAATCTCATTCGTGGCAAGGAAATTCAGCTCGTCCGGACCAAAACGGAAGTGCTCCAAACCTTCAAGCAACCGGCCCGTTCCCCCTACAACGCCGTAGCCGCGACCATCAGGCAGGCGGCGGGCAAAGGCCTCAAACACGCTGCGGCGGTGCGCGGCGCCGGAGTGCAGGGCGGCCTGAAGCATTGTCAGTTCGTAGTGATCCGTAAACAATGATGTGCGGGGGTGGCCCCAGCTTGATGGCGTAGTCACGGAATTCACTGTAGTGCGGCAACACTAGAATGGACACATGAGTGTCAGCACAGCCCCGGAAACAGACCGGGAAGTCTCAACCAGCGAACTCATCTCCCCGGACATTCCGTGGGAATTAATCGTGTGGAACGACCCGGTTAATTTGATGAGCTATGTCAGTTACGTCTTCCAAAGCTACTTCGGTTATTCCGAGTCGAAGGCGGCGAAACTGATGCTGGAAGTCCATACCGAGGGCAGGTCCGCCGTGGCCCACGGAGCCAAGGAAAAGATGGAGGCCCACGTGGTGGCCATGCATGGATTCGGCCTGTGGGCGACAGTGCAGAAGGGCGGCGACCGTGGCTAAGGCCTTTTCCGCCGGCCGGCGCGGCATCACCGGTTTCCTCGAAGGCCCCGAGCGCGACCTCATCCGCAAGCTTTTCGCAGACATCATCACCATGCTGGAACCGGAAACGCCCGCATCCAGCGACCCCTTGGCCGCCTTGATCGGCCTCGACATGGATGTGCGCGTCCCCACCGATCCGGCCCTGTTGCGCCTGCTGCCCGACGCCGTGAAGAACGACGACGACTCCGCCCTCGAGTTTCGCCAGCTCACCGAACGCTCGCTGCGCGAAACCAAGATTGGGGCCCTGCGCGCCGCTTCCCTCGGGCTCGAAAGCGACAAGCTGGTGTTGGACCCGGAGCAGGCCAAGCTGTGGTCCATGGCGTTGAACGACGTCCGCCTGGTGCTGGCGGAGCGACTGGCCATTCGCGACGAAGGCGATGCCGAGCGGGTGCACCTGGTGCAGGACTGGGGCGAGGCGGACGACGTCGAAAGTTACCTCAGCCTTGTCTACAACTTTGTCTCGTGGCTGCAGGAAAGCCTTGTCCAAGCCATGCTGGTGGCGCTGCAACGCGGCAAGTGAGTGTGTCCTTGGGCGCATTTGCAGCTGCCGGACGGGCAAAGGAACTAATGTTGGAACGATCATGAGCACAACACGAGGAACAGTCCCGGGGATCCAAGCCCACGCCGGAGGTCAGCCAAGCGACGTGGCCGGACGGGCCATTGGAATTTTCGATTCCGGCGTCGGCGGGCTGACGGTGGCGCGCGCCGTCATTGACCAGCTGCCGAACGAATCAATCCTGTATGTGGGGGACACCGCCAACGGACCCTACGGCCCGCTGCCCATCGCCGAGGTCAGGGCCAATGCGCTGGGCGTCATGGACGAATTGGTGGACTCCGGGGTCAAGCTGCTGGTCATCGCCTGCAACTCCGCGTCGGCCGCCGTGCTGCGCGACGCCCGGGAAAGGTACACGGCCCGCTACGGGATCCCCGTCATTGAAGTCATCCAGCCTGCCGTGCGCCGCGCCGTGGCAGCCACCCGTACCGGCCACGTCGGTGTCATCGGCACGGTGGCCACGGTAGGTTCGCGCGCCTACGAAGACACCTTTGCCGCGGCCCCGAACCTCAACATCACCTCGGTGGCCTGCCCGGACTTTGTGCGCTTTGTGGAATCCGGCATCACGGCCGGGGCCGAGCTGCTGTCCACGGCCGAGGCCTATTTGGCGCCGCTGAAGGCCGCCGAAGTGGACACCCTGGTGCTGGGATGCACGCACTACCCGCTGCTGACGGGCGTCATCTCCTACGTCATGGGGGACTCCGTGACCCTTGTCTCCAGTGCCGAGGAAACAGCCAAGGACGTGTACAGGGCCCTTGTCAGCCACGACCTGGAACGGGTCTGCCTCGAAGCACCCACGCACCAGTTCCTTTCCACCGGCGATGCCAACGGATTTGGCGTGTTGGCACGGCGGTTCCTCGGGCCGGAGGTGCGCGGCGTGGAGCAAGTCAGCCATGTTTCGGCGCACTATCCCACCGGATCGCTGGCCCGCATCACGCCCGACATGCTGGCCGCCGCCCGCGAAAACGGCCCGGGGTCCGGCTCGCACCGCGTCTCCAATTTTGTTTTGGGTGATTCGGTGGGCAGACTGGCTGTTCCGGGACATGGTGCGGGGGAGCAAACATGAAATTGACGATCGTTGGATGCAGCGGGTCCTTTCCCGGCCCGTCGTCGCCCGCGTCCTGCTACCTTGTGACCGCCCACGACGGCGAACGGCCCTGGCGGGTGCTCATTGACTTGGGCAGCGGAGCCTTGGGGGCCGTGCAAAAGTACATGGACTTGGAAGACATCGATGCGATCTTCCTGAGCCACCTGCACCCCGACCACTGCATGGACCTGTGCGGCCTGCACGTGGCTGTCAGGTGGGGCCCGGACGGCTGGAACCGCGGGCGGATTCCCGTCTGGGGCCCGGCTGCCACGGCCGACAGGTTGGCCACTGCCTACGGCTTTGATCTTGATCCGGGCATGCGCGAAGAGTTCGACTTCCAGCTGTGGCAGGAACGCGAACCGGTCACGGTGGGCCCGTTCAAGGTCACGCCCTTCACTGTCAACCACCCGGTGCCGGAAGCCTATGCGCTGCGCGTGGAAGTCGCTGAATACGACGGCACCGGCATGGACCGCACCGCCGTGCTCACGTACTCCGGGGACACCGACAGCTGCCAAGGCTTGGAAGACGCTGCCCGGAACGCCGATTTCTTCCTGTGCGAAGCCGCCTTTGAAGAGGGCCGGGACGACCACATCAAAAACGTCCACCTGACGGGCAAGCGTGCTGGCGAAGCAGCAACGCGCGCCAACGTCAAGCGCCTCCTGCTGACCCACCTCCCCGTGTGGACCAGCGCCAACACGGTGGTCGCCGAGGCTCGCGAGGTCTACTCGGGCGAGGTGGCCGCGGCCGTGGCCGGCGTTCACTACACCATCTGAGCCTGTCCCCGGTGTGGGTGTTGCCCCTGCGGCGGCATTCGGACGCGCATGGAAAAGATCGTCCCAAAGGAGCATCGTTTTGATGCAGCACGGCGGATAGGCTCGAAGGCAGGCAAGGACGGCAGGCGCCGTCGAACTTGATCTGCAAAGGATGACAACCATGACTGAGATGCCGCGCTACAACCCCGAATCCGAGCCTTACCGGCAGTCGGCTGCGTCCGCCGCCGCGCCGACGGCCCCGCCTGTCATGAACACGATCTATTTCATGTTGCTGGGTGCGGCCGTGCTGCAGGTCATATCCGCTATTTTTGGCCTGCTCAATGCCGGTTCCGAGGCTTTTCGCACGCAGATCGTCGACCAGTTGACAGCCCAAAACCCATCCGGAGTCACCCCTGAAGTGATCGATGTGACAGTGGCCTTCGCGGTGGGCGGCATCATCGTGGTGAGTGTGCTGGCCGTGGCCGGTTACATCGTGATTGGCCTGTTCGTCAAGAAGGGCATGGGCTGGGCCCGCATTGTCGGGGCGATCCTTGCCGTTGTGGCGTTGAGCCAGCTCATCGGACTGACCATGCCCGGCGGCATTGTCACCATCCTGCAGATCTTGCTGGGCCTGGCAGCCATGGTGCTGTGTTTCATCCAGCCAGCAGCCGGCTTCTTCACCGCGCGAAAGAACTTCCGCATGGCCAACAAGGTCCGGTAACGGAAAGCCCCTCGCCCAGTAGGCTTGGTCCATGACTTCAAGTGAATCTGCCACCTTGCGCGCCGACGGCCGCACCAATAACCAACTCCGCGACATCACCATCACCCGCGGCTGGTCCAAACAAGCCGAAGGCTCGGCCCTGATCGAGTTCGGCAACACCCGCGTGCTGTGCACCGCATCCCTGACCCCCGGAGTCCCGCGCTGGCTCAAGGGCGAAGGCACCGGCTGGGTCACGGCCGAATACGCCATGTTGCCGCGCGCCACGAACACCCGCAACTCCCGCGAATCCGTCAAAGGCAAGATCGGCGGACGCACGCATGAGATCTCACGCTTGATCGGCCGCTCGCTGCGCTCCATCATCGACACCAAGGCACTGGGCGAAAACACGATCGTGCTCGACTGCGACGTTCTCCAGGCCGACGGCGGGACCCGCACCGCAGCGATCACAGGAGCCTTTGTGGCCCTGGCCGACGCCATCGCCTACGCCAAGGAAAACAAGCTGATCGCCAAGAACGCCCAGCCGCTCATCGACACTGTCTCGGCCATCTCGGTGGGCATTATCGACGGCGTGCCCATGCTTGACCTGCCCTACGTCGAGGACGTCCGCGCCGAGACGGACATGAACGTGGTTGTCACCGGTTCCGGCAAGTTCGTCGAAGTCCAAGGCACTGCCGAAGGAGCCCCCTTCGACCGCGAAGAACTGAACCAGCTGCTCGACCTGGCCCTCATCGGCACCACGGAGCTGGCCCGGATCCAGCGCGACACCCTCGCCGGCTGATGACGGCGCCCAAACTCATCCTGGCCACCCACAACCAGGGCAAGCTGCGCGAGTTGCGCGAACTGTTGCGCGGGCAGGTGCCGGGTCTTGACGTGGACACCGACGTGCTCGACGCCGGTGCCATCCAAGCGCCGGATGTCGCCGAAACCGGGGTGACCTTTGCGGAAAACGCCTTGTTGAAGGCCCGCGCCGTGGCAGCGTTCAGCGGCGTCCTGGCCGTCGCCGACGACTCGGGACTGGCCGTTGACGTGTTGGGCGGGGCGCCGGGGATTTTCTCGGCCCGCTGGGCGGGACGCCACGGCGACGACGAGGCGAACTTGGCGCTGCTGCTGGCTCAACTGGCCGACATTGGCACGGGTCACCGCAGCGCCCGCTTTGTCTGCGCAGCTGCCCTGGCAGGGCCGGACGCCGCCCTGGATGTGGTGGAGGAAGGAACCTTGGAGGGAACCCTGCTGCACCAACCCCGCGGCGAGGGCGGTTTCGGCTACGACCCCATCCTGGTGCCGCAAGGCCTGGAAAAGTCCTGCGCCGAGCTGACAGCAAAGGAAAAGAACGCGATCAGCCACCGCGGCAATGCGTTCAGGGCACTGCTGCCGCACCTGGTGAAGGCGCTGTCCTAGAAATACTGGCCCGGCCTGCCGGTCCGGAATTCCATGCTGCAGTTGTTGGACGAAAAACCGCTAAAATGGGTGATTTTCGTCCAACAACTGCGTCATAGATCTTGGGGTGGGTACAAAACGAAAGCGACCCCGGGCAGACTGTCCGGGGTCGCTTTCGTGCGCTGAAAGCTTAGACCTTCGGTGATTTCTTGCCATGCTTGACCAGGGCCCTGATGAATTCAATGGCAATGGGGATGACGGAGAGGGCAACGATGGCGATGAAGATGATGTCGAGGTTGTCACGCACCCAGGGCACTTTATTGCCCAATATGTAGCCCAGCAACGTGACACCGCCAGCCCACAGGACCGCCCCAATCGCATTGAAAAGCACAAACTTGCGCATGTCCATCTTGGCCACGCCCACTATGACAGGGACAAAGGTGCGCACAATCGGCACGAAACGGGCCAGGATCAGCGCCTTGCCACCGTGTTTTTCGAAGAAAGCATGTGCACTGTCGACGTGCTGTTTCTTGAAGAGTTTGGAGTCGGGCTTGTTGAAGATGGCCGGACCGGCTTTTAGCCCGATGTAGTAGCCGAGCTGATTACCCGCGAAGGCACAGACCATCAGCATGCCCATGAGCAACCAAATGTTGACGGGCATTTTTCCCGTGCTGACCAGCAGGCCGGCGGTAAACAGCAGCGAGTCGCCGGGGAGGAAGAAGCCCACCAGCAGGCCCGTCTCGGCAAAGATGATGGCGCAGGCGATGATGACCACCCAAAAGCCCAGTGCCGAGTTGTCCAAAATCTTCATGGGGTCGAGCCAGTCCGGCAGCAGGCCGAGCGACGGAACGGCTCCGTGTCCCACGAGCGCGGGAAGGACAGAGTCAGTCATAGCGGTAAGTATCACGAACCAAGATTACGTTACTTCCCTGCACGGAACCTCCACCCGGAGGATGACTTTGTTCCTTGGGGTTGCCACGTACCGAAATGGTTGTATGGTTAGTTGCATGACTAAGCAACCAACGAGGCTACGGGGAGGCCTCTTCTCCGGTGGACGGGGGAGTGGCCGGCCATGATTGACGACACCCGGCCAATTTTCCTGCAGATAGCGGAAATGGTCGAAAACGACATCGTTGACGGCGTCCTGGCCGAAGAGGCGCAGGTCCCCTCCACCAACGAGTTTGCCGCCTTCCACCGGATCAACCCAGCCACCGCCGCCAAGGGTGTCAACCGCCTTGTGGACGACGGAATCCTTTACAAGAAAAGGGGAATCGGCATGTTTGTTGCCACCGGAGCCCGGGCCGTCCTTGTCGCCCGGCGCCGAGAGGACTTTTACGAACAATTTGTCCGGCCGTTGGCCAGCGAAGCCCGCAAGCTGGGCATCGACCATGGCCAGCTCGCCGCCATGCTGGCCCGCGAAAGCGACGCCGGCCTCGAAAACACCAGCCACGAAAGTGCAGGCCTCGAAGGTGCAGGCACAGGATGGAAAGCAGGAGCCCTATGAGCACGCCAGTAGTCCAGGTGCAAGACCTTTGCCGAAACTATCGTGACGTCTTGGCCCTTGACCATGTCAGCCTCAGCTTGGAGCAGGACAAAATCTACGGTCTGCTGGGGCGCAACGTCGCCGGCAAGACCACCCTCATGTCCATCATGACGGCGCAGGGCTTTGCCAGCTCCGGTTCGGTGCGAGTCTTTGGCGAGGCGCCCTACGAGAATGAAAAGGTGCTGAGCCGGATCTGCTTTATCCGCGAATCGCAAAAGTACCCCGACGACTTCAAGCCAATGCACGCCTTCAGGGCTGCGGCGATCTTTTACAAGAACTGGGACAACGAGCTGGCCCTGCGCCTGGCGAAGGACTTTCAGCTTCCCATGAAGCGCCGCATCAAGAAGCTTTCGCGCGGCCAGCTTTCGGCCGTGGGCGTCATCATCGGGTTGGCCTCGCGGGCTGAACTGACATTCTTTGACGAGCCCTACCTGGGGTTGGACGCTGTGGCCCGGCAGTTGTTTTACGACCGGCTGCTGGCGGACTACGCGGAGTTCCCCCGCACCATCGTGCTGTCCTCCCACCTGATCGACGAAGTGGCGAATCTGCTTGAACACATCATCATCATCGACCAAGGCCGGATCATCGTTGACGACGATGCCGAGAATATCCGCGGCCAGGCCGTCAACGTTGCAGGCACTGCCACACGGGTGGACGCCTTCACGGCAGGCAGGACGATCCTGCACCGGGAACAGCTGGGCGCCTTGCAATCGGTCACCCTCGACGGAGCCCTGAGCGCTGCTGAACGCCGGGAGGCACACGAGCTGGGGCTTGAAATCGGGCCCGTCTCACTGCAGCAATTTGTCATACGGAAAACGCTCGACGTCGGGTTGTCTCCCGATGATCTCGAGCAGGACGCACAGGGGTCGGACAGCAAGACCCGGACGGGAGTGGCACGATGAATCGCGCAGTGGGAGTTGCGAAGATGCAGCTCATCAACAAATGGACGTTTTTGGGCATACCGGCCGTCATCATTGCCGGCTCGTTCCTGCTCAGTGCAGTGATCTGGGCACTGATACCGGACTCGGTGGGCGTGAAGTACTCCGGCGCCGGCCAGGCGGTCATGTGGTACTTCTTCGGCTTGGGCATCCAGTCCCTGACGCTGTCCTTCCCCTTCTCCCAGGGCTTGAGCGTGAGCCGGCGGAACTTCTTCCTGGGCACGGTGGGATTGTTCACGGTGCTTGCGGCGGCCATTTCAGCCTTCTATGTGATCCTTGGCTTCGTGGAACAGGCCACGAACGGGTGGGGACTGCAAGGACGCATGTTCGCCATCTCCTGGGTGGCGGACAGGTTTTGGTTCAGCCAGTGGTTCTTCTACTTCGTGCTGATGATGTTCTTGTTCCTGCTCGGTTTCTGGGCGGCCACCGTCTACAAGCGCTGGCAGGCCACGGGCGTCCTCGTCATGAGCCTGTCGGCGGCCGTGTTGTTGGTCGGGGCCGTGGCACTGATCACCCTGCAGGGCTGGTGGCCCGCCGTGGGCGCGTGGATCATCACGCTCACGCCACTCTCGATCGGTGCGCTGGCGTTCGCGTTCGTGCTCGTCTTGGGCTTCGCGGCCTTCACCACCCTGCGCCGAGCCACACCCTAGCTGCACACCGACGGGCCTGTGACGGGGGGCTTCGTCGATGCGTTCGGTGTCGGGGCGGGGGAGTAGCCTTGGGGGGTGGCTCTGGACTTTACTGCAATCGATTTTGAAACCGCCAACGGATTTAGGGGCTCGCCCTGCTCCGTGGGTTTGACGAAGGTACGCGGCGGGGTGGTTGTCGACGAGGGCTACTGGCTCATGCGCCCGCCCGAGGGCCACGACCACTTTGACTCGCGCAACATCACCATCCACGGCATCACGCCCGACGACGTCGGCACGGCGCCGCGCTTCAGGGATGTCTTCCCCGAGGTGCACAGGTTCATTGGCGGTGATGCCCTGGTGGCACACAACGCCGCCTTTGACATTGGCGTGATCCGCTCGGCCGCGGAAGTCTCGCACATGCCCTCACCTGCCTTTGACTACGCCTGCACAGTGATTCTTTCCCGCAAGAACTATGCACTGCCTTCCTACTCGCTGCCGTTTGTGGCCGAGGCGGCTGGTGTGCCGCTGCTCAACCACCACGACGCCACCGAGGATGCCCGCGCGTGCGCCGGGATCATGGTGGACATTGCCGGCAAACACGGTTCGTCCAGCGTGCAGGAGGTCTTTGGCTCGATGAAGCTGGCCATGCCGCACGTCGATGCCTACGACCCTTCCCGGGACGGGCTGTCCAAGGCCACGCGCTCGGCGCTGGAAAAAATGGCGGAGATGAAGGCCGGGATTGCTGCCGGAACAGCCCGCGGGGGACGCTCCAGCTGGTCCACCGAAGGGCCCAACCCCGTCCCGAACCCGCAAGCCGACACCTCCCACCCCCTGTACGGCCAAACGGTGGTGTTCACCGGCGACCTTGGCTTGGACCGGCCCGAGGCCAAGGTGCGGGCCGCCGGCCACGGAGCCCAGTGCGCCAGCAGCGTCACCCGCAAAACCACTGTGCTGGTGGTGGGCGGCGGTTTCACGGCCAGCGACCTGCGCAGCGGTCGGCTCACCACCAAGGCACACAGGGTGTTGGAGCTCCAGCGCCGCGGGCAGGGCATTGAGGTGCTTTCGGAGGGCGAATTCATGCAGATGGTGGGCTAGGACGCCGATGTGGTCATTCGCGCCTGATATTTCGGGGCGCGGATGACCAGATCGGGCGCATATCCCGACCTTGGATGCCACAAGGCTGTCATGCTGCGCAACAATCCTTCAGCGCGGGGGTCCCTGAGACCTACTGTGGGCTTATGAGCCAGCAAACCCGTCCCGCCGCCAGCTTCGCGTCCACTGACTTCAGCCAACTCCCGGACACGGTACAGGCTCCGGACCCCGTCCAAGCTCAGAACCCGCTCCAAGCTCCCGTACCCGGAAAGCTCGGTCGGATTTTTGCCTTCCCGAACCCCGTGAACGAACATGCCGCCCGGTTCACTGCAGGCCTTGTGGTGGTCCTTGCACTGACTGCCGTGGTGGCCCGGCTCGACTGGTTGGTGGGGCTCATCGCTGCAGGCTTTGTGCTGCGGGTGGCTTTTGGGCCGCGCATTTCCCCGGCCGCCCTGCTGTCGGTGCAGGTGTTGGCCCCGCTGGTGGGCGAACCCAAGCTGGTGCCCGGACCGCCCAAGCGTTTTGCCCAGGGCATCGGTGCTGTTTTGTCGATCGCGGCATTCGTCCTGCTGCTGGCCGGGGCATCGTTGGCGGGCTGGACCCTGATCCTGACGCTGGTGGTGGCCGCGTCGCTGGAGGCCTTCATCGGCTTGTGCGTTGGCTGCATCATTTTTGGTGTGCTGCAACGCCGCGGACTGATTCCCGCCGGCGCCTGCGAGGAATGCGCCAACTTCACCCTCCGAAAAGGCTGAGCCTATTTGTAACCACTCAGGTGGTTTTTGGTGGGGCCGGAGCTAGCTGATGGCGGGTTGCCAGGGGTTGCCGTTGTGGAGCATGACCATTGCGTCGAACGCTGCCTGGCCTTGTTTGGCGGCGGTGGAGAAGTAGGAGCGCAACCGGCAGAATGCTTCGGCTCCGGGCATGCTCCGCAGTCCGCCGGAGACTTTCATCTTGATCTTCAACGGCCGGATATCTCGCTCGGAGCCGTTGTTCGTGAAGGGGACGCGCAGGTCGGTGGCGAAGCGCAGCACTTCTTCCCGGTGCCCGTCGAGGCGGTCGAGGAGGTTGACGTGTTTGGGTCTTTTCGTGGCGTGCGTGCCCGGTGAGAAGCTGGGGTTTTCCGCCCACCCCGCCCGGATGAACTCGTCGTATCGTCGCTGGTACTTCGCCAACAGGTCCGGGGCTAAGGCTGTCCCTCCGATCTCCCGGGCCCGGTGGGCGACACGGTTGATCTCCGCCAGCAACCGCTCCATCCCCACCGCCCAACCTTCCTGCCCGTCCCTTTCGGAGGCGGCCACCAGTTCACGGGAGAGGTGCGCGCAACAGGCCGCGTGGAGGACATCCAGGTTCCAATAAGGCCTAAAGAAGTCAGTGACCAGCACGGTCGCCGGCGCCAGTTTCGTCAGCACCCCGGCGTCCTCCATCCCGGCGTATCCGCGCTTGGGGGAAACCGTGTACCGGGTCAGGGAATCGGTGCGGGACGCGTGGACCCAGACCAGTTTCCCGTTCACCCGGATCCCCGTCTCGTCAGCACCGAGTACGTCCGCGGCGGTCAATCCCCGCACCAGGGCCTCATCAAAGCCGTCCAGGCCGGCGGCCGCTTCACCCTGCCAGGTGACCAAGGAGCCTTGGCTGACCGGTGCCCCGACGACTTCGCCCATCAATTGCGCGGCGCGTTCCAGGGGAAGGTGCTGGACGGTAAGGAGGTAGACGCCCAGGGCCCGGACCCGGGGCCCGTACTGGGCCGGGGCACCAACCCCGGCAGGAACCTCCGCCATGCTCACGTGCCCGCACGAACACCGCAGGTGCCGGATCCGGTGCTCGGTGATCCACACCTTGATCGGGGGCAGGTCAAAGACCTGCCGGGATTCGGTGGAGACCACCGGGGCGCCCGCCAATGATTCCCCGCATCCGCCGCATACCAATGGTTCATGGACCAGAACCTCATCCGGGGCCGTGACCCGCTCCAGGCTGTGGCCCTTATGGCCGGTCTGCCCGCCCGAGGGCCGGTCCGTCTTTTGCCGCAGGGATTTCGGGGCAGGCTTCTCATAGCCCTCACTGCTCGGCGGCTTCGATGAATTCCGTGGCGACTGCCCCAACCGGGCTTCCAACTCCGCTACCCGTTCCGTCAGGACCTTGTTCGCCCGCTGCAGCTCAGCCACCAGCAATCGCAGCTGAACATTCTCAGCAACCAGATCTTCATAAGACGGTGACGTGCTCACACCCTCAGCATCCGCCCCCAGCGGCGCAAGTCAACGAGGCGCGCCGCCAACCACCAAAACCACCTGAGTGGTTACGCCTATTTGCAGGCCCTTTTCCCCGGCCGTTTTCGTGGGCTATTCCCCTGTGGTGAGCTTGATGAACTCGGCGCCGAGGTGGCGGATGAGCTGGGGCGCTTCGCACAGCTTCAACCACGACGGCGGCAACGCAGCTTCCCCGTACAGCGCCCCGAGGATGTTCCCGGCAATGGCGCCGGTGGAGTCGGAGTCCCCGCTGTGGTTCACGGCCAGGCGCAGCGCGTCCAGAAAGTGTTCCACGGGTGAAACAGCATCCCTTTCCGTGGCCAACACACAATAGAGGGCAACGGCGAGGGCATCCTCGGCCACCCAGCCCAGCCCCAGCGCGTCGGTGAGGGATTCGCCGGCCAGCGGTTTGCCGTCGTGCGTGGAAAGGGTGAGGGCCAGCTCCAGGCGGGCCAACAAGTCGGCATCGGCGGCACGCTCGGCAGTTGCACGGTCGCGGGCGGACTCGGCGGCTGCCCGCAACGGCAGGCCAACGATGACGAGTTGGTGGATCAGCCAGCTGAACGCGCCGGAACTTTGGCGGGCGGAGGGGTGTCCGTGGGTCAGGGAAGCCGCGTCGGAGCTGACCTTGTACACGGTTTCGGCCTCAACGTTGGGCAGCAGGCCGTAGGGGGCCGAGCGCATGACCGTCCCGCAGCCCTTGGAATCAAGGTTCACGGGGCGGGCGGCGGTGCCCATCTCGCCCGTGGACAGGCCCGTCAAGCAGGCGTTGCCTGGGTGGCGCTGGTGGTGCAGCACGCTCTGCGAATCAATCCAGCGCGGCGCCTGCTCGGGGGCGTGGCCGGGAGCCGGAACGCCCTGGGTTTTCAGCCAGCGCAGGTAGGCCAGCCACTGGCAGGCATTGATGTCGGCACCGACACCGCCATTGGCCCACTCCAGCACGTCCAGAAGACCGTCGAGGGTGTAGAGCGTCATTTGGGTGTCGTCGGAAAAGTGCACGGTCCCCTTGGCCTGGCTCAGGTCCAGGAGCATCGAGGAGCCGTACTTGGCAGTGATTTGCTCCAGCGAGTCGAATTCCACTTGGTAGCCCAGTGAATCGCCCAGTGCACCGCCCATGAGCGTGCCCTGGACGCGGCTGGAAAAGCTGGCCGGGGAAGCTGCGGAGGTCTGCGCGGGATTGTTCATGGTTCCAATTTACCGTTCATGGGCTGCTGTGTGATCCCCAGTAGACTCATAGCTGGGCAACCACCACCAACGAATGAGGACATCCATGCGCGAGCCTGCTTGGCGAAGAACCGGCAAGACCCCGGACTACCGGTTTTCGCTGGCCAATGAGCGGACTTTTCTGGCGTGGGTGCGCACCGCGCTGGCACTGCTGGCCGGAGCCGTGGCCCTGGACCAACTCGCGCCGGAAATCGCGCCGACGGCCATCCGCGTCGTCTTGTGCGTGGTGCTGGCCATCATTGGAGCGGTGCTGGCCATTGTCAGCTACAGGCGCTGGGCGCATCAGGAACAAGCCATGCGCAGTGACGCGGAATTGCCGCACTCCTGGCTGATGCTCGGCATGACAGTGGTGGTGTCCGTGGCAGCCATTGTCTTCGCCGTCCTGATCCTGGTCCGTCCTTAGCATGGGCGCAGATGGCATGGGCGCGGCAGCGATCCCGGCCAGGGATCCAGGCCTGCAGCCTGAACGCACAGCCCTGTCTTGGCGGCGGACCATCATGAGCGCCGTCATTGCCAGCCTGTTGATTTGGCGCGGCTGGGCCCTGTCGCTGACGCGCGAGGGTTCGGCCGACGTCGCCGGGCTGTTTGTCCCCGGCCACTCCGCCCATGTCATTGGACTGGGAGTGTGCGCCGTGATGGCGAGCCTGACGACGATTGTTCTGGTGGTGTGCGCCTCCATTCGGATCCGCACCCTCCATGCCGGCGTTGGCGTGCTGGAGACGGCCGGGCACATTGCCCCGCCGGCTCTTATGTTACGCACAGCATCGATCGCTATAGTTGCTCTGGCTGCGGCCACTGTGGTGGCGCTGGTGCTGGGGTTTTAGACTCCCGCCACGGCCCCCGGGCTGCAACCCTGGAATTCATTACCCTTCCACGAAAAGGATCTTCACCCCATGACTACATCCGCAACGGCCACGGAACCGGCCTACCCGCTGAGCACCCGTGTTGCCATTGAAGGGCTGGGCAGCTTTTTCATTGTGTTTGCCGGGCTCGGCACCGCACTCTTCAGCGCCGGCGGGGCCGGCACCACGGTGGGCTTCGCCTACGGCCTGGCCATGGTGGCAGCCATTATTTCCTTCGGGCACATCTCCAACGGCTACTTCAACCCGGCGTTCTCGCTGGGCATGGCCGTTGCGGGTCGGCTGAAGTTCTCCGCCATGGTGCTGTATGTGGTGGCCCAGACGGTGGGCGCCCTGCTGGCCTCCGTCGTGTGGCTGGCCTTGATGCAGGTCATGCCCGCCGGCGCCACCCCCGAAACAGCCAAATTATTCGGCGCACTGGCCAACGGCTTTGATTCCCACTCGCCGTCGCAGGTGCCCATGGTGGGCGTGCTGATTGTGGAAATTGTTGCCGTCGCCGTGCTGACCGCCATGGTGCTGGGCGTCACTTCGGCGCGCAACAAGACGGCTCTGGGCCCCATTGCGATCGGGCTGGCCTTCGCCGTGGCCGTGGGCATCACCATGCCGCTGAGCAACGGGTCCCTGAACCCGGCCCGCGCCACCTCCGTGGTGTTCGTGGCCGACTCCTGGGCCCTTGGCCAGTTGTGGCTGTTCTGGCTGGCCCCGCTCTTTGGCGCCGCCCTGGCCGCCGCGATCTTCCGCTCCTTCGCCCCGTCGAGGGGGCCGGCAGTTGCCCTGCCTTCCGGGTTGCCCGCAGCGACGGACGACGCCGGTGCTGCCACGGCTGATGACGCTGGCGAACACACTGGCGCTCTTGCTGGCACGAGCGCAAACAACGGGGCACTATCCACTGCGAAGTCCACTTCGGGGTCCGCTTCCGGGCCGGCTTCGGAAGAAGTGTCGGAGGCTGGCGGAATCGACGACGCCCAGGAATTCTTCGACTCCCCTAAAAAGTAGTCCAGCAGCTTTTTTCACAGCCCGCACGGGGCGCCCGGCAACCCTCTTCGGTTCGGGCCCACTGTGCGGGCTGTCGGCATGAGCGGCTAGTGTTGCAACATGCTGATCTTTTCCCTGTTCTTCCTTGCGCTCTGCTCTTTGGGGGTTGCTGCGGTCAACCACGCTTGTGCCACCGGCAGGATCAAGAAGAACCCGTGGGTGGGGATTCGCACTTCCAAGACCATGGTGAATGAAGACACCTGGGAGGCCGGGCATCGCGCGGCCGTCCAGCCGATGTGGGTCAGCGGCATTGCGGCGGCGGCCATCTCACTGGCAGGACTGTTGTTCCTTGGCGCGCCCAGCACTCAATCCGTCATGGTTTTCATGGCCTGCGCACTGTTGGTGGTGGCCGTTCTTTACGGAGCCAAAGTGGCCAATGTTGCCGCCGTCGAAGCCCTGGTGGTGGAGTCTCCGCGTCGCTAGGACCAGTTCGTGTCGCCACGACGCAGGATGCAGTCCTTGATTGTCGGTGCCCTCCGCTAGCGTAAGAAGCATGAAGTTACTCCACACCTCAGACTGGCACTTGGGCAGGTCTTTCCACGGCGTTGGCACACTGGCCGCACAACAGCGTTTTGCCGACCAACTCCTTGACACCGTCGCAGCGGAAAGCGTCGACGTGGTCCTGCTCGCCGGCGATGTTTATGACCGCGCACTGCCGGGTGTGGACGTGGTGAACCTCTTTGACAGCATCCTGTCCAGACTCAGTGCGGCTGGAGTGCAGGTGGTCATCACCAGCGGCAACCACGACTCGGCCACCCGCCTGGGCTTTGGCGGGCGCCTGCTCGAGAGGGCCGGAGTGCATTTGCGCACCCGGCTGGCCGACCTCGACACTCCGGTCCTGCTGCCCCTCGAGGGCAGCGGAACCGACACCGGCCCTGCTGCGCAGGTGGCCATCTACGGCATCCCCTTCCTTGAACCCCGGCTGGTAGCCGAGGAACTGGGCGTTGACCATTGCACCCACTTCGGCGTCACGGAAGCGGCGGTAAAGCGCATTGCCGCAGATCTTCAAACACGCGCCCCGGGAACTGCCTCGGTGGTGCTGGCCCATACTTTTGCCAGCGGCGGCATCACCTCGGCCAGCGAACGCGAGCTGTCCGTTGGGGGCGTGGGGGCGGTGCCGCTGGACCTGTTCGACCATTTCACGTACACGGCACTGGGCCACCTGCACGGTCCGCAGCGGCTGAGCGAAAAAGTGCGCTACTCGGGCTCCCCGCTGCCGTATTCGTTTTCCGAAGCCACCCACACCAAGGGTGCCTGGCTGCTGGAAATCACGCAGGACGGGCTGGGCGAAGTGAAAAAAGTAGTGTGGGCACCCGAGCGTGCTTTGAGCGTTTTGAGCGGGAAACTCGAAGACCTGCTTTCCGCTGAAAAGTGGGCGTTCGCGCAGGAGAACTACTGCCAAATCACCTTGACGGACAACGACCGCCCGGCGCTGGCCATGGAGCGCTTGCGCACGCGCTTTCCCCACACCCTTGTCTTGATGTTCGCACCCGAGATCGCGCGGGAGTCGCAGCTGCAAAGCTACGGTGCGCGCATCGCGAAGGCGGCCGACGAACTGGAGCTGTGCTGCGGGTTCCTGGATCATGTCCGCCACCGCGGCGCCAACGACGGCGAACAACAAGTTTTGCGCGCGGCACTGGCCGGCGTGCGGGAACAGGAGAGCGCACTGTGAGAATCCACCGCTTGGAAATCCAGGCTTTCGGTCCCTTTGCTGCGCGTGAAGTGGTTGACTTCGACCAGTTGGGCGCGCAAGGACTGTTTCTGCTCAACGGCTCCACAGGGGCAGGCAAAACGAGCGTCCTGGATGCCATTGCCTACGCGCTCTATGGCAAGGTGCCCGGGGCCCGGCAGGGTGCCCAGGCACAACTGCGCAGCCACCATGCAGCCGAGGGGGTGGCACCAGAGGTTGTGTGCGAATTCAGCGCCGGAGGTCGGCGCCTGGAAGTGCGCCGCAGCCCCGAATGGATGCGGCCGCTCAAGCGCGGCACCGGTACCACCAGGGAACAGGCGAGCACCCACTTGCGTGAAAAAACAGATGGCGAATGGGTGGTGAAATCCACCCGCAACGATGAGGCAGCCGCCGAGATTCAGGCGTTGCTGGGCATGAACATGGCGCAGTTCACCAAAGTTGTGCTGCTGGCCCAGGGGGATTTCGCCGCGTTCCTGCGTGCCACCGCCGAGGAACGCCAAGTGCTGCTGCAAAAGCTCTTTGGCACCGACATTTACAAGGACCTTGAAGTACGCCTGGCCAACGACTCCCGTGCGGCTCAAGCCGACGTCGCCGCCGGGCTGGGGGAGCTGGCATCCACAGAGCAGCTCGCCCGCAGCCAAGGGGCGGCAGTGCTGTCCCGGGAGTCTGCTGAAGACGGTGCCGGTGCCGGGGAGGTCCTTGGGGCGGGTGGTGAAGACGCACTTGACGGTGCCCAGCTGCACGGGCTGGAGCTCTTCGGCTGGCTCAATGGCCATCTGGCCTTGGCCGTGGAACGGGCCAGCCGGCGGGCCCGGGAGTCCCAGCAGCACTCCGACGCATCCGCCCATGCCCTGCAGGAAGCCCAGCAACGCCGCAGCCGGCACACGGCGTTGGCGTCGGCGGTGGCCGAAAAGACCAGGCTGGCGGGACTTGCCGAGCAGGCCTTGCAATGGCGCCAGACACAAGAGCAGCACCATGCAGCACAGGTTCTGGCCCCCGTGCTGGCAGCAGCGGGCAAGGCGGGCAAGGCCCAAGAGCTGGCCCGTGCCCGCGCCACAACGGCCGCCCAGGACGTGGACGCCAACGAACTTTCCGCCGCACTGCTGGGCACGCCGGCAGCTGCCGCCCACGAACAAGCCCTGGAACGCCTTGACCGCGACCTGACCACCAGGATCGCCGCAGTCGAGGCTGCGCTTCCCCAAGAAACAACCCACAGCCAAAAATGCGCTGTGCTTGCCAAGAACGTAAAAACCCTGGCCCGGGCACGCAAGCTGCAGGAAAAGCAATCGGCGGCCGTTGACGCCGCCGGCATACGCCTGGACGAGGTGCAGGGAAGACAGGATGAGCTCCACCAGGGTGGCCACAACGTGGAGCACGCCGCCGAAGGTGCGGCGCTGGCCGGACAACTCGTTACCGCCATTGAGGAACACCAACTGCAAAACACCGCGGTGGCAAAGCTGACGGCGGCACAGGAGCAGGCCCGGGAAAAAGCGCTGAGCGCGAAGGAGAGCTGGCTTGATGCGTTCAACCTCAGGCTCAGCCAAGCAGCCGGGGAACTGGCTGCCACCCTGGTGGACGGCGAACCCTGCCAGGTGTGCGGAAGCACCGTCCACCCGGCACCGTCGCTCCTGGCCGGAACCGGCGCCGACCTCGTCAATGCCGAGAAGGCCGCCAAGCAGAACTTTGAGATCAGCGAAGCCGCGGCCAGTACGGCCCGCACACAGCTCGCGGAAGCCAGAAACACCCTCGCCGTCTTGGCCGAACGAGGCGGCGCCGGCGAGCTGGAGGAGGCCCGGAACGCCGTCGTGGCCAAGAAGCTTGCGCATCGGCAAGCCACCGAGGCCGTTGCGGAGCTGATAGCACTGAATGCCGAGGCCGCCGAACTGCAAGGCCGCATCCGAGACGCGCAACAAGACGTGGTCACAGCCGCCGGCCAGGCCGCTTCGCTGCGGACCGGCCAAGAAGCGCTGGTGCAGGAAATTGCCGTCTTGGAACAGCAGCTCGCGTTGGCCCGCGACGGTTTCGAGTCATTGGCCACACGGCGCGCCGCCCTGCACCACGCACAAGCCCTCGGCGAATTGCTGCTGCATGCCGCGCGGCAGCGCACAACGGCGCTGGCGGCTGCGAAAGACGCCGCCGCCGCACAGGGGGAGGCGCTCGCCGACTCCGTCTTTGCAGACGCGGCAGCCGTGCAGGAGGCATTGCTCGCCCCGGCAGCGGCAGCCGCCCTGGAGAAGGACTTGAAGGACCATGCACGCGCGGTTGACGTCAATGCGGACAGGCTGGCCGCTGCAGAGGTCGTTTCCGCCCAAAAGGAAGTCGACGCGAACATCGCCGCGCCCACGGAGGCAGGCATCGAAATGCTGGCAGGGAATACCAAGGTTGCCCAAACACAAGCGCGGGCACAAGCCCTCTCGGCAGGGATGGCGCGGGAGGCTGCAGCACAAGTCGCGGCCACTGAAACCGCGTTTGCGGCACTGGAGAAGGCCGTTGCCCCCTTGCGTGAACGAGCCGAACTGGTGGCAGGTCTCGCGGATGCCGTGCGCGGACTGGGGGACAACAAATTGAAGATGACCCTGAGCAGCTATGTCCTTGCCGCACGCTTGGAACAGGTGGCGCACGCTGCCTCCGCGCGGCTGGCCACCATGAGCGACGCCCGCTACACGCTGCGCCACAGCGACGCAAAGTCCGGCAACAGAAAATCGGGGCTCGGCTTGGAAGTCGTCGACGAATGGACAGGCATCAGTCGCGACACCGCGACACTGTCCGGCGGCGAGTCGTTCATGGCGTCCTTGTCGCTGGCCCTGGGGCTCTCCGACGTGGTCCACTACGAGTCCGGCGGGCTGGACATTGAAACACTCTTTGTCGATGAAGGCTTTGGCAGCCTCGACGAACAATCGCTGGAGCAGGTCATGGATGCGCTGGAAGGATTGCGTGATGGGGGAAGAGTGGTGGGACTCGTCAGCCATGTTGCCGAGATGAAGCAGCGAATTCCGTTGCACCTGCACGTCCACAAGGGCCGCAACGGCTCCACCCTGGAGTTGAAAATGGCGGGAGCCGCCGCGCCGTAGACAGGTAGACTTGGCAGGACTTTGCCACACGGAGTGCCTGTGCTTGAAATTCGCGCGACCCCGGGCAAGAAAGCTGAGAAAGAAAAATTGAGTCCGTCGTTGTCCCCGCAGGCACCCGCGTCCGCAGCCCCTGCCATCAAGGGAGGCCGGTACTCGGTGTTGCCCCGATTGGCCGGGCCTGGCTACATTCCGCTGGGCCTCTTTGCCCGCGTTCCGTTGGCGATGCTGACCATCGGTGTGCTGACCATGGTCACTTTCGTCAGCAACTCCTACGCCATCGGCGGCTTCGCAGCGGGCAGCATAGGCATAGGCGCGGCCGTGGGGGCGCCCGTGGTGGGCTATCTGGCAGACCACTTGGGACAAAAGCGGGTGCTGCTGGTTGCTGCCGTGGTCAATGCGCTGCTGGTGGCTGCCGTGGTGGTCCTCGCCTATTCGCTGCTGCCGAGAGATGGTGCCCAACTCACCGACGGGTCAACGGTGGTCGTGCTGCTGACGGCGTTCCTGGCGGGTGGCAGCTCACCGCAAGTCGGTCCGCTGTCGCGGGTGCGCTGGATGGCGTTGAGCAAAAGACTGCCGGCCAAGGAGCGGGCCCCCATGGTGGATACGGCACTGTCCTTGGAAGGGACTGCCGATGAAGTGACGTTTGTGCTGGGGCCGGCGCTGGTTGGCTTGTTGGCGTCGCTGGTGGCGCCGTGGCTACCGCTTGTTTTGGCAGCCGTCATGACGGCGGTACTGGTAACACTGTTTGCCCTGCACCCCACAGCGGAAAGCGTCAGTGGCCGACCGGTGGTAGGCAGCATGGTGGGCAACGCCGGCTACGTCTCCAAGGAGCGGCCCAAGTGGCTGCTCGTGGCGGTACCGGTGGCGGCCATGGTGTGCATGGGAACGTTCTTTGGCTCGGCCCAAACTGCGCTGACGGCGTTTACCGGTGTTTACGGGTCGGTGGACCAAGCGGGGCTCATGTATGCCATCATGGGCGCAAGCTCGGCAGCCACCGCCCTGTCCGTTGCCTACTGGCCGGTCTCGTTCAGCAACGTGTGGCGGTGGGTGCTGACTGCGGGCATGATGGCTGCCGGCAGTGTGGCATTCCTGGCTCCGTCGTCGCTGGGCCAGATGGCGTGGGTGCTGCTTCTGGTGGGGCTCCCGGTGGGTCCCGCCATGGTGACGATTTTCAGCGTGGGCAGCGTTGTTGCCCCGCCGCAGTGGATGGGCACCGTCATGACAGTTCTTGCCAGCGGCATCGTTGGCGGCACGGCACTGGGCTCGGCGCTGTCAGGGGCGCTGGCGGAAACCTCCGGCTATCACACGGCCTTCATCGTGCCAATCATTGCCGCAACCACGTTGTTCCTGCTCGGACTTCTTGCCGCTGTGGTCCTGCGCCGCCAGCTCGCACGGGTTCACTAGGCCCACCTCGCCTGGGTTCACCGGGCCGACGTCCGCGGGCTGTTTTCCCGCCGTCCGCCCACTGCTCACGCCAGACACCCCGGACCGCCCCGATAGCGGAGTATTCTTGGTCAATGACTGGGCAGGTGGAGAAGGACTCGATCTTCATTGCGGCCCCGGCTGCGGTCATTTTCGCGATCCTCAGCGATCCGTCACAGCATCCCGCGATCGACGGGTCCAATACCGTGCGCCACCTTCGCAAGGGTCCACCGCAGCTCGCCATCGGCTCAACGTTCACCGTGTCCATGCGGCTGTGGGGCGTTCGGTACCGTGTCACCAACAGGGTGGTGGAATTTGAATCGAACCGACTCATCGCATGGCGCCACTTCGAACCTCAGCGCTGGCGTTACGAACTGGAACCCCACGACGCAGGCACCCGGGTAACCGAGTCGTTCGACTACACGTACTGGTCGGTGCCCGGTCGATTGTTTCTGCGAGTTTTGCGTTGGCCCGCACGCAACAAGCACGCAATTGCACAGACACTGCTGCGGTTGATAGCCGTGGCGGAGACCCCAGTGCGGGCCTGAATGTGCTGACCATGATCAGCCCGACGCTGTTCGTACTCGCAGACAAAACGTTGGACGGGTGTCCGCGTGTCCGTCGATGAGGACATCGGTTTTCCCGGAGGATCGGACGACGAGCGTGAACTTCTGCTCAGCTGGCTGGGCTACCTGCGCGGGGCAGTCCTGCGCAAGCTCGCCGGCATCAGCGACGACCAAGCGCGATGGCGACCGGAAGGAGCCTTGATCAGTTTGCTCGGGATCGTCAACCATCTGACCCACGTTGAGTGGCGCTGGATCGACGGGGGCATCCTCGGCCGCAGCACCGAGAGAATGGACTCCGAGTTCGAACCTGGCCCGGAGCTGACACTCTCCGGCGCTAAGGCCGCCTACGAGCAGCGCGGAGCTGCCACCGACGCAGTGATCCGCGCGGCAGCGTCGCTTTCAACGCCTTGCAGCATGCGACTTGGCACAGACCTCCGCTGGGTTGTGCTGCACCTGATCAACGAGACGGCGCGACACGCGGGCCATGCGGATGCGGTTCGCGAGCTGCTTGACGGCTCCATTGGAGAGTAATGGTTGTGCGCGTGAAGCAACAAAGACTCCCGCTGGAGTTCACAGCACCGTCCCAGTGGAAGGTGGCACGATGCGGACATGACCCCAAACCACAGCTTTTCCGGCTCCTTCCGGCGCCCCCAACCCATCCAGCCCGAGGCCGGCCAGGAATCGGTGTGGGACTACCCGCGGCCGCCACGGGCCGAGCCGCGAACGGACCGCGTGGTTGTGCGGCTTGGGGGACAGGTGATTGTCGACACCACCGCTTCCGTGCGCGTCCTGGAGACGAGCCATCCCCCGGTCTACTATGTGCCGCTGGACTCTTTCCCTGCAAGTGTGCTGGTCCCGGTTCAGGGCACCAGCTTCTGCGAGTTCAAGGGCGTAGCGCACTACTTCGACGTCGTTGCCGGTGGAGTCCACATTTCGCGGGGAGGATGGACCTACCCGGAACCCACCCGGGGTTTCGAAGCCCTCAGTTCCAGGGTGGCCCTCTATCCGGGGCGCATGGATTCCTGCGAGATCAACGACGAGCAGGTGACTTTCCAGGCTGGCGATTTCTACGGCGGCTGGATCACCCGGCACGTCGTGGGTCCGTTCAAGGGCGGCCCGGGTACGGTCGGGTGGTGAGCACATCGCCTTCGTGCGCCCGCAGAACTTGGTTACGCCAGGAAGCTGATCGCCGCTTCCTTGAACTCGCGTGCGGTCACCGTGTTGTTGTGCGTGCGCCCGGCGATGACAAGCTGCTGGGCATTGGGACTCAGCGCAGCCAGCCGGCTCATGCTGCGGGCTCGCTCGTCCAGTTCTCCCGCGACTAACAGGATGGGCATGTCCGGCACGGCGTCCGTGGGATCGAAGGGTTCCATCTTCACTGCCTGGACAAGCGCCAGCAGGGCAAAGGTGTCATTGGAGGGAACCACCTGGGCCATGTTCAGCAGCCATGCCGTGGATTCGTCGGCGATGGGGGTGCCGTCGTTGAGGAAATCCTGGGCGGCCCGGAGATCAAAATCAGCCAAGGGGTCCTCGGGGTTGGGTCCGCCCAAAACCATTCTTCGCACCAGTTCCGGCTGTGTGGCGCCAAACTCCCATGCCAGCCGCGAGCCAAGCGAGTATCCAATGAGGTCGACCCCGCTGGCGGGGTCGTCGTCCGTGAGCGGTCGCACGCCTTGATCAACAAGGATTTGCAGCAGATCGGCCCGGATTTTGCCTGGCGTGTAGGAATCAAGGTCGTAGGGGGACAAGCTGCGGCCGTGCCCCGGCAAATCGACACTGATGACACGTCGCCCCGCTTGGGTGAGGAACTTTACCCAGCCCGTCTTGACCCAGTTCAGCTCCACCGAGGAGGCGAAGCCGTGAATGAGGAAAACAGGTGGCAGCGCTGCAGGGTTATCGCTCTCGAAAACCACAACATGCAGTCCTGCCGGGTCGCCTTCGGTGCGGTGTGGAGTCGCTGCTGCCGAGTGTTTGCCAGCGGAAATCATTGCCCAGCCTTTCCCGCGGTGGACAGTGCCGCCGTCGTACATCAACAATAGCGAAGACTGCCCCGCGGCGGGCAAGCTAGCTGCGGTCGACGGCCAACCTTTGCCGGCGGTTGCGCGAAAGCTTGCTCAGAAGGGCGATCACGGCCACCAGGCTGAACGTGCTCAAAAGCTGTCCGCGACCGGCCGGGTCGCTGAAGCCGACGGCAAAGATCGCCAACAAAAGCGCAAGACCGGCCAGCGTCAGCCACGGGAAGCCGCGCATGCGCAGGGGCAGGGCCGTGCCGTCCCTGTCGGCGCGGCGGCGCAGGATGAACTGAGAAAGCAGGGCCGAACCCCAAATGACCAGGCAGGTTGAACCCACCAGGTTCAACAGGACCTTCAATACGGTGTCCGGGTAAAGCAGTTCCCAGACCACCGTCACAAAGCCAAAAGCCACGGAAACGACGACGGCGGCAACCGGCACGTGGCGCTTGTTGGTGCTGGAAAAAATCCGGGGTGCCTCCTGGCGATCCGCCAGCGAGTAGATCATGCGCGAGGCGCCGTAGAGGTTGGCGTTCAGGGCCGAGAGCAGCGCGGCCACGGCAACCAGAGTGATGGCGGTGCCGGCCCACGGCAGCCCCGCAACGTTCAAGACGCCGGCGAACGGGGAGAGCAGCGCCTCCGACGTCCAGGGCAGCACTGCGGCGATGATGAAGATTGAGCCGACATAAAACACCATGATCCGCCACACCACCGTGCGGACGGCCACAGTCACGCTGCGTTCCGGGTTGGTTGTTTCAGCAGCGGCCACGGCCACTATCTCGGTGCCGCCAAAGGCAAAGGCCACCACAAAGAGCGCTGTGGCGATGCCCGCCATGCCGGTGGGGGCGAAGCCGCCGTGGTTGAAGAGGTTGTCCAGGCCGGGGGAGGCCGCACCGGGGACAACTCCCAGCAGCAAGGCAACGCCAAAGGCCAGGAACAGCACAATGGCAGCGACTTTCAAAAGCGCAAACCAAAACTCGAACTCGCCGTAGTTTTTCACCGAGGTGAGGTTGACGGCCGTAAAAACAACCATGAAGATCAGCGTCAGGGCCCATGCCGGCAACACCGGCCACACGGTAACGAGGAGCTGGGCGGCTCCGAGTGCCTCGGCGGCAATCACCACCACCAGCTGCAGCCACCACAGCCAGCCCACCGTTGCGCCGGCGTCCTTGCCCATGGCCTTTTCCGCGTAGACGGAGAAGGCGCCCGAATTGGGATTGGCCGCCGCCATTTCGCCCAGTGCCCACATGACCAAAATAATCAGCGTCCCGGCCACCAGGTAGGAGATCAGGACGGCGGGGCCCGCCATCATGATTCCCTCGCCGGAACCCAGGAAGAGCCCGGCGCCTATGGCGCTGCCAAGGCCCATCATGGTCAGCTGGCGTTGTTTGAGGGAGTTGCCCAGGCCGGTGGTTGCGGGCGCGGCCGTGACAGTCGCGGGTGCGTGGTTCATGAAAGGGATGGCCTTCTTTGTCAGGTGCCGGCCGCTTGTGCCGTGGAGCGGGAAGTCTGATCCCTGTCAAGAATTATCCCCCATGCGGTTCCTGCGCCAAAGCCGGAGCAGGCAGCCGCCGGGAACGGAAATTTGGCACAGGGCGCTCAGCGTCGTAAAATCAGTTGTAGTCAAAATGACCCTAACTACGAAAGCGGGGTGTACGTCCATGGTGGGAACACAATTCGTCAGCGCGGCAAACATCAGCGAGCGCCTTGTCCAGCCCCCGGCGCTGGCCATCTCCACTGTCATCTTCGCCCTGCGCCCCAGTGAAAACAGTGGCCGGCCCTCCTTGTGGCTACCGTTGGTGCGACGCATTCGCGAACCGTTCAAGGGCCAGTGGGCGCTGCCCGGCGGGCCCCTGATGCAGGCGGATTCCCTGCTCGACGCCGCGGCCCGGAACCTGCAGGACACCACGGGACTGGCGCCGAGCTACCTGGAGCAGCTGTATGCCTTTGGCGGACTGCATCGTTCCCCGAGCCAGCGGGTCGTCTCGATTGCGTACTGGGCGTTGCTTGCCTCCACCGAGGCCGAAGAGGCGCAGGAGTCGGAGAACGTGAAGTGGTTTCGCGCCGACGGCCTGCAAGAGTTGGCCTTTGACCACAACCGGATTGTTGATTACGCATTGTGGCGGCTGCGGAACAAGATGGCCTATGGTTCCATCGCCTACCACTTCGTAGGGGAAAAGTTCACCCTGGCCCAGGTGCGCGAGGTGTACGAGGCGGTGCTCAACCGCAGCGTGGATCCGGCCAACTTCCGCCGCCAGCTCATGCAGACGCCGCACATTGAACCCACCGACGAGTTCCTCCAGGGTGGCAAGCACCGTCCGCCCCGGCTGTACCGCTACGCCGGGGATCCCCACTCCGACCACTCCGGAGGACCCGCCTCCAGCCTGTAGCCGGGCGACCACAGCGCAGACCAACACCAGCCCGCGATTTCCTCCAGCAACTCCCGCAACTTCACCCTCTTCATCCACTGCCTCATACCTTCACTGCCTCACACCTTGGAGCAAGCCATGACATCCGTGAACACCACCATCCAGCTCATCACCCGAGAGCAGGCCCTGCCCGTGGGCGTGCCCGGCCGCGCCCAGGAAAGCTGCGACGACGACCTTGCCCAGGGTCCCTGGGAATTCGATCTGGCGGAGGCGCTCGCAGGCACCCCCGGCTATGGTCCCGGTGCCTCCAACGAGGACACGGCCCCCGCCGCCACCCCGCAGCAGGGACAGCTCCCGCAGGAGTACAAGGACGCCTCCGACGCCGACCTTGAGTTGCGCATTCTCGCCGCGAAAGAAGAACTTGGGGAACGCGTCGTCGTGCTGGGGCATTTCTACCAACGCGACGAGGTGGTGGCGTTCGCCGACTTTGTGGGCGATTCCTTCCAGCTGGCCAACGCTGCCAAGACCCGAACGGAGGCTGAAGCGATCGTCTTTTGCGGCGTGCACTTCATGGCCGAGACGGCGGACATGCTCTCCGGGAACCACCAGTCGGTGATTCTGCCCAACTTGGCCGCGGGCTGCTCCATGGCAGACATGGCTGACCTCCCCTCGGTGGAGGCGTGCTGGGCGGAGCTGGAGGCCCTGTACGGCACCGAGCCCGACGCCGACGGCCGGGTTCCGGTCATCCCCGTCACGTACATGAACTCATCGGCCGCGCTCAAGGCGTTTTGTGGCGAGCACGGCGGAATTGTCTGCACATCTTCCAACGCCTCGACCGTGCTCGAGTGGGCATATGAGCGCGGACAGCGGGTGCTGTTCTTCCCCGACCAGCACCTGGGCCGCAACACCGCCAAGGCGATGGGAATTCCGTTGGAGGAGATGCCGCTGTGGAATCCCCGGATGCCGCTGGGCGGGAACAGCGAACAAATCATGCAGGACGCCAAGGTGGTGCTGTGGCAGGGCTTCTGCTCGGTCCACAAGCGCTTCACGGTGGCCCAGATCGAGCAGGCCCGCGTGGAATTCCCGGGCGTGCGCGTGGTGGTGCACCCGGAATGCCCCATGGAGGTGGTGGACGCCGCCGACGAGGCCGGTTCCACCGACTACATCCTCAAGTCGATCCAAGGCGCCCCGGACGGCAGCACTTTTGCCATCGGAACCGAGATTAACATGGTCAACCGGCTGGCCGCCCAATACCCGCAACACACCATCTTCTGCCTGGATCCCGTCATCTGCCCCTGCTCAACCATGTACAGGATCCACCCCGGCTACCTGGCCTGGGTCCTGGAGGGCTTGGTTGTTGGCGTGGTGCACAACCAGATCACCGTTCCTGAAGCCACCGCAGTCAACGCACGCATTGCCCTGGAACGGATGCTCTCGGCGCTGCCAAAGACTATTGGGCCCAAGACAGCCGCAGGGGCATGAGCAACTCGCACCTGATCGTTGTGGGCGGCGGCATCGCCGGGCTCTACGGCGCCCTGCTGGGCGCAGAGTCCGGGATGCGCGTGAGCCTTGTCAGCAAGGGTGCACTGGAGCACAGCAACACCCACTTTGCCCAAGGCGGCATCTGCGCCGTGCTGGGCCCGGGGGAGGCAGCCCCCGGGGATTCGGTGCAGGCACACATTGCGGACACGCTCACGGCTGGCGCCGGGCAGTGCGACCCGGAAGCCGTGCGGATCCTGTGCACGGAGGCAGCCGGAGACATTGCCGCGCTTGAACGTTTCGGCGTGGCCTTTGACAGAGACAGTGCCACGGGGCGTCGTGCCTTGGGTTTGGAGGGCGCCCACTCGGCGGCGCGCATCCTGCACGCGGGCGGAGACGCCACCGGTGCCGCCATCGCCGACGGGCTCATTCGCGCCGTGCATGACGCAGCGGCGCTGGGCACCATCCGCATCCTGGAGCACGCCTTCGTGAAGGACCTCGTGCTCGACGGCGGCCGTGTCACGGGAGTCAGCCTCCTGACAGCGGATGGCGGCAGCGACACACTGCACGGTGATGCCGTCCTGCTGGCCAGCGGTGGAGC
This sequence comes from Arthrobacter sp. H35-D1, assembly GCF_030063185.1. GTDB lineage: Bacteria > Actinomycetota > Actinomycetes > Actinomycetales > Micrococcaceae > Specibacter. The sequence continues at coordinate 201,460 of NZ_JASISP010000004.1, forward strand.
CGGCCAGCTCTTTGAGTTCACTACCAATCCTTCCGTGGCCACGGCCGACGGCCTGGCCGCCGCGGTGCGTGCAGGCGCTGCGGCGGCCGACCTCGAGTACTTCCAATTCCACCCCACCGCCCTGGCCATGGGCGGGAACTTCCTGGTGTCCGAGGCCGTGCGAGGCGCCGGGGCAGTGTTGCGCGACAGGCACGGGGAACGGTTCATGCCCCGCTACCATCCCGCAGGCGACTTGGCTCCCCGCGACGTGGTCTCCCGCAGCATCGCTGCCCACCTGCGGAGCATCGACGCAGCACCAGGGGAAACTGTTTTTCTGGATGCCACGGGCGTGGAGACGGCCAATGGTGCAGGCTACCTGGCCCGGCGGTTCCCCACCATTGACGCCACAACCGGTGCGCTTGGCTTTGATTGGACTCGCGACTGGCTACCCGTCACGCCTGCGGCCCACTACTGGATGGGCGGGGTGGCGACGGACCTGCAGGCCCGCACTTCCCTGCCCGGATTGTTCGCCGCGGGGGAGGTGGCTTGCACGGGCGTCCACGGTGCGAACCGGTTAGCTTCCAACTCGCTCCTCGAAGGGCTGGTCTTTGGCCGACGCGCGGTGCAGTCCTTCCTCGCCTCCACCGGGGAACTGTCCACCGGGGAACTGTCCACCGGGGAACTGTCCACGGGGGAACTGTCCACGGTGGCGCAACCCGGCGCGGCGCAACCCGGCGGGGCAGCACAAGCAACATCAAGTCCGCTGGACGGCACAGGGCGGCATGTCCCTCATCCAGGTGTCGCCGAGCAAATGACTCCCTCGCTGGCTGCGTTGCAGTGTCTGATGAGTTCACACGTCGGCGTGGTCCGCGACGCGGACGGGCTCCGCCAAGCAAGCGAACAAATCGCCGCATGGCGTTCACAGCCCATGGCCGCATCCGCTGATGCACGGTCGGCCGCCGAGCTTGAAAACCTTCTCCTGGCCGCCGAACTGCTGGTGCACGCCGCCCTGGCCAGGGAAAATTCCATCGGCGCCCACCAGCGCAGCGACTTCCCGGAGCCTCCGATTGCCGGGCGGCCCGCGGATCCCCGCCTCGCCGTGAACGCCGTGAACGCCGTGAACGCCGTGAATGCTGTGAACGCTGTGAATGCCGCCGCCGAAGCCAAACTGCCCCACTTTCCCACCAGCCTTCCCGTCCTTGAAAGCGAAACCGTATGAACGCGCTCGAACTTGTTTCTTCAGTCCACACCGCCACGGCGCCGCTGCCAACCCTGCCGGGTGCGATTGTGGACAACATCCTGCGAGCGGCGTTTGTGGAGGACGCACCGTACGGCGACATCACCTCCGACACGCTGTTGCCGGCTGCCGCGAAGGCCACGGCCTGGCTCGTGGCACGCGAACCCGGCATCTTTTCCGGCGGGGACGTGTTCACCGCAGCCATGACCATGCAGGATCCCGACGCCGAAGTGGAACAGCTTGTCGCCGACGGGCAGCCGTTCGCGGCGGGGGAGCGGCTCATGCGCGTGGCAGGGCTGGCCCGCGGCGTGCTGACAGCCGAACGCATCGCGCTGAACCTCACCCAGCGCATGAGCGCCATTGCTACCCAGACCGCCGAGTACGCCAAGCTCATTGAGGGCACCAAGGCGCGCGTCACCGACACCCGCAAGACCACCCCCGGGCTGCGCGCACTGGAACGCTACGCAGTGCGCTGCGGGGGAGGGCACAACCACCGCTTCTCACTCTCCGACGCGGTGCTCGCCAAGGACAACCACCTGGCCGTGCTCACCGGAGGTGATGCCACCAAGCTCACCGCAGCGCTCGCAGGCGTGCGGGCGCAACTGCCGCACACCGTCCACTTCGAGGTGGAGGTGGACTCCATCGAGCAGATCGAGCCCGTGTTGGCGGCCGGCGTGGACACCATCATGCTCGACAACTTCAGCAACGCCGAACTCGTTCAGGGCGTGGCGCTTGTCAACGGCCGGGCCCTGGTGGAGGCCAGCGGCAACGTGAACCTGTCCACCATCGCCGGCATTGCCCGCACAGGAGTGGACATCATCTCCGTCGGTGCCCTGACCCACAGCGTGCGCGCCCTTGATTTGGGCCTGGACATCGCCGTCGAGGCGTGAGCATGATTTTCCTTGACGCCGCCGCCACCACCCCCGTCCGCCGCGAGGCGATCGAGGCGATGTTCCCGTTCCTGACCAACCAGTTCGGCAACCCCTCCAGCCACCACGGGCTGGGGGAGGCGGCCGCCGCCGCGTTGGCCGGTGCCCGGGCGCAGGCCGCCGGGGTGCTTGGTTGCCATGCCGAGGAGCTCACTTTCACTTCCGGTGGCACGGAGGCGGACAACCTGGCATTGAAGGGGATCGCCTTGGCCCGGCGGGCAGCCGACCCCCGCCGCAACCGCATCGTGATCAGCTCCATCGAGCACCCTGCCATCGCAGATTCGGCCGACTACCTGCGCCGCATCCACGGTTTTGCGGTTGATGTGGTGCCCGTGGATGCCCAGGCTGTGGTCGATCCCGAGGTCTTTGCCGCCGTCCTCGCCGGTATTCCCGAGAATACTTCCGGGCACGACGCCGGACACCTCCTTGGCGGGGCGGGTTCAGACGGGCGCGGGGCGGGTTCCGTTCTGGAGCCGGGATCTGATGTAGCACCGGGATCCGATGTTGCGGTGGCCTCCGTCATGTACGCCAACAACGAGGTTGGCACCGTGCAGGACATCCCCGCGCTTGCCGCCGTGGCATCCGGCATGGGTGTCCCCTTCCACAGCGACGCCGTGCAGGCTGGTGGCTGGCTGGAACTGGATGTGCGTGCACTGGGCGCGGATTCGATGGCGCTGTCAGGGCACAAACTCGGCGCGCCCAAGGGTGTGGGGCTGCTGTACTTGCGTGACGGCGTGCCGTGCGAACCGCTGGTCCACGGCGGTGGGCAGGAACGCGGAACCCGCTCCGGGACCGAAAACGTGGCGTTCGCCGTCGCGCTGGCCACGGCGTTGTCGCTGTCGGAATCGGACAGGGCCGCCGCTGCAGCCGGGACCGCCGAGGTGCGTGATCGCTTCATTGCCCAGGTTCTGGACAGGGTGCCCGGAGCGGTGCTGACGGGACACCCCGTCCGGCGCCTGCCGGGGATTGCCTCGTTTTGCCTGCCGGGCACCAGCGGGGAGTCCGTGCTTTTGGAGCTGGAGCGGCGGGACATCATCTGCTCCTCCGGATCGGCGTGCGCCGCCGGCTCCGACGAGCCCTCGGACGTGCTCACGGCCATGGGCGTTGAACGCTCCGTGGCACAGACCGCCCTGCGCTTTAGCTTCGGCGCCGAGGTGGGCGACGCTGCGCTGGACACCGCCGCCGACGAGCTGGTGGCGGCCGTGGGAAGGATCATGGCCCTGGGTCGCTGATCCCTCCCGGGTTCCTTGCACGTCCCGCGAAGGCTGCAGGATTCAGGCACCAGGACTCAGGCGGCGAGGGCCTGTGTTCCGAGATGGCCGGGGGCGCCTTCGCGCTGCCACGAGAAGTTCTCCCGCAGCAGCCTGCTCCAACGGTTGGCCGGCAGCTGCGGGTGCAGCATGGCAATGCCCACGCAGTATTTGCTCATGCTCACCTCTCGAATGCCCATTTCGGCCAGGACCCTGTCCGCCACGCCACGGCCGTCGGCGGACTTGGTTTCCACCACCACCAAGTTGGGGCCGGCCACTTCCTGGCTGCGGTCCCGGCACAGCAACTGCACGTCGAGGGTGAGGCGTTCCTGGCTGGTGGGGTTGACGAGGGTGCCGCGGCGGTAGTCGATCGCCATGACCGGCTCCAGCTCCGGCATCGGAATCCCATACTGGGTGTCCAACAGCTCGGCCAGGAAGTCGCGGGCGTCGGTGTTCATCCGGTTCCGGTCCTCCAACGGGTAGCGGATGCGGTGTTTGTCCGTCTCCCCGCGCGAGCCCTTGAGCTTGGTCTCAAACATGCACAATCCGGAGTCGAGGTAGGTGCGGCTGCGCACCTTGTAACGGCGACGGCGTCCCTGCCGGTGGGCGCGAAACTGGTCAAAGTCCGGGGTGTCAAAGTAGGTGGAGCTGTAGCCGAAGACGCGGCGGCCGTCGATGTCCATGACTCGAAAGTCGTCATCGAGCCGATCGATCAGCGCAGCCAGTTCGGCGGCGGTCAGCAGGAACTTCTTGTCAACTCGGCGCTGCAGGGCTGCCTCCTCATTGACTTCCGCCAGGCTGATCGGCCCACGGTTCGCCAACTGGCTGCCCAGCACATCCGCGCAACTCTGGAAAGCGACCCGCGGGTGCGTTTTCATGAGCGCGTTCCGCTGTAGTTGTATGAGGCCTCAACCGGTGCCGGCGGGTACGCCGGTGCGTTATCAGAGTGGGGTGCGGTGCCAGGATGGGGTGCGGCAATGAGGGAGCCGACCGAATCCTGCTGGTCCGCGGCGAGGGTGTGCCGGGACTTGCCGGCGCGTTTGGTCGAGAAGGCCTTGTAGCGAACGTCGGCGATGGTCAGGTCGCGGACCATGTCCAGGGCAACAACTTCAATGCGCATGACCCTGGCGCCCAGCAGTGTTTCCAGAGCCTGCTTCAGTTCTGCCTCGTTGGCATAGCCGCGGTCCAAGGTGATGGTCTGGCGGCGGGTGCTCGGGGAAATTTTCGGGTGGTCTGCAACGTACAAAGTGGCGACAAGGACCACGGAGAGGACCGGGGCCAGCCATGCCGGGTCCGGGTGCAGTCCGTTGAGCAGACCCAGGACCAGGGCGGCAAAGTAGTAGCCAATTTCGCCTTGGGTGAGGGTGTCCGAGCGAAGCCGGATGATGGACAGGACACCAAAGAGCCCCAAGCCCAGGCCCACGGCGGCTGGGCTGCTGGTGAGCAGAATGGTCACCATCATGATGCCCACGTTCAGGCAAATGTAGGCCAGTGCCAAGTCGCGCCGGTGGTAGCGGGGGAAATACACGGCGTAGACAAGCGTGACGATGCAGATCAAGTTTGCGGCCAATGCCACCCAGAGGGCTAACATGGTTCTCCTTATGATTCAAGTGATGTTTGCTTGAGTTCATTCTTTCGCACCGATATGAGACGAAAAGGAGACGCACATGAGAGCCCTCTCATCTGGCTTAGTCGGTGCGCATCCGGTACCCCATGCCGCGGACCGTCTCGATCCGTTCAGCCCCGAGCTTCTTGCGCAAATATCTGATGTAGACATCGACCACGTTGGAGCCCGGGTCAAAGTCAAAGCCCCAGACTTGGGAGAGAAGCTGCTCCCGGGACAGCACCTGGTCCCGGTGGCGGCACAGGGTCTCGGCAAGAGCGAATTCGCGGGCGCTGAGGTCCTTGGCCACGCCATCCACCAGGGCCCTGCGGGTGCGCAGATCAAGGATGAGACCGCCGGCCTTGAGGCCGCTCTGATCTTCCAACACATGTCCGCGCAGACGCAGCCTCACCCGCGCAAGCAATTCTTCAAAGGCGAAGGGTTTGGGCAGGTAGTCGTCGGCGCCACCGACCAGTCCTGCGACCTTGTCGCTGACGGAGCTGCGCGCGGAGAGGATGATCACAGGGATGGACACCCGTTCCTCCCGCAGTCGGTGGAGCACCGTCAGCCCGTCCATGTCCGGCAGCCCGATGTCCAGGATGAGCAAGTCGTGCAGCCGGGAGGAGGCTTCGTGGTAGGCCGATTGGCCGTCGCCGACTACCTTGGTGACAAAGCCCTTGCTGTTCAGGCCCTTCTGCACGAAAGTGGCGATGCGCTCCTCGTCTTCGACAATCAGAATGCGGTTCACTGTGGGCCTTCCTGGCGCTTGGCTGTCATCATGATTCGTCGGATTCCTCCGGGCCTTCCGGACGCAACAGTGGCAGCGAAAGTTCAAAGGTGCTGCCGGCACCCTTGATACTTTGCACCCGCACCTGGCCACCGTGCGCGTCCACAATGGATTTTACAATGGTCAGCCCCAGCCCGGCGCCGGGGGAGGTGCGGCGTCCAGCTCCACGGCGAAATCGCTCAAAGATGCCCTCCTGCTCGATCCCGGTCATGCCGGCGCCGGTGTCGCGGACCCACAGCACCAGCGAGTCCGACAGGATGCGCGAACCCATCCCAATGGTCCCTGTTGGTGGGGTGTGGGAGACGGCATTCGTGGCCAGCTGCATGAGCGCTTGGGTCAGCCGTTGCCCGTCCGCCAGCACTGGACCTTCGGCCAGCTCGTCAATGACCCAATGGTGTGGGCCCAGCATCCGCGCCTTTGCCAAGGTATCCACGAGCAGGTCCATGACGTCCACTTCATCGCGAACAATAAAGTCCGGCTGTTCGGCTTTTGCCAGCAGCAACAGGTCGTTGACGATCCTGCTCATCCTGTCCAGCTCGTCCGTAACCAGCGCTATGGTCTCGCTGCGTTCCTCTGGGGAGTCCCCCATCATTTCCAGATGGCCGCGCACCACGGTGATGGGGGTGCGCAGTTCGTGTCCGGCGTCGTCGACAAAATGCTGCTGGGTGGTGAAGGCGGTTTCCAATCGGTCCAGCATGCGGTTGAATGTGCTGGCCAGTGCGGCCACGTCATCGCGGCCAACTACTTCGATCCTGCGGCGCAGGTCCGTCTCGGTGATGGAATCGGCCGTCTCCCGCACCAGCCGGACGGGAGAGAGCACCCGGCCCGCGATGAACCATGCGGCCAACGCGGCCCCCACCACCGCCAGTGCGCTCGCGCCGGCGAAAATTCCCAGCGAGCTGTACAGCGGTTGCGACAAGGCACTGCGGAATTGGATGTAGACCAGCATGCCCGAATGCGGATCTCCCAGAACCTGCACTGGAATGGCGGCGTAGGCGGCCTCACCCATTGCCGTTTGCAACGTGCCGTGTGTCGGGGCGTCCTGGCCACTCAGCCGGGCGAGGAATTCCTGGTCCAAATCCAGCCGAACCGCAGGCTCACCCGGAGTGCGTCGGTGGGGTGCACCGTCCAAAAGGGAGAATTGCGTTTCCATCGGGTAGGTGGCGGTGTCCTGCATGTAGCGGGTCAACAATTCATCCACGGTATGTTGATAGCGGCCGGATGGGGAGAGGGAAAAGGCGCGGAAGCTGGCGGCGGCGTGCGTCAGCCGGTCGGCGACCATGGCGTCGGTCTTGGATGAAAGTACTTGCGCCGACCACATGAGGGAGGCGCTGAAGGCGGCCGCCAACAACACCACCATGGCACCGATGATGCGTCCCCGCGCACTCAGCCCGGGGTAGCCGCCCTTACTCATTGCCTACAACGCCGTCGTCGTCGTCGCCATCGTCTGAGTCGTCAGCGCCGTCGACCTCGTCAACACAGTCGTCGGACCCGACGGCAATAACGCAGGCGGGGACTGGCACGGCCCCCGGTTCGACGCTGGCGGGGGCTTCTTGGGAGCTGGACGGAGAGTTCGTGTTTTGCGGCTTGGGTGAGGGGATCGCTGAGCTGGTGGCCTGCGGTGCGGTGCCCGGGACGATCAACGGGGTAACAACTATCGAGTCACCCAATTCAGGTTCGGTAGTGGAGGCTAAAAGTGCAGTCGCAAGTAGAGTGCCTGCCAGCAGGAGGCCCAAGAACGAGAGGATGATGAAACGCGGGACGTGCATGCTTCCACCCTGTCCCATTAAGGCCTCCGTGAACATGAGGCGAAGATGACAATCTTCTCATCTTCGCGGTGGAGGGTGCGGATCAATGCCCCGGAACGGGCGTGCTGCCGCGTCGCAGGCGCCGAAAGATCCAGTAACGCAGCAGCAGGAAACGGGTGACCGCCGATGCCACATTGCCCAGCACAATGACAAGGAGTTCAAGCGTGATCGAAGCGTCGGGCAATACTTGGTGCAGGAGGACGAGGCTGCCGCTGGTCATGGCCAGGGCAAGCAGCATGACCCAGAGCCCGCGCCGCTGGTCCCGCCACCAAAGGTGCCTGCCCCGGATGCCAAAACTCATCCTGCGGTTAAGCTCAGTGTTGAGCACCGAACACAAGATCAAAGAAATGGCATTGGCCCACTGGGTTCCAGTCAATGGGCGCAGGCTGGCGAAAATGGCCATGGAAATGACGGTGCAAATGACGGCGACAACAGCGAATCCGCGCAGTTGGGAAGCAAGCACGGGGTGGCGGCCCAGCCACCGTGCGGGCAGGGCAAGGGGACCATGGCCCGCTGCGCTGGAAGCGCGGGCCGCGGACGATGACTCCGGGGGTGCTGCTGTTGCCATAGGTAACCAATCCTGCCACCTGTTGATCACAACACCCAAAAAACGCCATGGGCATCGGCTGTGAGTTTTTGCAGACACCCGTGGCTGTATCCCCGCCTGCCGCTGCCACCGCCGATGGCAAAAGGTGCGGCGGCGTTGCTATGGGCCGGCAACCACGGGGTTGCGCAGTTCGCCAATGCCGCCGATGCGGCACGCAACCTCGTCGCCTGCCGTGATTTGGCGGCACTCGGCCGGGAATCCGGTGAGAATCGCGTCCCCGGGCTGCAGGGTCATGAAACTGCTCAGATACACCAGGACTTCATCCACGCCCCAACCGTTGTCGTCGCTTGTGGCGGGGGACAGCTCGGTGCCGTTGTGAACGATGCTGATGGGCACGCCGTCGTCCTTGAGGCCGACGACGATCCACGGGCCGAGCGGGGTGAAGGTGTCGGGACTTTTGGCGCTAATCCACAGTTCGTCGGACTTTTGCGCGTCGCGGTCGGAGACGTCGTTGCCAATGGTGAAGCCCAGGACGGCGTCGCGGGCGTTTTCCAGCGTGAGATTCCGGGCGGGGTGGCCGATGATGGCTGTCAGTTCGGCTTCGGGGTCGACGTGGCCGGTGTCGGGGCCGAGGATGATGGCTTCTCCGGGGCCAATGACGGAGCTTGCGGCCTTGTGAAATGCCTGCGGTGGGAGTGCTCGGCCCGGGGCGCCGGTGTTGTGTGCCATGCCGAAAACGTTGACGGGGGCGCAGGGGGCCAGGAAGCTGAACTGTTCCTCGGCGACGGTCGCCCCAAGGGTCCAGGCGTCCCTGAAGGCGCTGTTTTGGTTGGCGAATGACGCTGGGAACGGCGTTTCGACGAGCTGCCACAAGCGTCCTTCGGGGCTGTCGAAGTCAATGGCGTCGTTGCGAACGAAGAATTGCTCGGGCAGTGGGCCCTGCGCGGCGTCAAAGGGGCGGACACGGGCCAAGCGGTACGGTGCATCAGTCATGAGGACATCCTACCTCCCATGTGTTTCGAGTGCCGGGGCAGCCGTGGGGGAGCTCACAGTCCCGTGGCATAGACTCCCTGACATGCCTTTAGGACCAGCGAAGCCCATCAACCGCGCACTTGCGGCAGCACTGGCAGTGGGTGCTGCCGGTGCCGCAGCCGTCATGGGGGCGCGCGCCTACCGTGCGGGAGCTGGCACTCAGGCGGGTGCCGTCGATGCGGCTGCGCACCCGGCCGGCGTGGGCGCCGAGCATGCCCAGCCCGCCGCGGACCGGCTCAGCGAACTCATTGGCTACCGCACAGTGTTTTCGCAGGCGCGGGACAGGATCGAGCTGGACCAGTTCACAGAATTCGTCGACGCCCTGGCACGGCTTTATCCGGCCGTGCACCAGACCCTGGAACGGAAGTTTGTCAACGGCCACGCGCTGCTGTTCAAATGGGCCGGCACCGGACCCGACGCCGAAGCCCGGCCCATCGTGCTGATGGCCCACTACGACGTCGTCCCCGTAGACACGCGCGACAACTGGACGCACCCCGGCTTTTCCGGGCACCAGGAAGGCGGGTACGTGTGGGGACGGGGCGCGTTGGATGACAAGGGAGCCTTGGTGGTCATCATGTCGGCCGTTGAATCGCTGCTGAAGGAGGGTTTTTCCCCGGCCCACGACGTCTACCTTTCATTTGGCAACAACGAGGAAACGGCCGGCGACAGTGCCGCCACGGCTGCAGGGCTGTTGGCCGGCAACGGGGTCAGGCCGTGGATGGTGCTGGACGAGGGCGGAGCAGTGGCCTTGGAAGCCTTTCCGGGGCTGGATGTTCCAGCCGCGGTCATTGGTGTGGCCGAAAAGGGTGGTTTGGATCTGGAACTGCTTACCCACAGTGCTGGCGGACATGCTTCCACGCCGCCGCGCATGGGCGCGACGGCGAGGCTGGCCCAAGCCATTGTGGCGCTGGAGGAGACCCCGTTCCCCGCGTCGATGCCGGAGGCCATCGTGGAGATGACGCGCCGCATTGGGATGAACAGTGGTTTTGGGCTGCGGCTCGTGACGGAGAACATGTGGGCCTTCAAGGGGCTGCTCACCCACGTGTTCGGTGTGCTTGGCGATGAGACCCGGGCGCTGACCCGCACCACGGTCGCCGTGACCATGTTGGAGGGAAGCAAGGCGTCGAACGTCCTTGCTTCCACCGCGCGAGCCAATGCCAACATCCGCATTGCAGTGGGGGAGAGCGTGGAATCGGTGGTGGAGCGGGTGCGCGACATCATTGACGATCCCCTGGTTCAGCTGAGGGTTCGCTCAGGCCATGGTCCATCGCCTGTTTCGTCATTTGGGAATGAGCAATTTGCCAGCCTCTCCCGCGCAGTGGCGGCATCGTATCCTGAAGCGGTGGTGACGCCGTACATCCAGACCGGTGCCACGGACTCACGACATTTCACGGCCATCTGTCCCGCCGTCTATCGCTTCTCCCCGCTCCTGATGGACGTGTCCGACCGAGGCAGCCTGCATGCTGTCAATGAACGCGTCCGCATCAGCTCGCTCGGGTCGGGTGTTGTTTTTTACCGGGAATTGCTGTTGGGCCTGGGCTGAACTCCTAGTTGATACGGGCAGCCGACCCTCGGCTCGCAGCTTGCCAGTCGGCACCGACAGCATCCGTATGTTTCAGCAGTCAGGGCAACTTCCATCAACTCCGCGTGGTGTTGTTTCCTGCACAGGGCGGGACCGGGGGCTGGTTGTGTACTTTCGTTGTTCCCGTCCAGTGAATGTCAGTGCCTTCTTCTAGAATAGAAATATGGTAACAACGGCAAGGACGCCGGGCAATCCGGTCTCCTCTTCAGGGAACCCGCGGGTTGGTGATCACGTACACCAGCTCCTGAATCTCGCCCGCGCCCTGGTCAATGCCGCCAGTGACGGGTCAACCGCCAATGGTGGTTCCACTGCCAGTGGTGGTTCCTCTGCCAGTGGTGGTTCTGTGGGGGTTCCTTTGGATATGGATGTCGCGGTGCTCGGTGATGCAGAATGTGTGCAGTGGGCGCGGGACTTGGAGGACTTGGCCCATCTCGGCCAGGCCCTGGGCGTGCAGATCGCTGGGGAGTTGGCGCAGCGGGTCGAAGCGGGGCGATATGCCAGTTCCGGGGTTCGCAGCCCCGTGGACATGCTGGTCCAGTCCCTTCACCTCAGCGCGGGTGAAGCTTATCGGCGGTTGCGTCTGGCCCGGGCAGTGTTGCCGGTCGCCGATGGGCTAACTGGTGAGGTTGCCCCGGTCGCGCAACCGGTTCTGGGAGACGCGTTCTTCACCGGTGCGGTATCCCAGGAAATGGCGTTGCTGGTCTCGGGCTTCGTTGCTGAAGCCCAAGACCTGGCCCACAACGGCCAGACCACTGAGGAAGTTGCCCAGGACGTCCAGGAGACGTTGGTGGAAGCGGGCAGGGATGAAAGCCCGGATTTCATCCGTCAGCTCGGGAACCGGATCATCAGCCACCTCGATCCCGACGGACACCAGCCCAGCCGCGGGGACTTGCTCGCCAAGCAAGGACTCTTCTTCCGCAAGCCCAGGCGTGGACTGATTCATTTCGATGGACACATGACCATCGCCCAACACGAACAACTCATGGTCGCCATCGGCACAGCAACGAACCCGAACAAACACAAAGACATCAACACCATCACCCCCGATAACCCAGACAATCCCGACAATCCCGACAATCATGTGAATCCCGACAATCCAGACGGGCACGGCACCGACAGGCATGAGTATCCGGACGGGTACGGTGGGTGTTCTGGGCCTGGTGAGGCTGGGGAGTGTGCCGGCACCAGCGACCAGGGCAACGCCGAAGGTGGTATTCCCGGGCAGGATTCCTTGTGCGATCAAGTCCAAGGACTGTTCGGGCTCTTCACCACCCCCACCCCCAGCAACGACTTCGGCAGCGATGCTGGCGCAGGCAACGGCTCGGTCAACGGCAACGGCACCGCTACTGCCCAGACCCACCTGAGCGCTGAGGAAGCTGCCAGAGGCGCGGGAAACGTCCCGGACACCGGAGGCTCCGGCCCCAGTGCCGAACAGGCCGGGTTCAGCACCGAACACGCCGGATCCAGTACTGGAGAAGGTAGATCCGGGGCGGGAGAAGGCGGTTCCGGTGCGGGAAGAATTGATGTGACGACCGGATGGCGCCGCCGCCTGGAAACGTGGGAGATTCCACCCCGGCCGCCCAACGCTCCACCGGAAGCTTTAGCCCCGGTCTTCGAAGGCGAACAATGGTTCTGGCTCCCGGCTGCCTGGGACCACACGAAGGGTTGGGAACCGCGGGGCGAGAATACCGACTTCGACATTTGGGCCACCACTCCCACACCACCCCAACCACCAGCCCCAGCCCCGGACCCGGCACCAGACCCAGCGCCGGACGTGCCTGCTGACCGGGAGCAGGAGCTCGATAATCACGAAGTCGATGCTCCCGAAGTCGGTGACCACCCGTTGCAGGAGCCCGGCGAGGGGCCGCGAGTAGTCAACGGGGTCCGGATTCCCTTCCCCGGCAGCGGTGAAATCCTTGATGGCCTGGAGCAGATGGATCCGCTGAGCACCGACCCGGTGGTCAAAGATGACCGCACCCGGGCCCAAAAACTCCTCGACGGGCTGCTGGACTGCGTTTCCCTGGCCGCCCGCACCGGCAAGCTGCCCCTGAACGGCGGGCTGAAAACCCAGCTCATTATCACCACCACCCAAAGCGACCTCGATCGCCGCGACGGCCTCGGCACAGCGTTCACCACCTACAACGGGCCCATGCCCCTGAACCTCTTCAGCCAATCCCTCTGCGACCCCGACATCACCACCATGGCACTGGGTGAAGGCAACGAAATCCTCAACGTCGGCCGCACCCAACGACTCTTCACCCCGGCCCAACGCAAAATACTCTTCGCCCGCGACCTGGGATGTTCCTTCCCGGACTGCACCGCACTAGCACCCTGGACCGAAGCCCACCACATCCTTCCCTGGCAAGAAGGCGGGGAAACCAACATCGACAACGCCTGCCTGCTCTGCAGCCACCACCACACCCTGCTCCACAACAGCAACTGGAACGCCACCCTCATCCACGGCACACCCCACTACACCGCCCCCTACCTCCTGGACCCCCAACAAACACCCCGCCGCAACCACTACCACCACGGCCTCCCCAAAAAACCAACCAACAACCCAAACCCATGGTGACTTGCTTGGACTTGGCTTCCGTAGGCCAGGCTTCGGTAGGCCGGGCTTTCTTGGATCAGCGCATTCCTAGTGACCAGCCACCGATGCACGCAGCTTGTCCGTCAGTTCCAACAGTGTCGCCATCTCTTCGTCCGTCAGGGCAGCTTCCATCAGCTCCATGATCTTGCGGACATGCTCCCTGCCCACCTTTTTTTGCAGGGCGACGCCTTCGGCGGTCAGGCCGATAAGCACGCCGCGTCGATCATTTTCGGGAGTTTTGCGCTGGATGAGACCTCGCGATTCCAGCCTGTCGACCATGCGCGAAATGCTTGGTTGGGTCAAGAGCACATTGTCGTAGAGCTCGTTGAGGCGCAGCCATCCGCTGGGGCATCTGGAAAGGTTGTAGAGCACGTCGTACTCGCTGCCGCCCAGCTCCTTGAAGAAGGGTTCCCGTTGAAGTTCCCGCATTACGGCGACTTGCGAACGCAGGAGGGACTCCCACGCATCGGTGGTCAGGCGGCGGTGTGCAGCTGTTGACATGTTAGTTGTTCCCTGTGGTTGTGGCGGCTTGATGGTCCACTGCGGCGGCGGCTCGGGCGGCCTCCCGCCGGGCTTCGAAGGTGGGTGCGTCGGGGATATCGGCAGGACGGTTTGCCGCGAACTCCTGACGCAGTGTGGGCAGGACGTCGGAGCCAAAAAGATCAAGTTGTTCCAAGACAGTCTTCAGTGGCAGGCCAGCATGGTCAACAAGGAAGAGCTGGCGTTGGTAGTCGCCAAAGTAGTCCCGGAAGGTGAGCGTCTTCTCGATCATCTCCGCTGGACTGCCCACGGTCAGCGGCGTCTGCGACGTGAAGTCTTCCAAAGACGGGCCGTGTCCGTAAACGGGTGCATTGTCGAAGTACGGGCGGAATTCATTGACGGCGTCCTGCGAATTCTTGCGGATGAAGAATTGTCCACCAAGGCCCACGATGGCTTGTTCGGCGCTGCCGTGGCCGTAGTGTGCGTAGCGCTCACGGTACAGGCCGATCAGCTGCTGGTAGTGCTCCTTCGGCCAGAAAATGTTGTTGGCAAAGAAGCCGTCGCCATAATAGGCTGCGATCTCGGCGACCTGGGGTGTGCGGATAGCACCGTGCCAGACAAAGGGGGCGACGCCGTCGAGCGGTCTGGGCGTGGATGTGAAGCCGCGCAGCGGAGTGCGGAACTTGCCCTCCCAGTTCACCACTTCCTCGTCCCAGAGCCGACGCAGCAGTGAATAGCTTTCAACCGTCAACTCCACGGAGTCGTTGTTGTTCTTGCCGAACCACGGGTACACGGCACCCATGTTGCCGCGGCCCAGCACCAAATCCACGCGCCCTTCGGCCAGATGCTGCAAGGTGGCGAAGTCCTCGGCGATCTTCACTGGATCGTTCGTCGTGATCAGCGTGGTGCTCGTGGAGAGAATGAGTTTCTCGGTCTGCGCAGCAATGTACGCCAAAATGGTCGTAGGCGAGCTGGGGTAGAACGGCGGGTTGTGGTGCTCACCCGTGGCAAACACATCCATGCCTACGTCCTCGGCGTGCTTGGCGATCGTCGTGATGGCCTTCAATCGCTGGTGCTCGGTGGGTGTTCCCCCGGTGGTGGGATCCATGGTGATGTCGCCAACACTGAAAATTCCGAACTGCATGCCCTGCTCCTCAAGCCCGCGTGATCAACGCAAAATAAATGCGTTTGTATCTAATATACGGTTCAACCACTAAGTTCCCCGCCATGTTCCCGTCCGTGCACCCGCGGCTTGAAACCGGCTGCAGTTATGATTCTTTCCAGGACACGTAGTGCATCTCACAGCGACTGTTGGGGAGAACAATGGCGCCATTGCAACGCGGCATGGCTGGAGGGTCTCTCAGGAGCGCCCCCACTGCCACCGCCATCGTGGGTTTTCTGGTGCTGGTGGAACTGACCAGCGGGATCCTCCAAGGCTATTACACACCGCTCCTTACAGACATTGCCCGGTTCCTGGGTATCCACGACGCCGACGTCAACTGGTTTGAAGCCGCCCAGCTCATGGTCAGTGCATTGGTTGTGCCGGTGCTGGCCAAAATGGGCGACATGCTCGGCCACCGGAAAGTTCTGCTGCTCTCCACGGCCCTGACGGCAGCGGTTTCCTGGGGCGTCGCCTTTGCCCCGAACTTTTGGCTCTTCCTTTTGGCTTGGGCGCTCCAAGGCTTCTATGTTGTGTGGCTGCCTTTGGAAATCGCCCTGATATACAGCCGTTCCCACCACCGCGCCGACGGCGCAGCCCTGACCCGCAAGTCGGCCGGCATCCTGGTGGCAGGCCTGGAATTCGGTGTGATCGTCGGTGCCTTGGCCGGCGGTTTTATTGGTGGCGCACTGCCCAACCAGCTTTGGCTGACCCTGATGATCCCGGCCATCGCCGTCACGCTGTGCTTCTTCGTGATCTTTTTCGGTGTCCCCGAGTCCGAAAGCCGCACCGGCGGCCGCATGGACCTTGGCGGCCTGTATCTGTTGTCCACGGGCCTGTTGCTAATCACGGCCGGACTGACCTTCATGCGCATCAACGGCCCGGGCACCTGGTGGGCATGGGCCGCCGTCGTGCTTGGCATTGCCGCGCTGGTCCCGTTCACGCGCTACGAACTGGGCCACAAGGACCCGCTGATCGACATCCGCCTCCTGCGCCAGCCCAGCATGTGGCCGATCCAACTGACGGCGTTCCTGTTCGGCGTCTCCGTCCTCGGCGCCCAAGCACCGCTGTCCACGTTCGCCCGCACCAGCCCGGACGAAGTGGGCTACGGCCTCGGCGTCAGCTCAGGCCTGGTCTCGATCCTGATCGGCGTGTACGTGCTGGGCCTGCTGGTGGGCGCGCTGCTCTACCCACTCGTGACGAAATGGACGACGCCGAGAATCACCTTGATGGGCGCGGCTCTCTTCGTCGCGGTTGGTTACCTCTTGTTCCTCCCGTTCCACGATTCCATGGGCCAGGTGCTGCTCAACATGGGCATAGCCGGTATTGGCAGCGGTGCGCTGGTGGCGGCCCTGCCGGCGGCTGCCGCGGCGGCTGCACCCCTGACCCAGACAGGCATGGCCACCGGGCTGACAAATGCCACCAAGACGGTTGGCGGAGCCTTTGCTTCGGCCGTGTTTGGCATTGCGCTGGCCGGACAGGCGCTGGGCTCGATCACGGCCGGGGCTGGAAACACAGCGGCACCGCTCGAGGGCTACATGCTGGTGTGGACCATCTGTGGAGTGACGGCTCTGGTGGCCGCCGTCGCCTTGTACTTTGTTCCCAAGCTGGCTTTTGGACCGACGCTTCCGCAGTAGAACTTCCCCCGGACGGCAGCAAACGCGTCATAAGGTCACAGCGGAGCGCGCGGGAACAGGTGCCGAAACGCAAATACGCACCTTGTCTGCAAAAGGGGAGTTTGTGACAACCGTAAAAGCGGACAAGGTGCGTATGTGCTCAGAATCAGCGTTTGTGTGTGCGGGATTCGCCTACTCGGCGGCGCGGCGGCCCCGCACCTTCGGGATGGCCCCGGTGGTCCAGTCCTGGAACTGTGCACTTGAGCCGGCAGTACTTGATCCGGCAGGGCCTGGTTCAGCAGCATCTGAGCCGGCAACCCAGGCAGTTTTGCCGGCGTGGGTGGAACCGGCAGGACCGGCGGGACCGCCGGCGGGGGAGTGGCGCACCTTGAGCGCCTTGATGAGATCGTGGCGTTCCTTGCGTCCTTCCACAAGGCGGTACAGCACGGGAACCAGGATCAGCGTCAGCGCGGTGGAGGACACCAGGCCGCCCACCACCACAATGGCCAGCGGCTGGGAGATGAATCCGCCGCCGCCCGTCACGCCCAGGGCCATGGGCGTCAGCGCAAAGATGGTGGCCAAGGCCGTCATGAGGATGGGCCGCAGGCGTTGCCGGGCGCCGTGCTCGATGGCGTCGGCCACGTTCATGGCCGGTCTGTCCCCGGCGGGCTGCCTGTACTGGTTGATCAAGTCAATGAGCACAATGGCATTCGTGACCACGATGCCCACGAGCATCAGCATCCCAATCAGCGACGGCAAGCCCAGCGGGACCCCGGTGATGAGCAGCAAGCCAATGGCCCCGGTGGCGGCAAAGGGGATGGAGACCAGGAGGATCAAGGGTTGGATGAGCGACTTGAACGTCGCCACCATGATCACGTATACAATGGCAATGGCCGCCAGCATGGCCAGACCGAGCTGGGCAAATGATTCCTGCTGCTGTGTTGCAGCGCCGCCAATGCTGGCAATGACACCTTCCGGCAGTGTGGTTTCATCCAGCTTCTTTTGCACCTCACTGCTGACCGAGCCGAGCGCGTCCCCTTCGGGTGTCACCGAAATGGTGGCAGTGCGCTGGGCATTGGAAGAGGTGATTGTCAGGGGCGCCTGGACCTCTGCAACAGTGGCGACAGCGGATAAGGCAACGGGGCCGTCGGCGGTGGGGATCTGCGCGGCGGCCAGGGCCTCGACCGAATCAAACTGGGTACCGGCGCCGATCTGCACTTTGTAGTCGGTGGTGTCGATGCGCACCGTGCCGCCCGGGATGGGGCTGACGGTCGCGGCCAGGAGCCCTGTGATTTGTTCCTCGTCGAGGCCGGCGGCAACGGCCTTGGCCCGATCGACGGTGACCTGGACAACCGGCTGGGTGCCGCTGAGGTTGCTTTGCACCGACTGCGTCCCGGGGAGCCCGGTCATGGCCTTTACCAGAACATCGCTGGCTGCCTGCAGTTCCTCGCCAGTAGTTGCCTTGACGGTGATGTCCACAGTGTTTGACATTCCCAAGCCCCCGCCTTGTGACGCCAGGCTGACCACTCCGGCGTCCTTGACGCCCTCTACCGCGGTCAGGATGGTGTCCCGCAGCTGCACCTGATCGGCATCGGGATCGGTGATGACTTGGAATTGGGCGCTCGATGCGCCCGAGGAAAGCAGCGCCGAGAAGCCGCCGGAGGCATTGCCCACTGTGACTTGGACCTCCGTGACGCCGGAAATGTCGCGCAGTACCTTTTCGACCTTGGTGGCGGCCTCATCCGTGACGGCAAGGCTTGTCCCGGCAGGCAGATCCTGCTGGACCGTGACACTGTTCTGTCCCGTGTCGCCCAGCAGGTTGGTGGGCAGCAGCGGGGTCATGGCCAAAGTGGCAGCCAGGATGATGCCACCGGCCAGCAGTGTCACCACCGGGTGCTTTTGCGTCTTGGCCAGGATCGGCAGGTAGCCGCGCTGCAGCCACGATGCCCGTTCCTTCTCTTCCACGGCACTCAGCAGCGCCTGGCCACCCAAGGCGGTTCCGGCGTCGTCCGTGGCAGCGGTGGACTTCAGGAACCAGAACGCCAGCACGGGCACGATCGTGAGGGAAACCAGCAGCGAGGCGAGCAGCGCGAACGTGACAGTGAGCGCGAACGGCCGGAACAGTTCACCGGCCAGGCTGCCCACAAAGGCGATGGGCAGGAACACGGCCACGGTGGTCAGCGTCGAGGCGGTGATGGCCGAGGCAACTTCCTTGACCGCGGCCAGAATCGCAATCTTTTTGTCTTCCCCGTAGCTCATGTGCCGCTTGATGTTCTCGATCACCACAATGGAGTCGTCCACCACCCGCCCAATCGCGATGGTCAGCGCGCCGAGCGTGAGGATGTTCAGCGAATAGCCCGTAGCCCACAGCCCGATGAACGTGACGAGCAGCGACAGCGGGATCGAGATCGCGGTGACGAGAGTGGAGCGCACCGACATGAGGAAGATCAAGATGACGACGACGGCGAACCCCAGTCCCAGCAGGCCCTCCACCGTGAGGTCGTGGATGGACTTTTCAATGAAGGGTGCCTGGTCAAGGACCGTGGTGAAAGTGGTGTTGTTGCCCAGCGAAGCGGCGATTCCCGGCAGTGCAGCGGCGACTTCCTGCGACACCGTGACAGTGTCTGCGGCCGGTTTCTTCGTGATGGAAAGCGCCAGTGTTGGCTTGCCGTTGGTGCGTGTGATGGAAGTGGTGGGGTCGTCGGCCAGGGCCACGCTGGCCACGTCGGCGATGGTGGGTGCGCTGACGGGAGCCTGTGCGCCGGGACCCGGTTTGCTCTCCAGCGGGAGGGCCTTCACGGCGTCGAGCGAGTCGACGGGGCTGCCCGCCTGGATGGGGAGCGTCAGTTGGCCGGTGTCGAGGGAACCGATGGGGACAAGGGTGCCGTTGTTGGACAGGGCCGCGGTGATGGAACCGGCGGTGACACCTGCGGCGGCCATCTTGGTTGGATCGGGCAGGATGGCGATGTGCTGGGAGTTGGCGCCGCTCACGTCTGCGCTGCGGACGCCGTTGACCTTCATGAGCGCAGGGACGGCAATGCGCTGCAGGTCGGTGTTCAGCGCTGCCAGGTTCTGGTCGGAGGAGACGGCCAGGAACACTATCGGGAAGTCGTCGATGCTGCCGGCAATGGGCTGGGGCTGGACGTCGGAGGGGAGCCGCTGGCTGACATTGGAGATGGCACGGTCAATCTGGTTCCGGGCACGGTCGAGGTTGGTGCCATATTCGAACGACAGATTGATGGTCGAGACGCCGCTGCGGGAGGTGGAGGTGCTGGATTCCAGTCCCTCCACCGCGTTCAGCGCAGCTTCGAGAGGTTCGCTGACCTGTTTGTCCACCACGGCCGGGGACGCGCCCGGCATGGCCGAGACAACCGTGATCTGCGGGAATTCAATGCTGGGAATGAGTTCCTGCTTGAGCGAGCCCAGGGTGATGACGCCAAACACCAGCGCAAAAACCGTGATCAAGGCAATCAGCGCCCTGTTCGCCAAGGACATTTTGGCCAAATTAAACATCAACACACTCCCACTGCGTTATGCCGTCCCAGTCCGGCACCGGGAGAAACTTGCTTGCCCTACTTTAGCTGCTGGTCCAATTTGGCTGTCGGCTTCAGCTGATCGCCCCAGCTGATTGCCTAGTCCAGCTGCAGTGAGGCGGCCGTTGAGGCCAGCGTCTTTTGGAAGAGTTCCGCGTTGTCGTTCAACTTGGTCCCATAGGTGGGCATCATCGCGCGCAGGGAGGCCTGCCATTCCATCTTGAACTGGCGCGGGAAACAACGCTGCAACAGCTCGATCATGATGGGCACAGCCGTGGAGGCTCCGGGGGAGGCGCCCAGCAGGGCGGAGATGGTGCCGTCGGCTGCCGTGATGACTTCGGTGCCGAACTGCAGGATGCCGCCTTTCTTGGCATCCTTCTTGATGATCTGCACGCGCTGGCCTGCGGTGATCAGTTCCCAGTCCTTGCCGTCGGCCTCGGGGAAGTACTCGTTCAGGGCATGAACCTTGCCGCCGCGGGACTTTGTCACCTCGCCCACCAGATACTTCACCAGGTCAAGGTTGTCCTTGCCCACAGCCAGCATCGGAATGATGTTGTTGGCACGGATGGAACCGGGCAGGTCCATGTAACTGCCGTTTTTGAGGTACTTGGTGGAGAAGCCGCCGTACGGGCCGAACAGCAGGGAACGCTCGCCGTCTACGTAGCGGGTGTCAAGGTGTGGCACGGACATGGGCGGTGCACCCACCGACGCCTGGCCGTACACCTTGGTAGTGTGCTGGGATGCGATCAACTGGTCGGTGCAGCGGAAGAACTGGCCGGAGACGGGGAAACCGCCAAAGCCCTTGCCTTCAGGAATGCCCGAGCGTTGGACCAGGTGCAGGGCGCCGCCGCCGCTGCCGACAAACACGAACTTTGCCTTGATTTTGGTGCGCTCACCGGACTTCGGGTGCTTGAGTGAAACATCCCACGCACCGTCCGTGGTTCGAGCGACGTCGGTGACGGTGGTGCCGTAGTTCACTTCGACGCCGTTCTTGCCCATGTAGCCCATCAGCTCACGGGTCAGGGCGCCGAAGTCGACGTCGGTGCCTTCCTCCGCGTACGTTGCCGCCACCACTTCCTTCGGGTCGCGGCCCTTCATGACAAGTGGGGCCCACTTGGCAATGGTTGCAGGGTCCTCGCTGTACTGCATGGAAGCAAAGACGGGGTTGGGCTTCAGCGCCTCGTAACGGGCCTTGAGGAACTTGCGATTCTCCTCGCCAATGACGAAGCTCATGTGCGGAACTGTGTTGATGAAACCCTTGGGTGAGCCAATGTGGGCTTCGTCCACGAGGTGCGCCCAGAACTGGCGTGAGAGCTGGAACTGCTCGTTGATGCCAATGGCCTTGGCCGGGTTGATCGAACCGTCGGCCGCGACGGGAGTGTAGTTGAGCTCACAAAGCGCGGAGTGGCCGGTGCCGGCGTTGTTCCACGGGCTTGAGGATTCCAAGCCGGGAGTATCAAGCTGTTCGAACAGCGCAATCTTCCAAGTTGGTTCGAGTTGCTTAAGCATGGTGCCCAGCGTGGCGCTCATGATGCCGCCCCCGATGAGGACAACGTCAGCGTCTTTGGTGTTCGAGATGAAGGTCACAGTCAACTCCGGTAGAGGCTCTTACTGGCGCTAGAAGCGTATCGCGGCAGGTGCTGCTTGCGTAAATCCGTCACCGGCCGCCCGCTCGGCAAGGACAGGATTTACCCCGTCCCGGGTGTCAACTTCACATGGTTGAAGACCTCGTTGAGGACGGGGCTCAACGGGTAGGAAACAACCCGGCTTGAGAGTGCCAGCGCTGAGATGGGGAAGGCGATGGGCACTGCCGGGACGGTGACGGCCAACTGTTTGCTGATCGCTTCGTAGGCTGCCACGCGGTCCGGACCGTCCGGCAGGCTGCGGGCCCGGGTGATCTTGGATACCAATTGCGGGTCGTCCATTCCCAACAGGTAGTTGGGGGAGCCGAAGAGCGGGCCCACAAAGTTGTCGGGATCCGCGTAGCTGCCATTCCAACCCAGCAGGCTCAGCGCATGGTCGTCATTGCCCGTGACGGCCGGGACATAGCCCTCCTTCCAGGGGATGGGTACGGGCTTGATGTTGAAACCCACAGCCGTGAGATGGGCGGCGATCTGGGCGTAGACCTTTTCCGGCGACGGAAGGTACGGTCGTGCAGCATTGGTGGGGTAGTAAAACTTCAGCTCCTCGCCCTTGTAGCTGGAGGCGGCCAGCAAGGCCTTGGATTTTGACGGATCGTAGGGGATTCCGTCCACGGCGTTGTTGAACCCGCTGAGCTTGGGCGGGATGAACTGGGCCGTGGTGGCCGTGCCGGCGATGAAATAGTTGTTGACAAGGGAGGACTTGTCGACGGCTCCGGCAATGGCCTCGCGCACCTTTTCATCGGCCAACGCGGGGACCGCTTGGTTGATGCCCAGATAAACCACCGAGAAAGGGTCGCGTTGGAGAACCTGGTTGCCGTTCTTGACCAGCTTGTCGAAGTTGCCGGGGGTGACGGGGTCGAAGCCGTCAATCGAGCCGTCGTCCAAGGCAGCGTATCTGGTGTCGGGTTGTTCAAACGTCTTGAAATTCAGCGTCTTGATCTGGCCTTTTTCACCCCAATACTCCGGGTAGGCGCTCATGGTGACCGCACCGGGGGATGCAGCCGTGAACGTGAAGGGTCCCGTGCCCACGGGATGTTCGGCGTAGCGGGAGATCTTGTTGCCCGAGAACTCCCGGTCAAGGATATTCGCGGTTCCGGCCTGCAGCGCTTTGGGGGAGGAGATGGCGAAGGCCGGCGCAGTGAGCGCCTGCAGGAAGCCGGTCAGCCGTACTTTTAAGTCCAGGGTGACTTTCAGTGGACCGTCAACTGTGCAGCCCTTGTAAATCGAGTAGTCGGAATCGTCCGAGAACCCACGGAAGACCTGCTTGAACATGATGGCCGAGCCGTCGCCGCGTGTCTTCGGTGGAAACGTGTACCAGCGTTGAAAATTTGTGCACACGGCCTCGGCGTCGAAAGCCGTGCCGTCATGGAACAACACGTTCGGGCGCAGCGCGAAACGGTAGCCCAGTCCGTCGTCGAGCTCGGTCCAGGAAGTTGCCAGGCTGGGGGCTGGGGCACCCGTGACGGGGTCGATCGTGACAAGTCCCTCAAGCACCTGGCGCGTGACCCTGTAGGACTCCGTGTCGGCGACAAGGGCAGGGTCGAAGCCCATCGGTTCGGAGCCGGTGCCAAAGTTGAACGTGGCGGAGGGCGGTGGTGCCGACGATGGATCCGCGGTGCCGGGAACGGGCAAAGGAACCGCCGTGCAGGCTGTTGAAGCCAGAAGAACGACGGCGGCCAACGACACCGCGCGCCACATCGCCTTTCGCAGGGGGCCGGCTGGGCTTGTCACGTTGTTGTTTCTCCTCGCAGCGTGGACATTCCATCAGCCACCAATCATAGTGCGGGAATCTGGGCACTCGCCGTGGCGTGCCAGCAGCACGGCTCGGCAGCACAGTCCGTGGGAATGGTCGAAAGTGCTGATTGCAGGAGATAGTATGATTCATGCTTCACGAGCATTGCGCGAGTGGTGGAATTGGTAGACACGCAGGTTTTAGGTACCTGTGCCTTCGGGCGTAGGGGTTCAAGTCCCCTCTTGCGCACACTATAAACCCATACACAAAGGACCCCCACTGATGAATTTCAGTGGGGGTCCTTTGTTGTTCCCGGCGGAGACTGTGGGTGTAGTCGCCGGTGGCGTCCGCAGGGTGGGGCGTCTGACGGGTGGGGGTGTTAGGCGGGGTCGAGCAACAGATCGCGACGCAACTTGGCCACGTGGCCTGTGGCGCGCACGTTGTACTGGGCCACGGAAACCTTGCCGGCTTCATCCAACACCAGCGTGGAGCGGATCAGGCCCTCATACGTCTTGCCATAGTTCTTCTTTTCGCCCCATGCCCCATACGCCAGTGCCACGGCGTGGTCGGCATCGCTGAGCAGGGGGAAAGTGAGCTCGTCCCGGGCCGCAAACTTCTCCAGTTTGGCCACCGGGTCCGGGGAGATGCCCACTACTTGGTAGCCGGCACCCTGCAGGGAGGCCAGATTGTCGCGGAAGTCGCAGGCCTGCTTGGCGCAGCCCGGGGTCATGGCGGCGGGGTAGAAGTAGACAATCACCTGACGGCCGGAGAAATCAGCCAGCGAGGTGGTGCCGCCCTCGGTGTTGGGCAGGCTGAATGCGGGGGCCGAATCGCCGGGAACAAGTCGAACGCTCATGAAAGGACTCCTGAAGTCGAAGTGGATGAAGTTGCCCATATCTTTTCGGGCAATAAAAAAACCGCTTCAATACCGGTTGTTACTGGTATTGAAGCGGTTTTTCACTGTGCACCCCTCCGGACTTGAACCGGAAACCCATTGATTAAGAGTCAATTGCTCTGCCAATTGAGCTAGAGGTGCATCACACGGCTGCTGTTGAGCACTTCCGGATTGTGTCCGTAGTGTTCCCCGCAACGGGATAAAACTATACGGCCTTTTCCCTAGTCTGTGAAATCGAAAATGACTCTTGAGTCTCAGATCACAGCAGGGGGATGGGCGTTCCTTGCAATTCCGCG
This sequence comes from Arthrobacter sp. H35-D1, assembly GCF_030063185.1. Lineage (GTDB taxonomy): Bacteria > Actinomycetota > Actinomycetes > Actinomycetales > Micrococcaceae > Specibacter. The sequence continues at coordinate 226,161 of NZ_JASISP010000004.1, forward strand.
GATTCTTGGCGTGGGGCAGTGGCTCGCGTCACGCTTCAGTCGTAGACTGCCTGCATGAGCGTGGACACTAATTCAAACAAACCAAATACGGCAGCGGACGACGTCGTCCGCACCACCGACGGCAAGCCGGACATCAAACCCCGCAGCCGGGTCGTCACGGACGGCATTCATGCCGCTCCGGCCCGCGGAATGTTCCGCGCAGTGGGGATGGGCGATGACGATTTCCGCAAACCACAGATTGGTGTGGCAAGTTCCTGGAATGAAATCACCCCGTGCAACCTTTCCCTGAACCGGTTGGCCCAAGGAGCAAAGGAAGGCGTCTTTGCCGCCGACGGCTTCCCCATGCAGTTCGGTACCATCTCGGTCTCCGACGGCATTTCCATGGGCCACGAGGGAATGCACTTTTCCCTTGTCTCGCGTGAGGTCATTGCCGACTCCGTTGAAACCGTCATGATGGCTGAGCGGCTGGATGGCTCGGTGCTGCTGGCCGGCTGTGACAAGTCGTTGCCGGGCATGCTGATGGCCGCCGCGCGGCTGAACTTGGCCAGCGTCTTCCTCTATGCCGGCTCGATCATGCCCGGCTTTGCCAAGATGGAGGACGGCACGGAGAAGGAAGTCACGTTGATTGACGCCTTCGAAGCCGTGGGGGCCTGCGCCGCCGGCAAGATGAGCATGAAGGACCTTGACTCGATCGAGCGGGCCATTTGTCCGGGCGAAGGCGCCTGCGGCGGCATGTACACCGCCAACACCATGGCCTGCATCGGTGAGGCGCTTGGCATGTCGCTGCCCGGCTCGGCCGCCCCGCCCAGCGCCGACCGCCGTCGTGACATGTACGCGCGCAAGTCCGGGGAGGCCGTCGTCCACCTGCTGGAAAAGGGAATCCGTGCCCGGGACATCATGACGAAGAAGGCCTTTGAGAACGCCATCGCCGTCACCATGGCCTTTGGTGGCTCCACCAACGCCGTGCTGCACCTGTTGGCTATCGCTCGCGAGGCGCAGGTGGACCTGACGCTTCACGACTTCAACCGCATTGGGGACAAGATTCCGCACTTGGGAGATCTGAAGCCGTTTGGGCGCTATGTCATGTTTGACGTGGACAAGATCGGCGGTGTGCCGGTCATCATGAAGGCACTGCTCGACGCCGGCCTCATCCACGGGGACGCCCTCACCGTCACGGGCAAAACCGTTGCGGAGAACCTGGCGGAGATCAACCCGCCGGATCCCGACGGCAAGGTGCTGCGCGCGCTGGACAACCCGATCCACAAGACCGGCGGCATCACCATCCTGCACGGCACGATGGCACCGGAAGGCGCCGTCGTGAAGAGCGCCGGCTTCGACCTTGACGTCTTTGAGGGCACGGCGCGCGTGTTTGAACGCGAGCAGGGCGCCTTGCAGGCCCTGGACAAGGGCGAAATCCACTCCGGCGACGTCGTGGTGATCCGCTACGAGGGCCCCAAGGGCGGACCGGGCATGCGCGAAATGCTCGCCATCACCGGAGCCATCAAGGGTGCCGGCCTGGGCAAGGACGTGCTGCTGCTCACCGATGGCCGGTTCTCGGGCGGCACCACGGGCCTGTGCATCGGCCACGTGGCCCCCGAAGCGGTGGACGGCGGTCCCATCGCCTTCGTCAAGGACGGGGACAAAATTCGCGTGGACATCGCCCAGCGCACCTTCGACCTGCTGGTGGACGGCTCCGAGCTGGAAGCCCGCAAGGTCGGTTGGGAGCCGTTGCCGGCCAAGTTCACCACGGGAGTTCTGGGAAAATATGTGAAATTGGTCAACAGTGCCTCCACCGGTGCCTACTGCAACTGATGGGCCGCGTTTTCCCTGCCTGAACGGTGCGAGAGCGCCGTCCAGGCAGGGTGACCATAGGGTGGACTACCCATCCATATACTGAGATAGGACCATGGGCTGTTTGACACTCCGGAGCGGAAAACGGGAGACTACACTTATGCACATAAAGCTCCCAGTCGTCATTAGCTAGCGCGTGACACGAAATGACCGCACCCATGGTCATGGGCCCAGTGACTTTTTCGATGAGAGAACGTCACCACACGTGCATACCCCTCGATGAGAGCCTCATGGGCCGAGGGGTTTTTTTGTTTCCACCACCAGCGGCGACTCGTATTACTGCGTGAACCACCCAGAATTAGACGCAAACTACAGAAGAATTACCCAAGAGCATGAGTTCCCCAAAGGAAGAACCGATGAGCAAAGGAACGCCCGCCAGCCCAGCGCTGATGGCAGCCAAGTCCTCCGGGCAGGGTGCACACGGCACCGCAGCCTCCGGTGCCGTGAGCACCAGAAACCAAGCCTCCGACGTCGTCGGTCCCAACCATGTTGTGGCCCCCGTGCAGATGAGCGGCTCCGAAGCCCTCGTCCGGTCGCTTGAAGAACTTGGCGTCAAGGACATTTTCGGTTTGCCCGGTGGTGCAATCCTTCCCACCTACGACCCCCTCATGGCCTCCGACCTCAACCACATCCTGGTCCGCCACGAGCAGGGAGCCGGGCATGCGGCGCAGGGCTACGCGCAGGTCACGGGCGAAGTTGGAGTGTGCATTGCCACCTCCGGACCAGGCGCCACCAATCTGGTCACCGCCATCATGGATGCGCATATGGACTCGGTTCCGCTGGTGGCCATTACCGGCCAGGTCTCCAGCGCCGTCATCGGCACGGACGCCTTCCAGGAAGCCGACATTGTCGGCATCACCATGCCCATTACCAAGCACTCCTACCTTGTCACCGACCCCAACGACATTCCGCGCGTCTTGGCCGAAGCTTTCCACCTGGCTTCCACCGGACGCCCCGGCCCCGTGCTGGTGGACGTGTCAAAGGATGCCCAAGTGGGCCCGATGACGTTCTCCTGGCCACCGGTCATCGACCTGCCCGGCTACCACCCCGTCTCCCGCGGCCATTCCAAGCAGTTGCGCGAAGCGGCCCGCCTGATCCGCGTCGCCAGCAAGCCCGTGCTGTACGTGGGTGGCGGCGTCATCAAGTGCGATGCCTCGGCGAAGCTCATGGTTCTCGCCGAGCTGACGGGCATACCCGTTGTCACCACCTTGATGGCCCGCGGAGCGTTCCCTGATTCACACCACCTGCACGTGGGCATGCCCGGCATGCACGGGACGGTTTCGGCCGTTACAGCACTGCAGCAATCCGATCTGCTCATCACTTTGGGAGCGCGCTTCGACGACCGGGTGACAGGGGTGCTCAGCAGTTTTGCACCGCACGCAAAGGTCATCCACGCAGACATTGATCCGGCCGAAATTTCCAAGAACCGCACGGCCGATGTTCCGATCGTGGGCTCCTTGGCGGAGATCATTCCGGACCTCACGGCCGCTGTCAAGGCTGAATTTGACGCCAACGGCGCCCCTGACCTCGGCGACTGGTGGGCGTTCCTGGGCAACCTGCGAGACACCTATCCGCTGGGCTGGACCGAACCTGAGGACGGTCTCATGTCCCCGCAGCGCGTCATCTCGCGCATCGGCGCCCTGACAGGGCCTGAAGCGGTTTATGCGGCAGGGGTGGGGCAGCACCAGATGTGGGCCGCCCAGTTCATCAAGTACGAGCGCCCCCGCTCCTGGCTCAACTCCGGCGGCGCCGGAACCATGGGCTACTCGGTGCCTGCAGCCATGGGTGCCAAGGTCGGCAACCCTGACCGAGTGGTCTGGGCCATCGACGGCGACGGCTGCTTCCAGATGACAAACCAGGAATTGGCCACCTGCCGCATCAACAACATTCCCATCAAAGTTGCCATCATCAACAACTCTTCACTGGGCATGGTGCGCCAATGGCAGACGCTGTTTTACAACAGCCGCTACTCCAACACGGACCTGAACACGGGGCACGACACCATCAGGGTCCCGGACTTCGTCAAACTTGCCGAAGCTTATGACTGTGTTGGCTTGCGCTGTGACCGCGTCGAGGACATTGACGCCACGATTGAAGCGGCGCTGGCCATCAACGACCGCCCCGTGGTGATCGACTTCGTGGTCAGCCCCGACTCCATGGTGTGGCCGATGGTCCCCGCAGGTGTCAGCAACGACCAAATTCAAGTTGCCCGGAACATGACCCCGGTGTGGGACGAGGAGGACTAAGACATGGCTCGACATACTCTTTCCGTACTGGTTGAAGACAAACCCGGCGTGCTGACCCGCGTGGCGAGCATGTTTGCCCGCCGCGCGTTCAACATCAACTCCCTGGCCGTGGGTCCCACCGAGATTTCCGGGATTTCCCGCATGACGGTTGTGGTCGACGCCGACGGGGAATTGATTGAACAAGTCACCAAGCAGCTCAACAAACTCGTCAACGTCATCAAGATCGTTGAACTGGTTCCAGAGAATTCCGTGCAGCGTGACCATATCCTGGTCAAGGTGCGCGCGGACGCGGCCACGAGATTGCAGGTAACCCAGGCTGCCGATCTCTTCCGAGCCTCAGTGGTGGACGTGTCCACAGACTCGTTGACCATCGAAGCCACCGGCTATGCGGACAAGCTGGCCGCCCTGCTGAACGTCCTGGAGCCCTTTGGCGTCAGGGAAATCGTGCAGTCGGGCACACTGGCCGTTGGCCGGGGATCGCGCTCCATGAGCGATCGGGCACTTCGCGCCTCCTAACGGCCGCCCGGCGGTCCCTCTGGGCCGCATGAAATACTTTTCACCATCAGCACCACCCACCATTTATTCAAGGAGTTACACCGTGACTGACATGTTCTACGACGACGATGCAGACCTGTCCATCATCCAGGGTCGCAAGGTCGCCGTTATCGGCTACGGCAGCCAGGGCCACGCACACGCACTGAGCTTGCGCGATTCCGGCGTTGACGTACGCGTCGGCCTCAAGGAAGGCTCCAAGTCGCGTGCCAAGGCGGAGGCGGAGGGCCTGCGCGTCCTCAATGTTGCAGAGGCAGCGGCAGAAGCCGACCTGATCATGATCCTGGCCCCGGACCAGGTCCAGCGCTTCGTTTACGCAGAAGAGATCGCCCCGAACCTGAAGGCCGGCGACGCCCTGTTCTTCGGCCACGGCTTCAACATCCGCTTCGGCTACATCACCCCGCCGGCCGACGTCGACGTTGCCTTGGTTGCCCCCAAGGCTCCGGGCCACACGGTGCGCCGTGAATTCGAAGCCGGCCGCGGCATTCCCGACCTGATCGCCGTGGAGCAGGACTTCACCGGCGGTGCCAAGGCCTTGGCGCTCTCCTACGCCAAGGGCATCGGTGGAACCCGCGCCGGCGTCATCGAGACCACCTTCACCGAAGAGACCGAGACCGACCTCTTCGGCGAGCAGGCAGTCCTCTGTGGCGGTGCGTCGCAGTTGGTGCAGTACGGCTTTGAAGTACTGACGGAAGCCGGCTACAAGCCGGAGATCGCCTACTTCGAGGTGCTGCACGAGCTCAAGCTCATCGTGGACCTCATGTGGGAAGGCGGCATCGCCAAGCAGCGCTGGAGCGTTTCCGACACGGCAGAGTACGGCGACTATGTCTCCGGGCCCCGCGTGATTACCCCTGAGGTGAAGGAAAACATGAAGGCTGTTCTGGCAGACATCCAGAGCGGTGCTTTCGCCAAGCGCTTCATCGAGGACCAGGACGCCGGCGCACCGGAGTTCATGGCGCTGCGCAAGAAGGGTGAGGACCACCCGATCGAGGCCACCGGCCGCGAACTGCGCGGACTGTTCTCCTGGATCAGCAACAGCGACGACTACACCGAAGGCTCCGTAGCCCGCTAAAACCCATGGAGTTGGCGCCTGTGATCTGTATCGCTTGCGTCGCACGCCATGACTTTTGTTACGGCACCGAAGCCGGACTCCCATAAGCTGGAGTCCGGCTTTTTTGTTGAAACCACAAATTAAAAACCAGCACCAAAATCCCCACGAGAACACAACCGAAAGCTAAAGAGGTCACCAGGTGAGCGCCATCAAGCCAGTAGTACTCCTCGCAGAGGAACTTTCGCCCGCCACGATCGAGGCGTTGGGTCCCGATTTTGAAATCCGACAGGCAGACGGAGCCGACCGCGCAGCACTGCTGTCCGCCATTGTTGACGTTGATGCGATCCTGGTTCGCTCCGCAACACAGGTGGACGCCGAGGCCATTGCCGCAGCCAAGAAGCTGAAGATCATTGCACGCGCCGGTGTGGGGCTGGACAACGTGGACATCAAGGCTGCAACACAGGCCGGCGTCATGGTGGTCAACGCGCCGACGTCGAACATTGTCTCCGCCGCCGAACTGACTATCGGCCACGTGCTCTCCCTGGCCCGCCACATTCCCGCCGCCAGCACCGCACTGAAGAACGGTGAGTGGAAGCGCTCAAAGTACACGGGCACCGAACTGCTGGAAAAGAAGCTGGGCATCATTGGCTTGGGCCGCATCGGCGCCCTCATTACCGAGCGCGCCAAGGCCTTCGGCATGGAAATCGTTGCTTACGACCCCTACGTCACCTCCGCCCGCGCCGCCAGCCTTGGTGTGCAGCTGCTGAGCCTTGACGAGCTCCTGGAGCAGTCCGACTTCATCACCATCCACATGCCGCGCACCCCCGAGACACTGGGCATGATCGGCACCGAAGCGTTTGCGAAGATGAAGAAGAGCGCCTACGTCATCAATGTTGCCCGGGGTGGACTCATCGATGAAGCAGCACTGAACACGGCCCTGCGCGACGGCGAAATTGCCGGCGCCGGCATCGACGTCTTCGTCAAGGAGCCCGCCACCGACGTCGACTTCCTTGAACTCGACAACGTCATCGCCACCCCGCACCTGGGTGCCTCCACCGAGGAAGCGCAGGAAAAGGCCGGCGTCTCCGTGGCCAAGTCCGTCCGTCTTGCACTGGCCGGGGAACTTGTCCCCGATGCCGTAAACGTGGCCGGTGGCGTCATCGACCCCGAAGTGCGTCCCGGCATCCCGCTGATCGAGAAGATGGGCCGCATCTTCACCGCCCTGACCCACGCTTCGGTAACACAGATCGACGTCGAAGTTGCCGGTGAAATCGCAGCCCTGGATGTCAAGGCGTTGGAACTGTCAGCCCTGAAGGGTGTGTTCAAGGACGTCGTTTCCGAGCAGGTTTCCTACGTCAACGCTCCCATCCTGGCCGAGCAGCGCGGCATCAACACCCGCCTGATCACCACGCTGGAATCCGCCGACTACCGCAACGTGCTGACCATCCGCGGCGCGCTGTCCGACGATTCACAGATCTCCGTCTCCGGCACACTGACCGGTCCGAAGCAGATCCAGAAGATCGTCGACGTCAACGGCTACGAGCTGGAAATCCCGATGAGCGACCACCTGCTTGTCATCTCCTACGCCGACCGCCCCGGCGTCGTCGGCACCCTGGGTCGCCTGCTGGGCGAAAACGGCGTCAACATCGCCGGCATGCAGGTCGCCCGCCACAGTGAAGGCGGCCAGGCCCTGGCGCTCATCACCGTTGACAGCACCGTGCCGCAGTCGCTGCTCGAGGACATCAAGACCGAAATCGGCGCCACCATGGCCCGCGAGGTCGACCTGGAGGACTAGTCCCCACGTCCTCCCAAAGAATGGGTCGCTAACGACCCATTCTTTGGGCCCCTCGGACGCGTGGGCCCATCCGCCGGGCCTTCCCCGGCACGTCTGTCCGACGGCGGCGTCCCCACCCAGGTGGGGACGCCGCCGTCGTCCGTCCTGCTGCGGGCGGACACGAATCGGTGTTTCACCGTGGTTCACGGTAAATTCGTACTGTGACATCTTCTGAGACGGCCAAGACGCCCTACTACCTGACCACTGCCATCACGTACCCCAACGGCGACCCGCACATCGGGCATGCATACGAGTACATCGCGACCGACGCCATGGCCCGCTTCAAGCGCCTTGACGGCTTTGACGTGAAGTTCCTGACGGGCACCGATGAGCACGGCATGAAGATTGCGCAGACGGCCGAAAAGGAGGGCCTCACGCCGAAGGAACTCGTTGACCGCAACGTCACGATTTTCAAGGACACGCACAAGGCGCTGGGCATCAGCTACGACAGGTTCATCCGCACCACCGATGCCGACCACTATGAGGCGTCGCAGGCCATCTGGAAGAAGATGGAAGAGGCCGGGGACATCTACCTGGGCAAGTACGAAGGCTGGTATTCGGTCCGCGACGAGGCCTACTACGGCGAAGATGAGACGGAATTGCGCGAGGATGGCAAGCGCTATTCCAAGGTCACCGACACGGAATTGACCTGGACGGAGGAGGAAAGCTATTTCTTCCGTCTCTCCAATTACCAGGACAAGCTGGTGGCGCTTTATGAATCACAGCCGGAATTTGGCGCCCCGCGGACACGCTTCAACGAGGTCATCAGCTTCGTCAAGGGCGGGCTGGAAGACCTCTCCGTCAGCCGCACCACCTTTGACTGGGGCGTTCCCGTGCCCGGCAATGACAAGCACGTCATGTACGTGTGGGTGGACGCGCTGACCAATTACCTCACGGCCGTGGGTTACCCGGATGTGGACTCCGAAGCCTTCAAGAAGTATTGGCCGGCCGACGTCCACATCATCGGCAAGGACATTTCACGCTTCCACGCCGTGTACTGGCCCGCGTTCCTCCTGTCGGCCGGGCTGGAACTGCCCAAGCGCGTCATGATCCACGGCTTCCTGAACAACAACGGCGTGAAAATGTCCAAGTCCCTGGGCAACGTGGTGGCCCCTGCCGACTGGGTTGCCCAGTACGGCTTGGATCAGGTGCGCTTCTTCCTGCTGCGCGAAGTGCCTTTCGGTGCCGACGGCTCCTACAGCCACGACGCCGTGGTGGGTCGCATGAATTCCGACCTGGCCAACAATCTGGGCAACTTGGCGCAGCGCTCCTTGTCCATGGTGGCGAAGAACTGCGAGGGCGTGGTTCCCGTGCCCGGCACGTTCAGCGAAGCCGACGAAACCATTTTGGCTGCCGCCATGGAACTGCTCGAGCACTCCCGCGCCGCCTACCAGGTGCAGGATTTCCACGGCTCGTTGGAGAAGATCTGGCACGTGCTCGGAGACACCAACGCCTACTTCGCGGACCAGGCTCCCTGGGTGCTGCGCAAGACGGACGTGCCACGCATGGAAACAGTGCTGTACGTGACCCTCGAGGTGCTGCGGATTGTCTCCATCCTGGTCCAGCCCGTCATGCCCGACGCCGCGGCGAAGCTGCTCACCGTCTTGGGCCAAGGAAGCTCCGTCGATGATGTCCGGCGTCAGTTCGCGGCCATCGGCACCCCGCTCATCGCCGGGACTGTGCTGCCGGCACCGGCACCGATCTTCCCCAAGTACGAGGAACCCTGAAAATCAGGCACCAGAGCTCAGTGCCTGCTTGACCGCATGGCCTTCACCACGGTGACAGTGCCTTCGGCACGGTGTTCCGTTTCATTTTGCAGGGGCTTGTCCATTGCAAGTGCTGCATACTCGAGGGAGTCAACAGCGTAAAGGGCGAGCCGCCCGTCGTCGTTTGCATGGATGCCCCAGCCGTATTTCTTGCCGAGGGCGGATGCCCTCAAGCACGGTCTTCCCGAACTGAAGTAGCGCTCCTGCGCGGCGGGGCGTTCAGAATCGGGAAGCCCGGCACGATCCGCGTAGACGGTGAAGAGCACGTCGTCCGAGGTGAACCGGTAGGGGTTGTCAGCGATCAACTGAAACGTGCGCGAGGCGATCGACGGGTTCCCGGGCTTTGCGGGCGGGGTGACCCCGTGTTCGGCCGGACAGTCGTCAGCGACTGCGATGAGGGTGTGTACGTAGTTTGTCGTGTGCATGGGGGGCCTTTCTGTTGTTCCGGGGCGGTTCACGCTTGCCGGCCGAGCCTGGCCAAGACAAGGGTGGCCCGGTCGGCGTCGGCCGGGGCGCTCACGCCGGGTTTGCAGATCCCGTCCATGTAGAGCGCGTCGCCGAAGCTGGCGATACCGCGTTCGAGCCTGTCCACTTCGGTGTCAGTGAACTGCAGATGCTGGTCTGCGCCCCGGGCGATGTCCCACCGATGTGCCACCATGTCCCATACGTAGAACTGCACGAGGGTTTCACCGATGGTGGAGCGCCCGAAGGCGCCGTCGAACTCCCGGCCGGCGACGTCGTCATCCGCCAAGGCGTCGAGAACCGCGGTGCTGTGCGATCGCCATGCCGACGCCGGGTCGCCGTCGAGCCCCGGCATTTCGCCGAGGCCAATGCCGTTCCGGAGAAGAAAATCCCGCTGTGTTTCCAGCAGGTGGCCCACCACTTCACGCACCGTCCAGCCCTCGCACGGTGCCGGGTTGTCCCACTGATCAGCGTGCACTGTCCCCAGAAGCTGGGCCAATGGCGTGTTTGCTGCCTCATAGTCGCTTATCGTTGAGTTCATGTGGGTAGCGTATCTGCTCTGCGAAATGGGTTATTGATGAAATCCGACACCGGATCCCAGCCAACAGACCCGATCGAGCGCGCACATTTGCGCGATCCGCGGGACCGGTCGCACACCATGCACCGGTACCTGCCGGCGTCGGAATTCACCGAACTTATCGGCCGCTATTGGTTTCCTGTGTGGTCGGTGCCGACGGGGTGCGAAGCAGAACAACGGGTGCTGCAATACCCCGTCTGCCTCATGGTGGTCACTGCCGAGTACTCCCGCTTCTACGGAGTTGCCTCCGGGGTGTCCTCAACCACGCTCGTTGGCGACGGGTGGGCGGCCGGGGTGATGCTCACTCCGGCAGCGGGCCATGCGATTGCCGGCCGGTCCGTGGACGCGTTCACCGATCGGCATGTCGACCTGGAGGAGGTGCTCGCCGGCGCCGGCGCCGAGCTGACTGCCCGTGTTCGCGCTCTCATGGCCGAGCGCCCGGATGCCGCGGTGTCCCATCGAGCGGCCATCGCCGCCTACGAGGCCGTCCTGGCAGGCTTCCTGCCCATTGACGAGGAGGGAGAGCTGATCAACGAGATGGTGGGATACGTCGAAAGCAACCCTGGTGTTTTGCGCGTCGGGCAAATCTGCGCGCACTTCGACCTGCCTGAGCGCACGGTCCAGCGGCTGGTTCGTCGCCGGTTGGGGCTGACTCCGAAGTGGCTGATCCAACGCCGACGCCTGCACGAAGCCGCCCTGCACCTGCGCGAATCTTCGGCCCCTGCGGCAGAACTGGCGTTCCTGCTCGGCTACTCGGACCAGGCCCACTTCATCAGGGATTTCAAGAACGTCACATCCCTCACCCCGGGACAGTTCACCGAGCTAAACCGCGGCTGAGCCGTTCACACGGGTTCGCCATTGCCTTGTTGCCTCATAGCAATACCTCCGGGAAGCTGAGTCGTTGCCTCATTTAGAAACCTCCGCTAAGGATTCTGCTTCCATTTGTTATTGACACGTGGTTTCACCGGTGCCGGCTTCTTAGTCAGGGA
>NZ_JASISP010000050.1 GCF_030063185.1 Arthrobacter sp. H35-D1
CCTCTTCAATTCAGTCACCGACCAATAACGGCCAATCGGATGCATTCCGGTTGATATCCATCATGACGAAACAAACATGCAGACGGAACACTATTTTCTGACAGTCCCAACTACACTTTAGGATAGGGTTATATTTGGGCCACCCACACGCATCCCAAGCAAATGTCACGGCGTGGCGGGAGATCACTGCAATGGCCGATGTCGCGCACGGGCTCGTCCCGTTCGGCGGTTGAAGTAGATGGGCTAGAGGACCACTGTCCGGAAAAGTCACGCTGTGCCAGTGACGGCCAAATAGCGGGGCTCCGCCGAAGCTACCGCTACGCAGGGCACCCGCGCCATGTCCTTTGAAAAAACTCGAATAGATCTGTCCCTAAAAGCCACTGCCACGACTGGGGAAGTCTTCCAACCGCGCCAGATCGACGATTCAGACGATTCGGACGATTCGGAGCGAATGGTCGCCAACCCCCGCCAAAGCCAAGGTGGACCAAGCCGTTGCAACTCCTAAGAAGCGGCGGGTGAGGTCGCCGCGCAAGTACGTGCTGGTGAATTGGAGATGAACACTCCGCCATCCAGGGAGCAAGTTTTCACGCTCATCAGTGGGAATCTCAATCGACTCAGGGCCTTTATCCCGGCCGGCAAGTCCTGAATTTGACGCCGAGACGAAACTGATCAACCACGGAACCCGTCTGACCGCCTACAAACCCGCCAGTTCCATCGACCCTGGACTGCTCATCCGCCGTCTATCGACCCTAGGATGTCAGGACTTTAGTTTTGATCTCATCACCCAGGGAAAGCTAGGCGTACCAGATCAATGACGACGGCCACGAAAGCGCTCCCGGAGACACTCGACATGGGGACAGTCGTTGGGCAAATTTAGAGCACGAGCAAATGAATGGTCCAAAAAAAGACTGGACTATATGAATGATGCGGCGTAGCTTTACTGTCAGGAAAGAATTAACGTGACAGGCATCACGCCAGCAGGGCTCGAAGCGGAGCCTCCCATCCCCTCACAACTTAGGGATGCCGAGTTTGCAGGCTGTACGCGCCGGAGCCCCCAACCGAAGGGTTTCAACGTGATCTCCACGCGGAGTCCCGTAAGCACCTCTTGTTTGATCCTACTTTCGCAACACTATCCATTTGAGAAAACTGTGGAAACCTTCACAGCAACACTCGGCCAGACCTGATCCATTCACAAGATGGTAGGCGTCCTAGCAGAGCGGGGTACGGAGAATCTTAGTCTGACCATGACTTCGATGGCGCAAACTCTGAAACCCGCCCGCCTCCGATATCCACAATCGTGAACGCCGGCATAGGTGCCCACCTCTTGCTCGCAGGATCCCTGGTCCACATGAAGGCAGCTGCAGAGCACACATTCAAGGTCGGCCACCAAACCCTCGCATATGCAAACTCTTCACTTTTCTACACCGCGGTAATAAATGCTGCGGAATGCGCCGCACACTGCAGGGCAGTGTTACATTGCACCATTTTGACTTACCAATAGAAATATTGTGATTCCACCATAGTCACTTTAGAAATTCAAAAGTTCGTCATATGTCTAACAACAGATGATTTTACATTATTTACAGGAGATCCTAATGAGTGAAAAACGTCCGCCTGGAGACGACCACCTGAAAAGGTCGATCGACTGGAAACAGGGAATGGCCATTGCGCTGGGTGTGCCCTTGCTGATTCTGCCGTCTTTGGGGTATCTCCCGATGTATGTGTCGTCTGCAGCGATTCTGATCTGGGGACTATCGGTCCTTCAGGGATTCATGCAAAACACTGCGTACGCTGAAATGGCCACTACCTTTCCTAAGGTCTCCGGTGTGCCGGGTTTTGCCCAGCATATATATGCGGAAAACCACCAACGCCGGTTCAATAAAGGCAAACTACTTGGTGGCTTCACCGCTTGGAGCTACTGGTTTGGCTGGAACCCAATACTGGCGATTTTTTCCATCTTGGTTGGTGGTTACCTTCATGGGCTGTTTCCGGTGCTGGGCGAGACCTTTACCCAGTATCAGCTGTCGTTGATGGCAGGTGGCATTATTTTCACGGGATTGTTTGTGGTGAATTGGTTTGGTCTCAAGGACGGAGCCACTCTGGGTTACATCTTGGCGGCTATATCTTTGATTCCGTTGGTTATACTGGCCGTTGCCCCTTTTGCTACCGGACACGTCGATCTATCCAATATCACCGGCAACTGGTGGCCGAGTGATTGGGCATGGGATCTGCATCACATTCTGATTCTCTTTGGCGTCTTGGGGATTGCGCATTGGAGTGCCTGTGCTTGGGAAACGGCAGCGATGTACGGTCCAGAGTACAAAAACCCGTCCAAAGATGCCCCCAAAGCACTATTTGCCTGCGGAGTCATCTGCTTTTTCTTGTTTGTTTTGCTGCAATCTTCAGTGATCGGTGTGCTGGGCGTTGAGGGAGTACTGGCCGAACCTGTGTCGCCTCTGATTCCGGTTGCCGAGGCGGCCTTTGGCAAGGCCGGATCCATGATCACCATTATCCTGTTGATGGCCGCCATGGTCCTCATCATTCAAACGGCCTATCTGGGCTCTTCCCGAGCGATGCACTCCATGTCCCGAGAAGGCAACCTCCCTAAGGTATTGGGTCAAACAAACCGCCACGGGACTCCTTTTGTTGCCTTGCTGGTCATCGCAGCCTTCAACCTGGCACTGATTTCCATGGGAGACGCCTCGGCAGTTCTTGGGGCCTCAGCGATTGGCTACACCATAGCCCATGGTCTCACTCTGTTCGCCTATGCCAAATCCAAAAAGGACCCGGCCTTTGCTAATCTAGAACGGCCTTTCAAGGGTCCAAAGGGCTGGGGGAAAGTCGGCTTGTTCTTTGGTCTGTTCAATGTGCCTCTTTGCGTTATCGGTGTGGTCTACCTCAACGGTCAGGAAATCGGTTGGGCGCCCACTTGGGTGGCCTTTGGCGTGCTGGGGAGCTACTTGCCCATCTGGCTGTATTCCCAGCATGAATGGAGACGCGCGAAAAGCAAAGAGGCCACTGCTCTCCCTCCAGATCACGATGCCGCAGAACTGGAACCTATTTCATCGTAGGCGGGATCTTCAGTAAACTAGCCCGAGGTATGTCACGGATCTGTGGCGTCTGTTAGTTCCTTTTTGATCAGGCAACAGCGGGAAGTGACCGTTATTTGGCCATGAAGGTTGCCATTGCTGTTGCCAGCGACTCCGCTGGATTGGAGGAAATCATTTCTCGGTGCATCATGTACCCACTTCATGGGACTTATGTCGAGTTCCATTGTAATTGTTGATCCGGAATTCGGGTTAGCAGCGACAACGCCGAGGCCCGGCGGGGATTCGATTCCCAGTTGGTCCGGTTTTCAGGCTATTCGCGTTTCGTGGTGGATACCGGCCGCTGAGATGAATTCATGACACGGTCCGGGCGGTACTTCTTAGCCGGATACGTGATTGATAGTTGGTTGGGTTGGGCGAACCCGCGGGCAATCCTTTTAATGTTTTTGATCATCGTGTTGGCGGCCTCGACTTTCGCTGTCGTCACGCGGGTGGCCAGCAGTGTTTGGATCTCTGGCCACCACTTGGTCACGGTCTTTTGCAGCCGGTCAGTTTCCTTCATGGCAGCAGCCTTGACTTGGCGTTCAAAGAAGGCTTTTCGGTCTTCCACGCTGGCCGGATTGCTCTCTGAGAGCATCAGGCGCAGGGCTTCCTTCACACCCCAAGCAGCCACGAGGTCCTTACTTGGATCAGCCGTGGCGAAGACGTCATCGAGGCGTTTCTTGCCTGCGCCGCAAGAGCGTGTCGTAGCCGCGCAGCAGCAATTGTCGGTGGGCCCATGCTTTGTCTGTTTTCAGGCCGCGGCGCCCGTTCTGTTCCCGGGAGACCCGTTGACGAACTTGGGTGAGCATGTCGTTGGCCAAAAGCACCATGTGGAAGTGATCGACGCTGACAGCAGCGTCGGGCAGGTTCTCGCGCAGGGCCTCGCGGAACGCCGCCGAAGGGTCGATGCCGACGGTCTCAATGCAGCAAAGCCAGGTGGTGGGACCTGCTTTGAGCCAGGCCCCCACGCCACGGCTGTCGCGGCCGTCCACGATGCCCAATACTTGCCCTGTGTCGACGTCCACGATCGTTGACATCCAGGGCTCGTACCGGGTCCATTTCTTGCTGAGCTGGTCTTGGAGCCAGCGCACGGATCGGTAGCGGTGTTCGTCTATCCCGAGCCGTGTGGGCTCCAGTAAGTCCACGGACGGCAGCGCCGCGGCGGCAGCGAGCACGACCGTGTTGACCAGCCACCAAGAGACCTTGAACGCGGCCGCGACCTCGGATGCGGCCCGGCCAGAGTCGATGACGGCATCCTTGAGGGTTTCCTTCAACCGCGTCGTGGAACGGGCAAACCGGGGACCTGCTGGGTCGATTCGCAAAAACGTTTTCCGGGCACAGAGAACCTCGTCACAAAAGAGCCATCGCTTGGCCCACATGAGCCTCACGTGCCCGGCGACGAGAATGTCCCGAACCCGTTGGGTCCGAAGCGAATGGACCCGAGACGCCAGGACGACACAGCCTGGGCAAGCTGTCGGGGAGTCCAAGGCAACCGTGACAACACGGATACCGGCGGCATCGTCATTGCTGGCGGAGATGACCTGATGATCAGGCAGGTTGAAGAGGGTCGTGACCGCATCCGGGCACGACTGGGTAGGCTGGATCAAGGCTCGTGGTCCTGACACGAAAATTAGGTGAGTGGGCGTGGTGGGCTGGTTGCGAGGTGCGTTTCGGTGTGGCCTGTTGGGGCTGCTTCAGTGATGGAGACGTGGTAGCCGAGGGCTTCGAGTTGGCCGATGGCGCGGGCCCGGGCCTTGGCCGGGTCGCGCCGGGTGAAGTA
>NZ_JASISP010000051.1 GCF_030063185.1 Arthrobacter sp. H35-D1
ACCATCCTTAAGGATGGACACCGCACGGGAAATCTCGGCGCGGGAAAGCTGATCAAGAGGGTGAGATACCCCTACCATGGTGTCGATTTCAGTGTTGATAGACATAGTTAGCTCCTTAATTCTTTATGCAGCGACAGTATGTTTCATCATTGGATACATACGGGATTGCGCTGAAGATTAGGTTGGAACCCTCTGATTGAGGTTCCGGAAGATACCGCACGCTAGCCCAACATCCCTATCTTTCAGGGGGCCGGCCGGGCTCTGCTTCGAACCCTGCTGCCGTGATGTTAGTCACGTGCGTTCTTCTCTGATTGCTAAGCTACGCCATGAAATACATATAGTCCAGTGTTTTTAAAAATGAATGCTCTATTTCGTTCAATCCGCTCGTTGGCAAAGCCGGTAATCCACTTGTCAGCTACGCTGGCGTGCCCGTTCAAGGCCGCTGACGCAGGCCCTCCACTCGCGAGCGGGCAGTGATGAGGAGCTCACGGCAGGGCGTACAGGGCCTGGCGCTAGCTCCTTGTGTTGGCCTTGCGCGTCTTTCCTGCCGGGTGCCGGGCCGGGCCCCTTGGAGCCCATTCCTTGCCGGTGCATCCTGCCCCAATTCCTTGACCGGTGAAGGGGCACAGCGCTGTCCCGGCACGATCTAGGGGTCACGGTGTGGGCGGTCAAGCTAGACATCTGCGGGAGCACGTCAGCGATCTGGACATTCTGCATGCTGTCGCAGGGGAGCTTTGGGCAGATAGCGTCGAACGTGACGATTTTACGCTACTTCGAAAGCGCCGTGGTCAGGCTGGGTGCATTCACTCACGGATTCCAGACCATGGCGGGTGAGTAGCGCTCACGCACGCGGGAGGTTGTACTCCACCTCCGGCCGCAATAGCCCTTACCCCACCACCAAGCAACCTTGACGGTTCCCTCGCGACATCACATAGTATTGGCATGTAGTGATTCGCTGGCACTTACTAAGGGCGGGTATGGGTTTGCTCCGTTCATTGCCGGCGCGAACAGGGCGGATAACCATATTCAGGTCTCCAGCTAAGCTAGTGTAGTGTCTCAGTTTTGCTTGATGGCTTGGAGTGCGACGCGGCCGCGGGAGACTTTTTCGAGGATGGAGTCGGCGGTTGCTGTCCAGATGAAGGGTTTGGGGTTCTCGTTGTTGATCTGGATATATTCCTTGATTTTTTCGATCAGCTCCGGCACTGAATGAAAAACGCCACGGCGCAGGGCTCTCTCGGTGAGGTCCCTGAACCAGCGCTCGACCAGGTTCAGCCAAGACGATGACGTCGGCGTGAAATGCAGGTGGAACCGGGGATGTTTCCCCAGCCAGGACTTCACCTCGGCATGCTTATGCGTCGCGTAATTGTCGATGATGAGGTGGACCTCCAGGCCCTTCGGGGCTTCCTTTTCAGTGGTTTTCAAAAAGACCAGGAACTCGTCATGGCGATGCTTGGGTACACACGTACCGATCACTTTCCCCGTGGCGACTTCCAAGGCAGCGAACAAAGTGGTGGCGCCGTTGCGCATGTAGTCATGCGTCATGGTTTCCCCGCGACCCTGCTTCAACGGCAGCGACGGCTGGGAGCGGTCCAACGCCTGGATCGAGGTTTTCTCATCCATGCACAGCGCGATCGCATTCTCGGGCGGGTCCAGGTACAAGCCACACACATCGATGAGCTTCTCATCACAGTTCAGATCCGTGGAGAGCTTGAACGTCTCCACCAGGTGCGGTTTCAAGCCCCGTGCCGCCCAGATCCGCTGTACCTGTGTCGGGGATACACCGGCCCGTGCCGCCATGGACCGCACCGACCACTGCGTGGCACCCTCAGGCTTGGAAAACCGCGTCAACTCAACGATCTCGGCGATTTTCGACTCTGGAATAACCGGCTTTCGACCCCGCCCCGGCGCCACCGCACCAAACTTCTTCAACCCATCTTCAGGGAAACGCCTCCGCCAGGCACGTACCGTCCCAGGATTCACCCCCACCACCCTGACAATCCACTCATTGGCCAAACCATCGGACGCCATCAGCAGCACCTGCGCCCGCTGCACCTCACGATGGGCAGCAACCTGGGACTTGGACAGAACCGCCAAAACAGAACGCTCAGCCTCGGACAACGACGAACATGGCTGGCAGCGTCATACCGTCGAAGCAGCAACCTAGTTGGATAGAGGATTTGCTGGTGAGGCGTAGACCATTGTCGTTTTCGAATCTGGCGGACATCACCGTTGGAGTCCTTGCGGGGAGAACGACCCGACACGTCTTGGTCGATATTGGGCGTCACCACAGGAGCATTGGCGGAACCGCCGTCTCACATTGGGTCACACCTGGCTGATGGCCTACTACCGTCATCGCTGTCTCACATGCTAAGACGCGATCCCCTCGCAAGAGACTTTGCAGCCGCACTTTGGGCCTCCACCCAAGGCATCGAGCAGACAAACTCTATCGGGACTCCATCGCCGAGGAACTCTTTCGAGCAACCACTCGACGTCAACACCGAAGTTCCTCAACGGGAACGCTCCACTAAACGTGATTACGACATGAAAACCGCCTCTTCGTGGTCGGTGGTGAAGCCGGGGTTCGTGTCCTGGCAAGTTAGGGGCCCGTGGCCTGCGTTGAGATGGATGTATCTAGCATTCTTCTCAAGTCAGTTGCGCAGGGGCTTCGCCCCGCAGTGGCGAAGGAAAATTTGCGGTTGGCTGGTTTGGGTTTCTGGATTACTTCTGGGGTGTTTGGGAGGAGACTTGGAGTGTGTGTTTCGGTCAACCCCGTTGGTTCTGTGGTGCTTGTGAGCCTGTAAGTCAGTTTGGTGGTGGAGGGTACAGCTTCGTTGTCCGCAGGACCGTGGACTGTTGCCTTTGAGCACGTGTGTCAGATTTGTTGTTTAGTGCGTATCCGGTTAGCTCAGGTGTAGTTTGGGGTTATGGCACGTCCGGACTTTCCGCGGTCGATTCTGGAGTTTCAGGCAAGGTTCGGTGACGAGGCGTCCTGCTTGGAGTATTTGTTTGCCTGCCGATGGCCTGAGGGCTTTGTTTGCCCACGATGTCAGGGGCGCAAGGGATGGGCTCTTTCAACGCGGATCCTTTGGGAATGTGGTGGCTGACATCGTCAAACCTCGCTCACGGCCGGGACGGTGCTGCACAAGACCCATCTGCCGCTCCAGTACTGGTTTTGGGCGGCATATCTGATGACGACCAGCACACCCGGTATCTCTGCGGTGCAGTTACAGCGCCAGCTCGGGCTCAGCCGCTACGAGAGCGCGTGGACCATGCTGCACAAGCTGCGCCGGGCCATGGTCGACCCCGAGCGCACATTGCTGATGGGGGAGGTCGAGGTTGATGAATGCGAGGTCGGCGGGGTTGAAAAGGGCAGGAGTGGCGGGTGCAGCAGGATTGCCACGGCCGCCCATGTTGTTGTGGCCGTTGAGGTCCGCGGCCAGGGTTCCGGGCGCATTCGCATGCAAGTCATCCCGGATGCTTCAGGACCGACTTTGTATAACTTCGTCTATGAAACCGTGGCACCTGATGCGGTTGTCCATACATACAGAGGGGGTCCTTATGTCCTGCTCGCGAAGAAGGGCTACGACCACAGGCCGCGATCCCAAAGGGCGGCCAAACGCACCGGAGACACAGAACCCGTCATGCCGCGTGTTCACAGAGCCATCAGCAACTTCAAGTCCTGGCTGCGAGGCACCCACCGCGCCGTGAGCAATGAACACCTTCAGGTCTATCTGGACGAGTTTGTCTTTCGCTACAACCGTCGGCGCTCACCCATGTCAGCCTTCCAAAGCCTCCTCGGACTCGAGTCGAACCATGACCCCACGACGTTGCGGGAAATCGTGGCCCAAGGGCCCGGCAGCACGCGCCGAACCTGAGCTAACCGGATACGCACTTGTTGTTTTATCCGCCCTCTGCCGGAACACACACCGTATTCAGTGTCGGTATCAGATGATGAAGGTGATCGGTCATGGAGGTCATTCACCCGCGCTGTGCGGGTGTCGATGTTTCTAAGAAGGACGCGAAGGTCTGCATCCGCATCCAGGGTGGCGGGCGAACGAAGACGACCTCGACAGTCGGGACGTGGAGTTCGATGGCCGGGAGCATCCTCCAACTCAGGGAGTACCTGGTCGCGCAGGATGTCAGCTGCGTGGTGATGGAGGCAACCGGGGACTACTGGCGCCCGTTCTACTATGTCCTTGAAGAGGGCCTGAACGTGGTGTTGGCCAACGCCCGGGATGTGAAGAACGTGCCGGGACGGAAGACGGACGTCTCAGATGCTACGTGGCTAGCTGATCTGGCGGCCCATGGTCTCGTGCGGGCTTCGTTCGTGCCACCGCCGCCGATCCGCGAGCTGCGTGAATTGACCCGAACCCGGACAGTCATTACGGCCGAACGCGCCCGGGAAGTCCAGCGGTTGGAGAAGCTTCTGGAGGATACTGGCATTAAGCTTTCCGCGGTGGCCTCGGACATTGTTGGCGTCTCGGGCAGGGCCATACT
>NZ_JASISP010000052.1 GCF_030063185.1 Arthrobacter sp. H35-D1
CCTCTTCAATTCAGTCACCGACCAATAACGGCCAATCGGATGCATTCCGGTTGATATCCATCATGACGAAACAAACATGCAGACGGAACACTATTTTCTGACAGTCCCAACTACACTTTAGGATAGGATGGAAGTTTCTGCCTCCGGTAGACTGTCCATATGAATGCAGCCGATGATCAGCCCCTCAAGGAAACTACCGTGCCCCTTCCAGATCTGCCCTGGCCGCTTTTGCAGGCAGTGGCAGCATTGAGCGATGCCCCTCTGTCTCAGATTGCGGAACGGCTGCGTGATGCCACACTGCCCTATCTGGGAAGCAGCGCGCTGGTCATTTTCACGGAAGACTGCACGGGGCGGCCGCAGAAGAAGGCAGGCGAGGAAGAAATCACCTCGCAGGTCTCCATAGCAGAGCTTGATGCCATTCGCACTGCCCATTCGGATGAGAATTCCTGGTTCGGGGAAGCCGAGCTGGCAGGCCAATCCCGCTCAGTACTCGCCCTCACATACCCTCCCAGCCGCGCCCTCCTCGTCCTCACGGATCCTCACTCGTCCGATCCAGAGGATAATGCTGGGCTGGACTTGGTGACGTTTCTGTGGCGCGTTGCTGCCCGGCGGATCCAAGAGAAAGTGGCCGACGCTCCGCCGGCGTACCTGATGGAGTCGCGAGCATCATCAGCTGAACGCATCCGGGTGACGGCGGAACTCACTGACATGCACTCGACGACCTTGGAGACCCTTCTTGCAGCCCTGCGCTCTCCCTTGTTGGATGATGCAGTAGCCCGCTCAACTGTCACAGACATCACCGCCAAGGCTTTGATCAAACTCCGTACGCTCAACGACCGCACAAATGACCTTGTCAAAGAGCCCGTCGCCACAGCCTTTGAACGCTTGCGGGAGGACCTACGACCGCTCACACGCTTCAGCGGTATAGAAGTCGAGTTCATTGAACCGCCGCTAAATGGAAGGGATTTGCCCGGCGAAGTTGCGCACGCGGCACGCGCCATTGTCCGCGGACTTCTGCTGGCCATGATGGAGCAACCCGACGTCAGCAGGGTCCGGACGCAGTGGGACTGCGATGGTGAAAACCTGCTGATCAACGTACGCGACGACGGCCGCGGTGCACTCGCCGCCGACGCACCGAGCATAGTCCGCTTGGATAGCCGGGTCCAAGCGGTCGCTGGGCGCCTGCAGGTAGACGTCATGCCGGGCTGGGGTGCAGATGTCTTCGTCACCCTCCCCCTGGACCCTCCCGCACGCCAGGCCGGGGATGTCGCCGGCTGGAACCTTGCTGCACGGGAACTCGAAGTGCTGCAGCAGCTTGCCGACGGCCAACGCAACCGCACCATCGCAACAACACTGGGCATCAGCGAGAATACGGTCAAGTTCCATGTACGGAACCTGTTCAAGAAGCTCGACGTCGGCTCACGCACCGAAGCCATCGCGCTGGCACACACTCACGGGCTCCGGTGATTATGCAACGACCCGGCGACACAGGGTGATGTCCACCAGTTGGTAATGGAACATGGCCGACCAGGTGACCGTGCTTGCCTCTCTGTGGCCAATTCCCCTAGGCGTGTGGTTGCAGAGTTTACCGACGGCAGCCGCGCTCTTTGCCATCGGTGAGATCCTCCTAAACTGAAGTTACGCAGGAAATGACAGGAAGATCCCCGGTTTTCCGGGGATCTTCCTGTCATTGTGTTGGGGGTGTCTGGCTACTTTCTGTAGGTTGCGGCGTGGTCGTGGATGAGGGTCAGGGCTTGGTGTTGGGTTTGTGTGGGTGTTGCGAGGAGCTCGAAAGTGCCGTTCGTACCGGCCATGGTCATCGTGTTTCGGGTCCGTGTGGCGAGGTGGCGCAGGAGTGCTTGGTAGGTGTAGGCGAGGGTGCCGTCGGCGAGTTGTTGGGTGCTTGCCTTGCGGGCTGCGGCGGCGGAGCGGGTCACGGCGGCGACGGGCTCGACGGGCACGGGCCGGTCTTCATCGGTGTAGGTCAAGGGCGCGAGGGCTTTGCGGAGGTGCCAGGTCAGGTGGCCCGCGAGCATGCAGAGGAACACGTGGGCGCGGGTGCGTGTCTCGGTGTGGTGGTAGATCGGGCGGATCTGCAGGTCTTGTGATTTCAGGCAGTGGAAGATTTTCTCCACGTTCGCCAACGACTTGTAAACCCGCACCGCCTCGTTCGGCTCCATGGTGGTGTCGGAGACGTTGGTGCGAATGACGTAGATCCCGTCCAGCTCGGCTTCCTTGGCGATGCTCTCTGGGTTGCGTACCCAGCTCAGGGACGTGTCGGTAATGGTCAGGGTGAAGTGTTTGGCCATGTTGTTTTTACCCAGGGTTTTCCCGACTCGCACCCCGGTCTTCCCAGCGTTCTTGAGCCGGCCGGCAGTGACGGCTTTCTGGATTGTTTTCAGCCGTTCCTCGGTCACATCGAGCAGCTCGGCACGTTTGTGCTTGCGCATGGCGGCCAGGGCCGGGTTGTAGCAAGCGATCAGGCGTTCTCCGGGGTAATCCGGGTGGCTGATTTCGGCCAGGTTTTGCTGATCGAACAGGCTCATCTGCAAGGGGCCTTGGTCCTGGGCGAGTTCCTGAATCGCGGTGTTCCGCAACACACTGACCCACCCCAACGTCGTGTCCTTCAGGGCCGTGATGCGGGCGGAGGTGATCATGCCCCGGTCCCCGACCATGACCATGTCCTCCACCCCCGACAGGGCCTGAATGTCGGCGGCTATTTTGATGAACGCGGTCGGGTCCGCGGTATTGCCGGGGAACACACGCACGGCGATCGGGACCCCGGCCTGGGTGGCCAGCATCCCGTATTCGATCTGCTGAACACCCCGCTTTCTATCCCGTGAATACCCGAACGCGGCCAACGGATTGTGGGTGCCGGTGACCCAGGACGAGGAGAGATCGAACAAGGCCAGTTTGTCCGGGTTGACCTCCGGGCGGAGGTACGCCCGGGTCAACGCTTTTTCAATGATCGGTTGGCGTGCCAGGAGCCAGTCCATGGCCCGATACAGCTCATCGGTGTTCACTACCCCCAGGTCATGGCCGAGGGTCGTGTCGGCGAAGAAAGACAGGGTCGCCAGTTTCGAGGACGGGGCACAAATCTGGGCTGCCAACAACGCCATGACAATCTCACGTTCCCGGCAGGCCGGTCCCAGCATTGATTCGAAACCGAGGCCGCGGGCCATGGCATAGACGGCTTCAATGTGGCCGTGCGGTAACGACCTCATGATGTGCAGGGCGGCGTCGGCGTCGACCATGGTCTTGCCCGCCAAGGAAGCCCGCAGCGTATCCACCGCGGAGTCCGGCAGTGCTGAGAGGTTCGCCAGGGTCTCGTGCTTGACCTTCCCACCTTCGCGGAAGGAGGTGCGCAACAGCACCGAACGGTACTCGACTTCCACCCCGGTCTTGTTCATGCGCCGGGCCTTACTCACGGCTACATGCATCGCCGGTGGCTTCTGTGTCATAACCTGATACTACGAGCATCAATCATAAAAGTGAAGTACTTTTCCAAAGAATTTAGTGGCTACAAATATTGACATAAAAGAGGCCCTTTCCCCGGAATACAGAAGGAAAACGGGGAAAGGGCCTACGTAACTTCAGCCTAAATGGAAATTGGTGACAAACGGTCCCGCTCAGATTCTCGATCCACGCTGCCAGTCAACGCCTCGAGGCATTCTTGGTGCACTGTGGAAATACCGAGACTCCGAACCGTTTCACCGAAGACCGCATCAGGGCCGAGACGGCGCAGTTCCTCCGCCAGGCAGTCCTGAAGGGAGCGGCGCGGTAAGGAGATCCACTGTGCGGGCTGACCAGGCTGGGTCAGTTTAGCGACGGTGTGTCCGTGCCGGAACAGCCGAATGTCACCGGAGGCCCGGGACAGCTGGACACCTCGGATCCCGGTGCCCGCGGTGTCCATGACGATGGTGACGGCGGTGCCCAAGGCCTGCTGCAGCCAAGAGGCCAGCAGGATTGTGCTGGGTGAGTCGGAGGCACCTTCTACGGCGACGGCGGCGATGGGAGTGCCGTCGGCTTGGTCCAGGACCGCAGCGAGCTGGATGCGCCAGTTGGTCAGCCGGGTCCAGGCCAGGTCGGTGTCGCCGGCCGCGTAGCTGTCTGCGATGTGCAACAGCGCTGCCCGGGGATCTGCCGCATTGGCGGAGTCGGTGATGC
>NZ_JASISP010000053.1 GCF_030063185.1 Arthrobacter sp. H35-D1
AATTTCCATGATTTCTCCGTCAGACTTCATATAGAGCCTCTTCCTGGATTGGTTTGGTGCGATTAGACACCGACATCAAACCCCAGGAAGGGGCTCCCGCCGTTAACAACACGGCGATGCTAGAAAAAAGAGTGGGCAGATCTCATGGCCACCAATGGGCATTTCTGCTGGCCATCAGTGGGCAGTTTCGTGGCCGCCTATGGGCAGTTTTTCATGGCCGCTAACAGACGGGGGAACCTTCAATTGCTGGCACATCCAGTCAATCTTGTAGTGTGCCTTCTCCAGCCAAATAAACGCATAATATTCGCCTATCGTTGCTTCGCGGCGAAGAAGGCACTGACTTTTCCCGGAAATTCAATTTCCCGTTTCAGTTCTGCGTTCTCGGCCTGCAGCGCTTTGTACTGCGACCACTCCACCGGGCCGGGGTCCTTGGCACCGGCCTTGGGATGTTCTTCTTTCTACTCCCGCATCCAATTCCCCAACGAGCCATCACTGATCCCGATTTCGTTCGCGACCTGGACGATCGGACGGCCCGAGGAAATCACCAACTCAACAGCCTCGGCCTTGAACTCCGGACTAAATTTACGACGACTAGACATGAAACAGATTCTCCTAAACACTGTCTCACTTCAGGATACGGGCGCAAAGCCTTCCATAACCGACCTCGAACTGGACACTATCCACGAAGCTCTCCCCAACCGAACGCACTCTCCGCAACGAAATCCTGCGTTTCGCTACGCAAACGGGCCGTGAAACCGTTGGCGCCTTCCGGCGGATATAGCCAGCACCGCATTTCCTCGCCGTACACGACAACTCCGAGAAGCAAGCCCTCGCTGATAATCGTTGATAACGTGATTGGTTAGCCCTTCGCCGTCACCACATCCACATGGGTGCCCTTGCTGGGCCATAGGACTTCGGTCGAGGGGCGTCGGACCATCACCTACGATCCGGACGCATATGATGCTGCAGTCGTTGTTCCCATATCATTAGTACACCTCAGTCCTTGATTTCATCGTGATCTTGTTAGCTTTATGGAGTGCGGAGAGCCCGACAAAGTCCGTTCGAGGCACCAGCAGCGGGCATCGTCCCCGTTGACTACAACGCTCCGGCGCAGGCAGTTTTCCAGTCCAGCACCTACCTGCGCGTAGGATCAGAGCATGACCGGACCCGCAGACGCTTTTGGCCCGATACTGGAAGTGATGTCGTGGGTGGGGTTTATTCTCGGGATTCCGCTGGTTATTGCGGGCTGGATCGTGGCCAATCGCCGTTGCCAATGGATCAACACAACTGCTGAAGTTTTCGAAGCTGGCGGATATAAAGGTTTCCGCTGGTCTGATAGCGAAGACACGCCGCACATCTCCTTGCACGATCACGCAGAGACCCAAGGATTGGATGTTGGCACCCGGATCGAGATCCATTACGACCATTGCCACCCTGTCCGGTGGGGGCTGGAGCCGCCCCGAAACGATAACCCTTTCCTGATCATCGGCTGGATACTCATGTGTTTGGCAATCCTGTGTACCGTGGCTGGATTCATCCCGATGATGTTCTGACCCGGGTTTCATGACTAAGATGCTCAGTTAATCAGGGTTCTGCATTTGGCTACGTAGTTGCTGTGGTCCCTTAGCAGCAACTGTGGTAAGAGAGCACTTTGCATCAACAAAGTCCATGCCCGCCAGCCTGAGCGCCCTGCCCTAGAGAGGATAGGACGCCCACCCGGTCTCAGCGGGACAGGTGCTCTGTGTGCTGGCGGTGTGTCTCGGCTATCTGTTCCAGGATTTCTTCTGATTCTGGGTGCTTGTCGCGGTACTTGGTTTCCATGACAGCGATGGCCTTCTCCTCGTCCATGAGCAGGTTGTACACGCGCTCACGCTCGGCCGTATCGGCCGTGTATTCGAGTTCTAGGTAGCTGGTGGCGTGGCGGCGGGCATTGTTGAACACAGTCTGGGCCTTGCCCGACTTGCTCACCAGTGAAGCCACCACAGTGACCGCCAAGACGCCGATGATCACCGTCAGAGACAGCTCTGTTGAAATCTCAAAGACAGGTACGTGCTCGCCACCGTTGATGAACGGCAGGTTGTTCTCATGCAGTGCATGCAGTGCATGCAGTACCAGCTTGACACCAATGAAGGCCAAGATGGTGGCCAGGCCGTAGGACAGGTAGATCAACCGGTCCAGCAGGCCGTCAAGGAGGAAGTACAGCTGGCGTAGGCCCATGAGAGAGAACGCGGTGGCTGTGAAGACAATGTACACGTTCTGGGTCAGGCCGAAGATTGCCGGAATGGAATCCAGCGCGAAGAGTAGGTCGGTGCCGCCAATGGCCACCATGACCAGCAGCATCGGGGTGAGGACCTTCTTGCCGTCGATCTTAGTGACGAGCTTGTCGCCGTCGTAGTGCTCGGAGGTGTTGAAGAAGCGCTTGGCCAGCTTGATGATGAAGTTGTCCGCTTCGTCGCCACCGCTGTCCTCGCCCTTGAGTAAGTTGCCGGCAGTGATGAGCAAAATGATGCCGAAGATATAGAACATCCAGGACCAGGCGTTAATGAGGGCGGCACCAGCGAAGATGAAGCCGGTGCGGGCAATCAGAGCAAAGACGATGCCGACCAGCAGAACCTTCTGCTGGTCTTCGCGGGGCACCTTGAAGCTGGCCATGATGACCAGGAAAACAAAGAGGTTATCAACGCTCAGTGCCTTCTCGGTGACGTACCCGGCGAAGTACTCTTTCCCCATCGTTGAGTCACCAAAGACGAGCACTACAATGCCAAAGACAACAGCCAGACCTACGTAGATCGCGGACCAGACGGCCGCTTCTTTTAGGGTGGGGATGTGCGCTTTGCGTATGTGGAAGAAGTAGTCAAAGGCCAGCAGGCCGAGAATGACCACAATGGTAATGCCCCAAATCAGGGGTGAAACAGTCATGACTTTAACTTTCGGTAGGAGGCAGCGACAATCGCCGCAAGTCTCTCCACCGGCTTAATGACAAACCGGACACTGAACCCGGCAGGGCATCGTTGCTCTACGTGTTGACGGATTCAGCGCTGCGGGATACTCCCCTACGCTTTGCCCATCATATCCGATCCTGCCGTTAACCTAAACCGAATCCTGGGGGCGAGTGTCAATAGGCCCTTAATGCAACCATCGTCGCACAGGCCAACACATAGTTGACCGTTCAGTTCAGGCACGGGAACGCTTGAACGGGTCTTCCTTGCTCAGTTGCCTATTGCGTGAGACTCCCCGTCTCACGCAATAGCTGACCGGCACAGTGGAAAATTAAACGAAGGAGGAGAGGACATCCCTCTCCTCTCCCCCCGCTGGAAATATTGCCTCCACCGGGCCTGTCATTTTCAGACGGCGACTGCACACAGAGCTCGTCAGCACATCAACTCCTCACCCGAAGGAAGAACATCCAGTGGGATGGTCAACTCGCAGCGACCTGCAAGGGCGGTCTAGTGTAGTGTCTCAGTTTTCCTTGACGGTTTGGAGGGCGACGCGGCCGCGGGAGACTTTTTCGAGGATGGAGTCGGCGGGTGCCGTCCAGAAGAAGGGCTTCGGGTTTTTGTTGTTGTTGTTGATCTGGATATATTCCTCGATTTTTTCGATCAGCTCTGGTACTGAGTGAAAGACTCCC
>NZ_JASISP010000054.1 GCF_030063185.1 Arthrobacter sp. H35-D1
CCTATCCTAAAGTGTAGTTGGGACTGTCAGAAAATAGTGTTCCGTCTGCATGTTTGTTTCGTCATGATGGATATCAACCGGAATGCATCCGATTGGCCGTTATTGGTCGGTGACTGAATTGAAGAGGAGATATCGTGAATCCGAGAGCACAGACGCTGGAGACTGAATCAGCAACACTTATTTGGACGGCTGAGGATCAGCGTGCGGTGGATACGGCCCGGGTTTTGGCTGCAGATGCGGTGGAGAAGGTTGGCAATGGTCATCCTGGCACTGCTATGAGCCTTGCGCCGGCGGCTTATCTTCTTTTTCAGAAAGTGATGCGTCATGATCCGAAGAACACTGATTGGAGTGGTCGTGATCGTTTCATTTTGTCTCCCGGGCATAGTTCGCTGACTCTGTATATTCAGTTGTTCTTGTCTGGTTGCGGCTTGGAGCTTTCGGATCTGGAAGCCTTGCGTACTTGGGGGTCGTTGACTCCTGGTCATCCGGAGTACAAGCACACCAAGGGTGTGGAAATTACTACTGGCCCGTTGGGTCAGGGCTTGGCGTCCTCGGTGGGTTTCGCTTACTCGCAGCGCCGCATGCGTGGTCTGATGGATCCCGACGCCGCGCTGGGTGCTAGTCCGTTTGATCACACCATTTGGGTCATTGCCTCTGACGGTGATATCCAGGAAGGTGTCACCTCTGAGGCTTCCTCCTTGGCCGGGCATCAGGAACTGGGCAATCTCGTGGTGGTCTATGACGAGAACCATATTTCCATCGAGGACGATACTGATATCGCCTTCACTGAAGACGTTCTGAAGCGTTATGAGTCTTATGGCTGGCATACCCAGCGTGTGGACTGGACCGAGACGGGCGATTATGTAGAAGACGTGCAGGAGCTCTACACTGCCTTGCTTGCTGCGAAGGCTGAGACCTCCAAGCCCTCGATCATTTCCTTGCGTACCATCATTGGCTACCCTTCGCCGAAGAAGCAGAATACCGGCGCTATCCACGGCTCGGCACTTGGTGCCGAGGAAGTGGCGGCGCTGAAGATCGAACTTGGCTTTGATCCGGAGAAAAATTTCGAGGTTGATCCGGCCATCTTGGCCCACGCCCGCAAGGTCGTGGACCGCGGCGCCGCGGCACGCGAAGAATGGACCACCGGCTTCAACACTTGGAAGTCCGCGAACCCGGAGAACGCGGGCTTGCTCGAGCGTATCGAGAAGAAGGAGCTCCCGGCTAACTGGGAAACGAACCTGCCTTCCTTCGAGGCGGGCAAGGATGTCTCTACCCGGGCAGCGTCGGGCAAGGTCCTGAACGCCGTGGGTGGTGTGTTGCCTGAGCTCTGGGGTGGTTCCTGCGACCTCGCTGGCTCCAATAACACCACTATCGACGGATATGGCTCGTTTGTGCCGGTTTCTAAGCAGACCGGTAGCTGGTCCGGTGGCCCTTACGGTCGGGTGCTGCACTTTGGGATCCGTGAGCACGCTGCGGCATCGATCGTTAACGGTATCCACCTCGGCGGGCCCACGCGGGCGTTCTCCGGTACGTTCTTGATTTTCAGCGACTACCAGCGCCCTGCTATCCGCCTGAGCGCCTTGATGGGCGTCCCCTCGATCTATGTGTGGTCGCACGACTCCATCGGCCTGGGCGAGGATGGTCCCACCCACCAGCCGGTGGAACAGCTCTCCACCCTGCGTGCGATTCCGGGTTTGGACGTGGTGCGTCCCGGTGATTCCAATGAGGTTGCCGCTTCCTGGAAGAAGATTCTGGAAACCACGGACAACCCGGCCGGTATTGTGTTGACGCGCCAGAACGTCCCCACCTATGCCCGTGGCACCGGCGTGGCGACCGCGAACGAGTTTGGTTCCACTGACGGCGTGGCCCAGGGCGGTTACGTGCTGGCCGAGGCCGTGTCCGGCGGCAAAGTGGTTAGCCCGGCGGTGATCCTGATCGCGACCGGTTCCGAGGTTCAACTCGCCATTGAAGCCCGCGAAGCACTGGCTGGAGAAGGTATCGCCGCCCGTGTGGTCTCGATGCCGTGCGTTGAGTGGTTCAACAAGCAGGACCTCGAATACCGTGAGCAGGTGCTGCCAGCAGCCGTCAAGGCCCGCGTTTCCGTGGAGGCTGGCTTGGCCCTGGGCTGGAAGGAATTCGTCGGCGACGCCGGCCGTTCCATCAGTCTTGAGCACTTCGGTGCCTCGGCAGACTACAAGCGCTTGTTCCAGGAGTTTGGCATCACGACAGAGGCAGTCACTGCCGCAGCCAAGGACTCCCTCGCCGCCGCAGCGAACTAACTCCCCAAATACTGCTTGCAGCTGGCGCTGCCGGAGGCCATCATGGGCGTCACTCGGCGCCAGCTGCAAGCTGCCAACCATCCACTATTTTTGAAGGAAGAAGTAGAAGCCATGACTAATGCAACACCCACCGCTCAGCTTTCCGCCGCTGGTGTGTCCATCTGGCTAGACGATCTCTCCCGCGAACGACTCTCCAGCGGTAGCCTGCAAAAGCTCATCGAGGAAAAGAACGTCGTCGGCGTGACCACCAACCCCTCCATCTTCCAAGCTGCGATCACCTCCGGCACGGACTACGACGGGAAAATCGCCGAACTAGCCGCACAGGGCGCCAGCCTCGCGGAAACGATCTTCGAGATCACCACCACCGACGTCGCGGACGCTTGCGACCTCTTCGCCCCCATCGCCGCCGCCACCCAGGGCGTCGACGGCCGAGTTTCCATCGAGGTCGACCCCCGCTTGGCGTGGGACACCGAGGGCACCATCGCTGAAGCGAAGCAGCTTTACAAAAAGGTCAACAAGGACAACGTCCATATCAAGATCCCCGCAACGCTCGAAGGCCTCGCAGCCATCACGGCCACCCTGGGTGAAGGCATCAGCGTCAACGTGACCCTGATCTTCTCCCTGGAACGCTACCGCGCCGTCATCAACGCCTTCCAAGCAGGTCTGAAACTAGCCCAAGAAAACGGTCGCGACCTCTCCACGATCCACTCGGTGGCATCGTTCTTCGTCTCCCGCGTAGACACCGAGATCGATAAGCGTTTGGACGCTCTGGGCACCGCCGAAGCCAAGACACTCAAAGGCCAGGCAGGAGTGGCCAATGCCCGCCTCGCCTACCAAGTCTACGAAGAGCTCTTCTCCACCAAACGCTGGGCCGTCCTAGCCGAAGCCGGCGCCCTCCCGCAGCGACCCTTGTGGGCCTCCACCGGCGTGAAAGACCCCGCCTACCCAGACACCCTCTACGTCACCGAGCTAGCCGCAGCCAACGTCGTAAACACCATGCCCGAAAAAACCCTCGACGCCACCTACGACCACGGCGTCATCACCGGTGACACCATCACCGGCACCTACACCGAAGCCAACAACGTCCTCGCGGCCCTGGAAAACCTCGGAATCTCCTACAACGAAATCGTCACCCTCCTAGAAACCGAAGGCCTCGACAAATTCGTCACCAGCTGGAAAGAACTCCTCACCGACGTCGAAAACGCCCTCACCACCGCCCGAAAAGCAGCCTAAACCACC
>NZ_JASISP010000055.1 GCF_030063185.1 Arthrobacter sp. H35-D1
TGTTGAGCGTCGCGTGGTTTGGTGATGGGCGCGTCAGTGGGGGTGACGATGCGGGCTTTTTCCTGGTGGGTCTTGTTTTGTTTCGTTGGCGGCGTCAGGCTGGCGATGGGTGGCTGATCGCTGCTTAAAAGACAAACGACCCGATGCACAATTTTCGAAGATCCGCATCAGGTCGTTCTAACGCGTAAAGGCGCGCTGATGCTGACGGTAGATCATGATGGGGATTCTGTCGAGTCGGACTTGCTTGGCGGGGTTCTGGAATGTCCTGGGTGTGGGGGCCGGCTGCGGCCGTGGTCCTGGGCCAGGCCGCGGCGGATCCGCCACGGTGTTGGCACGGATTTCAGGGTTGTTGTGCATCGTCCCCGCCGTGCCCGGTGTGTCGGGTGCAAGGTGACGCAGGTGTTGTTACCGGTGGGCTTGGCAGGGCGGCGGGCCGATGAAGCTGCGGTGATCGCGGTCGCTATCGAGGCGAAGGCTGTTAATGGGTTCGGGTACCGGCGGGTGGCTGCCTTGGTGGGCCGGCCGCCGTCAACGGTGCGTGGCTGGTTGCGGGCTGTTGCCGCTGCTGCGCCGGCGATGGTTGGCACGTTCACGGCCTTGGTGCTCCGGGATGCCGGTGATGCCGCGGGGCTTTGGCCGGCCCCGGCACCGGCCGGGATTGGTGCGGTGGTTGGGATTGTGGCTGCGTATGCGCACGTCATTGCTGAGCGTCGGGGCGTTGACATGGTGACGTGGCAGGTAGCCGGGCTCGCCGCTGTAGGGCCCTGGTTTTTCTGCGCCCCGTGGTGGAGAAAAACGATCAACACGAGTTGACCCTTATGGCTGTGCTGGTCCCTGGCCCATGCTGGAAGACACGCTGCCGGCACTGCTGCCGGTGGTCTTTGGCTCCCGGCAAGTGAGGTGCTCGATGATGAACACACCATCCCCGCAGTCCCCGGTGTCCCGAAAAGAACGCAGGGAGGAGATCGCGTTGTTTCGGTACCGGCTCATTCAGGACCTTGTGGATGATTCCCTCACTACCCGCCAGCGTGGGCCCTTGGTGCGTTCTGTGGCTGCCCGCTCCCATCCGGGCCCGTTCGGGCAGGAAGTAAAGGTCTCACGGGAGACCATTGACCGGTGGATCAAGGATTGGCGGCGGGAGGGGTTCGAGGGACTCAAGCCCAAGGCCCGGACACACGCCCCGGTCACCCCGGCGACGGTGTTGGCGTTGGCCGAGACCCTCAAGCGTGAACGCCCGAACCGGACCGCAGCTCAAGTCAAACGCATCATGGTAGAAACGCTCGGAGACGCCCCGAGCGAATCGACCCTGTTGCGGTACTTTCGTTCCCTGGATATCCCCACCGGGGCCACTGCCCAGGCCACGGGCCGCTTCGAGGCTGACCATCCCAACGAGATCTGGGTCGGCGACGGGCTCCACGGGCCCCGGATCGCCGGGCGGAAAACGTACCTGTTCGCGTTCCTAGATGACCATTCCAGGATGGTTACCGCTGCCCGGTGGGCGTTTGCCGAGGACGCCGTGAGGCTCTCAGCGGTGTTGCGTCCGGCCCTGGAAACCCACGGAATCCCACAGATTGTGTATGTTGACAACGGTTCTGCCTTCGTTGATAAGTCCCTGGCCCGGGTCTGCGCGAAGCTCGGGATCCGGCTCGTTCATTCCCAGCCCTACCGGCCCCAGGGCCGGGGCAAGATCGAACGTTTCTTTGGCTCGGTCACCTCCCAATTCCTGACTGAAATCACCGTCACCAACCCGGTCGGAAGTGACGGCGTGGCCCTTGGTGCTGGCACTGCCACCGGGGACGGGGTACCTGGTTCGGGGACAGCGCTCACGAGCATGAAGGAACTAAACACACTCTTTTCCTCTTGGGTGCACCTGGCCTACCACCACAGCGTGCATTCGGGCACGGGCCAGACACCGCTGGCGCGGTGGGAGGCCAGTTGGGAGGGCCGGCGCGCGGACCGGCGGGACCTAGACGTCATCGCCGAAGCATTCCGCTGGTCCGAACACCGCAAGGTCACCAAGACCGGCACCGTGTCCCTGCATGGAAACATTTACCAAGTCGACCCGCTGCTGGCCGGGGCAAGGATCGAGCTGATCTATGACCCCTTCGATTTGACCGGCCCGGTCGCGGTGACCGCAGCCGGGGGCATTCCCGCCGGAGAAGCCGTACTCCAAGAAGTCCGCCGCCACGTTCACCCCAAAGCCGTCAACGCCACCAAAGACGCCGATACCGGGGCGAGGAACACCACCACCGGTATCGATTACCTCCGCCTGCTTGAAACCCGCCACGCCACCACCATGACCGCTGCACGCATCAGTTTCGCCACCATCGCCACCCCGGCACCCATAGAAATCACCACAGACGCTCAGACCACGGCCAGCACCGGTGCCAGCACAAGCAACGACACCGGCAGTGGTGCGCGGGTGCGTTCCGGGGCGATTCCCGGCGACCGGCCCCTGCCCGGCCTTGAACACCTAGGAGAATCCTGATGAGTATCGATCGTTTGCAGTCCCACTACGGATTCACCCGCATGCCCTT
This sequence comes from Arthrobacter sp. H35-D1, assembly GCF_030063185.1. Classification (GTDB taxonomy): domain Bacteria; phylum Actinomycetota; class Actinomycetes; order Actinomycetales; family Micrococcaceae; genus Specibacter. The sequence continues at coordinate 2,538 of NZ_JASISP010000055.1, forward strand.
CGGCCGGGACATCCCGCCCCAGGCCCTGCACCCCCACCCCGGCCACCGCGAGGCCATCGCCCGCATCCAGTGGTGCGTGTCCCAACACCAAACCGGGGTGTTGACAGGGGAAGTCGGTGCCGGGAAAACCGTCGCGATCCGTGCCGCACTGGCAGGGCTGGAACCCTCCCGCCACCAAATGGTCTACATCCCCGACCCGACCATCACTATGCGCGGGATCTACACCAGGATCGTGACCGCGCTCGGCGGCTCGCCAGCGTTTTACTCCGGCGTGCTTGCTTCCCAAACCGCGTCCCTGCTTGCCGGGGAACTCGATGAACGTTCCCGTCTGCCCGTGATCGTCATCGATGAGGCCCACCTACTCGAAGTCAAGGAACTAGAAGCCCTGCGCATGCTCACCAGCGCCGACATGGATACCGGCTCACACTTCGCCCTGCTCCTGGTCGGCCAACCCACCCTGCGCCGCCGCCTGAAACTCGCCGTGCTCTCCGCCCTGGACCAGCGCATCTCCACCCGTTTCCAAATCAACGGCATGGGCCCCAAAGACACCGCCGAGTACATCCACTCACACCTCTCCTACGCTGGCCGCACCGACCCGCTCTTCTCAGAAGACGCGATCACCACCATCCACGACGGAGCCCGCGGCTACCCCCGCGCCATCAACAACCTCGCCATCTCAGCCCTGATCGCATCCTTCGCCACCGGAAAAGCCATCGTGGACCAATCCGCCGCCCAATCCGCAATCACCGAAAACAGCGACTAAAACCCCCGTCAGACTGACGACCACCACACCACCTCGACAACAAAGGCCCTGCCGAAACCACCCGGCAGGGCCTTTTCACGCCACCCACAACAACACCAAACATGACGGCCACATCGTCAAATAACATGACGGCTAACACT
>NZ_JASISP010000056.1 GCF_030063185.1 Arthrobacter sp. H35-D1
TCACGATTCTGCGTCTGGAAGGCGAAACGAACCTTGCCAAAGCCACCCGCGGAGCCCGCAACTACCCACACCGCGCCCTCAAACTCGCCGGCCTAAATATCAGCTAAACGACTTTGCAGAGGCCCTGCGGGGTGGATACCTTTGGGTAAGTATTTCCGGATCAGTCCATCTTATTCTCGTTGGATGGACTCTCCCATGGTGAGTCGGCAGGGCTCAGAGTTCTGGATATGGCCGGTAGGTGGTTTCTGGGGTTTGTCGGGTTTCCGGGGTTTCTTGCGGGTGTTGGGCTGTTAGTTGCGTCTTCTTTTTGAGATAGTAGGGTTACTATTATTTTCGGGTTGGGGGCTCTTCGCGTTTTGTGGTGAATACGATTCGTTCGTTGGTCGTGTAGATGACCCTGCGCAGGGCCGGCGGAAACGCCAGGAACGGAGTGAAGCGCTCCCACGCGCTCTCCCACGTCTTCACGGCTGCCGGATACTGGGTTCCCCACTGACCGTCGGTGAACTCCTCCAAGGCCGCCTTCGCGGCTTCCTCGGTGGGTGCTGTGTAGATCCAGGACTCCGGACGTAGCGGCTTGATGGGTTTGGGGCTTCCTTGATTTTCCGGGGTTTTTAGTGGCGTGGGACTGTTAATTTTGTTCATTTTCCGATATAATTAACCGAAAGGAATGTTTCGGATTGAGGGGGGTGGGAAGATGGCTGTCATGACCGCGCAACCGCCATTGCCCGTAGCGATGGTCGCCGCTGCCGTGCCGGTGGGCTTGGCTGTGTCGCTGGTGGAGGGTGTTGATGGTGGTGAGGTTTATATTCGTGGGCAGCTGACGTTTTCCTGGGACGCCCCTGATGTGGCTGCGCGCCGGTGGGCGGCCGTCACACTGGCGGGCATGCGGGCCGCCTCGGTGACGAAGGTCGCGGCGGCGTTTTCGGTCTCGGTCGGGACGTTGTGGATGTGGGGCCAGTTGCTGGCCGAGGGCGGGGTTGCGGCCCTGGCACCGGAGAAGAGAGGCCCGAAAGCCCCGTCCCGGCTCAGTGGGGACGTCGTGGCACGGATCGTTGAACTGCGGGCGACGGGCATGTCCCAACAAGCGGTCGGGGACGCGGTGGGCGTGTCCGAATTCAGTGTCCGCCGCGCCCTCAAAACAGCCGCCACACAGAACTCAGCCGCACCCCGGAACACACAGGCACACCAGGACGCGCCGGAGCTTTCCGGACCCGTACCGGCCCGCGGCACGGTCGCCGTGCAGCCGGAGTTGCCGGTCTTGCCGACACCCGTGCCGCGTACGGGGGAACGCTCGGCAGCGAGGGCCGGGTTGCTGGCAGAAGCTGCCCCGATGTTCGCCCCTGCCGCCCGTGTTCCGCACGCCGGGCTGTTTCTGGCCCTGCCCGCGCTGGAAACCACGGGCCTGCTGACGTGTTCGAAAGACGTCTTTGGTGCCTTGCCGGACGGCTTCTACGGCCTGAACAGCATCCTGATCGATGCCGTGGTGCGGGCGTTGGCCGGGGAATCCCGGACCGAGGGTGCCACCCGATTCAACCCGCAGAACTTGGGCAGGGTGTTGGGGCTGGACCGTGCCCCGGAAGTGAAAACAATCCGCCGCCGGATCAACGAACTCGCCCAGACGGGTAAAGCCCAGGAGCTGATTGCCGCCCTTGCTAAACATCACCTGACAGCAACGGGCCCGGGTGGTGAGGATCTTGCCGCTATCCTGTACGTTGACGGGAACGTGCGCGCGTATCAGGGCACGAAAAGAATAGGCAAGCTCTACTCGACCAGGCTCAAGTTCCCCGTCCCGGCAACGGAGGAAACCTGGGTCACCGACGCCCACGGCTCCCCAGTATTTGTAGTCATGGCCGAGCCCGGGGCGTCCCTTGCCGGTGAACTCCGTAACCTCCTGCCCGAACTGCGTAAAGCGGTGGGAGACGATCGGCGGGTCCTGGTTGGTTTCGACCGTGGCGGCTGGTCCCCGGCCTTGTTCAAACACATGGACGAGAATGGTTTTGATGTGCTGACCTGGCGCAAAGGCACCACACCCGACATCGGTGAAGAACTCTTTACCGAGGTTACCCGCACGGACGAACACGGCGAAGAGAAGACCTGGAGTGTGGCGGACACGCTCGTTGATTTGGCCCTGCCAACGACGAAGAAGACCGGGGAGATGTACCAGATCCGCCAGCTCAGCCGCATCGTTCCTGCCAAGGGCAAGGGCGGTGGAACACGGCAGATCCACATCCTCACCACCGATAAAGAGCTTCCTGCCGGGGAAGCGGTATGGCGTATGGGCAACAGGTGGCGCCAAGAAAATCAGTTCCGTTACGCACGCATGCACTTCGACCTTGACTCCCACGATTCCTACGCTTCCAGTGACGATGACGACAAGCGTCTGGTGCCCAACCCGGCCAAAAAGAAGTCCTACCAAAAGGTTCTGACCGCCAAAAAACACCACGCCGAGGTTGCCGCTGACGTTGACGCGGCACTGACCGCCCTACGAACGGCGCCAGCAGGGGCCAAGGAGTTGAAGGTCGTGGTGACCAGCACGATGCACAACACGATCACGAAACCGTTATGGAAAGCCGAAAAAGCCCTCATAGAGGCCGAGAAGGCACATAAGAAAATCCCTGCGAAGATCATGCTCGGGAAACTATCACCCGGCCAGCAGGTCCTGGATACCGAGGTCAAACTCATCCACACCGGGATCCGCATGGCCGCCTACAACACCGCCATGACCATCGCCAGGGAGATCCGCACCAACACCGGATATGCCAAAGCCTCCAATGAAGCCCACGCCCTCATGCGCCAAGCCTTCGACCAGTCAGGGGACATCGACCCCACAGAACCTGGCCACCTGACCATTCGCCTGGACCCGCTGCCCACCCGAGCGAAAACCGATGCCATCGCCGAACTCTGCCAGCACCTGACCGCCACGAAAACCCGCTACCCCGGAACCAACCAGATCCTGCGCTACGAAGTCAAAGACAAAACATCATCTCGAAACAATTAACTCGCTATATCCGGAGTCCTGAG
>NZ_JASISP010000057.1 GCF_030063185.1 Arthrobacter sp. H35-D1
CTCCTACAACGAAATCGTCACCCTCCTAGAAACCGAAGGCCTCGACAAATTCGTCACCAGCTGGAAAGAACTCCTCACCGACGTCGAAAACGCCCTCACCACCGCCCGAAAAGCAGCCTAAACCACCGGGAATTTCAGCTGGGACAGCAGCGGTGCTTGGCACCCAGCTGGCGAATACCACCACTCGGCACTTGTGGTACGCCGAGTGCCAGCAGGATTTTCGCGAAAGGCCACATCCAGGGGTGTGACAATGCTGAATCCGCCCCCAACTTCGGCTGAGGGGAGAGCCCAACGATCTCCCCTCAGCCGAAATCAACGATTTAATGCAGAAGCTCCAAGTCGAGGGACATACCCCACATTACTTTGTGTGGCAGGGGGTTCCTCGAGCGCTCCCAGGCACCGTGTTCGTGTTCTGTAAATTCTGACCGCCATCGAAAGGCAGGCATCATGTCCGTTTCACCCCTGAAGTGCTGTATTAATCCCAGTATCCTCTCGGCCGACTTCGTCAATCTTGAGGCGGAGCTGGCCCGAATCGCCAATGCCGATGCCGTTCATGTGGATGTCATGGACAACCACTTCGTGCCCAACCTGACCATCGGCTTGCCGGTGGTGGAACGGCTGCAGAAGGTGAGTCCCGTTCCGCTGGACGCACACTTGATGATTGCCGACGCCGACCGCTGGGCCCCGCTCTATGCCGACGCCGGTTTGGACTCGGTGACCTTCCACGTCGAAGCCGCCAACGCACCCATCAAGCTGGCCCGTGAACTGCGTGCCCGTGGCGCCAAGGCAGGCATGGCACTGCGCCCGACCACGCCCGTGGAACCGTATTTGGACATGCTCACCGAGCTGGATATGCTGCTGATCATGACGGTGGAGCCCGGCTTCGGCGGGCAGTCTTTCCTAGATGTCATGCTGCCCAAGATTCGCCGTGCACGTGCGGCGATCGAGGGCTCCGGCGCTAACGTCGCCATACAGGTCGACGGCGGCATCACGGAAGAAACCATCACCCGCGCCGCGGAGGCCGGTGCCAACATCTTTGTTGCGGGTTCGGCCGTGTACGGAAGGCCCTCACCCGAGGACGCCATCGAGTCGTTGCGCACGAAAGGCCAGCTCGCCTTCACCCCAACAACACTGCACCCCAACAACATTGCTTTCCAAGAAGCCTAAAGGATCACTCATGCGCGTTCATATCGCCACCGACCATGCTGGCATGGAGCTCAGCTCCCACCTTATTACCGCGTTGTCAGCCAAGGGCTACGAGATGATCGATCACGGGCCTGTGGTCTACGACGCTGCAGACGACTACCCAGCATTCTGCATCAATGCCGCGTCCGCGGTCGTGGCCGATCAGGCTGCCGGTGTGCACGCCCTCGGGATAGTGCTGGGTGGCTCGGGCAACGGCGAGCAGATCTCCGCGAACAAGGTCCCCGGCGTGCGCGCGGCCCTTGCCTGGAATCTCGAGACGGCCAAGCTGGCCCGCGAACACAACGATGCCAACGTGGTGGCCGTGGGTGGGCGCCAACACACCGTCAAGGAGGCCACCGCCCTCATCGAGGCATTCCTGACTGAACCATTCAGCAATGATGAGCGCCACGTGCGCCGCATCAAGAAGATCGCAACCTACGAAACTTCCGGCCAGATCGCCCTGTAGGGGCTCAACCCTAACGGCCTTCTTTGCACCCAGAGAGATAAGGAATCAGATGAGGATTGGCATTCTCACCTCGGGCGGTGACTGTCCAGGGCTGAACGCGGTGATCCGCGGCGCAGTACTCAAGAGCAGCCGCGTCCCGGGAAACGAGTTCGTGGGCTTCAAATACGGTTGGCGAGGAGTTGTCAACGCCGATCTCATGCATCTTGATCGGACCCGTGTCCGTGGTCTATCCAAGCAGGGAGGCACAATCCTTGGCTCTTCTCGGACCAACCCCTTTGAGGGACCCGATGGGGGCCCAGAGAATATCTCGCGCATGCTCAAAGAGAACCGTATCGACGCGATCTTGGCAGTCGGTGGCGAAGGCACGCTAACGGCAGCCGGGCGGCTTGCGGAGGCGGGCCTGCCGGTGGTGGGTGTTCCCAAGACAATCGACAATGACCTCGCCGCGACTGACTACTCGTTTGGCTTCAATACCGCAGTGGAGATCGCCACGGAAGCGGTGGACCGCGTCCGTACAACGGCGGAGTCCCACCAGCGCTGCATCGTTGTGGAAGTGATGGGCCGCAATGCCGGCTGGATTGCGCTTCATGCCGGCATGGCTGCCGGTGCACACGCAATCCTCATTCCAGAGCATCCTCGCTCGATCACTCAAATATCCGAATGGGTCAACTCCGTCCGGGACCGGGGCAGAGCCCCCGTTATCGTTGTTGCGGAAGGGTTCGTGCTTGAGGGCAGGACCGAAGCCCACTCCCACAAGGGACTCGATGCATTCGAGCGCCCCCGCCTTGGCGGAATAGCAGACATCCTCGCTCCCATGATCGAGGCCCATACCGGCATCGAATCTCGTGCCACAGCGCTTGGGTTCGCGCAGCGAGGTGGTGTGCCCAGCGCCTTCGACCGCGTATTGGCAACGCGCCTCGGTATGGCAGCGGTCGACTTGGCCATGCAAAAGCACTGGGGCAGCATGGTCGCACTGAGAGGAACCGAAATCGTGTCAGTGAGTATCGCAGAAGCCACCCACAAGCCCAAACTCGTCCCCGTTCAACGCTATGACGAAGCAGCCGTCCTGTTCGGCTGAAAACGTGGCCAAAGCCGAAAAAATCGTCACCAGCAAGAAAATACCCGTCAAGGGAACCCCACCAAGGAGCTTTAAATGCCCATTGCAACACCGGACAAGTATGCCGAAATGATCGACCGTGCCAAGGCTGGGGGATTCGCCTACCCTGCGGTCAACGTGACGTCCTCACAGACGCTCAACGCGACTCT
>NZ_JASISP010000058.1 GCF_030063185.1 Arthrobacter sp. H35-D1
CCCACAGCGCCGATGGTACTGCATTCGTGAGGATGTGGGAGAGTAGGACACCGCCGGACAACACCAAAAACAGGTCGAGGCCCCACACCAACAGGTGCGGGGCCTCCCTGCATTTAACAACCACACCACCCCGGCTGGCCCGGGCTGGCCAGTCAATTTGGGGGTAGGCGATTGAGTCGGTGCGATAGACATTGGCGCTGCCGACCACTGCGCCGTCAAGCTCAAGCACACCATGAACGCCAGAGTATCGAGTGCGGGTGAAGAACCCGATGGTGGAATGCACTCCTAAGGCCAGCGTGGTTGTCGCTGAGATACATGCGAGTGGGCTTGGTGCCCGCAACTGCCCATCCCGAGCCGTTTGGCGGGTCGGTAACCGGACCATCTTCGGGTCGGCGCAGCTGCACTCGGAGCTGGCTCCGTCAACATCGAACGGAACCACCACAGTGTTGCCAACAATTCGACTGTCTGCGAGATGCTGCAGCGGGCACTCATTCGTTTCGTTGGGGTGGGCCATAAGCTGGCGGTGTCTCCATTTTGTTGGGGGAGCAGGCGATCATGGGCGAGGATGCCCGGACCCTTCTCGCATGCCCGTATCACTTCGCGAGTCTCATCCGAATTATCTGCCCCGCCATATGGGGACGATTGACGTGGTCGCCGGCCACATGAGCAGGGAGTGCATGGCACCCAGGAAACAACCGGTAACGACCGATTTCTTCGGTGCGGTAGCTTGTTGCGTGGCAAGTATCGTGGTGGTCCGCCCCTGGGTGGTCTTGCCGGGCAGAGAACCGAAAAGGCGCTCAAGGCCCATCCTGAGATGCTCACTGTTGAAAGCCTGGCAGCCATCGCTTCCTCATCTGCGATCTTGTCAATGCTGGGCGCACTGGGTCGAGCATCCAAACCGCCGAAGCCTCTGATGAAAGGGGCGGCTTCGTCCGCAACAGCTTAAAGCCCGAGAAGTTTTGTTTTCGCGGCTGTGAACTCGGCTTGGTCGAGTACTCCTGCCGATTTCAACTGACCGAGCTGCGTCAATTGGGACATCAAGTCATTGGCAGGTGCTGCAGGTACGGTTTGTTGTGCCTGCAGGGCGGACATCTGCGCTTGCATGTCCGCCAGCTGGGCATTGGAGTCTGCTGCCGCTTGCTGCTCTGCGGCTTGCTGCTGGGCGCCAGCTTGCTGTCTGTTGCGCATTCCTCCGGACACTGCTGTGGCGGTTCCTGCGATGACTGCTGTGCGTGCCATCGTGCCCATCAGTCCGGGTCGTCCCATTCGTCGACGCATAGTTATTCCCTCTCAGTCCAACTGGGATATTGCGGCCAGCACTTCTTCAACTGCGGTGGCGGGAACGCGGATGGTCTCCACCAGGACACCATCTGCGTCAACGATTGAGGTGGGCAGCGGATTCATCCCCGTGTACTCGACAGCGCGAATGGCTGCCGAACTATTAGGTTGGAGTCCCGTGCTCAACTCCTTGACGTCCTCATCGGAGATAAGATCTTCAGTTCGGTCAAGAAGTTGTGTAACCGGAGCAACGGCGGCATTTGCCGCCAGTTCATCGAACTCCAAGTACGTTTTCACTCCAGCCGCGTCCATGCTGACGAACATTCCGTCAATAATGGTGATTGTTTCGTGCTCGACCAATCGTCTCAACTCGGGCAGGATGGCCCCAGCGAAACGATTCACGGGGGTATGAGATGACAAAGATCTCGATTGGTCCTAGCGTCATCCGGAACTCCCTGGTCGTGGCCCCTTTTGCCTTACGCGACAGGCTCTATGGCAGGGCAGTCCCTAAGACAAGGGTTCGCGTCGGCTCATGGATGAGGTCTCACGCGCCCGCATGGAGACAACGGGTAGGAATTCGGCTCCGAGAATATTGAGCTGAAAAGTGAATTCTAGATAATGGAAAGAGTCCAGTGCTCTTCTGGTCTCGAGGTGAGAATGGCTCATTGTTGGGTGTTCGCAGCGTATGAAAATGTGTCGAGGCGTTCGGTTGCCCGTTCCGGCAGCGCAAATCGCTGTATTGCCGCTGGCAAGGGACGAATGCTTCAACCTAGCTCGGGGTGCAGTGGATCTTGGCAGCAGTGATCTACGGGACAACCCTATGGAGCCGGCTCACCGATAGGTAGATGGAAGATGCCACCGCAGCTTGGCGCGATTGCCGGGGACCCCAATGACAGCGGACGGCACGCAGCGCGCGGCCATGTCTCAATGGACACTGCCATCACGTGAGGATTGAGGAAATGCTGCGTCGACCCCACCCACATCACGGCGAGCCAAAGAGGCTATCACAGCTCGTGCCACGGGATAGGAGTAGATGAAGCGATCCCTTTCCGGCACGCGGTGCGACCCAATGGACGAGGTGATCGAACCCGCGGGGCTGAGACCAGATACAGGCCATCACGCCGGCAACGAACACGAGAGATGTGCAGATATTCTGACCCCCAACGAGCGGCGGGATCACCGGGAAGGCGCAGCGGCGTATAGGCCCAACCAGGGTTGGCGCGGAGGCCAAGACCGACTCGGTAACCGAGGGGTTGGTGGATTTGCGTGTTGTTTGAAAGGTGTGTATTGTTTTTCGAGTTGCTCCGGTTGATGGGGGAACGGTATTGCTTGAGTTGATGTGGCTGGTTTTGCTGGTTGTGTTGGCGTGTTGTGGTGTGGTTGGTCTGCTTGTTTGAGTGGATTTGCTTTGCTGGGACTTTGT
>NZ_JASISP010000059.1 GCF_030063185.1 Arthrobacter sp. H35-D1
AACCAGAACACCGCCGCCTCACAGCAACCCCACGCAAAAAAACGTCACTCACGACAACTACCTACAAACCTGGCGCACACCCACGCTCAAGGACCGCCGTCGGGCGAAACCGGAGAGATCTGCAAACAGCTATCGAGTTCAAGCGATGTGACCGCGCTGTTTTGCTGCTTGGTGAGCCTGAGAAGTCGCAAGTGAGGCTGGAGGGTGGACCCTTTCGAAAGCGCATGTCGGGCCACACCGAAAGAACCAAGGACACGCCCAAGCTAGATACCGTGTCCTGTGTTCACGGTCAGACACCCATCTGGACGTTGAGAATGATGGTTGCCGGTGACACCTTGGACGATTCAGCATCCTGTCCAATGTAAATCGTGGACCAGCGCCGTCTAGGCTACCCCGACACCGGGTGTCGGGGTAGCCTAGGTGTCCAGACGGGGGCACGGCTCAGTCCCTTGTTACGGACCTACAGTGACCCTGCGAGGACTGGTATCGTGGACCGGACAGGAGCTGGCATTTCACCCGGGTCCTCCGGGGCCTTGCCCGGGATCGCGGAACTAGCTTGGCGGGAGCTGACGTGGGCAATTACCGCGGACCTACCGCAGTCCGTGCATACCGTTTGGCCTAGACCCGTGGGATCTGGGCAGTGCAGCTGGTCGCGAAAGAAATAGTCCCGCTCGTGCCCGTGACCGTCTTCAACGTGCTGGACGTCGTAGTCAACGTCCCAGACATGGTCACAGCCAGTGCAAGTGAAAATAAACCGGTCGAACGAAGTTTCCCTGAGAATCATGACGATCTCCTTTTGGTGTGCTGAGTTATTTAGGGTGCAAAGGAACGGTGGCCAGCGAAGAACCCGAGCGCGTAGTCGGGGGTCTCGAACTTCACAGTTGTTCCTTTGGGGAAGAACAGCACATCGCGTTCCTTAGCATGTGTCACGTCTCCTGTCGTCTGGTCGGTGAGAATGAATTCACCTTGGACGACGACCTTCATTTCGTCGTAGGTGTACGTGTAGACCAAAGGGTCGGAGGCTTTCAGCTCGAAGAATCCTGCACTCATGACTGACCCCTTGGGGTTGGAGAGGGAGTCGCCGATGGCGGCATCGCAGCCGGGCTCGTTCATCGACGGCAGTCCGAGGTAACCGCCCTCTACCTTGTGAATGGATCCTGCCTTGCTCAGTGTTCCTATGAGGGTTTCCATGTCTCTCCTATGAATAGAGTTGCGAAAGAGTTGCCAGAAATGTTCATTGTTGGTGCATATGGGACTGCGCGGAAGATCCCGTCAGAAGTCGGACGGGGCCCCGGAATTACGCCCTGCAATCCCGGCATCCCCTAACTTGTAGGGGGCCAGCCGGGCGGCGCCTTGAGCCCTGTTGGAGTGATGTGGATCACGCGCGTTTGTTCCATGTGCAAAGCTACGCCTCTGAATTCATATAGTCGAGACTTTTAAAGAATAAAAGTTTGCGTCCGTCAATTAGTCCCCTCGCTCACAAGGCAAGTCGGTCCCAATGGAGGGGGGTGCAGAGTTGTGCCCGAGGGCTCGGTGGCCAGGCGTTGACACGCAGTGTTCTGGTACTCAGAAACAGAGTCAACACTCACCCGAAAAATAGGAGATGGTCCTTTTTCTAATGACTGCAGCATGCGCCAGAGTCACGATGTAGCCGTGGCCACAGGGTCCGTTGATGACGCTACCGCAGCGTCCGGTGGGGCTCTCTGGGGGTGATAGTTGACGCCGGATCCGTCCTGGCAGCAGTTTCTTCGGTGAGGAGGTGCCAAGCCGCCGTGAGGAATGCGTTTTCTATAGCGACTGTGACTTTAGTCTTGCGCGGTGGGACATGATGCGCCTATATTCAACTTTCAGGTAGGTGTTTTACCGTAGGGCACGGCCAGAGTTGCGACACTGAGGGCGGTCGAGAGGTAGCTGTTGCCGCCCTTAGCTCATGAGTGGCCTCGGTGATCCGGAAGGTGCGCCTGCCGAGGTCCTTTCCGGCTCCCCGCGATTGCTGATGGAGTCAGCGACGCATTCGCGTTTGATCTCGTGGGGACGCGCCAATTTTCGCGGATGTCGCTTGCAAGGGGGATGGGACCACTGCTTTGCCGCCGTGCGGTACGATCAAGAGTTCTTGATTCGGGAGGTCATGGCCCTTGATCGTCCCTAAAGGGCTATGGAGTTCACCGCAGTCGGTAGATTGAAAATGGCTTCTCCTGACCCTGATTTATACTCTTCCGCAATGCGTCCTCTTAGGTACTCCATCAACGTCACGCTCGATGGCTGCGTCGATCATCGAGAGATCCTTGCAGATCAGGATGGGCGCCGGTATTGGGCCGAGAAGCTCGCCCAAACCGATGCCCTGCTGCTGGGCCTGGTCAACTATCAGATGATAGAGGACGCGTGGCGGTCGCGCGCATCGGAGACAATGGCTGACTGGACCCAGCCCTTGCGCGCACGATTGATGCTGTAAAGAAGTACGTCGTATCGAGCACATTGAACGGGGTCGATTGGAACGCGGAGCCTGTGCGTGGAGACCCTGGAGGGACTGTGCAACAGCCCAAGGAAGTCCCGGGGAACGGATTGCTCGTGGGCAGGTTGATGCTTCCCACGGCGTTGGCGGAACCC
>NZ_JASISP010000005.1 GCF_030063185.1 Arthrobacter sp. H35-D1
GGCTCAAGAAAAAACTCAACAACGCCCTCAACACCAACCTCCACACCACCGCACCCACCACCAACCCCACCCACACAAGCCCACTAGAACAATTCCTCATCACCTACACCCACAAACACCACAAATAACGCCATGGAACAGCCAGTCAGCCAACACTCAGATCACGTCAGGCTGGGGCCGCAGCCATTTACATGGCATAGCAACCAAGCTCGGGCATACCCCGCCCAAGCATTCGTGTCCACGCGCTGACCGGGCCTCAGGACATGGACCTTGTCCCCTTTATGCTTGACCCCTTCATGCTGGGGTGGCTCGAACGGGTCATCAATACTCAGGACCATAGGCAGCCCAGGATTGCCGAACACCCCGAGAAGATCGATGCAAATATGCTCGCATTCACACCGTTCCCTGCAAGCCACCGGCTGCAGGCCTGGTTGGACGCCCCGGACGCTCCTGATCGTCACCCCCGCTGACGCACCCATCACCAAACCACGCGACGCTCAACACGAATGCGACCTCGTCGTCTCAACACAACGGGGAACCCAATGACGTTCCGATGCCCGCGCCAACATCAAGGGTTCGCGCACCTTGACTCGAAATACCCCCGGAGGGTATATTTGACGTGTTGTCAGTGAAGTAGTTTGTCTCGACTGAGGATCATTCCGGTCGCCACTGCCGTTCATCCCGCAACGCACAATTCACCTCTACTCAAAGGAATTAGCTGACATGTGCGGAATCGAAACCCGTGAAGATCTCAATCTGACCCCTGCCACTGACAGTGGCTGTTCGTGCTGCTCCACAGACTCGAGCGCCGTGGTCTCGACTCCCGCCGTTCCGGGTGGGACTGCCGGCACGAAGTACGAGCTGGAGGGCCTGACGTGCGGGCATTGCGTGCAAACCGTGGAAACGGCTGTCTCAGCGGTACAGGGAGTGGAGTCGGCCACCGTTGAGTTGGTGGCCGCTGGCATCTCATCGCTGACCGTCACCGGTGATGCTGGCATGGCATCGGTGCAGGCCGCCGTCGACAATGCCGGCTACACCCTTACCGGAAACTAACCATCTGCTGCCCTTTTCCGCACCGCTGAGCTAGGAGTGACGTGGACAACCACAACAAACCCACCGGCCACCAAGCGACTGACACCGCACCGGAACGGGTCTTGCCTGTAAATCAAAAAACCGCAAGTCATACAGTGCTGGATCAGCCCTCGATGCAGCACGGCGACATGGCTCATGACGACCATGCCGTGCACAACGAGGGACAACATGCCGGTCATAGCACCGCCATGTTCAAGAACCGCTTCTGGCTGACCCTGCTCCTGTCCATCCCTGTCGTGTTCTTCAGTCCCATGTTCGGGAATCTCCTTGGCTACGCCGTGCCCGAGTTCCCAGGTTCGGTCTGGATCCCGCCTCTGCTGGGAACCATCATCTTCTTCTACGGTGGCCAGCCGTTCCTCAAGGGTGGATGGCAGGAAATCAAGTCCCGCCAACCGGCCATGATGCTGCTCATCTCCATGGCCATCACGGTCGCCTTCATTGCTTCTTGGGTGACGAGCCTGGGCCTTGGCGGCTTCGACCTGGATTTCTGGTGGGAGCTGGCACTGCTGGTGGCCATCATGTTGCTAGGGCACTGGATTGAAATGCGCGCACTCGGCTCAGCCAGAGGTGCCCTCGATGCACTGGCGGCCCTGTTGCCGGATGAGGCTGAGCGGGTTGTCGACGGCGGCACCGAAACCATCAGCATCGCACAGCTGAACCCCGACGATATTGTCCTGGTCCGTCCCGGCGCAAGGCTGCCCGCTGACGGAGAAATCACCGACGGGTCCGCTGAAGTAGACGAGTCCATGATCACCGGCGAGTCCAAAACCGTCCCCCGCTCGATCGGGGACCCCGTGGTGGCTGGCACTGTTGCAACGGATAGTTCTCTCCGCGTAAGGGTGACAGCCGTCGGGGATGACACAGCGTTGGCGGGGATTCAGCGGCTGGTGTCCGAAGCCCAATCCTCCACATCCCGGGCACAGGCACTGGCCGACCGTGCCGCAGCGTTCCTGTTTTACTTCGCCGCCGGGGCCGGCGTCATCACCTTCATCGTTTGGTCGCTGCTGGGCAGCATTCCCGACGCCGTAGCCCGCACCGTGACAGTGCTCGTCATTGCCTGCCCCCACGCCCTGGGTCTAGCTATCCCCTTGGTCATTGCCATCTCCACCGAGCGTGCGGCCAAGGCAGGGGTATTGATCAAGGACCGGATGGCTTTGGAGCGGATGCGGACCATCGACGTCGTCCTCTTCGACAAAACCGGAACCCTCACCAAGGGCGAACCGGCCCTCACGGACGTCGCCGCCGTTGATGGACTGACAACGGATGAGTTGTTGACTCTAGCGGCCGCTGTGGAATCAGACAGCGAACACCCCGTGGCCCGCGCCATCATTGCAGCCGCGAACAAGGCCGACACTCCAGCCTTGGCAGCCACGGCGTTCCATTCGATGACCGGCCGCGGAGTCCAAGCAACCATTGATGGTTCCACCGTGGCCGTCGGCGGTCCGGCACTACTGACGGAACTCGAACTCACCGAACCAGAGCAGATCGCAACTGCGACAACAGAGTGGATGAACCGCGGGGCCTCGATTCTGCACGTCATCAAGGATGGTGCGGTGATCGGCGCCGTCGCCTTGGAAGATGAAATCCGTAATGAATCCCGACAGGCAGTCCACGCCCTGCAGACCCGGGGCATCAAAGTTGCCATAATCACCGGTGACGCCCAGCAAGTCGCCACGGCTGTGGCCGCCGAGCTCGGCATCGACGAGGTCTTTGCCGAAGTCCTGCCCCAAGACAAAGATCAGAAAGTGGCCGAACTCCAAGGCCGCGGCATGAAGGTGGCCATGGTCGGTGACGGCGTCAATGACGCACCCGCACTCGCCAGGGCAGAAGTTGGCATCGCGATCGGTGCCGGAACGGACGTCGCCATGGAATCCGCCGGAGTGGTTCTGGCCGGAAACGACCCCCGCGCCGTGCTCTCCACAGTCGACCTGTCCCAAGCCAGTTATCGTAAGATGTGGCAAAACTTGGTCTGGGCCACCGGCTACAATATTATCGCCGTCCCCCTGGCCGCCGGAGTGCTGGCCGGCGTCGGGTTCGTGCTCTCACCCGCCGCCGGAGCAGTACTCATGTCCCTGTCCACTATTGTCGTGGCACTGAACGCCCAACTGCTGCGCCGACTCAAGCTCAACCCGGCCGAGGTGCGCTAAACCCGCTCCACCGGAACCACCCAGTTTGGCCCAGTACACTTCACAACGACCATCATCACCCAGCCGCCAGGAAGGTTCCGGCCATGCATGCACGCAGCTTCTTGCCGCTGCAGGGAACCTTGCTGCGCTGGGGCGGGCTGCTCATTCTCATGCTCGTCTTGGTGGTCGGACTGCTGGGCATGCACGTGATCGGCAGCGGGCAGACAGCGGCGTCGTCAGCACCGGTCTACGCTAGTAGCGCCGGCGCGACAGAAATTACCGCCAATATGACAGCAGTCGACCCTGCTGCGGCTATTCCTGTCGCTGCGCACTCTGCAGCGACACCTGCCCTGACGGCCTCCGATCATGTCCAGGCTTCTGCAGTTCCCGACTACCAAGGCAGCAATGCGGTCTGCGGGTGTGCACCGTCGGGCTGTGACACATCGATGGCCAGCCACGGGGCTTGCATCCCCGCCGCAGGGGCTGCCACACCAGCGGCTCCACCGCCCGGGCTGGTTCCTGACCCTGCCGCCGGCCCCACCGAAACTGGTCATGCCAAGCCCAAGCCGGCGGACCTCGTCTTCAACGCCCCGTCCCTGACTCAACTCTGCATCAGCCGAACATAGAACGACGGCCCTGCCTGCCACCCTGTGGCGGGACATCGTCTACGCACCCCACCACGGGGTGACGGCTCCCCTGTAGTGAAACCCTTTGAGTTGAGGACTGTTCCCCTTGAAAAAAATTCTGACCTTTTCCGCGACCGCACTTGCCGCGATAATTGCCCTATCCGGCTGCTCCACCGGCACCGAAGGCGGTGCCATGCCCGGCATGGACCACGGCAGCTCGGCCATGTCCACCGCACAGGGTCCCTCCATCGACGGGGAGCACAATGCAGCAGACACGATGTTCGCCCAAATGATGCTGCCCCACCACTCCCAGGCGGTGGAGATGAGTGACATCATGCTGGCAAAGCCCGGCATGGACGCAAAAATCATCGCCCTGTCCAAGGACATAAAAGCCGCCCAGGCCCCGGAGATCACCACCATGACGAACTTTCTAAACTCTTGGGGTGAACCCACCGCCATGACGGGGGACCACGCTATGGAGGGCATGATGACCAGCGCCGATTTGGACAAACTGAAGGCCGCCGAAGGCACCGAAGCCGCAAGGATGTTCCTGATCCAGATGACTGCCCACCACGAAGGCGCCTTGCAAATGGCCAAGACCGAGGTCGTAGACGGCAAGAACTCTGATGCCGTCTCGCTGGCCAAAACGATCGTTTCCAGCCAAGAAGCCGAAATCAACGACATGAAAGATCTGCTGGCAGCCCTCTAACGGACCACCCGCGCCAACTATCGGTGGCGGTACGGCCCAGTTGCGGCCGCCACCGACCCAGTTCACCCCGTTACTTTTTTTTGGAGACCACTAGTGACCCCCCGCACTCTCTTTTCACGCACTCGCCTCTCGATCGCCGGCGCGGCGCTTGCCTTCCCGCTGGCATTGGCCGGCTGCACGTCAGCCACCACCTCCACCACCTCCGATGCACCCGCGACCATGCCGGCCCCTGCCGGGCATGTCCATGCGATTTCGGTGGACCCGGTAACCACTGAAGTCCTGCTCGCCACCCATGACGGTCTCTACGACGCCACCGGCGAATCCTCTGTCAAGGTCGGCACGAACACCATTGACCTCATGGGATTCACTCCCACTGCCGATCCCCAAGTGTTCTATGCCTCCGGCCACCCCGGGCCCGGCTCGACACTGCCGAACCCCGTCGGACTCATCCGCTCCACGGATGCCGGCAAAACGTGGGAGCCTCTCTCACGCCAAGGCCAATCTGACTTCCACGCGCTGACCGCCTCACGAGACAACCTCGTCGCCTTCGACGGCGAACTGCGCACCAGCACCGACGGCATCACTTGGGACACCTCCACAGCGACCTTCGCCCCTGCCGTACTGGCCAGCAACCCCTCCACACCGATAGTCCTGGCCACCACCGAGGAAGGCCTGCAACGCTCCACCGACGGCGGGAAGACCTGGGAACCCGTCCCAACCGCCCCACTGATGCAATTTGTCGCCTTCGCCGCCTCGGCCCAGAAGGCCCCCACCGACGTCGCGGGGGTTGCCCCGGATGGCAGCGTCCATGTCTCCACCGACGCCGGACTCACCTGGACAGCCACAGGAACGGTGGAAGGAGAAGTCCAAGCCATCACCGCCCTGGCCGGTGACGCTGGCAAACCGGCAATCTGGGCATCCACAACTACAGGTATCCAGAACTCCACCGACGGCGGAGCAACCTTCAGCTCCGCCACACCCTAACGTCGTGGACATCGGGGAATTCTTCGCCACCAACGTCACCGACGGTGCCCTGCTCTTGGCCATGTTGCTGGCCCTCGTCGCCGGCATAGTGTCTTTCCTGTCGCCGTGCATCTTGCCGCTGGTGCCCGGATACCTGGGCTATGTATCCGGGCTGGCCAATCCCAACGAGCCGGGGAACCGCCGCCGCGTCTTGACCGGGGTGGGGTTGTTCATTCTGGGCTTCGCCGCCGTGTTCACGCTCTACGGTGCCGCATTTGGCCTGATCGGATCATGGCTGCTGCGCTGGCAGGACCTGCTCATGCGCTTCCTGGGAATCGTGGTCATTCTGATGGGTCTGGTGCTGCTGGGCGGTTTCTCTTGGCTCCAGCAGAGCCGCAAAATGAATCTCACCCGCCGCACCGGTCTCGGCGGCGCCCCGGTATTGGGCGTCGTGTTTGGACTGGGGTGGACCCCCTGCATGGGCCCCACGCTCAGCGCCGTCCTTGCCCTGAGCGTCTCAACGGGCAGCGCCGGGCGCGGGGCCTTGCTGGCCTTCGTCTACTGCCTGGGCCTCGGCATTCCCTTTGTCCTCGTGGCTCTGGGACTCGGCTGGGTCACTCGTGTATTGGGCCTGGTCCGCCGGCATATCCGCGTGGTCAACATCCTCGGGGCAGCGATGCTGATCGCCCTGGGCCTGATGATGGTCACCGGCCTGTGGATGAAATGGATCTATCAATTGCAAAACCTCGCCGGCACCTTCATCACCCCCGTCTAACCGGCCACCAACAAAGGATTTCACCATGAACAACACCCTCAACCGACGCTCCTTCCTTGGACTGTCCGTCGCCGCTGCCGCCATGGCCGCGCTCAGTGCCTGCACTCCCGCCATCAAAGCAAGCCAACAGAACCGGATACTGCCCACGGATCCGCTGATCGCGGACACCGAAGCCAGCCGGGCTGCAACCGGGAAAACCATCACCGCGACGCTGACACCGGCACCACTGACCACCACGCTGGCAGGCAAAACCATCACCACCGCCGGCTACAACGGCACCCTCGTGGCACCAACCCTGCGCGGCGCAGTGGGCGACCAACTCAAGGTCGCTGTTGCCAACAAGCTCAGTGACGGCACCAGCGTGCACTGGCACGGACTGGCCCTGCGCAACAACGACGACGGCGTGCCCGGCATCACCCAGGACGCATTCGCCCCCGGGTCCGAGAATGGCTACGACTTCAAGCTCTCCCACCCCGGAACCTACTGGTACCACTCACACGTGGAAATGCAGCGCGAACAAGCCCTCTACGGGGCGCTCATCATCGATGATCCCAATGAGACGCTCGTTTATGACAAGGAATGGGTGATCATCCTTGATGACTGGCTCGACGGAGTCACCGGAACACCGGAGGACGTCATGAAGGAACTCTCCCAGGGCATGGGCGCAGGCATGGGAGAGGGTGGAATGGACGGCATGGACCACGGCAACACGGACCAAGGAACAAAGGACCCGGGAACCATGGACCAAGGTGGCGGCATGACTATGGGGCACATGCTCATGGGTGCCTCCAGCGACTTTTTGGGCGGCGACGCCGGTGACGTCGCCTACCCCTTCCATCTCTTCAACGGCAAGGACCCGGGAAATCCGGAAACATTCATGGCCAAACCGGGTGAGAAAGTCCGCCTGCGCATCATCAACGCTGCCGGGGACACCGCCTACCGTCTCGGCGTCCCCAACCAGCAGCTGACCCTGACCCACACCGACGGGTTCCCCATCCGGCACACCGAGGTCGACGCCGTCGTCCTCGGCATGGGTGAGCGCATCGACGCCCTCCTGACAGTTAAGGAAGGCTTTACCGCCGTTCTAGCACTGGCCGAAGGGAAAGGGCAAATGGCCTACGGGCTCATCACCACAGGGGCCGGGACCGCCCCAGCCCGGGAGAGCCTGCCCACCACCCTCACCGGCACAGTGGTCGACGGCGGCCAACTCACCGCGGACCCCTCCGTGACCCTGCCCGCCAAGAAACCCGACCGGGTCCATGAACTACGGCTCACCGGCGGAATGATGAAGTACGACTGGAGCATCAACGGACGCCGCTTCGATATGGCCAAACCGTTCGAGAATGCCTTTGACCTCAAAGCCGGGGAACGGGTGGAAGTGAAGTTCATCAACGACACCATGATGTGGCACCCCATGCACATCCACGGCCACACCTTCCAAATCGGAACCGATGGGGCCCGGAAGGACACCGTCATTGTCCGGCCCATGGAAACCGTGACCGTCCAGTTCGATGCAGACAATCCGGGCCAGTGGCTCTTCCACTGCCACAACGCCTACCATGCAGAACGCGGCATGATGGGCATCTTCTCCTATCTCAGCTAAGGCCCAACCACCATGATTCCCACAACACTGAATAGCATGTCCATTCCTTCCCCCACCGTGGCAGCGTTCCAACTCGGACCGCTGACCATCCGCTACTACGCCCTGTGCATCCTGGCAGGAATCATCATTGCAGTCTGGCTCGCCGGCCGGCGGCTGACCGCCCGGGGAGGAACTCCGGGGGTGATCCTGGACATTACGATGTGGGCGGTCCCCTTCGGGATCGTCGGCGGACGCCTCTATCACGTCATCACGGACCCCGAGCTGTATTTTGTACCCGGGAAAAATCCGTGGAACGCGCTGAAAATTTGGGACGGCGGGCTGGGCATCTGGGGTGCCATCGCGTTGGGCCTGCTCGGGGCCTACATTGGCTGCCGCCGCCACAACGTGCCCTTTGCCACACTCATTGACGCAGCGGCGCCAGGACTGCTGATCGCTCAGGGCCTGGGCCGGTGGGGAAACTGGTTCAACAACGAACTCTACGGCGGCCCCAGCACTGCGCTGTGGAAACTGCAGATCCACCAGATGGACTTCACCACCGGCCGAGCCGTCCTCGACAATTCCGGGGTGCCAGTGGTGCTCGGCTACTTTCAACCAACGTTTCTCTACGAATCCTTGTGGTGCCTGGCCGCAGCCGCGGTCCTGCTGGTCCTGGACAAAAAATTCCGCTTCGGTGCCGGATCCGTATTTGCGCTCTACGTGGTTTTTTACACTTCCGGACGGTTCATGTTCGAACTACTCCGCTCCGACTACGCCAACACCATTCTGGGACTGCGGGTGAACACCTGGGTCTCGGGCCTGCTGCTGCTCGCCGGGACTGCCTGGTTCCTTGCCACACGCCGCAAGGCCCGCTCCACCATCAATTCCTCCACCGAAGATTCAGCGCCCACGGCCAGTTCCTCCGACGCCGTTGTAAAGCCGTCTTCCTTGGGAGCCCCCAATGAATGATGCCAACGACCACCAAGCCCAACGCCAAGCCGAACGCCAAGCAAAAGTAAATGCAGTGTTGACCGCGCACCGGCGCAAGCAACGCAACCGGAGCCTCTTCGTCTACGGCGGCCTTGGCCTGCTGGCGATCGCCGTCATCACCATCGTCGCGTTCGTCGTTACCGGTTCCGTTCAATCTCGGACTGCCACGGAGGAGGCTGCCAAGAAACCTATCGCCGGCATCGAGACCTACTCGAACCTGACCCGCAACCACGTCAAAACTGCGGTGGGCTACCCGCAGGTCCCGGGTGTCGGCGGGGACCACTCGGCAACCTGGACCAACTGCGGTACATACCCGGAACCTGTAAATGAAGAGCGGGCAGTCCACTCCCTTGAACACGGGGCAGTGTGGATCACTTACAAGCCCGGCATCTCCCCCACAGATCTGGGGACGTTGACAACTCTGGTCAAGAACAAGCCTTATGTCCTGCTCAGCCCCAACCCGGACCAAACCTCCGCTGTCACCGCCTCCGCGTGGGGCACCCAGCTCAACGTCCCGAGCGCCGACGATTCCCGCCTGCCCGTCTTCATCAAGGCCTACGCCATGGGCCCGCAAACACCCGAACCCGGGGCAGCCTGCTCCGGTGGCACCAACGGTTGACCCACCACACCCCTTAGGAGACATCCCGTGAACAACAATCTCCCCGACAACGACGTTGCCAAAGACTTCCGGCACCACCGCTTTCTGGTCCGAATGGGACAACTGATAATAGCAGTCGGGGTCTTGGTGGGACTCTCCCACTGGATCGTCCACGTCGCCCTAACTGGGGGCCCACCCGGAATCCAGGACCTCTTCATCGGCTATCCCACCGCCGCAGTCCTGATGATCGTCGGAGCCGTTCTCGCCGGACGGGCCACTCCCAAGAAACGCTGACAGGTGCACTGAGAGGCACCCGCAACCACGTGGACCCCGGAATCGGCTATGGGGCGCCGTCCGACCTCCGCAGCACCCATTTGCGCGCAGAGGCCAGCAGGCCCTGGATTCCCCGGCTGGCCGAGGGATCCAGGGCCCATCATCCGTCGGTGTTGCGCAGCCGGTCAGATGAAGGGTGCGGGATCAATGGTTTGGCCGTTCTGCATGACTTCAAAATGCAGGTGGCAGCCGGTGGAGTTTCCCGTGGTCCCGACGCCGGCAATCTGCGCACCCGCACCGACCTGCTGGCCTACGCTGACGGCAATGGAATCCAAGTGGTTGTATGTAGTTTTGATGCCGCCGCCATGGTCGACGACGATGCGGTTCCCGCCCCCGTACTGGCTCCAACCTGCTTCCGTCACCGTCCCGGCTCCGGCGGCGAACACCGCGGTGCCGCACGAACCGGCAAAATCAGTCCCCGTGTGCAACTCCGCGGCCGCGCCCGTCAATGGATTAGTGCGGTACCCGAACGGCGAGGTGACCGTCAGCGCGGCCAAGGGCGGGCGCAGCCCCGACAACGTCTGGACCACCGGGACCTGATCCACAGCCGCCGGTGCCGGGGTTGGAGCGGGGGCCGGGAGCGAAGATTGCTCCGCAGCGGCAGGCTGCACTGCACTGGCAGGAGACGCCGGGGGTGCGGGTTTGCTGAAGACCTTCGGCTTGGCAAAGCTCACCTCAACATCCTTGTCGGCAGTCACGTCCTGCTGCAGCGTTGCTGAAGGCACGGACGCCCCGACGGTGACAGCCGGTGCAAGACGGTGGGATTCAGCATGGGCCACCGGCAGAGCGGTCAGGGCAATGGCTGCCGCCACTGCGACGATACCCAGCTGCTTGCGGCCCTTGCCGCCTCTACGGGCTGGTTCAAGTCCCGGGACCCAATGGCGTCCCGGCAATGCTGGCGAAGATTTGATGGGTGTGGCGCGGCGGCGGCCGTGCTGGCGTGCGACAGACAAAATGGCAATCCTCTCGACGCCGGCGAAGTTAGCTGTCGGATTCGGGCGAGGTGCCTCCCCGGCCCGACCAACACACGGCCGTGAGGTCCATGGTGTGCTGAGCGGGCTTCACCCCAAGGTGCACTGTGGCACCGGTGGTGGTTCCTCCGCCCCCGTCGGGAAGCTGAACGGTCGCGGTCCGCCGACGGGGTTTGGCGAAGCGGGCCACGAACATACCCATCAAGGGCATGTATTTTTTCAAGCCTAGCCGCCAACGGTAAAAAGTTATAATTTCGTTACACATAGATTCCGGGCACTTTCCAGTCGCCAGTTCCTCCAGCTGGCGGCCATGATGGCACCGGGGATCACAGGAGGCAAAGGCCTTTCCACTAGAACGTTCAGCTAGCTGGTTTGGCCTCGGTCACGGGCCGGCTGACCAGCCAAGCGATCCACAGGCCAAAGGCATACAGCGGAACACCCATGATCAGGCGCATGGCCCCCAGGGCGTCGACTTGTTCCGTGAGGTAAAGCGGAAGTTGCACCACCAGGCGCGCCGCCATGACGGCCACCACGATCCATGTCGCGACGCGGTAGGCACGGAGCCGTTCAGGTTTGTCACGCCAACGCACACCCTCATTGCGGGCATAACCGAACAACAGACCCAAAACAGGCCACCGCACCGCAATGGAAACCACCATGGCGAGGATGTAGGCGCCATTGGTGATGAATCCCACCAAGTAGTAATTCTCGGCTTTGCCGGTCTTCATGGCCAGGAACGCGGAGAGTGCGACGCCGGCGATTCCGGCCAGTGCCTGGGTCAAGGGCGTGCGCTGGATCAGTCGCGCCACGAGGAAGACTACGGCCATGGCCACTGATCCGACGAGCGCAATGGTGAGGTCCCGGGTGATGGTGAAAGCCACCAGGAAGACAAGCCCGGGCAGCACACTTTCTGCAATGCCCCTGACTCCCCCGGCGGCGGCCAGCAGGTCAATGTGACCGTTTTCCTTGCGCGTCAGGGCGCTCTTGGCGGCCATTTCCTGGGCAATCTCAGCGAAACCACCGTTGGGCTCTTGCGCTGGCGGATTCTCTTCGGGGCTCTGCTGACTCAACTAGGTCTCCTGGGTTCCGATGATCTCGTAGCGTGGGTTGTACATGGTGGGCAGTCCGTCGCGAAGCGAGACCATGCCCTCGACCCGCAAACGCGTTCCTGCCACAATGCCGGGCACGCGCCGTCGTCCCGTCCACACCAAGCGCAGGCGGTGATTGATGCCGTCGGCGCTACTGCGGCGAGTCTCGCGGTCGGTGACTATTGCGGTATAGGCAGGCACCATCGACGCCGGCAGGATGGTGACGGCGTCAATGATGCCTGTGCACACTGCGCGTCCGCGGGCGGGCAACTCGCTGATGGCTGTAAGGCCAGGCCAGTCGCCCTGCTGCATGGGTGCCAAAGTCAGCCGATCGCTGTGATTTCGGGTCCGCGCTGCAACGGCTCCCCACCTTGGGCCGGAGCAGCCGGATCGGTGGGCATGGCCCCGTCGGGACTGGAGGCAGCATCCTTGGGCAGGCGCAAAAGCAGCAGGTCGCGCGGAGGCAGCGGGGTCTCGCCGCGGACCACAACGACGCCGCGGAACAAGTCCTCAAGTTCCTGGGCAGCTTCGCTGTCCACCGCGGCGTTGCCACCCAAAACCCCACGCAGGAACCAGCGCGGGCCGTCGATGCCCAAGAAACGGGCCACGCGGAAACCATTGCTTCCTTCGCTGGTCTGGACCGGAACCTTCGCCAAGACTTCTTTGCCGAAGATGCCGTCGAGAATTTCAATCTCCCCGCCCTGTGCACCGACCGACAGGCCGATCTGCTCGCGGATGTCACGCCACAGCTCTTCCGAGCGCGATGCGGCAAAGGCCTGCAGTTGCAGGCTTGAGCCGTTCAAATCAAGGGTCACGGCAATGACGCGCGAGGTGCTCTCCTCCACTTCAAGGCGCAGCGACAGGCCTTCGCGGGGTGTGACGAGCAGTGCACCCAAGTCCACGTAGCCGTCGGTGTTCTCGACCTCGGACAGGTCCAAAGGACCGTGCATTGCACGGTCATAGACGGTGTCGGAGGGGTCGGGAGGGAGATTCAACATCTCCTGGCCTGCACCGTCCGCTGCGGATCCTGTACCGTCCGGATCGACGGCAGCAAGGCCGGACTCCGCCGCCTCGTCCGAGCTGTTCTTGTTTTTCTTGCCAAACCCAAAAGCCATGGGATTAAGACTCCTTGTAAAAAGTTGGAACGCGAGATAATTGGGGCGGCTGCTTAGCCGTTGCTGGACCTTGGCGCCGCTTCGCTGTGGGGTGCCGGGGAAAATCCACCGGTGGACCCGAACCCGCCGGTGCCGCGCACTGAAGCCGGCAACTCGTTCACCTCAATGAACTCCGCCATTTCCACGCGCTGAATCACCATTTGTGCAATTCTATCGCCCCTGGTCAGCGAGATGGAATGCTGGGCGTCAGTGTTCAAGAGAGTCACTGAAAGCTCGCCACGGTAGCCGGCGTCCACGGTGCCTGGACTGTTGACAATGGTCAGCCCTTGCTTCGTGGCCAGGCCGGAACGAGGGTGGACCAGGGCCACAAAACCAAACGGCAGCGCAATGCTCACACCGGTGGGGACCAAGGCACGCTCTCCCGGCGCCAGCACCACATCGATCCGCGTGCGCAAATCGGCACCTGCATCACCCGGGTGGGCGTAGCTGGGAGGCTCGATTCCGGCGTCGATCATGCGCAACTGCACGCTCAGTGTGGGGCGTCCGTCGTCGGAGCCGTGGCTTGAGGGAAAAGTCTGTTCGGTCACAACAACCCACTCTATCCCGAACAGGCGCGCGGCGCCTGCCCGGGCGTCGGGGCGGCCGAGGTGATTTACTACCGGAAAGGTGAAAAGCTATAGGCATGTCATCACCTTCGCCGCAGAGCGCAACGTCCCCCTCAACGGCTCACTACATTGAGAAACTCTGGCCCGGTTTCTGGGGATGGGTCATTGTGGTTGGGCTCTCCGCGGCCGGCATCCTGATCTTCATCCCGATCAGCCCGACGGCCGGCTACGTGGCTTTCTTCGTCTTGCTTATCGGCCAGGCCACCCTGCTCATCGGCTCGACCCCGACCATTGAGGTGACCCCTGAGACACTGCGGGTGGGAAGGGCCCAGATTGAGCGCCAGTATGTTGGCGACGTGACGTTCTACCACGGCGAGGACGCCACTGAACAGCGCGGCACCAAGCTCAACGGCTTGGCTTACCTGTGCATCCGCGGCTGGATCAAGCCTGTCGTGAAGGTGGAAATCACCGACCCCTCCGACCGCACCCCCTACTGGCTGACGTCCTCGCGCAACCCGGAACACCTTGTCGCTGCCCTGCGGGGCACCGCACGGCCCAGCACAGGACAGCCCAACGCCGGACAATCCAGCCCGGAAGCATGAACCCGCAAGCCTGAGTCAACTTGCAGAACCCCGATCCCCCAAGCCGCCGGGCATTCAGCCTTCACAGTCGCTGCAGTATTTCAAGTCGGACTTTTCACGCGCCAGCTGTGACCGGTGCCGGACCAGGAAGCATGAATTGCAAGTGAATTCATCAGTCTGTTCGGCCAGTATCTCCATGGCCAATTCCTCGGCGGGCGTCTGGCTCCCGGGGAGTTCGTAGTTCTCCGCCCCCTCGGTTTCCGTCAGATCGATCACAGCGTTCATTGCAGTGCCGGGGCCGGCGGGGCGTTGGGCCGTCCTTGGCCTGTGGTAGCCGGTTGTCATTGTTACTTCCTTAGAATCACCGCAAGGGCGGCAGTAGATAAATACTGCCAACACCATAAAATGTTAAACACCTGGCGGATGCCAGTCCCTGCCCGAGTTCGCAGCAGGCTTAAGTCACTTTTTGTTGTGCCACCCTGCGCGTGGCCCGTTTTTTACAGTGATCTTGCGCCACGCCTGCAACGGTAGTAGGTAATTTGGCCCATAGATGGCAAAGTTTCGGAGTGTAATGAAAGACTTTTTGGGAGGACGGCATGGCTGATCTGCGGCTGGTGGGTGTCCACGACGACGGCGGACACCTGTTGCTCAGTGGTCCCGATGGAGACATCTACCTACTTCCCTTGGATGAGGCGCTGCGCACAGCGGTGGGTAAAACGCCCCACCGCTCCGTCCACATGCTCCAGCAATCCGGGGCCCGCATGACGCCGCGGGAAATCCAGTCGTTGGTCCGGGCCGGAGCCACCGCAGCGGATGTCTCCGAGCAATCGGGGCTGTCCCTCGAGCAGGTGCGCCGTTACGAAGGTCCCGTGCTCGCAGAGCGCGAGTACATCGCCGGCCAGGCACGGGCCGTGGAGGTTGCCGCTCCCACCGCCCACAACGACGGTTACAAGTCTGCCTTTGGTGAGAGCCCTGCATCCTTGGATGAAATGGTGCGGCACCGCATTGCGGCCTTCGGCATCGACCCCAAGTCGCTGCGCTGGGATGCTTGGCGCGACAAGGCCGGCGACTGGACCATCAGCGCAGAATTCGAACCTGGCACCGCGATGGCAGCGACCAGCATTGGCGAGGCGCCCCCGGCCCTGTGGCGTTTCCACGCCGCACGCAAAACCCTGCACAACGCGAACCGCTGGGCGCAGCAACTCAGTGAACTCGAGCCCCTGGACAGCCCTGTCTCGGCACGTCGACTCAGCGCAGTCATCGACAAGCCCTTTGATGTCGAGGCCGACGCCGATCCCTCCGACATTGACACGGAGCCTTCCGGCGAAGGAACAGACAACCTCGATTCACGCCCCACGGAGACGTCACCTGTCGAGGAAGAGGCACACCGCGGCCACGGCCTCCTTGACATGTTGCGATCCCGTCGCGGCGTGCGCCTGGGACTGGACGAAGACGGCGACGACGAACTGGCCGCCATGATCGGCAAGTCGGTTCCCGGTGCCCACCCCCGCGATGAAGAGCTTTATGGCGCCAAAACCGAGGACTTTGATCCGGATATGGCCGCATCTGCAACCGACGGCGCCGGCACCGCCGCTGCACCTGCTGCAAGCAGCAAGGACAGGCTGCGTTCCATCCCGTTCCTGAAACTGGCACCGCGCCTGTCCGAGCACCACCAGCACGGCTCCGACACCCTTGGCAGTGTCGCCGAAGTCAGCAGCGAAACCAGGGAGGTCGTCGTGTCGGGCGAACGCTCCTACGACAGTGAATCCTCGGGCAACGCTTCCACGGAAAAGGCTGCCGCAGAAAACAACGCAAGCCACAGTGGTTCCAATGACAGCACTCGCACGGAGAACGGGCCCAGCGACAGCGAAGTGGCTGCGCGATTGGAACGCAAGGCCTCCACAAAGCCCAAACGCTCCAGCGTGCCCAGCTGGGACGAAATAGTCTTCGGCACCAAGGGCGACTAGCTCCGGAGGGCAACTCTGCCGTGCCGTTCTCCGTGCTTTTCATCTAATGTGGAGGTGCGTTCCCCGCTAAACGTGCGATCGAGCATGGTCATTCTCGCATCCGTTCTCGTGGTCACTGTCCTGGCGTTTGGGTTGGTTGTGCTTGCCATCCATGCCATCCTGCTCTTCATCGCGCTTGTGGCGGCCCAACTGCTCTTCGTCGCAATATCGGGAACGCCGCCCGCGGGAGGGAGCGGCGATTTGGAGGCGTCGGCCGTCGGAGCAGTGCCACTGGTGGCTCGGGCATCCCTGACCAGCTCGACGATCTTTGCGGCAGTCCATGGCGTGCCGATTCTGCTGCCCTGCATGTTTACTCTCGGCTTGGCCCTGACTTTCCTGGGCTAAAAAAGGCGGAACCAAACAAGGAGAGGCCAAACAAGGACGAGCTCCTTCACGGCTGTGCGCCATGCTCACGGGGCAGCAGCACTGGTCTTTTGTGCACGATTGCACGGAGGGCCATGGTTTGTGCTTTCCCCACGAGATGCCGGGGGTCGCCGGCGTTCGCGCCGATCATCGCCAGCGCTTTCTCGAAATGATGGTCGGCAGCGTTCTTGTCATGGAGCGCTGGTGCCCACAACAAAGCAAACCCGGCACGCTTTGTAAACTCGCCCCCGCTGTTGGCCCACGGCTCGAGCATCGACCACGCAGCAGGAGCCGTGCCGAACAGCGTGAAACACACGGGGTCCACCAGGGCCCAGTTATCGAAGTCGGAGCACCAGTCATTCATTTGATCCACGTCAACAAGCTGCGGGTCGTCAATATGCGCGGTGATGGTGCGTGCCTCGTAAAGTTCTGACGTCCACAGCGCCAGGGCAAGGCCGTGGTTCGGGCGCAGCGGTTTGGCCATCGCTTTCATACTGGCCATGGTGATGCCGACCGCTTGATCGGTATGGATCCCGTAACGGGTGCCCAGTTCGGCCCGCACATTGGGATCGCCTTCGCCACGGAGTTGTGTGAGGATGGCGGCCGCGCGTACTTCCAGGTCGTCGCTCATGCGTCGCTTCCCAAGGCCTCGTCTGTCGAGATCCGTCAGGGCATTCCGCTGTCAGTACTTTTCACCGGTGCGCCATGCCATTTCCTGCAACGTCAGGGTGTTGCCGTCCGGGTCGCTGAGCGAAGCGAACTTTACGCCTCCGCCAACATCAACAATTTCACTGACATCAGTCCCGCGCCCCAGGAGGTGGTCTCGGGTCTTTTCAATGTCTGCCACCACCAGATGCAAAGCCTTGACCGTGCCTGGGAACCTGTCGTCATAGGCGGGCATGCCCGTGCCCAAACCGATCGAACACGCAGACCCTGGCGGTGTCAGTTGCACCACTCGAACACCTTCAGCGGGACGCACATCAACATCCTCGACGAACCCGAGCTTTCCGACGTAGAAGGCTTTGGCCCGGTCAACATCGCTGACAGGGATCGGTATCAACTCGAGCTTCATGTTCATCACGGCACTCCTTGGTGTTCGCTGGACGAGAGCAGATGTGGCTCTCGTTCGTGACGCCACATGCGTGCCTAGGTCTCATGGCTGGACGCGTCCAACCATGTTCACAGCATATAGAAGTAGTCGGGGATGCGGGAGGCCACTCGCTCGGTGGGTGTGGCAAACCAGGTGTTGCTCGACGCTCTCGATGGCATGCTCTACACGGGAACGCTCACGCCCGAACAACATATAGGTGCCGAATGGTCCTGCTGGTGGACACCGCCATCCGGGTCAGACGAACTTGATCCGGGGTCCGTTTTGGTTTGCTTGAATCGTCAGGAGAGACGATGTTGAAATCTGGGTCGCCGGCATCGAGCACGCCCATCAGTGTCCGTAGTGCGGAGGCGTCCCCGGTGATGTCAAGACCCGGGGACTCCGTGTCGCCTCCGAGGAGTTGCAGCATCCGCATCTTCGTCAGGCCGATGCTCGCCGCGGCGGTGTCGTCGGCCGGTCGTCCAATATAAACCAAGACACCGTTGCGCAGGGTGAGACGGTAGTTGGCGTCGCCAGCGTTGTCTGTGAACCTCACGTCAAAAGCGAGATCCAAGCTCCACGCTTTCGGGCCGTTGACGGAGATCGCGATCGCGTCAAACTGTTGGGCGGGGGTCAATTGCGCGAGCATCGCAGGTGACGACGTCACCGTGGGAGTACCGAAGGTCCCCTCCCGCAGCTCCGTGGCACCGGAAAGAAAAAGTTTCGCCACGTGCCGTTCTCGGAACCGTAAGCGAGTTGCTCCAGCGTGTCTGCATACAGCTCCCGTGCTCCTGAATGTTTCTCATCGGTGAACACGGCGTGATCCAACAAGGTGGCCGCCCAGCGGAAGTCCGCGTCGTCGTGCGCCACCTGCGCCAACTCGACGATCCGGTCCATTCCGCCGATGGCCTCCACGTATCGGCGGGAGAGCTCCGCAGGCGGGTGCGGCCACAGCCGGGCGGGGTTGCCGTCGAACCATCCCCTGTAGCGTTGGTAGATGGCCTTCACGTTGTGGCTGCCCGAGCCATAGTAGCCGTGGGTGTTCCATGCGGATTCGAGCGCAGGAGGCAGCGTGATCAGCTCGGCGATTTCGGCGCCGGTGCATCCCTGGTTCAGCAGCCGCAACGTCTGGTCGTGCAGATAGCCGTAAAGATCTCGCTGCGTCGACAGGAGTTCAATGACTCGATGTGAGCGCCACGTCGGCCAGTGGTGCGAGGCGAAGGCAACATCGGTGCGGTCGCCGAACGTTTCGATCGCTTCGGTGAGGTAGCCGGACCAGACGTGCGGGTCGCGCACGATGGCTCCGCGCAGGGTCAGCCGATTGTGCAGCGTGTGGGTGGCGTTCTCAGCCATGCACAGTGCCCGGTAGTCGGGAAAGTAGAAGTGCATCTCAATGGGAGCTTCGGTGCCCGGTGCCATCTGGAACTCGATCTCGATACCGTCGATGGTATGTTTTTCGCCGGTGGTCGTGATCTCGAGAGTGGGCACTATCAGTCCGATCTCTCCGGGCGACGTCGTCTGGCCCAGCCCTGCACCGACCGCACCTTGCGGTCCGCGTTCGAGAGCTGCCCCGTACATGTAGCTGGCGCGGCGGCTCATGAGCGTTCCCACGTACACGTTCCCTGCCACCGCGTGTTCGACCAGGCCTTCGGGCGCAATGATCTGGATGGTCCCGGCGTCAACCTCAGCGTGTGTCGCGACACCGAACACGCCACCGAAATGATCGACGTGGCTGTGGGTGTAGATGACAGCCACGACCGGACGATCACCGCGATGGTGCCGGTACAGTCCGAGTGCGGCGGCGGCCGTTTCGGTGCAGATCAGCGGATCGGTCACGATCACGCCGGTATCTCCCTCGATGAACGTGATGTTCGAGAGGTCCATGCCGCGTACCTGATAGATCCCTTCGACGACCTCGTACAAGCCCTGTTTTGCCACCAGGGTGGATTGCCGCCACAGGCTTGGGTTCACCGTGGACGGGGCATCGCCGGACAAAAACGCGTAGCTGTCGTTGTCCCACACCACTCGCCCGCCTGCTGCTCGGACGACGCCGGGCTCGAGCGCGCCAAGAAAACCCCTGTCGGCATCGTCGAAATCTTTTCGGTCATCAAACGGATACTTCTTCGCAACGGAGGCGTTCGCGTCGACGATGTGCTGGCTTGCCGGACCGAACTGTAGGGCCAGCCTATGTGCCGGTTGCGGCCGTTTCATCCCCCGAACCGGGCGATTCCCGTCGATACAACCACGTTGGGCCTGTTGCCCCCTCCTCGCTGTCCCCTCCGTGGGCAGGGCCGCTAGCGGCGTTTGGCGCCCTTTCTTGGGGCTCCTGCCTTCTTCGGTGTCACGGGGATGCGCAACAACGGCACCTCGCGCTCGGCCTTGGTGATGGAACCATGCTGGCCCACCACCTCCATGGCTTGGGCACGCACCCTGCGCAGATCATAAAACGCGATGGACTCCCTGGCCAGGATCAGGACGTCGCCGATGCGGGCACTGACGGTGTGGGCAACCTCGCCAAAATAGCCTGCCGCCACAGCCTGTTCCCGTGTCAGGACCCAGGCTTTCTTGCCGAAACGCTCAAGCCAGGCTGCCATGAGTTCCCCGCGTGCTTCCTCCGTGGTTCCCGGCTCCAGGTACAGGTGCACCATGCGCGGCTCCCCTGCCGTGTGGCGGACTCCTGCCACAAGTTCAGGGAACACCGAGTAGTCGATCCTGGCTGAACGGGGCACATCCACCATGCCGTGGTCGGCCGTCAAAAGGATCAGGGCATCCGCCGGTGCGGTGGCAGCAAGACGCTTCATGCCGGCGTCGAGCTCTTCCAGCTGATGCTCCCACTGCGCGGAATCCGCACCGTGGGCGTGGCCCGCCTTGTCCAGCTCGCTCCAGTACAAGTACACAAGTCCCCGAGGTGACGCGGCCAAAGCAGCAGCCGCCTCTTCCACCCGGGCGTGCGTTGAGGTGGCGCCGCGGAACTCGCTGCCTCGCAGCGCTGCCCGGGTCATGGGCGAATCGGCAAAGCGCGGCAGGCTCACCGTGGTGCAGGGCACCGAGGCGGACAACTTTTCAAAGACGGTGGCACAAGGCTGCCATTGCAACGGATCGACGCCGGCGTCCCAGTTGCCCAGCAAGTTCACGACGCGGTCCTGGCGCGGGTCGAGCACGTCGTAACCCACCATGCCGTGCCGCCCGGGAACGGCACCTGTGCCCAGGGAGGTCAGCGACGTCACCGTCGTGCTGGGAAACGCAGCCTGCAAGGTCCGGGGGTGCCCGCCATCGTTGTCCTGCGCCATGACGCCGCGCAAAAACGGTGCGTGGGCAGAACGCTGCTTCAGCAGGGCCTTGCCCAAGCCGTCGGCAAGCACCACGCAGATCCGCGGGGCTGCCGGCAGGTTCAGCACATTTTCAAAGGAATCATCGCCCAGCACCGCCGCGGCACTGCTAAGTACATCGCCAATGCTGGCCTTGCCGTAGGCGGGCGCTGCGGGCAACGCGGGCTGGCCGGCCGAGAGCGCGACACCCGTGGCCGAGGCACCGCCCACTGCGTCATATTTGCTCACAGTGTCGGTCCTGTCCACAGTGTCAGTCCCGTCCGCGGCGTCAGCGGCGGTAATGGGAGCGGCCCAAGCGCGCACCAAAGGCGGGGAACCTGGTGGTCCCCAGCGCCATGTGGGCGGGGGCACCGGTACCGGTGTTGACGGCGCGCAGGGCACGGGCAAAAGCCTTGGCGTCGGCCACCGCCTGCAGCCCCTCCGCCTCGGCGCTGATGCGCAGCGCAATGTCCTCTTGGGCGATCGAACCCGAGTAACCGTGGTCGGCGTCGCAGGCGGGGTCCCCGCACGACGCCGGGGCCATCTCCACCCGCTGTCCACCGGACCACGCGATGGCAAGGGTGAGCTCGCGCGCCGGGTCCGAGGGCTTGTAGTCCTGCGGCTGGGAGTAGATGTAGCTGAGCACCACCGAGTTGATCTGGGTGACGGGGACGGACTCGGTGGACACCTGGGCCACGATCTGCTCCCCCGAATCATCGAGTTGGTGGTCGTCCACATGGGTGATGACAAGCATGTCAGTGGTCAGCACAAGCACTGTGATGTGTCTGTGCACTTCAGTGCGGTCAAAGTGGGTTTCCAAGTGGATCAGGTGCGCAAGGCTTTCCTGGCCGTCAAGGGCATCGTTGACCACGTCGGCAACCAGCCGAGGGTAAAATCCTGACCGCTGGAGTGCGGTTTCCAAATCGCGGCCCTTGGTATTGGCCGGGGCACCGGCGCCGAAGCTGTTCATTGTCCCATTTTCGCATTTTGGCGGCGACGTTGCGAACTGGGCGCCTCCCCCGGCCAGCCCTGTTGCCCCGCTTTCATGGAATTGCCCCGCTGCCCTAGAAAATCATGGCTCGTCTCGCGCTGTCGGTCCGCTGGGCGGAGTTGCCAATGCGCACATCGACTGCGAGGACGGTGACGGCCGTGGGGCCAACCAAAATCGGCTTGAACTCGATGAAGGCAACGTCGGGGTGTTCGTCCTTGAGCATGGCCACCCGGGCCACCAGGTCCTCCAGCGCCTTGATATTGCCGGATGGCAATCCTTCGTAGCCAAAGAGCTTCACGGCAGCCCGCGGCGAGCGAATGAGCTCGGCCGTGTCGGCCACCGACAGCGGCGGCACCCTGTGCGCCCAGTCGTCCAGCAGGTTCACCGCGTCCCCTGTCAGCCCGAAAGACACCACCGGCCCCAGCGAGGGGTCCTCGATGGCCCGCAAAGTGCACGACTGGCCCACTTCGGCCATGGCCTGCACTTCCAGCTCCTTGTCCCCGTACGGTTTCAGGAACCTGCGCATCCGGACAATGTTGCGCCGCAGCGACTCCGCATTTTCAATGTTGATCCGCACACCGCCCAAATCCATCCTGTGGCGCAGCGAGGGATCAATGGTCTTGATTGCAACGGGCCAGCCCAGCCGCTCGGCCTCGGCCACGGCCTGGTCGTCGCTGGCAAAGGGCGCCGACTCCAGCACGTCAATGCCGTAACGGCCCAAAAGTTCCCCAGCCTGCCCCGCATCCAGCGTGAGAAGTTCAGCCCCCTCCACCTCGGCCAGCCAGCCGTCCAGCAAGGCTTCGGCACCGCGCGTGTCGACACCCTGCGGAACGTCAAAAACGGGTTTTTCAAGCGTCAGCCATTGCGAGTAGCGGGTCACGGCCGCCAGTGCGGCAATGGCAGCGCCCGGGCTGGAGAACGCCGGCAGCGTCCCGGCCATTTGCCGGTTGATGTGAATGTCCTTGTTGATAGTGCCCGTAAAAACGGCGATGACGGGCTTCCCCGACTCCGCCGAGCACTGCTGCAGCGTTGCGGCAATCACGTCCACCGTCAGCCCCACCACCGGAAGCAGCGTCACGATCGCCGAGTCCACACCCTCGCGACCCAGCACCTCAAGCACGGCGCGCTTGAGCAGCGGCAATGCCTTCGACTGGCCCGTGTCCAGGACCAGGTTCGACTCGACGGCTGCCACCTTGAGCCCATGCTGTTCGGTGGCATCGGCCACCACCGTGCCGAGCGCGCCGGAGTTGGCCACAATGGCAAGGCCGGACCCCTTGGGCAGCGGCTGCCCCACCACGATCTGGGCCACGTCGGAGAGTTCCTCGATGGTATTCACCCGCACGACGCCGGACTGGCGCAGCATGGCATCCAGCGCACCGGCCGGGGCCTGGGTGGTGCGGACGCCGTGGCCCGGCGGCAGCCGCAGCCCCATGGAGTCCGACTTGGCAACGATGACGGGCTTGCTTCGGGACAGGCGCCGGGAAATGCGGGAGAACTTGCGCGGGTTGCCAATCGATTCAAGGTACAGCCCGCACGCACTCGTGTTGGGGTCGTCCTCCCAAAACTGCATCATGTCATTGCCTGAGACGTCTGCCCGGTTGCCCGCCGAGAGCACGGTGGACATGCCCACATCGCGCCGGCTCAAGGAGGCAAACAAGGAAACCCCCAACGCCGCGGACTGGCTGAAGATCCCCAGTCCGCCTCTCACCGGCAGGGCAGGCGCCATCGAGGCGTTCAGCAACACGGCAGGGTCGGTGTTGGCCACGCCCAGCGAAGCGGGACCCACCACCCGCATGCCGTTTGCCCTGGCTTGGCGCACCAGTGCACGCTGCCGCGCAAGGCCGCGTTCGCCGTCGTCCGCAAAACCCGCCGTGGCGACGACAAGGCCCTTCACCCCGGCCCTGCCGCACTGCTCCACCACGGCCGGGACCTGGCCGTACGGCACGGCGATGACGGCCAGGTCCACAGGCCCCGGAACCTCGCCAATGCTGGCGTATGGCATCATGCCGGAGACCTCCAGGGCATTCTGGTTGACGGCGTGGACGGCACCGGTGAATTTGCCCTCGACCACGTGCTCAAGGAGCTGCTGGCCCACGCTCCCCCACGCCCGGCTGGCACCGATCACGGCCACGGAGGCCGGTGCCAGGAACCCGGCCAGGCTGAGGGCCTCGGCTCTGTGCTCCCGGGATTCCATGACGGCGCGGGACTTTTCCGTGGGGTCGATGTCAAAACGGAGCGACACCACGCCGTCGTCAAAGTGCCGTTGCACCTCATAACCGGCATCGGAGAAAACCTGCATCATCTTCCGATTCTCCGGCAGGACCTCGGCCGAGAACTTGCTGATCCCGTTCTCCCGCGCCGCCACCGCCAAGTGTTCGAGCAGAATCGAACCGACGCCCCGGCCCTGGTGGGCGTCGGAAACATTGAACGCCACTTCGGCGTCCGAGGGGTCATCGAGCCTGTCATAGCGCCCAATGCCAATAATGCCTTCACCGCGCGTTATGACAAATGCCACACGGTCGTGGTAGTCAAGCTCGGTAAATCGGCGCAGCTCCTTGGCCGTGAGCTTGGATTTGTACGTAAAGAAGCGCAGATAGATGGAATTTTGCGACTGCGCCATGTGAAATGCCTGCACGGCGTCCGCATCGGCTGCCGTCATGGGCCGCAAATGGCCCGTGCTGCCGTCACGGAGAACAACATCGGCTTCCCAATGGGCCGGATATTCGGGCGCGAGCTCTTGCTTCACCATAGAATCACTGTACCGACATGATCTTGCTTTGTGCATGCATGCCAGAGACGCAACACTCCCAGGCAGAAAAGGAACCACCGCAACCATGGCCAAGCGCCAACTTCCCGCAGACGGCACCTTCCCCAAGGATTTCACCGAAAACATTGTTGATGTTGATGTTTCAAGTGAAATGGAAGGCTCCTTCCTGGAGTACGCCTATTCGGTGATTTACTCCCGGGCGCTGCCCGATGCCCGCGACGGGCTCAAGCCTGTGCAGCGGCGCATCTTGTACATGATGACCGACATGGGGCTCCGTCCCGAGAAGGGCCATGTCAAGAGCGCCCGCGTGGTGGGCGAGGTCATGGGCAAGCTGCACCCGCACGGGGACACGGCCATTTACGACACCATGGTGCGCATGGCGCAGGACCATTCCCTGCGCCTGCCGCTCATCGACGGGCACGGCAACTTCGGTTCGCTCGACGACGGCCCCGCAGCCCCCCGCTACACGGAGGCGCGTCTAGCCGCCCCCGCCCTGGAGCTGACGGGGAACCTGGATGAGAACGTGGTGGACTTCATCCCCACCTACGACAACGAGTGGACGCAGCCTTCGGTGCTGCCCGCCGCCTACCCGAACCTCCTGGTCAACGGTGCCAGCGGGATTGCCGTAGGCATGGCCACCAACATGGCCCCCCACAACCTTGGCGAGGTTGTTGCCGCCGCGCAACACCTGATCGCCAATCCCGAAGCCACGCTCGAGGACATCATGGCGTATGTGCCCGGGCCCGACCTGCCCTCGGGCGGGCGCATTGTGGGCCTGCAGGGGATCCGGGACGCCTACGCCACGGGCCGCGGTTCCTTCAAGACCCGGGCCAAGATGGCTGTTGAGCAGATTTCCGCGCGGCGGGTGGGCCTTGTGGTCACCGAGCTGCCGTATTTGGTGGGCCCGGAAAAGGTCAAGGAAAAGGTCAAGGATGCCGTCAACAACAAGAAGTTGGTGGGCATCGCCGACTTCATCGACCTGTCCGACCGCAAGCACGGGCTGCGGCTGGTCCTGGAGATCAAGAACGGCTTCAACCCGGCCGCCGTCATGGAGCAGCTGTACCGCTACACGCCGCTGGAAGAATCCTTTGGCATCAACAACGTCTGCCTCGTCGAAGGCCAGCCGCAAACCCTGGGACTGCTTCCGCTGTTGCAGGTGTTTGTGGCCCACCGCATTGACGTGGTGCGTCGCCGCACCACCTTCCGCCTGGCCAAGAAACTTGACCGCCTGCATCTGGTGGAGGGCCTGCTCATCGCCATCCTGGACATTGACGAGGTCATCCAGATCATCCGTTCCTCGGACCAGGTGGCGGCCGCACGCGAACGCCTGATGGCCATCTACGACCTCTCCGAGGTCCAGGCGGACTACATCCTGGCCTTGCGCCTGCGCCAGCTCACCCGATTCTCCATGGTGGAGCTGGAAGCAGAGCGCGAACAGCTGCGCCGCGAAATCGAAGCCTTGCAAGCCATTTTGGATTCCAAGGAGCTGCTGCACCAGCTGGTCTCGGACGAAATGGGCGAGGTTGCCAGCAAATACGCCACGCCGAGGCGCACGGTGCTGCTTGAATCCGAGGCCATGGCCCCGTCCGTGGCCAAGGCGTTGGCTGCCGGCGCAAACGGCAAGGCCGCCAAGGCAAACCCACTGGCACTTGAGATTGCCGACGATCCCTGCTGGGTGCTGCTGAGCGCCACCGGGCAGATCGCCCGGACAAGCACCGCCGATCCACTCGCGGATTCCGGGGGCCGCAGCAAGCACGACGTTTTCTCTTCCGTGCTGAAATCCACCGCCCGATCGGAAATTGGCGCACTGACCTCGCTGGGGCGCATGCTCCGCTTGCAAGTGGTGGACATGCCCGTGCTGCCGCCCACCAACTCCCTGCCCAACCTGTCCGGCGGCGTGGCAGCCAAGGACTTCATCACGCTGACCAAGGGCGAAACCCTTGTCGGCTTCGTGCCGTTGAACAGCATCTTTGCCGTGGGCACGGCCTCCGGCGTGGTCAAGCGCGTCAGCCCCGACTATCCGCTGAACCGCGACGACTGGGAGTACATCTCCCTCAAGCCCAAGGACTTTGTGGTGGGCGCCGGCGTTGCCGGGGACGACGACGAACTGGTGTTTGTCACCCTCGGCGCCCGGCTGCTTCGCTACAGTGCCGCCACGGTTCGTCCGCAGGGGCGCACTGCAGGAGGCATGGCCGGCATCAAGCTCACCCCCGGAGACGCCGTGTTGTCCTTTGGAATCGTCTCCCCCGCCGATCCTGAAGCAGTGGTGGTCACGGTGGCAGGCGGACAGGAAGCCCTGCCGGGCACGCCGTCGGGCTCCGCCAAGGTGACGGCATTTTCCGACTACCCGGCCAAGGGCCGCGCCACTGCAGGGGTGCGGGTGCACCGTTTCCTCAAGGGCGAAGACCGGCTGCTGGCGTCCTGGGCCGGGCATGGTCCGGCCAAGGCGTCCACCCTGTCAGGGGTGGCACGGGCGCTGCCGGTTGAACACGGCCACCGCGACGGCTCGGGCGTGGCGCTCAGTGCGGCCATCGACTTGATCGGGCCCAGCCTGACCGGACCCGGCCAGGCCTCCAACTCCGATGCAGCTGCCGTCCCGCCGGCAACTGCAAGTCCCCCGAAGACCCCGGCCGCTCCCGCCAGCGACCCCCAGCCCATGCACGACAGCACCCAGGAGGCCTTTGAACTCCCGCTGGACTAGGTCGGGATCAGCCGACCGCAGGGCAGGCGCACTGTCAGCAAACGACCTGCCTGACTTGGATTTCCCGGTGCCACTGAATCGTCCATGAAACCGGGCGCCCGCAGCCGAAACCCAGACGTGCAGTCCGGCCCGCGCCGTGTCATGCTGGCAGCGTCGGCGGGAGGCAGCCTGTGAAGACATGGGGCATTGGCGATCCCTTGGCGCGGGCTGCTGTGCGCGCCGTGCAGCAGGGAGGTGTCGACGTGCTCCACCAGCTTCTGACCGCACAGCCGGGCCCGGCCACCGCAAGGATCGGCAAGCGCAGTCCGGGCGGAATGTCTGGCACCCTGCTGCATGTGGCCACGGACTGGCCCGGCCACTTTCCCCGTGGCGCCGCATCCGTTGCCGTGCTCGCCCAGGGGGGCGCCGATGTCAACGCCAGGTTTCGGGGTCCATGCGGCGAGACGCCATTGCACTGGGCCGCCAGCAGTGGCGACGTCGCGGTCCTCGACGCGCTCTTGGACGCCGGTGCGGGGATCGACGCGCCGGGAGCCGTGATCGCCGGCGGGACGCCCCTCGATGACGCGACCGCCTTCGCACAGTGGAATTCGCACCGTGGAAGACGGCGCGGCGTCTGGTCGCCCGCGGCGCACGTGTCAACCTCTTCACTGCGG
This sequence comes from Arthrobacter sp. H35-D1, assembly GCF_030063185.1. GTDB lineage: Bacteria > Actinomycetota > Actinomycetes > Actinomycetales > Micrococcaceae > Specibacter. The sequence goes on from NZ_JASISP010000005.1 coordinate 28,028, forward strand.
CATCGCTCGGGCTCATGGACCAGCTCAGATCAGATCGGCTCAGATCCGCCCAACTCAGCGACGGGTTCTGGGCCGCCTGCCACGGCGGGCAGGTCACCGCAGCACAGTACCTGCTCCGCCACGGTGCCGTGCTTGACTGGCTCCCCGCCCGGGAACCATTGACGCCGCTTGATGCTGCCGCGCGCAGCGGAGCCACCGAGGTTCTCACGTGGCTTCACGGCGAACGTGCCAACACCGCCAGCCGCCTGCGAGATGACTGGGCACGGTCTCGAACCTCCATGCGGCGTGGCGAGGCAACGCGGCGGGGCGTCGGGGCGTCGGCATAGACTGGCCACATGGCTATCATTCCCGATGAGAAAGACTGGACCTGGGTTCTGCAGCGAGTGTGCCCGGAGTGCGGATTCAATGCCTCCGACGCCACACCCGCCACGGCGGCAACCATGATTCCGGCGCTCCTGCCGCGATGGCAGAACGCCCTGCGCGGGGCCAATGTCGAGGAAAGGTCCACTCCCGGCAAGTGGTCGGTGCTCGAGTACAGCGCCCATGTCAGGGACGTTTTCGAAGTGTTCATCGGCAGGCTCGAACTCATGCTCCGGGACGAGAACCCCACCTTCGCCGACTGGGACCAGGACACGGCAGCCCTCGACGGCGGCTACTCCTGCCTTGATCCGGACGAGGTTGCCGGTGAGCTGGTGCAAAACGGCTTGGATGCGGCGGCCGCCTTTGCCGCCGTCGATGAAGACCAGTGGGAACGCCGGGGGCTGCGCAGCAACGGTGCTGAATTCACCGTGGTGACCCTGGCCGGCTACTTCCTGCACGACATTTTCCACCACTTGCACGACATCAACGCCTGAGCGGATCAACGCCTGGTCAAATCAAGCCCTCGGCGGGTCCAGCTTCTTGTCCCAGGCGATGGTGCGCCGCAGCGGCCGGTAGCCCATCCGTTCGTACAGGCCCTGCGCACCGGTGGGGTTCTCCGTGTCCACGTCCAGGCAGGCGTAATCCATCCCGGCCGCCTTGTACCGGGCCATGGCGTCGGCCAGCAAAGTGCGGGCAATCCCGCGGCCGCGCCACCTCCGGCGCACGCCCAACAGCTCGGTGTAGCCTTCCTCCCGGCCCTCCTTGGTGAACCGCTCGGGATCGTACTGGGACAGCTGGTAGCCGGCCAACTCCCCGGTGGCGGCATCGAGCGCCACGGCAGACCACTCCGGCCGAAACTGCTCGTTGCGCAGCAGGAACTCCCACTGCTGGACGCTTCTGGGTTCGGAGCCCCAATGGTCGGCAAAGGCCTCGTTGTGCGCCAACCGCACGTCTTCCGCAAATTCCTGCGCGAACGTCACGATGCGAATGCCCTCGGGCACAGCCACCACCGGGGCGCCAGCCAATGGTCGGCGCATCTCGGCGAAGTACCGAGACACGGAGTAGCCCGCCTGTTCCAGGAGCGACGTGGGAGCCGCATTGCCTTCTTCGGCGTAGCTGCGCGCTTGCGGGGAGAGTTGGCCCTCGGCGGCGAACCTCGCCTGGACCTGTCCTTTCTGCCATGCAAGCATGGCCGCTCCCAGTCCCCGGTGCCGCCATTGCGGGTCGACGCCGCCGAAGATGTAGGCCTTGTCGCTGGAGCGGTTCTTCGACACCCGACCGAAGGCGCGGACAGCGCCGGACCCGTCCACGCCGGCCAGGGTGTTCGCCGCTGCCGGATTGACCGTGTCCGCAAAGCAGACAGCCAATTCCGAGCGTGTCTCGTGCCAGTGCGTGTGCTCGGCCCCTGCGATTCGCACCACCAGTTCCAGCCAACGGTCAAGGTCGGTTGCTTCCAGCGGGCGGAAGGCAAGTCCTTCGGCACCGGGCACGATTCCATTCGTCGTTGGGGGCATTCCCCCAGCCTAAACGCCTGCTCCCTGGCGCACCATGCCTGCCTTGCCCGTTCCTGCGCCGCCCGTTCCTGCGCCGAGCACCAGGTGGGTGTCGCCGGCCGCGGCCAGTTCGGCGTCGTGCGTCACCAGGACCACGGCCGCACCGGAAAGGGCGACACGCAGGTCCGCCACCAACTCCCCCGCCTCGTCTTCGCCCAGGTGGGCGGTGGGTTCGTCAAGAAGCACGACGTCGGCCCCGGCCACGAGTGTGCGTGCCACCGACACACGAGTCCGCTGCCCACCCGAGAGATGATGTCCGCCGGGGCCCACGCGCGTGCCAAGCCCCAAAGGCAGCTGCGCCAGCCACGGGCCAAGACCCACCACGTGCAGGGCCTGCTCCAATTCGGTGTCCGTGGGAGGCGATGCTGCGGGCCGGGCCAGGGCCAGATTGGAGCGGAGCGTTGAATTAAACAAGTAGGCGTCTTGCGGGCACCAGGCAATGCCGCCGAGGGTTTGGGCCGATGCCGGCCTTTCGTTGAGCAGGTACCGCCCGCTTTCGGGTTGGAGGAAGCCCAGCAGAACGGCCAGCAGGGTGGACTTCCCCGAACCCGAGGGCCCGCTGACGGTCCACCAGTTTCCCCGCTGCGTGCCACCGCCGACACCTGTGAAGACCGCTTCGTCGGTGTTCGGGTAGCGGGCGGTGATGGACTCGACCGCCAGTTCCAACACAGGATTCTCCGCGGCGGATCGCGCCACGGAGTCCCCCGGCTCGATGACCGTGGCGGGCGCGGCAAGCAGGGGGAGCGTCCTGGCCATCAAGGCCGACAATGCAGGCAGCGCCGAGACTGCTTCCAGGTATTGGCCCAGTGGTTCGGACAGGGCCAGCATGAGCAGGGCGGCCACAGCTACGGCGCGCGGATCCGTCCCTGCGGCAATGCCGGCCAGGGTGACCGCCACGGCCGCCAGGCCTGTCACGAAGAAAACGGCACCCTGGCCCAGTCCGTCGGACCAGGCCAGGCGGCGCAGCGGCTTTGCCACGGTTCCGTCCGCTGCGCTGAACTTGGCTGCCTGGGCGGCACCCACACCGTTGGCTCCCAGTTGCTCGGCGGCGGCAAACAGGGTTGTCACCCGGCCGGCCAGCCAGATGCGATGCACGGCAGCAGCCGCCGAGGCGCGCCGCTGCGCGGCCAGAACCACCAGCGGCAGCACCAGCAGGCCAAGCACGCCCACCACCGCGACGATCCACGTGACTTCGGGAACCAGCATGGCAAGGGCCGCCAGGATGGCGCCATAGGAAATGACGGCGGCAGGGATGGGCACCACCGCACGCGGCACGGCGTCGCGCAGCTCGTCCACATCCGCCACGAGGGTGCCGAGGGCGCCGCCCGAGCGGGTCAGCTTGCCCCAGTGCAAGACGGAGGACCCGAGGGAGTCCCACAGCTTCAGGCGGAGTTCGGCGGCCCAACGGAACACGGCGTCGTGGGTCAGCAGACGATCGCAATAGCGCAGGACGGAGCGCCCGATCCCGAACGCCCGCACACCCACAATCAAGGTCAAGAGGTACAAAATGGGAGGCTGCTGGGCAGCCCACACGATGAGCCAGCCGGAAATTCCCGACAGCGCCGCGGCACTGAGAGTGGCCAAGGCGGAAACCAGCACGCCTGCAGCAAACCGCGGGGAACGCAGTGGAAGCAGCCGCAAGTGGCGCCACAGCAGGCGCGGGCGACGGGCCTTTTCGGCCTGCCGTTGTGCGCTCTGCTGGACGGCGGGTTCCGGCTCCCAGGCTGCAGGGAGCGCTGGCACAGCAAGCTCTGGCACGAGGAGTTCCGGCACTGCGAGTTCCGGCACCGCGAGTTCCGGCGCAGGGAATGTTGGCTCCGGGAGTGGCTCGGCACCCAGCATCGTTGCCAGGACCTGATCGTGTGTGGCCACCACAACGGCCACGCTGCCGTGCTGGTTGGCCAGGGCCCGGCGCACGGCAGCGGCGGAAACAGGGTCGAGGTGGGCTGTGGGCTCGTCAAAAAGCGCCAGCTCCACGCCGGGATCCACTGCCATGCGGGCCAAGGCGCGGGCCACTGCCACCCGGCGCAGTTCACCGGGGCTGCAGTCCACCACCGTGCGCTGCGCCAAATGTGCCGCGTTGACATGGCCAAGGGCCGTCAGGAGCGTCTCGGTGTCCGTCTTGAGCTGCTGCGGTCCGGCGGCGTACAGCTCCACTTCCGCCAACACGGTGTCCTCCGTGAAGGCTGGGTGTTGGGAGACATACACAAGGGACTCCCGTGAACGCACAAACAACTGGCCACCCGTCACGGCGCCGTGTTCCCCGCCGACGGGAAGCGTCCCTGCAATCGCGGCCAAAATGCTTGACTTGCCCGTGCCGCTGGGTGTTGCCAGCACCAGTGCCGCACCGGGCATGAGCGTGGCCGAGAATCCGTCAACGGCCGGCACGCCTCGTCCCGGATACTGCACCGATAGGTCCCTGGCCAGCAAAACAACCTTGCCGTCCCCAGCCGGCACGTCGGCGTTGGGCAGGTCGGCGTTGGGGACGTCGACGGCCAGTGGGTCCGCGGCAAGCACCTCGACGACGGGCGCGTCGGCAGCAGACCGCGGAAGCTCGGCGTCGAGAATTTCGGCGTCGAGAATTTCGTTGACGCGGCGCAGGGCTTCCACGCCGTCTTCGCTGCCGTGGTGGGCCGCCCCGACGTCGCGCAGCGGCCTGAAGCACTCGGGTGCCAGCATGAGCGCCAGCAGTCCGGCCTCCAGCGTCATGCCGCCGTCCACGAGCCTGACGCCGATGAACACCGCCACCACCGCCACCGAGATGGTGCTGATCAGCTCCAGTGCCATGGAGGACAGAAAAGCCGTGCGCAAGGTCGCCATGGTGGACTTGCGGTAGGCCTCGCACACATCGGACAGGGCTTTTCGCTGCGCCGATGCGCGGCGCAGGCCCACCAGGACGGGCAAGCCCCGAGCCAGTTCAAGTAGGTGGTTCGAGAGCCTGTCCAAGCCGCGGGCGGCCATTTCCACCCGTTCCTGGGTGTGGAAACCGATCAAGATCATAAACACCGGAACGAGCGGCACTGTCAGGACCACGATGAGCGCGCTGACCCAGTCGGAAATCAGGATCTGCAGGCCGATCATCAATGGAAGCACGGCACAGGTGACAAGGGCCGGCAGATAGGCGCTGAAATAGTTGTCAAGGCCGTCGAGGCCGCGGCTGGCCAACATGCCCTCCGCCCCCACGCCTTCGCGACTTCCAGTTGCCCCGCCGCTCCCACCGTTGTTGCCGGGACGGCCGGCGAGGCGGTGCGCCACCAATTTGCCCCGCAACTCTTCCTTGGCGCCGAGCGCGGCGCGCCGGGCCATGATGGCCTGGCCCCACACCGCAGCTCCCAGAAGCCCTGCCCCCACACTGCCCTGAACAAGCAACTTGACCGGGTCAAGGGTGGACCCGGACGCCCACTGGCCGAGGGCATGGGCCAAGGCTCCCATGAGCAGGACGAGGGCCACGGCCTTGACGGCGGCCAATCCGGCCAGGCCTGCCAAGGCAACTCGAGTCGACTTGACATCAGGGAGTGCGGGGCGGGGGCTCATGCTACGCCTTCGTTCCTTCGCTTGCGAGGGCCTTTTCAGGGGCCACGGCCGGGCCAAAGTCCAACGGCTCGGGCAGGTGTGCCACCGTGATGCGCTTGCGGAAGACCCAGTACGTCCAACCCTGGTAGGCGAGCACGAGCGGAACACCCACTGCGGCCACGATCGACATCAGGCCCAGCGTGTAGCTCGAGGACGAGGCGTTCTCCACTGTCAGGTTCCACAACGGATCCAGCGTTGAGGGCAATACCACGGGGTAGACGGCGCTAAAGATGGCGGCGGCACCGGCCAGCAGGAACACGCCCATCCCGAGGAAGCTGAAGCCCTCTCGATCGGCACGGTTCGCCCGCCAGGCGGCCACAGCTGCTCCAACGGCGACGGCAAGGAGTATCCAGCTGAACCACTTGCCATGTTGCACGGCAACGGTGATGGCCCACAATGCCAGCGGCAGCAGCCCAACGGGCATCCAGCGCCCGACGAGGCGGCGGGCGCGGTGGCGGATGTCGCCGTCGGTCTTCAGCGCCACAAAAGCCGCTGCGTGGATCAACGCAAAGCCGACCACGGCAAGGCCGCCCAGCACGGCGTACCAGGTAAACCAGGCAAAGGGTCCGCCGACCCTGTCGCCGTTGGCGTTCAGCGGCAGTCCCGTGGTGGTCAACGCCAGCATGGCGCCGATGCCGAAGGCTGCCACGAAGGAGCCCAGCGCAATGGCCCAGTCCCACGTCTTCCGCCAACGGTTGGAGTGCACCTTGCCGCGGTACTCAAACGCCACGGCGCGGAAGATCAGGCCCAACAGGACGAAGACCAGCGGAATGTACAGTGCTGAAAAGAGCGAGGCGTACCAGAATGGGAAGGCGGCAAAGGTGGCGCCGGCGGCTGTCAGCAGCCACACTTCGTTGCCGTCCCACACGGGACCGACGGTGTTGAGCAGGACGCGGCGTTCCTTTTCATCACGGGCGAAGGTCTTCATGAGCATGCCGACGCCCAGATCGAATCCTTCGAGGAAGAGATAGCCAATCCACAGCACGGCAATGAGTATGAACCATAAAGTAGGCAGAAAATCCATCATTTGTCCTTTAGTTCCAGCAGCTCGTCAAGGGCAGTGCACGGTGGGAGGTGCGGAAGATCAATACGCAAACGCAAGTACATCGTCCTCATCCTCCCCACCGGGGCCGCTGCCGCCGTCGGGCCGGGTCGTATCCAGCTCCGGCATGGCAGAGACCACGCCGCCGCGGATGTACTTGGTCAACAGGACAACCTCCACCACCAGCAACACCGCGTACACCGTGGTGAGCGTCACGAGGGAGAAGATCACCTCCCCTGCCGACACCCCGGGGGAAACGGCGGAGGCAGTGAACATGAAGACCTGGTCAACCCCGCTCATGGAGGGGTTGGGTGCAACCACGAACGGCTGGCGGCCCATCTCGGTGAAGATCCAACCGGCCGCATTCGCACCAAAGGGTGCCAGCATGCCCACAAGCGCCAGCCGCATCAGGGGCTTGGAACGCGGCACCGTACCCTTGCGGGTGACCAACAAGGCGATGCCTGCCGCCATTGCGGCGAGACCGCCGAAGCCGATCATCATGCGGAAGCCCCAATAGGTGACGGGCATGATCGGCACGTAGTTGATTTCCTGGCCTGCACGGTCGCCGTACATCGGATCGTCGGGCAGGTATTTGCCGTACTTTTCCTGGTATTCCGGAACAAGGGTGTTGACTCCCTTGATCTCCGTGGTGAAGTCATTGTGTGCCAGGAACGACAGCAGTCCGGGCACCTCCATGACCGCCACCACATCCGAGCAGTCGCGACTGCCGACATCTCCGAGCGAGAGCACGGAGAAACTGGTCCCGTCGTGGCAGGCGGCCTCCGCTGCGGCCATCTTCATGGGCTGCTGTTCGAACATCAGCTTCCCCGACAAGTCACCGGACACGGCGGACCCGGCAAAAGCAATCATGGCCACCACCGCCCCAATGCGCAAGGACTTGATCCAGACGGCGTGGTCCTTCTTGTCCCGGCCGGCGATGGCGGCGGATTCACCCACCACCACACGGCCTTGGGCGTCGACGGTGTCGATCCCATCCTTGCGCCGGCGCCACAGCTGGTACCAGGAAATGCCCAGCAGGAAGCCGCCGGCCACGGCCAGGGCGCCGGTGATGGTGTGGAAGAACGCCACCATGGCAGTGTTGTTGGTAAAGACCGCCCAGGCGTCCACCATTTGCGGACGACCTTCGATCATTTCCACACCCACGGGATGCTGCATCCAGGAGTTGGCCACGAGGATGAAGTAGGCCGAGACGATCGATCCGACCACGGCGATCCAAAGGCAGGCCAAATGCACCTTGGCCGGCAATTTCTTCCACCCAAAGATCCACAGGCCCAGGAAAGTGGACTCCACAAAGAACGCCAACAACGCCTCCATGGCCAGCGGCGCACCGAAGACGTCGCCCACAAAGCGGCTGTATTCACTCCATGCCATACCGAACTGGAACTCTTGGACGATACCGGTGGCCACACCCATGATGAAGTTGATAAGGAACAGCTTGCCCCAAAATTTAGTCATCCGCAGGTATTCTTCTTTACCTGTTTTAAGCCAGCGCGTCTGCAGGATGGCCACCAGGGTGCCGAGTCCGATTGTGAGCGGCACCATCAAGAAGTGGTACACCGTCACGATGCCGAACTGCCATCTGGCAATTTCCAGAGCTTCCACTAGTTACCCCTCGTTCATGTAAATGTGCGGGCCGTTGGAGTGCAGTACGAAGACAACTTTCTACGTACTGTAGAAGTACTATTTCTACCCCGTGTAGAACTTTGTTGTCAAAACCTGTACATTTATAGCTGTTGGTGTTTGATGCGCCACAACTCAATGCCGGGCAGTGAAATCAGAAGGATGTAAATGGCAACGCTTGGAGATCTCGAGAGGGCGGTCATGGACCTGCTGTGGGAACATCAGGAAGCCATCACGGCAAACACCCTGCGTGACCTGCTCACCCAACGCACCACGGGCGACGATACTGTTGCGGCCCGCCCGCTCGCTGTCACGACGGTCTTGACAGTTTTGTCCCGGCTGGAGAAGAAGGGACTTGTTGAGCGTGAGCGCTCTTCACGCCCGCACCGCTACCACGCTGTCACAAGCCGCGAAGACCACACGGCTGAATTGATGCTCGAGGTACTGGGCTCGGCCCCGGACCGCGAAGCCGTGTTGGCCCGTTTCATTGGAACTGTCAGCTCAGGTGAAGCGGAAACCCTGCGGAAGCTGCTGGGACGATAGCTGGGAACACGGTCCTCGGTGGCGTCCCTCGGCACCGGCCGGCCAGCAGGACACGGTAAGTTGTAGAACATGTTTTGGACCTCCTGGTTCCTCGCCATCCTTGCCGTTGCCTTGGCTTGGCCGGTTCCCGTTTTCCTTGCCCGCGCGGCTTGGCCTGCTCGGGCCCCTGTTGCTGCCATGGTGTTGTGGCAGTCCATAGCGCTGGCTGGCGGCCTGTCCATGATTGGGGCCATGCTCTGCTACGGACTGGTGCCGCTGGGCGACAACCTTGCCAGCGGCCTGCAGGGGTTGGCACAGATTGTTGTTGGCCGTCAATCCCTTGACACGCTGGGCTTGGTCCACGCCTTTGCGCTGAGCGCCGCAGCACTCTTGTCCGCCCATCTGATCTTCACGCTGTGGCTGACGTTCTTCCGCATTGAGCGCCAACGGAGACGCCACCGCGACTTGCTCAATCTACTCAGCTCCCCCTCCATCGACAGGCCCGACACGCTTGTCATCAGCCACCAGGCTCCCGTGGCGTACTGCCTGCCCGGTGGCTCGCGTTCCGTCACGGTCCTGTCTGAAGGGCTGCTTGACTTGCTCAGCCCGGAGGAACTGCGCGCCGTGTTGTTGCACGAGCAAACCCACCTGAGCCAGCGCCACCACCTGCTGTTGTGGTCCTTTGCCGCATGGCGATCCGCCCTGCCGTGGCTGCCGACCTCAAAGCTGGCCCAACATGCAGTGTCCTCGTTGATTGAGATCCTGGCAGACGAGGTGGCCTTGCGCTCCGTGAGCAAAGCCACTCTCGTCACGGCAATTGCGCTGGTGGCCAGCGGCTCCGCGCAGCTGCCAGCAGATTCGCTCGTTGCAGACAATGCGGCGAAGATCGACACCCCGGAAACCACCTCCGCCCGGCTGGGCAGGTTGCTCGCCCCGGCACCGGCCTTGTCGGCCGGCAGACAGGGACTTGTTGTCGCAGGGGCCTTGCTGCTCCTGGCCCTGCCAACAGCGCTGCTGCTGGTGCCCGGCATCCTGGCTTAGGCCGGCCCGGCGCAAGCTGCCGCAACTTGAGCCGGGCCAACCTCCCACCCCCGACGAGGACGTTGGGGAATGGGAGGCTGATTGCGCTACGCGTCGATGCGTTCCTGGTCCAACAAGTCGCTGCCCGCGACGATGAACTCCTTGCGTGGCGCCACTTCCGATCCCATCAACAGCTCAAAGGTGTGCTCTGCCCGGTCCGCATCCGCCGTCGTGACACGGCGCAGCATCCGATGGCGAGGATCCATGGTGGTTTCCGCCAGCTGGTCGGCATCCATCTCCCCCAAACCCTTGTAGCGCTGGATAGGCTTCTTGTATTGCTTTTTGGATTTCTCCAGCTTGCTCAGCAGGTCGTGCAGTTCCTTCTCAGAGTAGGTGTAGACCATCTCGTTCGGCTTGGAGCCTGCATTGATGACTTCCACCCGGTGAAGTGGCGGGACGGCCGCATAGACGTTGCCGGCGTCGATCATGGGACGCATGTAGCGGAAGAACAGCGTCAGCAGGAGCGTGCGGATGTGGGCCCCGTCCACGTCGGCGTCCGTCATGAGGATCACCTTGCCGTAGCGGGCCGAGGCAAGGTCGAAGCTGCGCCCCGATCCTGCCCCCAGGACCTGGATAAGTGCGGCACACTCGGCGTTGGCCAGCATGTCGCCCACAGACGCCTTCTGGACGTTGAGGATCTTGCCGCGGATGGGTAGCAATGCCTGAAAGTCGGAGGACCGGGCTCGCCGGGCCGTGCCCAGGGCGCTGTCGCCTTCGACGATGAAAAGTTCCGTCTCGGCAATGTCGGTGCTGCGGCAGTCTGCCAGTTTCGTGGGCAGCGACGAGGATTCCAGAGCCGTCTTGCGACGTTGGGTTTCCTTGTGCACGCGGGCCGAAATGCGGGACTTCATTTCCGAGACAACTTTTTCCAGCAAGGTGGCGGCTTGGATCTTTTCCCCGCGCGCGGTGGATTCCAGCTTGGCCTTCAGTTCCTTCTCGACGACCTTGGCCACGATGTTCTTGACCGCCGGCGTGCCAAGGATTTCCTTGGTTTGGCCTTCAAACTGGGGTTCGGCCAGGCGCACGGTGAGCACGGCCGTCAGGCCGGCCATGACGTCGTCCTTTTCGATTTTGTCGTTGCCGGCCTTGAGCTTGCGTGCATTGGTTTCAATGACTTTGCGGAAAGTTTTCAAAAGGGCTTGCTCGAAGCCCTCCTGGTGGCGACCGCCCTTGGGCGTGGCAATGATATTGACGAAACTGCGCATGGTGGTGTCGTAACCGATCCCCCACCGCAACGCGATGTCCACCTCGCAGTCGCGCTCAATCGCGGTGCTCTCCAAATGGCCCTGTCCGTTCAGGACCGGGACCGTCTCGGTAAAGGTGCCATGGCCCTGCAGCCGCCAAATATCGGTGACGTCACCGCCAACGGAGAGGAAATCAACAAATTCGGAGAGGCCGCCGTCGTGGTGGAAAAGTTCCTCGTGGGTGGCAAATTCCCCCGGCGTACCTGCCAAGCGTCGCTCGTCCACAACCTTGATTTTTAGGCCTGGGACCAAGAAAGACGTTTGGCGGGCACGGGAAACAAGCTCCTCGTAGGAGAATTTGGCGTCCTTCGTAAAAATTTGCGGGTCGGCCCAGTACCGGATGCGGGTGCCCGTGACCCCACGCTTGGTGCTGCCAACAATGTCCAAGCTCGAGGCCTCGGTGAATGGCGCAAATTCCACTGTGGGGCTCAGCGTCCGCCCGACGTCCTTGAAGTGCCCGGGTTCACCACGGCGGAAGCTCATTTGGTACGTTTTCCCACCCCGGTCCACCAGCGCATCCATGCGCGATGACAGCGCATTGACCACACTGGCGCCCACGCCGTGCAGGCCACCGGAGGCTGCATAGGAGCTGCCGCCGAACTTGCCGCCGGCATGAAGCTTCGTCAGCACCACTTCCACGCCAGACAACCCGGTTTTGGGTTCGACGTCCACGGGGATGCCGCGACCGTCGTCGTGCACCTCGACGGAGCCATCCTTGTGCAGGATGACGGAGATGTTTTGCCCGTACCCGGCGAGGGCCTCATCGACTGAGTTGTCGATGATTTCCCACAGGCAGTGCATGAGGCCCCGGGAGTCGGTGGAGCCGATGTACATGCCCGGGCGTTTTCTGACGGCCTCCAGGCCCTCCAGGACGGAAAGGTGGCGGGCGCTGTAATCGGAACTCTGGCGTGCCACGTGGACATACTCCTTCAAGTTTTTTGTTGGCCGGTCTCTACCAAGGTTAATGGGTGCGCCGACATTTGCCGGCCAAGCATGGCTGCGTTGTCCCCTGTTGCCGCGGATACGCGGTTAGCGAAAGTTGCCCGCGGAGGGAAGCAAGTCCAAGAAAAAGTGGTTGTATGAAGTACAAGACCTAATGAAGGAGGCCATCATGACCACCACGACCGTCACCAGCCCTCAGCTGACCACCCTTGATCGCTGCGACCGCTGCAGTGCCCAAGCCTATGTGCGCGTGGTCTTGGAATCCTCCGGCGGTGAGCTGCTCTTCTGCGGCCACCACGCCCGCGCAGTGGAATCCACACTGAAGCCCTTGGCTTCTGAATGGTACGACGAGACAAGCCGGCTGAACGAAAAAGATCCGCTGCCCGTCGAATAAGACCTCGAGCCAACATGGCCGCCTGAAAGTGAAGGGCCCTGGACATCCAGGGCCCTTCACTTGTTTAAGACTGGCCCACCCTGGCCAAACATACTGGAGGCCGCAGGTGGGCCCACGACTCCGAGGGGCCCCAATGCCAGCTCGCTAGCCACAGTACCTGGGCCCCTGCGCCCGAGGTAGGGCGTGGGTGGGCCCACGATTCCGAGGGGCCCAATGTCAGCTCGCTAGCCAACGCATATGGGCCCACGCGCCCGAGGGGCCCCAATGGTGAACGCGCCAGCGGACACCATTGGGGAGGGCGTGGGGACTAGTCCAGGTAGTCCCGCAGCACTTGCGAGCGTGAGGGGTGTCGCAGCTTGGACATGGTTTTTGACTCTATCTGGCGGATGCGCTCACGCGTCACCCCGTAGACCTTGCCGATTTCGTCTAAAGTCTTCGGCTGTCCATCGGTCAAGCCAAAGCGCATGGCAACGACACCGGCTTCACGCTCGGAGAGAGTGTCAAGCACCGAGTGCAGTTGTTCCTGCAACAGGGTGAACGACACGGCATCGGCAGGCACGACTGCTTCGGAGTCTTCAATTAAGTCGCCGAACTCGGAATCGCCGTCTTCACCCAGGGGTGTGTGCAGGGAGATGGGTTCGCGGCCGTACTTTTGGACTTCAACAACCTTTTCAGGGGTCATGTCCAGTTCCTTGGCCAACTCTTCGGGTGTTGGTTCACGGCCGAGGTCCTGAAGCATCTGGCGCTGGACACGTGCCAGCTTGTTGATGACTTCCACCATGTGCACCGGGATGCGGATGGTGCGGGCCTGGTCGGCCATGGCGCGCGTGATCGCCTGACGAATCCACCACGTGGCGTAGGTGGAGAACTTGAAGCCCTTGGTGTAGTCGAACTTCTCAACCGCACGGATCAGGCCCAGGTTGCCTTCCTGGATCAAGTCAAGGAACAGCATGCCGCGGCCTGTGTAGCGCTTGGCCAGGGACACGACGAGGCGCAGGTTGGCTTCGAGCAGGTGGTTCTTGGCGCGCTTCCCGTCGTGCACGATCCGGACGAGGTCGCGCTTGAGCTGATCGTTCATCTTGGCGCTGATGGTGTCGAGCTTTTCCTGCGCGAACAGGCCGGCTTCGATACGCAGCGCCAGATCAACTTCCTGCTCGGCGTTGAGCAGTGCCACCTTGCCGATTTGCTTCAAGTAGTCCTTGACGGGGTCGGCGGTTGCACCAGCTGACATGACCTGCTGGATGGGAGCATCGTCATCGTCCGAGTCGGAGTAGACGAAGCCTGAACCGGTGGCGACGGGGCGCTCCGGCTTGGATTCGTCCCGCTCTTCGTCTTCGGCGGTAGGCTCGGTGGCGGACTCGTCCTCGACCTTGGCTTTGCTTCCCCGCCGAGCGGCCGGAGCCTTCTTGGCTGCGGCAGCGGGTGCGCCCTCACCGGCGGCTGCAGCAGCAGCCTTCTTGGCGGCGATCGTGGCGGCGCGCTTCTGTGCTGGTGTCAGCGGCACGGTGGCTGAAGATGCGGGGTCCTCGATCTCCTTGTTTGTGGAGACTTTGCTCTTGGCAGTAGCAGACACAGAAAACCTTTCTTACGGCGGTCTGTGGAGTTACCTTCGGGCAACACCACTATGACCCTGTCAAGTCCATGTTGCTTGGCGCACGACATTTGCTTGGAGGGTCAGAGGGTATAACTCCCTCTGCGGCGGTATTGTTCCCGCCGGCCTGGAAAACTCTTCCAAGCCCTCTTGCTCAAACTCAGTCAATGCATCAACACGAACCCAACCGGGTCTTGTCCTCTAGTGTCTCACGGTTTGCTGCGTGACTCTTGCCTGTTGCACCCTCGCGGCGGGTTGGTTGTTGCAATAAAGATCACAGCTCGGGCCGGGCCGGCGTGCGGCCCCGCCCGGGCAGTGATGGGCGCCCGTGAACGTGTCACGCCGCGACGTCGGTCCCGTAGCCGCGCCAGGCGGTCCGGGAGTTCTTGGCACACTCGGCAATGTGCCCCACGGCCAGCAACTCGTCGAGCAGGGCGGCCAAGCGGTAGCCCGGCTGGTGTGCCTGGCAGGCTTGGAAGTAGTGCCCGGCCCAAGTTCCGCGCCCCTTGCACCACTGGATCCAACCGAGCAGGCACAACACCGGTGCCTTGTCTGAGGCTTCCGTGGAAGCTGCCAGGAACTGCAGCAACGGTTCGGCACGGTCCAGGCGCACCCAGTCGGGCCCAGCCGTCTCGGCCGTCCCCACCACTTCTGCCAGCCCAGCCGCTTCTGCCACCCCGGCCACTCCGACCAGCCCAACTGCGCACCCGTCATCAATTTCGTCGATTTCGCCCACCAAGACCCTGCCAAAGTCATGGACTGCCCGCTTCAGGTCCTCATCGGACAAGGACTCGATCACGTCCTCGAGGACGATTTCGCTCCCCGCGGCCTGCTTTGCGTCAAAGTTGGCACCCAAGCAGGGCAGCACGGGATTTTCAACGCTTGGTGGCGACGGGTCCGGGGACACGAGTCCAAGCCCCGCCGCACCTGCCAGCGACCATTCAGGGGACGTGGCCAGGGCCACGATGACGGCATCCCTGACCGCTATGTCCGCCAAGGAGGCCAACAGGTAGGCGGCTAGGCCCGGTCCGGGAGTTGTCGGCCAGTCGTGCAAGGCTTGTTCCCACAGGCCCAGGCTGGTGCCCAGTTGCCGGGCCACGGAGCCCCTCATGGCCAAGGTTTCCTGCAGCACTGTGCCGGCGGAGGCGACTGAAACGGCAAACTCGGCGTCCCGGAGTGCCGTCAACTCCTGAATTTGCGCCTTGGGGTTCTCCCTGACCATGCTTCCCCGGAAAATGAACTCGGTATTGACATAGCTTTCCTTGATGGAGGCAATGCCCTTGCCCGGCCACGGGCAACACCGCGGATCCATGCATTCCATGCTGCGCCAATGTTCCGCACCGACGTACCAGCCGTCCCTGACGGGGAGACCGATGGCGGCGAAGGCGGCCTTGAATTCATGATAGATCCCGGCCTGCGGCGAGTCTTGCCCCTGCTCCCACTCGTCCGGGCCAAAGATTGCCAACAGACAGCCGTCGGCGTCCCTGTCACTGGCCAGCTGGACTGCGGCAAGCTCGGCAAAACAGACCGGTTCCACCGTGTCCACCGGCGGCAGGTCCAGGCGCATGGTGGCTCGCAGCCGCTTGCCCTGCATCCCAATGCAGACAATGCTGTTCTCCGGCCAATACCCCACGATATGGGGGATGAATGCCAGGAGGTCCTCACCGGCACTGACGCTTATCTTCTCTAGTTGTTTTCCCATGCCTCAAGGCTGCTGGCCCGCAGGCAGCGAAAACAGGGCATTCGGGCGAAAGCGTCGAATCTGTGGATAACAGGGGTCTGCTTCACCATGAAACGGTTCACAAGCGTCCGCCGGCGGGCACCACGTCAATGACGCGCTAACCCTTCCTGTCCAGGCGCTCCTGTTTTAGTTCCTGGCGATATTGCTGGCGTCTGCGGCGACTGTCGGCGATGACCTCCCGCACCGGCGGCACGCGCTCCCCGTGTTCTGCCATGGCTCGGCGCACTTTCCGCCTGAGTCCAACAACGGCAATCATGCCGGTGCCCAGCACCAAGAACTGGAAGGAGAAGGCGATGCGGAAGGCGTCAAGGGAGTACAGTCCTTCCGGAGAGAAACCGGCGCCATTGAGCAGGTCAAGGATGAGGCCGATCATGTACATGGTGACAAGGGCAGCAAAAAAGCCACCCACATTGACAATGCCGGTGGCGGTGCCAATCCGGTGGGACGGATTGAACGTCCTGGCGAAGTCAAAGCCGATCATGGAGGCGGGGCCGCCGAGGGCCAGGACCAGCACCAGCACCACGAGCAGCCACAGCGGTGCCGGGCCCGCCTGCAACAAGACCGCAGCCCAGGCGACAATGGTGGTTGCCGCCACCGCCAGCACAAGGGTGGAGCGGCGCAGCGGGTGCCGGCCCACCCAGCTGCCCAGGAAAGGTCCGCAAATGAGCCCGACCACCACAAACAAACTCAGCAGCACGCTGGCAGTGGCCGGGCTCAGGCCCTGACCGGAAACCAGGAACGGATAGCCCCAGGTCAGGACAAACACGTTGCCGGCGAACTGGGTGGCAAAGTGGCTCCACATTCCAAGCCGGGTGCCGGGTTGCCGCCACGCAGTGGCCAGATCGGCTGCCGTGTCCTTGAATCCTTGGGCTGCCATGGGCGCCAAGGTGTCCGCGGGGGCATTGCGGACCAACGCCGCCGACAGGATACAGGCCAACACGCCCAAGGCTGCCAGCCCCACAAACGCAGGGCTCCAGCCGGCATTGTGCAGCACGAAGGCAAAGGGGGCGATGCTGATGAGCTGGCCGAATTGGCCAAGCTGCCCGGTCATTTGGGTCAGCACGGGCGCCTTGCGCGGGGGGAACCAAAAGGGGATGAGACGGATCACGGCAATGAACGTCATGGCGTCCCCCGCCCCGACGAAGACCCTGCCTATCACTCCGGCCGGGACGGTGGTGGCCGCTGCCAGTTGCAACTGGCCCACGGTCATCAGGGCCGCGCCGGTGGCGATCATGACCCGCGGGCCGAACCTGTCCACCAGGACGCCGACGGGAATCTGCAAGCTGGCGTACACCACGAGTTGAATGACAGTGAACGCCGAAAGGGCCGACGCCGTGGCGTCAAAGCGGTCCGTGGCCACAAGCCCGGCGACACCAAAGGATGTTCTCTGCGTGACGGCAATCAGGTAGGCAAAAACTCCAACACCCCACACCAACCACGCACGTCTACTATTCACCGGAACAGTTTATGCCAGTTTCAGACTCTGTAGTTTTTACGTTCTTGCCTGTTTCTAGGCTCCGCGCTGCGGCCCTCCATCACGGCTTGCCAAATATGCCTCGACGGCGGCACCGAGTTCATCGGCGTCGGGCAGTTCATCATTTTCCCCTGCCAGCAGCGAACGGCGGGCCGTGCCTTCGGTGCGTTCGTCGTACTGTTTTTCCAGGTTTGCCACCACGGCGGCAACGTCGCTGGAGCCTTCAACCTGCTCGGCTATTTGGCGTTCCACGGCGCGTCCGGCCTCCCGCAGCCGTTCGCTGGGCAGCATCAGCGAGGCCGCGGCGCCCAAATATTCCAAACCGGCCACGGCGGCCGGCGGGTATTCGGCGTCGGAGAGGTAATGCGGCACATGGACTGCATAGCCCACCACGTTGCGGCCGGCGGCGTCCAGCTTGATTTCCAGGAGATGTCCGATCGCCGACGGGATGTCCATGGTGGTTTTCCACGTCGAAATGCCCTCGATCAGGTCCGGACGGTTCCCGTGCACCGTGGCCCCAATGGGCCTGGTGTGCGGGACGGGCATCGGCACCGAATGCACCCATGCCACAAGATTGACGTCAAAACGTTCGACGAGGCCCAGCACGGCGCGGCTAAACCGTTCCCATTGCAGGTCCGGTTCATGTCCGGACAAGAGGAGGAACGGCGTGCCGAGAGCGTCCACCATGCGGTGCAGCACCAGCGTAGGAGCCCGATAGTCGCTGAGGCGGTCCTCCGTGAACGTCACGCGTGGCCGGCGCGAGCGGTAGTCAACGAGCTGGTCAACGTCGAAGATTGCCACCGGCTCCCCTGCCAGCTGCTCCGTGAGTTCGGTGGAGATCTGGTTCACGACGTGGCCCGCGTCGGAGAAGCCGGTAATGGACATGAGCAGGTTTATCCCCTTGAGGTCCTCGGCGGCCAGCAGTTCCTCATTGAGGACATAGAGGGACTCGGGGTCGTGGAACGGGGTGTACTCGGTGACATTCATGGTTATCCTCAGCTGCTTGCGTCTTTGCACAGCACAACGCTGCTTGCGTGCTGATCATTCCATGCTGCAGTGCTTCATGCGCACGGCTATGATGCGCCGGCTCTTCGAGCTCAGGCCTTCGATGCATCAGCCCTTCAGGCGCTACGCCTTGGTACTGCCCTGGACAAAGGGCGGCTTGACCACTTTCACGCCCAAGCGACGCCCACGGATGTCAAGGGCCAGCGCCTGACCCATTTCAATGCCCGGCTCCACCAAGGCAAGTGCGACGCCGTTGCCCAAGGTTGGCGAAAACGTCCCCGACGTTGTGTGGCCAACAATGTTCCCTGCAAGGTCCAGGACCTCCACTCCGGCTCGAGGGACGCCGCGGTCAGTCGCCAGCAGTCCGACAGACTTGCGGGGCGCGCCGTCGGCCTTTTGCGCGGTAAGCGCTTCCTTGCCCCAAAACGCGTCCTTCTTCCAGCCCACGGCCCAGCCAACGCCGGCCTCGACAGGGGTGATCTCGGTGGAGAGTTCGTGCCCGTGCAGTGCGTAGCCCATCTCGGTGCGCAGGGTGTCGCGGGCACCAAGCCCGGCCGGGCGGCCGCCGGCATCTTCCACTGCCGCAGCCAGCGCCTCCCACACCGCAGGAGCGTCCTCCCATGCCGGCACCACTTCGTAGCCAAGCTCGCCCGTGTAGCCGGTGCGGCAAATGGTCAGCGCAATGTCGGCGCCATTGATTTTAACCGTCGCATCGACGAATGACATGTAGTCGGCGGGTTGTGGCAGGTCCACGGCCGCCATGACGGTGTTGGCCAGCGGGCCCTGGACGGCGAAGACGCCAAAGCTGCGGTGCAGATCGGCGATCTCCACCTCGGCTCCCCCGGCGGCCCGAGCAGCTTCCAGGGCAGCCACCACGGCAGCGGTGTTGGCGGCATTGGGGATCAGGAACAACTCGTCCCCGGCGCGCAAATAGGCAATGAGGTCGTCAATGACGGTGCCGCTCTCCGTCAGTGCCAACGTGTACTGGGCGCTGCCGGGCTTGACCCGGCCGAGATCGTTGGAGAGGCATCGGTTGGCAAACTCCACGGCTCCGGCGCCGCGAATCGCAACCTTGCCCAAATGCGAGACGTCAAAAAGGCCAACGGCAGCGCGCACCGCCTTGTGCTCGGCCACCACGCCACCGCCGTCGTACTGCAACGGCATCAGCCAGCCGCCAAACTCGGCCATTTTTGCCCCGTGGTCAAGATGCCACTGGTGCAGCGGGCCCTGCAGGAGTTCTTCGCTCTTTTCGCTCATGGCTCATACGGTACCGCAGCCCGCGCCGGGCAACACCTGCCAATCGGTGCCGGCGGGCATTCGGCAGGCAATTGGCCGGCGATGGGGCTACGATCAAAAGCATTCATGACCGTTCATCTACATACAACGTGAGGACAGTATTTCAGTGAGTGTGAAAGAAAACATCAGCTTCCGCGTGATCGGCACCGAGCTGGCAAAGGTCTCCGCCGACGCCCTCGTCATTGCCGTGAGCAAGGGCGAAGACGGCCCCGTCCTTTTGGATGCACCCCTCTCCCCCGCGGCCCTCTCCTCGCTCAAGGCATCCCTGCCCGCCTTGGGCGTCACCGGTGCGGCCGACCAGGTGGTGCGCCTGCCCGGGATGCCCGAGACCGGTGCCGGCATTCTGGTGCTGGCCGGCGTCGGTCCCGTCAAGAACGGCGCTCCCAGCGAAGAGGCACTGCGCCGCGCTGCCGGGGCCACCATCCGTCAGCTGGCCGGGATCAAGCACGTGCTTTTCGCGGTGCCGACGACGACGGTCACCGAAGTCGCCGCCCTGGCTGAAGGTGCCGCGCTGGGTGCCTACCAGTACGCCAGCTTGCATTCGAGCACCAAGGGCCGAAAGGATCCGGTGGCGAAGGTCACGATCCACTCCACCCAGGCGAAGGATCCGGAACTGGCTGCGGCACTGGAACGCGCCGCCATTGTCTCCAAGGCCGTCAACGCCACGCGGACACTTGTCAACGAACCGCCCAGCAAGCTGTACCCGGCAACTTTCGCCGAAGCCGCGAAGGATCTGGCCAAGGGCTTGCCCGTCAAGGTCACCGTTTTCGACGAAAAGCGGCTCCTGAAGGACGGTTACGGCGGCATCATGGGCGTGGGCCAGGGCTCCTCGCGCCCGCCCCGCCTGGTGAAGCTGGAGTACAAGTCCGAGCGCGCAGTGGCTGATCTGGCCTTGGTCGGCAAGGGCATCACCTTTGACAGCGGCGGCATCTCCATCAAACCGGGCGCGGGCATGATGACCATGAAGTGCGACATGGCCGGTGCCGCTGCCGTGCTGAACACAGTGTTGGCGGTGGCAGGGCTGGGACTGCCCGTCAATGTCACCGGCTGGTTGTGCATTGCCGAGAACATGCCCTCGGGCACGGCCATTCGGCCCTCCGACGTCCTCACGATGTTTGGCGGAAAGACCGTTGAAGTCCTCAACACCGACGCCGAGGGCCGCCTGGTGATGGCCGACGGGCTCGTGGCAGCTTCCCAGGAGTTCCCCGACGTCATCATCGACGTTGCCACGCTCACGGGTGCGCAGGTGGTGGCCTTGGGTCACCGTACGGCCGCAGTCATGGGCGACGAAGGCGTCAGCGCCGCACTGAAGGCAGCGGCCGACAGGGCCGGCGAACTTCTCTGGCCCATGCCGCTGCCGGAGGAACTGCGCCCGTCGCTGGATTCCCCGGTGGCGGACATGGCCAACATCGGTGAACGCATGGGCGGTATGATGACAGCGGCCGTGTTCCTCCAGGAGTTCATCGGCAAGAGCAAGAGCGGGGAGACCATCCCGTGGGCCCACGTGGACATTGCCGGGCCCGCGTTCAATGAAAGCGCACCCTACGGCTACACGCCCAAGCAGGGCACCGGCATGGCTGTCCGCACCCTTGTCAGCTATGTGGAAGACGTCGTCGCCCGCAGCGCCTGAGCAACGAAGGACTGACCCGCGAAAGTCGGTGCAGCCCCATCCAAAGCCAGTGCAGGCCCGGTTATGCCGGGCCTGCACTGCCGGCGCCAACAAAGTGAGTATGACCACATTCGCCTTTAGTGTGACTTGGGTGTGGGTGTTGCATGCGTCAACTGACGTAAGGTAAATGCTGAAAGTATTTGTCTTTGACCGGAAGAAGCAGCCCCTCCTTGCTGGAAGAGCCCGCTTCTTTCAATAATTGATGAAAAAAGCGCACAATCAACAGGTGCGCCAACCTAACGCGAGGGAGCGTCTAAGTGGCCGAACAGGCAGCTGGGCAAGAATTCGATATTTTGGTTCTCGGCGGTGGCAGTGGCGGTTACGCTACGGCGCTGCGTGCCGTCCAACTGGGCATGACCGTTGGTCTCGTGGAGAAGGGCAAGTTGGGCGGCACCTGCCTGCACAACGGCTGTATCCCCACCAAGGCATTGCTGCACGCAGCAGAAGTTGCCGACCTTGCGCGTGAGGGCTCCTCCATTGGCGTCAACAGCACGCTCGAGAGCATCGACCTGGTGGGCGTCAACAAGTACAAGGACGGCATTGTTGCCGGCAAGTACAAGGGCCTGCAGGGGCTCATCAAGGGCAAGGGCATCACCGTCATCGACGGCGAAGGCCGCTTGACCGCAGCCAACACCGTCACCGTCGGCGGAGTGAACTACACGGGCAAGAACATTGTTCTGGCCACCGGTTCCTACTCGCGCAGCCTGCCTGGCCTGGAGATCGGCGGCAAGGTCATCACCTCCGACGAGGCCCTGACCATGACTGAGCTGCCCAAGAGCGCCATCGTCCTCGGAGGCGGTGTCATCGGCGTCGAATTTGCTTCAGTGTGGAAGTCCTTCGGCGTCGACGTCACCATCATCGAGGGCCTGCCGTCGCTGGTTCCGAACGAGGACGCGTCCATCATCAAGATCCTGGAGCGCACGTTCCGCAAGCGCGGGATCAAGTCCAACACGGGCACCTTCTTCCAGGGCATTGAGCAGAACAACGACGGCGTCAAGGCCACCTTGGTGGACGGCAAGACCTTCGAAGCGGACCTCATGCTCGTTGCCGTGGGCCGCGGCCCCTCCACCGCGGGCCTGGGCTTTGAGGAAGCAGGGGTCACCGTTGACCGCGGCTTCGTCATCACCAACGAGCGCCTGCACACCGGTGTTGGCAACGTCTATGCCGTGGGCGACATTGTCCCCGGCATCCAGCTCGCACACCGCGGCTTCCAGCAGGGCATCTTCGTCGCCGAGGAAATCGCGGGCATGAACCCCGTCATCGTGGAGGACATCAACATCCCCAAGGTCACGTACTGCGACCCGGAGATTGCTTCCGTCGGCTTGAACGAAAAGCAGGCCAAGGAAAAGTTCGGCGACGGCAACGTCGAGACCACCGAGTACAACTTGGCAGGCAACGGCAAGAGCGCCATCCTGGGCACCGGCGGCATCATCAAGTATGTCCGCGAAAAGGACGGCCCCGTGGTGGGTGTGCACATGATCGGCACCCACATTGGCGAGCAGATCGGCGAGGCACAGCTCATCGTGAACTGGGAAGCGTACCCCGAGGACATTGCCGGCCTCATCCACGCGCACCCCACGCAGAACGAAGCCCTCGGTGAAGCGGCCATGGCCTTGGCCGGTCGCCCGCTCCACGGCTAGCAAGAGATTTCCTTAGTGCACCCGGCGCCCGCGCCGGGTGCACTAAGCTACAAAACAATACATAATTTGCAGAATTTCCTAGCGATGCACTTCAGTGCACCATTAGCGAAATGCAGCACACAAGAAGGAGAACGGGGACGAAATGTCTGAATCCGTGAACTTGCCCGCCTTGGGTGAAAGCGTCACCGAAGGTACCGTCACGCGATGGTTGAAGCAGGTCGGGGACCTTGTCGAAGTCGACGAGCCCTTGCTGGAAGTTTCCACCGACAAGGTTGACACAGAAATCCCGTCGCCTTTCGCCGGCACTTTGGAAGAAATCCTCGTACCCGAGGACGAGACCGCTGAAGTCGGTGCCCCCCTGTGCCGCATCGGTTCCGGCGAAGCCGCCCCGGCAGAGTCGCCGGCCGAACCAGCTGCCGCCCCGGAAGAAACGCCTGCCGCTCCTGCCGAAGCTCCTGCAGCTCCTGCGGAAGCACCTGCAGCCTCGGAAGATGCGCCTTCCGGCGATGCCCACGAGCTCATCTTGCCCGCACTGGGCGAGTCCGTCACCGAAGGCACTGTCACCCGTTGGCTCAAGGCCGTGGGCGACACCGTCGAGGTCGACGAGCCGATCCTTGAGGTCTCCACCGACAAGGTTGACACCGAGATTCCGTCCCCCGTGGCAGGTATCTTGCAGGAAATCCGCGTACCCGAAGACGAGACTGCCGAAGTTGGTGGCGTCCTGGCCCTGATTGGTTCAGGCGCTCCTGCGGCCAAGCCCGCCGCGGCAGCTCCGGCAGCCGAGGCGGCTCCCGCAGCGGAGCCGGCAGCCCCTGCCGCTCCAGCTGCCAAACCTGCACAGGCACCCGCCGCTCCGGCAGCCAAGCCCGCAGCAGCTCCGGCCAAACCGGCGTCGGCCCCCGCACCGGCAGCACCTGCTGCACCGGCGGCCAAGCCTGCAGCTGCTCCGGCCGCTGCGGCATCTTCGGGCTCCGAGTCGAACTACGTGACTCCGCTGGTACGCAAGCTGGCCAACCAGCAGGGCGTGGACATCTCCACCGTCACCGGAACCGGTGTTGGCGGGCGCATCCGCAAGCAGGATGTGCTCGCTGCAGCGGAGGCTGCCAAGGCCGCTGCTCCGGCACCGGCAGCAGCCTCGGCACCGAAGTCCGCTCCCGCCGTCGTACCGTCTTCATTGCGCGGCACCACAGTCAAGGCCCCCCGGATCCGCCAGGTCATCGCCCGGCGCATGCGCGAGTCGCTGGAAGCTTCCACGCAGCTCACCCAGGTGCACGAGATTGACATAACGCGCATCGTGAAGCTGCGCACCAAGGCCAAGGATCAGTTCCAGGCCGTCAATGGCGCCAAGCTGACGTACCTGCCGTTCATTGCCAAGGCCGTGGCGGAGGCGCTCAAGCAGCACCCCTCGGTCAATGGTGAGTACGACGAGGAAACCCAGCAGATCACGTACCACAATGCCGAACACTTGGGCTTTGCCGTGGACACTGACAAGGGCCTGCTGGTTCCCGTCATTGCCAATGCAGGCGATCTGAACCTGGCCGGGATGGCCAGCAAGATTGCTGACGTTGCCGCTCGCACCCGCAGCGGCAAGATCGGTCCGGATGAACTTGCCGGCGGCACGTTCTCGATCACCAACATCGGCAGCGTCGGGGCACTGTTCGACACCCCGATCATCAACCAGCCCAACGTTGCCATCCTGGGCACCGGCGCGATCGTCAAGCGCGCCGTGGTGGTGGCCGATGCCGACGGCGACGACACCATCGCCATCCGCCACATGATGTACCTGTGCCTGACGTACGACCACCGCCTGGTGGACGGCGCGGATGCCGGTCGCTTCCTGCAGACCTTGAAGGCCCGCTTGGAAGATGGGGCGTTTGAGGCAGACCTGGGTCTGTAACATCCCTGGTTCGCTAATGCAGTGAACGTTCGACGGCGGCCGGTGACTTGAGCAATCAAGTCACCGGCCGCCGGTGTTTTTCCTGTCGGTGTCATGTGTGCCACATTAAGCGGACTGCCTTAGACACTGTGTCACCAAGTTGCGTAAGCTAACCCCATGACAGTACTTACAAGCATTCTGGTGTTCCTGCACATCCTCGGCGCAGCAGCCATTGTTGGCGGCTGGTTTGCCACGTTCAAGAAGCCCACCGTTTTGCCCATCCAGCTGTGGGGCGCCATCGCCCAGCTTGTGACGGGCCTTGCCCTTGTGGGCGTTTTTGAGGCCACCGGCAGCCCGACAACGGCTTTCCACATCAAGATGGGTGTGAAGATCATCATCGCCATCGCGGTCCTGGTTCCGGCCATCATTGGCTACCGCAAGGCGAGGGCCAACCAGAAAGTTCCCAAGGGCCTGGCCCATGCAGTGGGCGGCATGGCCCTGATCAACATCGGCGTGGCGGCCCTCTGGTCCGTCTAGCCCGCACACCCTTTGGCACTTTCGGTGCCTGTGACGTGGATTGTGTCCACGCCGACAGGCAGCGAAAGTGCCTTGTTTATGTTTAGGGCATAGGCTGGAAGGGATCGCTGGGCTACCGCACAGCCGATCAATAGTGCCCCTCATTTACGATTCATAGGAGTGAACATGGCTACAACTCGCAACGCCCATGCAGGCTGGGTCGGCGACCTTCCCACAGGTGCCGGACAGGTTACGTTGGACAGCTCGGAAATTGGCAGCTTTGACATCACCTGGAAGGCACGCGCCGAAGCTGCCGAGGGCGGGACCAGCCCGGAAGAGCTGATTGCCGCCGCACACGCATCATGCTTTGCCATGGCGTTCAGCCTCTTCCTTGGCGAAGAGGGCAAGGCTGCCGACTACGTCAACACCGCGGCTGCCGTGACCTTCGTGCCAGGCACCGGCATCACCACCAGCCACCTGACACTTGCCACCAAGATTCCCGGCATCAGCCAGGAAGACTTTGACCGCATCGCCAATGCAGCCAAGGCCGGTTGCCCCGTTTCTGCAGCACTTGCAGGTGTTGAGATCACCCTCGAGGCAACGCTCGAGGCATAACCAAGCCTTCAAGGTTGGGACCGGCAAAGTCGTTGGTCCACAGGTGGCAGCTGCTTGTGCGGCTGCCACCTACTTTTTTGCCTCGGCCTCCGCTGTCCGGCACGCCTTATCCGGCACCCAGTATTTCTTCAATCACCCACCTCCCTTCCACCTTCACCATGACGATTTCCAGCACCTGCTGCTGTGGTTTCTCTTGCCGGTGGACAACGTTCCCTGCGGCATCCTGTTCAATGAAGGCGCTCGTGGTGACCGTGGCCCCGACCGTCGTGCGCGACGCACCGGCACCGCGTGTTTGTACACCGCGTGTTTGTTCAATGCTGGCGTGTTCAATGCTTGTCTGAAGCCCGCTGAACATGTGGCCGCGTTCTTCCAGGCTCGCCAGAACGGCAAGATCCGCGTCTCGGGCCGGGGAACCTGGGGCATTGACCTTGGACAACAAGGCGGCATTTGCCGTGGACAGCGCATACGAGCGCAGCCAGGCCAGCGCAGGCAATGCATCCAGCGGCGCCTCCGCCGCCAGCCCCGTTCGAATCACCGCGGGCAAAGCCACCGACCACCCGCTCTGGGATGCACTGGCCGTACCGTGGGAATTCGTTCCAGGCGTGTCGCCCTGCCCCTGTGCACCGGGGCCCAACCATGCACCGTTGACCGCCGCCAGAGCCAAACATGCCGCCACCGCGACAACCAGGGCGAGCATGACCACTCGTCGTCCGGCTCTTCTCCCCGACCCATGACCGGCTCCTGTCCCCGGCCGTATACCCGCTCCGGTGTCCGCTCCAGTCCCGCGCACGCGGGCCTTGGCCACTCCACTGCCCCACAACGGGCCCATGCGCCTGCCTTGGCGATTGAGCCACAGTTCGCGCAGCCGCAACCACCGTGGCAGCACAGGGAAAGGCACCAGCAACCCTGCCCGCTTCCGCCTGCGAATTGCGTGGGGCCGCTGGGCGCCGGTAGCCCGTCCGCCGCGACGCACCCTGGTTGCGCCGGCATGGCCCTTGGCCCTCCGATCCCTGGCCTCTTTGCGGGTCAGCAGCTCCGGCAGGACGCTCGGATGCACGGCATGCCCGAGTGCCACGGGAACGGCAGCGGAACTGCGGAACACGGCTTGCGCAAACGCGGCGGCCGTGGGCCGGCGGGCGGGATCTTCATCCAGCCCCGCTTCCAGGGCAGCCACCAGCTCCCCGGGCACGTCCCCCACGAATGCGCCCAACGGCAACCTGTCCCTCGTGGGCGGCGCCGGCCGCCCCGTCAGGGCGTACCAGCCCACGGACGCCAAGGCATATACGTCGGCGGCTTCATCACGGAGCGTGTCCGTGCTGCAGTAGAAGCCTGGTGTTCCCGCCAACGGCCGTTCTTCCTGGCCGAGCAACCTCCCGAAGCCAAAGTCGGATAGTAGGGGCTTGCCGGCGGAACTAAGCAACACATTCCCCGGGGACACGTCTCCGTGCACGGCACCCCTGGCGTGCAAGAAGGCCAGAACCTGGCCCATCGGCGTCAGGACAGTCACCGTTTCCCCCACCTCCAGCGTGCCCCGGCTGCTCACCACCTGCTCCAATGACCCTCCTGCGGCATGGTCCATGAGCAGCACCCAGGCACCCGAGAAATCCTGCACCACCCCATGGACTGGAATGAGATGGTCATGCCGGAATTGGGCAAGCACCCTCCACTCCTGTGTGATCTGGCTTTCATTGTGACGAAGCAGAGCATCGTTTGTGTCTGCTCCGTCACCCGCAGCAACGGTGAGGGTTTTGGCGGCAAGGCAAGGGCCGCCGTCGTCCGGGGCAATGAGCCACACACTCCCATTCGCCCCCTGTCCCAAGCAGCGCACAGGCTCATGGCCGGGCACCCGCGGCGACTGCCCGGTTGCTGCGTCGATTCCCACCTTGTCCATGTATCAGTTCTAGTCCGCTTTTTGAATTCGTGCGTCAAGTTATCCACAGGCGACCGAAACGGTGTGAATTCTGATTTAGGTGTGGATGCAATGTCCTCTAAAGTGTCCTGTATGACTGTTGAGTTCTGCGAAGTCGGATTTGCCCCGAATTTTATCGATTACAACGATGCTTGGGAGCAACAACGCCAGGTCCACGCCGATGTGGTTGCTGGCAAATCACCCCATACTGCCCTTTTACTGGAGCATGCACCCGTCTACACGGCAGGCAAACGCACCGAGGACCATGAACGGCCCTTTGACGGAACGCCTGTGATCAACGTGGACCGCGGCGGCAAGCTCACCTGGCACGGCCCCGGACAATTGGTCATGTATCCGATTGTGCGCTTGGCCGACGCCCACAGCATCCGGGCCTACGTCCACGCCCTGGAAGACATCATCATTGAGGTGTTGGGCCACTGTGGCGTGGTGGGCGTTCGCGTCGACGGCCGCGCCGGCATTTGGCTGCCGGCCGATGACAAGGGCGGGGACCGAAAGATTGCCGCCATTGGCATCCGGGTCCACGACGGCGTCACCATGCACGGCATTGCCATCAATGCCAACAACAGCCTGGATCCGTATGCGCAGATCATCGCCTGCGGCATTCAGGATGCAGGAACCACCACCTTGCAGGCCGAAACCGGCAAGAACATTTCCCCGCAAGATCTCGTGCCGCTGGTCAAGGACGCCACCGCGCGTTTCCTTGCCCCGCTGATCGCCGAGACCCAGCCTGAACAGGCAACAACCGCTGGTTCCGCGAAAGCGGCCCAGTCAGAAGGAGCACTGCTGTGACGTTGGCACCTGAAGGACGCAAGCTGTTGCGCATTGAGCAGCGAAACTCGGCCGTCCCCGTGGAGCGCAAGCCCGAATGGATGAAGGCCAAGGTATCCATGGGCCCCGAGTACATCGCCATGAAAAACCTGGTGAAGAGCCAAGGCCTGCATACGGTCTGCGAAGAAGCAGGCTGTCCCAACATCTTCGAATGCTGGGAAGACCGCGAGGCAACGTTCCTCATTGGCGGCTCCGAGTGCACACGTCGTTGCGACTTCTGCCAGATCGACACCGGCAAGCCCTCGCCCATTGACATGTTTGAGCCCACCAAAGTTGCCCGCTCCGTCGTGAAGATGAACTTGCGCTATGCCACCGTCACCGGTGTGGCCCGCGACGACCTCGAAGACGAAGGGGTTTGGCTCTACGCCGAGACAGTGCGCAAAATCCATGAGCTCAACCCGAACACCGGCGTCGAGCTCTTGATCCCCGACTTCTCCGGCAAGCCCGAGCACATCACAGCCATCTGTGAATCCAAGCCCGAGGTGTTCGCCCACAATGTGGAGACCGTGCCGCGCATCTTCAAGCGAATCCGCCCGGCCTTCCGCTACGAACGCTCGCTCGATGTCATCACCCAGGGACGGGACCAAGGCATGGTCACCAAGTCCAACCTGATCCTTGGCATGGGTGAAACCCGTGAGGAAATTTCCCAGGCCCTGCAGGACCTGCACGACGCCGGGACCGACTTGATCACGATCACCCAGTACCTGCGCCCCTCCGAGCGCCACCTGCCGGTGGACCGTTGGGTCAAGCCGCAGGAGTTCGTGGAGCTCTCGCAGGAAGCGGAGGAAATCGGTTACCTGGGCGTCATGAGCGGGCCGTTGGTTCGTTCTTCCTACCGCGCCGGACGCCTCTGGGCCACTGCCATGCGCAAAAAGGGTCTTGATATTCCCGAGCACCTGGCGCATATTGCCGAAGGCATCGAGGATTCAGGTTCCACGCGCCAAGAAGCAGCATCGCTCATCGCCGCCCAGTAGCGGAAAGCGTTGGCAATTTCCCGCGCAGCATTCTCCTCCAACACCCGCTAGAATTGAATTACTATGGCCAAAACGACTGACTCCGCACCCAGCAACGCTGACAAGCCCAAGCGTTCCCTCTTTTCCCGCAGCCCCAAGGCTGAGAAGCCGAAAAAGACGAAGAAACCCAGCCGCGTCAAGCAAATGGTGGACATCTTCAAGATGACCCGCCGCCATGACCCCATGGTCACGTGGCTGATGCTTGGTGCCTTTGTTGGGCTGATCCTTGTCTCCGTACTGGTGGCGATGCTGCTGTCTCCCGGCAACTGGATCACCGGTTTGCTCGTGGGCATTCCCTTGGGTTTGCTGGGTGCATTGTTGATCATGTCGCGCCGCGCCGAACGTGCGGCTTATTCACAGATCGAAGGCAAGGCCGGTGCTGCTGGCGCGGCACTGGGTTCGCTGAAGAAGGGCTGGATCTTCGACGAGCAGCCTGCCTCGGTTAATCCGCGCACCCAGGACGTGGTCTTTCGCGCCATCGGCAAGCCTGGCATTGTTCTTGTCACCGAAGGCCCCTCGAACCGGGTCAAGGGCCTGGTCGATGCAGAGCGTCGCCGGCTGAACAGGATTCTGCCCAACGTCAAGATCACGATCATCGAGACTGGCAAGGGCGAGGGCCAAGTGCCGATCGCCAAGGTCACCAAGAAGATGGGCAAGCTCAAGAAAGAGCTGACAAAGGTTGAAGTGGGCGCCGTGAACAAGCGCATCACCTCCATGGGCAACAAACTACCCATCCCCAAGGGCATCGATCCCTACAAGGCGCGCCCGGACCGCAAGGCAGCACGCGGCCGCTAAACAGACATGCAAAATGCCCGGCGGGATGACCTGCCGGGCATTTTTGTGCCCTGGTTCCACGGGCCCGGACTACGCGGGCTGAGACTCCATGGATCCTGGCTGGGGCTCTTCGAGCTCCTCGGGTGTGAGCGGGCAAAGGACGCAGAACTCGTTGCCTGCAGGGTCGGCCATGACGACCCAGCTCGTCGTGGCCGGCTGACCGACGTCGACCCTTCTTGCACCGAGCGACTCGAGCCGCTTCACCTCGACGCCCTGGTCGTGCGGTCGCAGGTCCAAATGCAGCCGGTTCTTCACGGATTTGCCTTCCGGCACACGCAGGAACAGCAGGTCGGGAGCCACGCCGTCCTCCGGACTGCCCGCGGGCGGCTCCAGCACCACTTCTTCGTCGGTGGCGTAGGTTCGTCGCCAGCCCAGGGCTTCTTGCCAGAAGGCCGCCAAGCTCGACGGGTCGACGCTGTCGATGCAGAGGCACTGGATACGCAGGAGCATGCTGTGAGTGTGCCACAGCCGTGGGGTGGGCGCCACAGAATTCCAACAACCGCAGGCAACCGGGGAAAATGGCTATGGAGACGCCTAGACCCTAGCGGCGGACCAGGATGGTCTTCATGGCCTTGTCGTGCAGGCCACGGTGGTCTGCATCAACAATGATGGCAGGGATCACCAGGCACACGAGCAGCGCGCGAACTACACCTGCCAGCAAGCCCGGGGGCCCGCCGTTGAGCGTGGTGACGTGGATGCCCATGATCCTGTGGCCCACGCTGTAGCCAAGAGTGCCCACCAGGACCATTTG
The DNA here is from genome assembly GCF_030063185.1 of Arthrobacter sp. H35-D1. Lineage (GTDB taxonomy): Bacteria > Actinomycetota > Actinomycetes > Actinomycetales > Micrococcaceae > Specibacter. The sequence goes on from NZ_JASISP010000005.1 coordinate 59,158, forward strand.
CTCGGCTGCAAAAATGGCGAGGATTGCATTGGGATTGCTGTCCAAGAACGCGGCGGCAATCAGGTACGACAGCCCCCAGTCAATGCAGAGGGCCAGGATGCGCCGACCGGCACGAGCAATGGATCCACGCCCCGATTCGGGCCTGCCCAAACGCTCGCCCGGGAATTTCGATATATTGGATGTGTCCGGCCCGCTGAGCCATGAACCTATGTCTTTACGATCTACCACTCCCCCAGCCTACCGGCGCAGGGAGGAACCAGGGTATCGGACGCCGGTCCGGACGCGTGTAACGTGCTGGAAACATTACGGACACGGTCGAGAAATAGCGTCGTTCTAGTCTTATGAGAAGTTGCACATGCCCACGGCCGGTCACCGCCGGCCAAAGCCCCCAGCACCAAGTACCAAGGAGCAAGATGTTCAAGAACGCGGAAGAAGTCCTGCAGTTCATCAAAGACGAGGATGTAAAGTTCGTCGACATTCGATTCACCGACCTTCCCGGCGTCCAGCAGCACTTCAACGTGCCAGCCAAGACCGTGGACCTTGACTTCTTCGTCGAAGGACAGCTGTTCGACGGCTCCTCCATCAGGGGCTTTCAGGGCATCGCAGAATCTGACATGCAGCTCATCCCGGATCCCAAGACGGCCTTCGTTGACACTTTTCGCAAGGAAAAGACGCTGGCGCTGAACTTCTCCATCGTGAACCCGCGCACCGGTGATCCTTACCACCGCGATCCGCGCGGCGTTGCCGAGAAGGCTGAAGCCTACCTGGCCTCCACAGGCATTGCCGACACCGCATTCTTCGGTGCCGAAGCCGAGTTCTTTGTCTTCGACAACGTCCAGTACGAGTCCTCGGCCAAGGGGTCTTTCTACAAGATCGACTCCGAAGAGGCCTACTGGAACACCGGACGGAAGGAAGAGGGCGGCAACCTCGGCTACAAGACCCCGGAGAAGGGTGGCTACTTCCCCGTGGCCCCGATTGACCACCAGGCCGACCTGCGCGACGCCATGTGCATCGAACTGGACAAGGCCGGCCTTGCCGTTGAGCGCTCACACCACGAGGTTGGTGCGGCCGGCCAGGCTGAGATCAACTACACGTTCAACACACTGGTCCATTCTGCCGACGACCTGCAGAAGTTCAAGTACGTCATCAAGAACACCGCCTGGGCCTGGGGCAAGTCCGTCACATTCATGCCCAAGCCGGTCTTTGGCGACAATGGTTCCGGCATGCACTGCCACCAGTCGCTGTGGAGCAACGGCGATCCCCTGTTCTACGATGAGAAGGGCTATGCAGGTCTCTCCGACATGGCCCGCTGGTACATAGGCGGCCTACTGAAGCATGCCGACGCCGTGTTGGCGTTCACCAACCCCACCGTCAACTCCTACCGCCGCCTGGTCAAGGGCTTCGAAGCACCGGTGAACATGGTGTACTCGCAAGGCAACCGCTCCGCCGGCATCCGCATCCCGATCACGGGCTCGAACCCGAAGGCCAAGCGCCTGGAGTTCCGCGCCCCGGACGCCTCCTCCAACCCGTACTTGGCGTTCTCGGCCCAGCTGATGGCCGGCCTTGACGGGATCCGCAACCGCATCGAACCCCCCGCTCCCATCGACAAGGACCTGTACGAGCTCCCCCCGGAAGAAGCCAAGGACATCCCCAAGGCCCCCGAGTCGCTCGAAGAGGCCCTGATCGCCCTTGAGAACGACAACGAGTTCTTGCAGGCAGGCGGCGTGTTCACCCAGGACCTGATCGACACTTGGATCGACTACAAGCGCGAGTACGAGATCAAGCCGTTGCAGTTGCGCCCGAACCCGTACGAGTTCGAGCTCTACTACAGCTGCTAGGCCACCACATGCAAAAGGGCCGGAACACCTTGTTCCGGCCCTTTTGTTGTCATAGGTGCCAGCGCGTCACCGTCAGGTGACGATGCGCGCAGGACCTGGTTCCGGTTACTTGGACATGGCCTTCCGTCGCACCCAGCCGACCGCGGCTGTGGCGATGAACAGCACAATTCCAATGACGGCCAGCCAAAACAAACCTTTGATGACAAAGCCCAAAAGAACGAGGACCAGCCAGATAACAAGCAAGACAACTAGTATTTGCAGCATTCCCAAAATCTACCGCCATGGCATGCGGAACGCCAGCCGGTGGTAAATGAGTCAGGACCGGAACGAATTCTCCCGGTCCTGACTGTTGCCATGCGAGTTCTAGCAGCTAGTTGCCGGTAACGTCCTTGGCTGCATCCTTGACATGCTCTCCGGCCTGCTTGGCTTTCGCCGCGGCCTGGTCGGCTGCACCCTCTGCTTCAAGCTTCTGATTGTCCGTTGCATCGCCGGCAGTTTCCTTGGCTTTGCCCTTCATTTCCTGTGCCTTGTTGCCGATCTTATCTCCGAGTCCCATGGGGACCTCCTTCAATATGAATCCAACGTGGTTACGGTTCAGAATTTACGGACTGAAACTGGGAATTACCTGTGTGCCGAAAAGGACGTCCACCCGTGGCCGGCCAGTCCGGAGACATGCTGGCACTGGCGCAAATGCCGGGACTATGGTTGTAGGACACATTTGCCGGGAGGCAATGCCACCAGCGAGTGCCAGGAGGCAACAATGACCACCACATCAACAGTTTTCAAGAACGCCCACGTGTTCGACGGCGAGGATTTCCTCCCCGAACCCACCGACGTCGTCTTTGCCGACGGCGTAGTTGCCGCCGTCGGGCCTGGTGCCGGCGACGCCGAACAGCATGCAACAGCAATGGTTGTCGACTGCACGGGCAAAACGCTGCTTCCCGGCATGATCGACCTTCACATCCATGCCACCTCATCCAACCCAGGGTCCGTGCAGGCGTTCATCGAGCCGTTCTCGCTGCAGTTCTACGAGTCCGTACGCAACCTCGAGGCCACACTTCGCGCTGGTATCACCTCCGCCCGCGACGCTGGGGGCGCCGACCTGGGCGCCAAGGTCGCCCAGGAATCCGGGCTGCTCCAGGGACCCAGGCTGAGACTCGCAATCAGCATCATGTCCCAAACCGGCGGCCACGGCGACTTTTGGATGCCCTCAGGAGTCTCCTCCCCCGCGCTGGGCCCACACCCCGGCCGGCCCAGCGGTGTGGCAGACGGCGTCGAGGAAGTCCGCAAGGCCGTGCGCACGCTCCTGCGCGCCGGTGCCGACCAGATCAAGATCTGCTCTACTGGAGGAGTCCTCTCCCCCACCGACGACCCGCGCCACTCGCAGTTCAGCCTCGAAGAGATCAAGGTCATTGTTGAGGAAGCCGAGACCCAAGGCAAGTACGTCATGTCCCACGCGCAAGGCACCGCGGGGATCCGCAACGCGCTGGACGCCGGCGTGCGCACCATCGAGCACGGCATCTACCTTGACGACGAGACCATCCAAGCGTTCCTGGACCGCGATGCGTACTTGGTCCCCACGCTGGCCGCCCCCGCTGCGGTCATCAAAAAGGCCGAGGCCGGCAACAGCGGCTTGCCGCAACAGGTGATCGACAAGGCCTACCGGGTGTACGACGACCATCTGGCCTCGGTGAGCCGTGCCATCGAGGCGGGCGTGAAGATCGGAATGGGCACCGATTCAGGAGTTGGCGTCCATGGCGAGAACCTTGAGGAACTAGCCCTGTTGGCTGGCGCAGGGATGTCGCTGCGCCAGGTGTTGGCCTCCACAACCTCGATCGCCGGTGAACTCATCACCCCTGTCGGTGCAGTGGGCAGGCTGGCCGAGAACTACCTGGCCGACGCCGTCGTCCTCAACGGAAAACTGGAGTCGACCGACCAACTGTCCGGCCTCCGTTCCATGATCGAGCGGGTCTTCCAGAACGGCGTCCAACAATTCGAAACCGAAACCTCCCAGCAGCACTGATCCAAGGACAAACAACATGTTTGAATCACCGGTCTATGTGGTCACCATCATTTTGGCGTTGCTGGCCTTCGCCGAAGTCCTTTCCCTCGTCACCAAAGCGTGGGTTCCCTCGCTGCTGGTGATCATTGCCGGTTACCTGGTATTGCTGTGGACCGGGGTCCTGCCACCGGACCTGATCCCCAAATCGGCATTCACCACCGTGGGAGTCGTGCTGGTCGGCGCCGTAATCGCCCACATGGGCACCCTGATCCCGCTGCGGCAGATCAAGACGCAGTACAAGGCCATCCTGATCGCCCTGACCGGGATTCTCTTCGGCGCGGGGCTGATTCTGGCGGTGCTGGGGCCCGTGCTGGGCTACCCGACCGCCGTCGCCGGGACCGGGCCGGTCACCGGCGGTCTCATCGCCTACCTGATCACCGCACAAAAGCTCACCGAGGCCGGGCTGCCGTCACTGGTGGCGGTCGCTGCGATAGTGCTCGGGCTGCAGAGCCTTGTCGGCCTGCCGCTGGCCAACATCCTGCTGCGCAAGTACGCGACCAAGCTCCGCGACAACGGCGCGTTCGACGTCCCGGAGGCACCTGCCCCGTCCGCCTCCCCTAGGGACGACGCAGGGGCCGATTCCGCGGTGGCCGTCCAACAGGTGCTCGCGGCACCTCCCAAGCGCACGTTCCAGCTGGTCCCGGAGAAGTACCAGCAACCCTCGACCCTGCTATTTCTGCTGTTCATCGCCGCCAGCCTGGCGACCTGGTTGGATTCGCTGACCGGGCTGAACTACGGTGTCTGGGCGCTGCTGCTGGGCTTGCTGGGCCGCGTACTAGGGGTCTTTCCCGAAAAGGCTATGGAGAAGGCCAACGCCTTCGGTTTCGGGCTCATCGCCGTCATCGTCGTCATCATGGCGTCCGTAAGCGCCGTAACGTTCGAGACAGTCAGGGCGACCATCGGACCGGCGATCCTCATCTTGGCCGTCGGAGCAATCGGCATTATGATCGGTGGATGGCTGGCGTCCAAACTTTTCAGGTGGGATCCACTCAAGGGCATGCCAATCGCTTTGACCGCCCTCTTCGGCTTCCCTGGCGACTTCATGCTCTGCCAGGAAGTCAGCCGCTCCGTCGGCCGGAACGAACACGAACGCAAGGCGATCTTCGACGAACTCGTTACACCCATGCTGGTTGCCGGTTTCACCACCGTTACCACCGCTTCCATCCTGGTCGCCTCAATCCTGGTGTCCACGCTCTAGAAGGAGCTTGGTAGGTTGCGGGCGGTTTACGGGCAGGTGGGGGCATTTTCCGGCGAGTGCTGCAAAGAGCGTCAACCCTTGTTAACGAAGGGAAGATGCAGGGTCCGCTGCGGGCCGGACCGGCCGCCGAGGTACTGTCCGCGATCCATAAAACCGGCCTTCAAGTACGCGGCCCTTCCGGCCAGGTTGCGCTCATTCACGCTGAGCACAACGCCTGTGGCAGGCAATCCAAACCGTCGGACCAGGTCCGCAGCCTGGTTCACGGCCGCCAAAGTGGCCCCTGCGCCATGCCCGAGCCCTTGGCAGCTCCTGTCGATGAGGAAGCCGCGCAGGAGCACTGCGTCGTCGGCGTCCTGCCAGCCCGCTTCGGTTGCCACTCCCACGTGCAGCACGCCCATGCCAACCACCTTGTCTGCATGACTGCCGGACGGACTGGCCAGGATCGCGAAAGGGTGCCGTGCCGAGTCCGCCAATGCCGTGGCCAGCATCTCGGCGGGCTCCCCCACAAAGGCCGCCTGGCCCGTTGCCAGCAGCAGACCCGACACTTCAGTCGCCAGCCGCTCAAGGACGGGGCCGTCCAAGGACTTCAAGGGGACCACACTGACTTTGCTCTTCAAATGCCGGGTGCTCAAAAAATCGACCAGTCGGTCTTGGCAGTGAACGCATCCAGGGCGGCGATGCCGGCCATCGAGTTGCCGTTGGGGCCCAGCGCCGGTCCCCACACCGTCACCGAGCAGATGCCGGGGACGATCGCCACAATGCCTCCGCCCACGCCGCCTTTGCAAGGGACGCCCACACGGTAGGCGAACTCCCCCGCAGCGTCGTAAGTTCCGCAGGTGAGCATCACCGCGTTGACGCGCTTGCTCTGGTTGGGGCTCAGGAACGGCGTACCACCCGTTGCGACACCGTTCCGGGCCAGGAACAACGATGCCTTGGCCAGATCTTCGCACGACATTTTAAGCGCACATTGCTTGAAGTAGTTGGAGAGGACATCGTCCACGGGGTTTTCGAGGTTGCCGTAGCTGGCCAGCAGATGGGCCATGGAGGCGTTGCGGTGTCCGTGGTCTGCCTCGGAGGCGGCAACCACCTCGTCTACATCGACCTCGGGGTTCCCGGATTCACTGCGCAGCAGCCCACGCACCGAAGCTGCTGCATCCCCTGTCAATGTCAGCAGCCTGTCGGTCACCACCAATGCGCCGGCGTTGATGAAGGGATTGCGGGGTATGCCCTGGTCCGCCTCGAGCTGGACCATGGAATTGAAGGGGGTGCCGGACGGTTCGCGAAACACCCTCTTCCAGATGGAGTCGTAGTCATATGACATCACCAGGGCAAGCGAGAAGATCTTGGAAATGCTCTGAATGGAAAACGGCTGGCGCCAATCCCCCGCACCATACACGCCGCCGTCGGCCATGGCCACGCAGATGCCAAACTTGTCCGGGGAGATTTCACTCAGGCTGGGAATATAGGAAGCAACCGCCCCCTGCCGGCCCATTGAGCCAATGTTCACCACTATCTCGTCCAGGATCCCCTGCATGTCCATCGCGCGCGCTCCAAAACTGTTGTGTCGGCGTCGTTCCAACAAACCGTGCCCAAAGTTGTACTAAAAGGTGGCAGGGGCCAGCAACCGGGCCGGCCCCTGCGAAAGCGCTAGAGAACCTTTGCCAGGAATTCCTGCAGTCGCGGCTGTTGCGCGTTGGAGAACATGGCGTCGGGGGTGCCTTCCTCGCAAATATATCCGTCATCCATGAAGATGACACGGTCGGCAACTTCACGGGCGAAGCCCATCTCATGGGTCACCACCACCATGGTCATGCCCTCGGCGGCCAGGTCACGGATGACCTGCAGCACCTCGCCCACCATCTCCGGGTCAAGGGCGCTGGTGGCCTCGTCGAAGAGCATGATGTCCGGGTTCATGGCCAGCGCGCGTGCAATGGCCACGCGCTGCTTCTGGCCGCCGGAGAGCGAACCGGGGCGTGCATCGGCCTTCTCGACCAGATCCACGCGCTTGAGCAGGTCCATGCCCTTCGCCCGGGCGGCCGCCTTGTCCAGCTTCTTCAACTCAACCGGGGCCAGCATGATGTTTTGCAGCACCGTCATGTGCGGGAACAGGTTGAAGTGCTGGAACACCATGCCAATGTTTTGGCGCACGGCGTTCAGGTCAACCTTCGGGTCCGTCAGGTCAAAACCGTTGACTTCCACGGTGCCGCCACTGGTGTCCTCAAGCTTGTTCAGGCAGCGCAGGAACGTGGACTTCCCCGATCCAGAGGGGCCAATGACACACACCACCTCGCCCTCGACAATGTCCACATCAAGGCCCTTGAGCACTTCATTGGCGCCAAAGGACTTCTTCAGGCCCTTGACACTGATTTTTGCTTTGCTTGCGCTCATTTGTTGAACTTCCTGTCCACGACGTTGGAAAGCTGGGTCAAGGCGGTGATGACAATGAAGTACAGCGCCGCCACAATCAGCAGGGTCTCGCCGGTGCGGAAGTTCGAGGCGTAGATCTGCTGGCCTTGGTAGGTCAATTCCGCAAAGCCGATGACAGCCAGCAAGGAGGTGTCCTTCAAGGTGATGACGAACTGGTTGATGAACGACGGCGTCATGATCTTGACCGCCTGCGGTACCACTACACGGCGCATGGAGGTGACGTAGCCCAGGCCCAGGCTGCGGCTGGCTTCCAGCTGTCCGGCGTCGACGGACTGGATGCCGCCGCGGACAATTTCGGTCATGTAGGCACCGGCGTTCAAGCTCAGGGTGATGACGCCGGCGGCCAGTACACTAAGGGGCTGCCCTGTCATCTGCGGCAGGCCGAAGTAAAAGAAGAACGCTTGCACCAGCAGCGGGGTGCCGCGGAAGATTGCCACATACGTCGTGGCGATGCCGCGCAGAATCCTGCTTTCGGCGACCTTGAAGAAGCCAAAGACGACGCCAAGCACCAGCGCTATGGCCAGCGACAGCACAGTGGCGACCATTGTCAGCCACAGGCCCTTCATCAGCGCCGGAAAGCTGTCCTTGACGAGCTGGAAGAAGCCGCCTTGCTCCTCCACCTCGGACTTGGCCAAGTACTTGTCAAGGATCTTCTGGTATTCGCCATTGGCTTTAAGGTTGGCCAAGCCCGAATCGAATGCTGCCAGCAGATCCTGGTTCTGGCCCTTGTTGACTGCGAACCCGTAGGAACTGCCTTGTTCCTTCTCCGTGACGATCTTCAGTCCATTGTTTTGGCTGACGCCGTAGGCAAGCACCGGATAGTCGTCGAAGACGGCCACGGAATTGCCGGCCTTGACGTCGTCGTACATGGTGGCCGAGTCGGCAAGCGCCTTGACCGTGAAGCCGTACTCGCCCTTGATGGAGTTGGCGAACGTTTCGCCCTCGCTGCCGCGCTTGGCGACTACAGTTTTTCCCTTGAGGTCTTCGTAGGACTTGATGTCCTGGTTATTTTTGGTAACAGCCATCTGCACGCCGGAGTCAAAGTAGGGAGCAGAGAAGTCAAAAACCTTTTTGCGCTCGTCCGTGATGGACATGCCGGCGATGACGCCCGACACTTGGTTCGACTGCAAGGCCTGCAGTGCGGCGTCGAAGCCAAGGGATTTGACATCAACTTCGAAGCCCTGATCCGTGGCAATGGCCCGCAAGAGGTCCATGTCAATGCCCACGAGCTCGCCGCTACCGTCACGGAACTCAAAGGGCGCAAAAGTGGTATCCGTGGCAATCGCGAACGTCTTGCCCTTGACGTCAGTGTGAACGGCTCCGGTTTGCACGGTCGAACCGAGCGGAAGGGGTGCACTTTGGTCTGCGAGGGTGGCCGGAGCCGTCAGCGCCGACGCCCCGCCGATCCCGAAGAACATGATGGCAACAGTAAAAAAGGCGGCGAGAGCGGCAAAAGTGCCACCTCTGCGCCGCCACATGGGTGGACGCCTCAGCATAAATTTTCCCTTGAAATGGTGTTTCGACCCGCGTTGGCCGAATGAAGTACCCCTCGACGGTACAGGTTTTGCCTGCCCCATGCGATGCACGCCACGATTGCGCTCACCTCACCGGCGCGCTTGGCGCCACCGACGTCCAACTTTTGAAACGTTGTTCTCTGGATGTCCGTCTCCGACGCGTCGAACATTCGCCGGAAACTTCGTGCAATCGTGGCCCTGCATGCACGACTTCCAATGGATAGGCGGCCATCGGTGTTGATTAAGCGTGTCGTATCCGGTGCTCGGGATTGACGGGACCGGTGGTGGAACGCTGCGAATTATTCGTATCTATGTACGCGTATCTATTGCAGTTACATAACGGTGAGGGTATTATGGGGGTATGAGTAGTCGGGAGGAGTTCCCCGGGGACCGGGGCTTTCCAGCCACAGCGGATGTGGCTGCACTGCTTGGTGCGATCACTCTTCCTTCCATTGAACCCTTTGGCCCTGACACTGCGGCACTGGCAGGCCTGCCGGGGTTTATTCCTTTTCCTCCCCCGGTTCCCGAGCCGCCCTCGCGGGTGGGGGTTGCCCGGGCCGTGTACGACGCCGGAATCCAGGCGTTGCTGGTGTTGAAGCGCCTCGAAGACGCCACCGCGGCCTGCAAGGCAGAACTTGTCGCCCGGATCATCGCAGCAGCGAACGTCGAGGGCACCGCGGTGGGTCTTGATTCCTGGCAGGCAGGAATCGCCGAAGCCAGTGCCTGCACCGACATCGCCTTGACCCTGTGTCTTCCCGAACGCACTGTCACCGCGCTGGCGCACCACAGCACCGCCCTGACCACCACCCACCGACACACCCTGGCAGCACTGCACGCCGGGGTGCTCTCCTACCGCCACGCGGGGCTGATCGTGGATGAATGCAACACCCTGGCCGAAACCCCCACCATCACCGCCGAACAGATCACCGTCTTTGAACAACGCCTGCTGCGCCTGGCCCCGGGCACCACAGCCTCCGGATTCGCCTCCAAAGCCCGCCGCGCCAGGGAAAGCACCCACCCGGAAACCATGACCACCGCCACCCGCCAGGCCTACCGGCACCGGGCCATGACCCTGGACCCCGGACGCGACGGAATGTCCTGGCTCACCCTGCACATCCCCACCATCAGCGCCGAAGCCATCTGGGTCCACGCCACCCGCACAGCACGCACCATCAAACACAACACCACCGGACCAGGCAACAACAACGATGGCAACGGCGGCAAGCCCGGCCGGGGCAGCCAGCAGAGCGATAACGGCAGCGGGGAGCACAGGACCCTGGCGCAACTACGCGTCGACGTCGCCACCACCCTCCTCCTCAACCAACAACCCCTCCCCACCCCAGCCAGCAACACCGACAACGGCCACACCGACCACGACAACGCCGATGCTGGTGACAACGGCAACACTGGTGCCGGAAAGAACCACTCAGGAAGCAATGCTAGCCACGGTGACGCCAGCACTGGCAGCATGGGCAGCCACAGCAACGATACGGATAGTTCAGAGCCCCCGAACCAGGCCGGCGACGTCCCGTTCGGTGCGAACTCCGCTTTCGGAGTCTCGCTCATCGAAGAAGCACCGCCATGGGCGCACCGCAACCCCAGCGACGACATCGACGACGACGGCGACACAGACACCACAGACGGCGGCGAGGACAACGACGATGCAGACGGTGCCGACGGTGCCGCCAACTCGGATAATGCAGGACCCGCCGCCACCGGTGACCAGGAAAGCGCTGCCACCGGCAAAAGTGCCCCTGGCGCAAGCTCCACACAACCCACTGCCAGCGAAAACACCACCACCACCGGCAACAAGACGATGAAAAACAGCCCCAGAGCCGGCCAAGACGCCGACCCGGATGCGGCGGAACACCCTGCTGGTGCGGGACACCCTGATCGTGTGGAGCACGACGGAGGTGAGCCGCCCGAGGCCGGGGTGGAAGACGTGCCCGTGGTCGGGGAACTCCTCAGCGATGGATCAGGCTACATTGACGGGGTCGTGGACGGAATCCCGGAACATCCCGAACAGGACTACCTCGACCAACTCGAAGCAATCCGAACCCACCACACCATCACCGACCCTCCCATGCCCAAAGCCCTGGTCTTGGTCACCGTGCCGTTCCTGTCCGCGCTGAACATCACCGATGAACCAGGCGAACTCGTCGGCACCGGCCCCGTCCCCGCCCCGATCGCCCGGAAACTCCTCGCCAACTCCACCACGTTCCTGCGCGTACTCACCGACCCCGTCACCGATGAGCCCTTGGCAATGAACCCCACCCGATACACGATCCGCGAAACCGAAAAAGCTGTCCTGCGCGCCCTCGCCGGAGGCTGTTATGTCCCCAACTGCCCCAACCCCGTCATGGACACCGACACCGACCACCTCCAAGCATTCGAACACGGCGGGGAAACCACCCTGGCCAACCAACGCCCCGCCTGCAAGCGCCACCACCACCTCAAACACTTCACAGACGACAAAGACCAACACGGGAACTACCGCCGCGAACACGACCCCCAACGCACCACGATCCGCCTCCGCGGCTGGAAACCCCTGCCCGCCAACGACGGCACCACCGCCTGGCTCAGCCCCTCCGGCACATACCACCCACCCCAATACCAGGAACCCCGACCACCAGCCTTCCCCAAATGGCTCAAGAAAAAACTCAACAACGCCCTCAACACCAACCTCCACACCACCGCACCCACCACCAACCCCACCCACACAAGCCCACTAGAACAATTCCTCATCACCTACACCCACAAACACCACAAATAACGCCATGGCACAGCCAACGCAGCGATGACGCGATGAGACCAAAAAGGGCAGAAGATCGCTAAGAAGTTCCTCGCCCGGATGTTGGATGAACAATTCCACGTGGACCGATGTGGGCTGACGCATAGGCGGACCAGGTGGTCCGGAATCGGCCAGATCGACCCAAAGCCTCTCGGCCAAGACCGACGCTCACCAACCGGCTTCGAGCGTCACCCTTGGTAAGTAGCTATCGAGTACGGTGGAGGTGTTCCAGATGACTTGCCGCCGCATGGCGGCCCAAAGAAAGCAGCAAATGGACAAGCCCAATGTGATCCTCATTTGTGCCGATGAATGGCGCGGCGACGCTCTTGGCGCGGAAGGACATCCCTACGTCCAAACACCGCATCTGGATGAGTTGGCAGGCAAGGGGGCCCGCTTCCGGCACGCTTATTCGGCCACCCCCACGTGCGTCCCAGCCCGGGTCGCCTTGTTTACCGGCCAGTCTCAGGAACGGCATGGTCGCGTTGGCTACCAAGAGGGCGTGAACTTCGACGACGTCCATCCCGTCACGCTGCAAGGCGAGTTTCGCAAGGCTGGCTACCAAAGCCAGGCCATTGGCAAACTCCATGTCTATCCCGAGCGCAGCCGCGTGGGCTTTGACGACGTCATCCTGCACGACGGCTTCCTGCACTTTGCTCGCAAGGAGCACAAACGCGACTTCAAGTTCTTCGACGACTACGTCCCGTGGCTGCGCCGCCAGCCGGGCGTCACCCCCGACGAGGAGTACTTCGACCACGGCGCAGGCTGCAACTCAACCGTGGCCAGGCCGTGGGACAAGCCTGAACGACTGCACCCCACATCATGGGCCGGAACCCAAGCCGTCGAGTGGCTGTACCGCCGCGACCCAACCCGTCCGTTCTTCCTTTACCTGTCCTTTCACCGTCCGCATCCGCCGTACGATCCGCCGGCCTGGGCGATGGACATGTACCTTGACCTGCCGGCCTTCAAGCGACGACTGGGCGACTGGGAAAACCACTATGAGTCGGTGCGCACAGACGGCAACCACCAGCTCGCCTTTGGCAAGCTTTCGGAGGCCGTCACACATCGGGCAAGGGCCGGATACTACGGGTTGATGACCCAGATAGACTTCCAGCTCATGCGTCTGATTGAAGCGCTGAACGAGTTTGGGCTGGCCGACGACACCATCCTTGCCTTCACGTCCGACCACGGCGAAATGCTCGGCGACCACGACTTCTATCGCAAGGCCGTCGGCTACGAGGGTTCCGCCCGAGTGCCCTTGATCGTCTGCCCCTCACCCAACGACGCCTCCGCCACGCGCGGGGCCGTTGTGGATGAAGTGGTGGAGCTGCGAGACGTCATGCCCACCCTGCTGGAACTGGCCGGTGTCCCCGTCCCCGAGTCCTGTGATGGAAAGTCCCTGGCACGATTCGTGCGCTCTGCCGCGGCGGATCCGCAGGAACCGTGGCGGGAGTGGTTGCACGGCGAGCACGTGTACTTCGGCCAGTCCCTGCAATGGGTCACCGACGGCCACATCAAATACCTGTGGGCTTCGGAATGGGGAACCCAGGAACTGTTCAACCTCGACGACGATCCTGGGGAGTTGCACAACCTGGCCCCGTTGCAGGAACATGCAGGGCTTCTGGCCCTGTGGAAAGGCCGCCTCATCGCGGACCTCACCGGCCGTGAGGAAGGCTTCGTGCACGACGGCGAACTGGTCACCGGAGTGCCGGTTGTCACCATGCTCTCGCACGCTCGGGCCCGCATGACAGGCTAGCCGTAGAACAAGTGCTCAAAGACGCCGCGGGCGCGGCGGGTCAGGCTCAGATAGTCCTCTTCAAAAGCAGCTGCTTGGCCGGGTTCGTAGCCACACCACCGGGCAATGGCTTCCAGATCCCGCCTGTCCGATGGCAGAACATCGGAATTTTTTCCCGTCCACATCACGATGGCGTTGCGGATCTTGCCTGCCAAGCGCCACGCCGACTCAAGGATTTCCGCATCCGTCGCGTCCACCAGGCCGATGGCGGCAGCGGCGTGCAACGCGGCAATGGTTTGCGTGGTCTGCAGTTCCGGGTGTGTGTGGGCATGCTGGAGCTGCCACAGCTGGACAAGCCATTCAACGTCGCTGAGCCCGCCCCGACCCAGCTTCACATGGCGGGATGGATCGGCACCGCGCGGCAAGCGTTCGCCTTCCATGCGCGCTTTGAGACGCTTGATCTCGCGCTGGTCCGCTTCGGAAATGTTTCTTGGATAGCGGATGGGGTCGGCCATCTCCACGAAGTCCAAGGCAAGGCTGTCGGAGCCTGCCATCGGCCTGGCGCGCAGCAGCGCCTGCGCTTCCCACGCTGAGGACCAGCGGGCATAATATTCCCGGTAAGCGTCCAGGGAACGGACCAACGGGCCCTTGCGCCCTTCGGGGCGCAGGTCTGCGTCAATGCTGAGCACCCGCTCAGCCTGGATGGCCGGGCGAACCGGCGCGGTGAGCAGGGACACCAACTTCTGCACAATGGCCTTGGCCTGTTGTCCCGCTTGCTCCATCAGTTGCTCGGGAAGACCCTCCACTGGACGGTGCACGAACAGGACGTCGGCATCGGATCCGTAACCGATCTCCCGTCCGCCCTGGCGCCCCATGGCGACCACCAGCATTTTGGTCATGGCTGGTCCGCCCGCCTGCACCTCGGTTTCAGCAACCATCAGGCTGCCCAGGACGGCGGCCCTGTCCGTGTCGCTAAGCGCCTGGGAAACGTGGTCCTGGTCCAGGAGGCCGCAAGAGTCGGCGATGGCCACGCGCAGAATTTCCCGCTGCCGGATGAGCCTGATCAACCGAATGGACTCCATGGTTTCCCCGTGGCGCACAAAGGTGGACTGGATCTCCGCCCACTGCGCGGAGAAGCTCTGCGGCACCAGGTCCTTGGCGTTGCCCAGCCAAGCCGTGGCTTCCGGGGACACCTCCAACCGGTCGCTGATCAGCCTTGAGCTGGAAAGCAGGTGGCACAGCCGTTCGGCCGCAGCCTGATGGTCGCGCAACATGCCCAGATACCAGTGCGAGGTCCCCAATGCATCGCTGACCCGGCGGAAATTGAGCAGGCCGGCGTCGGCGTCGACGCCGGCGGCCAGCCAGCCAAGCAGAACAGGCAACAACTGCCGTTGCAGTGCGGCACGGCGGCTCACCCCTGCCGTCAAGGCCTCAATGTGGCGCACCGCGCCTTCAGTGTCCCGGTAGCCCAACGCTGCCAGACGGGCTCGCGCCGCATCCGTGGTCAGTGCCGCATCCTCGGAGCTGAGGTTCGCAACCCTGGCCAAAATGGGGCGGTAGAAGATCTGCTCGTGCAAGGAACTGACGGACCGCTTGACCTTTGCCCAATCTGCCAGGAGCGACTCGGCACTGGGTCTTTTCACGCTCAACGGACCTTCCAGTGCCCGTGCCAATGCCCGCAATTGATCGGGCGCCGTGGGCATGGTGTGGGTGCGGCGCATCTGCACAAGCTGGATCCTGTGTTCCAAGACCCGCAGGAAGGTGTAGTGCCCAAGCATCAGCGCAGCGTCGGTGCGGCCGACGTACCCGGCCTTCACCAGGGCATCAATGGCGGCGGTGGTGGACCGGACTCGCAAACTGGTGTCATTCTTGCCATGGACAAGTTGCAGCAGCTGGACAGTGAACTCCACATCGCGCAACCCTCCCCGGCCCAGCTTGATCTGACGTGCCGACTCGGCGTCGGGAATGTGGGCCGTAACCCGTCGGCGCATGGCCTGGACGGATCCCACAAAGCCGTCGCGTTCCGATGAGGACCAAATCAGCGGCGCAACAGCTTCCTCAAACGCCGTGCCCAACTCCTTGTCCCCCGCGATGGCGCGCGCCTTCAGCAAGGCTTGAAACTCCCAGCTCTGCGCCCAGCGATGGTAGTAGGCCAGATAGGACTCCAGTGTCCGGACCAGCTGCCCGTCCTTGCCCTCCGGACGCAGATTCGCGTCGACCTCCCACAGGCCTGGTTCACGTTCCGCCGCATAAATGGTCCGTGAGACGGCCCCGGCCAGGGCATTGCCGATCCGTGCCACGTGCCCGTCGTCCAGATCGCCCGCATGGCCCGCGCCCGGGGTGTGCGAACCGCCCGAGGCGGGTTCGCCGTCGTGCAACAGATCGGCGACGTACATGACGTCAACATCGGAAATGTAGTTCAACTCCCGAGCCCCGCACTTGCCCATGCCGATGACGGCCAGACGCACCGCAGCAACATTCTCCACCCCGGCAGTTGCGCCCACTTCATTGCGGGCCACCGCCAAGGCAGCCTCGACCGCGGCGGCTGCCAGATCCGCCAGTTCGGCGCCCACCAACGGCATAGCCTCCTGCGGGGCAGCGGCCCCAAGGTCCCGCAACGCCAGCTCGCATAGGTGCCGGCGGTACCGAGTGCGCAAGGCAATGCGTGCTTCGGTGCCGGACAGCGTCGCCACAGGCGTCGCCGCCGCCGGGTCCGCGCCCACCGCGTGCAGCAGCGAATCCCGCAGCGCTTCACTGTCAATCGGCACCGGTTCGGGGGAAGCCACGGCATCGACCACGTCAAGGTGTTCGGGGTGGCGCATCAGGAAATCGGCCAGGGCCTCCGAAGCACCCAACAGCCTGAACAGCCCCTCGTTGGCGACCGACTCCCCCGTCTCCGGATCAAGCACGCTCAGCTTGGCGGAGCTCTCGGGCACGGCACTGATCAACCGCACAAGCGACTGCAACGCCAGATCGGGGTTGTCGGCCACGGACAGGGCATCAAGGAGCCAGAGTTGGTCCAGCTCCGCCAGTTCGGAAAATCCCAGGAACCGCTCGCACGTTTCCAAGTCGGAGAAGCCACGGGTGATGAGGGTGCGGGTCAGCGAACTCATGGCAGGTCCTACAGCACCCCCAGGTAGCGGTTTATTTCGTACGGGGTCACTTGGCGCCGATACTCCTGCCACTCCTCACGCTTGTTGCGCAAAAAGTTCTCAAAGACTTGTTCGCCCAGGATTTGTGGCATCAGTTCTGATTCCTCCATCTGGCGCACGGCGTCGTGCAGGCTGGAGGGCAGCGGATCGTGACCCATGGCCCGGCGTTCGCCGCTCGTCAACGCACTGATGTCCTCAACGGCCGACTCCGGAAGTTCGTATTCTTCCTCGATGCCCTTCAACCCGGCACCCAGCAACACGGAATAGGCCAGGTACGGGTTGGCTGCGGAGTCGATTCCACGGTACTCAAGCCGGGCGGACTGGCCCTTCCCCGGCTTGTACAGCGGCACTCGCATCAGCGCAGAGCGGTTGTTGTGTCCCCAGGACACATAGCTGGGGGCTTCCCCTCCGCCCCACAGGCGCTTGTAGGAGTTCACGAACTGATTGGTGACGGCCGTGAATTCCGGTGCGTGGTGCAAGATTCCGGCCATGAACTGCCGCGCCGTCTTGGAGAGCTGAAACTCGGCTCCCGGCTCATGGAAAGCGTTGCTGTCGCCCTCAAACAGGGAGAAATGGGTGTGCATGCCGGACCCCGGGTGGTCGGAGAACGGTTTGGGCATGAACGTGGCGTAGGTGCCTTGCTGAATGGCCACCTCACGGACCACCGTCCGGAACGTCATGATGTTGTCCGCCGTCTGGAGTGCATCGGCGTAGCGCAGATCGATCTCATTTTGGCCCGGGCCGCCCTCGTGGTGGCTGAACTCCACGGAGATGCCGACGTCTTCGAGCATTGTCACGGCTGTGCGGCGAAAGTCCTGCGCCACGCCTCCCGGCACATGGTCGTAGTAGCCCGCGTAGTCAACAGGGACAGGGACGCCGTCGGGTCCCGGCCGGTCCGACTTCAACAGGTAAAACTCAATTTCGGGGTGGGTGTAGCACGTGAAGCCCATGTCGGCGGCCTTCTCCAGCGTGCGCTTGAGAACGTTGCGCGGGTCCGCGGCGGAGGGCTCGCCGTCAGGGGTCAGAATGTCGCAAAACATGCGAGATGTCTGCTCGGTCGCCCCTCGCCACGGCAGGATCTGAAAGGTGGAAGGGTCGGGCATGGCGAGCATGTCGGATTCAAAGATCCGGGCCAAGCCGTCAATGGCGGAGCCGTCAAAGCCCAAGCCCTCTTCAAAGGCGCCTTCCACTTCGGCAGGGGCCAGGGCCACCGACTTCAGGCTGCCCACAACGTCGGTGAACCAGAGCCGCACAAACCGGACATCGCGCTCTTCAATGGTGCGCAATACAAATTCCTGCTGACGGTTCATTTTCGCTGCCTCTTTTCGTTGACGCCCGGTCCGCAGCCGCCGCGTACCGGCCGGCCGTGGACTGGATCGCGAACACGATTGCTTCCTTCTGTGAATACTCTACTCAACTGGCCGCCCGGTGCATTGCCCGCTTCCCGCCCCGAGTCGTAATAGGCTGGTGGCATGTCACCGACAAGCACCCCTGATTCCGCCGTGTCCAAAGCCACGGAAGCCCCCGATGCAGCGGCAGAGCCCGCCGAGCTGGCCGCCCCCTACGGCGCCGGCGCAGGAACCAAGAACTCTCCCTCGGGCATTCCCTCCACGGCTGCCAAAATCCGCACGCATCACCTGCGGGCGGCCAAGCTGGCCGGTGAAAAGTTCGCCATGCTCACCGCCTACGACCAGTACACGGCGCAAATTTTTGATGAGGCCGGCATTGAGGTGCTGCTGGTGGGCGACTCTGCCTCGAACAACGTCCTGGGAAATGAAACCTCGCTGCCCATCACCCTTGATGAAATGATCATCTTCTGCCGCGCCGTCACAGCTGGTGCCAAGCGCGCCCTAGTGGTGGCCGATCTACCCTTCGGCAGCTACGAAGCATCCACTGAACAGGCCGTTGCCTCCTGTGTGCGCCTGATGAAGGAAGGCCTGGTCCACGCCGTGAAGATGGAGGGCGGCGCCTACTACGCCCCCACCGTGCGCGCACTGACCCAGGCCGGCATCCCCGTCATGGCCCACATCGGCTTCACTCCCCAAAGCGAGCACATGCTGGGCGGCTACCGTGTGCAGGGCCGCGGCGACATGGCACAGGACATGATTGACGACGCCGTGGCACTGGCCGACGCCGGGGCGTTCTGTGTGTTGATGGAAATGGTTCCGGCCACCACGGCCGCCGCCGTGGACGCCGCCGTTGCCGTGCCTACTGTGGGCATCGGTGCCGGAAACGCCACCACCGGACAGGTGCTGGTGTGGCAGGACATGGCCGGGCTGCGGACCGGGAAAATGGCCAAGTTCGTCAAGCAATACGCCCACATGCGCACCATCCTCGCCGACGCGGCCAAGGAGTATGGTGACGAGGTGCGCAACGGCGTGTTCCCCGGCCCCGAGCACACCTTCTAGCAGTCGACCTAGTAGTCGTCGTCTTCCTCGTCGAGGGTGTCTGCAACTTCATTGCGTTCGCGAACCTTGGCAAGGGCAGCCTCGGCTTCCTCCCTGCTGTCGTAGGGACCAATGAGCGACCTCCACCCTGACTGGGCGTTCTTTTCCACTTCATGGGTTTCCACGTTGTACCAATACTGTGCCATGGTGCTCTCCGTTTCTGCGCGGGATCTTTGCTCGACAGTTGCCATCCTAGGCCGACCGGGCAGTCTTGGCAGGTGCACCACAAACGGCGAGCAAAACTTATAGGATGGCTATATGTCTTCCACAGCACTTACGGCCCCCATCGGCAAGCTTGTTCCCGGCACCGTCAGCGAGCAGCTTTTCGTCCCGCACTCCATTCCACGCCCCGAATACGTGGGCAGGACGGGCCCTGCCCCGTTCAAGGGATCAGAGGTGAAGGACGCCGAGACGCTGGAGAAAATCCGCGTTTCCTCCAAGATTGCCGCCCAGGCCATCGTTGAAGTGGGAAACAACATTGTTCCCGGCGTCACCACCGACGCCTTGGATCGAGTTGGCCACGAGTTCCTCCTTGACCACAAGGCCTATCCGTCAACGCTGGGCTACCGCGGTTTCCCCAAGTCCCTGTGCTCATCGCTCAATGAAGTGATCTGCCACGGCATCCCCGACAGCACCGTCGTCGAAGACGGGGACATCATCAACATTGACATCACCGCGTTTAAGAACGGCGTGCATGGCGACACCAACTGGACCTTCACCGTCGGCGACGTCGATGAAGAGTCGAGGCTGCTGGTGGAGCGCACGCAGGAGTCCTTGAACCGGGCCATCAGGGCAGTGGCGCCCGGGCGTGAAATCAACGTCATCGGCCGCACCATCGCTTCCTACGCCAAGCGCTTTGGCTACGGAGTGGTTCGGGACTTCACCGGGCACGGCGTGGGCGAGGCGTTCCACACGGGCTTGATTATTCCGCATTATGACGCAGCCCCCGCCTACAACACCGTGTTGGAAGAGGGAATGGTCTTCACCATTGAACCCATGCTGACCCTGGGTACCATTGACTGGGACATGTGGGCCGACGACTGGACGGTAGTCACCCGCGACCACAAGCGCACGGCCCAGTTTGAGCACACCATGGTGGTCACCGCCACCGGAGCCGAAGTCCTGACACTTCCCTAGCAACCACCCACACCACTTCTACCCCTGGAGCATCCATGTCCAAGAAGCATTCTTCGTCCAGCACTGTCATTGGCATCGACATCGGCGGTACTGGCATCAAGGGCGGCATTATCGAGCTCAGCACCGGGAATATGCTGGGCGAGCGCTACAGGATCCCCACGCCGAGCCCGTCGTCGCCCCACGCTGTGGCGAGGGTGGTCAAGGAGATTGTGGACGAGTTGATGACCCGCCCGGACGCGCCGGCCCACGACGCACCTGTCGGCATCACGTTCCCGGCCATCATCTCCCACGGGGTGGCCCTCTCAGCGGCAAACGTTGACAAGTCGTGGATTGACGCCGACGTGGACTCCATCTTCACCAAGGAACTGGGACGCGACGTGCAGGTCATGAACGACGCCGACGCCGCCGGCATGGCCGAAGCCCGCTATGGCGCAGGCCAGGGTGTCAAGGGCACCGTCCTTCTCATCACCTTGGGTACGGGCATCGGCTCGGCGTTTATCCACGACGGCATCCTGGTCCCCAACGTGGAGCTGGGACACCTGGAAATTGACGGTTTCGACGCTGAAAGCAGGGCCTCCGCCAGTGCGCGCGAACGCGACGATCTGGACTGGGACGAGTACGCGGTGCGCTTGCAGCGCTACTTCTCGCACGTGGAATTTCTGTTCTCACCGGAGCTGTTCATCATTGGCGGCGGCATTTCCAAGCGCAGTGAGGATTACCTTCCCAAACTGAAGCTGCGAACCAAGATCATCACGGCGCAGCTAAAGAACAATGCCGGCATCGTGGGCGGAGCGCTACAGGCCGCAGTGCACTTCAAGTTGACCAAGTAGCCGCGACAGCCGCCCACGGCATTAGGGTCAAGGCCGTGGGCGGCGAGCCGGCGAAGGTTGCGTCCGCATGTCCCATGGAGCGGCGCTGGCTGCCTGGCTACTGCTCCGCGGCTGCGGATTCGTCCCGCCGGTCGGTGCCGTCGGGATACTCGCGGCGCAGATCGGCGATGGACGTTTCAAAGTCTTCCAGCGACTCAAAGGCCCGGTACACGCTGGCAAAGCGCAGGTAGGCCACCACATCGAGGCGTCGCAACGGTTCAAGGATGGCCAATCCCACCTCATTGGCGTCAACTTCCGCTGCACCGCTGGCCCGGATGGACTCCTCGACCTCCTGGGCGAGCTTGGCCAAGTCGTCGTCGGTGACGGGGCGGCCCTGGCAGGCTTTGCGCACGCCACTGATGATCTTGCCGCGGCTGAAGGGCTCAGCCACCCCGGAACGCTTGCTGACGGACAGGCTCGCAGTTTCCATGGTGCTGAAGCGGCGCCCGCACTCCGTGCATTGCCGACGGCGGCGAATGGACGAGCCGTCGTCGGAGAGGCGGGAATCAACCACTCGGGAGTCGGGATTGCGGCAAAACGGGCAATACATGCACTGGCTCCCTTCAGGATCGTTGTTTTCCCAGTCTAGGCGGGGAAAAGATCAAATAACAATCGTGTAATTATGCCTGCGCGGCGCGCACTCCTCAGGGGAAGCGCACCGCCACGGCGTCGCCGTGGGCCGGCAGCCCTTCGGCCTTTGAGAGTGTCATCACGTGCCCGGCCACCTGGGCCAGCGCTTCCTTGCTGTAGTTGACGAGTTGCACGGCGCGCAGGAACGTCGTCACATTCAGGCCGGAGGAGAAGGCGGCCGTGCCGCTGGTGGGCAAAACGTGGTTTGACCCGGCACAGTAGTCGCCCAGGCTCACGGGGCTGTACGCCCCCACGAAGATGGCCCCTGCACTGGTGATTCGGGCAGCCACGGCGGCAGGGTTTTCGGTGAGAACTTCAAGGTGTTCGGCGGCGTAGGCGTTGCACACAGCCACCCCTTGGTCCAGATCCTCCACCAGGACAATACCGGACTGCGGTCCGACCAACGCCGTTTCCACCCGTTCCCGGTGTGTGGTCAGTGCCGCCTGGCGCACCACTTCGCGTTCGACGGCGTCGGCCAGTTCCACGGACGTCGTCACCAATACCGAGGCGGCGTTGGGATCGTGCTCCGCCTGGCTGATGAGGTCTGCTGCGACGAACACGGGGTTGGCCGAGCCGTCGGCCAACACGGCAATTTCAGTGGCGCCGGCTTCCGAGTCGATGCCGACAACGCCCTTGACAAGGCGCTTGGCCGTGGCCACAAAAATATTGCCGGGCCCGGTGACAACGTCAACCGGTTCAATGGCATCCCCTTCACCGTTGGCGCTGCTGCCGGCGGCCGCACCGTAGGCGAAGGCAGCAATGGCCTGCGCCCCGCCCATGGCATACACCTCGTCAATGCCCAACAGCGCCGCCGCTGCCAGCACGGTGAGGTCCGGCAGCCCGCCGCAGTCCTTCTGCGGCGGCGACGCCAGGGCCACGGAAGCCACTCCGGCGGCCAAGGCCGGGACAACGTTCATGACGACTGAAGACGGGTAGGCGGCCAGGCCCCCCGGCACATACAGGCCCACGCGGCGCACGGGAATCCAGTGCGCGGAAACCATGGCCCCGTCGGCCACCTGGAAGTCGACATTGGCGGGCTTTTGCGCCTGCGCAAAGGCTTTCGCCCGCGCAATGGACTCCTCCAACGCCGCACGCACCTGTGGATCCAGCGATTCAAGGGCGTTGGCGAGGGCGGCGGCAGGGACACGGGCATGTTCCTGCTCGACGCCGTCGAACTTCTTTGCCAGGTCCGCCAGGGCTGCATGGCCACGCCCGCGAACGTCTGCGATGATGCCGTGCACAGCCGCCTCGGCAGTGGAAACGGTGGACTGCGCCGTGCGGGGCACGGCATGCTTCATCTCAGCAAGGGTGAGGGTCTGTCCGCGCAAGTCCGTGCGGCGTAGGGACACCACGGAAGTGGCTCCGTTGTCTGCTGTTGCCGCTGTTGTTGCTGTTTCCGGGCTGGGCTCAGGGGACTCAGTGGATTCAAAGTTGCTCACAACACATGAGTTTACCTGCTGCTTCCCACCTCGTGGTCCAGCGCCGCAGGGAGAAAGGCATAGGAGTACAACGAGCGAAGGAACAGCACCAGCACACTGGCCAACGGCCACAACACCAGCACGGGGCCCGAGCGCAGGGAGAAGACCATGCTGGGATTCTCCATGGGCGAGGGCGGGCTGCCAAAGAGGTCCCCGGCAAAAACGCCCATGCGCCAGGCAAGGACGGAGCCTGCCAGACCCCCCACCGCCAGCACGAGCACCAAGACGCCTTCCGGCACCACCGTTCCGTCACCGTTGCGGCGCCTGCGGCGACGGGTCCACAGTGCCAGCAACCCAGCACCCACCCCGGCCAGCGTCAGCAGCAGCGCAAGCACGGCGTCGCGCGGAAACCACTCGATGTAGTCCTTGCCGTCGCCGTAAAAGGCCCCGGTGGGGGCTGCCAGCCACCAGAGGATCCCCGCGGCTGCCCCGGTGATGCCGAACACGGCAAGCCAGCGGCCCCACATCATCCCTCCAGGCATGTCGGCCCCAGCAAAACTTTCAAGTCACCAAAGAGCGCCGGAGTGGGATTCACCCTGTGGTGCAGGGGCAGCTTCATGACCTTCACGGCACGGCTCCCTGCGAGGTGCATCTTGACCTCGGTGTTGCCGCGGTGGTCCCCCAGGATGTCCTTCAGCGCCACCAACACCCCCTCGTTGGCCTTGTGCTCCGGCATGGAAATCACCAGCGGACCGGCGAGGCCTTCGCTCAGGTCGGGGACGGAGAGTTCCATCGCGTTCAAGGTGATGGCACCGTCGTCGCGCTTTTGCAGCCTTCCCTTGACCACCACGATCAAGTCCTCGGCCAAGATGGTGGCGATCGGTCCGTAGACCTGGCCAAAGAACATGACCTCGAGCGAGCCGCCCAAGTCCTCAACTTCACAGCGAGCATAGGGGTTGCCGCTGCTCTTGGCGATGCGGCGCTGGAGGTTGGTGATCATGCCGGAAATGCTGAAGATGTGCCCGTCGGAGGGACCGTCGTCGGAGAGCACCTGGGTAATCGACATGTCCGCGTTTTGGCTCAGAATGCCTTCCAGGCCCTGCAGCGGATGGTCCGAGACGTAGAGCCCAAGCATGTCCCGCTCAAAAGCCAGCTTGTCCTTTTTCTCCCATTCGGGCAGGTCCGGGATCTCGGTGGCCAAGGCCGACTCGGGTTCCGCGTCGCCCAGTCCGGCGAAGAGGTCAAACTGCCCCACGGCCTCGTTGCGCTTGATGGTGATGACCGAGTCGACGGCTTCTTCGTGGATCATGGCCAGGGCGCGCCGGGGATGTCCCAGGGTGTCAAAGGCACCGGCCTTGATCAGTGATTCAATGGTGCGCTTGTTGCACACCACCACGGGGACCTTCATGAGGAAGTCGGGGAAGTTCTCAAAGTTCCCCGCTTCCTTTCTGGATTCAACCAGTGCGTTGACTACGTTCGCCCCCACGTTGCGGATGGCGCCCATCCCAAAGCGGATGTCGTGCCCAATCGGGGTGAAGTTCAAGGCCGACTCATTGACGTCGGGGGCCAGCACCGTGATGCCCATGTGGCGGCATTCGTTCAGGTAAAGCGCCAGCTTGTCCTTGTCGTCGCCGACACTTGTCAGCAGAGCCGCCATATACTCGGCGGGAAAGTGCGCCTTGAGGTAGGCGGTCCAGTAGCTGATGACGCCGTAGGCGGCCGAGTGGGCCTTGTTGAAGGCGTAGTCGGAGAACGGCAGCAGGATGGCCCACAGAGTGGCCACCGCCGCATCGGAATAGCCGTTGTCGATCATGCCTTGGTGGAAGCCGGCATACTGCTTGTCAAGCTCCGACTTCTTCTTCTTGCCCATTGCACGGCGCAAAATATCTGCTCGTCCCAGCGAGTAGCCGGCGAGCTTCTGGGCGATGGACATCACCTGCTCCTGGTAAACGATCAGGCCATAGGTTCCGCCCAGGATGTCGGCAAGCGGCTCTTCCAGCTCCGGATGGATGGGAGTGATGGGCTGCAGGCCGTTCTTGCGCAGCGCATAGTTGGTGTGGGAATCGGCGCCCATGGGCCCCGGCCGGTACAGTGCCAGGACAGCGGAAATGTCTTCAAAGTTGTCGGGGCGCATGAGCTTGAGCAGGGACCGCATGGGCCCGCCGTCGAGCTGGAAGACACCCAGCGTGTCCCCTCGAGCCATGAGCTCGTAGGACGGTTTGTCGTCGAGCTCCAAGCGCTCCAGGTCCAAGTCGATTCCCTGGTTGGCCTTGATGTTCTCCAACGCGTCGGTGATGATCGTGAGGTTGCGCAACCCCAGAAAGTCCATCTTGATCAGGCCGAGGCCCTCACTGGTGGGGTAGTCGAACTGGGTGATGACCTGCCCGTCCTGGATGCGGCGCATGATCGGGATGACATCGATGATGGGGTCCGAGCTCATGATCACACCGGCGGCGTGGACGCCCCACTGGCGCTTGAGCCCTTCCAGACCCTTGGAAAGTTCAAAGACCTTCGCCGCTTCGGGGTCGGAGTTGATGAGGTTGCGGAAGTCCGCGGCTTCGCCGTAGCGCTTGGCCTCGGTGTTTTCAATGTCACTAAGGGCAATGTCTTTGGCCATGACGGCTGGCGGCAGCGCCTTGGTGAGCATTTCACCCATGCTGAAGGGGTGCCCCAGGACGCGGGACGCGTCTTTGAGCGCCTGCTTCGTCTTGATGCTGCCGTAGGTGACGATCATGGCAACGCGCTCGTCGCCGTACTTTTCCGTCACGTACTTGATGACTTCATGGCGGCGTCGATCATCGAAGTCCACGTCGAAGTCGGGCATGGACACGCGCTCGGGGTTCAGGAAGCGCTCAAAGATCAGTCCGTGGCGCAGCGGGTCCAGGTCGGTGATGCGCATGGCATAGGCCACCATGGAACCGGCTCCCGAGCCACGCCCGGGCCCCACCCGGATGCCGTTGTCCTTGGACCAGTTGATGAAGTCGGCCACCACCAAAAAGTAGCCGGGGAAGCCCATCTTGATGATGACCTCCAGCTCGTAGTCCGCCTGCTTGCGGACGTCGTCGGGGATGCCGGCCGGGTACCTGTATTTAAGGCCGGAGTCCACTTCCTTCACCATCCAGGACGTTTCGTCCTCCCCCGGCGGGCAGGGGAACCTGGGCATGTAGTTCGCATCGGTGTTGAAGGAGACGTCGCAGCGCTCGGCGATGAGCAGCGTGTTGTCGCAGGCTTCGGGCAGTTCGGCGAAAAGGGAGCGCATTTCCGCTGCCGATTTCAGGTAGTAGCCGCTGCCGTTGAAGGCAAAGCGCTTCCCGCCCTGGTCATAGGTGGGCTCGGTCAAGGTGGAGCCGGATTGCAGTGCCAGCAAGGCTTCGTGCGCCTTGGCGTCATGCTCGTGCGTGTAGTGGAGGTCGTTGGTGGCGACCAGTGGAATGTCCAGTTCCTTGGCCAGGCGCAGCAGGTCCTTGACCACCCGGCGTTCAATGTCCAGCCCATGGTCCATGAGCTCGCAAAAGTAATTCTCTTTGCCGAAGATGTCCTGGAACTCCGCCGCGGCTGCCTTGGCCTCGTTGTATTGGCCCAGCCGCAAACGCGTCTGCACCTCTCCCGAGGGGCAGCCGGTGGTGGCGATGAGTCCCGGGTGGTATTCGTTGAGCAGTTCACGGTCCAGTCGAGGGTACTTGCCCATGGGCGAGTCGAGGGAACCCAGCGAGGAGGCCCTGAACAAATTCCGCATGCCCTGGTTGTTGTAGCTGAGCAGCGTCATGTGCGTGTAGGAGCCGCCGCCGGAGATGTCGTCCTTCTTCTGGCTTTCCTCGGTGCGCCACTTCACACGGGTCTTGTCAGTGCGGGCTGTGCCAGGGGTGACATAGGCTTCAACACCAATAATCGGCTTGATCCCGGCGTTCGTGGCCTTTTGCCAAAAGTCGAAAGCCCCAAAGAGATAACCATGGTCCGTTGTGGCCAAGGCGGGCATTTCCAGCCGTTTAGCCTCGTCAAACAGTTCGGTCAGGCGCGCGGCACCGTCAAGCATGGAGTATTCGGTGTGTGAGTGAAGATGGACAAAACTGTCAGTCGATGAGCTAGCCACCCGACCATTCTACGTGCCAAAGATGCGCCCCACCCCCACCAGACGCTCCTGCACTTTCGGGGCATTAAACCCCAACGCTCCCGCACCTTTGCCGCTCAAATCGCAAACGCTCCACAGCTGGTGCGAGAGCGTTCGCGTTTCTTCAACCAAAGGTGCAGGAGCGTTCCGGAAAAGACCCCTGAAAGTGCAGGAGCGTGGAGATTTGGACGCCGGGGCGCGGCGGTCAGTGCTCCCCGCGCAAATGATCCAATGCATAGTTCAGGTCCTGCGGGTAGGGGCTTGTCACGACTACCCACTCCCCCGACGACGGGTGCGTGAACCCGAGCCGGTGGGCGTGCAGCCACTGCCGCGTCAAGCCAAGTTCGGCGGCAAGTTTCGGGTCCGCCCCGTAGGTCAAGTCGCCGGCGCAGGGATGGCGCAGGGCCGAGAAATGGACACGGATCTGGTGCGTGCGCCCGGTTTCAAGGTGCACCTCCACCAGCGAAGCCTTGCCAAACGCCTCAAGCACTTCATAGTGGGTCACCGAGGGGCGCCCGTCCTCAAGGACGGCAAAACGCCAGTCGTGGCCCGGATGGCGGCCGATGGGGGCGTCGATGGTGCCCTGCAACGGATCGGGCAGGCCCTGGACCACGGCGTGGTACACCTTCTCCACCGTCCTTTCGCGGAACGCCTGCTTCAGGACGGTGTACGCGTGCTCGGTCTTGGCCACCACCATGGCCCCCGAGGTGCCCACGTCCAGGCGGTGCACAATGCCCACCCGTTCCTGGGCCCCGGAGGTTGAAATGCGATAACCGGCCGCAGCGAGCCCGCCCACGACCGTGGGTCCGACCCAGCCAGGCGAAGGGTGTGCAGCCACCCCGACAGGCTTGTCCACCACCACAAAGTCGTCGTCGTCGAGGAGGATGTCGAGGCCTTCCACAGGTTCCACGACCACAGCGAGCGGGTCCGGTCGCTGTGGAATGGTCACCTGCACACTGGCTCCGGCAGTCAATTTTTCACTCTTGCCCAGCACCGCGCCGTTTTGCAGGACGTTGCCTTCGGCGCACAGCAGGGCAGCGGCGGAGCGCGAGATGCCCAGCAGCGCTGCCAGCGAAGCATCGGCCCTGCGTCCGGCAACGTCATCGGGGACGTTGAAAGTTTCAGTCATTGTTGCTCCCTCCCTCCCTGCCCGTCCGCCGGGGTTTCCGGGGCGGTCGCAATGGTTCCGGAGTCGGCCCCGGGCTCAGACTCGGCCATCGGCTCGGCCACTGTCTCGGCACCGGCCTTCCCTTCGGCCTTTGCACCGTGCAACGGCACACCCAACAAGGTCAGCAGGCAGACGGTGATCACGCCGCCCACAACGGCCATGTCGGCCATGTTGAAGATGGCGAAGTGGGGGAAGGAGATGAAGTCCACCACATGGCCCATGGCGAACGACGGCGGCCGGAACAGCCGGTCCGTCAGGTTGCCGAGGGCGCCGCCCAGGACCAGGCCCAGGCCGATCGCCCACCATGCGGAGCGGAGGCGGCGCGCAATCACAATGATGGCAATGGACACCGCTGCCATGATCAGGGTGAAGAACCAGGTGAAATCTTCACCGATGGAGAAGGCCGCACCTGAATTACGGATGAAATACCATTGCAG
The DNA here is from genome assembly GCF_030063185.1 of Arthrobacter sp. H35-D1. Lineage (GTDB taxonomy): Bacteria > Actinomycetota > Actinomycetes > Actinomycetales > Micrococcaceae > Specibacter. The sequence continues at coordinate 88,086 of NZ_JASISP010000005.1, forward strand.
GATCCCCGGAATCACGGGGGTGGTTTGGCCTTCCACCATGGTGGAAGTCACCCACCACTTGGTCAGTTGGTCGCAGACATAGGCAAAGGCGGCAAGGCCTATCCACAGCCACCAGTACGTGCGGCGGGCGGCGGTGGTGGGGGCGGAGTGCGGGCCCGGCAAAGAGTTCTCGCTCATGGTGCTTTCATTGGTTGCGGCAAGGGGACAGCTTCCATCATAGGCGGGCTTTGTGACCCGGCGGCACCGGCGGCCAAGGAACGCAGGCACTGCATTAAACAGAAAGAAGCCGGTGGAACAAGTTTCCTTGCACCACCGGCTTCTAATTCTTGACTAGGAGTCCGAGTTGCTCTCGGAGAAGTCCGGTGCTGCCACCGAACCGCGCGCATCCAAGTCGCGCAGCTGACCTTCAATGTAGGTCTTCAGGCGTGAACGGTAGTCCCGCTCGAAGCCGCGGAGCTGCTCCACCTTGCGCTCAAGCACCGAACGCTGCTGCTCCAGGGCGCCGAGCGTCTTACGGCTCTTTTCCTGGGCATCGTTGACAAGCGTGCTTGCCTCGATCTGAGCCTCGGCAATGATCTTGTCGCGCTGTTCCACACCGGCATTGACGTATTCGTCGTGCAGGCGCTGGGCCAAGGCGATGACGCCTGAGGCGGTCTCGGCCGGGGATTCCGCAGCTGCGGGTGCAGGAGCCTCAGCGGCAACGGCTTTCTCCACAACGACTGGCTCCGGCTTGGACTTGGCTGCCGGATCGGCAACCTTCGGCTCCGGCTTCTTGGGCTCTTCGACAACATCGGGAGTCTTGGCCGGCACGGGCGCTGCCTGGGCGGGAACCGAAGCGTTTCCAGTTTCCCCCTGTGCGAGCTGCTTGCGCAGGTCCTCGTTCTCCTGATGCAGGCGGCGAAGCTCCACGACGATTTCGTCAAGAAAATCGTCGACTTCGTCCTGGTCATAGCCTTCACGGAACTTGGTCGGCTGGAACCGCTTGTTGACAACGTCTTCTGGCGTAAGCGCCATCTAGTCACCTCATTGGTCTTAGTGAGTCTGGAACCGGCCGAAGCCCTACCGACTGCGGTACCTAATGCAAGCTTGTGGGCCTGCACCGGGGTCTCTCGGTTTTTACAATATAGCTTTTCTCTTGCGAAAACGAACGACGCGGCGCTAACCGACAAAACTTTTTGTAATACTCATGCCAATCCCGACGGCAACAAGCAGTAAAAGGAAGCCAATATCCAAGGCCACCGTCCCGATCCGCAGGGGAGGAATCAGGGCCCGCAGCTTGTGCAGCGGCGGATCTGTGAGCTTGTACACAACTGAAGCCCCGACAAGGGCAGCACCCTTGGGCCGCCAGTCGCGGGCGAAGACCTGTATCCAGTCAAACACCATGCGGAGCAAAAGCGTCAGAAAGTACAGCAGCAACAGCAAGTAGAGAAGAGCAAAAACAATTGTCACGCGCGTGCACACAATCCCTTAGATGGCGGAAAACGACAAATCTTGACTTCCAGAATAGACCAGCCCCGGCACTGTATCGTTTTTCCCAGGCAGAACCATTCCACACTCCATACAACGCACTGCCCGGACACAAAGTGCCCGGGCAGTGTAATCCATATGTTTCAGGGCTCTTTGCCCCTAGCTCTGGTTGAAGAAGCTCGCCTGCGTGTCCGAGATCTTCTTGTCGTCGCCCAGAACTTCAATGTACGACGGGGAAAGCAGGAATACTTTGTTCGTCACGCGCTCAATGGAGCCGCGCAAGCCAAAGACCAGGCCCGCGGAAAAGTCCACGAGGCGCTTGGCGTCAGCCTCGCCCATGTCCGTGACGTTCATAATGACTGGTATCCCGTCCCGGAAGCTCTCCCCAATGATTTTTGCATCATTGTAGGAGCGGGGGTGGACAGTGGTGATCTGGCGCAAACTTTCAGCCTCTTCCCGATTTGATGCGGCACGCTTGATGGGGGTCACCGGAGCCCTGTATTCCTCGTCGCCTGCCTTGGGTGCGGCAGGCTCTGCGACAGGAGCCTGCGCAGGTGCTGCCTCGCGCTCAAACACCTCGGCATTGTCCTCGTCCTTGGTCGGGGACGGGGCATGCTCGGCGTCGTAGTGCTCGTCACCGTCGGCGAGCCCAAGAAAGATCATTGTCTTGCGCATAGCGCCCGCCATGGTTGCTCCTCATTAGTCTGCAAAGCACAAAACTCTTCGTTCGAATCGTTGTGCGGCAATTCCTGCACATCACGTGCAATTGCCAACAGTCAAAACGCTACAGCACCGCAGGACGGGGGCCGAGGATATCGGAACCGACACGCAGGTGTGTCGCCCCCGCAGCCAGCGCGGCCTCCAGGTCATGGCTCATGCCGGCAGAAATTCCGGTGGCGCCGGGATGTGCAGAACGCAATCGGGCAGACACCTCCGCCAGCAATTGGAAGGCCGGTTCCGGGGTGGCGCCCAAGGGTGCCACCCCCATAACACCCGCCAGCACCAGCCCGGGCGTTCCGGCAATGCTGTCCGCAAGTTCCAGGACGTACGACGGCGCCGCGCCTCCCCGGCCGCCGGGCCCGGCCGTGGGCGATTGCCCGCCGGCCACCAGCGCCCCATACGGTCCTGTGAGTTCCACTTGGATGAAGCACTCGAGGTCCGCCCGTCCATCAAGCAGCTGCTGCCGGACCATGGCCTTGCCCAGCGCAGCGGCAACGGAACCTCTGTCAATCGAATGAACCGAATGCGCGTACGCCGCCACCGACTTGGCCTTGTTGCTTTGCAACTGCCCGACAAAGTGCCACCGCAGGCCCGGGTCCGCCACTTCGAGGGCCTTGGCTGCGGCTTCCTGGTCGCGATTTTCCCCAACGTCGACCACGCCAAGCTCGCGCAGCCGCACCACGTCGGCACCGGGGTGGAACTTTGTCACCACGATGAGCGTGGGCTCCGTGGTGGGAGAGCCCGCCGATGCGCGGGGTTGGCTGCCCGCCACGACGGTGGCGATGCGCTGCCTGACGGCACCCAGGCGTTTTGCGAGTTCAGCGGTGCGGGGGTCGTGCAGGGGCATTGTACGAAGCGGCTTTCATCAAGGCGCACTCAAAGTGCTGGTGTGTGGTGATGGGAACGGCGCGTGCCCGCCCCTTGGTGCTACGGTACCGCGGATGCTGTAATGAAGCCGATGAAGCGGCCTTCGTCCACGCCGTCGCGCTGGGAACGCCGATGGGAGAAGTACTGCTCGTCCTCCAACGTGCACACGCCAGAGGGGTGTGCCGGCACGCCACACGCCGCCAACTGGGCCAGCACCGCCGCCGGCAGGTCAAGCGCCGGCGTTCCAAGGGAGGTTGTGGACCAGGATTCCGGCACCCTTGCAGCAACAACCGCGCGCATCGTTTCGGGGACTTCATAGCAGCGTCCGCACACGCCCGGGCCTAGCCACGCTTCAATGGAAACAGCACCACTGCGGCGCATTTGCTCAGCCACGGCTGCAATGACGCCTTTTTCAACTCCAGGACGGCCTGCGTGGGCCACTGCCAGGATTGCTTCGCCACTCTGGGTTTCGCCCAACAGCACCACCGGCACACAGTCGGCAACCATGACGGCAAGCCCCGCTGCGGATCCTGCTCCAGCCGTCACCACCATGGCATCTGCCGTGGGTGCCGCCTCCTGGGATCCGCCGTCGAGCACGGCAACCTCGGCTCCATGCACTTGTTCCATGTAGGCCAATTGAACATCAACAGGGGACGCGCCGGTTCCGTGGGCAAGGGCATGCTCAACGGCGACCCGACGTCCGGCAACAAGGGCGGGGTCGTCCCCAACGTGAAAAGCCAGGTTGCCTGCTGTGGCATCAGTGAAGCCGACCCGAATTCCGGGGCGAACCTGCAAAGAAGACCACATGCAAACAACCTGACCAATCACGGGTGCCGGCGGCAGCCGTCGGCGGGATACGAACGCACTTCGGGAAGCACCTGGTTCAGGAAGTGCTTGCTTTAGAAATGGTTTACTTCAGGAAGTCGGGAACATCCAGGTCATCGGCGCGGTGGCCGGTGAGGTCGGGTTCCACAATGGCAGGAAGCTCAACGTCGAAGCCGCCGTCCGCCGGAACCTGGGAGCCCGACTGCTGGCCCCACTGGTTCAGGTTCGTCACGGTGGCACTGGCGCTGGCCGGCACCGTGGCCGGGGCCGGCGGTGCCACGGCAGCAGTGGGCTCTGCCTGCTCAGTTTCTGCATCCGGGGCGTCAAACCCGGCGGCAATGACCGTCACGCGAGCCTCGTCGCCCAAGGCGTCGTCGATGACGGCACCAAAGATGATGTTGGCTTCGGGGTGCGCAACTTCCTGCACGAGGCGAGCGGCCTCGTTGATTTCGAACAAGCCCAGGTCGGAGCCGCCCTGGATGGACAGCAGCACGCCGTGTGCACCATCAATCGAGGCTTCCAGCAGCGGGGATGCGATCGCGAGCTCGGCAGCCTTCACTGCACGATCCTCGCCCCTGGCGGAGCCAATGCCCATCAAGGCTGACCCGGCACCCTGCATCACGGACTTCACGTCGGCAAAGTCAAGGTTGATCAAGCCCGGGGTGGTAATGAGGTCGGTAATGCCCTGAACACCTGAAAGCAGCACCTGGTCGGCGGAGCGGAAAGCGTCAAGGACGGAAACGTTGCGGTCGCTGATGGACAGGAGACGGTCGTTGGGGATCACGATGAGTGTGTCCACTTCATCGCGCAGGGCTTCAATGCCGCTGTCGGCGCTCGAGGCGCGGCGGCGGCCTTCGAAGGTGAACGGCCGCGTGACCACTCCAATGGTCAGTGCGCCCAGCGTGCGGGCGATGCGTGCCACCACCGGAGCGCCGCCGGTGCCGGTGCCGCCACCCTCGCCTGCCGTCACAAAGACCATGTCGGCTCCGCGGAGCACCTCTTCGATCTCCTCCGCGTGGTCCTCCGCCGCCTGGCGTCCGACATCCGGGTTGGCCCCTGCGCCAAGGCCGCGCGTCAGTTCTCGTCCAACGTCAAGCTTGACGTCGGCGTCGCTCATCAACAGCGCTTGGGCGTCCGTGTTGATGGCGATGAACTCCACGCCGCGAAGACCCACGTCAATCATGCGGTTCACTGCATTGACGCCGCCGCCGCCGATACCGACGACTTTGATGACTGCCAAGTAATTCTGGGGTGCTGCCACGTTACGTGTCCCTTGTTCGTGTGTTGCTTCGAAGATCTAAAAATCGTGCTTGACTGCCAAGGAATGGTGCTGTTTTCAAGGTGCCGGCATCAATATTGGGAGCAACCTTGAAGCAGTACTTGAAACCTTGATAGCTTAACCTTCAAGTTGAAGGTTATAGTTATGTCAACTAACTCTTGTCAGTGACGCTATGGTGCATCTGCGCCGCATGCAATTACCACTGCCGCGTGTCGCCCGAATCCGGTAAAAAAAACTCATTCATCCCTGCCTACCCGTATTTTGGCCTGCATGGTCCCTATTCTCCCACTATCCGTTGTCCCAGGGCCGCCACCTCAGCGTGTCACAGGGTGTCGCGGGGCACTGACGTCAAAGACCTTCGCCGGCACGGGCGCGGGCTTTCCGGGCTCTGGCGTGGGCGGCGGGGCATTCAGCAGGGCACCCAGGACCTCCGCCTTGAGTTCCATGTCGCTGGGATTGCCCCAAATGACCATTCGCCCGTCGGCCAGCTTCAGCTCCACTGCATCCGGGGACTTGGCCGAAGCGTTTGCCAGCTGCGCCAAAATGGGCTGCGGCAAATTCGCCAGTACAGCCGTGATGGCACGGAAAGTGTCATTCCCAATCGCGGCCTTGCCGCCGTCGATCAAGGGCAGGGCCACTTTTGCCGGGTCCTTCGTGGAACCCAGCTCCACGCCGTCCTGATCAACCAGCAGGTATTCCGAATCGTTTTTCAACAAAGCCACCGGCACCCGTTCCACAATGTGCACAACAAGGGTCGACGGCGGTTTGGCCTCGATGCGGGCACTCTTGACCTGGATGACAGGCGCCAACAGTTCCTGGACCTCGCTCTCGGTGACTTGCGGCAGCGGCTTGGACAGAATCGGGGAGACAGCAGCCTGCAGAATGTCCTCCCCTACCAACTTCTGTCCGTCAAAAACGACCTGTTTCACGGCCAGCGCAGGCGAAAACAAGGCCACACCCATCACCAAGGCCAGCACGGCAACGACGACGGACACGCCCAAGAGGACATTGCGGCGTCGACGCTTGAAGCTGGAGACGGGAAAAGCCAGCACGTTCGCGCCTTTTTCAGGTCCTTGCTCACTCCCCTGCCTACTCCCATCGGTGTTGCGGACAGATCCGTCGCGGGCTGACCCGTCGCGGGGGGCACCTTCGCCGGAAGCATCGGCGTGAGCTGCACTGTTGGGACGCCTCCTGATGGCAGGAAGCTTCGGAAGCCTCCATTTCCGGCCCTGCGCCGCTCCGGCATCATCGTCGGCCGCACCGCCGGCAGCTGATGCTGCTTTGGCTTTGGCTTTGGCCTTGGCCGTGGATTTGGATTTGGCTTTGACTTTGACTTTGACAGGCTGGTCCCCTGTGGATGTGTCCTCCACGGGGACAGGTTCGACCGAGACCTTGGCACTTGTGCTGTGCACACTGGCAGTCCCAACGTCGGCAGCCGCCGTGTTGGAGGGTGCCGTGATGGAGGGTGCCTGCTCAAACGGATCCGTGCCGGAAGGCCCGTTGTCTGCTGCTGGCGGCGGAACCGTTCCCGGGCGGGTCCTGATGACCCGCGGCTTGCGGGGCTCAACCATCGACAGACCCCTTCCGTGCCGACCCGCGTGCGGGCTCTTCGGTGTTGAGCGCCTCCACCAGGGCCGGACCAAGTTCGGTGACATCCCCTGCCCCGACTGTCAAGATGATGTCCCCGGCCACTGCTTCCCGAGCCAGTTGCCTGACGGCCACTCCACTGTCCGGGGCGTAGCCGAAGGGCTTTGTCAACGAAGTGGTGATGAGCTCGCTGGTGACTCCCGGCAGGGGATCTTCGCGCGCCGGATAGATGTCGAGCACGGCCACGGTGTCCGCCAGGTCGAGGGCCTGGGCAAACTCCTTGGCGAACTCCACGGTGCGGGAAAACAGATGGGGTTGAAACAGTACATGGACCTTGTGGTCTCCGGCGACCGTTCGCGCCGCCCGCAGCGCTGCCGACACTTCCGTGGGGTGGTGGGCATAGTCGTCGTACACGGCGACGCCCCGCCCCTCCCCCTTGGCTTCAAAGCGCCTGGCGGCGCCGCTGAAGGCGGCCAGCCCCGCCAAGGCTGCTTCGACGTCGACCCCGAGTGCCAGAGCCACGGCCACGGCCGCGGCGGCGTTGCTGAGGTTGTGGTTGCCGGGAACCTGCAGGGCCAGGGTCAGCGGGATCGCAGCACCATCCGGGAGCAGGTCGCCGCGCAGTTCGATGGTGGCCGTGGCGTGCAGGCCGTCCTGGCTCCCGGGCACAAGGCGAATGTCGGCTCCCTGGGCAAACCCATAGCTGAGGCAGCGCTTGCCGGCGGCGGCAGCCTGAACGGCCAAGTTGGCCGATCCGGGGTCATCGGCACAGGCAACAAGTGTGCCGTCTGCGGGCAGCAGCGCCATGAACTTCCTGAAGGCAGCAAACACGGCCTCGGCTGTGCCGTAGTGGTCGAGGTGGTCCGCCTCGAGATTTGTGACCACGGCTATGTGGGGGCGGTAGTTCAAAAAGGATGCATCGGATTCGTCGGCTTCTGCCACAAACACCGCTGCCGTGCCGTGCGCTGCATTGACACCGAGTCCCTGGACCGTGCCGCCCACGGCGAAGGAGGCATCCACGCCGGCGCCCTTGAGCATGACGGTAATCATCGAGGTGGTGGTGGTTTTGCCGTGCGTTCCCGCAACAGCCACCACCACGTCATCGGCCATCGTAGCGGCCAGGGCCTGGGAACGGTGCAAAATCCGTAGTCCGGAAGCACGGGCTGCCGCCAGCTCGGGATTGTTTTCACGGATGGCCGTGGACAGCACCACCGTGTCGGCGCCTTCCACGTTACCGGCGGCCTGGCCCACGTAAACTGTGGCACCCAAGGTGTCCAATTCACGCAGTCCCGGGGAGCTTTTCGCGTCTGAACCGCTGACAGTAACGCCCTGGCCCAGCATGATCCGGGCAATGGCGGACATTCCGGCACCGCCCATGCCAATGAAATGAACGCGGCCCAGCTCGGCCAGTGTTGGGGGAATGTACGCCACGGCTAATTCTTCCTGTGTCATGTGTTTTACTTTCCGCCTGCGGCAAGAACCATGTCGGCCATGCGATCTGCCGCATCACGTATTCCCAGTTGGGCCGCTGCGCGGCCCATCCGGTCCAGCCGTGGGACGTCGAGGCACAGCGGGATCACGTTGTCTTGGATCCATTGGGCATCGAGGCTTGCATCCGGTTGCACCAGGGCGGCACCTGCCTCGAGCAGACCGGCGGCATTGCGGGCTTGCTCGCCATTGCCGATGGGCAACGGGACAAAGACGGCCGGCAGCCCCACGGCAGCAACTTCGGACACAGTTCCGGCCCCGGAGCGGCACAGCAAAAGATCCGCTGCGGCATAAACGTCCTCCATGCCGTCAACGTATTCAACCTGGCGGTACAGCTCCCCGGTGAGTGGGGAGCCGTCGGAGCCAGCAACAGCTTTTCCCTTGCCGGTGATGTGCAGGGTTTGAATGCCGGCGGCAGCAAGCGCTTCCAGGGAAGCTGCCACGGCCTGGTTCAGGCGCAACGCCCCGAGGGATCCGCCTGTCACGATGAGTGTTGGCCCATCCACTGCAAGGCCCAACCGTTCCCTGGCCCCGGCCCTGGCCTTGTCCCGGTCAAGGGTTGCAATGGCCCGACGCATGGGCATGCCCACAAGGTGTGCGTGGCGAATCTTGGTCGCGGCAAACGCCGTCCCCACATAAGTGGTGTATCTGGCCCCCACCTTGTTGGCCAGCCCCGCCGTTGTATTGGCTTCGTGGACCACGATGGGCACCCCCAGCGACTTGGCCGCCAGGTACATGGGGGTGCAGACGTAACCACCCACACCCACCAGGACGTCGGCGCGGGAGTCACGGAGAATCTTCTTCGCCGTGGAGACGGCCCGGCGCATGCGCACCGGCAGTTTCACCAAGTCCAGGGAAGGCTTGCGCGGGAGCGGGATGCGCTCAATGAAGACAAGCTCATGTCCTGCGGCAGGCACCAACGTGGTTTCCAGTCCGTCCTTCGTCCCGACGGCCGTGACGGCTGCTGCGGGAAAGCGCTGGCGGAGGGCCGCGGCGATGGCCAGCAGAGGGCTGACGTGCCCTGCCGAGCCTCCTCCGGCCAGGACCACCGACAAGGGGGATTCCTGCAGGGGGGATCCCTGCACAGGAGCTTCCACCGTGTTCGGGTTGTCATTGTTCGTCATGTTCTCTTCAGGGTTCCTTCTGGATCAGTGAGGGCAGCATCAGTGCCGGCAGCATCAGTGAGCGCAGGATCAGTGCGGGAAAACGACAAGACCACGCCCAAGGCTGCAAGAACCATGATCAGTGCGGTTCCGCCATACGAGATCAGCGGCAACGGAACACCAATAACTGGCAGCAAGCCAACCACCACGGCAATGTTCACCACGGCCTGGCCGATGATCCACGTAAGGATCATGCCGCAGGTAATTCTCGAGAACGGGTCGTTGCGCGTGTTGACGACCCGGAAGATGGCAAAGGCGAGAACCCCGTACAAGCCCACGATGACAAGGGTGCCCAACAGGCCAAATTCTTCGCCGATGATGGCAAAAATAAAGTCGTTGTGCGCCTCGGGGATCCAGTTCCACTTTTGCCGGCTCTGGCCCAGCCCCACGCCAAACCAACCCCCGGAGGCCAGGGCATAGACCCCGTTGAGGTACTGGTCGCAGGCACCGTCCTGGCTGCAGTCGCCCAGCCAGCTGGCGAACCGGTCCGTTCTGTTGCTGCTTATCATCGAGAATACCGCCGCCACCAGGCCGGCGCCGACCAGGGCAAGGGCCAACAGCCACTTGCGCACGCCGGCAAACATCAACCCGGAAAGGATCATCATGCCCACAATGACGGCAGTGCCCAAGTCCTTGCCTCCCAGGATCAAGGCCAGCACTGCGGCGCCGCCCACTCCCACGGGGAGAACCACATGCCAGGTGTTGCGCACAAGGCTGCCCTTGGCCGTGAGCACCGCGCCCATCCAGAGGGCAAGGGCCAGCTTGGCCGCCTCCGAGGGCTGGAACTGCACAGGACCCAATTCCAACCAGTTCAAGTTGCCGTTGATGTCAACGCCCAACGGTGTAAAGATCAACCCCAGCAGGGCAATGGCCAAAAGAAAGAGGAACGGAGCGAACCTCTTCCACAGCCATGCCGGAACGCACGACAGTACAAACATCAGCGCCAAGCCGGCCACGGCAAAGCCCGATTCCTTCACGAACAAGCTGTAGGGATCCTTGCCCTGTGAAATCGTCTCCGCCGTCGAGGCCGAAAGCACCGTCATGCGCCCGATCAATGTCAGCGCCACGGTGGTTCCGATGATCCAGTAGTACATGGCTGTGGGACGGCCCACCCGGGCGTTGAACCAGTTGCGGGCGCCTTGGAACGCCCGCGGCTTCTGCCGCTTTCCGGCCTTGGATAAACCGACTTTGGTTGAGCCGGTCTTGCCGGTTCCGGTCTTTGCTGAGCCGACTTTGGCTTTGCCGGCCTCCACATCAGTGTTGGCCTGCGCTGCGTGTGCGGCGACCTTGCCCTGCTGTGTGGGGGTCTTTGCCACTATGACTCCTTGTCGGCGCTTGCCCGAGATTCCATGAGTTTCCGGACTGCGTCCATGAAGGCCTGGCCGCGGTGGGCATAGGAAGAAAATTGATCCATGGAGGCCGACGCCGGCGCCATCAGCACGGTGTCGCCGTCAACTGCCAGGGACGCTGCCTCGGCAACGGCCCGGGCCATGATGGCGTCGCCGTCCGAAAGTGTTGGGTTTGCCGCGGCTTGGGGATCGGCCTTGTTTCCAGTGTGCACCCCGGAGGCGGCAATCACCGGAACCTTCGGTGCGTGGCGCGCCAGCGATGCAGCCAGGGTGCTGCTGTCCACGCCAATGAGCACCACCGCCTTGAGCCGTGCCGCCTGGGCCTTGACAAGCTCGTCGTAGTCGACGCCCTTGGACAGCCCGCCGGCAATCCAGATGACGGGGTTGAAGGCCGCCAGCGAGGCTGCGGCGGCGTGCGGGTTCGTGGCCTTGGAATCGTTGATCCACAGCACACCGTCCGCGCTGGCCACCGGCTGAATCCTGTGCTCGCCATTGTGGTAGTTCACCAGGCCTTTTTGCACGTCCGCCGGGCTCAACCCATAGGCCAGCACGAGGGCAGCTGCGGCTGCCGCGTTGGCCACCAGGTGCCGCGGGACGAGGTCGCCAATGTCGCTGACCTTGGCCAGCTCTGCGGCAGAGTCCTTGCGTTCGTGGATGAAGGCGCGGTCAACCAGCATCCCTTCGACCACTCCCACCATGCTGACGGCGGGGATGCCAGTGGTGAAGCCCACGGCTCGGCAGCCCTCCTTGACATCGGCCTCTTCAACCATGCGCTCGGTTTCAATTTGCTCGGCGTTGTAGATGCAGGCAACTTGGGTGTTTTCATAAATCTTGGCCTTGTCGGCGGCATAGGCGGCAAAGCTGCCATGCCAGTCCACGTGGTCTTCGGCCAGGTTCAGGCAGACGCTGGAGACCGGCTCGAGGGATTCGCTCCAGTGCAGCTGGAACGTGGAAAGTTCCACGGCCAGCACGTCGTAGCCCTCGGGGTCGCGGACGGCGTCGAGAATGGGCGTGCCAATGTTCCCTGCCGCGATGGCCCGCAGCCCGGCGCCTTGCAACATGGATTCCACCATGGTGGTGGTGGTGGTCTTGCCGTTCGTGCCCGTGATGGTGATCCACTGGGCCGTTTTGCGCCCGGACTTGGTCTGCACGCGCCAAGCCAGCTCCACGTCGCCCCAAATGGGGATGCCTGCCTCTGCGGCGGCGGCCAGCAGCGGGTGGCTGGGCCGGAACCCGGGGCTTGTGACAACAAGCTCCGCCTGCTCCCCATCAACGAGGGGCAGCACGGTGGAGGTGCCCGCGCCGAGAATGACGTCGGCGACCCCCACGATCCGCAAAGTGTCGGCGTGGGCCCGGGCTTCGTCGTCGTCCGAGGCGGCAACCACCACCACACGGGCACCCAGCTCTGCCAGGGTGTCGGCCACGGAGAAGCCGGTTTTGCTGATCCCCGTGACCACTACACGCAACCCCGACCAGTCGGCGTCCCAGCTGCGCAGAGTTTCAAGCCGGTTTTCTTGGGTACTCACAGTCGAACAATCCATTCAGCGTAGAAAGCCCCAAGTCCTACGGCGACCATGAGGCCGGCCAGGATCCAGAACCTGACAACAACGGTCACTTCCTTCCACCCCTTGAGTTCGAAGTGGTGTTGCAGCGGTGCCATGAGGAAGACCCGTTTGCCCTTGGTGAGTTTGAAGAAGCCCACCTGGATGATGACCGAGCAGGTGATCAGCACGAAGAGCCCGCCAATGATGGCCAGCAGGATCTCGGTGCGGGAGAGAATGGCGAAGCCTGCCATGGCTCCTCCGATGGCCAGCGAGCCGGTGTCGCCCATGAAGATCTTCGCCGGGGATGTGTTCCACCACAGGAAGCCGATGAGGGCGGCAAACATGATCACTGCCAGCAGCGAGAGGTCCAACGGATCGCGGACTTCGTAGCAGACGGACTCGGAAGGAACCTTGCGTGATCCGCAGGCCTGGCTGCTCTGCCACAGGCCCATGAGCGTGTAGGCGCCAAAGACGAGGATGGCCGCTCCGGTGGCCAGTCCGTCCAGGCCGTCGGTCAAGTTCACGCCATTCGTGGCGGCAGTGATGATCAGGTTGGACCAGATCACAAACAGCACCACGCCCAAAGCCGCCCCGGCAAAGGCCAGGTTCAGGGAGGGGATGTCACGTGCGAAGGAAATGAAGGTGCTGGCAGGGGTACGGCCTGCGGCATTGGGAAAGCCCAACGCCATCACGGCGAAGGAAATACCCACCACGGCCTGCCCGACGAGCTTTCCCTTGGGGTTGAGTCCAGTGTTGTGCTGCTTGGTGATTTTTAAGAAATCGTCAAGGAAACCCACCAAACCCATGCCCACCATGAGGTAGATCATGAGCAGCCCGGACGCCGAGGGCCCGGCGGAGTTGGGGTTTAGCAGCCACACGATCAAGTGCGTGATGAAATAGGAGGCCACCACGGAGCCGACCACCACCGTCCCGCCCATGGTGGGGGTGCCACGCTTGACCTGATGGGTGGTGGGACCGTCCTCGCGGATGATCTGCCCATACCCCTTCTTCACAAGGAAACGGATAAACAACGGGGTGCCGATCATGGCAAAGGCCAGGGCCAAGCCTGCACCCATGAGCAATGCGATCATGGCTGGGCAGTCCTTTCGCCTGAGGGGGCATTGGTGGTGTTGGTGGGGCGGTTCCCCGGGGACAATGCTATCCGATCGCCCAGGAACCGCAGGCCTGCGCCATTGGAGGACTTGAGCAAAACAATGTCGCCTGGGGCCAGTTCGGCCACCAGCAGCTCGTAGGCGGCGTCGGCGTCGGGGAGGAACATTGACTCGTTCCCCCACGATCCCTCCATGACCGCTCCGACGTGCATGGCACGGGCGCCGGCGCCGACCACCAGCAGCCGGGAGATGTTCAGCCGCACAGCCACCCGGCCCACGGCGTCGTGCTCCAGCACCGACTCCTCGCCCAGTTCAAGCATCTCCCCCAGCACAGCCCAGGTGCGCCGGGCACCGCTGCCGCCCAGTTCGGCCAGAGTGCGCAGGGCGGCGCGCATGGACTCGGGATTGGCGTTGTAGGCGTCGTTGATGATGCTCACCCCGTCGGCACGGTCTGTGCGTTCCATCCTGTACCGGCTGGCTGCGCGCTGCTCGTTCAGCGAGGCGACGATATGTTCCGGCGCCGCCCCGACGGCGTGCGCCGCTGATGCCGCAGCGAGCAGGTTGGCCACATGGTGCAGGCCAAGCAGTTTGCTGCGCACCGTGAGCGCTTCGGTGCTACCGGGGAAGAGCAGGTCGAATTCGGGCTGGCCGTCGGCATTGGTTTGCACATTGCGGGCCTGCAGGAACGCCTGCCCGTCGGCACTCGTCGATGCCCCCGTGGTCGCCGGGACGTCTTCCGTGTCCAGGACGGGGGCGTCGGCGCTGCTGAAGAACGTGACTGGCGCGCCGGAACGCACCGCCATGGCCCGGACGCGTGCGTCGTCGTAGTTCAGCAGGGCCCGGCCGTGCGGGGGCAGCGCCTCCACGAGTTCGCCCTTGGCAGCTGCGATGTTCTCGATGGAGCCAAACTCGCCAGCGTGGGCGCTGCCCACACACAGCACCACGCCTACATCCGGGCGCACCATCGCCCCGAGGTAGGCGATCTGGCCCCTCTTGGTGGCGCCCATTTCAATGATGAGGTAGCGGGTGCTTTCCACGGCACGGAAGACCGTCAGCGGGACGCCAACTTCGCCGTTGTAGGAGCCCACCGGAGCCACCGTTTCACCCAGCGGGGACAAAATGCCCGCCAACAGGTCCTTGGTGGTGGTCTTGCCGGCGGAACCGGTAATGCCGATGACGCTCAACGGTGAGTGCGCGCGGATGCGGCGCACCACCTCGGACGCCAACGTCCCCATGGCCAGCACCGCGTCGGCGACGACAACAGCAGGAAAGACGGTGCCGGCGTCGTCCGCGGGCACCACACGTTCGGCCAGGGCCAGCACGGCACCGGCGCCAAAAGCCGCTGCCATGAAGTCGTGGCCGTCGGCGTGCTCGCCCGACTTCGCCACATACATGCTGCCGGACACCACCTCACGGGAGTCGGTGGCAATGCGCGCCACATCGACAAGCGTGGCGGGGTCGGTGCCGGCCGTGAGCGTGCCGCCGGTCAGTTCGGCAATCGTAGCCGCAGTAATTTCAATCATTTGATGAGGACTCTATCTTGCTTGCTTGAGTGAACGGGAATCCGCGGGCAGCCAACGCCGACCGCAATTCAACCCTGTCATCGAGGGAAAGATTGACCCCTTTGACTTCTTGGTAAACTTCATGGCCGCGCCCTGCGACAAGGATCACGTCTTGTGGCGACGCCAGTTCCACGGCCCGGGAAATTGCGTCGGCACGGTGGCCGACTTCTTCCACCACGCGCCCCAGCCCCAGCCGTTCATTGGCCGCCAGGGCCCCCGCCAGCACACCGGCGCGGATGGCTGCCGGGTCTTCGTCGTGGGGGTCGTCGTCGGTGACAATGACCACGTCGGCACCGCGGGCCACCACCTCGCCCATGATGGGCCGCTTGGTGGCGTCGCGCTCCCCCGTGGCGCCAAAAACGGCAATCACGCGGGCACCTTGCGTGTCGGGACGGACGGCGTCCAAGGCACGGGCCAAGGCATCCGGGTTGTGGGCAAAATCAACGACGGCCACGGGCGCCGTGCCGATGAGCTGCATGCGGCCGGGGACCTCCACTGTGAAGGGGTCGTGCTCATCAAGTGCGTCCTGCAGCAAAGCCAACACGCCGTATTCATTTGCAACCGGCTGCTGGGTCGCCTGCTGCGTCGTCTGTTGTGTCGCCTGCTGGACCAACTGCAGCCTGGTGAGGACCATGAGCAACGCCAGTGCGGCATTGGCAACGTTGAAGTCCCCCGGCAGCCCGGTGCGGACGTGCAGGAGCGCGCCGTTCGGTCCGGACAGCTCAAAGCGCGAGCCGATGCCGTCGCGACGAACATTGCGCACCTGCCAGTCGGTGCGCTGAACAGTGGCTTCAGGGTGGGATAAATCCGAGCGCTGCCCCTCCACGGCCGTGGCCAAGGTGACAACGGGGACCGTGCCGGCCGCTGCCATGCGCCTGCCCCAGTCGTCGTCAACGGTGACGACGGCGGCTTGGCTGTGCCCGGCAGTGAAGAGTGCCGCTTTGGTGGCGAAGTACTCTTCCATGCTGCCGTGCAGATCCAGGTGGTCTTGGGTCAGGTTGGTGAAACCAGCCACGTTGAACACCACGGCGTCAACCCTGCCGAACGCCAAGGCATGCGAGGAAACCTCCATGGAGGCACAATCCAAGCCCTTCTCGGCCATGACGGCCAACAAGGCGTGCACATCGGTGGACTCCGGTGTGGTCAGCTTGCTGGGAATGGCCTCGCTGCCAGCCAAGATCTCAATGGTGCCAATGAGCCCTGTTGTTTTTCCCAGCGCCCGCAGCAGGGAGTTCAAGAAATAGGTGGTGGTGGTCTTTCCATTGGTTCCCGTCACGGCAAACAGGTCCAGGCCGGCTCCGTTCCCGGCCCTGCCTGTTCCGTATACAGCGGCCGCAACGGCTCCCACGGCACCGCGCACGTCTGCAACGGTGAGCACGGGGACAGCCACCGCTGCCCCCACCAGTCGGGCTCCGGCGTCGTCCGTCAAGATCGCCACCGCACCCGCGGCAACCGCCTGGGCGGCAAATTCCGCGCCATGGGCCCGTGAACCGGGCAGCGCCGCGTACAAATCCCCCGGGAGAATGCTGCGCGAGTCAAGACTGACACCGCTCACGTGCACGGGGGACGCACCCGGCAGCTCACCCTGCCGGGCCCCGAGTGTCGCGCACACCAGCTCGGCCAGCTGCGCCAAGGCCGCTCCCCGATGGTGGATTGGTCGCAACGGTGCAGGGTCATGGTTTTGCGGCACGGGCACTACATCCCCTTCTTTCACAGTGTTCATGGTTGGTCCCGGATTACTTGTAGAACTTCGGCAGCTTGACGGGCGGCGTGGTGGACGGCGGAACGTCGTAACTGCGCAGCACCTGTCCCATCACCTGATTAAACGTATACCCCTGGGTGACGCCATAGATGCTTCCCTTGGGCCGTTGGACAGTAATGCCAACCACATATTTGGGGTCGTCCATCGGTGCCATGCCGATAAAGGAGGAGGTGTAGCCGTCAAAGCCGACGCCATTGTCCGCCGGGGCTTCGGAGGTGCCCGTCTTGCCGCCCGTGCGGTACCCGGGAATGTTGACCACCTTGTAGTCGGTCATGGTCACCACCCCTTCGAGCATGTCCCGGGCGCCCTGGGCTGTCTTGGGGCTGATGACCTCCGTGCCCGGTGCCTGCGGAACTGTTTCAACCTTGCCGTTGGCGTCAGCAACCGATTCGACGATTTGGGGTTTGAGCCTGACACCGTCGTTGGCAATCGTTTGGAAGATCATGGTGGTCTGCAGGGGTGTTTGGGCCACACCCTGGCCAAACAGCACGGTGTACTTCTGGCGCCCGTCCCAAGTGCGCCAGTCGGCGAGGATGCCCGGACTTTCACCCGGCAGCGCAATACCCGTCTTTGCCCCGATCCCGAACTTACGCATGTAGTTGTAGTTCTGCTCGAGGCTCAGTCTGGATCCTGCCATGACTGTGCCGGTGTTCATGGAGTCGGCAATGATGCCGGACAGGGTGCGTTTTTCGGTGCCGTGTTCAAAGGAGTCGGAGAAATTCTGTCCGCCAATGTTCAACGACGGAGGGACAAGAAATTTGCTCCCGGGCGTGGCCAGGCCCTCCTGGAGCAGGGCCGAGGCCGTGACAATCTTGTTGGTGGAACCAGGCTCCACCACCGAGCTGACGGTGCGTGAACCAATGTTGGCAGGGTCCGAAGCAGCGACGTCGTTGGGGTCGTATGAGTCGCTGTCGGCGAGAGCTACGACCTTGCCGGTGCTGACCTCAATGACGGAGATGCTTGCCCATTCGGCACTGTATTGCTCCTTTTGCTGCTGGGCTGCCTGCTGGGCGTAGTACTGGATGTCCTGGTCAATGGTCAGCTGAATTGTCTGGCCGTCAACGGCAGGCTCCGTTCGCACCGGCGCCGTGGGAATAATGATGCCGTTCTTGCCTGCCTGGTAGGTGCGGGAGCCGTCGGTTCCAGTGAGCTTGTCATTCATGGTCTGCTCAATGCCGGCCAATGGTTTGCCCTCATTGTCAACAAAGCCGACAATGGGGCCACCGACCGACCCCATCGGGTACACACGCTTGGTGATGGCCTCGGAGTAGATACCAGGAACACCCAGTTCGGCAACCTTCTTCTCCACCTGCGGGCTGACGTCCTGAGTGATGTAGTCGAAGTTCTTCTTTCCCGTTGCACTCTTCTTGACGTCCGCGACGTCCAGGCCGAGCACGTCCGCCACCTGTTGCAGGCCGTCGTCCTTGGTGTACTCCTCGATGCTGGAAATGCCGGTTTCCGGATCGACGTTCCGGTGCTTGTACGTTGTGTAGTCCGCCATGTTGACCTGTGAGACGGTGATGTTGTACCGGATGATGCTCTCGGCCAGGACCTTGCCCTTGGCATCAATGATCTTGCCTCGGACCGCGGGAAGGGTTTGCACCACTGTGCGCTGTTTTTCGGCTGCCTGGGCAAGGTTGCCCACGTCCAATCCCTGCACCATGACGAGCCTGCCGGCAATGACCAGCAGGAACGCAAGCATCAAGATGAACCCCACGCGTATCCGCGTGCGTCCAACCTTGTTCAATTGTCGTGCAGTTGCACCACGTGCGGACTGATGGGGTTCATGTGCCACTGCTGCTTATCCTAGCGTTCTCGACTTCGGGGCAGTCGATGCTGCCAGATCCTGGTTAAACCCTAACTGTCCTTTTGGGCAGGTGCGGGGATGGTGCCGCCGTTGAGTTCCGGCGCCACGGCTGCCGCAGGCACCACCGGGGCCGCGTCCTTCTTCACTGCGTCCTTCTTGGCCGTAGCCGCCTTGGCTTGGCTCTCCTTGGCTGCGGCCACCTTCTCCGCCTTGGCCGCGGGGCTGAGCGGCACCACCGCCGCCCCGGCCGCCGGGGCGGCCACTGGCTTGTCGATGCGGGCCGGCGGAATGCTGACCAAACCCTTGGTGTCTGCCGCGGCTGGCTGCGGGGATCCGCTGACCTTGCCCGACCGCACATCAATCTGCCCGGCTGTTCCGGCTGGGACCATGCCCAGGTCGGCCGCCCGCGACACCAATTCCTGCGGGGCCTGCTTGGCGGCTATCTCCTGCTCCAGGGCCTGGTTCGACTTGTACAAGTCGGACTGCTGGTTTTTCAACCCAACCAGTTCGTACTGCCCCTTGGAAACGGAAATGCTCATGACCAACACTACCGACAGTGCAGCCACGACCACCATGAACAAGATCACCACCAGCGAGGAGCGGTTGCGCCGGGGAGTGGAAACAACAAGCGACAGCGGCGTGCGTGACTTCCGCGGATTGACGGCCGGTACTGCGGCGGGAAGCTCAGGGTCGGCCAGCCCCATATTCAGCACACGGGCATTGCTGCCCAGGCTTACTGGTGCGGTACGTGATGCAAGCTGGCTCATGCGGCATTCCTGACTTTAATCTTTTCCACTGCCCGCAGCCGCGCCGATGCGGCTCTGGGATTCTCTGCAATTTCTTCGTCT
Source organism: Arthrobacter sp. H35-D1 (assembly GCF_030063185.1). Classification (GTDB taxonomy): domain Bacteria; phylum Actinomycetota; class Actinomycetes; order Actinomycetales; family Micrococcaceae; genus Specibacter. The sequence goes on from NZ_JASISP010000005.1 coordinate 107,466, forward strand.
GTGGGTATTTCCGTGCCCTTGGTCAAACGTTTCAGGATGGCCTTGTGTTCTTCGAGTTCCACTGGGAACCCAACTGGGGCCGAAGACCTTGAGCCGGCGGCAAACACCGACTTCACGATCTTGTCTTCCAAGGAGTGGTAGGACATGACAACGGCACGACCGTGCAGTCCCAGTGCCTCCACGGCGGCCGGAATGGCTGTTTCCAAAACACTCAACTCTTCATTGACCTCGATACGCAGTGCCTGAAAAGTTCGTTTGGCCGGGTGCCCGCCTGTCTTGGCCGCACCGGAAGGAACCACATTGCGGATGATCTCCACCAGTTCGCCGGTGCGGGTCAGCGGCGCCTTGTCGCGGGCGGCAACAATGTGGTTCGCAATGCGGCCGGCAAACTTCTCCTCGCCCCACTTGCGAATGATCCGCACCAAGTCTTCTTCGGAGTAACTGTTAAGGACGTCGGCCGCCGTTTGGCCGCGGCTTGTGTCCATGCGCATGTCCAAGGGTGCGTCGAAGGAGTAGGCGAAGCCACGGTCGCGCTCATCCAGCTGCAAGGAGGAAACTCCCAGGTCCATCAAGATGCCGTCGATGCTGGGAATGCCCAAGTCTTCAAGGACCTCGGCGATTTCGTCATAGACGGCGTGCACCAAATCGGTGCGGTCCGCGAAGGGCGCCAAACGCTCGCCCGCTAGGCCCAGAGCCTCCGTGTCACGGTCGATCCCGATCAGGTGCAGATCCGGGAAACGCTGCAGCATTGCTTCGGAGTGGCCGCCCATGCCCAAAGTGGCGTCAATGACGAAGGGGGTGCGCCCGGCTGTACGGGCGGCTTCAAGGGCTGGGGCCAAGAGGTTGATGCAGCGATCTTTTAGAACGGGAGTGTGGCGTTCGGACGTAGGTGGCGTGGGGTTCTCCGACGTCATCACGCCTCCGTTTCTCTTCGGTCAAAACCGGGAGGGAAATTCGTTCCCCCATTGGCAATGCAAATCTTGCAAACAACTTGGGTGGTGCTGTGCTTCGGTGTAGCTGTGTTGATCCCAGTCCACGCCTTCGCGTCCTTGCAAAAGGTGTTCTTGAACCAGGTCCCCCTCCGCGCCAAGCCCTGCCACGCCTGGCTCCGGGGAAGGTGAGCCAGGATTGGAGGTGCTGGGCGGCTGGAGACCTCATTCAAGATCACCTGCCGAGCCAACGAAAAGGCGTCCTGCGAAGCGACACTTTTCTGGTGTTTCCAACTACTGGTGGTGCTGGTGGTGCACTGACGTGTCCGTGTCAGCTGATGCCGGGGATGGCGATTTCATCGGTTGCTGAGAACGCCGTCTCCTTTGCTGCCAAGTACTCATTCCAAGCTGTGGCATCCCAGATCTCCGCCCGGCTGCCGGCGCCAATGACGACCAGCTCCTTCTCAAGACCTGCATAGGCTCGCAAGGTGGCCGGGATGGTCACCCGCCCCTGCTTGTCGGGAACCTCGTCGGAGGCACCTGACAGAAAGATTCGAATGTAGTCACGTGCCGCCATGTTGGACAGCGGCGCATCTTGCATTTGGGTTAGCACCTTCTCAAATTCCCTTGCGCTGAAGACATAAATACAGTTTTCCTGTCCCTTGGTCAGGACAAGTCCACTGGCAAGTTCCTCCCGAAACTTGGCGGGGAGAATGATCCGCCCCTTCTCATCAAGGCGTGGTGAATGTGTTCCGAGAAACAATCCCCCACCACCTTCATTGATCGAGACTTAGGGATCACCATGACCCCACTCCCTCCTACGCGCTCCACATTACTCCACAATCCTCCACCGTCAACACAGGAATGGGGTGTGTTCGCTTCGTGTCGGAGGGAGGATCCTTGCCATGGCAAGGGATTTGCAGGTGGAGGGAAATGGGACCGAATGTCGGCTGGCAGCAGCCACGGAGACAGCAAAACGTCCTGAATGCGCCATTTTCGGCGTCAGGGGGGCCCCGGTGGTGTGAAATGGAGAGCCCCGGACGGGGACGGAAGGTTAAGCCGCGTCGAAGTGGTGGATCAGCCGTGCATGCGCGGGACCTGCCCGTGTGCCGTGGGCGGCGACCCTTTGCGGGGCCATGTTCGCTGCCGGCAATGCCAGAGGTGCCCACCAGGGCAGGGTCGGCGACCCAGGGTGGGCTGGCGGCCAGAGCAGGCCTGGGTGCGGGTTTTTGGGGTCAAACGAAAGCGGCCGCGGGCGCATCGCACCGTGGCCGTCATTACTGATTATTTTCGCGCAGCCTCACAGACTGCGCACGCCTTCATCGCTCCAGGCCGGGCCCGTGCTTCGGATGGGACCTGCAGCAGGTGGCACCTGCAGCACATCAAGGGCGCAACTGACCTCGGATGGGTGTGGAAGCACGGATCCGTCGCCTATTGCTCGCGGCGGCGTTCCTCCCACTTTTCTTCCAGACCGTTCATGAATCCGCTTTTTGCCTTGGACCCGGCCTTCGTTCCTGGCTTGGCTGCGCTTGTTGCGGCATCGCCAAACTTTGGCTTGGAGACGGCTATGTACACGCCGGCTCCCATGACGAGGAATCCCAGAATACCCAACAGAATCAGGTGTGTCGCCACGCCAGCGAGTAGGACCAGCAGTCCTGCGATCATCACCAGCACACCAATGACAATGTTGCGTGTTGACAACGACCGAGACGGCGCTGATGAGAGCGCACTGGCAAATTTCGGATCTTCGGCATGAAGCTGCTGCTCTAGTTGTTCCAGCAGCCTCTGCTCGTGCTCGGAGAGGGGCATGACGACCTCCTTCAGGTCAGGGCCATGGGCGTCTTTGCTCGTTAACGTCATTGTCGCCTTATTGGTTCCCCGCCAACCGGTTCCACACGTTCGGCTTCGTTGTGTGGCCTAGGTGCCTTGGGCGCCCATAAGTTTTGAAGTCGTCAATGAGCCAACTCCTACTATCAACAATAGGCTTGATTGTGCCGAACTAAAAGCCAAGCGCGACACAGTTCGCATATAAGCCGGGGCAGCATGTGGAACTAGTGGTCACCACGCGGTTTAAGCAGGCGTGCGGGGACGATTTTGGCGCTGCCAAACCTTGCGGCAATGGCATCGCCCACCACTTCGGCATTGCGGGAATGGTCGTCGCGGGGGTCAAGGGTGAACTGCAGGGGTGCGTTCTCGACCGACTCCAAACGTTCCACCCGCACCCCTATCAACCGCACGCTTTGTGGCCGGTGGCCAAGCGCCTGCAGCAAGGCCACGGCTCCGGCATAGAGCTGGGTTGCGCTGTCGGTGTTGGCGCTCAGTGCCTTTGAACGGGTGATGGTGGAAAAATCCGTGAACTTGATCTTGATCGCCAGGGTGCGTCCGGTCATCCCGGTCTCCCGCAGTCGGGTGGCCACCCTGTGCGAGAGCCTCAGCAGCTCACGGGTGAGCACGGCGTCGTCGAAAGTATCCACGGCAAAAGTCTCTTCAGCCCCAATGCTCTTTTCCCGGTGCTCCGGCGTTACGGGCCGCGGATCGATGCCCCACGAGAGTGCATGCAGCGCAGCCCCCGTGCTTCCCAACGCCTTTTGCAGGGAGGTAATCGGTGTTGCCGCAACGTCGGCAACTGTGAAGATTCCCAGCCGGGCCAACACTTCCCTCGTTTTGGCCCCGACTCCCCACAGCGCCTCGACGGGCAAGGTGTGCAGATAGGCCACCGTTTGCTCCTTTTCGATCAGCAGCATGCCATTGGGCTTGCAGCGGGTCGAAGCAACCTTGGCCACAAACTTATTGGCGGCAATTCCCACTGAGGCCGTGATGCCCAGTTCGGCAGCGATGCGCGAACGGATCAGCGCCCCAATTTCCAGCGGCGTGCCGAGCCTGCGCATTGAACCGCTGACGTCCAGAAACGCCTCGTCCACACTGAGCTGTTCAACTGTGTCGGTGATCGAGTGGAAAACTTCCATGATCTTGGCCGAGACCTGCTGGTACAGCTGTTGCCTGGGTGGGATGACGACGGCGGACGGACAGATGCGCAGCGCCGTCACCATGGGCATGGCCGAACGCACCCCGAGGGCACGGGCCTCATAGGAGGCCGAAAGAACCACAGAACGTCCCTCGGGCTGGCCCACAATGACCATTTTTCCCACCAGCTCGGGCCGGTCGCGCAACTCCACGGTGACAAAGAACGCATCCATGTCCACGTGCATGACGGTGCATCCCGTTTGGTCGGGGGACCGCCCGGATCCCGAGGACTGCTGTTCATCATTCACTCTTCAAGTCTAGTGATCCGCACCCACACGCAGTCCCGCCTGGCAGTGGGGTGAACCACACCGGCAGGAGGGCCTCGGCCGGGCATGGGTAAACTGGTCTCGAAGCCACCGCCCCGGCAGCTAAGGAAACCGCCATGACCAGCTCCACCCCGCGCCACGGACTCGTAGCCCCTTCGACCCGCAGGGGACTGTTGGCAGCTGCCGCAGCGTCCGCCGTCGTTCTGTTGGCTGCTTGCTCATCCCCGGGAACGCCCGCTGGATCGTCCACGACAGGCAGTGCGGCAACAGCAACTGCTGCCGCAACCGGCACCGCTCAAACTGGCACGTCAGCGTCCAGCAAAGCGCCAGCCAGCACAACACCTGCCAGCAGCACGGCCATGCCGTCGGCCGATACAGCGGTGAAGGAGCTTGTTGCAGGTTTCCCTTCCGCAGTTCTGCCATTGATGAAGGGTGCCCAAATCCAGGCCTCGAGCCTTGTTCATGGCAGCCCCGTATCCATGGCATCCCTGACGGCCACGATCACGGCAACTCCGGCCGCCGTACTGGCAAACTACACCAAGGTCCTGACTAAGCAAGGCTTCAAGGCGCAGCCCGGCGACGCGGTTGACGGAGTACCCACCAAGACGTTTGTGCGTGCCGAAGGACAGGAGATCGTGACGGTCTCCATTGTCAAGACCGGAGACACCTCCACGGTCACCTTGGGCGCCACGCTGGTGCCCGCGTCCTTCAAGTAAGCAGCCGCCGCTTTCAACGTCGCAGCCGCACAACCGACCCCACAGCTAGGAATCCTCAAAGCATGAACGCAACACCTGTCCGCATCGGCGCAACCCCTGCTGCCGAAAACGAAGCATTCGTTGCATCTGTTGCCACTGAACTTCAAGCTTTTCTAGCTGAAAAACAAGAACTGATGAAGCAGATCTCACCGGCAACCCTGGTGCTGGTTGACTCCATCAAGGCACTTGTCACCGGCGGCAAACGGATGCGGGCGCTGCTTTGCTACTGGGGCTGGCGCGGAGCCGGTGGCGCCCCCGACGCCACCGCAGTCATCCAGGCAGGCGCCGCCCTTGAACTGTTCCAGGCCGCGGCCCTCATCCACGATGACATCATCGACCGTTCGGACACCCGCCGCGGCGGCCCGAGCGTGCACCGCCAATTTAGCACCCTGCACGCCGACAGCGGATGGTCGCTGAATGGGGAGCGCTTCGGCCAGGCCGCGGGCATCCTGACAGGGGACCTCTGCCTGTCCTTCAGCGAGGAGATGTTCTCCCGCATCGGCTCCCCGGCGGCAAGCCGGGCCAGGGCCGTCTTCAATCTGATGCGCGCAGAAGTCATGGCCGGACAATACCTGGATATTTTGGAAGAAGTCTCGGGTCCTTCAAAGCCGCCCGAGACTGCCGTGGACAGGGCCTCCGCCATCATCCTCTACAAGAGCGCCAAGTACTCCTCCGAACACCCGGTGGTGTTGGGAGGAGCCCTCGCCGGAGCCGACGAAGGCCTCTTGGCCGGTTTCAGCGACTTTGCCCTCCCGCTGGGCCAAGCGTTCCAATTGCGCGACGACGTCCTGGGCGTTTTTGGGGATCCGGTGAAAACCGGCAAGCCCGCCGGAGACGATCTTCGCGAAGGCAAGCGCACTGTTCTCGTGGGGATGACCATTGACGCGGCCGGAGCCGAGGACCGGGAGTTTGTGGATGGCAATTTGGGACGTCAGGACCTCAGCGCGGACGAGGTCGCGCGCATGCGCTCCATCATGGTGGAATCCGGGGCGTTGGCCAGCACGGAGGCACTGATCACCGAATTGGGCCAGGCCGCATTCGGAGCGCTGGCCCGGCTTCCCATCGACCCTGACGTTGCCTCCGCCTTGTCCGTTCTGGGCACCGCGGCGGTGTCCCGCACGGCCTAGCCGGTTCAACATCGCAGGAAATCTCCCCCGGGTACTGGAGCGCCGGGACACCCATGTACAGCGCGTCAATGAGCACGGTGGCAGGAACGAGAACGTCAAAAAGCCCGCCGGTATCCCCACGGTGACTCTGTCAGCTCTATGGCGACGTTGTCAGCTCGGGGTTCCGGCAGGCTTTTTCCTTGAAAGTGGGTCCGTTACCAGCCGAGTGCTGCCGCTCGACGGCGGATTTCAGTCTTGCGGCCTTCACGCAGCGCGTCGATGGGACGACCGGGCAGCGAATCATCGGCCGTGTAGAGCCATACGATGGCTTCGTCGTCTTCGAATCCTGCGTCATGAAGGACGGTTATGGTGCCGCGAAGGCTGTCCAGAACGTGGTCACCGTCGATAAACCCGGCCGGCACCGCCCGGATCGAACGCTCGCCCACACGCGCAGCTAACAAGGATCCATCCTTGACAAGGGCATGAACTCTGGTGACCGAGACATCAAGAATCTCGGCAACATCGGGCAGGGGCAACCATTCACTGACTACTGTTTCAACATTACTCACACTCAAAGGTTCCCACATATTGCGCCAAGCCGTGCAAATCTTGTGGGAGATGTGGTGGGACATGCGGCGGTACAAAGCCCACTTGACCGCACTTTGGTGTAAATTCACTTCTAGTCACACGAGAAACATCATCATCATTGGCACCATACTGTAACGAAAACTTGAGGTACGCATCCATGACGCCCCCACGCCCTTCGACCCCCGGTGGCAAGCAGACCACCGGCGGCAAACAACTCGCGGCCGCAGCGACCGCCGCCATTCCCGTAATCATGCTTTCCTCGCTGGCCCTGGCCAGTCCGGCCGCAGCAGCCCCCGTCCCAGCGCAGCCGATGCCCCAGGGCACCCACGGCACCCTGGACTCCCAGACGGTCCTGGCCGCCGTCCAGTTACGCACCGTCGGCAACAGCATCCCCGCCGCCGTCGTGGCCGGGTCCGTGCCACGCGCCGTCACCGCCGTGGGCGGCGCCACCAAAGCTTCCATGAAGGCAGCTGTCAGGGCTTCCATCAAGGCTCAGAACCCGGCCTCCGGCAAGCACACAGTCGCGGCAGGGGACACCGTTTCGGCCATTGCCGCCAGCTACGGGGTGTCCACGGAGTCGTTGCTCTCACGCAACAAGCTCTCAGCCGGCTCCATCATCCACCCCGGCAAGGTACTCACCATTTCAGGCCCCGCGGCCCAAGGGGCAACGACGAGCTCCTCCCCTGCCACCAGCTACACGGTGCGTGCCGGGGACACGCTCAGCGGCATTGCCGCCAAGCACAAGACCAGTTTGGCCTCAGTACTTTCCTTGAACGGGATCGATGCCAGCTCCATTATCCATCCCGGCCAAAAGGTCAAGGTGGGTGGCCAGGCTGTGGCGGCTGCGCCGTCGAGCCCCACCCAACAGGCAGCAAAGCCGAGCAGCGGGAACAAATACGTGATCAAGGCCGGCGACACGCTCTCGGCCATCGCCGCCGAGCACAATGTGGGACTTTCCGCCCTGGCATCCGCCAACGGCACGGACCAGAATGCGACCATCTACCCCGGCAAGACGCTCATCATCCCGGGTGTTAGCGCCGCATCCAGCGACATCACAGTCATTGCCGAGGCCCCACAAGCCCAAGAGGCTCCCGCCCTGGCGGAAGACCAGCTGGTGCCCAGCACCTTCCTGCACTACACCTACCCCGACGCGGTGGTCAATGATGCCAACCGCAACAAGGCAGCCTTGCTGGCCGCGCCTTCCCCTTCGCGCGCCCAAATGCGCGAACTCGTCGCCAGCACCGCCGCAGCCATGGGCGTCGACCCGGCGCTGGCCATGGCCTTCGCGCAACAGGAATCCGGATTCAACCACCAGTCCGTGTCCCCGGCCAACGCCATTGGCATCATGCAGGTCATCCCCGATGCCGGCGAGTGGGCCTCGGGACTCGTGGGACGCCAGCTGAACCTGCTTGACCCGCAGGACAACGTCACGGCCGGAGTTGCCATCATTCAGGCATTGCACCGCGGCGCACCGAGCGAGGACGTTGCCATCGCCGGTTACTACCAGGGCCAGTCCTCCGTCAGCGTCCACGGCTTGTTCGGTGACACTGAAATCTATGTCGCGGGAATCAAGGCGAACCGCGAGCTTTTCCGCTAATCGGCGGCAGGGGCACGAAAGTACGCTCTCAACGAAAAGGGGCCCCGGCACAGTGTTGCTGGCGGCTCCTTTTCGTTTCTGCTCATAAACTGGGACGGTGCACGATGAATCCGCCGATCCACTGATCGGCTCCACGATCGACGGGCGCTACTTGGTACTGTCCCAAGTGGCGCACGGTGGCATGTCCACAGTGTATTTGGCCAAGGACCTGCGCCTCGACCGAAACATCGCCCTGAAGATCCTACCCCCGCACCTTGCCACGGACAGCGAATTCATAGAACGGCTCCGACGCGAAGCCCAAAGCGCCGCAAGCCTTTCCCACCCGCACGTGGTACAGATCCACGACCACGGCGTTGGCCCGCAGCACGCTTACCTGGTTTTTGAATTCATCGACGGGTACACACTGCGCGATGTCATCAACCAGAACGGGCCCTTGAGCCCCCGTCAGGCCCTTGACCTCCTCGATCCCGTGGTGGAGGGGTTGGCCGCAGCCCACAGCGCAGGATTGGTGCACCGCGACGTAAAACCGGAAAACGTGCTGATCTCCCGCCAAGGGTGGGTAAAGATCGGCGACTTCGGCCTTTCCCGTGCCGTCACCACTTCAACCAACACCAGAAACCTGCTCGGCACTGTGGGCTACATTGCCCCCGAGCTGGCCCGCGGCCAGGGGGGCGATGCCCGCAGCGACATCTATTCCGCCGGGATCATGCTGTACGAGCTGCTCACCGGGGTTCAGCCCTTCCGCAACTCCAACGCCGTGGCCGTGGTCATGTCCCATGTTCAGGACGAGGTGCCTGCCCCCTCGCTCGCCGTGCCCGGGCTCCCTCCCGTCATGGACGAGCTTGTCCGCTGCATGACGGAAAAGGACCCCGACCATCGTCACGCCGACGGCGCCGCGCTGCTGGAGGACCTTCGCCACATCCGCCAAACCTTGACCGCCGCCGAACTGGACTTTGGCGCGGCGCCTGGAGCCGGGATGGCCGGCACCGGCGCAACCGCCCCGGCAAGACGAAACGCCGCACGCCAAGACGCCGCACGCCAAGATACTCCAGGCCAGGGCGCCACCGAAGTTGTTCCAACCATTTCAGGTCAACCGCAGGATGCCACCACTGTGGTGCAGGCCACCAGTTTTCCCACCACCGTGCTGCCGCCTTCCCGCAAGCTCTATGCCGAGGACCCTTTCGAGGAGCCGTCCGACACCGGCCAGGCAGCTGCCAAACCGGCACCAACCAAGCGCCAGTCCGCGGCCGAGGCGAAGTCGCGCGCAAAGGCCGCTGCCACCCCGCGCAAGACGCTGGGCCCGGCCAAGCCGCGGCGTCGCGCCGTACTGTGGATTCTGCTGGTTGGGCTCCTGCTCGCCATGGCCGGCACGGCCGGCTGGTACTTGGCGCTCGGGCCCGGCGCCTTGGCAACGGTACCCGACGTGCACAACAAGTCGGTGGTCCAAGCCCAGGAAATGCTTGTCACAGCAGGGTTTGAGAACATCCCCGAAGCGGATGTCTTCGACGAGAAAGTGGCGGCCGGCTTCATCGTCGCCACCGATCCCGGTGCAGGTGCCTCCGTGCGCAAATTCAACGGCATCACTTTGCAGGTCTCCCGCGGTCCGGTCCTGTACCCCGTGCCCGACGTCGCCGGCAAACAGCTTGACGACGCGAAAAAGCGCCTTGTCGACGCCCACCTGGTGGTGGGAAACGTCGTTGAGAAATACGACGAAAAGGTGCCGTCCGGCGTCGTGCTTGGCCAGGACCCGGCAGCAGGCAAGGAATTCCGCGGAGAAACCAAAGTGAACCTGACGGTCTCCAAGGGACCCAAGCCGATCCCCGTCCCTGCCGTGGCGGGCAAGACCGGGGCGGATGCCGACGCTGCCCTGAAAGCCGTGGGCCTGCTGGCTGCTGCGGCACCGGAGCGTGTCAACAGCACCACGGTGCCTGTCGGTTCCGTCGTGTCGCAGTCCCCCGATTCAGGCACCTTGAAGGCCGGGGAGACTGTCACCTTGACGCTCTCCAAGGGCCCGCGCATGATCGACGTGCCCGACTTGGTGGGCAAGCAGGTCGAAGTGGCCACCAAGGAGCTCGAGGACCTCGGCTTCACGGTGAAGGTGGAAAACTTCCTGGGCGGCTTCTTCGGCACTGTGCGCATCCAGACGCCCGACGGCGGCCAGGCCCCGGAAGGATCCACCATCGTCCTGAAGGTCGTCTAGCCCTCGCCAAGGCGGCGAATCCGGTGTTTTCCGAGCCGTCGCAAAGGAGGCACCGAAGGCCGCCCGCGGCCGACGTGTCGGATAGTCGGCGAGAAAATACCGAATCCGCCGGACCAACGCTACTTGGATTTGCGCAAGGCCTCGGAGACCAGGAACGCCATTTCCAGCGACTGCTTGTGGTTCAACCGCGGATCGCACACCGACTCGTAGCCGGTGAGGAACGCTTCCTGGTCGATGGGGTCCGCGCCGCCCAGGCACTCGGCCACGTCGTCGCCGGTCATTTCCACGTGCAGGCCGCCCGGGAAGGTGCCCTGTCCCTGGTGGACCTCGAAGAAGCCGCGGACCTCGTCGATGACGTCGTCAAAGTTGCGGGTCTTGTAGCCGTTGGGCGAGGTGACGGTGTTGCCGTGCATGGGGTCGGTGACCCACAGGACCTGGGCGCCGGAGGCCGTGACCTTCTCCACCAGGTTCGGCAGCTTCTCGCGGATGTTCTCGGCGCCCATGCGGGTGATGAACGTCAGGCGGCCGGGCTCGCGGTTGGGGTCGAGCTTCTCGATGAGGCGCAGTGCGTCGTCGGGGTTCGTGGTCGGCCCGAGCTTGACGCCGATCGGGTTGCGGACACGGGACAGGAAGTCCACATGCGCCTGCTCGAGGTCGCGGGTGCGCTCTCCGATCCACAGGAAGTGTGCCGACGTGTCGTAGGGCAGGCCGGTGCGCGAATCGATGCGTGTCAGGGCGCGCTCATAGTCAAGCAGCAGCGCTTCGTGGCTGGCGAAGAACTCCACGGTCTTGAGTGCTTCAAAGTCCGCTCCGCAAGAGGCCATGAACTTGATGGCGCTGTCTATTTCCTTGGCCAACTGCTCGTAGCGGCTGTGGGCGGGATTGGAGGTGAAGCCGCGGTTCCACTCGTGCACGCTGCGCAGATCGGCAAAGCCGCCCTGCGTGAAAGCGCGAATCAAGTTCAGCGTCGAGGCGGACGTGTGGTAGGCCTTGAGCATGCGGTTGGGGTCGTGCAGGCGGGACTCCGGGGTGAAGTCAAAGCCGTTGACGATGTCGCCGCGGTAGGCGGGCAAAGTCACCCCATCGCGAGTTTCATCGTTGGAGGAGCGTGGCTTGGCGAACTGGCCTGCCATGCGCCCCATCTTGATGACAGGGAGCTGGGCGCCATAAGTGAGGACCACGGCCATCTGCAAAATTGTCTTTACACGGGCACTGATCCGATCTGCTGTGGCAGCTTCAAAGGTCTCGGCACAGTCGCCGCCCTGCAGCAGGAACGCCTTGCCTTGGGCTGCCTGTGCCAGGCGTGAACGCAGCACATCGACCTCGCCGGCGAAGACGAGCGGCGGCAGTGCGGAAAGCTCCTTCACAGCAGGCGCAAACGCCGGGGATGCGGCCCAGGTGGGCTGTTGGGCGATGGGCAGCTCACGCCAATCATCAAGGCCTGGATAGGCTGCGGCACCGGGGACGGGACTACCGGTCGCGGGTGCAAAAGGAGCAGTTGAAGTTAGATCAGTCACCCTACAACCCTATCTCGCAAATGCGCTCCCCCACTAAACGGTCCGTTTCTTGAGATGGCCGCGGTGCTGCTCGGTACCGATGAAGCTACTGCGTGGCGCCGCCGTCGTCCATTTTACTGGCAGTGGCCGGGTCGGGTACTGGAGCGGCGGCAGGACCGGAAGCGGCCTTCGGCTCGTCTTTCCCGGCGCCAACCACAGTGACAGTTCCGGGCAGAACACCGGGGGCCGGCTCGAGCCGGACCGCGTCGCCGGCATTCCTGGGATTTGCGGAAATGGCCTCTTTGCTTGCTGCAGGCTTGGCGGCTGAGGGCTTGGCGGCCTTCTCGGCGGCCAGCTTGTCCTTGACAGTTGACGCGTAGGAGTCGACATATTCCTGGCCGGAGAGGCGCATGAGTTCATACATGATCTCATCCGTCACCGAGCGCTGGACGAAGCGGTCGTCGGCCATGCCCTGGTAGCGGCTGAAGTCCATGGGTTCGCCGAAGATCACCCCGAGGCGGCGGATGGTGGGAATGCGCCGGCCGATGGGCTGAACCTTGTCCGTGCCGATCATGGCCACGGGGATGACGGGCACATTGGCGGTCAGGATCAGCTTGGCCACCCCCACTTTGCCGCGATAGAGCCGTCCGTCGGGGCTGCGGGTGCCTTCGGGGTAGATTCCCAGCAGTCCGCCACCGTTCAGAACCTCCACACCGGTCTGGAGCGAGCCGGCCGAGGCCGCCCCGCCGGAACGGTCCATGGGCAGCTGGTTGGTGAGCTTGAAGAAGGCTGCCGTCAGGCGGCCCTTGAGGCCGCGCCCGGTGAAATAGTCGCTTTTGGCCAGGAACACCACGGGCCGGGGCACCATCAGGGGCATGAAAATGGAGTCCGAAAAGGACAAGTGGTTGCTGGCCAGTACGGCAGGTCCCTCCACGGGCAGATTGTCCAAGCCCTTGGTCCAGGGACGAAAAAGCACCTTCAATACGGGGCCCAGAAAAATCTTCTTCAATACCCAATAGATCACGGTGGCGTTCCTCCTCTGGCGCTGCCGGTTGCAAGCGAACCGAGTGCATTGCGGTACCCCCGCTATGGACGTATCAACAGTAGTCTAGTGAAGGTGGTACAAAATCGCGGCAGCACAGGCGCGTACCATCGTTCACTAGTTTTCCGGCCGTCGCAGCCGGGCAGGAAAGGGGCCAGCACCATGGCGCAATCGTTCCGTTCCCCGGGTCACGGAGAGCTGGGAGACATTGGGGTGGCAGTGTGCCACGGCTTCACCGGCTCCCCCATCAGCATGCAGGCCTGGAGCGAGTCCTTGGCCGACGCCGGATTTGCCGTCAACATGCCGCTGCTTGCCGGTCACGGCAGCACTTGGCAAGAGCTCGCCCGTACCCCTTGGGAGCATTGGTACCGCGATTTCGAGGCGGCGTATCTGGAACTTGCCGCGCGCTGCGAGACGGTGTTCGTGGCAGGTTTGTCCATGGGAGGGGCGTTGGCGCTGCGCGTGGCGGCCCTGCACCCCGTGGCCGGTGTAGCGGTGGTGAATCCCGGCCTGACATTTGATGACAAACGGGCGAAATATTCGAAAATTTTGCGGCATGTTGTGAAAAGTGTCCCGGCGATTGGCAATGACATCTTGCTCCCCGGTGTCAGTGAAGGCGCCTATGCCCGCACACCGGTCGCTGCCGTCTACCAGCTGTCGCAGCTGTTCGATGACACCATCTCGCTGCTGCCGCGAGTCACTGCCCCCACCTTGGTGTTTCGCTCCACTACCGACCACGTGGTTCCCGACTCCAGCCTGGAAGTGCTGAAAGCGGGCATTGGCAGCAACGACGTCCAAGTGGTGTCGCTGGAAAACAGCTACCATGTAGCCACCATGGACAACGATGCACCCTTGATCTTTTCCCAGTCCGCCGACTTCTTTCGAAGGAACCACCATGCACTCTGACCCCGGCGCGGACACGCCGCATACCGGCGACGACGACGTCTGGCGGGACCTTGTGGCCCGGCTGGAACAAGACGAGGACGCCTTCATGGACGAGAGTTTCACAGACGGCGCCACCAGCGGCAGTGGCGGTATTGATGGTGGCGGGACTGGTGGTGCTGCCAAGAGCGTGGCCGATTTCGACCCGCTGGGAGTGTGGGCGCAGCAATCTGAACCGGCACCGGAAGAACCTGCCGCCGGGGAGCATCGCCGCGACGGGTTCGACTCCGCTGCTGCCGCTGCATTCGGGCCCCGCGACTATGCCGCGGAAGACGATGACGAGGAGGGCACCTATGTCCCGGAAGACCTGCCCAGCCTGCGCGATGCCGAGCCAGTGTTCATGCTGTCGTGGATTGCCGCGGCTGGCGGCCCGCTGTTCCTGGTGTTCTGCTCAATTTTTTGGCGGCAGATTCCACTGATGCTCGTAGTTGCCGTGGTGGTGGGGTTCCTGGCCGGCACCGGCTACCTGTTGTACCGGTTGCCCAAAAACCGCGACCACGACAGTGGCGACGGCGCCGTCGTCTAGCTCCTCCAGCCGGTCCAAGCTGTCCGGACCATCCGAGCTTTCCGGCCCGCCTAGCCCTTCAAGGCGCGCACGCGGGACAAGTCCCCGGCACCAATCAGCCCGGCCATGGGGCCCAACTGGGCCACCGTAATGACGGCTTCCTGGCGGTATCCGCGTCCAGTCAGGTTGCGCGAATACGCACGACGCGCGGGATCAAGCATAAGTTCCCCCGCGGCACTGAGCCCGCCGCCAATGATAAAAAGTGCCGGGTCAAGGGCCGCCGCCAAGTTGGCAATCCCCAACCCCAACCAGTCCCCCACCTCGGTTACAAGTTCTCGCGCCGTCGCCTCGCCCTGCAAAGCCAACTCGGTTACGACGCTTCCGGTAATGTCCTTGGGCTTTCCGTTGACCGCCGCCAGCAGGCCCGCTGCCATGGGCGAATGCTTCTTGGCCAATTCCCGCCCTTCCCGCCCCAGCGCATTCCCGGAAGCGTACTGCTCCCAGCATCCTCGATTGCCGCATTCGCAGCGATGGCCGCCGGGCATGATGATTTGGTGGCCAAATTCGCCGGCCATTCCAAAACTGCCGCGCTCCACCCGCCCGTCGATGACAAGCGCCCCTCCGATACCGGTGCCCAAGGTCAGCATGATCAGCCTGTCGTGGCCGCGCCCGGCGCCAAAGCGGGATTCCGCCCAGGCGGCGGCGTCGGCGTCGTTCGTGACAAGCACTGGACGCTGGAGCATCTCTTCCAGATTGTCCTGCAAGGGTTCATCGCGCCAGGCGAGGTGGGGGCTGAAGACCACCCGCGCCCCCGTCAAGTCCATCCACCCTGCAGCGCCAATGCCAACGGAGGCAATCTCATGCCGCTCGCCCAGCTCACGGACCAATTCGGCAATGACATTTTCAACGGCGCGCGCGTCGCGTCCCGGCGTGGCCCGCCTGATCACTTCAAGGATGGCGCCATGACCGTCCACCACGCCGGCGGCCACCTTGGTGCCGCCAATGTCGATCCCCAACGCCAGCGGGAGCTGAACATCTTCGGCCGCACCTGGCTCTCGGTGGGCGGGCACGGATCCAAAGGACGGCGAAGGCATCCTTTGATTCTAGCCCCGGCCTTCGAGGCCGTTGCCGCCAACCCGACCCGACCCAAACCCAGATTGATTGTGTGAGCTGGACAACATAATGTTACTCATGAGTAACATAGGGTCCGAGCGGATCGCGAGCTTGGCGGATAGAGTGAAGCAACACGATCGCAGTCCCACATATCAAAGGAGCTATTGTGCAAGAGATTTCCGTTCCGGCCCAGGTAGTCAGCCCCGGCACCATGAACACGACGGATTTTGTGCTGCGGCAGGCCAAGCTGGCCAGCAATCCTGCACTCTTCTCCCGACGCAATGAAGACAATGTATGGGTCGACATCTCGGCCAAAGAGTTTCATGCCGATGTCTGTGCGCTTGCCAAGGGACTAATAGCCTCCGGCATCGAGGTCGGCGAGAGAGTCGGCATCATGGCCCGTACACGCTATGAATGGTCGCTGGTGGACTTCGCCATTTGGTTTGCCGGAGCTGTCTCAGTGCCGATCTATGAAACGTCCTCCCCGTCGCAGGTTGCCTGGAACCTGGGCGACTCGGCCGCCGTCGCCGTCTTCGCCGAGACAGCCGCGCATGAGAATGTCATACGCCAGGCAGCCCACAATGAGGACTTGAGTGCGCTGGCCCACGTGTGGCAGTTGGAAGGCGACGGACTCGATGCCTTGCGCGATGCCGGCCGGGATGTCAGCGACGAGGCGCTGGAAGCCGCACGCGCTGCCAACGGCTTGGAGGACACTGCCACCATCATTTACACCTCCGGCACCACCGGACGGCCCAAGGGCTGCATGCTGACGCACAAGAACTTTGTTGAACTCAGCGAAAATGCCTTGGCGGTGCTGGCCTCCACCGTGGTGACGCCGGGCTCGCAAACCATCATGTTCCTTCCGCTGGCCCACGTGTTTGCCCGGTATATCTCCGTGCTCGCTGTGGCAGGCGGCGCCAAGGTGGGGCATACTCCGGACATCAAGCACTTGCTGGAGGACCTGCAAAGCTTCAAGCCGACGTTTATCCTGGCCGTGCCGCGCGTCTTTGAAAAGGTTTACAACTCCGCCTCCCTGAAGGCCGAAGGCGACGGCAAGGGCAAGATCTTTGCCGCAGCTGCCAAGACCGCCATCGACTACTCCCGGGCCCAGCAGGAAGGCGGCGCCGGGCTTGTGCTCAAACTCAAGCACTCGGTATTCGACAAGCTTGTCTACACGAAGTTGCGCGCAGCCATGGGCGGCAACGTTCGCCACGCAGTCTCCGGCGGCGGTCCGCTTGGCGAGCGGCTGGGCCACTTTTACCAGGGCATCGGGCTGCAAATCCTCGAGGGCTACGGCCTGACGGAAACCACCGCGCCCATCACCGTCAACCGCCCGGAGCGGATCAAGATCGGCACAGTGGGCGCACCGCTTCCCGGCAATGCCGTGAAGATCGCGGACGACGGCGAAATCCTCGCCAAAGGCGTGTGCGTCATGAAGGGCTACTTCGGCCGCGACGACCTGACGGCGGAGAACTTTGTGGACGGCTGGTTCCGCACCGGGGACATCGGCCAGCTCGACGACCAAGGCTTCTTGACCATCACCGGACGCAAGAAGGAAATCATCGTCACCTCCAGCGGCAAGAATGTGGTTCCAGCCCTCCTGGAGGACCAGATCCGCGCCGATAGCATCGTCTCCCAGTGCGTGGTCATCGGCGAACAGCGCCCGTTCATCGCAGCCATTGTCACCATCGACGAGGAGGCGCTGCCACTGTGGGGCAAACAGCACGGCCTGCCGGCAGGCATCACGGTGGCTGAAGCCGCCGCGCACCAGAACGTCATTGCCGCCGTGCAGGGCGCCGTCAACCGCGCCAACTCCTCGGTGTCCTCCGCCGAAGCCATCAAGCAGTTCAGGATCGTGGACAGCGACTTCACCGAGACCTCCGGACACCTGACACCCTCGTTGAAGGTCAAGCGCGCCCAGGTCATGAAGGACTTTGACGCGGTCGTTGAAGAGATCTACCTGAGCAAGAAGCCCTCCTAAGGGCACAGTTGGCAGCAAAAAGCGGCGCTGCCGGATCCCGGAGCGGGGATGGCGTGATTTCCTTCCCTCGCTTCGCAAGCTCACCGGGGAACCCTCGGAAATCACTTGCCAAGGTCGCCCAGCGACCGAGAAAATCTTACTGCCCGTGAGGGATCCGGCAGCGCTGGCGTGCTTAACTGCGCTTAAGAGATGACCACCAGCAGGTCCCCGCCTTGGACCTGGGCAACTCCGGACACGGCGAGGCGGGAGACTGTGCCGCCCACCGGCGTCGTAATTGACGCTTCCATCTTCATGGCCTCGATGGTGGCAAGGGTGGAGCCCGCCTCAACGACGTCGCCCACCTCCACCTTCACGCTCACGGCACCGGCGAAGGGCGCCGCCACCTGGCCGGGCACGCCCTCGTCGGCCTTTTCGGCGCTGACGGCGGTGCTTTCAATGCTGCGATCGCGCACCGTGACGGGGCGGATTTGACCATTCATCTTGCACATGACGGTGCGCATGCCTTTTTCATCGGCCTCGGAAACGGTTTCCAGGGCGGCGATCAGGCGCACTCCCGGCTCGAGGGCAATCACGTGCTCCACGCCGCGGCGCAGTCCGAACAGGTAGTCGCGGGTATCCAGCACGGAGACGTCGCCGTACGCCTCGCGCACAGCCTGGAACTCCTTCGTGGGTCCGGCA
The DNA here is from genome assembly GCF_030063185.1 of Arthrobacter sp. H35-D1. Classification (GTDB taxonomy): domain Bacteria; phylum Actinomycetota; class Actinomycetes; order Actinomycetales; family Micrococcaceae; genus Specibacter. Next base: position 125,688 of record NZ_JASISP010000005.1, read on the forward strand.
AACAGCAATCGGTTCAGGGCTGCGCGACGGGTTTCGCTGTCCGCTGCCAGTTCCGCGCTGTCCTCCGTGCTGAGCGTGCCCATGCGTTCAACGACCGTGCGGCCCTGGAGTGCCTTTGTCCGGAACGGCTCGGGCCAGCCGCCGGGTGGAGTGCCCAGCTCGCCGCCCAGGAAGCCCACCACGGAGTCGGGGATGTCGTAGTTTTGCGGGTTTTCCTCGAAGTCGGCCGGGTCGGCCTTGATGCCCACCAGGTGCAGGGCCAGGTCCCCCACCACCTTGGACGACGGCGTGACCTTCACCAGGTGCCCCAGGATCCTGTCCGCCGCCGTGTACATGTCCTCGATTTCCTCGAAGCGCTCGCCCAGGCCGAGGGCAATGGCCTGCTGGCGCAGGTTGGAGAGCTGGCCGCCGGGGATTTCGTGCAGGTAGACGCGGCCGGTGGGTGCCGCCAGGCCGGATTCAAACGGCGAGTACAGCCGGCGCACCGCTTCCCAATACGGCTCGAGGGAGCTGATGGCGGTCAAGTCGATGCCGGTGTCGCGCTCGGTGTGCGCCAAGGCGGCAACCAGTGCGGAGGCCGAGGGCTGGCTGGTGGTCCCGGCCAGGGCTGCCGAGGCGACGTCCACGGCGTCGACCCCTGCATCAACTGCGGCCATGAGGGTGGCCAGCTGGCCGCCGGCCGTGTCATGGGTGTGCAGGTGGACCGGCAGTTCAAAGCGTGCGCGCAAAGCCGTGACAAGCTTCGCCGCGGCGGCCGGGCGCAACACGCCGGCCATGTCCTTGATGGCCAGGATGTGCGCGCCGGCGTCCACAATGCGCTGGGCCAATGCCATGTAGTAGTCGAGGGTGTAAATGGTTTCCGCCGGGTCAAGGAGGTCCCCGGTGTAGCACAGCGCTACTTCGGCAACTGCTGTGCCCGTGGCGCGCACTGCCTTGATGGCGGGGACCATCTGGTCCACGTCGTTGAGGGCGTCGAAGATGCGGAAGATGTCGATGCCGCTCGCGGCGGCTTCCTGCACGAACGCGTCCGTCACTTCGGCCGGGTAGGGCGTGTAGCCAACGGTATTGCGCCCGCGCAGCAACATCTGCAGGCAAACGTTCGGCAGGGCTTCGCGCAGTGTCGCCAGGCGCTGCCACGGGTCTTCGCCCAGGAAGCGCAGCGACACATCATAGGTGGCCCCGCCCCAAGCCTCAACGGAGAGCAGCTGCGGGGTCAGCACGGACACGGCCGGGCCGGCAGCGGCGAGGTCCTTGGTGCGTACGCGGGTGGCCAGCAGCGACTGGTGTGCGTCGCGGAACGTGGTGTCGGTGACGGCCACGGCTGTTTGGCTGCGCAGGGCGGCGGCGAACCCAACCGGTCCCAGCTCGGCCAACTGCTGTCGCGTGCCGGCAGGGGCCGACTCGAGGTCAACGTCGGGCAGCTTGCTGGCCGGGTCCTCCAACACCTGCAGTTCGCCGTGCGGCTTGTTGACGGTGACATCGGCCATCCACGTCAGCAGCTTGGTGCCGCGGTCGGAGGACCCGCGGTATTCAAGCAGTTCGGGCCGCTCGTCAATGAAGGAAGTTGCCACATCACCGGCGTTGAAGGCGGGGTCGTCCAGCACGGCCTGCAGGAAGGAAATATTGGTGGAGACGCCGCGGATGCGGAACTCCGCCAGGGCGCGCCGGGCGCGGCCCACGGCGGTTTTATAGTCGCGGCCGCGACAGGTGAGCTTGACGAGCATCGAATCGAAGTGCGGGCTGATTTCAGCACCCGTGTAAATGGTGCCGCCGTCGAGCCTGATGCCTGCACCGCCGGCTGAACGGTAGGTGGTGATGGTTCCGACGTCGGGACGGAAGCCGTTGGCGGGGTCCTCGGTGGTGATGCGGCACTGCAGGGCGGCGCCCTTGACGTGGACGCTGTCCTGGCTCAGGCCAAGATCTGCCAAGGTTTCGCCGGCGGCGATGCGCAGCTGGGCCTGGACCAAGTCGACGTCGGTGATTTCCTCGGTGACGGTGTGCTCGACCTGGATGCGCGGGTTCATTTCAATGAACACGTGCTGGCCGGCGCGCTCACCGACCGTGTCCACGAGGAACTCCACGGTGCCGGCGTTGACATAGCCCATGGCCTTGGCAAACTTGACGGCATCGCTGTGCAGGGCCTTGCGGATGTTCTCGTCAAGGTTGGGCGCCGGAGCGATTTCAATGACTTTTTGATGGCGGCGCTGCAGCGAGCAATCGCGCTCAAAGAGGTGGATGACATTGCCTTCGCCGTCGGCGAGGATCTGCACTTCAATGTGGCGCGGGCGCAGCACGGCCTGCTCCAGGAACATCGTGGCGTCGCCGAATGCTGCGTCGGCTTCGCGCATGGCTGCCCGCAGGGCGTCTTCGAGGTCCTCCGGCTTTTCCACCCGGCGCATGCCACGACCGCCACCGCCTGCCACGGCCTTGGCAAAAATGGGGAAGCCAATGTCTTTTGCCGCTGCCAGCAACTCGTCAAGATCGGCACTGGGTGCGCTGGATTCCAGCACGGGGATGCCTGCCTTGCGGGCGGCGTCAATGGCGTGAACCTTGTTGCCCGTCAGTTCAAGTACTTCGGCCGGCGGGCCCACAAACGTGATCCCGGCATCCCTGGCTGCTGCTGCCAGTTCCGGGTTTTCCGAGAGGAAACCGTAGCCGGGGTAAATTGCGTCGGCCCCGGATTCCTTGGCCACGCGAATCACTTCCGCCACGTCCAGGTAGGCACGGACGGGGTGCCCTTCCTCCCCGATCAGGTAGGCCTCGTCCGCCTTCTGGCGGTGTGTTGAGGTGCGGTCCTCGTACGGGAAAACGGCTACCGTCTTGGCGCCGAGCTCGTAGCTGGCACGAAAGGCACGGATGGCAATTTCGCCGCGGTTGGCTACCAGAATCTTGGAAAACATTTCACTCCTGTGTTGACGATCATGTCGTGGCCGCCCCACCGCGGTGGCGGTGCAGCGACAAATCCGAGGGAACCCGCCCCGTGTGAATCCAGGCGGGTGCCCCGTGTTGATGGTGCTGTTTCAGTGATGCAAGCATTGCAGGCTGTGCCACACCTCACCGCTGCCAGCGTAGCAAATTCCGGAGCCACCCCTGCTGCGACACCTCATACATACGATGTGCGGGGGTCGCAGCTTCGGGTGTTCAGAAACTCTCGGCAAGTTCCTCAAGGGACGGGCAGGAACACATCAGGTTGCGGTCTCCATAGGCTTGGTCGACGCGACGCACCACGGGCCAGTACTTGGCACGCGGGTCCACCCCCGACGGGAAAACCGCTTCCTCTCGCGTGTACGGGTGATCCCACTCCCGGGTCAGGCTCTGTGCCGTGTGCGGAGCATTGGAGAGCGGATTGTCACCCACCGGCCACAGCCCGTCCTGCACGGCGGCAATCTCCTTGCGGATGCAGATCATGGCATCGATGAACCTGTCAATCTCTCCCAGGTCCTCCGACTCCGTGGGCTCCACCATCAGGGTCCCGGCCACGGGGAAGGACATGGTGGGTGCGTGGAAACCATAGTCGATGAGGCGCTTGGCCACGTCGTCCACGCTCACCCCGGAATCCGCGCTGATGCCGCGCAGGTCAAGGATGCACTCATGTGCCACCAGGTCGCTGGCCCCGGTGTACAGCACCGGGTAGTGCTCCCCGAGCCGCCGGGCAATGTAGTTGGCCGACAAGATGGCCGTTTGCGTGGCCTGGCGCAATCCGTCCGGGCCCATCATGCGGATGTAGGCCCAGGAGATCGGCAGGATCGAGGCCGAACCGTAGGGCGCGCTGGACACCAAGCCCACGGAGGACTCAACCCCGAGTTCGCGGGCCGGCAGGTGCTTGGCCAGGTGTGCACCCACGGCAACCGGGCCCACGCCGGGTCCGCCCCCGCCGTGCGGGATGCAGAAGGTCTTGTGCAGGTTCAGGTGTGAAACGTCGGCACCAAACTTGCCCGGCTGTGCCAACCCCACCAGCGCATTGAGGTTCGCGCCGTCAACGTAAACCTGGCCTCCGGCGTCGTGGATCATGGCGCAAATAGTGCTGATCTCGGTCTCAAACACGCCGTGGGTGGAGGGGTAGGTGACCATGATGGCGGCCAGATCCTTCTCGTGGATGCTGATCTGGCGCTTGAGGTCGTCAATGTCGACGTTGCCGAAGCCGTCGGTGCCGACAGGGACAACTTTCATCCCGGCCATGACTGCCGATGCGGCGTTGGTGCCGTGCGCGGAGGTGGGTATGAGCACGATGTCGCGGTCCGGGTTGCCGTTTTCCACATGGTAGGCGCGGATGGCCATGAGGCCGGCGAATTCGCCCTGCGAGCCGGCGTTGGGCTGGACGGAGACGGCGTCATAGCCGGTGATTTCCGCCAACCAGGCCTCCAGCTGCTTGGCCATTTCCACGATACCCACGGTGTCCGAGGCAGGGGCGAAGGGATGCAGATTGGAGAACTCGGGCCAGCTCACAGCCAACATTTCGGCAGTGGCGTTGAGCTTCATGGTGCACGAACCCAGCGGGATCATGCCCCGGTCCAGCGCGTAGTCGGCATCGGCGAGCTTGCGCAGGTAACGCAGCATCTGGGTCTCGGAGTTGTGCGCGTGGAACACGGGGTTTTCCAGATACCCGGTGGCACGGGCCGGCGTTGGAAGTTCAACGTCGGCCGCGTCGACTGCCGCTGCCGGGGCTGTTGCGGCGGGTGCCATCGCTGAGGCTGCTTCCGCAGGCTGCGCACCCATGCCCAGCAACCCGGCCAAGGCGGCCAGGTCCGCTTCCGTGGTGGTTTCATCCACGGCGATCTGGAGGTGGTCGTGGTCGATCTGGCGCAGCAGGTAGCCGGCACGGTGGGCTGCAGCCACCAGTTCGGCTGCCGCATGCCCGCTCTGCGAGGTGATTTTCACCTTGACGGTGTCGAAGTAGTTGGCGTGGACCACAGTGTGGCCGGCTGCCGTTGCGGCGTCGGCGACGGCCACCGCCAAGGCATGGACGCGGGTGGCAATCCGCAACAGCCCGCCGGGGCCGTGGTAAACGGCGTACATGCCGGCCATGACAGCCAACAGCACCTGGGCGGTGCAGATGTTGGACGTGGCCTTCTCGCGGCGAATGTGCTGCTCGCGGGTCTGCAGGGCCAGCCGGTACGCCTGGTTGCCTGCCGCGTCCTTGGACACCCCGACAAGGCGGCCGGGAAGGGCTCGCTCCAGACCCTGGCGGACAGCCAAGTAACCGGCGTGCGGTCCGCCAAAGCCCATGGGGACGCCAAAGCGCTGGGAGGATCCCACCGCCAGGTCGGCGCCGAGTTTCCCCGGGGATTCCAGCAAGGCCAGGGCCAGGAGGTCGGCAGCCACTGCCACCACGGCCTTGCGTTCCTTGGCCGCGGCAATGACGGGGGCAATGTCACGGATCTTTCCGGAATCTCCCGGGTACTGCAACAGCACGCCGAAGATCTCAACGTCGGGGAGTTCTTCGTCAAAATTGTGGGTCAGGACGGGGAGTCCCATGGCCTTGGCCCGGGTGTTGACAACTGCCATGGTCTGCGGGAAGACATCGGCGTCGATCAGCAGCACGGCGTCGTTCTTTGCGGTGCGGTTGCTGCGGCGCATCAAAGCCACCGCCTCGGCGGCCGCCGTGCCCTCGTCGAGCATGGAGGCGTTGGCCGTGACCATCCCCGTGAGATCTGACACCACCGTTTGGAAATTCAGCAGCGCTTCGAGGCGGCCTTGGGAAATCTCCGGCTGGTAGGGGGTGTACGCCGTGTACCAGGCGGGGCTTTCAAACACGTTGCGCTGGATGACCCCGGGGGTGTGGGTGCCATAGTAGCCCTGGCCAATGAAGGATTTGTTGACGGTGTTCTTGCCCGCCAACTCCTTCAATTCGGCCAGCATGGCCTCCTCCGACACGGCTGCCTGCAAGTGCAGCGGCTCGGTGGTGTAGATCGATTTTGGCAACGCCGCCGTTGAAAGCTCCTCCAAAGAAGCGAATCCCAAGGTGCTCAACATATGATGAACATGTGGCTGCGCGGCAACCCCAATATGTCGATCGCTAAAAAGGGCCGACACAAGGTTGTTCGTGTTCCGGCGTCCGGGCAAATTATCAGCAGTGTTTGTCAAGGGGTTCTCCAAGTCGCTAATGTTCCACAGCTATTGTATGTGTCAGGGCTTTTCGCAGCAGCACATGATTGGGCAAGCAACGCAAAGGGTAATGGTTTTTCTGTGCAAGTAGTGAGTATCAGCAGCCTCAAGGGCGGCGTCGGCAAGACCTCGGTCACGCTTGGGCTCGCCTCGGCAGCCTTGGCCGCCGGCATCCCCACTTTGGTGATCGACCTCGACCCCCATGCAGACGCCACCACCGGCTTGGGCGTGGCGGCGGGCGGTCAGCTCGACATTGGCCAACTGATCAAGAATTCCCGCAAGGCAGATCTTGGCGCCAATGTGGTTCCAAGTGGTTGGCTGGCCGCGCACAAGTCCGACGGCGGCACTGCACCCGTGCTCGACGTCGCCATGGGCTCGGCGTTCAGCGGCATCTACGACAGGCCCGATCTGGGCAAACGCGACCTTCGCCGCCTGGCCACGCTGCTGGCCAATGCAGACCGCGACGGCACGGCTCCCTACCAGCTGGTCTTGATCGACTGCCCACCGTCGCTGAACGGCCTGACGCGCATGGCGTGGACAGCCAGCAGCCGTGTGCTGTTGGTCGCTGAACCCGGCCTGTTCTCCGTAGCTGGCACACAGCGCACCCTGCGGGCCATTGAGCTGTTCCGCGCTGAATTTGCCCCTGCCCTGGTACCGGCCGGCATTGTGGCGAACAGGGTGCGCACCGGTTCCAATGAACACGCCTACCGCTTGTCCGAGATGAAGACCATGTTTGGCGAGCTGCTGCTCTCCCCCACCATTCCGGAGCAGGCCAACTGGCAACAGATCCAGGGTGCTGCCCATCCGGTGCACCAGTGGCCCGGGGATTCAGCAAAGAACGCCTCGGCGCTCTTTGACCGGCTGCTTGACTCGGTGTTGACCCAAAGCGCCACCCGCAGCCGCCTCTACCGCGGCTAGCAGACGCTGCCCACCCATTCGAGTGCGCAGTAGTTTTCGAGTGCGCAGTAGTTGTGGATGTTTTCGCGCGACACCCGCAACTGCTCCCGTTTCGAATTCACAACAGGCAGTTGGGGCTCATGGGAGCCGGGTTTAGGAGATTTTGCGCGCTTCGCGGCGTTTGCTGAGCTCATCGTCCCGAAATGTCTGCACGGCTGCATGCTCGCTGGGCAGTGCGGCCAAGCTTCCTTCAACTTCACGCCAGACACGCCCCACGGCAATGCCAAACACCCCTTGTCCACCTTGGACCAAGTCAATGACTTCGTCGGCAGAGGTGCATTCGTAGACGGAAGCCCCGTCGCTCATCAAGGTGATTTGCGCCAGATCTTCAACTCCGCGCTCCCGCAGGTGTTCAACGGCCGTACGAATTTGCTGCAGGGACACGCCCGAGTCCAAGAGTCGCTTGACGACCTTCAAGACGAGAATGTCGCGGAAACCGTAGAGACGTTGTGAGCCGGATCCGGCGGCGCCGCGCACGGCGGGTTCAACCAGTCCTGTGCGCGCCCAGTAGTCCAATTGGCGGTAGGTGATGCCGGCAGCCTTGCACGCGGTGGGTCCGCGGTAGCCGGCGTGCTCGTCCAGAACGGGCAGATCCTCGGTGAATAGCAAGCCCTGCGATCCTGCCCCGAGGGCGGTGCTGGGGACAACGGCTGCCGTCGGCTCGCCGGCGTCACTCTTGGCACTCACTTGGATCCTCCTGTTCGCAGTCCCCCCAATAGGGTTGGTGTGCCTGCATTCGACAGGGGCCAAACACTTGGGGCGAGCTGTTGGGACGCTAGCCTCCAGTGTGCCCGCACCAGCCGAAGCTTGCAATGGGGAACTCAATACCTCGACGTTAGAGCGGTGCGGGAGCAAGGTCAAAGACGTCCGTACAACAATTTTGGCGTGTCGAAACTTTCAGCCTCAGGTTTAGGGTTAGCCATGACGCGAAACTGCCCGGAACCTGCGGACTATTTCTCAAAATCCTCGGGTTCCACGTCATCGAGGAATTCCCGAAATTGACGAACCTCACGTTCCTTGGCTTCGTCGTCGACCTCTTGGGAGACGTGTTCACTACCGTCCTCCTCGTGGCCGGCAATAAGCACCCCAGCTTCCTCCACCAGGCTTTCCGCAGCCCAGATGGGGCACCCGGCGCGCTGGGCGATGGCGATCGCGTCGGAGGCCCGCGAGCCAATGGTGGTGCCATTGTCAAAAATGATTTCAGCGTAAAACACGCCTTCCTCCACCTTTGTCAGGTTGACGCGTGCAATGCTGTGGCCCAGCGCCAGAACCACTCCGCACAGCAGGTCGTGGGTCAACGGCCGGGGCGGAACCACGCCTTGCTCGGCCAGCGCAATGGCGGTGGCTTCCGCGGCACCGATCCAAATGGGGATGTGACGCTCACCCACCGCCTCGCGCAGCAGTACGAGAGGCTGGTTGGAGGGCATCTCAATTCTGACGCCAACAATCGTGACCTCAATCATGGAGTCTCCATTTCAGCAATGCGAGCATGGACCAAGGCGCTGTGCAGGCTCAGGCACAGTTCGGCGATTTCCCTCGCAGTCTCTGCGGCACGGACGGAGGAGGTGCCGTCACGCTTGGCGGAGCGGGGACCAACGGCTCGTTCCACCAGACCAAATTCCCGCTCCGCTGCCGCCTGGAAGGGCCGCAAATGCCGCGGTTCCAGACCGTGGGCTGCCAGCGAAGTGCAGGCCCGCGCCACCTTGAGGGCGTGGTCGTCGAAGCTGCCGTCTTGAATTTCCAAAAGCCCGTAGCTGAGCATGGTCTCATACAGTTCCAGCCCGGCCCCTGATTCGGTGCGCAACTGTTCGGGACTCAGCCGCCGCGAACGGCTCTCCAGTTCACGGGCCAAGCCCTCGGAGACCATCCGCGGGGCGATGGACACTCCCGGAGGGAGATTTTCCGGAGTCTGGCCCTGATCAATGGCCTCAAGGTATTCACGGATCACTTTCAGCGGCAGGTAGTGGTCGCGTTGCAAGGCCAGCACAAAGCGCAGGCGTTCGACGTCGGACTCCCGGAACTGGCGATACCCTGCGGGCGTGCGCTGCGGGGAGATCAAACCCTTTTCTTCGTAGAAGCGGATCTTGGAGGCTGTTACCGAAGGGAAATCGGCGTTAAGTTGGGCCAGCACCTCACCTATGTTCAGGACGGCGGCAGCGCCGGAGCGCCGGCTGCTGGATTGCACATCCACCAGCCGGCGTCCGGCACTGGGGTTCACGCTTGCCACGTCGCCCTAGGAATCCGCAACGGCGTCGTTGGAGCTGAAGTAGTACGTCAGCCGGAACTTGCCGATCTGCACTTCGTTTCCGGTATTCAAGCGCACCGAGTCCACGCGATCCCCGTTGACGTAGGTGCCGTTGAGGCTGCCGGCATCAATGACTTCGAAACCCCCCTCGCATTTCATGAAATTAACATGCCTGCGCGAGACCGTTACGTCGTCGAGGAAAATGTCCGCGTCGGGATGGCGCCCCGCAGTGGTGACTTGGCTGTCAAGCAAGAACCGCGCACCCGCATTGGGGCCCACATGGGCGATGAGCAGCGCCGACCCGGCAGGAAGCGAGTTCACGGCATTGAGCTCATCGGGGGCCAGTACCGGCACTGAAGACGGACTTGCATGTACCGGAGTCAGATGAATCGAGGTGGTATCTGTTACGCCCGGCTGATCCTGGGAGCTCGCCTGAGCATTAACCCCGGCGTCGTTGGCCCTGTCAACCATTGGTACTCCTCCTTGCTGCTGAAAAAAGTGCTCGAGAGCGCTGGTGCGCCCCAAGTGTTACAAACATAAGTCCCATCGCTGGGAAAGTTCTGGACAAACCTTCCCCGAACCCCTAGCCTACCTTTTCTTGATACTCGACCGCACTGAGCAGGCCGCTGTAGCTGGCAGCATCGGCCAGCGTGATCTCCACCAACCAACCGGCGCCGTACGGATCTGAGTTGATAAGCGAGGGGTCTGCATCCAAGGCTTCATTGCGGGCGGTGATCGTTCCGCTCAGCGGCGCATAGATGTCGCTGACGCTCTTGGTAGATTCCACTTCGCCCACAACGGTGTCGGCGGAAACTTCGGTACCGGCCTCGGGCACCTGGACATAGACCACGTCACCGAGCGCATCCTGCGCGAAATCGGTGATGCCCACCCTGACCACACCCTCTGCTGTGGGGGCCAGAACCCATTCGTGTTCCGCCGTGTAGGACAAGTCTGCGGGAATGCTGCTCATTGTGCGCACCTTTCGGGTTCATCGCTGCCGCGCGAAAAATAGAGTGAAGTCTAAAGTAAAACACGGTCAGGGACTGAAAATCCCCTTGCACCGCTTCCAGTCTTTAGCGTGCAGCCGTTCTTGACAAGTCGAAGGTAGTTTCTAGCAACTTTTGCCTTCATGACATGCTCCGCCACCCATGGCTCTGACATGATTGAACCATGAACGATTCAGCAGCGGCCGCGGGCCCGGTCGCGGAGCCCAGGGGCAAACTGCCGCCATGGCTTGTGCGCACCATCTTTGGTGCGAGCGCCGTCGTCGTACTGGTGGCGGGATACTTGATCGCCTCCGTGACGGTGCCGCTGATGTGGGCCAACAGCATCCGCGACCAGATCGGCGGACAACTGGGCAACAGCATTCCACTGGGCATGTTCTACGGGTTTGTTTTCGTCTTTGTGCCAATCCTCATCGTTTGGCAGGCGCGCCGCAAAAAGTTCAACAAGTGGGTCAGAGTCTCTTTTGTTGTACTGGGCCTGTTGCTGACCATCCCCAACCTGTTGACGTTGGGAGTGCTCCACGGCAGCAGCCAGTCGGCCATCGACGCCCGCACCATCTGGGCCAACAGCGCCAATTGGTTTGGCACTTGGAGCCAGGTCTTCATGGTGGTGGGCGTGGTCTGCGCCGTGGCACTGATTGTGCTGGGCCGCATGTGGCTCCGTCGTGGCAGGAAGGTTCGTGAAATCAAGGCCGCCCAGAAGCGTGTCCGCGAGAACGAAGCGGCGAAGGTTCGTGCTGCCAAGGGCGCCGCCCGCGACGCTGAAAAGGCAGCGAAGACGGCTGCCCGCGACTCGCGCCGCAATCCCCGCAACAACTCCAGCAATACACCGGAGGCGTAGATGGACCGGAATCAGCCGCTCTTGCTCGTTGCGGTGTACCCCGGCCAGCCCCCCGCAGTAGTCGCCGAGGCTGCCCGGCTCGCTGCATCGATGAGCTGCCCGCTCGTTTGCGCCTACGCCAACCCTGCCCGCTACCCCGTCAGCGAGTCTATCGACGGCTCGGTAAAGTCCGCCCCCCTGGACCCGGATTTCATGGACGACGACGGCGAGACCTTCCCGGTGCAGCTCGCCACCAGGCTGGGCAGGCAGTTGGATCCCGGCCACGTCCAGTGGCGCCCCCTCCTGCTTGCCGGCGACGCCGCCGCGGCCCTCGCTCGGTGCGCTGAAATACTTCACGCGTCCATGATCGTGGTCGGCACCAGCACCGACCACCATTCACCGCTGCACAAGATTCTGAGCCGTTCAGTGGCCGTGAAGCTTGGCCGGGCACAGCGCTGCCCCGTTCTGGTGGTCCCGGTCCACCATGCACCCCTGGGCCAGGCTGAGCAGTGACACATCCGTTCCTGCACCTGCCATCCCTGGCGTGGGTGGCAGCCGGCGGCACGTTGGGGGTCGCCGCACGCGAAGGTCTCATCCTTGCCATGCCCGGCTCGGGTCCACTCCCCTTGGCAGTGGTCGTTGCGAACGTCGTCGGTGCCTTCGCGCTCGGCCTGCTTTACGTCAGCCTTGATCGCCGGGCTGCGGCAGCTGCCGTTCCTCCTGCGCGCGCGAAGCAACGGCGGCACACTTCGAAAAGCCGGCTGCCACGGGGCAGACAGCTGCGGTTGCTGCTCGGGACGGGCTTTTGTGGCGGATTCACCACGTACAGCACCCTTGCCGTGGGGGTTGTGCTCTTGGGCGCAGGCTCCCCGGGCCCGGTCTCGGCGGCGGCGTGGGGCCTGGGCGTTGTCCTGGCCGGCGCCCTGGCCACATGGGCAGGCATCGCCGTGGGGACCACATTGCCTGACGCCCGGGAGCCGCAGGCTGAGTTCCGAGACCTCCCGGATACCCCGGATTACGGGGGGAAGCACCAGTGACACTGTTGGCATTTGTTGCACTGGCCGTGGCCGGTGGTTTGGGCGCCGCTGCCCGCTTTGCGGTGGACGGTGTCATTGGCACCCGCGTGCGGAGCATCTTTCCGTGGGCGACGTTCGCCATCAATGTCTCCGGTTCACTGGCTCTTGGCCTGCTCACCGCGCTGGTCGCCGGGCACCTGCTGCCGCCTGTTTGGTCGCTGGTGGCAGGCGCAGGATTTTTGGGCGGCTACACCACCTTCAGCACCAATAGTTATGAAACTGTGCGGCTGCTGGGTGAAAAACGATACGTCGCCTCACTTGCCAATGCCGTGGGGACGTTGCTTGCCGCTGTCGTTGCCGCAGGGCTTGGCTACTGGGTCGGCTCTTTTTTCTAGCAGGTCTGCCACCACGGCCCGACAACTGGCCCAGCGACCGGTCCAAGGACGGGAACAAGGACGAGGCAAGCACCTAGGCGCGTTCTCGCGCACGGCCTTCCAGCTCATGTGCAACAGCGGAAAAGGGCAACCCCGGGCATCGACTTCCGAGCGGCCCGCCACGGTGAAGCCGCGCTTGATGTAAAAGACGGCGGCACGCGGATTCTGCTCGTTGACGTCAAGGGAAATCTGCGAAGACTGGCTTTTGGCCCATTCCAGCAGGGTGCTCCCGATACCCAGGGAACGTGCCTTGTCGGCCACAAAGAGCATGTCCACCCGGTGTTTGTCCATGCCAATGAAACCTAGAATGCACCCCCTTTGCTCGGCAACCTTGAGCCTGAGGCCGGGCAGGTACTCATCCCTGACCAGCGGCTCCAGCCTGTCAATGGTTTTCAGGGGCAGGAAGTGGTGGGTGGCTTCGACCGAATCCCGCCACGCATTTGTCAGCTCTTCAAGATCTTCGGGGGCGCGGCCTTCACGCGGAAGGACCGCCGGCGCAGCAGTTTTCATGACTCCCCAACTTCTCCCCCAAGACGGCCTAAAAGGACAGTGCCCTGCACGGGCGTGGTTGAGCATCCCAGCATACTGCGTGCCCTTGGGAAACCAGCGGCGCGTGTCCCAAACGTTATTCCCACACAGCGCTGAGCACAACTGCCGGTTCGGAGGGCCTGGCAACGCCCAACCGCTGGAAAGTATGGCCGATGCGGGTGTCCATCGTCCGCACCGAAATGTTCGGTTTCTGCGCGATGGACTTGTTCGACATCCCGGCCGCGACGAGCGCGGCGATCTTGCGTTGCCGTGCTGCCTGCTCAACATGCGTCAACGGCGAGGGCAGCCAGATGCGCACTTGGTTCAGGCCGGCCACCGCTACAATGACCACTCCCGGGTCCCCGTCAAGAAGTCCTCGCCCGCACGGAGCAAAACCGAAAACCAGGACGTCTCCTTGGGTGCGTCTGTGATCAGCATGACGAAGAGTGCGGAAACAGGTACCGAATCCTCCATGGAGTACCGAGCGAAAAAGAACAGTTCCAACATAGATACACCGGGGCTGTCCATGCCCCATAATCTCATTGACTCCGTCGATATTCGAGCCGTACAGGAGCTCTCCATCCAAGCTGCAAAGCTAAGTTGTTGCCACGCCGGCCGTGGGTGCCCGTTTAGACTGGCTCAATGAGGACAGCACCAACACCCACACCACTCAACATGGCTCTGGAATCCAGCCATGCGCAGTGGTGGGAAGTGCTCGCTGCGCTGGGACCCCTGGCCATTTTAATTGGTGCCATCGCAGCCGCAGCCATCGGCGCATTTACTCTAAGACAGCGCACAGAGTCAGACGCTTTGGCCCTGACGCAGAGACGGGAGGCGGATGACCGCAGTGAGTGGTGGAAACGTGCCCAGTGGGCACTGGACCGAGCCCTTGACGACAGCGCCACCAACAAGGCCCTTGGCCTGGTGACTCTGGAAGTGTTGGCTCGAAGCAAGCTGGCGCACGCCGAAGAATTGGAATTGTTTGATATCGCTTGGGAAGCCGTCAGCGACCCTAAAAATGGCGCAGCGGACAACGACAGCACAACCGGAACCAGCTCAGGCACGGAAGAAATCATGTCCGAGCAGCCAACGATCAGTGGGGGCGAGTAATCCGTGGCGGCAATAGTTGACAGCTGGGAGACAATGGTAGAAAGAAGCAACGAGGGAGGAGATGCAATGAGCATGAACGCATCTGTATCGGCAGGCAAACACGCTCCGCAGCACGTGTTCAAAGAAAACATCAAGACAATGAGCCCCCAAGAACGCCGGGTACAGGTTGCCGCAGCTCGGTTGAGAGTAACCCTTGATGATCGTCTGGGGCGGCAGACCCCCGACGCTGTCAAAGCACTGGCCAAACAGCCGTTCTAGGACCTCGCAACACTCAGAGCCAGGCACAAACAATAAACGCTCCGGCACGCAGTTTCATGCGTGCCGGAGCGTTTATTCTTGGTGCACCCCTCCGGACTTGAACCGGAAACCCATTGATTAAGAGTCAATTGCTCTGCCAATTGAGCTAGAGGTGCATTTTAGGCGACCCGCAGAGCATCGGCGAGATACTCGTACGGGCCTAACCGCCGCTAACTTTGAGAAAAGCGCCTTGGCTATCAAGAACAATACCTGCCAGCAGTCCAAAGTGTCGCATTGACAACTCCGTCTGAGCTTCACGTCACACGGCGACGGCAAGGGCTCGACCGGTTGCCGGGGTGCCGGGTTTCATGGCCCCCGGCCAGTCGGCCGTCATGACCACCAGCGTGTCGGCGTTCTCCCCGCCGACGGCGCAGGAAAAGCAGCCCTGCTCCAGCTGCACTTTGCGCAACACTTCCCCGCCGCGGGCCACCTGAACGCAGCATTGATTGGGAACATCGGCATACCAAATACCACCATCGCCGCTGCAGATGCCGTCGGGCGCGCTTCCGGACACTGCCGCCCACACATGACGATTGGCCAAGGAACCATCCGGGAGGATGTCATAACCGGTCAAGCACCCGGCGTTTGACTCGGCAACCACCAGAGTGTGGCCGTTGTCAATAACAGCCATCCCATTGGGGAAGGCGAGCTTGTCGGCAACAACTGCAGCCCCGCCGTCGGGCTTCACCAGCGCAATGATGCCTGAGACCTGCGCGGGCCCCGGGTAGGGGTAGCCGATGCAGTTGACGTAGGTGAGCTCGCCGTGGACAACCACCTCGTTCCACGGCGTGGCGGAGAGCTCGGCGAGGGTGGCGACGTGCGCGAACTCGCCAGCGGGTGTGAGCGTGAGCAGTTCGCCGTCGGATCCGGAAACCACCAGCAGTTCGCCGTCGGGCAGCCAGTCAAAAGTGATGGGAAAGGAAGGCACATCGAAGCTCTGATGTTCAGTGCCGTCGGGGTCGACCGCGTGGATGGTCCGCTTGATCCAATCGGCGAACCAGAAACGTCCGCCATGCCAGCGGGCCGACTCCCCCATGCCAATCCCGTCGGCAATAAGCTGCTGGTTTTCCATGTTTCTCTCCTTCACCGTGCGCTCGGATGCGGGTCACCGCCAGTTTAATCGCAGGGTCGGCGGCATGGAAAGTCTGTGTTGGGAGGCGCGTGGGAAGGCACGTGGCGGCTGTCGCTTTGGCACCAGCCATGGACTGCGAATATGAGTGCGAGTATTTTGAACGCCCCTTGGTGGCCAGCCTGCGGTGGTGGCGACGCTTGCCATGTCTCCGGCAGTGTCTGCATTCGTGCTTCTGATCCAGAACGTTCTAGTATTTGTCCGTGTGCGGGGCACTACTGCCAAAGTGTGCGCATAGTTGCGTACAGGCACAACTTCGCGACCGTCCACGGTGGATACACGCGCCATCATGGCAGGGGCGCCCAACGGCCGGTCGGCTTTTCGGGTTGTTGCGGGCTTCGGCGGCGCAGCCTTGGCGCCATTTGCTGCGGCAGTGGTGCCGCTGAGACTGCGCAGCTTGGCCAAGGACGCTGATTTCCGCAATTTCATCCGTGCGGACCGGTATCACACCGCCAGGTTGACTACGCCACTACCTCGAAAATCCCTCTAATGGTTGCTGCCGCCGCTCCCAGGTAGGCGAGCAGAACCACCAAAACGCGCGCACGGCGTGGAGATATCCATTTGGAGAGCACCTCTCCCGCCACCAGTCCGCCAACAATCGCCGCTGCAACTGCGGCCCAAGCCCACGGCTCCAACCGGGGCATGGACTCGGGACTCGCCACATACTTCGCCAGAATGGAGGCAAGCCCCACGGTGAGGAAATACGGTTGCATGGTCCCTGCAAATGACTGCTGTCCCCACTTTGAGGCGACGGCGTACACACTCATGGCCGGCCCGCCAACACCGGCTGTGGTGTTCATAATCCCGCTGGTGGCACCAGCAACGAGCATCGGCTTCACCCCGGATTCAGGCTTGAGCGGCTTCATCCGCAGGGACACCGTGAGGCTGACGAGCACAACAACACCCACGCCAACTTGAAGCCAGGCACCGGGAATGTACCTGACAATGAAGGCCCCGGGAACAACACCCACCAGCGCGGCGGACGCAAGGATGATGTATTTTTTCCAGTCAATGTGTCCTAGGACCCTGAACAGGATCAACAGCGAAGACAGTGCCCCGCAAACATTCACCAGAACAATCCCGGTGACTGGTCCCATGATCAGCACGACGAAGGGAGCCGACACCAAGGCGAACCCCATGCCCGTCAAGCGTTGCATGGCTGCCCCAACGAAGACGGCAAGAGCCAGAAGCACTGCCACCTCGACGATCATGGGCGCCGGTCCAAGGCGCCGATTGCCATCAAATATTCTATTCCCATTGTTCCCCCTTTACCGGCCCGATTGTTCCACAGCGGTTGGGTAAGGACGAGTTTGCGGGCAGGCACGCCTGCTGGCTGGCAGCGTTCTCAAACTCGAATACTGTCGCACGTCAGTTCTCTCGAGTTCATGCAAGTGGGCGGCAACTCATTGCGGCACTTCCCACGAGAGGCGCATCTCCATCGAAGCATGATCGGGACCGCGGACTACATTAAGGTCCAATGCGGCGCTGATGGCTGAGCCAACTCGCAGCTTCCGTGGAATGGCACAACGGTGCGTTGGTCTCAATCCGCCCAGCCAGCGCCACCGACCGCCCTCCTCTGCTCGCAATTTGTAGCAGCGCTGCAGCGGAGACGCACAGGGTCGCGGCATCGGCACTGCGCTGCACACTGCTATCGTCACCGGCCGGGGGAACAGGCGAGTGGAGGTCGACCCGCAGAATCGGAAGCCACTAGTGCATCCGCAACCTGATCGCTCCAGCGTCACCAGAAACGACTGCGTTCGATGGGGGGGGTGACTTTGCGGGACAGTTCCCCTAGCCAGCCACAAGGCCGCGCTCATCGTGGACAACCTCAGGCCATGGCTGCCGCGCGTCTTCAAGCAGGCTCGCAGCTTCCGCGGTGATGGCTTCCGATGCGTCAGCCATTGCATCCCCGTCAGCCTGCCCAACCCACTGATGCAGCTGTGTCAAGTACGAGCGCAGCCAGACCATCGGGTTTTCCGCCATGGTCTCGTCGTACGTTCGGTCGTCCGGATACCCGTCAACCATGTCGGGATGAAGATGCATGCGGTCGGCTTTGTGGGGTGCTGATTCAAGCAAATCGATCCGAACGACGGCGGGTTTCAAGGAGACCGTGGGCGAGGAGTAAATCGTGTTTAGGCTGCCCACCGTCATCGGGCGGATCTCCAGACGTACACCGCGCTCTCGGATATCAGGCTGGCCTGCGAGTGCTGGATCAAGAAAATCCACTAGGACCGCCGTGATTGCCGATGCTTCAAATGCCCAAATTCGTTCCATACTGCGAACCTAGCGAGGTCGCTTCGGTGCTGTCAAGCAGTGGTCAGGGTGAGAGGTTCGTTGCGATTCTCCTCCAAGGTTTCGCCCCGGGTGTTGGGCTCTGAAGTGTCAGCATTTCGATGCGTCTCTTGGTCGGGGCCGCGCGAGTGCATTGTGGTCCCCCGCGCAGATTCTCCACCACCGTGGTGCAACGTGCCGAAAGCAGCTGCACGAAATATCCGAAACCGACTGCCCAACGATTCTGTGGCCGTCCGGGAACCCTGAACGGAAGTCCTCGTTTTCCTAACCAGCTGTTGTTTCGGCAAGTGTGCCCGCGTGTTCTTCACGCAAAATGGAATAGACCAGGGAGTCGCGGCGATCTCCCCGGACCAGCCGATGCGAACGGAGCCGCCCTTCCAAGGTGAACCCACTTTTTTCCAGGACGCGAATTGAACCGATATTTCCTGGATGACAGGTGGCGCCAATGCGCGCAAACTGAAGCGTGTCGAAGCCGATTCTGAGTAGAGTGCTCACAGCCTCGGTGGCGTAAGAGTTTCCCCAGTAGGCAGGGTGGAACGTGTAGCCAATCTCTCCGTTGCTGTCGTGGGGATCGGTGGTCCAAATACCCACGGATCCAATGACCTTTTCATCCAAAACAGCGGCCAGCGAAAATGCCGTTCGATCCGCTTTTAGCTGTGCGTGCGCGGCATCTTCAACGAAGGCGATTGTCTGCTCAAGAGTATTCGGTCCCCATGTGGACCAACGGGTGACCTCGGGATCCGACGCGTATTCGTGAACAGCTGAGATGTCAGCTGTTGCAAAGTCACGGAAGCTGAGCCGGGGCCCGCATGGATAGGACATTGAAAGACCCATTATTCACCTCTTCAGTCGATTGCCGAGCTTCAATCCTAATATCCCCACCCGCTGTCACTTGTACACTCGGAGTCTCGGTAATTCGTGAAACATCCGACGCCGGGCCTGTGCGGAATCCTGTAAGGATCGTTCGCAACACACTATTTGAGTTCTCGTCCAGGCCAATGAATACCAGGCCACTGTGCAGCAGTTGCCGTGCAGGCACCAACGCTGCGGTCCGCAATGCCAAATGGTTCACTTGTTGCAGCGGCAAATGGCGCCTACCCAGCAACAGCACTCGCGGAGCCCAGCGTTCCCTCCAAGTAAACGCCTCAGAGGCACGCATCCGCGCAGGTGTTTAGTACTGTGGCTGCGATGCTGACCTCGCGCGACGCCAGGAACGCGCTCCAAGCAAGAGGGCGATCGTGACGATCACGGCTGGCACGACGAGCCAGGCCCATCCACTAGTCCAGCCGATGCCTATCCCCTCAGCGTTGGAGAAGGCCATGACGTCAATGAAGAGAAACGTGGAGTGCGCTTCGCCCGGCGCGATGCTGTCAACGGCAGCGAGCATTCCGCCGGTGTAGGACAGAAAGACGATCCAGTAGACAAGGAGGGCCACCCCGGCGGTGATGATCCCGATTGACCATGTGGGGCTTCGCTGCCCCTCTTCGGCATAGCGTGCTGCGAGGGCGTTGGGTGGCCCGAGATCGCGGAGTGCAGTGCGTATATGTCTCGGATCCCCTGCGAGTTCTTCGCGGAGAGATCGAATCGCAGCTTTGCGCTCAGCGCTCCGCGTGACTCCTTCAAGGTGCCAATCAACGCGCATGAGATAGGTGTCGATGCGAAGTCGGTCAGTCACTGAGCGTCGAGCGACATACTCAACCGGGGATTTATTCGGCATCACTTGCTCCTTCTGAATTGCTGGCGTTCTGCACGGCGAGAGAGACGCCCTGCCACTGGTGGATCGCTGCAGTTCGCGCGTCCTCACCAGCAGTGGTGAGCGTGAAGTACTTGCGAGGCGGTCCATTGTTGGATGCACCCATGCGTGCCGTGATCAGGTGATCTCTTTCGAGCCTGTTGAGCACCGGATAAACAAGACCCGTGCTCACGCTCACGCCGAGAGCTTCCAGGCGTTCGACGAGCTCGTACCCGTAGGACTCGCGTTCCCTGATCAGCGTGAGTATAAGCAGCGGCAGAACCGCCCGAACCAGCTGTGCATCTTGCTGGCTTCGTATTCTTGTCATGGTAGTAATAGAACATGAATAGTGTTGGAGCACAAGTGACACTATTTGCGTTCCTGCAAGCCATCGACAAAGGTCACCAGTTCAAGCATCACTCATAGACGGGCCGGAATGCCCGCAACCCGGCACATAAACGGCCCGTGGATTGGACTCAGGGTTGGCTTTGGAGTTTTAGACCGTCCCGTTTACGCCGCACGCTGGCCTGTCCCATGGCAGATAATTTTTTGACGCACCACGAACACTGGAGCACCGCTCCTGCGATGCATGTGGGCATGCGCAGAAAGTGACATGCAGGCGGGAATTCTGCCTCCAGACCGCTGAGCCGGCCTACAGCCCAGGTGCTTTCCAATGATGGCAACCCGTTGGAGACCCCATCTTTCCCGGGTCGGGCGCTGATTGGTGGACGGATTCAAGGCAGGCTTGCCCACCAGCTCCGCAGGTGATCCACGTTATATTACCCACAAGTAACAAAAGTCCTCCACAAACGTCCCGAGCCAAGGTACGCTGGCGAATATGAGCCAATACCAGCCTCCTCTAGCAGACATTGCCTTCGCCCTTGAGCATGTTGTGGGCTACCCGGACATCGCCCGGCTGCCGGGTTTCGAACACGCCGACCTTGGCACAGTTGTCGAGCTCCTTGAACAGTGCGGGGAATTCATGGCGGAGGTGGTGGCACCGACCAACCGGCAGGGCGACACGCAGGGTTCAACGCTGGCTTCGGATGCCACGGTGGTGACCCCCAACGGCTTCAAGCAGGCGTACCACCAATACGTGGAGGCAGGCTGGGGTTCGGTGCCGCTGCCGGAGGAATTCGGCGGCGGCGGCTTCCCCCGCACCGTGGGCCTTGTCATCCAGGAACTGATGACGTCGGCCAACATGGCATTCTCGCTGTGCCCGCTCCTGACGCAGGGTGCCATTGAAGCCGTGCTGCACTATGGCGACGAGGACATGAAGAACCGCTACCTGCCCAAGATGGTCAGTGGCGAGTGGACAGGAACCATGAACCTCACCGAGCCCCAGGCAGGCTCGGATGTGGGTGCTCTGACCACCCGTGCCGTGAAGAACGACGACGGCAGCTACGCCATCACCGGGCAAAAGATCTTCATCACCTACGGCGACCACGACATGGCCGAGCAAATTGTGCACTTGGTTTTGGCCCGCACGCCCGGAGCTCCCGAAGGCACCCGCGGCATCTCCTGCTTCATTGTGCCCAAGTTCCTTGTCAACGACGACGGATCCGTGGGCGCGCGCAACTCCGTGGAGACCATCTCGCTCGAACACAAGATGGGGATCCATGCCTCCCCCACCTGCGTGCTGTCCTTCGAAGGCGCGTCCGGCTACCTCGTTGGGGAGGAAAACAAGGGCATGCGCAGCATGTTTGTCATGATGAACAGTGCCCGCTTGGGCGTGGGTGTGCAAGGTCTGGCCGTAGCTGAACGCGCTTACCAGCAGTCGCTGGCCTACGCCAAGGAGCGGCAGCAGGGGCGTGCCGTTGGCGCCGAGGGGCCAACTTCTGCACTGATCGAATTCCCCGATGTCCGGCGCATGCTCATGACGCAACGGACCGGCATTTCCGCGCTGCGCTACCTCATGCTTCTCGACGCCAGCTACGTGGACCTCAGCACCAACCACCCCGACCCGGCGGTGCGGACCCGGGCCGATGAGATCGTGGGCATCCTGACCCCCATTTGCAAGTCCTTCGGCACGGACATGGGCAACGAGCTGACCTCCCTGGCGCTGCAGATCCACGGCGGAATGGGCTTCGTCGAGGAAACCGGAGCCGCACAACACGTGCGCGACGTGCGAATCGCCGCCATCTACGAAGGAACCAACGGCATCCAGGCTGCGGACTTGGTGGGCCGCAAGCTCGGCATTCGCAGCGGCGCCTCCGTACTGGAATTCATTGCCACCATGCGCGAAGTTGAAGCTGAACTTGATAACGCCGGCGAACGCTTCGCCAGCATCCGGCAGGAGCTGGTGCGCCAGTTCGACGCCCTCCAAGAAGCCACCGCATGGATGCTGCGCACCGGCCTGTCCGACCCCAACTCCGTGCTGTCGGGTTCAAGCCCGTACCTGCGCATGTGGGGTTTGTGCACGAGCGCCTGGATGTTGGCGCGTGCCGCCGTGGCAGCCGCCGGCACCGACGACGCCGAACTGGCCGAGAGTCAACTGGTGCTGGCACGCTTCTACGCCGAGCAGATCCTGCCGCAATCCGCCGGCCTGCTGGGTGCGGCAACTGCCGGTTCCACAGACTTGTTTGCACTCGATGCCCAACAGCTGGCCGGACCTGCCCGCAGGGTCCTGAACTAGGGCATCCCGGCTCCCGGCCAGGGCAGCCGCCACGGCCGCGGCACGATCGCGCAAGGCCAGCTTGGCCAAAACCGTGGCCACGCTGTTCCTGGCCGTCTTTTCCGACAACAGCAGCCTCCGGGCAATGTCCCACGGTGCTGCGCCCGGCAGCAACGTGGGACAGGATCTGGTTTTCCCGCGCCGTGAGTTAGGCAAAGCACCGGCTGGCCGCCGGTCCCGTGCCATCTGCCAGATACCCTGCCGTCCGGCGGCCCACCCCACTGCCAAAGACCGTGCCGCCAGAGACCACCGTCAGCACGACCCGTACAGTCTCGTCCCCGTCCACTCCCTTGGGCAGGTAGTCGCCTGCCCCGACGCGGATGGCTCCGCGCACGGCATCGTCGTCGGCGTGCATTGTCAACACCGGCAAGCCAATCTCCGGGAATGCTGCGCGGATGCCCGTAATGGCAACCCGTCCGGGACCTCCCGGCACCATCGCAGGCTTCACCACCAGCTCGCTCGCGGCTGCGAGCGCAGCACGAAGCCCGTACAGGAACAGGGGATGGTCGTCGGCGATGACAATGCGCACCGGTGTGTTGATGCGGGTGTTCACGGCGCTGTTCACTACTGTGTGGCCTCCCGAAGTGTGGCTGCTGCAGGCATCAAGGCCAGCGGCAGGGTCGGTACGACGGCCGGTCGGTGGGTCCGGAGTCGATGATGTAGCTTCCACCCAGGGCCGCTGCCCGTTCCCGCATGGGAGACACCCCCATGCCCAGTGCGGCGGTGGCGCCCAGGCCTGTGCCGTCGTCGGCCACGTTCACCGCAAGGCACCGGGCCGCGCCCATCCGCGCGCAGGTCCACACACACCTCAACAGGGTGGGCGCCGGCATGTTTGGCCGCGTTGGCAACGGCCTCGGTTGTAAGGTTGCGGCGGGCTTCGGCGACAACCACCGGCCACTGCGGCAACACGCCGAGGAAGGACGGCGGCAAGCTCGGCGCCTGCGAGCGCTGCCGGGACGAGGTCATCCGAGATGCGGCGCACCTCCCCCACTGCGCCGGTGCCAGCAAGTCCCCGAGCGTCTGCCGTCCCAGCCCCATCCCGGTCAGCGACGGGCCCCGGCCATCATGCAGGTCCCTGCGCGCAGGCTTTCGTGTTCCTTGGCGGTGGCGTCCACGACGGCGTCGCGCTGTTCCTGCAGCTGATCAGGCAGCGCCATGACGTGGACGACGGCGGCCAGTTGCGCAGCCATGGCCCATAGCATCCGCTGGTCCCGGCCCGGGTGGCGCTCCCCCGCGGTTCGCCCGTCCACTTCAAGGGTGCCCAGGCGGCGCCCGCCCAAGGCAAGCTTGGAGCTGCAGCCGGGGGCGCTGCAGTCCTGGCCCTGGCGACCGGCGTCGTCCTGTGGCGAATATCCGAATGTATATTCCAGAGCCCGCGCGAGGACGACGTCGCCGGACTGGCAGCACTGGGCCTCTCCTTTGTGCTGGGTGCCCTGCTGTGCCTACGACGCCGGACAGGCTGAGTCACGCTGGCCTGGATCCTGCCCGCCATGGCAGGCGACGCCGTCGTGGCCGGGGGCAGTATCGCGCTGGCATAGGGAGCAGGGCGTAAGGCGTACTGTGCAGGGGGTCTACGGGCGGCGTCTGCCGGTGCGGATCAGGCGCAAGGCTATGCCGGCGGCAAAGACGAGCACGCCCAGCACCACCGAGAGCGGGGGCAGCGTGACCACGAGCCCCACACAGGCCAGCGCCCCCAACACCTGGAAGCCCTTGGGGTAGCGGCGGTCCGCCGGCGGCTGGGTGAACGCGGCCAGGTTGGCAACCAGGTAGTACAGCAGCACCCCGAAGGAAGAGAAGCCGATGGCTCCGCGTAGGTCTGCCACCAGGATCACCACACAAATGACGGCGGCAAAGGCAAGCTCGGCCCGGTGCGGCACATGGTAGCGGGGGTGGACGGCGTCGAGCCATTGCGGGAGGTCACCGCCGCGGGCCATGGCCAAGGTGGTGCGTCCCAAGCCGGCCAGCAGCCCCAGCAACGCCCCCAGCGCAGCCACGGCCGCACCAACCTTGACCACCGGACCGGCCCAAGCCGCAACGCTGGAGGCAGCATCAGCCAGCGGCGTAGCGGTGCGGGCCACCGCTTCCGGGCCCAAAGCGGCCAAGAGGGTGATGGCAATGACCACGTACACCACCACCGCAACCGACAACGCCAGAATAATGGCACGGGGAATGGTGCGTTTGGGGTTCCTGACCTCCCCGCCCAGGGTGGCAATCCTGGCATAGCCGGCGAACGCAAAGAACAGCAGGCCCGCCGACTGCAGGATGCCGTACCAGCCGTGCGCGAACAACCCGTCGCCCAGTATCCGTGAAGGCTCCGCACCCTGACCGCCCCACACCACGGCAACGGCCGCGCCCAGGGCCAGCAGCACCAGAACCACCAAAATCCTGATCAGCCCTGCCGTGCGGGTGACCCCGTGGTAGTTCACGGCAGCCAAGACCACGACGGCGCCGATGGCCACCGGGCGTTCCCAACCGGCAGGGGCTGCGTAAGCGGCAAACGTCATGGCCATGGCCGCGGCACTGGCCGTCTTGCCAATGACAAACCCCCACCCGGCCAGATACCCGGCCCACGGGCCCAGGCGCTCCCGCCCATACACATACGTGCCGCCCGAGCTCGGGTACACCGCGGCTAGCTGCGCGGAGGACGTGGCATTGCAGAACGCCACAACCCCGGCAATGAGCAGTCCTATCAACAGTCCACTGCCTGCAGCTGCTGCAGCCGGTGTGAACGCGGCAAAAACCCCGGCACCCAGCATCGATCCAACGCCAATCACGGAGGCGTCAAAGGTGCCCAGACGCCGGGACAGCTCCGGTGCGTTGCTCATGCAACCGTCCTATCTAAAAAATTATGAGGGTGCCGCGCGGAGCTACACAGGTGTTGGGCCTGTCCCAGATGGCTTGGCTGGCTTCCTGCACGGCCGTGGCATCACCAGTCTAGGGTGATTCTCTCCACCAGGGTGCGTGGTCTTGGCTGTGGACGGGCACGCTAATAGTTGGGTGCGGCCGGCAATCCAAAGTATTGCTCCAGTGTTCGATATCCGAGGTTGTGCATGGCGGTGGAGACGCGCACCCCAACATAGCGCAAGTGCCAGGGCTCGAACGCGTAGCCGGTGATCGCTGTATAGCCATTGGGGTACCTGACGATGAAGCCGTACCGCCAGGCGTTGTTTGCGGCAAAGGCACCGGCGGGTGTTGTGGCAAAGCACGCACTCAGTCCGCAGGCTCCGTTGGGATTCCCAATGTCCATTACCAGCCCTGTTTGGTGCTCGCTGTATCCGGCTCGGGCCGAAATCGTGTCGGCGTAGGCCCTGCCGTATTGGGCAACATACTGGTTGTAGACGGCAAGTTGGGTCCAGTAGGACCTGAACCCGCTGACGGTGGTGATGCCAACGCCGCTGCCTGCGGCTCCCCTGACCATGGCCAGCAGCTGGTTCGCGGCCTCCCGGCGCAGGTACTGGTTGCCCACCACCACCAGGTCGGAGGGGGCCCTGCCGATGGGGGAATTGGGCCTGCGCTTGTTCACCACATAACCGATGCTGCCGCTGCTTGGGGTGACGCTGGTCCCCTTGCCTGTCCGCCAGACGATGGTTCCACCGAGGAACTGCTGGGTGCAGGTCTTGGACGTTGTTCCCGTGCACGCTTCATCGCTTCGAGGGTATCCGAGCGGACTGTTCTCATACCCCATCTGAGCGTACTTGGAGAGTATTCCCCCATGCGCCGCATGCGCGCCAACTGAGGATTGCCAATAGATAAGGCCACCCTGGAACTTTTGTACACACCCCCTGCTCACAAGCGTGCAGTTCTCGTCCGTGAGCGGATAACCCAGAAAGCCGCTCTCCCAGCCGAAAGTCCCCCACCGCGCACGAATGCCGCCCAGGGCGACATGCGCACCGGAAGCGGAGGACCAATAGATGCTTCCGCCACTGTATTGCCGGTAGCAGCCGCCCGCCGCCAACCCACAACGAAGCGGTGTCACCGGCCGGCCCAGATACCCGCGGGCGCCGCCCACGGAAGCATACTTCGTCGCTACCGCCCCTTGGTCGGGCGTTGCGGCCGTGGCCACAACGGTTCCGCTTAAGAAAAGCGACAGCGCGGCAACGGCTGTCAGGGCCACCTGTAGAAATCGGACACGCTTCATCGAAGACCTCGAGCGTCGGGTGTGGCCATAACCATTGCGTTGAGCGTAAGTGCCGGCGCGAACGTAGTCAATGGTTTTCCTGCAGCATTGCCATGAGGCAATGAGAGCCTGACGAAGCAGCTGGCAACCGCCACGGGCAGTCCCCCGTTTAGGATGATGTCAACTGCCCATGAGGCAGGGAGCGCAGAATACAGGAGCACAGTGCGAAGCAAAGTGGGAGACACCCGTCCTGAAGTCCGGCCGCTGTGGCCGGCGTTTGCCCCCTACCTGGCTGTCTCAATCTTTCATGTGGGCGTCCTGGCATGCGGAGCCGCCGGCTTCGCCGAGGTGAGCAAGCTGGCCTTGATGCCAGCCTTGGCCTTGGCGCTGTTGTGGGGCTGGAGCCGCTCCGGGCGTGGGCGGAGCAGCGTAGTGGGCCTGCTGCTGGCAGCGCTGTTCTTCGCCTGGTTGGGCGACGGCGCCGGGACGCTCTTTCCATACGCGCCGACGGTGCCGCTCATGCTCGCGTTCTTTGGTCTGGCGCACCTTCTCTACATGTGGACGTTTTGGCGACACCTGGCCCTTCGCGGGGCGCCGCCTTGGGTCTGGATTTTTGCCCTGTGGTGGCTGGTACTGGTGATTGCACTGTGGGCGCCGGCCGGCCCCTTGGCACCCGCCGTGACGGCCTACGGCGTCGTGCTGGGCGGAACGGCGGCCCTGGCAACACGCTGCCACCGGACACTGCTGTGCGGTGGCGTGTTTTTCCTGGCCTCCGACACCGTCTTGGCCTTTCGCATCTTTGCCCCCGACCTCATGCCCGCCTGGACCAGCCCGCTGGTCATGCTCACCTACACGCTGGGGCAGGGCCTGATCGTTGCCGGTGCCCTCCTGACGCTGCGCAGGCCGCACGCGGCCGTTGTCAAGGCTTCCATGCAGTAGGACACGGACAGCCCTGCGGAGTGGAGGCTCAATACTTCAACACCGCCAGCTCCCGCAACAGCCTGGGCCGGTTGCGGTTGCGGGCACGAATCGAGGAGAGCAGGACGGCAGTATCAGCGGCGCGGTTGGCCGCAGTGGCAATGGCATGGTGTTTTCGCAGCTGCCTGACCACCATCCTGTAGTTGCGCGCATCGGCAACGGTCAGCGACGCTTCGATGATTCGCTCCAGCACGGGCAGAACAGCCAACGGGTCGTACAGCTGATAGGCCTCCACGAGATCTTCCCATTGGGCAGCGCTGTCGAGGTCAAGCCGATGTGCCTCGGCCCAAGCCAACGGGACGTCTTGAAGTGTCTGCAACAGGAACTCGATGTAGTCGTTCGGTCGCTCGGCCAGTTTTTCCAGAACCTCCGCTTGAAGCGAGGGCGAGGCCTCTCCTGCGGCGAGGTGAAGACGGGCCGCATTGGCCGAGCTGGGCCACCGGGAAAATTGCGTGTGGCGGGCAGCCAGTTCCTCCCCGGCGCGGTGCTCGTGCAGCAGCTCGCACCAGTATTTCCCGGCTTGCTCCGCCTGGTGTCCGTCCTCAAGGAACGCGGCACGCTTCGCCCAGTCGATCGCCAGTTCCGTTGCGCCGATCTCGAACAGGGCTTTTGCCGTGTTGTGCAGTTTGTAGGCGCGACTTTGGTCGCCCGCATGGGTTTCGATGATTCCAGCGGCGTCCCGGTGGGCCACGGACAAGCGTTCTGCGTTGTACTGCAGCACAAACCTTGCGTGTGCATGTTGGCTGGGGAGTTCGCCGGCGCCCGGATGCTCCATGCGCAGCTTCCACGCAGCCCGCTTCTGCGCTTCCCCGGGCTCAGCGGGAATTGTTGCGGCGATCTGCTCGAGTTCGTCCTGGTATTTTGCGAGTCCCTTCGCGCCAAGTGCCGGTGCATAGTCGACGGGGTCGATGAGGAAGAAGTCCTGCCCGTCGCCGAACTGGAAACGGATCATCCATTTCACGAGTGCCCCAACAGCCGGCGGCGCCTCCCGGCACAGACGGGCATGGAGTTTCAGCAGGTGGTTGAAAATGTCTCCCATGCTTCCACCGGAGTCATCTGCGTGCAGCAGCAGCGGGTTACTGCCTCCCAACGATGAAGCTGGGCCCTGCTTCGAAACATCGGCAGGACCTGTTCGCCCAGATCCGGCTCCTCTTGATCTCCCATAAGCCCATTCTCCCTAACGACGGGGGCAGCTGGCGAGCTGGCCGAAAAGATACGCCGTCGTGGCAAGTTGGCCCCGTCGTCGGCAAACAGGGCACATCGAGAACGCAGAAAGACCCCGTTCTCGCTGCCATGGGCCCGGACGTGGGGGTTGCCGTCCACGGGAGACGGCTTCACCGACGTGCTGCTTCACCCGGACACCAAAAAACCCGCAGCCCCTCGGCATCAAGCCAAGGAACAGCGGGTTTGTGTCGGTCGGGCTGACAAGATTTGAACTTGCGACCCCCTGACCCCCAGTCAGGTGCGCTACCAAGCTGCGCTACAGCCCGAAAGTTCAACGTGCGGAAGGAACCTTCCGTGGCTGAACCACCTGAAGAAGCCTACCCCATTTTCGTGGTGGCAGTGACCAAACCAGATGTGACCCGCGTTACTTCTTGCGGCTGCGCTTCTCACGCACGCGCATGCTGACCTCGATGGGCGTGCCCTCGAAGCCAAATGTCTCACGCAGGCGGCGGGTGATGAAGCGGCGGTAGCCCGGGTCCAGGAACCCGGTGGTGAACAAGACAAACTTCGGTGGGCGGCTGGAGGCCTGCGTGCCGAACAGGATACGGGGCTGCTTGCCGCCGCGCACGGGGTGCGGGTGTTCCGAGACCAGCTCGCCCAGGAACGCGTTCAGGCGTCCTGTGGGGATGCGGCGGTCCCAGTTTTCCAGGGCCAGGTCCAGCGCCGGGACCAACTTGTCCTTGTGCCAGCCGGTCTTGGCTGAAATGTTCACGCGCGGTGCCCACTCCACGTGGGCCAGGTCCTGGTCGATTTCGCGTTCCAGGTACTTGCGGCGCTCGTCGTCCATCAAGTCCCACTTGTTGAATGCCAGCACCAGGGCACGGCCGGATTCGATGGCCAGTTGCAGAATGCGCACATCCTGCTCGCTGAGCACCTCGTCCACGGCCATCAGCACCACGGCCACTTCGGCCTTCTCCAACGCTGACTGTGTGCGCAGCGAGGCGTAGAAGTCGGCGCCTTGCTGCATGTGCACGCGGCGGCGGATGCCTGCCGTGTCCACAAAGCGCCAGGTGCGGTCGCCCAGCTCAATGAGCTCGTCCACGGGGTCGCGGGTGGTGCCGGCAACGTTGTCCACGACCACGCGCTCGGTACCTGCCAGCTTGTTCAGCAGCGAGGACTTGCCCACGTTGGGCCGTCCCAGCAGCGCGATGCGGCGAGGCCCACCGGTGCGCTCCAAACCAGCGACGGCGGAGAATTCCGGCAGCACGTCAATGACCTTGTCGAGCATGTCGGCAACGCCGCGACCGTGCACGGCCGAGACCGGGTACGGCTCGCCCAGTCCCAGGCCCCACAGGGTGGCCACTTCGGCTTCCTGGACCAGGTCGTCGATCTTGTTGCCCACCAGGATGACGGGCTTCTTGGACTTGCGCAGCATCCGCACAATGGCTTCGTCGGACGCTGTGATGCCCACCATGGCGTCAACCACCAGCAGCACGGCGTCGGCCATTTCCACGGCAATCTCGGCCTGTTCGGCCACGCGCAGGTTAAGCCCGCGAGCATCGCGTTCCCAGCCGCCGGTGTCCACCAGGGTGAAGGGGCGCCCGCTCCAGTCAGCCGAGTACTGCACGCGGTCGCGAGTCACCCCGGGGGTGTCCTCCACCACGGCTTCGCGGCGACCCAGGATGCGGTTTACCAGCGTGGACTTGCCCACGTTCGGTCGTCCCACAATGGCCAGCACCGGGTCCTGGCGCATCGCGTCGAAGCTGGTGCCGTCGTCGAACTCGCCGGACAGCAGGGCAGCGTCCTCGTCCTCGAGCTCGTAGTTGGAAAGTCCGGCCAGCAGGCCGGCTGCGCGGGCGTCGGCGTCCTCGTCGGAAATGGCCGCCACCCGCTCCGCCACTTGGTCGGCGCCTGTGGGCAGATAGTCCTGGTGACCAACCTCACCGTCGCCGACGGGGGTGGCTGACTTGGAGTCGCTCATGGTTGCTGTCCTTTGTGCATTGAAGAAAGGTGGTCATCCGCAGGCAATGCCTGCCCTGTTGCGGCTTGGGATGCGGAAATATGGGCCGCCAGCCGCTGGCGGATTAGTTCAGTTGCCCTGTCCATTGAAACACGGCCGGAAACTCCCGGATCGCGCGTGATGGAAAGGGGTTCGCCCAACACCACGTGCAGTTTGCGCCGCGGTGCTGGAATCTTGTCGCGATGTTCCCCGGGGAGCCTGGTGCCCAGGATGGCAACGGGCACGACGGCGGCCCCCGAGTTCAGTGCCAGCCACGCCACCCCGCTGTTCATGGCGGAGGCGTCCCCGCTCCCCCGGGTGCCTTCCGGCAGTATCCCGATGCAGTCGCCGCGGTCCAGGACGGCTTTGGCGTATTGCAGGGCGGCCCGGTCGCCGGCACGGTTGACGGGGATTTGTCCCGAGGCGTGCAGCACCCGGCCAAGGAAGCCCTTGAACATGTCGTGGCGGACCATGACGTGCATGTACCGGCTGCTGGCGCCCACCATGACGGGGCCGTCGAGGTAGCTCAAGTGGTTGGCAGCGAACACCACGGGCCCGTCGTGGGGGATGTTTTCCTTCCCCGTGACAGTTGTTCTGTAGATGACGTGGTCAAGCACCCGGCCCAGCGGCCGGCTCCAGCGGGTCTTCCACCGCGGCGGCGCCGATGTCAGCGTGCGCAGCGGCTTTTGCCTCGTTTTCATTCAGTCGGGCCTGCATTCACGCTTTGGCGCACCACGTTGATGACGGCGCTCACGGTCTGTTCGAAATCAAGGTCCGAGGAGTCCACGGTGTAGACGCCGTCGGCAGCGCGTTGGAAGTCAACCACCGTGGAGTCCTTCGCGTCGCGGACCAGCACCTGTTCCGCCAGCTGCGCAGCGCTCTGGGTGCCACCGAGCTGCAGGCCCCGGCGCCGGAGGCGGGCCTCCTCGCTGGCGGTCAGGATCAGCCGGGCTTCGGCCTCGGGAGCCACCACCGTGGTGATGTCCCTGCCTTCAACCACTATGCGGTTCCTGCACTGGGCAATGATGTCTTGTTGGCGGCGCACCAAGGCGGCGCGTGCGCCCAGGTTCGTGGCGATGGTGCTGACGGAAGCGGAAATTTTGGGGTCGCGGATGGCGGCGGTGACGTTGATGCCGTTGACCACCACCCGCTCGGAGTCCGGGTCCAGGCTTTGTTCGATCTTGATGGTCTTGGCTGCGGCCTCAACGGCGGCGGCATTGTTCAGGTCCAGGGCGGCGTTGAGGCAGTGCCACGTCACGCTGCGGTACATGGCCCCGGTGTCCAGGAACGCCAGGCCGAGCCGCTTGGCCACGGCCTTGCTGACACTTGACTTGCCCGAGCCGGAGGGGCCGTCCACGGCAATGACAAGGGGCTTGCCGACGCGCAGCTGCTGCACTTCAGTACTTTTTAGTTCAGTACTTTTTAGTTCAGCATTATTTGGTTCTGCGTTGTTCATTGCTGAATTGTTCATTGAATGACCTTCCAACTGCGTTCCGTCAATTCCTCCACCAGCGCCGCACGTCGCGACGGCAGCACTGAAAGTTCCACCATGCCCACCTGTTGGCCCGCGGAGTGATCCAGGCGCAGGTCTTCAACGTTGACGCCAATCTCACCAATTTCGGTGAGCAGCTGGGCGATCTGTCCCGGCTTGTCGTCCACCAGCACTGTCAGCCACGAGTATTGTTGCGCCGGCCCGCCGTGTTTGCCCGGGATGCGGCTCTGCCCTGCATTTCCTTCGGCCATGAGCTGCGCCATGTCCAGACGCGCCCCGGGTGCCGTGGGCGCACTCAGCGTGTTGATCAGCCGGTCCAGGTCGGTGCGGACACCTTCCATGATCTCCAGCAGCTTCGGGGCGTTGGCGCCCAGGATCTGCACCCACAGCGAAGGGTCGCTGGCGGCAATGCGGGTCACATCGCGCAGGCCGTTGCCGGAGAGCGAGAGCGCGTGCGACGGTGTTTCCTGCAACCGACTTGCCACCAGCGATGCCATAATCTGGGGCAGGTGCGAGACAAGTGCCACGGCTCCGTCGTGCTCGTCGGGCGTGAAGCGGAACACGACGGCGTCAAGGTCGATCGCCAGTGAATGCGCCAACCTGACGGCGTGCGCCGAGCTTGCCTCTGATGGGCACAGCACCCATGGCATGGAGTTGAAAAGCTCCCCGCGGGCGGCAACCGGACCCGAACGTTCCCGCCCGGCCATGGGGTGCGTGCCCACGTAGCGTTCCAGCGCAGCCGCATCCAATGCAGTTGATTCCAGCGCCGCAGTGGCCTGGAGTTCAGCCAATACCGATCCCTTGACGCTGGCAATGTCAACCACGACGGCGGACGGGTACCGGATGAGCGAGGACGCCACCACGTTGGCCGTGACGTCCGGCGGGGCCGCCACGACAACCAGCTCGGGGTTCAGCTGCTGGGCCGCGTCAAAGGCCCGCCCGGCGCCGATGTCCACCGCCACGGCCTGGGCCGAGGGCGAGGGGTCGCTCAGGACAACCTCAAGGCCGTGCGCACGCAGGCCCAAACCAATGCTGGCTCCCAGCAGCCCGGTGCCGACAACCAGCACCGGGCCCAACAAGTGCGAAGGATTCATCCGCTGTTTACATCCCCACGTCTGCGAGCAGGAAGCCTACTTCGTGGCGACCCAAAACTCGCACGCTTCCCTGGCGCTGGTCGCCCAAGGCAATGGGGCCGAACTTGACCCTGACCAGGCGCTCGACGGGGTAGCCCACCGCGTCGAACATGCGCCGTACAATGCGGTTCTTGCCGGAGTGGAGCACCACTTCCGCCAGCACGTGGCCGGGCGTGGAATCGACGAGGCGGAAAGAGTCCACCTTTTGCCAGCCGTCTTCAAGCTCCACACCGTCCTTGAGCTTGGCGCCAATGCCGTGGGCCATCGGCCCGCGCACCTGGACAAGGTAGGTCTTGGGGATGCCGTATTTGGGGTGGCTGAGACGGTTGGAGAGTTCGCCGTCGTTGGTCAACAGCAACAAGCCCTCGGTGCTTGTGTCCAGACGTCCCACATGGAAGAGACGCTCACTGGTCTGGCGCTTCTTCAGGAAGTCGCTGATGCATGGGCGGCCTTCGGGGTCGTCCATGGTGGAAACAACGCCCTTGGGCTTGTTGAACACCATGTACACCAGGGAGTCATTCGTCTGGATGGTCATGCCGTCAACAGCAATTTCGACGGTTTCCGGATCCACGCGCAGGCCCAGCTGGTTCACCGTGACGCCGTCGACCTGGACGCGGCCTTCAATAATCATGTCTTCGCACAGGCGGCGCGATGCGACCCCCGCCATGGCCATGACCTTTTGCAGGCGCACGCCTTCGGCATTGTGAATGTCAATGTCGTCGGTGGTGCGTTCCGGGCGGCGGTTTTGCTCGGTGGGGCGGGCCTTGCTGGAGGCAACAGTGCGCCCGTACTGTTCATTCTTGAACGGACGGGCACCTGTTTGGCTCGGCTTGCGGGCGCCGGGCTTTGAACCGGCTCCCTTGTAGCCGCCCGACTTCGGGGCACCCGACTTGGGCGCTCCCGTTTTGGGTCCACCGGACTTGAACCCGCCCGATTTGGGGGCTCCCGAGCGGGGTGCACCCGACCGGGGCGCTCCCGACCGCGGTGCGCCCGAGCCGGGCTTGCCGCCACGGGGTTGGTTCTGTCCGGACGAGCTTCCGGAACGGGGTGACGGTGTCATTAGAAAATCCTTAGGGTGTTAAAAGTTGTTCTCGTGCTAAAAGTGTGAATCATCGAAATCCTGGAGGTTTTCCAGACCGGGCAGGTGTGGCGCAATCTGCGGAAGTTCTTCCACGCTGCCCAACCCCAACCGTTCCAAAAAATACGCCGTGGTGCGGTACAAGAATGCCCCGGACACTGGATCGGTGCCCACTTCCTCAATCAGCCCGCGCTGCGCTAGCGTCCTCACCACCGAGTCCACGTTGACTCCGCGAATCGCGGAAACGCGGGCCCGTGAAACTGGCTGGCGGTAGGCAATCACCGCCAAAGTCTCCAAGGCTGCCTGCGTGAGCCGGGCCGTTTGGCCGTCCACAACAAACTGGGACACTATCTCGGCGTAAGCAGGACGTGAATAAACACGCCATCCCCCGGCCAATTGCCGAAGTTCAAACCCGCGAACCGGTATGGTGTCACCTTCTCCAGTATAACCGTCGTATTCCCGCGCCAGTTCGTGCAATAGCTCACGTACCGTGGCTGTGGGCAATCCCACCACGTCGGCCAATTGCTCCTCGGAAACGGGTTCATCGACGACCATCAAGACGGCTTCCATGGCGGCTTTGACGCTGTTTCTGCTTTCCAGCAGTTCAGGGTTGTCAAGCATGACTGCCTGCCACCTCCTGATCAAGGTCACGGTCATGGGGCTCACCGTCACCGGGTTCAAGGCCGCTGGGCTCACCTTCGCTGTGATCAACGGCCTGATGGTCAAAGTCGCTGTCCGTCCGCACCGGGTGGGCGACGCCGGCTCCCCAGCGCACCAGCAATGTGCCCAGCGGGTTCGGTTGGTCAAAGGCCACCATTTGGTCACTGAACAGTTCAAGCAGGGCAAGAAAGCGGGCAATGACCACCATGGACGATGTTGCGTCCGCAGTCAAGGTGGCAAAGGACAGCGAGGGTGAGTTCCAGCTGGCAAGGGCGGGCCCGCCGTCGGGCATGCCAGCTGTCAGCAGTGCCGCAATGATGGCGGCCTGGTCGCTGACGCTGACAGGCTGCACGTGCAGGTGCGCCACACCCACTTCGGTGCTTGGTGCTTCCTTGGCCTCCATGGCCTTGGCGGCCAGGGCGGCGAATTGTTCCGGCGTGTGCCGCCACACAAGTTCGGGCAATAGGGCGGCAAAGTGCGCTTCCAGTCCCACCTGCCGGGGGAAACGCTGCGCTTCACGAACAAGCTCGGCGCCCATGAGGGTGGCGACTTCCTTGAAGGCCTTGTATTGCAGGAGCCGGGCGAACAAGAGGTCGCGGGCTTCCAGAAGGGCCAGGTCCTCATCGCTCTCCACTTCCCCGGCGGGCAGGAGGCGGGCGGCCTTCAGGTCCAAAAGGGTTGCCGCCAGCACCAGAAATTCGCTGGCTTCATCCAACGCCCATTCCTGGCCCAGCTCCTGCAGTGCCTTGAGGTAGCTGATGAATTCATCGGTGACTGTGGCAATTGCCACGTCGGTGATGTCCATCTCATGCTTGGAAATCAAGCCCAAAAGCAGGTCAAAGGGGCCCGTGAAGTTGTCCAGCCGGACTTCAAAACGCGTGGCGGTCCGTGCCTGCGTGCCTGCCGCGATCCCCGCGACTTGTGGTGTTTGCGCCAACTTACGGAGCGCCTCCGCGGGCGATCAGTTCTTTCGCCAGGCGACGGTAGGACTCGGCGCCCTGGTGGTTTGCCGCATAGGAGGTGATGGGTTCGGCCGCGACGGATGCGTCGGCAAACTTGATGGTGCGCTTGATGACGGTTTCGAAAACCTTGTCGCCGAAGGCTTCCATCAAGCGGGCCAGGACCTCGCGGGCATGGAGCGTGCGTGCGTCGTACATGGTGGCCAGCACACCGTCGACCTGCAGCCGCGGGTTCAGCCGGTCCTGGACCTTGTCAATGGTTTCCACCAACAGGGCCACTGCACGCAGCGAAAAGAATTCGCAGATCAGCGGGATGATGACGCCGTGGGCGGCCGTGAGCGCGTTGACGGTCAGCAGGCCAAGCGAGGGCTGGCAGTCAATGAGGACCACGTCGTAGTCGTCCTCAACCTTGCGCAGGGCGCTGGCCAGGACCTGCTCGCGGGCCACCTCGTTGACGAGCTGAACCTCCGCGGCGGACAGGTCGATGTTGGCCGGCAGGATGTCGATGTTCTCGATGTCGGTGTGGATGATGGCATCGCGGATGTCCACCTTCCGGTCCATCAAAACGTTGTAGACCGTGATGTCGAGTTCATGCGGATTGGTGCCCAAACCGGCAGAAAGGGCGCCCTGTGGATCAAAGTCGACGAGCAGCACCTTGCGCCCCGCTTCGGCGAGCGCGGCACCCAAGTTGATGGTCGACGTCGTTTTTCCCACGCCGCCTTTTTGATTCACCATCGCGATGACGCGGGCCGGGCCGTGGGAAGAAAGGACCGGTGGTTCTGGGAATTCCGTCAGCGGACGCCCTGTGGGGCCTAGTACGTCCTCGCCGGCAAGTGCCGTTGCACCCTGCTCGTTGCTCACCTGTCAGTCCACACTTTCGCTGCTAATTTATTCACCACTGCCATCACCTAGGTTACCGGTTGCAGCGGAGAACTTTTGGACATTTGCCGCGGACGGGTTTTGAGCCTTGAACTTCAAGTTGAAGCTGAATGTTTCCGGGAGGGGCCAAAGCAGGTCTCGCGCCTATACTTCCAAGTGATGAGCAAAGCTACCAGTCCCTCCCGAAAGAGTGCCCCTCCGCGCCAAGATGTGGTGCGTGCCGAGAAGCTCCAGGCCGGCTATGGCGGCCAAGGCGTGTGCGGTGTCGTGAGTTTCAGCCTGCATGCGGCCCAAGCGCTGGCCCTGGTGGGGCCCAACGGTGCCGGCAAGTCAACTGTTGTAAAAACCGTGGTGGGCCAGCTCGAGGCGGTTTCCGGGAGCACATTGATCAACGGCGCCAAGGTTGACGACCGCACCCTTGACTTCCGCCGCGAAGTGGCCGTGGTTTTTGACGACGACGCCTTCTTCCCGGCGTTGACGGTGGAGGAGCACTTGGCCATTGTCTCGGCCGGGCACGGCGTGGAGGACGTGGAGGAAACCATCGCCGCCGAGCTGGAGTTCTTCGGGCTTTCGGCACTGGGCAAGTCGCGGCCCTACAACCTGTCCTCGGGCCAGCGGCGCAGGATGCTGTTGGCTTCGGCGTTTGTGCGCCCGCGCTCCCTGCTGGTCCTCGACGAACCGGAGCAGCGCCTGGACACGGCCATGCGGCACAGGCTCGCCACACGCCTGCGCGCCGAAGTCGACGCCGGGCTCGCGTTGCTGCTTGTCACGCACGACCCCGATTTTCTCGCCACGGTGGCGACCAAGGCATTGTTCATTGCCGACACCATCCACACCATGACCCCGACGCAGGCGGCAACCGCCATCGCCTCCGAAAACCCGCACGCGGACTAGGCGCCCCATGAGCATGAAAATCAGCGAGCGCTTCAGCGCCAAGGACATTCGCCAATACACTTTCCGTGCCGGGCTCAGCCGCACCGAGGGCGGGCTCATGGAGCTCGTCTCGGAGGTCTACACCTCCATTTTGGGCGCCCTGACCCTGCTCACCATGGCAGGGGCCCTCATTGTGGCCCTGCGCCACAGCTTGGGCGTGGGAGACGAGTCGGCGCTGCTGGCATCGGCCATCTCTCCCGGCTTCCACTCCGTCACCCTTCTCCAGGCCAGTGCCACCGTGCTGCTGACCCTGGCGGCCGCCCTGCTGTCGGTGGAGATGACCATGGGCCCCGTGGCCATGACGCTGCCGCAAACTGCTTGGTGGCTGGGACTTCCCGTCCGCCGTCGCGGTTTCATTCAACCAGGCTTTTTGAAGTCGCTCATCTGGCCATCGGCAGCGGCATTGGCGGTGGTGCTCCCCATGGCACTGGGCATGGAAGTGAACCCCACGCCGGGACGGCTGGCACTCTCGGTCTTGTGCGGACTGGGCTTGGCCTGGCTGCTGTACGGCATTGCCAGCTGGTGCCAGATCACCGATTCGGGCGCATGGCTGAAGAAAACGATGGGCGCCATCACGTTGATTGCCCCGCTGACACTCGTGGCCACGGCACTGTTCAACAACGTTGCCGGCGGTGGCGCCATCACGGCCGCCAACACGGCTTGGATGGAGTACCTGCCCACGAGCTGGCCGCTGCTGGTGGCCGACGGCGCCACCTGGCCGCTGCTGCTGGTGGCCCTTGCGCTGGGACTGCTGGTCCTGGTGTTCCTGAACCTTGAACGCATCTCCACGGGGCAGCTGAAATCCAGTGCCGCGGCAGGCGCCTACGCCGCCAGCTCACTGCTTTCGATGGACGCCACGGAGCTGTCCCGTTCGCTGGGCGGCGAGACATCGGCCGGCACCAGCAGAATCCGCCTGCCGCTGATCTTCAAACGCGGCACGGCCTTCTCCCGCAGCGTCAAGACCTTGATCAGCACCCACGCCACCATGGCCCTGCGCTCCCCTGCGACCTTGTTGCGCGTGCTGGTACTGGCCGCCATTCCCGCCTCGCTGGCGTCGGTGGAGTTCCTGGGCAACGCGATCCTGATCGCCGTGGCGTTGTACCTGTGCGCACATTTTGCCGCCACCACGCTGGGGGCAACGGCCCGGTTTTCGGCAGGCAACCCTGCCGTGGACATGCTCATGCCGCTGCCGGCCAAGACCGTTCGGCTGGTGCACTACGCGGTGCCGGCTGCCGTGATGACTTTGTGGGCGCCCGTGTGCTTTGGGTTGCTGCTGGCGCTGGGAGTGGGCTCCCCGTCCCTGCTGGTTCTTGCCGTCTTGGCCGGGCCGGGACTGGGAGCCGCCACGTTGCGGGCTGCGTTCAGGCCAACCCCGGACTGGAACATGCCGGCGGTTGCCTCGCCCACGGGCCCCATCCCCATGGGTGCCATCAAGGCCTTCCTGATTGGCCCCGACCTGACGCTGATTGTGCTGCTGCCGGTGCTGATCGCGCTGATTGCCGGAGGCGTCCCGGCCATTGCCTTTCCGATCCAGCTGACCCTGACGTTCCTGGCGTACAAGTGGGGCACGCACGTGCGCAAGCCCAAGTCCGCCAAGGACGGCGGCCTGTTCGGAATACCGGCCGCACCCGTGCAGAAGTAGCAGCGCGGAAGTAGCCAACAACACCCACGGCCCGGCACCGGGCAATCAATAGCCAGCAATCAATACTGCAGCTGATGTGGGTCCCAGCGCCGGACACCCGCAGGAGCTGCAGTATAAATCTTGGCAACCCACATCAGCTGCAGTTTAAATCTTGGCAACCCGCAGGAGCTGCAGTACGGATGCGACCGGCCCGTCGTCGGCTCAGGGTCGGGGCGGACACAACCCAGGATTACGTGGCAGGGCCCACACCGTTTACTATTGCTGAGGCGTGTCTCGCGCCACAACCACGTCGCGCAACCCGCGCGTGCCGACCCCGTAGACCCGAGGACACCCCTTGAAGAAGCTGAAATCGATCCCCCTGCTCGGGTGGATAGTCCTGGCCATCATCCTAGGCATTTTGACCGGCCCCATCATGCCCGTGTGGCTTGGCAGCGTGTTTCTGACCTACAACTCAATCTTCTCGGGATTCCTCGGCTTTGTTGTGCCGCTGATCATCCTGGGGCTCATCATGCCTGCAGTTGCCGAGCTCGGCAAGGGTGCCGGAAAGTGGCTCGGGATCACTGCCGTGATCTCATACGGCTCCACGATCCTCGCGGGATTGCTCGCCTACTTCGTGAGCCGGTGGCTGTTCACCCCGGCACTGGAGGGCGGTGGCCTCGAAGCGTTCGGAGCAGAATCCGGATCGGGCTTTACCCCCTTCCTGACGATCGTGAGCAGCGCAGGCGAATCCGCGACTGAGATCGTGCTTCCTCCGGTGATTGGTGTCATGAGTGCGCTTGTGCTCGCCTTCGTGATCGGCATCGGCCTCACCACGTTCCACAGCAAGGTGCTCTTTCGCGGTGCCATCGAGTTCCGTACAATCATCGAGGCCGTGATCCGACGCATCATCGTGCCCGCACTGCCGCTGTTCATCTTCGGTATCTTCATGGACCTCTCGGCGAGCGGTTCGGCCATGTTGGTCGTCACGAAGTTCTTGCTCGTTGCCGTCGTGTCCCTCGCGTTGACGTTTGTGGTGCTGCTGGCACAATACTCGGTGGCGGGAACTATGACGGGGCTGAACCCGCTGAAGGCACTGTGGAACATGCGCGATGCGTACTTCACGGCACTCGGCACCTCATCCTCGGCCGCAACAATTCCGGTAACACTTGCCTCAACAAAGAAAAACCGCGTCTCCGGCTCGGTGGCAGGATTCGTCGTGCCGTTGTGTGCCACGATCCACTTGTCCGGCTCGATGGTGAAGATCGTTTGCTTCTCGATCGCTGTGCTGCTGCTGACCGGCGGTGACGTTGCGTTCGCGGCGTACCTGCCGTTCATCCTGATGCTGGGCATCATGATGATCGCCGCCCCGGGCGTTCCCGGCGGCGCAATCGCCGCCGCCGCGGGCCTGCTCGCGCAGATGCTCGGGTTCGGCGAAGTCGAAGTTGGCCTCATGTTTGCAGCGTACATTGCACTCGACAGCTTCGGCACGGCCGCGAACGTGACAGGCGATGGTGCCATCGCCCTGATCATGAACAAGCTCACGCGCGGACACCTCGGCACGCAGGCACAGGATCCGGACGACGAAAATATGGAAGCGGCAACGGGCAGCGAGACCGAATCGCACGCTCTGGCCCAATAGGCAGTCACAGCATCCGTTCAGCAGCTGATGCGGGTTCCGGGGACAAACACCCGCATCAGCTGCAACATGAACGAGTCCGCGCGCTGAACACCCGCATCAGCTGCAACATGAACAGGGCACGGCCGCAAAAACCAGCCCAGCCTAGCTGGGGCGCAGGATTGGACGCAGGTACTCGATGACGGAGCTGTCCTCGATGGTGGAGGGCACCTTGCAATCGTCGCCGTCGGCAATTTGGCGCATGGTCTTGCGCAGAATCTTCCCCGAGCGGGTCTTCGGCAGTGCCTCGACCACCACGGCGCTCTTGAAGTCGGCCACGGGCCCGATCTCCTTCCGCACCAGGGCCACCAATTCACGCTCCAAGTCCGCGGCTTGGATCGACACCCCGGCCTTGAGCACCACAAAACCCACGGCCTTTTGGCCCTTGAGCGCATCGGCAACACCAATGACGGCGCATTCAGCCACGGCCGGGTGGGTGCCCAGCACCTGCTCCATGCTTCCGGTGGAGAGCCGGTGC
The DNA here is from genome assembly GCF_030063185.1 of Arthrobacter sp. H35-D1. Classification (GTDB taxonomy): domain Bacteria; phylum Actinomycetota; class Actinomycetes; order Actinomycetales; family Micrococcaceae; genus Specibacter. Next base: position 167,197 of record NZ_JASISP010000005.1, read on the forward strand.
CCGGCGACGTTGATGATGTCATCGGTGCGGCCCATGACAAACACGTAGCCGTCCTGGTCGCGGTAGCCGGAATCCCCCGTCGTGTAGTAACCCTCAAACACGGACAAGTATGAATCCACATAGCGCTGGTCGTTGTTCCACAAGGTGGTCAGCGTGCCAGGGGGCAGCGGCAGGGCAAGCACAATGTTGCCCTCCTCCCCCGGCGCCACCTCGGCCCCGACGGCATCCACAACGCGCAGGTCGTAGCCGGGCAGCGGCAGCGACGGCGACCCTGCCTTGATCGGCAGCCCGCCCATCCCCTGCGGATTGCCCACAATTCCCCAGCCTGTCTCGGTCTGCCACCAGTGGTCCACCACGGGCACGCCGAGCACCTTCGAGGCCCAGTGGAACGTGTCGGTGTCCAGCCGCTCACCGGCAGTGAACAGCGTTTGGAGGGTGCCGACGTCGTACTTCTTCAGCAGCTCCGCCTCCGGATCCATCTTCCTAATGGCGCGCAGAGCCGTCGGAGCGGTGAACAGCGCCTTGACCCCATGCTGGGCAATGACACGCCAAAATGCGCCGGCGTCGGGCGTGCCCACCGGCTTGCCCTCGTACATCAGCGTGGTGGCGCCGGCCAGCAGCGGCCCGTAAACAATGTACGAGTGCCCCACCACCCAGCCCACGTCCGACGCCGTCCACCACACGTCGCCGGCCTGGACGTTGTACAGCTTGTCCATGGTCCACAGAAGTGCGACGGCGTGTCCCCCGTTGTCGCGCACCACCCCCTTGGGCACGCCGGTGGTGCCGGAGGTGTAGAGCACGTAGAGCGGGTCGGTTGACTTCACCATGACGGGGTCGGCGGGCTGCGCGCCGGCCATGGCCGCGTCCCAGTCCACCGCCGTGAGCTCATGTTCGACGGCGCTCTCGGCGAAGCCTTCCCGCCGCTTGATGATGACGGGCAGCTCCGGGACGCCTGCCTTGGCAAGTGCCTCATGGACGGTGGGCAGGTAGTTGATCTGCTTGTTGGGTTCGAGCCCGCCCGAGGTCGTGACAATGGCCTTGGGTGCGGCGTCGAGGATCCTGACGGACAACTCGCTGGCCGCAAACCCGCCAAACACCACCGAGTGGATGGCACCCAGGCGGGCGGTGGCGAGCATGGCGATGGCGGCCTCGGGGATCATGGGCAGGTAGATGACGACGCGGTCGCCCCTGCCCACGCCTAGACTGCGCAGCACACCGGCGAATGTGGCCACTGCGGCGGTGAGTTCGCTGTACGTGTACGTGGTGACTTCCCCGCGCATGGCCGAGTCGTGGATCAGCGCCGTCTGGTCCCCCCTCCCGGCGGCAACATGCCTGTCAAGGGCGTTGTGGCAGGTGTTCATTTCACCGTCCGGGAACCAGCGGCTCAACGGCGCATCTTCGTCGCTGTGGGCGCGGCTTGGCTTGGCCGCCCAGTCAACCGCGTTGGCGGCCTCAAGCCAGAACCCTTCCGGATCACTGAGGCTGCGTTGGTATTCCTCGCTGAAACTGCTGTTGTGCAGGGGCATTCCGGTTCTCCATCCACGGTGATGTGATGAGTGCCATACTAGCCGTGACTACCGAACCTCAACAAGGGTCCATGTATACATAAATCAAATATCTATCCATATTTCTCGAATTATTGCCCAATGCCTGCGTTCTTTGTATACACTGATGGCACGTTGCATTCCACGCATCGCAACGGGGCACCAGAGCAGCGGAAAGGATCCATGCGAGCCAGCGAACGCGCCTATGCGGCCTTGCGCAGCGACATTATCGAATGGCGACTGACTCCCGGAACCGTGCTGGGCGAGGTGGAACTCTCCGAGCGACTGGGAGTTTCGCGGACACCCATTCGTGAGGCGTTGGCCAAGCTTAGCGCCGAAGGCCTGGCACAACCACAAAGCGGGCGCGGGGTGGTGGTCAGCGAAATTTCCCTTGACCACCTGGACGAGCTTTTCGAACTGCGCTCCGCGTTGGAATGCAGGGCCGCCGAACTGGCCGCCCAGCGTGGGGACCCCGCCGTCTTCAGGGTCCTGCACGAACAACTGGCCAACGCCGGGGAGCTGCTCACCAGCGAAGACCCCACCCGCCACGACTACTACCAACTGGTGGCCGAGCTGGATACGGCCGTTGACGCCGCCGTCGGAAATCACTACCTGAACCAAGCGCTGAAGAACCTGCGCGTCCATCTTGTCCGGGTGCGCCGGCTGTCCCAGGACAATCCCGCCCGACTGCGCGACGCGGCCCGCGAACATGCGGCAATTGCGCTGGCCATCGCCAACGGAAACTCCGCCGTGGCCAGCGCCGCGACCACCGTCCACCTGGACTACAGCCTGCGCCACCTGCTGGGCACCGCTGCCAAAGAACTTCCACAACTCCGTTTTCCCCCTGCGAAAGGATCATCATGACCATCGACCACACAGTTCGCGTCTACAAGAGCGAGGAAAACCTGGCCCACGAGGACCAGCTCGCCTACAAGATCGCCAAGGTTGCCACCGACCCCGTCGCCGTCAACGCCGAGGCGACGGACATGATCATCAACCGCGTCATCGACAACGCCTCGGTGGCCGTCGCCTCCCTGAACCGCGGCCCCATCGTGGCAGCTCGTGCCCAGGCCCTGGCACACGCGCCCTCCACCGGCGGCAGCGGCGCCAACGTCTTTGGCATCACGGAAAAGGTTTCCCCCGAGTGGGCGGCCTGGGCCAATGGCGTGGCCGTGCGCGAGCTGGACTACCATGACACTTTCCTCTCCGCCGAGTACTCCCACCCGGGCGACAACATCCCGCCGATCCTCGCCGTTGCCCAGCACACCGGGGCCTCCGGCGCGGACCTTTTGCGCGGCATTGCCACCGGCTACGAAATCCAGGTGGACCTGGTGAAGTCCATCTGCCTGCACGAGCACAAGATTGACCATGTGGCCCACCTCGGCCCGTCCGCCGCCGCCGGCATCGGCACCCTGCTGGGCCTTGACGTGGAGACCATCTTCCAGGCCGTCGGCCAGGGCCTGCACACCACCACCGCCACCCGCCAGTCGCGCAAGGGCGAGATTTCCACCTGGAAGGCGCACGCCCCCGCGTTCGCCGGCAAGATGGCCGTCGAGGCAGCGGACAGGGCCATGCGAGGACAGACGTCCCCCGTGCCGATCTACGAAGGCGAAGACGGAGTCATCGCCTGGATGCTTGACGGTCCCGACGCCAAATACACCGTGCCGCTGCCTGCCGAGGGAGAAGCCAAGCGCGCCATCCTCGACACCTACACCAAGGAACACTCGGCCGAATACCAGGCGCAGGCGTGGATCGATTTGGCCCGCAAACTGCACAAGGAGCACCCGGAAGCCACCGATCCGGCGAACGTGGAGAGCGTGCTGATCAAGTCCAGCCACCACACCCACTACGTGATCGGCTCCGGCGCCAACGACCCGCAGAAGTACGATCCCACCGCCTCGCGCGAGACCCTTGACCACTCCATCCCGTACATCTTCACGGTGGCATTGCAGGACGGTTCCTGGCACCACGTGGACTCGTACTCCCCCGAGCGTGCCGGCCGCCCCGACACGGTGGAGCTGTGGCACAAGGTCACCACGGCGGAGGATGCCGAATGGACGCGCCGCTACCACTCCCTCGACATTGCCGAGAAGGCTTTTGGCGGCACCGTGGTCATCACGCTCAAGGATGGCACCGTCATCGAGGAATCGATCGCCCTCGCCGATGCGCACCCGCTCGGTGCCCGGCCCTTCGCCCGCGCCCAGTACATCAACAAGTTCCGCACCTTGGCTGCCGGGCTCGTGGAGGAAGCAGAGATCAACCGCTTCCTCGCGGCAGCGGAGAACCTGCCCAACCTGGCCGCCGGGGAACTGGACCAGTTGAACATTCAGGCGGCGCCCGGCGTCGTCGATCTGGCGGCAGCACCCAAGGGACTGTTCTAGGATGCTGTACTCCAAGAAAACCCCCGAGCAAAAGCGCTTGGACCTGCGCGGGATGCTGGTTCCCGGGGCTGCCGTGCAGTTCCCGGGTGCCTTCAACCCGCTCTCGGCGCGCCTCATCGAGGAAAAGAAGTTCGACGGCGTGTACATCTCCGGTGCCGTGCTCGCCAACGAACTGGGCCTGCCGGACATAGGCATGACCACGCTGACCGAGGTGGCCGCCCGTGGCGCACAGATTGCGCGCATGACGGATCTACCGTGCCTGATCGACGCCGACACCGGGTTTGGGGAGCCAATGAACGTGGCCCGCACCATCGCCGAGCTGGAGAATGCAGGGCTGGCCGGCTGCCACATCGAAGACCAGTTCAACCCCAAGCGCTGCGGCCACCTGGACGGCAAGAACATGGTGGACCTCGACACGGCAGTCAAGCGCGTTGCCGCTGCCGCCGATGCCCGGCGGGATGCGAACTTCCTCATCATGGCCCGCACCGACATCCGAGCGGTGGAGGGTCTGGATGCCGCGATAGAGCGGGCGAAGGCCCTGGTCGACGCCGGGGCAGACGCCATCTTCCCGGAAGCCATGAAGAACGTGGCCGAGTTTGAGGCCGTGTGCAAGGCCGTCGATGTCCCGGTGTTGGCAAATATGACGGAGTTTGGCAAAAGTGAGCTGTTCACCCGCGACGAGCTCGCTGCGGCGGGGGTCGCCATGGTGATTTACCCCGTCACCTTGCTGCGCAGCGCCATGGGTGCCGCCGAGCGGGTTCTTGAAGCGATCAACGCCCACGGCACCCAGAAAGCTGCCGTGCCGGACATGCTCACACGTGCGCGCCTCTACGATCTGGTTGACTATGAGGCGTACAACCAATTTGATACAGGTATCTTCAATTTTCAGGTCCCCAGCTTGGACATTGACAACAACAGCGCCAACCTCTAAGTCTCCAAAGGAGTGCACACCGTGAGTGAAGAAGAAGTACGCAAGGGTCTTGCCGGAGTGGTCGCAGACTACACGGCTATTTCCAAGGTCAACTCCGAGTCCAATTCACTGCTGTACCGCGGCTACCCCGTGCAGGAGCTGGCGGAGAAGAAATCCTTTGAGGAAGTGGCGCTGCTCCTGTGGACGGGGGAACTGCCCACCGAGGAAGCGCTGACCTCCTTTGAGGCGTTTGATCGGGCCAACCGTTCGTTGGATTCAGCAGTCAAGGCCGCCATCGACCTGCTGCCCGTTGGCTGCCACCCCATGGACATTTCCCGCACCGCCGTGTCCGTCATGGGCGCCAACAACGCCCTCGCCGAGAACTCCTCCCCCGACGCGGAACTGGAAAAGGCGAAGACGCTCTTCTCCGCGTTCCCCGCCGTCGTGGCCTATGAGCAGCGCCGCCGCCGGGGTCTGGATTTGGTGGAGCCGCGCGAGGATTTGGATTACTCGGCCAACTTCCTGTGGATGGCCTTCGGCGAGGAGCCTGCACCTGACGTCGTCGAGGCTTTCCGCGTCTCCATGGTGCTGTACGCCGAACACTCGTTCAACGCTTCGACGTTCACGGCCCGCGTCATCACCTCCACACTCTCCGACCTGCACTCGGCCGTGACAGGTGCCATTGGCGCGCTCAAGGGAGCCTTGCACGGCGGTGCCAACGAGGCTGTCATGCACACCTTCGACGAGATTGGCATCCGTGCCGATGAGTCCCGCGAAGAGGCTGCCGCCCGCGCCAAGTCTTGGATGGAGGACGCGCTGGCCGCCAAGAAGAAGGTCATGGGCTTCGGCCACCGGGTCTACAAAAACGGCGACTCCCGGGTGCCCACCATGAAGGCAGCCCTGGAGCGGATGGTTGCCCATTACGACCGCCCCGAAATGATGGGCCTGTACGACGGGCTGGAGCAGGCCATGGACGAGGCGAAGGCGATCAAGCCGAACCTCGACTATCCGGCAGGGCCCACGTACAGCCTGATGGGCTTTGACACGGACATGTTCACCCCGTTGTTCATTGCCGCCCGCATCACCGGCTGGACGTCGCACATCATGGAGCAGCGCGCGAACAATGCGCTGATCCGTCCGCTGAGCGCCTACAACGGCGTTCCCGAGCGCCACGTTTCCTAGCTTTTCAAGGGAAACCGCTTATCAAGGCAGGCCGTCGCCCCCACCCCTGTTGGGCGGGCGACGGCCTTGTTGTTTAACCTGCGCCCAAGTCCAGCACCTTGAGGGTACTGTGAGGGAAAGCAGATACGAGCCGGGCACTTGCAAAGGAGCATCATGGAAAAGTCATCCCTGACAGCGTTGGCACGGGAACTGATGGTTTCCGCCAAGGGCAAGAACAGCGGACGCAGTGCCCGCACTGTCTACGGAGGGCACGAGCGCACTCTGCGGCAAACCGTCGTGGCGTTGTCCGCGGGGTCCTCCCTGGATGAACATGACAATCCCGGCGAAGCAACGGTTCAGGTGCTGAGCGGGCGCATCTTGCTGAAAGCAGGAGAAGTGAGCTGGGAAGGCTCCCCTGGCGACCATTTGGTGGTTCCGCTGGCACGGCACTCGGTGGATGCGTTGGAGGACTCCGCGTTCCTGTTGACGGTCGCCAAGCCCTGAACACAAGATTCGCCGCTGGACATTGGCTGCAGAACTTAAACTCGACTAGGCGACTCGTGAGGCATTCGCCTAGGGTGGGAGACGGACGAAAGGAGCATTTCATGAAGAAAATCCTCATGGTACTGACCAGCGTTTCCGAGATACCCGACACCGGGGAGAAGACCGGCTACAACGTGGCCGAGGCGGCACATCCCTGGAAGGTCTTCAAGGATTCCGGGCATTTCGTCGACTTCGCTTCCATCAAGGGCGGCCAGCCACCGCACGACACGGTGGACACGGATGATCCAATCCAGGTTGCTTTCACGGAGGACGAGGCCACGCGCGCCGGACTTTACAACACGGCCCGCGTCGACGTCGTAGATCCCGAACAGTACGACGCCGTCTACCTCGTGGGCGGCCATGGCACCATGTGGGACTTCCCGGACAGCGAAGGCCTGCAGAACTTGGTGGCAGGGGTCTACAACGCCGGTGGCGTGGTGGGCGCGGTCTGCCACGGACCGGCAGGCCTGGTGAACGTGGAAATGAAGAACGGGATACACCTCGTCAATGGCCGGAAGGTGGCGGCCTTCACCAACGACGAGGAGGTTGCTGCGGGGAAGGATAAAGTCATCCCGTTTTTCCTGGCAGACCGGCTCGAGGAAAAGGGCGCCACCCACGTTTCCACCGACGTCTTCGAGGAAAAGGTCGTGGTGGACGAGCGGCTGGTGACAGGCCAGAACCCGGCATCCGCGGCTGGCGTGGCCAAGGAGATGGAAAAACTCTTGGCCGAGGTCATCCACCAGGAGAAGGCCGAGGAGCAGCACGAGGCGGACGCCCTGCGTGCCGAGAAGGACGCCAAGAAGGCAGCCGCTGCGGCCGCAGCTGAAGCGGAGCACTGACACCAACAACGCACTGAAATTGACGGCCGCCCCGACACCGGGGCGGCCGTCATTCTTCGTTTCCGGCCGGCGGAACGCCCACGGTCCCAACAACTCGGCACCGTTTCATCGGCGGACGCAGGCGAAGTGCGCCCTTCGCGAACCAGCTCGAAGCCCGCTCATCGGCGGGTATAGGGTAAACGGACTTGGTGGCTGCTGCTCCAGTGGACGACTCGCCGATCCGGTGGGGCAGTTCAGCTGTGTGGATGTCGCCAGACATGACTCGAATACGTTCCTGACGGAAAGGGGAAGGACTTGCCCCGAACCCAAACGACTGTTGGTCCGATTCCAGAAAGAGGGACCGCCGTTGTGGTGGGCGCCTCCTTGGCCGGTTTGGCGCTATCCATTTCCCTGGCCCGGTCGGGACTGACAGTGACAGTGCTTGAACGGGCCGTGGAGCAGCGGAACGGCGGCACGGGCCTGCGACTCTGGGGTGGAATGGGTGAGACCGTGCAGAGGCGGGACGGTTCGGGAATCCGGGTCCCCACCATCGCCTCGATCGCTTCAGCCGGCGTCCCGGGTCCTGTTGGCTGGGCCATGGTCCGTCGTCGTCTTGCGGATGCCGCTGCCAATGAACCGGGCATGGCAATTCGGTACGACACCGAGGTTGTGAAAATCGGAGCGGACGCAGATTCCGCGTGGGCCCGTGACACCGCGGGCTTGGTCTACACGGGAGACATCCTGCCAGGTGACGACGGGCATCGCAGCATGGTGCGTCGCAGCATAGACCCCGAACACCCTGATGCAAGGTATGCGGGTTACACCATCTGGACCGGCAAGGCGCCCTGCGATGCGGCGCCCGGGTGGCAGGAGGGCCGCAACTACATGAACATGATCACCCTGCCCAATCAGGATGGCGCAATGATCGTGGGCGAAACACAGACCAACGACGAGCCGCGACGGTATTTCTGGCAGTGGTATGACCCCACCAGCGACAATTATTTGCGCGAAGCCGGGGCACTGGTCGGCAGCGTTTCCCAATACTCCCTTGTCAACGAGAACAGTGCAGCGTCGAAGTACGCCGACATCCACCGCCGCGCCGCCCACTGGCCCGCACCATGGGATGACATTGTCCGCCACAGCGTCCGACGGCAAAGCGTCATCGCCACCCCGATCGCCGAGTATGTCCCTCGGCGCTTGGCGCGCGGCAGGATGGCGATCATCGGCGACGCTGCCCATGTGCCCTCGCCCGTGACCGATGCCGGCTTCGATACCGGGCTGGGAGACGCCGAGACCCTGGGCGAACTCACCGACCATGGAGTGATCGGCGAGCAGGGCCTGAAAGTGCTCCGAGAATATGAAAAGCAGCGGCTGATAACCGCTCAACGGATGGTCAGGTCCGGACAGGGCTTTGGTGACAGCCTGCTCGACAGCGCGAACAGCTGACACGGCGCAACATGTGGCACGTTGCGCCAGCCGGCCGCTTACTTTCTAGCCAGGAACAACGCGAACGGCCGCACTGGACCGCCTTCCAGTTGCGCACGAAACTCTGCGCTGATGAAGATGTCGTACCGGAACGTGCCGGTGTCGCGCTCCTGCACGATCTCCAGGCACTGGCGCGACGGCCTTTTGAACTGCGCAATGCCGAGAAGTCCACCCATCGGGTTCGTGCCTTCCTGTACGTGATTGGCGTCAATTAAAGCCGGATAGCTCCGGTGCCTGCGACCAACTTACCGGACGAGCCCGCTACTGGAACCTTCACACTGGCGACACGGAACGCCGCCGGCTTGAGGGGAAACTCTTTGGGATAGCATTCAGCTCATGAGGCCTCCCTCGGCGAATGCCGCCTGTCAGACCGTGAAAGCGCCCGGGATTGTGGCCCGGCACCCCCTCCCAAGTTTTTTCGTTATCGCGTTCGCGTTCTCATGGATCGCTTGGTGTCCGTGGTGGCTGGGTCAGGACGGACTCGGGCTGCTGCCGATTCCAGGCTCCATTCAGGTGCTGGCGTTGGTAAACCCGCTGGGCATCTTTGGCCCCGCCATTGCTGCTTTCATCGTTACTCGATCCATGGAAGGCAGCGCAGGAGTCCGGCGTTTGTGGGCTAGCGTGACGACGCTTCGGTTTGGTTTGGGGTGGTGGGGCGTAGCCCTGCTCGGTATTCCGGCACTGCTGCTGATCGGGGCCCTGCTCCTGCCTGGACCTGTGGAGTCGTTCACCACCAACGGTTTGGGAGCAGTCCTGCTGATCTACCCGGCGCAGTTTCTGGGCATCGTCTTTTTGGGAGGCGGCATGGAAGAAGTGGGCTGGCGTGGATTTGCCCAGCCCAGACTCCAAAAGAAGCACTCGCCGCTGGTGGCCGCGCTGCTGATCGGCGTCGTCTGGGCTGCGTGGCATGCACCGCTGTTCCTGACCAAAACCTGGGACACTCCCCGCAGCAACGTGGCGCAGGTCTTCCTCTACGCGGTGGTCGTCATCGGGCTGTCGGTGATCATGGCTTGGATCCGCAATGCCAGCGGCAGCACTCTTGCCGCTGTCCTGGCCCACGCCTCCGTGAATGGCACCCTGGGCGTCTTGGTGGTCGCGTTCCCAGGCTCCCTGGTAGAAACCACAAACTGGTGGGGCCTCGGCATCATACTGGCCGCAGCTGTGCTTGCGCTGGTGACAAAAGGCCATCTCGGTGACACAAACAAAATGGCGGGGCCCCTTGCCAAGTCGGCGCAACCCGCCTAGCCAACCGGCGGCCGGTGGAGGGCCCTTTCCTGACACCGGGTTCGTATTGGCTTGCCATCGGCCGTCGACTGCTCCACGCTGGCAGACATGAGTGAAATTGCCAAGACGGAGCTGCGCCGGTATTTGCAGGATGGCCGTGATGCGATTGTGTGGAAGCTTGAGGGTCTGTCCGAGTACGATCTACGCCGTCCCTTGACACCGACCGGTCCGAACCTGCTCGGGCTGGTCAAGCACTTGGCCGGGGTCGAAGCCGGGTACTTCGGCGTAGTCTTCGACCGCCCCTTCGGTGCGGAATTAAGCTCGCTTTCGCCCAATGCCGAGCCGAATGAGGACATGTGGGCGCGGTCTGGAGAATCCCGCGACGAGATGGTCGGCCTATATCAACGGGTGTGGGCACATGCCGACGCAACAATTTCCCTGCTGCCACTTGATGCTTCCGGTTGTGTGCCGTGGTGGCGTGCGGCGAGCAACCCGGTCAGCCTCGCCCGCATATTGGTACACGTGACTGCCGAAACGCATCGGCATGCCGGTCATGCTGACATCGTGCGCGAATTGGCTGACGGGAGCGTGGGACACCGGGACGGCAACGACAATATGGCAGCCGGCGACCAGGCGTGGTGGCACGAGTACTGCGCTCATCTAGAGTCGGTCGCACGCGGGTTCGGGGACCAGACCCAACCGCGCGCAACCGAACCTCACCAGCAGCGATAGCGACGTCGCCTGCCAACCGTGTGAAAGGATGCTTGCATGGAAAATTTGCAGATCGACGGGCTGAGTGTCTTCGCCAAGGGCGTGTTCCCCGTTGAAATCTCAGCCGGCAAGCGCATCAACGCAAATCATCGGGTCCCCGTACTGGCCTCCGTGGATGCCACGACCGGAGAGGTCCGTTTTTACGTGGATTCGGAGGCGATCGCGATTCTGCGTCGCGACACCGACAAACGTTGACTAAACCCGACCGCGTAGGGATGTGTGCCATTGACGGAGCAAGGTCATTCGGAACAGGCGAAATGGGCGGCATTAATTGTTCCAGCGGTCCTCCTTGTTGCCATCGGATCAGCTAGCTGCCGCCATCCTCGCCGTCGAGTGCACGGTGGGCGGGCGCCTGGTTTTGCGGAGCAGATGTGTGGGTGCTTGATGCCACCGTTTCGTTGTCGTCGTTGAGAACCACCTCCCAATGGCCCCTTTCTCCGGCAAGGAAGGCGGGGACCCAGTGGCTTGCATCGGCCCACATGTGCCGGTGCGGCAGCTTGTCCACTGGGTACCAGCGCGGCTGAAGCTCCGAACTTTCCAGTGGCTCGCCAGCAAACTTTCGGCAGAGAAACACTGTGGTGAACATGTCCCACGCCGGCTTGGCAGGGAAAATGAATTCAACTGTTCCCGCCGGCACCAGGTCCAATGCCTCAACGGTGATGCTGCTTTCCTCGGCCACTTCACGGCAGATGGCCTGCACCACGGACTCGCCCGCTTCCACATGGCCGCCAATGCCCACCACTTTCCCGGTCCCCACGCCGGTCTTTTTCAGACCCAGCAGCACTTGCTCGCCGCCATCCTCACCAGTACGGAGGGGGAAGCAGAGGGTCACTTGGGCGGCAGTCATGCCCCCAGCCTAGGGCACGTTGCCAGCTTCAGGCCCCAATTTTCTCGACGCGATTGGGAGCAGGCCAGCCATTGACGTTGCTACGGACGCAGGATACCTTGGCAGCTAAGCTGCCCCTGCCCCTTGGGGTATTCCGGTTACAGGAGTGGTCAATGCCTCTGTATGAATTCCGCTGTCACGACGGCACCGTCTTTGAAGCCACCTTCACCATGGCCGAGGTCCCCGATCAGCAGGCCTGCCCCGGCTGTGGCCAGCCGGCTCGCCGACGCATTTCACCACCGCGGCTCTCCATCGCCGGCACTGCAGCGTATTCCCTGACTGACGCCACGAAAAGCAGCGCCCATGCGCCGCCTGTCGTGTCGTCCACGGGCCCCGTCGGCCGTGCCCAGAGGTACACGCAAAACCCGCTGCACCAAAAATTGCCGCGCCCATGACCATCTTGGACCCACTCTGCTTCGACGATATTTGACCGTATTCGATTGATTGGAGAAACATCATGCCTGAGGTTTTGTTCCCGCTCGATTCAGCCAAGAAATTCGAGGACCAGCAAAAGTTGGGCCACAACCGCTGGCATCCCGAGATCCCGCCCGTGGCCACGGTCAAGCCCGGAGAATCATTCCGGGTGGACTGCCGGGAGTGGTTTGACGGGGCCATCGTCGACGACGACTCCGCCGAGGACATGCTCAACGCCCCCTTGTTGACAGTGCACAAGCTCTCCGGTCCGTTCGCCGTGGAAGGCGCCAAGCCCGGGGACCTGCTCATCGTTGACATCCTTGACGTGGGGCCCATCCCCCAGGAGGACTCCGGTCCGCTGGCCGGACAGGGGTGGGGATACACCGGCATCTTCTCCAAGAACAACGGCGGCAGCTTCCTTGTCGATCAGTTCCCCGATGCCTACAAGGCCATCTGGGACTTCACCGGACAGGTGGCCACCTCACGGCACATCCCGGAGGTCCGCTTTGAAGGCCTCATCCACCCCGGGCTCATGGGCACCGCACCCTCTGCACAACTGCTGGCCAAATGGAACAAGCGGGAAGGGGACCTCATCGCCACCGACCCGCTGCGCGTGCCACCGCTGGCGCTCCCGCCCGAAGCCGAGCATGCCGTGCTTGGAGGACTCCCCCGGGACCAGTGGGCACGTGTTGGTTCAGAGGGTGCCCGTACCGCTCCTCCACGCGAAAACGGCGGAAACCAGGACATCAAGAACCTTTCCAAGGGATCCCGCATCTTCTATCCCGTATTTGTCGACGGCGCCAACCTGTCCGTCGGCGACCTCCACTTTTCCCAGGGCGACGGCGAGATCACCTTCTGTGGCGCCATCGAGATGGGCGGGTTCATCGACCTGCGTGTGGACATCCTCAAGGGCGGCATGGACACCTATGGGGTCAGCGAACACGCCATCTTCATGCCCGGGCGGGTGGAGCCCAGGTTCAGCGAATGGCTGGCCTTCTCCGGCACTTCCGTCACCCTTGACGGCGAACAGCGCTACCTCGACTCACACTTGTCCTACCAGCGTGCGTGCCTGCACGCCATCGACTACTTGGTCAAGTTTGGCTACAGCCCGGAACAGGCCTACTTGCTGTTGGGTGCGGCACCAATCGAGGGGCGACTGTCCGGGGTGGTGGACATCCCCAACTCGTGCTCGACGGTGTATCTGCCCACAGCGATGTTTGACTTTGACGTCCGACCCTCGGCATCCGGACCGCATCAGGTCAATCCGGGCATCGGCGCACCAAGGGCCGCCAACGCCTAGACCGACGGCGACAAGTTGCACGCCGACTTGCGCTTGAAAAAGGAAGCCCGGAACCCATGGGTTCCGGGCTTCCTTTTTGATTGGTGTCAGAGCATCGGATCAGGGCTGCCAAGCAGCCTGCTCGACGCGGTTGCGGCGGCGGGAAACAGCCACCAGACCCACGCCGGCGCCCAAGGCTCCTGCGCCAACGAGGGACCAAACCATGGTACTGGCTTCAATGCCGGTGTAGGCCAAGCCATCCGGTTGGCCCACCATGCCGTCCTTTGCAACGGACGCGTCGTCGTATTGGCCGACCATGCCGTCTTTTGCAACCGAGGGGTCGTCGTGTTCGGCGACAGGACCGCTGGCAATACCCGTGACTGTATCGTTGAGTGTCGCGCCGGACGTCTGTCCGGTGGCCGTCAGGGTGTAAGTGCCCTCCTCCCACCCCAAGACGAGGACAGTCGAGAAAGCTCCATTGGCATCGGCCATGGTGGTGGAGGCAGGCAGTGATCGAATGGGATCGCCAGCCACAAAGCTGGTCAGGGTGACGGTGATGTCAATGGTTTCACCGGGGGTGAAGCCGGAACCGCTGAAAGTGATGCCCTCGCCGGGAAGTACAGTGCCGACGGATGAAGGTGGTGCTCCCGGATACCCGGGCGCTGCCTGGGCAGCAACCGTTCCAGCGGACAAGGTCAGAATTCCGGCAAGTGCAACGCCGGCAAGGATTTTCTTCAAAGCAATTCCCCCCAATTTCCATTTTCGGAACTCCGGTGTCCACGTTGACACCGTGAATTCCTGCCACCCTACCAGTGGTTGCAGGCCAAGGCCATGCCCCCTGGCGACCTTTCAACCCTTGGAATTAGTCGGCCAGGGCCCGGGGATGGGCGGCGGCGTAGACTTCGCGCAGCGTTTCGGCGGTGACAAGCGTGTAGACCTGCGTGGTGGTGACAGATGCGTGGCCGAGCAGTTCCTGCACCACGCGAACGTCCGCCCCGCCCTCGAGCAGGTGGGTGGCGAAGGAATGGCGCAGGGTGTGCGGAGACACGTCTGCCGTCACGCCGGCCCGCTCGGCGGCAACTTTCAGGATGGTCCACACGCTTTGGCGGCTGATCCTTCCACCGCGGGCATTCAGGAACAGCGCAGGCGTGCCGCCGCCCTTGGCGACAAGGGCTGGCCGACCACGGACGAGGTAGGCATCGAGGGCGCGCAACGCGTAGGAGCCGATCGGCACAATGCGTTCCTTGGACCCCTTGCCAAAGAGCCTCACCAGGGAAGGCCCGTCCTCCGTCGCGTCCGGAAGCACCAGATCGTCGACGTCCAGGCCCACGGCTTCGCTGATGCGCGCCCCCGTGGAGTAGAGGAATTCGAGCATGGCCGTGTCGCGCAAACCCGAGGGCGTGTCCGTTCCGGCTGCTTCGAGAATGGAGGTGACGTCATGGACACTGATGGCTTTCGGCAACCGACGGCCTGCCTGTGGCGGGTGCACGTCCGCTGCGGGATCGGCGTCGCTGAGGCCTTCCAGGGCCCAAAATTTGTGCAGCCCACGGACGGCCACAATGGTGCGGGCAGCCGAACGCAGGCCCAAGGGTGTTCCGCCGTCGACCCCGTCGGAGAGTCCTTGGGCAAACTCGCTCACGTGGCGCCGGCCAATGCTGGCCGGCTCGGTGAGTTCCGCGGCGTCCAGAAATTGTTGGTACCTGCGCAGGTCGCGCTTGTACGCCTGCAGGGTGTTCGGCGCGAGCCCGCGTTCAACCCCCACATGGAGCAGATAGTCCTGGATGCCGCGAGCCACCCCCGAGGACGCACCCCCGGCCGACGCGCCCGGCGTCGACGCGCCCGGCGTCGACGCGCGCCGGGTGGCCACGGACTGGGTGGCCGCGGACTGGGTGGGGATCCCCGGGCTGGTCACCGCGTGCGGCTGGACGGGTGTTCGGGCCAGGGGGCGTTGCCCGGGCGCAGGGCTGCGAAGTCGCCGCGCAGCGCTTGGGCGGCTGCCAAAATACCGACGACGGCGGACGGGTTGTGCACGCGCCCTGCCAGCACGGCCGCGGCTGCCTCTTCGAGGTCAACCCAAGCAAATTCAATTTCGGATTCTTCCTCCGTGCGGACATGCCGCTGGTCTTCAGGGACCACGGATATGCCCCGGGCCAAGTAGATCCTGATGGCCTCACTGGAGGAGCCGGGGGAATTGAAGAAGTCCGTCAGCACATGCCATTGGGCGGCGACGAGATCGGCTTCCTCGGCCAGTTCCCGGGCAGCGCCCACCACAAAGTCTTCGCCGTCAATATCGAGCAGTCCGGCGGGAATCTCCCACAGGTTCATCTGCACCGGGTGCCGGTACTGGCGCAGCAGCAGAACTTGGTTCTTCTCGTTGAACACCACCACCGCCACCGCCCCGGGATGCTCAATGTAGTCCCGGGTGAGCGGCGTCGAGTCGGGTGTGAGCGAGAATGTGTCGGAGACGACGTTCCAGATGCGGCCTTGGTACACCGTGGACTTCGAATGCAGGGTCCTGCAGCTTTCCTCATCGGCAATTCGTGCCGGTGGGGTGCCGTCGCCAGGCTGTTCCGCAGCCCCCGGCGCACCAAGGTGTGTCATCTAGACCTCCAGCAGCCGTGTGGCATTTTGGCGTGCCAGCGCTGCGGCAACCAGCCCGGCAAAGAGCGCATGCGGCCTGGTGGGGCGCGAGCTCAGCTCGGGATGCGCCTGGGTGGAGACGTAGTACGGGTGCACCTCGCGCGGAAGCTCGACGAACTCGACCAGCTTGCCGTCGGGCGAGGTGCCGGAAAACACCAGCCCTGCCGCGGCGATCTGGTCGCGGTACTTGTTGTTCACCTCGTAGCGGTGGCGATGGCGTTCGGAAACGTCCGTGGTGCCGTAGGTTTCGGCAACAACCGAACCTGCTGTGAGCACTGCCGGATATAGTCCCAAGCGCATGGTCCCGCCAAGATCCCCCTTGCCGGCGACGATGTCCTGCTGCTCTTCCATGGTGGCGATGACGGGGTACGTGGGGTTTTCGTCAAACTCCGAGGAAGATGCACCCACAAGGCCCACCACGTTGCGCGCATATTCGATGACCATTGACTGCAGGCCCAAGCACAGTCCCAAGGTGGGGATCTGATTTTCCCGAGCGAACTTCAGGGCGCCAAGCTTGCCTTCAAGGCCGCGGATGCCGAATCCTCCAGGGACACAGATGGCGTCAACATCTTCCAGGGCCAACCGGGCCCCTGCCTCGGTCGCGCAGTCGTCGGAAGGAACCCAGCGGATTTTGACCTTGGCGTCGTTGGCGAAACCGCCGGCACGCAGCGCCTCGGTGACCGAGAGGTACGCGTCGGGCAGGTCGATGTACTTGCCGACCAGGGCAATTTCAATGTGGTGTGCCGGGTTGTGAACCACTTCAAGGAGCTTGTCCCACTTGGTCCAGTCAACGTCCTTGAACGGCAGGTCGAGGGCACGGATGATGTAGGAGTCCAGGCCTTGGGAGTGCAGGATCTTGGGGATGTCGTAGATGCTGGAGGCGTCCGGACAACCAATGACGGCTTCAACATCCACATCGCAGGCACGGCCAATCTTGGCATGCATGGCCTCGGGCAGGACACGGTCGGAGCGCAGAATGATGGCGTCCGGCTGAATGCCCAAGGAGCGCAGCGCAGCGACAGAGTGCTGTGTGGGCTTGGTCTTCAATTCCTGGGACGGACCGATGTAGGGCACCAGGGAGACGTGTGCGAAGAACACGTTGTTGCGTCCCACGTCCTGGCGCACCTGGCGTGCCGATTCCATAAACGGCTGGGACTCGATGTCTCCGACTGTGCCGCCAATTTCGGTGATGATCACGTCGGGGGCGGTGGGGCCCTCGGCGGGCAGGCGCATGCGGCGCTTGATTTCATCGGTGATGTGCGGGATGACCTGGACGGTGTCCCCCAGGTATTCGCCGCGGCGTTCCTTGGCGATGACCGTGGAGTAGACCTGTCCTGTTGTGACATTGGCAGAGCCTTCGAGGTTTTCATCCAGGAAGCGCTCATAGTGCCCAATGTCCAGGTCGGTCTCGGCACCGTCGTCGGTCACGAAGACTTCACCGTGCTGGAAGGGATTCATTGTGCCCGGATCCACGTTGAGATAGGGATCCAGCTTTTGCATTGTGACCGAGAGGCCGCGTGCCCGCAGCAGGTGACCGAGGCTGGAAGCCGTCAGACCCTTGCCGAGCGAAGAAGCGACTCCGCCGGTGACGAAGATATGTTTGGTCGTCTTGGACTGACCACTGAACCGGGAATTTGATCGTTGCACCACGGAATTTGAGCCTATCATCTAATGAGTCAATGGACACTCGCGAACGGCACCCAAGTTTGCATAACCGCCCCAAAATTTTACTGGGCGGGCCGCGCTGCCTGCGCCAACAATTCCTTGGCGTGGGCCTGCGCTGTCACCGAATCCTCCTGCCCTGCAAGCATCCGGGCCAGTTCAACAACCCTTTCTTCGTAGGTCAAAAGCCGCACATTGCTCGTGGTGATTCCTGTTGAGTTTTTGCTCACAGAACTCTTCGTCACCAGGATGTGCTGGTCCGCAAACGCAGCCACCTGCGGCAGGTGGGTGACCACCAACACCTGCACGTGTTCGGCCAGCATGGCCAGCCTGCGCCCAATTTCCACAGCGGCCTTGCCGCCCACACCGGAGTCAACTTCGTCAAACACGAAAGTTGGGACGGGGTCCACTGCGGCCAGCACCACTTCCAGCGCCAGCATCACCCGGGACAGTTCACCGCCGGAGGCGCCTTTTCCGAGGGGGCGCGGCAGCGCGCCGGCATGGGGCGCCAGCAGGAAAGCAATGTCATCCTGGCCGTGCAGGGTGCGTTCGGTCGCCGAGATCTCAATCACCAGTTTGGCGTCGGGCATGGCCAGCGCCTTCAACTCGGCGCTGACGGCCTTGGCCAGCTTCTCCGCTGCCTTGCGGCGTGCAGCCGTGAGCTGGTCAGCCAGCACACCCAGTTCAGCCAAAGCGTCGGCTTCTGCAGCTTCCAGTGTCTCAATCCGGCCGGAGTCGTCGCTGAGGTCGTTCAGTCGTTTCCGGGCCGTATCGGCCCACTCAATGACTTCGTCGATGCTGGGGGCGTATTTGCGCACCAGTACGGCAAGTTCCCCGCGCCTGTCCTCAACTTCGGCCAGCCGTCCGGGCCCGTCCGAATCCAGGGAGGTGGCGTAGCTGGCCAGGTCCCTGGCGATGTCGGCCAACAAATAGCCCACCTCCGAGAGCCGCTTGGTGGTTTGGGCCAGCTCCTCGTCGCTGTCATCCACGGTCTCCACAAGGCGCTTGGCGGTGTCCACGAGCGTTGCCGCGTCAATGCCGTCGCCGTAGTCGGCTGCGCTGAGTGCTTCATGGGCTCCCAAGGTGGCCTTGCGGAGTTCCTCCACGTTGCCCAGTTTCACGGCTTGGGCCTTGAGTTGTTCGTCCTCGGCGTCCAGCGGGGCCAC
The DNA here is from genome assembly GCF_030063185.1 of Arthrobacter sp. H35-D1. Lineage (GTDB taxonomy): Bacteria > Actinomycetota > Actinomycetes > Actinomycetales > Micrococcaceae > Specibacter. Next base: position 186,081 of record NZ_JASISP010000005.1, read on the forward strand.
GGAGTCAATTTCAGCCAGGGCCGTGGTCAGTGCTTCAGCTTCGCGCAGCCGTTCCCGGCTCGCCGAGCGCAACTGCGCCAGCTCGGCCTGGGTGGTGCGCCAGCGCTCAAAGACACCCTTGTAGGCCTGCTGCGTGGCGGAGAACCCCTTCTGCGCCTCGGCAGCAAACTTGTCCAAGGCCACGCGCTGGGCGGCAGGGTTCTTCAGCCGGATCTGGTCCGACTGCCCGTGCACGGCCACCAAGGCCTCCCCCAGTTCGTTGAGCACCCCAATGGGGGCGCTGCGCCCGCCAACGTGGGCGCGACTCCGGCCGTCGGCATTGACGGTGCGCGCCAGAATGAGCTGCGCACCGCCGTCGAACTCGTCAAGTTCGGCACCTGCCTCCACGGCGCGCGCCAACGCCGGATGGCCCGTTGGAAGGGCCAGGGTGGCCTCGGCGGAGGCTGTTTTTGCCCCGTTGCGCACGGCACCGGCGTCGGCCCTGTTGCCCAGCAGGAGCCCGACGGCGGTGACCACCATGGTCTTTCCGGCGCCGGTCTCGCCGCTGACCACGCTCAGGCCCGGACCCAGCGGGAGCGTCGATTCCGAGATGACGCCCAGGTCCCGGATGCGAATTTCTTCGATCACGCCTGATCCTCCCCGTAAAAGGCCGTGGTGCCGGAATAGGAGCTTGCCTGCGGCGGGATTCTCAAGTCCGGCACCGACGGGATGGAACCGTGTGTCCGGCCTTCCAAGGGATACTTCGGCCGGGGCGTCTGAATGATGGGCAGCTGTGTGGTGGGCGGCTCCGCGACTTCCGGAGAAGGTCCGCGCCAGCCCTGGACGGGCAACTCAAACTTGCGTACAAGTCGTTCGGAGAACGTTGACAGCTGCGTTCTTGCCAGCTTGACCGGCTTGCTGGAGCGGGAAACCTCAATGCGCGCGCCGGGCAGCAGGTCCACGGTGCGTTGGCCGTCGCACCAGATGACTCCGTGGGCACCATTGCGGGTGAGAACTTCCACGGCCAAGGTGGATGTCGGAGAGACAACCAGGGGCTTGGCAAAGAGTGCGTGTGCACTGATCGGCACCATCAGCAGCGCTTCAACGCCCGGCCAGACCACGGGGCCGCCTGCAGAGAACGCATAGGCAGTGGAGCCGGTGGGCGTTGCCATGACCACTCCGTCGCAGCCGTAGGAGGTGATCGGGCGCCCGTCCACTTCCGTGACAACTTCGATCATCCGTTCGCGGTCGCCCTTTTCCACGGCCACTTCATTCAAGGCCCACGTGTGCGCCACGACTTTGCCGGCCACTCGCACCAGGACGTCAAGGCACATGCGTTCTTCCACCGTGTACTTGCGCTCCACGACGGCTGACACGGTCTGAATGAGGTCTTCACGTTCGCTTTCGGCCAGGAATCCCACGTGGCCCAAGTTGACTCCCAGCAGCGGGACGTCGAAATCGCGGACAATTTCAGCCGCGCGCAGGATGGTTCCGTCGCCGCCAAGCACCATGACGAGTTCAATCTCAGCCAGGGTGACGTCCTGGTCCAGGATTTCCATCTTGACGCTGGAGACGCCCAAATAACCTGTCATGTCCACCAGTTCGTCGGCGTACATGACGGGGACAATGTTGTTTGCATGAAGTTCAACGCACGCCTCGAGGGCGGCAAGCATCGACTCTTCACGGCCTGTGTGGGCCAGAATCAAGACGCGCCGTGTCATGTGCTGTTTCCTCTTCGCTTGGTTTCAGTTCCATTCGCAGCAGCTCCGCTGGTCCCAGTGTTGCTTATCTGGGAACTTCCCGGGCGGACCCTTTGGTTTCTAGGGCCAGAGTCGCGCCAGCAGCTTTTCCACGGCCCGCCCCTGTTCTTCGATCTTAGGCGCAGGCCCGGACACAACGCGCTCTGCGAGCAGAAAATACTCAACATTTCCGTCTTGTCCGGGCAAGGCGCTGGTGCCGATGCCTTGCAGGGCCAGCCCGTTGGCCACTGCCGCGGAGGCCACCAGGGCGACGGCCCGGCGTCGTTCATTCTCGCTGCCCACCACGCCGGTGCGGGCCAGCCGCTCCCGCCCCACCTCGAATTGCGGCTTCACCATCAGCAGCAACTCCCCACCCACCTGTGTGGCTTTGGCCAGTGGAGCCATGACAAGGGTTAGTGAGATGAAAGAGAGGTCACAGACGGTGAGCTCGGCCGCTCCGCCAATGTCATCCGCCCTCATGTAGCGAATGTTCAGGCCCTCGTGGACATCCACCCGCGGGTCGTGGCGCAAGGAGTCCACCAGCTGGCCGTGTCCCACATCCACGGCAACCACGCGTGCGGCGCCGTGGCGGAGCAGCACGTCGGTGAAGCCGCCGGTGGACGCGCCCGCGTCCAGGCAGCGCTTCCCGGCCACCACAACCTGCGGGAAATGCGCCAGGGCACCAGCCAACTTGTGCCCTGCCCGCGAAACATAGTCCTCTTGTTCGCCCGGCAGAAGTTCGACGGCGGTGCTTGCCTCCACCGCCTGGGCCGGCTTGGCTGCAGGGATCCCTGCCACCGTGACCCGGCCGGCCTTGATGAGCGTCGCGGCCACCGTGCGCGAACGCGCCAGCCCGCGGTTCACCAGTTCCTGGTCGAGCCGACTCACGAGGCTGCTCCGCTCACCGAGGCTGCCGGGTCCGCGTCGAGTTCGCGTTCGAGCCCCACGAGCACCTGCGTGTAGCGTGCCTTGTGCTCACCGGACGGCAGCTGTGCGGTTTGCGCGGCCAACGCCACGAGGGCATCCACTGCTGGATCCCCCGTGGGCTGGCTTGCGGCTTGGCGGTCGTTGGCCGTCATGGCAGTTCGGCGTGCCAGACAAGCCTTGGCTCAGTTGCCTGTTCAGCATTCGGGATGGCTGCCCACCATGCGGCGCAGGCTGCCCGCCAGGCGTCGCTGTCGTTGGGGCTGCCGGCAACGTGCACTGCCGAATCCCCCGCACCGTCCGCTGCCGACTTTTCTGTCCCGGCCCTCGCGGCAGCGGCACCACAGGTGGCTGTGCCGCCGTCGAACGTCACCTCCGGGTAGGGCATGAACAACTGTGCCATGGTGCCGAGGATGAAAGTGGGCCGCTGGGCGGTGCACGCCCGCAACGCAGTATCCGCGGAATCCACGCCCGTCAGCACCAGCGCCGTGGCCATGCCGGCGTTGTTGCCGCCCAGAATATCGGTGTCGAGCCTGTCGCCAACCACCAGCGGCGTGTTCGAACCCAGACGGCTCGCGGCCGTATGGAACAGCGGAGCCTCCGGCTTGCCTGCCACCAGGGGATCATGTCCGACGGCGGTGCGCACCGCCGCAACCAGCGTCCCGTTGCCGGGCGCTATCCCGCGGTCCTGCGGGATGGTCATGTCGGTGTTGGTGGCAATCCAGAGGGCTCCGGACCTGATGGCGTAAGTGGCCTCAGCCAGATCCGCCCAGCCCAAACCGGGGTCGAAGCCCTGGATGACGGCGTCGGGAGCGTCTGTGGCACCCTCCACCACAGTCATGCCCAAGGCCCGCACCTCCTGTGCAAGTGCGGTGCTGCCAGTGACCAGAACCTTGCTGCCTGCCGGAAGCTTCCGGGCCAGCAGGGCTGCACCCGCCTGGGCGGAGCTGACCACTTGGTCGTCGTCTGCGGGTGCCCCCAGTTCACGCAGGTGTGCTGCGATCGTGGCAGGCGTCCGCGAGGCGTTGTTTGTCACGTACGCCAGCTTCACGTTGACGTCGGCAAGCTTGTTCAAAGCCTCCACGGCGCCGGGAATGGCGGCTGGACCGGCGTACACAACGCCGTCCAGATCCGCCAAAACCGCATCAAAACCACTGATCAAGGTATTAGTGCTCACTGTGGTTGAACTCGCCGGAATCCTCGCCTTCGGAGGAGTCGGATGCCTCGTCGTCTTCAGCACTGTCGTCTTCGGAGCTGGTATCTTCAGCACTGTCGGCATCCGATTCGGCGTCGTCGGACTCAAAGTGCGAGGATTCGACGTCGTCAATATTCTGCTCGTTTTGCTCGTCCTGCTCAGCGTCGCTGGAGGTGAGTTCGGCAGTTGCCAGAGTGGCGTCGTCGTTCGTTGCAGGAGCGACGGGCGGGGCCATCACATCTGCCACACGGATGCGTGGAGACTCCAAGGGGATTTCCTCGTCGTCGCCCAAATCAATGATGATCTGGTCCATTCCTTCATCGACGCCGAGTGCTTCCTCGGCCACCAGGGCCTGGCGCTCCCACGTCTTCGCCTCGTCCTTGCGGTCTGCAGCGCGCAGCACCATGCCGTAGGCACGGAACAGGCGGGGGCTGAAGGAGAAAGCACGGTTGAGGTCCAGCTGCGGAATTTCCAAGGCTGACAGGGCGGCCTCAAGCTCGCCCAAGTCGCCGCGTGCACCGGATTCAACAATGGCCAGTTCGACCTTGCCGGCCGTATCCAAGGATTCAGCATCTTCGGAATTGATCAGTTCCAAGGCGCGGTCCGGACGACCTAGGCCGCGCTCACAGTCCGCCATAAGCGGCAGGTGTGCGTTGGATCCGCTGATGCGGCGGAACGTGCGCAGCTCGCGCAACGCCTCACCGTACTTGCCAGCGGTATAGGCCGTCATGGCGACAGCTTCGCGGACACAGGCCAGGCGGCCGCCACGACGGCTGGCGGCAAGTGCGTGCTCGAAAGCAAGCTCCGGCTCAAAGTCGATCAAACGACCGGCCATGACCAGATGCTTGGAAACCCACTCGTTGTTGCGGGAATCCAGGATCCGCAGCTGCGCGCGTGTTACCTTGTCCAGTTCCTCACCGGTGACGTCCGCGTCGATGTGCGGTGAACGCTCGCGGTCGGGGCGGTTGGAGCTGCGCAGGTCGCCGGCATTGCGCACTGGTGCCGTGCGGGGTCCGCGGTCTTCGCGGTCGCCGTGGCTGGGACGGTCGTTGCTGCGGGCCGGACGATCGCTCTGGCCGCCACGGTTGTCGCGGTTGCCATACGAGGGGCGTGAATCACGGTCACCTGAGGGACGGTCGTTGCTGCGGGCCGGGCGGCCGCCTTGGCCGCCACGGTTGTCGCGATCACCATAAGGGCGGTCGTTGCTGCGGGCCGGACGATCGTCGCGGTTGCCATACGACGGGCGAGAATCGCGGTCACCAGAGGGTCGGCCACCCTGGCCGCCACGGTTGTCGCGGTCACCATGGGGCTTGCGGTCTTCTCGACGTCCGTTGACCATGGGACGGTCGGCGCTACGGTTGTCTCGGTCACCGTACGAGGGGCGTGAATCGCGGTCACCAGAGGGTCGTCCACCCTGGCCACCACGGTTGTCGCGGTCACCGTAGGAGGGTCGGTCGTTGCTGCGAGCCGGACGATCGTCGCGGTTGCCATACGACGGACGTGAATCACGATCCCCTGAAGGACGTCCACCCTGGCCACCACGGTTGTCGCGGTCACCGTAGGAGGGTCGGCCGTTGCTGCGAGCCGGACGATCGTCGCGGTTGCCATACGAGGGACGCGAATCACGATCCCCTGAAGGGCGGCCTCCCTGGCCACCACGGTTGTCGCGGTCACCGTAGGAGGGTCGGTCGTTGCTGCGAGGAGGTCGTCCTCCCTGGCCACCGCGATTGTCACGGTCACCATAGGAGGGGCGTGAATCGCGATCGCCCGAGGGACGGCCTCCCTGGCCGCCACGGTTGTCGCGGTCACCGTACGGACGGTCGTTGGTGCGAGGAGGTCGTCCACCCTGGCCACCACGGTCACCACGGTCACCACGGTCACCACTGGAGGGTCGGCTACCGCGATCGCTGCGCTCGTTGTAGGGACGCGCCGACTGGCGGTCGTTGGTCGCCGGGCGCTCGGCGTAGGGGCGGTCGTTGCCGCCGTCGTCTTTTCCGTGAGGGTTGTTCTCGCGCTTTCCTTCGTAATGCTCAGCCATGCCGACTCCTAAACCTATGAGCGCACTAACTGGCACAGTAACAGCCGCTCTTCACTATTGATCTTCTACTGCAAAAACCTCGGACCGAAACGTCCACACTACAGTCTAGACGAGTGCGGGCGCGCCACCCATGAATCTGGCGAATCTGGCCAAGATGAGTGGCCAATCACAATAAGTCTCGTACTGCTGCCAGCCTGCTTGTCCGGGCGCCCACCCGTCATGGGTCACAGTTACGGTGGTGGAACTCTCATTATGTGTGGTGAAGTCCACACGCACCGTCGTGGGAGTCAACGGGTGCCCCGCCAGCAGCCAGTCAATGACAAGGGACACTGGCTCATCCCATGAGCGCACCTCGCCCCAAATGCTACTCTCACCTGCGAATGCATCTTCCAGCAGAACACCCTTCTCGAATCCGACATGTGCCTCGACTCCAAAGGTGCTGTGGCTCTCCATTGGCCACCACAAGTGGATCCCATCGGTAAAACCATCAAAGGCCTCTGTTACCGGCACGGGAACAACAACTGCTCCGGATCTGGCTGGAGGTACCCCCACATCATCAGACGCGGATTCAGGTGAGTGCGAAAACAAATTAGACATGCATCAACTCTAGTTTGCGAGCACAACGATTCCCTTGCCCGTGCCCTGTACGCGCGGAATTGTCGCGCACTGCAGGTACCCTCCCTACCGATACACGCAGCGTGGCGGGCCGGTGTGGTTGTTAAATGCAGGGAGGCCCCGCACCTGTTGGTGTGGGGCCTCGACCTGTTTTTGGTGTTGTCCGGCGGTGTCCTACTCTCCCACATCCTCACGAATGCAGTACCATCGGCGC
>NZ_JASISP010000060.1 GCF_030063185.1 Arthrobacter sp. H35-D1
GGATTAGAATCGCCGACACCGCCATGGCAGCCCTGCCCATCACCCGACACGAATTCCACGGCGAATGGAACTACACCCTCAACCCCAACAAAGCACCATAACCCCGTGTTAAAAACTGGCAGTCCCTAAGTGTGGTGGCGAAGGCTTCGAGCCAGCACCCCTGTGATTGGGGCCGGGCCTTGGCATCTGCTGTCAGCCAGTTGGTGGAGCAGATCATAGAGACCACCGGATTTGATCCCTGCCGTGAACCGCTCGGGCTGGACTTGTCCTTGCACATCAGCGACCTGCCTGGGGGCAAGACCATTACCGCGATGTGGGTGCCGGACCCACCAACTACCAAGGAATCTTCATCCGCGGGTCATCCCTGAAAAAGTACAATATTCGACGGGAGCGTCATGGCGCGATTCAGATTGTTGATCGGGTGATCTTCGACAGCGTTGCCCAGTTTCACTGTCCGGGACCACTTATCGGGAAGATCAACGCTGGTTTCTGTTCAGTTAGGAACCGCGGGTGTCCACGCGTTGTGTGGATCGATGACAACGGGGCTAAAACGGCGTGACGCCGCTATCCAGCGTCGAAACTTTGATCGCCACTTTCTTGCCCGTGTCCCTCGTGGCTAGGACGTGCGTCGTCGCCTGAACCATCGGGCAACACATCAGCACCGCCCCGCTCTTTTTTCTGTGGTGTGTCCGTGTTTGGTTCGCCAGTGCTGTGAGCTTCGGTCTCACTTTCTTTGCCGTTATCATAAGCGGGGGACTGCTTATCGGGTGTCGCGTCGACGGGTGCCATGGTACTTCCTCATTCTTGATGCAGTTGGTGGAGTCTCTGGGCGAATCTAGTGAAAGGGGGGCTGCTCTATTCGACATTATCAGTCTGCCGTGCTCGAGAAATCAGCTGCCCGAGCTCACTGGAGTTGAGCCCTTCGAGCAGACTTTGGACGTCGCGGTAGACCTCCAGGACGCCTGCCTCGTGCAGTTCAGCGGCGCTGGTACCGCCGCTAGTGACGCCGAGCATGGTCAAGCCGAGTCTTCTTGCAGCTGCAGCGTCCCACACCGCGTCCCCGATGAAAATGGCATTCTCGGCGTCAACTCCAGCCGTGTCCAAAGCTGCGGCGACTATGTCTGGTGCAGGCTTCCCCTGGGCTGCGTCGGAAGAGCTTGTCGCGGCGAAGATGGCCGAATCCGCATCGATAACCTGGCGCAGCACCTCGAGTTCCTCCCGCTTAGCAGATGAAGCGAGAATGACAGTCAGGCCCGCACCGGCGCATTGCACCAGCAGGTCTTTGGCCCCGTGGAAGGGCACCAGCGCAGGCCAGTAGGTGGAGAAGATGGCGTCATGAGAGTTTTTCAATTCTTCTATCTGCTCTTCTGGGCTTTGGGCACCCAAAAAATGCCGTACCAGCTCGTTCCCGCCCATGCCGATGGCCCGGTGGATCGCTGAAGTTGGCACAGTGATACCAGCGCGACGGAACGCCTGCCACCACGACAAGGCATGAAAATATGTGGGGTCCACGAGAGTGCCATCCACATCAAATAAGACCGCATATCTGGACATTTCAGCCATAATTTTCCTCTCTATGGGCGTGTACCCGCCTTGCGCGACAGTCTATGAGGTTTGCCATTCACCCGCATCCATTTCCTGCGCTGCACGTGCGGATCGTACGAACAGCAGACCGGCCATCGGTTGCAGCATCCCTGTTGTTGTAGCGCCAACACATTCCCACTGGCCCATTGGATCCTTTCCCGCAGATCCTCTTCCCACCTTTCTGCCGTCTTGGCGAACCATGGTGGTGACCCAGTAGTCGCTGTGGGAGGACTCGGAAACACGCGGTCACGCCGCCATTGTGTTCGGTAACTCGAGAATCTAAAGGTCGGAGTAGGACGGCATGGTGGAAGATGGCGGTCAGGTAGCCGTCCGCGCGTCAGCGGAATGCTCTTGACGTGACCGACTGGAGGGGGCCAGAGTAGGAACCGTTCTGCACATCGCGGCTAAGCAATGGAGGAATCATGACCACCCCCCGAGAAAAAATTCCAGGTGTGCCGTCAGCTGAACCGCCCAGCGTGTTGGAACCAACGAAGCCCCGTAAACCATTGCCGCCAAAGCCCGATCAACGAGGACCAGAACTCGTCTCACCAACCGGTAAGCCCACTGGCGAACCTGAGGGTTCCAGGGCGCAGGGCGGTGACTACCTCACCACTGCCCAGGGCGGCAGGCTGGCCGATACGGATCACTCGCTCAAGGCAGGCAAGCGCGGCCCAACGCTCTTGCAGGACCACCACCTACGGGAAAAGATTACACACTTTGATCATGAACGAATTCCCGAACGGGTGGTTCATGCCCGCGGAGCTGGCGCCCACGGCATTTTTCGGTCGTACGGGACAGGTCAAGGACTAACCCCAATGCCGTTCGGTTAGGTTCTGAGGGGTGTTGTCAAGATCTTGGTGGTGAGTGTGGCGGGGTAGGTGCGGCGGTCGGGGCTTCGTTCTTTGGCACGGTATTTGGAGATGGCGCGTTTG
>NZ_JASISP010000061.1 GCF_030063185.1 Arthrobacter sp. H35-D1
TTCCGGAAGGGCCTTCAATAAATCATCCGCAGCGACATGGAATGCTGCGGCAAAAGTGTCCAGACCCACGTCCACGTGAGCCTCCCAGTACGACGTTCGGGTAGATACACCGACTCTGAACACCCCCCAAAACGCCTACGCCACGCCGCACACCTAGGAATTACTCATCTGGTCAAAAAGTCAGTCCGCGCAGACCGCTCCGGATACCGCGGCAAGAATATCTGCTTGCCGTCGCGTCCATGCCCGCGAGGGCAAGCGATCACACGGCCATGTCAGATATCGGTGAGGCCACCAGGGAGCTGAAGCCCGCCTGCTTTTTTGGTCTTGGCTAGTAACCTTGAGAATATTGATCGCGTTCTGGCCCAGGAGCGCACCGTATCGGTTCGTTTTGAAGTCCCACGCTGGTCCAGGTTGGTCTCTCGTGTTACCAGTTCGCGGTGATGAGAGCACCCACGCTCTGATGCTGGCCCCGCCGCAAGGTTCCGAAGCTTTCCGGCATAATGGTCACCAACGCGAACTTGCTACTCAGGCTAACCAACCGAGCTGCGCGGAGCGCAGGTCCCAGCTGGTTCCTCCGCGATGACCGCACAACCGGAGGGCCCCTGTCAGACTGTCGTGAACACGATCTCCGGCACCGCATCCGGTGTCACGTCCGGGTGAGCCGCCCACCATGCGGCACAGGCAGCACGCCAGCTGTCAAGGTCATCTTCACGGCCGCTGATGCTCACCGTCGATCCCGACACTCGAGCCACTGCTGCGCCACAGGAGTACGATCCTTCGGCGGCCGTGACCTCCGGGTACTCCTCGTAGAGTCCGCCCAGTGAACGGATCAAGTAGTTCGGACGCTCATCCACGCGCGCACCCAGAGCCGTTTTGACCGAGTCGACACCCGTGAGAACGAGGACGGTAGCCATGCCTGCGCGATTTCCGCCCAAGATGTCGGTGTCCAGTCGGTCACCGACAACGAGTGCGCGCTCGACGCCAGAGTGGCTCGCCGCCGTCTCGAAGAGGGCTGCTTCTGGTTTTCCTGCTACCAGCGGCGTCTTGCCGGTGGCTGCGGCTACCGCAGCCACCAGAGACCCGTTGCCCGGAGCGAAGCCCCGCTCCTGGGGCAGGGTCATGTCCATATTCGTCGCTACCCAGAGGGCGCCCGCCGTAATCGCGTAGGAGGCTTCTGCCAGATCTTTCCAGCCAAGGTCTGGGGAAAATCCTTGAATGACAGCGTCTGGTCGATCATCCGAGGTGGGCACGATCACGAATCCTTGAGCCCTGACGGAGTCTGCGAGGAATTGACTACCGACGACGAGCACGGACGCGCCCCCGGTGACCTCACCAGCCAACAGCTCTACACCGGCCAGCACGGATCCGAAAACCTGCTCAGCGGTGGCTGGTGCTCCTAACTCCCGCAGATGGATGGCGACTTCCTCGGGTGAGCGCGACGCGTTGTTTGTCACGTATGCCAGGCTTTTACCCTCTCCCGCGAGCTGATCAAGTGCATCGATGGCGCCGTCGATCACCTGGGGTCCGGTATACACGACGCCGTCGAGGTCCGCGAGCAGTCCGTCAAATCCGTCAATTAGTCTATTTGTCATCGATACCTTGCCTAGGTTGGTCTTAATTGTCGACTTGCGCTCTTGCGTGGGCCGCACAATACGTACAGAGAAGTGCCTTGGCCTAACCAGCTGACCCGCAGCAGCCTTTGAAAAAAATGTGGCCCAGTACCGCTGTGGATCGGTGGTCACCGGCAAGGCGTTAGTGGGTGTCTACTGCGCTGACCTCGGTCTTGTCCCCGCTCCACTGGGTGTGGAAGGTGCCTTCTTCGTCGACACGGTTGTACGTGTGGGCGCCGAAGAGGTCGCGCAGGCCCTGGGTCAGGGCGGCGGGCAGGCGCTTGCGGCGCAGGCCGTCGTAGTAGGCGAGCGAGGAGGAGAACACCGGCACCGGGATGCCCAGCTGCACGGCAGTGGCCACCACGCGGCGCCAGGCCGGGAGGACCTCGGCGATTTCAGCTGCGAACGCCGGGGCGAACAACAGGTTGGCCGGCTTGTCCTCGGCGGCGTAGGCCTTGGTGATGTCCTTGAGCAACTCGGCACGGATGATGCAGCCACCGCGCCACAGCGAGGCGATCTCGTCCAGTTTCAGGTCCCAGTTGTACTCGGCGGCGGCGCTGTTGAGCATGTCGATGCCCTGCGCGTAGCTGATGAGCTTGGAAGCGTAGAGCGCCTGGCGGACATCTTCGACAAAGTCGGCACCCAGGTCGACGGAGACCTCGTGGCCGGCCAGG
>NZ_JASISP010000062.1 GCF_030063185.1 Arthrobacter sp. H35-D1
CTCAGACCTCCTGAAGTACGTGTTTGCTCATTGTTGAGATTGGGGCCTGGGCTATTTGGTAGTTCAGGGGGCGTCGGTCGCCGGGGAGCCGTGTGGGGGTGTTGTTGAGTTCTTCGGTGAGTAGTTGAAGGGCGCGGGCGGTGCGGGGGCTGTCGGGCGCATCGAGGATGACTGTGATTTCGTGGGTTCCGTAGGTGATGGTTCCGCCTTGGTGGAGGAGGTTGGAGGTGATGGCCCTGTACTCGTCCGGATCGTTTAGGTAGGCGTTGAGGCGGTCGGCGAGCCAGGCTTCGGCGTTGAAGGCCAGCAGGCGCAGCACCATTTGCATGCTCCGGCGTTGAAGGTGGGGGCGGGCGAGTTTCGCGTCGGGGTTCAGTGTGTTGGCGGGGAGTTTGGCCCGGATGGGCTTGAGGGTTTTCTTGGCGTCGGCGAGGGCCTGTGTGGCTTTTTCGATCCGCCGATGGATGCCGGGCAGGGCCGCATTCATCTGTTTCGGTGTGCCGCCGCTGGCGAGGAGCTGGGCCAGGGAGCGTTCGGCGTCAGCGAGCCCGGTTTCGGCGGTCTTGACGGTGGCGCGGGCAGCCACACGGGCGGGGTTGGCGACCAGCCGGGTGTCTGTGGCAACATCCATCCGGTAGTCGGCGATGGCGTCGATGCCGTTGTGCTCGGACGCGTATTTGAACATGTTCTCGATCCTCCAGCGGGACCGCAGCCAGCACAGCAGGTCCGCCCCTGTACCGGTGGTTTCGCTGGTGAGGACCTGCAGCACCGGGGATCCGTGTTCGAAGAGCGTTAGTTGGCGTGCGTGGCCGTAGTCCTTGATCGCCACGGTTTCATCGGCGAGCTCGACGGTGATGTCTTTGCCGTTGCGCACGGTAGTGGAGATGGCCGGGGTAGCGGTCGTTGCGACCAACGGGGCACGGCGGTAGCTGATCCACCCGGCGCCGGCATCCCGGCAGGCAGTAAAGGCGATGGGGAATGCCCCGCCGCGGTCAAAGCCGAGCAGGACCGGGGCGTCCGGCCCGATCACCCGGCGCAGTTGGGTGAGCACGCCGGGGAGGTTTGAGGCCAGCGAGGTCGGTTCCCCGGAGCCGAAGACGACGGCCCGGCCCCGGGCATCGACCAGGACCGTCTCATCACGGCCGGGTTCGGCGTGGCGACGCTTGGTATTCCAGCCCTTCGCCACCGGCTTCGCGCCGGCGTAGGGGACGAAGTGGTCATCAACGTAGTAGACCGGATCGGCGGCCGGGTCGAAGGCGAGCATCCCGGCAGCGAAGGCCCGCTGGAGGGCCAACGGGTCGGAAGCGTCGGCCAGGGCGGTCAGCCGTCCGCGCAGGGTCGCCAGCTCCGGAATCGTCTCCACCCCGGCGGTCGGGCCAAGTTCACCCCGGCGCAGGTGCTTGAACCCCTCCATCGTCCCGGCCCCGAGCGCGAAGCCCAGTGTTGCTGTGGTCAGCACGGCCAGGTTGTCATAGCGGCGTCCCGGGGCACCAGCCAGGGTCGCGAAGATCGTTTCGGCCCCGACCCGGTCCAGGAACGCATGCAGCAGCATCGCCCCGGCATAACGGGAGAAGACCGAGCCCTCCCCGATGCGGGCCAACGCCGCCGGCCCCTCTTCCGAGACAGTGCCGGGATCCCCGGCGGGAATAAATGCCTCTGCGTCCGCACCCGTGTCGTGCCCGGCATTCATCTGGCCCTCGGCGGTGCTGCCGGGTTCGGGCAGAAGCTCTTGCTGCACCGGCGTCGGGCCCCGCCGTGCGAGCAGCTCGCTGATTCCCGACTGGGCCACCCCGAGCCTGTCGGCGATCACACGCTGCGCCACCCCTTCCCCCGCCCAGGCCCGCGCCTTCGCCACCTGCCGGTCAGTAAGCTTGGGCGGGCGCCCGCGGCGGCGCACCAACCCGGCCGAGCCCTGCGCGCGGGCCCGGCCCCGCAGCATCGAGACATACGTCGCGGTCAACCCGAACACGGAAGCAACCTCATCGACCCGGCGCCCGGCGTCTGTCAACGCCACGATCGCCAAGTTCCGCATCCCCGTGTCGCCCTCCTCGTAGCGGTAGAGCAGGGCACGCCCGCAGCGCACCAGCACTTGCCCGCCGCACGCGGCAAGGGCCAGCCCGGCCGGTTCCTGCATGCCCTCCAATGTCTCCTGATCCATCCAAACAGCCTATCACATCTCAACTGATTTCTGATCATCTTAAGCAAAGAAAAACCCC
>NZ_JASISP010000063.1 GCF_030063185.1 Arthrobacter sp. H35-D1
CTGAAAAGGGCCTGTCCGCCCGCGTTGTCGAAGCTGCCCGGCAGCTCGGTTCCGCTGGCAAGACGTTTAAGTAATATGAGCGAAGATTTCCGGCGAAACCTCCTCGGACCGGAGCCCACGCTGCTCCGTGTGGAGGCCGAAATTTACGAATACCTGTCGGGACAGGAAGCGCAGAACCTCGCCACGAAGTATTCCGCACTATCTCTGTTGGGGGTCCTCCTGGCTGAGTGCGGATTCTATCGGGACCACGGCCCGGAATTCGTGAGCCAAAAAATACCACACGAACGAAGAACAACATCATCCGCCCCGTCCAAAAACTCGGCCACGACGTCAACCTGAGCAACCGGGGAACAGCCTGACTCACCGTACTGTTGTACAAGATGCAATGTCGTTTACTTAGGACCTTTTGGTATTCGCTTGAGTGGCCAGTTGGACATTTTGCGTTTCTTCACGCGGGGCGCGGTGCGTTGTCGGCGTACCGGGAGGAGTTCGTCGAGAATCTCTTGGCTGAAGGTTCCTCTGGCGAGAGTTTCCCGGCTATTTCGTTTTGAGGGCCCCGGCAAAATAAAAACCGTGTAAGTTGCGGCGTGTCGGGGCCTTTGCTTCACCGAAGTATGTATGACCTAAAGCATGATATGGGTATGGCTTTGTGCAAGAAGATGATCAGTGGGAAACCGTATTGGCGCTTGCGTGAAACGGCGCGAGTCGATGGGAAGCCGAAGATGGTCTCCGAACGGTACCTGGGCAGTGCCAAGGACATTGAGAAGCTCCTGGATGCCAAGGAAGCCGCGGTCGTGCCCGAGAAGACCCGGCACCTGGGCTTCGGGGACAGTGCCGCGGCCTGGAGCATCCTTCAACGCCTGGAGGTGGCCGGAATCATCGACGGCGTGGTGGGTTCCCGGCGCAGCGACGTCGGCGCGTCGGCGGGCATCTACCTGTCCCTGGCGGCGTTGAACGGGGTCGTGGCCCCGACCTCAAAGCTGGGCTTCGCCGACTGGTGGAAGACCACCGCCACGGACCGCTTCACGAAGATCCCCGCGTCCGTGCTGGATCATCGCAAATTCTGGGAGGCCACGCACGCCCTGTCACTGGATGAACTCGCGGAGGTCGAGGAACGCATCACGGTGGCGCTGGTCAATGAATTCAACCTCGACATCTTCGCCCTGGCCCTGGACATGACGAACTTCGCCACCTACATTGATTCGGCCAACGCGAAGGCCCCGATTGCCCAACGCGGCAAGGCCAAGCAAAAGCGCACCGTGCCTTCCCTGGTTGGCCTGGGCCTGGTGATCACCCGTGACGGAGGGATTCCCCTGCTCGCCCATACCTACCCGGGGAACAAGCCTGACGTCACCCAGTTTCCCCTCATGATCGATGAACTCGGCGCCCGGCACCGCAAACTCGCCGAAACGACCGGGACCGGTGAGGAGCCGGAGGTGACAGTGGTCTTTGACGCCTGGCAAAACTCGGCCTCCAACTTCACCCGTGTCACCGAGACCGAGCTGGCCTTCGTCGGCTCCATCCCGCCCCCGCCTCCCATGCCGTGAACAGCGTGTGGATGTGGGCGGGCCTGCTCGGCTGCGCGATCAGCGCCTGGCTCCAGGAAATCACCGGCCTCGATCACGGCAACGGCCGCGGACGCAGAACCGTGGCAAGGCTCCTGCGCGAACTCATTCAAGTCCCAGCCCGCAACACCCGCTGCGCCGGGACAATCTACCTACGCATGCCGCCGGGACCACAACTGCTCACCACCGTCCTGCCAGCACTGCAGAAGCTGACCGCCCCGGCTGACGAAGCCGGCCCCTACCCCACCACCACGAGAAATACCGTCCGAGGCACGGAACCTTCGCCCACCCGGCACGACAACCGGGACACTGCCACGCCCAAGACCTAAAATTCATCGAAATCCGCGCCGCCGCCCGGGATGCAGTCTTACGACACCATTACTCGCGGATTCGGGTCAGAGTCGGTGTATCTACCCGAACGTCATACTGGGAGGCTCACGTGGACGCTGATCTGGACACTCTTGCCACAGCATTCCATGTCGCTGCGGATGATTTATTGAAGGCCCTTCCGGAACGGGTTCCGTACCGGCCCCGGGTCGGGATCAGCCCCAAGATCTCCGCCGCCGAAGTGATGCCGCGGGCGTTGATGCAGGC
>NZ_JASISP010000064.1 GCF_030063185.1 Arthrobacter sp. H35-D1
GAAACGCCCGGTCCCATTCCGAACCCGGAAGCTAAGACCCACAGCGCCGATGGTACTGCATTCGTGAGGATGTGGGAGAGTAGGACACCGCCGGACAACACCAAAAACAGGTCGAGGCCCCACACCACCAGGTGCGGGGCCTCCCTGCATTTAACAACCACACCGGCCCGGCTGGCCACCCGCCTAGCCGGAACTGTCTGTCGGGCTGAAGATGACCAGTACGTTTCTCGTCGACAGTGGCAAGGTCGCACGTCTACATGATGAGGACGTTATAGGTACTCATGACAACGGTGATCTTTGTCGGCACCTGTCAATGCCAACCAATAATTGCGCCCCTGTTTGCCCTCACGACGAGAGTTGGTTCCACTCTCCGGCTCCGTTGTGCATTGGTGGAGGCCGGGCTGTCCTGGAAATGGGGCAACTGAAACCTCGATCGCGCCTTGTTCACCTAGTTTCTGGTGCAAAACGCAATGACCATGGCGGCAGATAAGTTTCACAACGTTGATCTCTTGGGGCCGTTCATGAGAGATATCAACGAACCGGCTTCAAATTCGCTCGCTTCATTAGAGAAGCATGGAAACATATGCCGGGTAACGCCTGGATCCGCGGATGGCG
Organism: Arthrobacter sp. H35-D1; assembly: GCF_030063185.1. Classification (GTDB taxonomy): domain Bacteria; phylum Actinomycetota; class Actinomycetes; order Actinomycetales; family Micrococcaceae; genus Specibacter. The sequence goes on from NZ_JASISP010000064.1 coordinate 616, forward strand.
ACCGTCGGAGACCTGTGTCAAGGGCCATGAGTTTCTGGCCACCAGCGGCCACGTTATCCGCCCGTGGGGGCCAGCTATAGTGCCCGGGTATGGCCATGAGATCTGCCCACAAAAGTGATGTGGTATGTGGCCAGCCCGTTCCGAGTTTTAGCTCAGTTGTACCACCCCTGTCCCTGCCAGGGCCTGGGTCAGCCTGACGGAGTCGCCGCTAGTCTGGCAGATATGAACCTGGTGGAGCGTTCATTCCACCGTGGCGGTTTCTTGAGCTTTGGGGATGAACTCTGTGAAGCCGGCAAGACTCAGGATAGAGAAGATCGCCATGTAGCATTTCCGAAACGCAGCACACAGGACCCGGTAGAGGCGTTCGGAGGTATCGGTGCGCACGGCGGGTAGCCCGGTGTCATCGACCACGATCTAAGCAGCACGCAGGAGATCCTCGCTACAGCCTTGGTGACCCTGGCATCTATTCTGTGGATGGGCAGAAGTTGGACGAGGGTATGGAGCCTGAAGCACGCCACACGCAGTCCTCCTTCGACGGCTTGGTCGCTCAGGGCTTCAGGGAAGAATGGCTTGCTCGTGTTCGAGGGCTCGCTGACGACAAAGGATCTGCCGCAGGGTTTCAATCCAGGGCTGCCGGGCGGGAACCCTGCAGGTTGGGCGTGATGGCGAGGATAGAGCGGACCGGTCCACCGATTTCTTCAGTGAAGAGGGCTTTGATGACTTCAGGCGGAACCCAGTGGTGGGAGCGGGCGAGTGCCGAGGTATTTGGAGGCAGGCGCCGTGAGTATCAGGCCTTTTCAACGAGTGCATGGTTGCATTGATGCCTCCGGGTACGTGGGGGGGTGACCCTGTTCAGCGAGTTCATGACGTCCCCTGGCCGAGCACACGGACTCTCGCTTCATCCCTGTCATCCGTGCGGTGCCGTTAGTTGCTGTTCGTAGGGCCACACTTGCCAGCCAGCTGTTCCTGATGAGCGATGGCAGTCGCAAGGATCTACTCGAGGTTGTCATGCCTACATCTCGCCGTTGGGCAAAGAAAACCACATCTTTAGAATGACGGCGACGCTGCAGTGAGCGAGGTGACGCTTCCAATGGAGGAGCCGGTACGGCAACGCAAAGGATCCCGAGGCCTGCAAACAGCGTGATGTACCGATAATCCATCGGGTGTTTGTGGAATGGTTTGTAGCGATTCTGATAGTTGGATCACAAACAAAGCTCAGTCAAAAGCAATGCTGGCGACTAGCTGGGCAGATTTGTTTCTGGTCGAGGACTCTACGTAAGATGAAAAACGCCGTACTCCAGGCAAATTTTGGTACTCGATCAGCGTATATATTGACGCTAAACATATAGTGTTCAGGCTCACAGGCTTTCGGTTGGATATCTGTTTGAAAGGTGTGTATTGTTTTTCGAGTTGCTCCGGTTGATGGGGGAACGGTATTGCTTGAGTTGATGTGGCTGGTTTTGCTGGTTGTGTTGGCGTGTTGTGGTGTGGTTGGTCTGCTTGTTTGA
>NZ_JASISP010000065.1 GCF_030063185.1 Arthrobacter sp. H35-D1
TTTAGTGCTGTGTTTTTAGTGCTTTGTTGTTAGTTTCCGGTGCAGCATTGTGCTGCGGTGGTGGTTGCCTTGGTTTCTGAGGTGGGTAGGTTCAGGGTGGGGTTCTGGTCGAAGAAGCCGTGGGGTTCGATCATGAAGCCGATGTTCTGGCGGGGCATGACGGGCCAGTCTTCGAGCCGGACTACGTGGTGCATGCCGAAGGTGTACCAGACCACGAGGTCTTGATCGACGATGTTCCTGTCTGCCTTGGTCCATGCGGGCAGTCCATCGTGGCCGCCGGTGCTTTGGTTCGGGAATTCTCCGGCCGCGAAACGCTCATCGCGGTCATAAGCGGTGACCCAGAGGTTGTTGCGGGCGAACTGTGCGCGCTGGCTGACGTACGCATCGTCACCGGCTGCCAGGGTGACGGCATTGGTGGGCATGAGGCGGTATGCTACTGGTTCGTCGACGATGTTCTTGCTGTCGTGGTTGACGATCTTCCAGAAGCGGTGCTTGGAAACGTCTGCCTTGCGGATTGCTGCTTGCTCGGTTTCCAGGAGTCGGTCTACAGCCTTGAATGCGGTGTGCGTGGGGTTGTGCTCCGGGATCTCCATGTCGACTTCGTAGATGGAGTTCTTCGGACCGTCGAGTTCGAAGTCCATCCGGACGTTGAAGATGTGCTGGTGGATGGGTGCGTAGAGTCCGTCGTTGTTCAGTGATTGACCGTACGCGCTCTTCTCGCCCGGGTGCTGTGCAGCTGTGGAGAGGATTCCGGTGGCCTTGACCAGGAACTCGATGCTCCCGTCGAGGTAGAGGTGCCAGTAGAAGCCGTACTCGTAGTTGGCAACGGTGGCGATGAAGGAGATGACGAGTTTGCGGCTGCGTCGAACTTCAGCGGTGCCTTCGCGGAAGTCGAAGTGCTTCCACATGATGCTGTCGTCTTCTTCGTGCATGCAGATGGCGTTCTCGATGGTCATCGGGTTGCCGTGGCTATCGGTGGTGATCCCATCGAAGTACTTGATCTCGCCCAGGCAGTCACAGCCGAGCTTGAGGGAATTGGCCATGTTGCCGATGTTGTATTCACCGGAATCGAAGGCGTTCTTCTTGGCCTGTACAGGGGCCGGGTCACCGTAGGGGACGACCATTTCCGTCAGGGAGGCCCTGTTGATCACGGGACGGTCTACGCCCTTATCTGCGAAGCGTAGCTGGTGAAGGACGAGGCCTTCGCGGGGGTTGAACCCGACGCGGAAAGACCAATCGGCCCACTTCACGTGGTTCCCTGTCACTTCGAAGGAAGGACCTTCGGGCTGGGTGATGTCAATCGGCTTCAGATCGGTGCGGGCTTCTCCGACGTACTCGGGCAGGTAGTTACCGCTGGCACGGGGTACCGGGATGGACTCGTTGTCCTCGACCTTTACAACCTCGCCGGAGCTGAGGTCGTAGAAAACAACGAAGTTCTCGATCGGGTGCGCATAAGGGCTATCGGTGGGACTGTCGCGAACGAACACCAGAGCGCGCATCAAACGCCGCCCCTCAGCGTCTTCTCCGAAGTAACCCACGGACCAGGGCTCAAAGCAGACCAAGTCAAGATTAGTCAGACCGCGGGCGGCGAGGGCCTTAATAACGTTCGGGTCCTTGCGACAAGCATCCTCGCACTCAGCAAACTCATCCAACATAAAGGGTGGCTGCACACCGGTAGCCAACTGAGTCCACTTATCAACGACACCAGCATCAAGGTCAACAATCGCGGAGTAAGCAATGCCCTCGCCACGATTCACCAACACAGCGTCTGCTTCACGCACCGTAGCGCTACCGGCCCGCAACAATTCCTTATCCGGCTCGCGCAGCTCAACGCTGATGAAGCGGAACGACTCTGCCGCAGCCGGACCATCCTTAAGGATGGACACCGCACGGGAAATCTCGGCGCGGGAAAGCTGATCAAGAGGGTGAGATACCCCTACCATGGTGTCGATTTCAGTGTTGATAGACATAGTTAGCTCCTTAATTCTTTAT
>NZ_JASISP010000066.1 GCF_030063185.1 Arthrobacter sp. H35-D1
CTTGTTGCCTCATAGCAATACCTCCGGGAAGCTGAGTCGTTGCCTCATTTAGAAACCTCCGCTAAGGATTCTGCTTCCATTTGTTATTGACACGTGGTTTCACCGGTGCCGGCTTCTTAGTCAGGGAGAGCTTCTCGAGCTCTCCAGTCAAGCGGAGAATATCGCGTTGAAGGTGGACGGGGCGGAGACGTTTGAAGGCTGCGTTCATGGTGATGATGGGGCGTTTGCGGACCGTGGATTGCTTCAATGCGCGCTGGTGCGGGGTTGCCGGAACGTCGTAGTGTTTGATGACCTTGGCCCCGTAGCGCTGCTTGGAGACCAGCTTCTGCTGAGGCAGCAGGTAGTTCGTGAAGAGCCGGTCTTGGTCCCAGATTTCGTTGAGTTTGGCCAGTTCTGCCGGGGTGTCATAGCGGAGATATCCGACGAGTTGGCGGACCCTGGCCCAGTTCTTTTGCTCCACGTGCGCCCCGTCATTTTTGTTGTAGGGCCGGGACCGGGTGAACGTGATTTTATGGTCGAAGCAATAGTTGTACAGGTGGTTGTTGATGAACTCACTGCCATTGTCCGAGTCAATCCCGATGATCGGGAAAGGAAATACGGACATGGCATATTGCAGGGCTTCGAACACCCATTTGGCGGCTTTGTTCTGCACTGAACGGTTGACGGTCCAGCCCGTGGAAATGTCAGTAACTGTCAGGGTGAAGCAGTACTCTCCGGCAGCGTTTCCGCCATCGTGGGCAACCAGATCGATCTCGACAAACCCGGGCACAGCATCATCCCATTCGGCCCAGGTCCGCATCGGAATCTGCGACTTCAGCAGTGAACCGGGCTTGGTGTGGGTGCGCCCGTGCGGGAGCATCGTAGACCGGGCTCCGGCCAGTTTCCGGTCGATGGTGGCGGCACTCATCCGCACCAATAAAGCCGCTTGCGCATCCGTGATCTGCAGTTCTTTTTCCTTGCGCAGCAGCGGCACTAGGGACGACATCATTGGTGCCAGCAGCTTCCCCGCCGGGGCCCGCAACGCCGACCAGCACAACACCAACGGCGGCACCAGGTCCGGTCCGTAGAGCGGCCGCCGTCCCTCTCTGGGTTTCGGTGGCGGAGGGTTCAGCGCGTGCCGCAACGCCGCCCGGGCATAGTCCCGGTGCCAGCCCGTCAACTCCACCAGCTCGTCCAGAATCTGGGTCTTCTGCGCCCGCGACGCGCACTTGTAAGTCCGGGCCCGCTTCTTCGCCACTGCCTGCCGTTGCATCATTGTCAGCTCCATAGAAACTGGCGTACCCGACACCGCAGAACCAGACTTGAAACCACGCCGAAGCGGATGAAATCAAATGAGGCAACGTATGTGGATACGCGGAGGTTTTCTATGAGTCAACGCG
>NZ_JASISP010000067.1 GCF_030063185.1 Arthrobacter sp. H35-D1
GCAGCGAGCTGGATGCGCCAGTTGGTCAGCCGGGTCCAGGCCAGGTCGGTGTCGCCGGCCGCGTAGCTGTCTGCGATGTGCAACAGCGCTGCCCGGGGATCTGCCGCATTGGCGGAGTCGGTGATGCGGCGGTGGGCGATGCGGCCCACCGGCGACTGGCTTGGAATTTCGGGGGCGTCGTGGGGCCACCAGGCAACGATGGGGGCATCGGGTAGCAGCAGCGCCGAAACCAGCGACTCGTTTTCTGCCGCCAGTTCGCCCTGTCCGTGGAGCACAATGACTTCCGATGCGCCGGCGTCCCCGCCAACGCGGATTTGCCCGTCGAGCCGGTTCGGTGCATCGGCGGATCCTGCGGCCAGCACAATGATGCGGCACGGGTGCTCGCGACTGGCCAAGTTGGCCGCCGCGATCGCGTCCTCCTCAAAACCACTGCGGGTGATCACCACAAGGGTCAACACGCGTCCAAGGGCAACTACGCCGCCCTGCTCGCGCAGCTTGACAATTTCCTTCGTGATTTTGGAAGTTGTTGTATCGGGCAGTTCTACGATCATGGTCGCCGCCACGTCCTTCCGTCTCGCTTCAAGAGTTCCTCGGCCGAGGCGGGGCCCCAGCTGCCTGGTTCATAACTTTCGGGCTGCACGCCCTCGGCTGCCCAGAATTCCTCAAAGGGGTCCAGGATCTTCCAGGACTGTTCCACTTCACCGTGGCGCGGGAACAGCGGCGGCTCGCCCAGCAACACATCGAGGATCAGCCGTTCATACGCTTCCGGGCTTGACTCGGTAAAAGCGTGCCCGTAGCCGAAGTCCATGGTCACGTCACGGACTTCCATCTGCGTGCCGGGAACTTTGGAGCCAAACCGGATGGTCACGCCCTCGTCGGGCTGGACCCGGATGACGACGGCGTTCTGGCCAAAGTCGTCCTCGGCGTGGTCGGTGAACAGCAGATTGGGTGCACGCTTGAACATGACGGCAATCTCCGTCACGCGCCGGCCCAGGCGCTTGCCCGTGCGCAGGTAGAACGGCACGCCCGCCCAACGGCGCGTGTTGATGTCGAGGCGGATGGCGGCAAAGGTTTCCGTCGTGGAATCGGCGGCAATGCCCTCCTCTTCCAGGTAGCCAAGAACCTGCTCCCCGCCCTGCCAACCGCCGGCAAACTGTCCGCGGGCCGAGCGCTTGGACAAATCTTCCGGCAACGTGACGGCAGCGAGGACTTTTTCCTTTTCGGCACGCAGGTGGTCGGCGTTGAAGGAGATGGGTTCCTCCATGGC
>NZ_JASISP010000068.1 GCF_030063185.1 Arthrobacter sp. H35-D1
CCCGAAGCAGGCTGTTGGAACTCGTGGTGCTGGTCTGGGATGACGGGACCGACGAACTCATCCATGCGATGAAGTGCCGGCCGCAGTACCTATCGATGCTCGACTGACGGCAACAGTTGGCGAGTATGCCAACTCGTGTCCGGCTGGCCATAAGCAACGCTTCATAAGGGAACGACCTACGGGACGTTTGGCAAGGGGTGACCGCTTTTGCCGGTTCGCGTGTGCAACTGGGCATAATGGATTGGGTGGGCCAAGTGTTTGGTTCCGCAGGTGAAGCAGGCCTTGGGGCCAGGGCGTTACCAGCTGTGGATGCCGTACGCGGTCATCACCCATTTCATGACCGGATCCGTGGGGCCGATTGCCGCGCCGTGATTAGCCTTGACTGGGTCGCTGCCAAGTTTGGCGTCTGCACGGCGCATCCATAACGCCCAGTAAGTACCCTTGGCTATGCGGGAATCGAAGCGGATGCCAAGCGGTTCGGTACCGTTATCGAGGATTTGTTCACGCATTCGTTCGGCCAACCGCGTTGTCACCTCTCGATCGTGGGTGAACATCACACCCTTGTCGATATCTTGCTGTCCGGTAAATCGGGCGAGATCGGATCCAGCGGCCAATGAAAGCGCATCGAGTGTCTCGGCGGTTCATGGGCGTCGATCCACCACCCTGCTGTTTCTGGTACTTGAATTCGGTAAAGAAGGTGCCCATCCCGCCAGGATGCAGGCAAGTGTCCCGGCTGCATGTGCCCAAGACGTTTCCAGTCCTCGTCAATATCACGCATGGTCTGGTCGATAGTTTCCCCGAAGAGAGCGGAAAGCTTATCGACGTGTGCCTGATGCTCCCCAGTCATCCGGGCCCACGCCAAGCATTCCCGAAACGCCGTTTCCTCGTCCTCGGCGATATACAACGTCCGGCCCATGGTGTCCCACCGGCTCCAGTCGGTGCGGCTTTTATCGACGCGCTCGGGCGGAGCGAGCGGACCGTAGGCCGGATTGGCGATGCGGACCCCGGAGACAGGTCCGGAGAGGAGCCCAAGCCCGGTCTTGGCGCAGGTACGCTTCATCCGGCGAAAGACTCAGACCTCCTGAAGTAGGCACTCGTTCGTTGTTGAAGTTTGTGCCTGGGCGACTTGGTAGTTCAGGGTGCGGTGGTCGCCGGGGAGCCGGCTGGGTGTGTTGTTGAGTTCCTCGGTGAGCAG
>NZ_JASISP010000069.1 GCF_030063185.1 Arthrobacter sp. H35-D1
TCTGGGGTATTCAGCTGACCGGCCTAAAATAGAGGGGTGATCGAGCTTCGACCCCGGGCTGGGGTGGATTACCCGCGCTCTGCTGGTGAGTTCCGTGCATGGTTTGCGACCGACGCTGATTGTCTGGACTATCTGGATTGGCTGCGCTGGCCGAATGGCTTTGTGTGCCCACGCTGTGCGCATTCCGGCGGTTGGCTAATGGCGGATGGGCGGCACAAATGCGGCGCCTGCGGCACCCGAATTGCCGTCACTGCGGGAACCCTCTTCGACCGCCGCAGGACACCGCTGACAGTCTGGTTCGCGGCCTGCTGGATGTTTGCCGTGCAGAAGAACGGCATCTCGGCCCAGGGTCTCCAACGGGGTCTGGGAATCGGCTCGTATCCGACGGCATGGGCAATGCTGCACAGGTTGAGATCGGTGCTGGTGCGTCCGGGCCGGGAACGTTTAGCCGGTGTCGTCGAGGTCGATGAAGCATTTATCGGCGGCCACGAACCCGGGCTGGCTGGAGGGCGTGCCCGCGGCAAGAAGACCTTGGTTGGCGTCGCCGTTGAGGTCCTTGAGACGGAAGGTTTCGGCCGCGCGCGCATGGCGGTATTGAAGAATGCCACGGCGCCGTCGCTGGAACACTTCGTGCTGGACAATGTTGAGCCAGGTTCCTTGGTCATCACCGATGGCTGGGCCGGCTACTGGCGCATCGACCAGCTCGGATATGCCCACGAGGCACGCAGCCAACTCGCAGCCCGTGCCCGTGGCGAGGACCCGGGGGCACTGCTGCCAGCGGTCCACCGGGTCATTTCGTTAGCCAAACGCTGGCTGCTGAGCACACACCAAGGATCCGTCGGCGATGCACACCTGCAGGCATACCTCAATGAGTTCATCTTCCGTTTCAACCGCCGCAAAGCCTCAAGCCCGGGCCTGGTCTTCTTCCGCGTGCTGCAACTCGCCGTCGCACATGCCCCGGTGCGCTACCGGGGACTGGTCGCGGAGCCCTGGCCCAAAGCAACCCACCCGATCCCGCCTACCGGCGGCGAACACACTCCAAGCCTGGAATTCCCCGCCGTCAGCCGGCCCTGGCGGACATCAAGCTAGGCCGGTCAGCTGAATACCCCAG
>NZ_JASISP010000006.1 GCF_030063185.1 Arthrobacter sp. H35-D1
GTTAACAACACGGCGATGCTAGAAAATAAGAGTGGGCAGATCTCATGGCCACCAATGGGCATTTCTGCTGGCCATCAGTGGGCAGTTACGTGGCCGCCTATGGGCAGTTTGCCATGGCCGCTAACAGCCCTGGGCGACATCCCGCGGCCGATCGGTGCATTGCACGCCCTGGCCGCGATCCTGGGCACGGAGACGGCTGGTCCGCGGGGACCATTCGTCCACGCGACGACGGCTGACATCAAGTCGATGATACGTTGCCTGGAAACGGAAGCTGTGCTGGAAAAGATGGCACCGACAATGTAGGAGAGAGTGCAGGAGCGTCGGGATAACGCGCCCCGAACGTGCAGGAGCGTCGGGATAGCGCGCCCCGAACGTGCAGGAGCGTCGGGTGGGGTGGGGGGGGTGGGGCCGGGCTGGGTGTGTGGGGGCGGGCCTAGGGGTCCAGGTGCAACCACCAGGTTTGGCCCTTGCCGATGAGGGCAAAGCCGCAGTTCTTGTAGAGCCGCTGCCCGTCGGGGGTGGCGTTGAGCAGGAGGTGTTCGGCGCCGGCGTCGAAGGCCGCTTTGGAGAGCTGGTTGAGCAGGGCCGTGCCGATGCCCGTGCGCTGGTGTTCAGGGGCCACCACCATGTCGAAGATCCCGGCCAAGTGCTTGGTGCCCTGTTCCGGCGGCAGGTAGGCATAGGAGCGTCCCGCCCATTCATGCTCACCGTCCTTGGCCTGGGCATCCTGGATCTCGCCGTCCTGGACAGGGTTGCGTGCAGTGGCCAGCCAGACCTGGTCGGGTGCCACGGCGGTGACGGTGACTCGTCCGTCGCGGGCTCCGCTGGCCGCTGCCACCGTCTCCACATCCAGGCTCTTGGTCATCCACCAAGGCTGCCAACCGCGTTCAAAGCGGTACTGCGGCAGGATGGACTCCCTGATGGCCGCGCTCATCCAGACACCCACTGTGGTAGCCCCTCGACGTTCGGCTTCGGCCAAGGCGGGCTCTAGCCCGGCGTCACTGATCTCGGTGGGAAACATGCACAGCATCTCGCGTGTCTCCGGAAGCCAGACCCAGTCCATTTTGTGCGTGGAAAACGATCGTCCGCCTGTCGCCTCCGCCAGTGCCCTGAACCAGGCGTGCTGTGTGCGTTGGCAGTCGGCAAGGGTGACCATGATAATTCTTCCGTTTGATAAGTGGTGTGGCGGGCTGGTTGTGGCTGCTTAACGCGGCGAGGCGCGACATGAGCCCAGGGTGCGGGCTGGGGCCATGCCGCGCCTTGCGCGCGCGGTGGCTATTTTTGCTTGAACACCAGTGACATGGGGGTGGTTTCCGTGGTCTGCCCCTGCGGGTTGTCACGGAAAATATCCTCCAGCACCGACTTGGTCAGGGCCGTGTCATGGCCGAGCGCCACAACACCGAGGTCGTTGGCGTCCATGATGGCAGTTCCGGCAAAGTTTGCCGCGAACGCCGCCGGCACGTTGGCACGGACCATGGCACTGAGCCGGGCCGCCACGCCGTCGGGGTCGATGGGCGCGTACTTCACCGAGTGGGTGGAGGTGCCCACCTGGTAGCCGGCCGCGCCGTCGATCGCGTTGATGTTGTGGCCCACCACCTCGTAAAACACGCCCGACTTGCCCTGGAGCTTGCCGATGACGGAGCGCGCCGAAGCGTACATGATCCTGGGCAGGCCCACCTCGTCAATGGCCAGCTGCATGGACCAGGGGCTGGCCAAACCAATGCCGCCGGGGTTGCGGGTGACGAACTTGCTAAAGATCCGCGCGGCATTGGAGACCTTGATGTCCCAGACCGGGATGGAGCGGCCCTGCGTCATGGCCACAATCTTCTCCGAGACGAACAGGTACCACGGGGTGTCGGCCGTGGCTGCGCCATGGTCCCCGCCCGCCGTCGGAAGTCCATCAAAGTAGCGCTTGACGTACGTCATGACGGCGGGGTCAAAGTCGGTTTCCTTGTAGAAAACCTCCGTGCGCAGCGGGTAGCGGCGGAACGTGCCCGCGTCACCTGGCACAGTGATGTCCAGTTGCTTGTCCGGGTTGGGGATGTAGTCGCTCTTGCCCTCGATGCCGGCCTTGACCTCGGGTGCGTCGAAGAACTCGCGCAGCCACAGCTCGGTGTTGATCAGGCGCCAGAACACCATGGTGGAGCCGGAGCTCTTGCCGCTGAGCAGTTCCTCAAACGCGTAGATGACGGCGTCCTGGTTCCAGTACGGGCGGGCGCCAAACGAGCTGGAGAGGAAGATCTCGTAGATCTTTTCCTTCATGTGCCCGAACCACTCGGCCTCGGGGGTGGTGAAGCCGATCTTGTTGCGGCGGTTGCTGATCATTTCCGGCAGCAGCTCGCGGGTGGCGTCGCGCAGGATGCGCTTGTTCCAGCCGCCCTTGATGATGGACTCGTCGTCCAGGCTGAACAGGAATTTCACCACTTCCTTGTCCAGGAACGGCACGCGGCCCTCCAGGGAGAAACGCATGGTGTTCTTGTCCTCGTAGCGCAGCACGGCCGGCAGGGACTTGTGGAACAGGTCGTCGATGAGGCGCAGCTTCAAGTTGTCGGCGATGTTGGAGAACGTCTCGGTCTTGTACTTCGCCGTGAATTTCTTGTTCAACAGCTGCGAAATGCCGATTTCCTTCTTCAGCGTCAGCTTGCCCAGGATCCGGAAGCGGGCCAGGCGGTACAGGATGTCGGAGCTGGAGAGCAGCTCCTTGGCCAGTTTGGTGTTCTGGCCGTTCTTCTTCAACTGTCGCAGGTAAGCAAAGTAATAGGGGATGTACCCGGCCATCATCTCGTCGGCGCCCTGGCCGTCCAGCAGCACGGTGACGTGCTTGGAGGCCTCGCGCATCACCTGGTACTGGGCATAGGGGCCCGAGGAGATGATGGGCTCCTCCATGGTGCGCACAAAGTCTTCCAGGTCCTGAACAAATTCACCCGGCTGCGGCAGGATCTTGTGGCTGATGACATTGCCTTCGCAACGGGCCAGCACGGCGTCGGCGTACTTTTCCTCATCGTTGATGGAGTTCGGGAAGATGGCCGAGAACGTCTGCTGCTTGGCGCCCAGCGAGTCCGTGGCGTCGGCGTTTTCGGCCATGAGCTTGTTGATGGTGGCCACGACGGCGGATGAGTCCAGTCCGCCTGAAAGGGCCGTTCCCACGGGAACTTCGGACTGCAGGCGCAGGCGCACGCCCTCGGTGAAACGCTCCCGGTATTCGTCAATGACGGCCTGGGAGTAGGGGGTTTCGATCTTGGCCAGCTCGGCCAGCTCTTCCTTGAAACGGGTGTAGCTGCTGATGGCAACGGTCCCGGCCGGTCCGGCATCGGTGGCAACAGTATTCAGGACAAGCTTTTCCCCGGGCATGAGCTTGTGCACGCCGGCAAAGAAGGTGGCGGGCTCGTCGTCGTGGATCCTGAACTGCAGGTAGCGGAACAAGATGCGCTCGTTGACACCGGACTCAATTTTGTTGGCGGCGAGCAGCGGCTTGATTTCCGAGCCAAAGAGCAGCGTGGGTGCTTCGGGGGTGCCGGCGGTGGCGTAGTACAGCGGCTTGATGCCAAAGTGGTCGCGGGCCAGCACCAGGCGGTTGTTCAGGCGGTCGTGGATGGCCAGGCCAAACATGCCGTTGAACTTGTCGAACGCGGCGTCGCCCCACTCCTGGTAGGACTGCAGCACCACTTCGGTGTCCGAAGCCGTGCTGAAGGAACGGCCCAGTGTCTCAAGTTCGGCACGCAGGGCAAGGTAGTTGTACACCTCGCCGTTGTAGACCAACACGGTCTCGCCGTCGGCGCTGAACATGGGCTCCTGGCCGTGGGCCAGGTCGATGATGGAGAGGCGGCGGTGTGCCAGGCCTACGTTGCCCTGCGTGTAAACGCCCTCACCATCGGGGCCGCGGTGCACCATGCACGCGTTCATCTGCTGCAATAGGGATTCGTCTTCCCCATAACCGTAGTAACCGGCGATTCCGCACATACTGTAAGTTCCTCGTCTCTGTAGCACGTCAGTCCAGCCAACTCTGTAGTGGGCAGTCCTGCCGACAATGCTACTTGCTTGCGGGGCCCGCGCCTCCCACCGCGCGCGGCGCGTAAACGAAGTTGTCTGTGTGAGATTGCGCCCAACTATGCTTGGGGAGTGACTTTTGACTCCCCTTCCCATGCTTCATCCGGACCTGTCGTTGGCGTGCTGGCGCTACAGGGCGATGTTCGCGAACACGCCAGGGCGCTGGAGGATTGCGGTGCCCGTGTGGTCTCCGTGCGCCGTCCCGCTGAACTAGCCGGTGTTGGGGCCCTTGTCATCCCCGGCGGGGAGTCCACCACCATTGACAAGCTCAGCAGGATTTTCGGCCTCCGGGAACCCCTGATGGAGCGTATTGCCGCGGGGATGCCCGTCTACGGCAGCTGCGCGGGCATGATCATGCTGGCGCAGGAAATTGCAGACCCTGCGAAGGATCTGGCCGGGAACCCGCAACAAACCTTGGGCGGCCTTGACATCACGGTGCGCCGCAACGCTTTTGGACGCCAGGTGGATTCCTTTGAAAGGGCCCTGGACTTTCAGGGGCTGGCGCCGGCAGGGGTGCCGGAGACGCCGCTGCATGCGGTGTTCATCCGAGCCCCGTGGGTTGAGCGTGTTGGCCCGGGTGTACAGGTGCTGGCCGCGGTCAACCTGCCCGGGGAGGCGCAAAACGATAGGATTGATGCAGAAGTCCGTGCAGTAGCCGTTCGATCGCAGTATTTGCTCGCCACCTCCTTCCACCCGGAAGTGACCGGCGAGCGCCGCATCCACGAACTGTTTATACGAATGATCAAGGGAGAAGCGTAACCATGTCAGGCCACTCCAAATGGGCAACCACGAAGCACAAGAAGGCGATTCTTGACAGCCGCCGCGCCAAGTCGTTCGCGAAGCTAATCAAGAACATTGAAGTTGCTGCCCGCGGGGGCGGCGCAGACCTGGCAGGGAACCCCGCCCTCGAGCTGGCTGTCACGAAGGCCAAGAAGACATCCGTTCCGGCCGACAACATTGACCGCGCCATCAAGCGTGGCGCAGGGCTGCTCGGCGACGCCGTCGACTATCAGACCATCATGTACGAAGGCTACGGCCCGCAAGGAACCGCGATCTTGATCGAGTGCCTCACCGACAACAAGAACCGCGCAGCCTCCGAGGTGCGCCTGGCCGTGGGCCGCAACGGCGGCAATATGGGAGATCCAGGCTCCGTGGCGTACATGTTCACCCGGAAGGGGATTGTGGGCCTGCCCAAGAACGAGCACAGCGAGGACGATCTCCTCATGGCTGTCCTGGACGCCGGTGCCGAAGAGGTCAAGGACGAGGGTGAGAGCTTTGAAATCATCTCGGAGCCGCAGGACTTGCCCGCCATCCGGGCAGCCCTGGTCGAGGCCGGAATCGAATACGAAAGCGACGAGGCCGGCTTTGTGCCCTCCATGCACGTGGAACTCGACGTGGAGAACGCCCGCAAATTCATGAAGCTCTACGACGCCCTGGAAGACCTTGACGACGTGCAGAACATCTACTCCAATGCCGACATTGGTGCTGATGTCCACGCAGCCCTCGAAGAGGACTAGCGCTTGAAGAGGATCAAGGCTTGAAAAGGATAAAGAACTGCGTGTTTTAGGCGTTGACCCGGGCTTGACCCGGTGCGGCCTCGGCGTTGTGGACGTTGCCCCCAACCGCACAGCCACTTTGGTGGGGGTGGGGGTTGTCGGCAGTTCGCATGAACAAACCCTTGACGCCCGGCTGCTGGTCATCGCGGACGCGACCGACCAGTGGCTGGACGCATTCAAGCCGGATGTTTTGGCCATTGAAAGGGTTTTTGCCCAAACCAACCTCAGCACTGTCATGGGTGTTGCCCAGGTGTCGGGGGTGGTCATGGTCGCCGCGGCCAGGCGCGGGATTCCCGTGGCCATGCACACGCCCTCGGAGGTCAAGGCCGCCGTCACCGGCAACGGGCGCGCAGACAAGGCCTCGGTCACGGCCATGGTCACCCGGTTGTTGCGCCTGGCCGAGCCCCCTCGACCGGCCGACGCCGCCGACGCCCTGGCGCTGGCCATTGCCCACGCATGGCGCAGCGGGGCTGCCTTTTCTGCAGGCAGTGAAAGTTCGACGCCGGCCCAACAGTTGTGGCGCGATGCCGAGGCCAAGTCGAGGGTTGCGAAGAACAAGGAAAGGCCCGGCACCGCGTGGCACTAGTTCTTAGTATGTATGTTCGATATACTGGGCGCAGTTTTCCGCCATCCAGGGTGTTTGTCAGGAGCAGTTCTCAATGATCAGTTTTGTCCGTGGTCCCGTGGCCCAGCTTTCGCTGGCCCAGGCCGTCATCGACGTCAACGGGGTGGGCATGCTTGTCCATGCCACGCCCAAGACGCTGGGTGGCCTGCGCTTGGGGGAGGAGGCTGTGGTCACCACCACCATGATTGTGCGTGAAGACTCCATGACGCTCTACGGCTTTGCCGACGTTGACGAGCGGGAAGTGTTTGAGATCCTGCTCAGCGTCAGCGGCATTGGCCCTCGGTTGGCGCTGGCCATCTTGGCACTGCTGGAACCCGAGACTATCCGGCGGGCCGTCGCGGACGCCGACGGCAAGACGTTCACCAAGGTCCCGGGCGTCGGTCCCAAGGTGGCCGGACGCATCGTGTTGGAACTCAAGGGCAAGCTCATCCCCACCGGCGCCGCGGTCTCCGCAGCGCCGTCCTCGGCCCCCATGGAGTGGAAGGAGCAGGTGGTTGCCGCCATGACAAGCCTGGGCTGGAACGAAAAGGATGCGCTCAAGAGCATTGACGCGGCTTTGGCCGCCGAGCCGGAATTGGCCGAGACCGCCAATGTTCCTGCCATCCTGCGCGCCACCCTGCGTTGGCTGGGGCAGGACAACTCTCGCCAGGGCAGCGGGGTGCGCTAGATCATGGCTCCCAGCGACGACGCCGCACCCCTCCTTCCCGGGCAAATCAGCGTCGGTGAAGGAGCGGCCCCGGCACGCTCCGGGGCGGGGGAGGCGGTTGCCCCCGTGGTGGAGCCCGAGGAACGGGAGCTGGAAGCTGCCCTGCGCCCCAAGAACCTTGACGACTTTGTGGGCCAGGAGAGGGTGCGCAAGCAGCTTTCGCTGGTGTTGGCCGCCTCGCGCATTCGCGGCCGCAGCGCCGATCATGTGCTCATGTCGGGCCCGCCAGGGCTTGGCAAGACCACCTTGGCGATGATCATTGCCGCTGAAATGAACGCGCCGCTGCGGATTAGCTCGGGTCCGGCGATCCAGCATGCGGGGGACCTCGCGGCCATCCTTTCTTCGCTGTCCGAGGGCGAGGTGCTGTTCTTGGATGAAATCCACCGCATGTCACGCCCGGCCGAGGAAATGCTGTACATGGCCATGGAGGATTTCCGCGTAGACATCATTGTCGGCAAGGGTGCAGGGGCCACTGCGATTCCGCTTGAACTGCCGCCCTTCACCCTTGTCGGCGCCACCACTCGGGCAGGGCTGCTCCCGGGCCCGCTGCGGGACCGGTTCGGCTTCACCGGACATTTGGAATTCTATTCCGTGGCAGAGCTGGAACTTGTGCTGCGGCGGTCGGCCGGAATGCTCGATTTGAAACTGACAAGCGCCGGCTTTGCCGAAATTGCCGGCCGCTCCCGTGGCACGCCTCGCATTGCCAACCGGCTGCTCCGGAGGGTGCGGGATTGGGCGCTGGTGCACGGGATAGAATCCATCGACGCACGCACTGCCTCGGCAGCACTGGACATGTATGAAGTGGACGCCAAGGGCCTGGACCGACTCGACCGTTCGGTGTTGGAAGCACTGGTGCATAAGTTCAACGGCGGACCCGTGGGTTTGTCCACCCTCGCCATTGCCGTGGGGGAGGAAAGCGAAACGGTGGAAACCGTTGCCGAGCCGTTCCTTCTGCGCGAAGGGCTGCTGGGCAGGACCCCGCGGGGCCGCATTGCCCTGCCGGCCGCCTGGGAGCACCTGGGGCTGAAAATGCCACGCAATGCCGTTGCCGCCGCCATGCTGCCCTTCGACGAGGAAGACAGCGCCGAGAATTGATCTCGCCCGGATGCACTCTGTCATGCTGCCGGGGATGCCGCCGCCCGAGTTTCACTGCAAGCAAAAAAACCCACCGTTTCGCGGCAGATGGCGCTAGTGTGTGTATTTGTGCGCGATTCTGGGCGTTTTATCATCCTGCATTCAGCTTTACCCTTTAGACTGTTATGACGTCCGGCACGTTCGCAGCGTGTCTGGCCACCACACTCTACTTAAACGAATGGAACTCCAGCTGTGTCTTTCAGCAGTATTTTAGCCAACGCATTCACCCTTGGGGAGGTTTCATGGACCCGATGACCCTTCTTTTGTTCGCCATGTTTGCCGTGCTCATCTTCATGATGATCCGCAAGCAAAGGAAGAGCAAGGCAGCCCAGGAGGAGCGACGTTCAAAGTTGGCTCCGGGCGTTGAAATCATGACCAACTTTGGCCTTTTCGGCAAGGTACTAACCATCGAAGAAGAGGAGAACAAGCTCCTCTTGGAAATCTCCCCGGGCGTCACCGCCACGGTGCACCGCCAGACGGTCGCCAAGATCATGGATCCCACTGACGTCGACGCCGTTGTTCCCGAGGATGCCTCATCGCTGACGCTCGGCTTGGACAAGCCGGAGACAGCGGAGTCCACGGAGGAAACCCTCCGTCGCCTAAACAACGAAAACAACAAAGACAACTAGCCTTATTCCGGGTTGGCAGCTGCTGTGAACGGGTATTCCCGGGCGCAGCGGCATTGCCATGTTCTCAACACCCGTGACCAATAGAAGGATCCCCTGATGGCACGAACCGGTCCGACGTCCACAGCACGCAGAACTCTTCTGTGGCTCGCGGCGATCATCATTGCATGCACCTTGGCAGTAGCTGGCGGCGTTCTCGCCGGGGCCGCCTCATGGGAGCCAAAACTGGGTCTGGACCTTGAGGGCGGCACCCAGATGATTCTGGCGCCAACAATTGAAGGTGCCGGTTCCATCACCGGCGAACAACTGGACCAGGCCGTGTCGATCATTCGTCAACGTGTTGACGGTTCCGGTGTTTCCGAATCGCAAATTTCCACCGAGGGCGGGCGCAACGTTGTCGTCAGCCTGCCCGGCAAGCCCACCGACCAGCAGCGCGAACTCATCAAGGCCTCGGCCAACATGAATTTCCGTCCCGTCATCGCCGCCACCCAGGGCCCTGCCGGTGCCGTTCCGGAAGCGGAGCGCACCCCCAAAGACAAACTGCCGGTGCCCACGGCAAAGCCGCTCAACGCCAGCGATCCGAACTGGGTGGACGCTGCCGTCATGAAGGACTTCGAGGCCGTCAGTTGCATCCCGCCGCTGACCGATCGTCCCACCACCTCGGACCCGACCAAGCCGCTGGTCAGCTGCCAGCCCGACAGCGGTGTGAAGTACATCCTCGGGCCGGTGGAAATCCCCGGCAAATGGATCAGTACAGCCAGCTATGGGCTGCAGCCCGGTGCCCAGGGTGCCACCACCAACGAGTGGTCGGTGCAGCTGACCTTGACCAAGCCGGAGGGCGCCCAAGCCTTCAAGGACGTCACCCAGCGCTTGCACACCAAATACTTGGCGGACCCCAACGACCCGCAGTCCCGCTTTGCCATTGTGCTTGACGACAGTGTCATCTCGGCTCCGGCCTCCTTGGCTGCCATCACCGATGGCCAGTCCTCCATCACCGGCAACTTCACCGAAGCCAGCGCAAAGTCCCTGGCGGACCAGCTAAAGTTCGGTTCCTTGCCCATCAGCTTTGAAATCCAAAGCGAAATCCAGATCTCCGCAACCCTCGGACTGCAGCAATTGGAAATGGGCGTGCTGGCTGGCTTGATCGGTCTTGGACTGGTTGTCATCTACTCACTTTTCCAGTACCGCGCGCTGGGGTTTGTCACCATCTTCTCCCTGGTGATCGCCGGCATCCTGACCTACCTTGCCATTATTTTGCTGGGCTGGGCTGAAAACTACCGGCTCTCGCTGGCCGGTGTGGCAGGCATAATTGTGGCCATCGGGCAGACCGCCGACTCGTTCATTGTGTACTTTGAACGTGTCAGGGACGAGTTGCGCGACGGCCGCGGACTGGTTGCCGCGGTCGAAAATGGCTGGGACCGGGCCAAGCGAACCATCTTGGCGTCAAAGGCCGTCAATATCCTGGCGTCGCTGGTGCTCTACTTTGTCTCCGTGGGCAGCGTGAAGGGTTTTGCCTTCACGCTGGGCCTGACGGCAGTAGCCGACCTCATCGTAGTCTTCATGTTCACGCACCCGACGCTGCAACTGCTGGCACGGACCAAGTTCTTCGGTGAAGGCCACGCGTTCTCCGGCCTCGACCCCGTCCAGCTCGGAGCCGTACCGCTGTACCGCGGTGCTGGTCGTTTCCGCACCCCCGAAGAGTCGATGGAGGTGGCCAAGGGCAAGAACGCCCGGGCCGCCGGTGAAGCCGGGCGCCGGCAAACGATCGCCGAACGCCGATTGGCGGCGAAGGAACATGAAATGGCCGGCAGCAGCGGCGCTGGGGCCGCCAAATCAACCCCAAGTGACGACTCTAAGGAGAGCAAGTAATGAAGAGTTTCGCCACTTTTGGAAATGAGCTTTACACCGGCGAGCGGTCCTACGAGTTCATCGGGAAACGCAAGCTCTGGTTCTCGATCGCCGGCATTGCCGTTCTGCTTTCCATCTTGGTTCCCTTGCTGGGCGGAGGATTCAACTTTGGCATTGAATTCCGCGGCGGCTCGCAGTTCACCATTTCCCAGGTGAAGCAAACGGACGTCACCATCGGAGAACAGGCAGTCTCGGCTGCGGTTCCTGGAACGGTAGCCGTTGTCACCAACATTGCCGGGGATACCATGCAGGTGCAGACCGACAGGCTGAGCGACGATCAGACCCTGAAAGTCAAGGACGGTCTCAAGTCCGCCTACGGAGTCACGGAGGAGCAAATCACCTCCACCTTTGTGGGCCCCACGTGGGGGCAGGATGTGTCCCGCCAAGCGATCATTGGTTTCTTCGTGTTCGTGCTTTTGGCCACGATCCTGATGGCCTTGTACTTCCGTACTTGGCGCATGTCCGCTGCCGCCATGGTGGGACTGTTCGTCGTCATGGTGGTGACAGCGGGAGTGTACGGAGCCTCCAACTTCGAGGTCACGCCGTCGGCCATCATCGGCTTCCTGACCATTCTGAGTTACGCCCTGTATGACACGGTGGTGGTCTTTGACAAGATCAGGGAAAATACTGCGGATATCGGCAAATCCACCAGGCGCACCTTCTCCGAGGAAGTGAACCTGGCCGTCAACCAGACGCTTGTGCGCTCCATCAACACCACGGTGGTGGCGGTGCTTCCCGTGGCGTCCATCTTGTTCATCGGCGCCATGCTGCTCGGTGCAGGTACGTTGCGCGACCTGTCGCTGGCCTTGTTTATCGGCGTTATCGTCAGCACCTTCTCCACGATCTTTGTGGCCGCGCCGATGTACGCCATGCTGCGCGAGCGCGAACCTGAGCTTGTCAAGCAGGCCAAGGCGGTCCGGCAGCGCCGCGCCGCTGAAAGTGCTGCAACTGTCGAGGTGGGCTAGCAGCACTGCCCGTCGGACAAGGGACAACACACGGGCAAACAGAGGGCCGGGTTGGGATGCGATGCATGCCAACCCGGCTTTTTGGTCCGAATTGCCAGCTGTGCACCTTAGACTTGATTAAATGCCCCGTTGTGGTGGCGGGTGTCAGGTGAGTGCATGAGGGAGGTTGTGCGTTGAACGAGGAATCGCCCCTGCACGAAACATTGACGGAGAACGGCAGTGCACAGGGAAGCGGCAGTGCAACCGACAACGGCGAAGTCCGTCCCCAGCAGGACTTGTCCCGGCAGGATTCGCCCCAGCAGGATTTGTCCCGGCCCACTTTTCCCGGCCGTCGTGAACGGACCCGGTCCCGGCTTGCCCGGCTCACCGGATGGTCCACGGAAAGCTATTCACCCATCTTGGAACCGATGCTGCGCATTGTCCGCGCCAGAAACCCCAAGGAAGATTTTGACCTGATCCAACGCGCCTTCACCGTGGCGGAGAAATATCACGAGGGCCAAAAGCGCAAGAGCGGGGACCCTTACATCACCCACCCCGTGGCCGTGGCCACGATCCTGGCGGAGATGGGAATGACAGGCAGCACGCTTGCGGCTGCGCTGTTGCACGACACCGTGGAGGACACTCCGTACACGTTGGCTGAGCTTGAACGGGAGTTCGGCTCGGAAATCATGATGCTCGTTGACGGCGTGACGAAGTTGGACAAGGTGGAATTTGGTGCCGCCGCCCAGGCCGAGACTGTGCGGAAAATGGTCATCGCCATGGCCAAGGACATCCGTGTCCTTGTCATCAAGCTTGCCGACAGGCTGCACAACGCGCGCACGTGGCGGTTCGTCTCCGCCGCGTCCTCCGGCAAGAAGGCCAGGGAAACCCTTGACATCTTCGCACCGCTGGCGCACCGGCTGGGCATGAACGCCATGAAGTGGGAATTGGAGGAGCTTTCCTTTGCGGCACTGTACCCCAAGGTGTACGAAGAAATAGTGCGGATGGTCCAGGACCGTTCCCCTGAACGCGAGAAGCAGCTGAGCATCATTCGGCGCGAAATCGTGGAGATGCTGCGGGTCTCCAAATTGAAGGCCGAGGTGACCGGCCGACCCAAGCACTACTACTCCATTTACCAAAAAATGGTGGTCCGCAACAAAGACTTTGATGACATCAACGACCTCATCGGTGTCCGTGTCCTGGTGGATACCGTGGGTGATTGCTATGCGGCGCTCGGGCAAATCCACGCGTTGTGGAGTCCCTTGGTGGGGCGTTTCAAGGACTACATTGCGTTGCCCAAGTACAACATGTACCAGTCCCTGCACACCACGGTGGTGGGCCCCGGCGGCAAACTGGTGGAGATCCAAATCCGCACCCTGGAGATGCATCAGCGGGCGGAATACGGTGTGGCGGCACATTGGAAGTACAAAACGGGGAACAAGGCCCCCGTCACCGGCCAGGATGACCTGAACTGGCTGCGCACGCTGGTTGACTGGCAGCAGGAGACAAGCGACTCGAATGAGTTCTTGGAGTCCCTGCGCTATGAAATGAACACCAAGGAAGTGTACGTCTACACGCCCAAGGGCAAAGTCATCGCCCTGCCGGAGGGTGCCACTCCGGTCGATTTTGCGTATTCGGTGCACACGGAGGTCGGCAACCGCACCATCGGGGCGCGTGTCAACGGCAAATTGGTGCCTTTGAACAGTGAACTCGCCCACGGGGACACAGTGGAAATTTTCACCAACAAGGCCGAAGGTGCCGGGCCCAGCCAGGACTGGCAGAATTTCGTCAAGAGTGCGCGGGCCAGGAACAAGATCCGGCAGTGGTTTACGAAGGAACGCCGCGACGAGTCCATTGAAAAGGGCAAGGACCTGCTGACCAAGGCTCTGCGCAAGCAGAACCTGCCGCTGCAAAAGATGATGACCCACGATGCGTTGCTGTCCGTGGCGGAGCACTTCCACTACAACGACATTTCAGGCCTCTATGCCGCCGTCGGAGATGGGCACTCCTCCGCCCAGTCCGTGGTGGAGCGCCTCCGGGACGAGCTGGGCGTCAATGAAGGCATTGAAGCGGTGCCGGCACCGGCTCCCGCCACGCACCAGCCCAAGAGCCGTTCGCGTATTTCAGACTCGGGCGTCATTGTCCACGGCGTGGGAGATGTGCTGGTGAAGCTGGCCAGGTGCTGCACACCGGTGCCGCCGGATCCCATCTCCGGTTTTGTGACGAAGGGGTCGGGCATTTCCGTGCACCGCCAGGACTGCCCCAACCTGCTGCACATGAAGAACGAACCGGACAAATTGATTGAAGTTGAATGGGCACCCACCCAGTCCGGGGTGTTCCTGGTGGAGATCCTGGTGGAAGCCCTTGATCGCAAGAGCCTGCTCTCGGACGTCACCCGCGTGCTGTCCGAAAGCCACGTTAATATCCTGGCAGCCAGCGTCACCACCTCGCGCGACAGGGTGGCCGTGTCCAAGTTTGCCTTTGAGATGGGCGACCCGAAGTATCTTGTCCACGTGTTAAACTCCGTCCGGCGCATTGACGGCGTCTTTGACGTCTACCGCTCCACAGGTTCGCGCCGACGCGCCTGACGCATGCCTTGCCACGGGCTGGCTAGCAGCGGGCCAAGCGGGCCAGCCGTGCTGCCAACTCGGGGTTGTCAACGGGCATGCCGTCCATGTCCCGAAGCTGTCCTGCGGATAATTCCAGCAGTTCGACGGCGGTTCCGCCGTCCGTCGTCACCCGCCACCGGGTGCCCGGTGCTGGGTATTCACCGATGAAGTGCGCAATCGACTCGGCGACTGCGCTGTTGGGCAGCGCATCCAGCTGGTACGGTGAATTGATCTTGCGCCGCGCCCCGGGGCCTGCCGTCATTGCCAGCCTGGCCGGAATTTTGCGGTTGTCGACTTGGCCCGGATCCAGTGGCCAGTGCGTTTCCTGCCACGCGACGCAAGCGAGACCCTCCTTGCCCAGGTAGGCAACCATGTCCCTGCGTGTGTCTTCCGGCGACGGGCGGGTTTCCACAACCCACACCACGCGCAAAGGGGTGCGCAATGGCTGCGTGAGCAGAAGCGCGGCCGGCCTTGCCCGGCCGTCCGCGGCAACGAGCGAGAACTCCAACAGGGCCTGCGAAGGGCCGCCCGGCATTCCCCTGGGGGCCCGCACGGCGTGGTTGCGCCACATTAGGTCGACCGCTGCCGCGCCAAGCAGCGGGCCCTCCGAACGGGCCAGGGGTTGCCCACGCCGCGCTGCCGTCGAGGCTGGCAGCTGTGCCGGGCTCCCGTCGTCGTTGGTGATCGGTGAGAGGCCCTCGAGCTCGCGGACCCAGCGGGGGCGCAGGACCGTGGGCATCCACCAGTAGCTGAAAAAGCAGCCCACGGCACAGATGAGGACTCCGGCTCCGGCGAGAGCCGTCAACAACGACTGCCACCATGTTCCTTCGGGGGTTGGCTGCGCACCAAAACCACCGGCGACGAGACTCACCAAGCAGGATGCCGCAAAAAACAGCAGTCCCACCCCCAGATACGCCATGGCTGCGCCCGGGTACGCCCTGAGTATGTTCCATGGCCGCCATTGGCCGCGATAGCAGCGAATCCCCATCAGCAGGGCGGTTGCCCCGGAGAGGAGCAAAACGAGGAAGAATCCAGACAAGGTCGGTGTGTCGATGGCCGTGACTTTCTGTTGGTGCATGTACTTGGTGCTGCCCTGGGATCGTACTGTGCAGCAAGGGTCCCAGCCCCGGTGCCCGCCGCCGATGAACAGGGCAGATTTACTGCGCGGTGGAGAACTTGACGCGGAAGCGCATCAGAAGCAGGCCGCAGCCAACAACGATACCGTGGGAGTGTGCGGTTCGCACAGTACGTGAACCACACCCATCAACCTGATGGAAGGGCGCCTCGAATGAAAAATGGAACAGCTGAAATTGACGGCAAGGATGCTATTCGTCTGTTTCCGGTGGTCGATTGACTTTTCATGCCCTTCGTCGTTGTGGAGGTTGCTGCGGTTCCCCTACTTCCGTTCCTGCCCCTGGTCGTTGCAGCAGCAGCCCTCACCACTAGGCTGAGGGGTTCCCGCCGGAGAATGGTCACGCTGTGGAGTTTGGCTGCTGTGTTGACACTGAGTGTGCTGGCCCAGTTTGTGCCGAGGCTGTTCAACTTCAATTTCGTGGAAAATGGCACTGTCCATACCGTTGGTTGACCCGGGCCCTGCGGTCAATCCCCTGCAGCTTCGCTCCGGTGCAGTTGTTGGTGCGCGTCGTCGATCATGTTTTCCAGCAGTTCCTGTGCCCGGCGTTTTCCAGGCACATGCACCGCAGCCGCCAGTGCCTGACGGATCCTGCCCAGGGGGCACTGCAACACAGCGTTGCGGCTCATCGTTGTCAGGGCGGCCCGTGCCACTGGTAGAGGTGCTGTTCTGGCCACGTCCAAGGCCGTGCGCAGCGGGCTGGTGACTGGCACTGCGCCAAGCTCCATCACATCCAAGGGGTCGAGGTGCACTTGACGGATGATGCAGCCGCAGAACGGTGGGGCCGAGACGCTGTTGCCGTCGTTGCCGACCACCAGTGAAAAGATGTCCGGCGGGGGAGCGCAGCCGTACACCCAGGCCGCGGACAACTGTGCCACCACTGCCCTGTGCACAAGGCAGGCGGGAATATGGTGGGAGACAGCCGCCGCCCTGAGTTCCGGTGTTTCGGGGGTAGCCGCCGGGCGGAAAGTTTGGCCAAGGACGGGGACCAGCACGCCGTCAAGTTTCATCCCGTGCAGCTCAGCGAGGGTGAAGAGCATGCCGGGGGCCAGCAGCGCTGTTGCGGAAAGCGAAACATCAGTCATGGTTCCACCCTGCACCTTTGCCGGCCCAAGAAAAAGGCCCGCGGGCCGGATTGTGGACAACCCGGCCCGCGGGCCCTTTTGCAAAGCAGCTAAATGTTCGCCCGGCGTCAGGAGAAGTCTGCGGCAGCCTTCTCGATCTGCTCCAGCCAGAGTTCGCGGGCTTCAAGTGCTTCGGTGGCCTTGGCGACCTTGCGGGCGTCCCCGGCCTTCTGCGCCTTGGCGAGGTCGTCCTTGAGCCCGGCGATGGTTGCTTCCAGCTGGCTCAGGGCACTGCTCGTGCGGGCCTTGGCTTCCGGATCGCTGCGGCGCCAGTTGTCTTCGTCGGCCGAGCGGACTGCGTCCTCCACCTTGCGGAGGCCAGCCTCAACACGCTGCATGTCACTGCGGGGTACCTTGCCGGCTTCCTCCCAGCGGTCGCGGATGGACTCCAACGCCTTCTTTGTGGCGTTGAGGTCCTTGACCGGCAGCAGGGCCTGGGCCTCGACAATAAGGGATTCCTTGACGATCAAGTTCGCGCCAAATTCCTCATCCAAGGCATTGTTGGCTGACTGGCGGGCAGTGAAGAACTTGTCCTGGGCGCCGCGGAAACGGGCCCACAGGGCGTCGTCGTCCTTGCGACTGGCACGGGGGGATGCCTTCCACTGGTCCATCAGGCCGCGGTATTCCCCGGCAGCCCAGCCCCACTCGGTGGAAGTCGACAACTCCTCGGCTGCCTCGATCAAGGCCTCCTTGGCGTTTTTGGCGACGGCGTTGTTGTTGTCGAGCTGGGAGAAGTAGGCGCGACGGTGGCGGTCAAACACGGTGCGGGCGCTGCGGAAGCGCTTCCACAGGCCTTCTTCCGTGGCACGGCCCAAACGCATGCCCGACTTTTGTGCCTGCTTCCAGGACTCAAAGAGTTCGTTCATGCGGGCGCTGCTGACCTTCCACTGAACCGTGGCGGGGTCTGCGGCGGAGAGGCTTTCAGCTTCGGCGACAATGGCCTCGCGGGCAGCAAGTTCAACGGAGCGGGCGGCCTCGTGCGTGGCGCGCTCGGCAGCTGCCAGGGCCTTGATGTTTTCCTCAAGGGCAACCAAGCGGGCCAAGGCGGCGTTGACGTCGCCCACCGAGGCCTTCTCGCCCAGCTGCTCGCGCAGGTGGGCCACGCTCTTGTTCATGTCCGTGGTGGGGGCCTGGGCCTCAACCCGCTGCTCGAGCAACGTCAGCTGGGCAAGGATGTCATCAAATTTGCGGGCGAAGTACGCCAGCGCCTCATCCTTGCTGGCACCCGGGTACTGGCCCACGGGGAACTCTTCGCCGTCGAGGAGCAAGAACACATGTCCGTCGTCCTCGGCGCGGCCGAATTTGGCGGCTTCTGCCATATTGACTGGAGTGGCGGCCGCCGGGACGGGAGCTGTCGGGGCTGCCGGCACCGGTGCGGCCGGAACAGGGGCAGCTGCAGTCGGGGCCTTGGGGCGGGCCGCAAAGGCAGCAGGAGATGGTGAAGCCGGTGCGGGTGCTGGGACGGGTGGCTGTGCCGGGACAGCGCCTTCCGCCGTCGTTTCAACAGGGGCAGGGCTGGCCGGCTCCATGGTTGAGGCAAGTGTTTCGTCGGATTCTTGACTGTGTGTCACCGCTAAAAATCTTTCGCGTCGATGGATGCTGGCAGGTGTTGCAAAGTGGATCTGGCCAGGATCGCAGTGATGCTGTTCCTTGCCGGCCACGGTGGTGGCCGGCCGGGAACGGCCTGGTGAAATCTACTTGAGCTTGAACGAGTCTATCGTCACCTTGGTCTTGGGTGCACCGTCGGTGGCGTCGCCTTCGATCCCATCCTTGGCAATGGCGTCCACCACGTCAAGGCCGCTGGTGACCTTTCCCAGGATGGTGTAGCCGCCGTCGTCCTGGGGAAGGGTGGTGTCCTTGAACGTAATGAAAAACTGGGTGCCGTTGCTGTCGATGGTATTGGCCCGGGCCACGGCGATGGTGCCGGCAGGGTAGTTGCCGTCGGCGGGTGTGTTCTCGACCGGGCCCCACTGGTAGTCCGGGTCGCCTTGGCCGTCGCCCTTGAGGGAACCGCATTGCAACACGCCGAAGTCGGGCGCGTCGGCCAAGCGGTGGCAGGTCTTGCCGGCCAAGAAGTCGCTGTCCGCGAGCGATTTGAACACGGCGGCGGCCTGCGGGGCTTTCGTGCCGTCAAGGGTGACACCCAGCGGCTTGCCATTGAGCGTCAGGGTTCCGGTGAACGTCTTGCCTGCGGCGGTTGCGGCGTCGGGAACTTCCGCGCTGTTGGTCAGCCCCTGGGTTGCGGAATCCGCGGCCGGGGTTTCCGCTGGTGCGCTCTGGGCCGGCTCGTCATCCTTGGGCACGAACAACGTCAGCGCCAGCACAATGGCAACGGCCAAAGCGGCGCCGATGGCGATGAAGGCAATGAGGTTGTCGCGCTTTCGACGCTGCACTTGGCCTTCATGCATTGCCTGGTTGGCCTCCATGCGTGCCACGCGCGCCTTTGCTTCGCGTCCTTCACGGTCGGACTTGTTGCTGGTGCCCAAGGGTGCCTCTCCTTCAAATTGAGCGGTATGTTCACCCGTCGCCATCTCATTCTGGCGGGGTGGGTTGGGGGTGGGCCGCCAAAGCTTATAAAATGGCAGCCGGTGCCAGTTTACCCATGGAACGTCCCCATAGCGGCGAGCATGACCAGGCAAGCCAGGCACCATGACGTTTACCCGCCCCGCCGCGCCCCTTGTCTTGAACGAGGTCCCGGCGCATGTTAGGAGAGCAACATCCATGGCACGCAACGCCTCCTTGTCCGGATTCCCCGAGTTGCTTCCCGAAGAACGGTTGGTGGAACAACATGTGCTGGACACACTGCGTCGCACCTTTGAACTTCACGGCTTCTCTTCCATTGAGACCCGTGCGGTGGAAACGGTGGGCCAGCTCCTGCGCAAGGGGGAGATCGACAAGGAGGTGTACGCGCTTTCGCGCCTCCAGGACGACGACGGAAACACCGCCTCCGCAGCCAAGGGGGACCCCAACCAGCTGGCTCTTCACTTCGACCTGACAGTGCCCTTTGCCCGCTACGTGGTGGAAAACGCCGGCTACCTGTCCTTCCCGTTCCGCCGGTACCAGATCCAGAAGGTGTGGCGCGGGGAACGCCCCCAGGAGGGCCGCTACCGCGAGTTCACCCAGGCGGACATCGACGTGGTGGCCGACGGCGTGCTGCCGTTCCGCTACGACGTGGAACTTGCGCTGGTGATCGCCGAGGCGCTCTCCGCCCTGCCCCTTCCGGCCTTCAAGCTGCGCATCAACAACCGCAAGCTGGCCGAAGGCTTCTACCGCGGGATCGGTCTCACCGACACGGCCGGGGTGCTGCGCAGCATCGACAAACTGGAGAAAATCGGAGCCGGCGCCGTCGCCGGCCTGCTGAAGTCCGAGCTGGACGCCAGCGACGAACAAGCCGAAAAGGCGCTGGCGCTGGCTTCCATCCGCACCGAGGACACGTCCTTCGTGGAGCAGGTGCGCGCCCTGGGCGTCACGGACGAGCTCATGGAGGAGGGCTTGAACGAGCTTGAACAGGTTATTGCCGCCGCAGTAAAAAGTGCACCCGGCTCCGTTGTGGCGGATCTCTCCATTGCCCGCGGTCTGGACTACTACACGGGAACCGTCTACGAAACGGTGCTGGTGGGCCACGAACAGCTGGGCTCCATCTGCTCCGGCGGCCGCTATGACGCACTGGCGTCCAAGGGCAACCGCAAGTTCCCTGGGGTGGGCCTGTCCATCGGGGTCACCCGCCTGGTGGCACGCATTTTGAGCCAAGAATTCGCCAAGGCCTCCCGCAGCGTTCCCACCGCCGTCCTGGTGGCACTTGCCGATGAGGACAGCTGGAGCGAGGCCCAGGAGGTGGCCGGTGCACTGCGAGCCCGCGGCATCTCCACCGAGGTTGCGGCCAAGGCGGACAAGTTCGGCAAGCAGATCAAATACGCCGACAAGCGCGGCATCCCCTACGTCTGGTTCACCGACGACGACGGCGCCCACCAGGTCAAGGACATCCGCTCCGGCGAGCAGGTGGCGGCAGATCCTGGTACGTGGATGCCGCCGGCCGAAGACCTCAAGCCCGCCATCGTCGTCGCCTAGACCTGGATCTGCCTGATTCAGCAGCGCCTTGATTCACCGGTAAACTTCTCAACAACTGACCTTTTCGGCCCCGGAACGCGGGCCGTACACCACCATTGAAAGGAATGCTGTGCTGCGCACACATGACTTGGGCTCCCTGCGGGCTGAACATATTGGCCAAACCGTCACCCTCTCGGGGTGGGTTGCCCGCCGACGGGATCACGGCGGCGTTGCGTTCCTTGATCTGCGCGACGCCTCGGGCGTGGCACAGATCGTGGTGCGTGAAGAGGAAGTCTTCCACTCCCTGCGCAACGAGTTCGTGCTGCAGATCACCGGCACCGTCTCACGACGCCCCGAAGGCAACGAAAACCCTGGCCTCGCCACCGGTGAGATCGAAGTGATGGCCGATGACGTCGTCGTGCTTAACGAAGCTGCACCGCTGCCCTTCCAGATTGACGACCACGTGGAAGTTGGCGAGGAAGCCCGCCTGAAGCACCGCTACCTCGACCTGCGCCGCCCCGGCATGCAGCGGAACCTGCGCCTGCGCTCGGAGGCGAACCGCGTGGCCCGCGAGCTGCTGCACGAGCAGGGCTACATTGAAATTGAGACGCCGACGCTCACGCGTTCCACCCCCGAGGGTGCCCGCGACTTCGTGGTACCGGCACGCCTGGCCCCCGGCTCTTGGTACGCGCTGCCGCAGTCCCCGCAGCTGTTCAAGCAGCTGTTGCAGGTGGGTGGCTTTGAGAAGTACTACCAGATTGCCCGCTGCTACCGCGATGAAGACTTCCGTGCCGACCGGCAGCCCGAGTTCACGCAGTTGGACATCGAGGCGTCGTTCGTTGATCAGGACGACATCATCGCCCTGGGCGAGAAGGTTGTTTCAGCGCTGTGGAAGCTGATCGACGTTGAGATTCCGCTGCCGATCCAGCGCATGACCTACCGCGACGCCATGGCCCGCTACGGTTCGGACAAGCCCGATCTGCGCTTCGGTCTGGAGCTGACGGATTTGACCGAGTTCTTCAAGGACACCGAATTTGGCGTGTTCAAGGCACCCTATGTAGGCGCAGTCGTCATGCCGGGAGGTGCTTCGCAGCCCCGCCGCCAGCTCGATGCGTGGCAGGAATGGGCCAAGCAGCGCGGCGCCAAGGGCCTGGCCTATGTCCTGTTCAAGGAAGCGGGCGAGCTGACGGGGCCGGTGGCCAAGAACCTGACCGACACCGAGCGTGCCGGCCTGGCCGACGCGGTGGGCGCCAAGCCCGGGGACTGCATCTTCTTCGCAGCCGGGGAAGTTTCCCCCTCCCGCGCGCTCCTGGGCGCCGCCCGTGTGGAGATCGGCCACCGCACGGGCCTGATCAACCCGAGCGACTGGGCCTTTGTGTGGATTGTCGACGCTCCCATGTTCGAGCCCGCGTCCGACGCCGTTGCGTCCGGCGACGTGGCCGTTGGTGCAGGCAAGTGGACGGCCGTGCACCACGCGTTCACCTCGCCCAAGCCCGAGTTCATGGACACCTTCGACACCGACCCGGAATCCGCCCTTTCATACGCCTACGACATTGTTTGCAACGGCAACGAGATCGGCGGTGGCTCGATCCGTATCCACCAGCGCGATGTCCAGGAGCGTGTCTTTGAGCTCATGGGCCTGGACAAGGAAGCTGCGGAGACCAAGTTTGGGTTCCTGCTCGAGGGTTTCAAGTTCGGCGCCCCTCCGCATGGCGGAATCGCCATTGGCTGGGACCGTGCCGTGTCCTTGTTGGCCGGAGTGGATTCCATCCGCGACGTCATCGCGTTCCCGAAGTCCGGCGGCGGTTACGACCCGCTGACTCAGGCGCCGGCTCCCATCACGGCCCAGCAGCGCAAGGAAGCCGGCGTTGACTTCAAGCCCGAAACCAAGCCCAAGCCTGACGCCAAGCCCGAGGCTGGCGACAAGTAGCAGCCTCCTGCACTTGGCAGCCGCTGCCGGACGTAGTTCCGGGAGCGCAAAAGCGTGAAATGCCGGTCTTCCCGTGATGGGGAGGCCGGCATTCTGCTTTTGCACAGGTTGCGGGGCTCCCGGGCGCAAAAGTGGCCCGTCCCTGCAGCGAAACCGCGTCCGCCCCGCATGCCCGCGGCTGCCGCGTTCCTACTCGTGGGTCAAAACCGCGTCCGCCCCGCATGCCCGCGGATGAGCCGCCAAACAGCGGTTGGGCATCAGCGGTTTCGCGGTCCATGCGCGTGCATGCGGCCACGGCGCGGTCTCGGTGTGCGCGGCGGGGGCGGATATGCGGCCACGGCGCGGTCTCGGTGTGTCAAGCGTCGGGTTCCCGACGATAGTGGTAGCGTCCGGACTCAGAAAATCCGGAAGAACTGTAGAGTCCTTGCGCCGCAGCGTTGGCGGCTGCGACCAAAAGCCACGCGTGGCTGGCTCCGTGGTCGAAGGCACAGGCCATGAGGCGCTGGACGATGGCAGATGCAATGCCTTGGCGCCGGTGGTCCGGGTGCACAGCCATGCAGTAGATCCCGCCCCAGTCGCCGCTCAGACTCATCCGGCCCGTTCCCACCACTGCGCCAGTGTGGTCCACGGCTGAGACAAACACGGACGGCACACTTTGCACCAGTTCGCTGGCGATGGTCCGCCCCGCGGGGCTGGCCGTGCCTTCGATGGCGCACCAGAGGGCCAGCCATTGCGGCGTCGGAGCATCAGCGACTTCAAGGGTGATCTTCTCCGCCTGAGACCCAAGCTCCGGGCCAACTAAGCCGGTATTGCGAGGAGTGTGAGTGTTGTGAGCGCTGGCGGCTGGGGTGCTCGATGTCATGATGAGCGTCTCGGACTGGCAGGAGTACCCCTGTCCAGCCAGAAACCGGTCAAGCTCGATATTTTCCGGGCGGTGGGTCACTTGGAACAGCACTGGCTGGTGCCGTTCGGCGTACCATTTTTCGGTTTGCCGCAGGATCAGCTCGAATCGGTGATCTTGTGGCTGGGCTCTTTCCGTAGGCCGGAACTCCTGCGCCGAGGAGCCCCGGATTGCTTGCGCCCACACGGAGTTGGCCCGCCGTGTCACGGAGCCGGACGCGCGCAGCACCCAGCCATCCAACTCGACAACGTCGAGAGACGGCCAAACGGCATTCATGAGTGGTTCCAGAACGTCCAAGATTGCCGGATTGGTTGCTGTGTGGGTCATCGAACGATCCTAGCGGCGCTGGAAGCATGTTCTGTTACCGCAGCTGCGTTTTCCCGCCCTAGCGCGAAACCGACCCTGTCCCGCATGCCCGCGTCTGGCCCGCGAGCCAGTAGCTGCGCAACAGCGTGTTCGCGGACCAGACGCGGGCATGCGGCCACAACGCGGTCTCGAAATGCGGGCCAGACGCGGGCATGCAGCTGCGGCGCGGTTTCGGAGCGAGTTGCCAAGGGTCCGGCACATGAATGGACCCCCCGTCCACAACGGTGCTCGCCCGGCACGGGATATCAGCCGCTGGTGTCGGAAATCCTGATACGAATGGCGCAAAAATCGGCGGCAGCCTTGTGTAGCACGGCTGACGTGGGGTCGGCCACGGGCAGGGCAGCCAAACGTGGTCGTTTCGCGACGGCCCGCAGCGCCGGCGCGGCAAGGACGGCCTCCACCAGCGGCTTGTCCCCGCCGGTGGCAAGGTATTCAAAACTTTGGCCTGACAGGATCCGTGCCGCCTCCTGCGCAGCGCGCCCGGCAACCGCAACGCCTGGGTCGCCGCCACGGGAGCGGGCAGAGGTGGTGCC
The DNA here is from genome assembly GCF_030063185.1 of Arthrobacter sp. H35-D1. Lineage (GTDB taxonomy): Bacteria > Actinomycetota > Actinomycetes > Actinomycetales > Micrococcaceae > Specibacter. The sequence continues at coordinate 24,189 of NZ_JASISP010000006.1, forward strand.
CGCCTTGTGCGCCAGCAAGGATCCGCCGGCCGCAACTCCCACGGCATAGCCTCCGCGGCGCACGAGCACGAGAGCCATCCGGCGTTCCTGGGATGCCAAGGAGACCAGGCGCTCCACCAAATCCGTTCCGCGGCCGGGCCGGCCGTCGTCGGGCCACGGCGGGCTCAGGAGGGCCGAAGAGCCGTCGCGCATAGTCAACAAAAGGCCTCCGTCGGTGTCTGCGGTGGCGGCCAAACCGTCATGAGCGTCGGCAAAACGTGCAATCCAGCCGTGCAACCGATCCGGGGTGAGAAGAGTGGTACGAGTTGAGTGCGTCACGCTGCAAGACTATCCGCCGCAGCCAGCTCGAACGGCCCCGCCGCCTCAGCCGCCGGCACCACTGGCGGCATGTGCCGCGTGCCGTCAACACCTGCAGCACCCGACTAGCAGCGCCGCGGTGCAGCGGTGTCGGAGGGTGGGGATAGCCTAGAGGGGTGAGCGACCTTTTTAGCAGCGTCTTTGACAATGACGACGACGCGGACGACGACGGCAGCATAGCCTTTGATAGTGACCAGGGCCAACAGTCCTCGCGTCCGCGCAGCCCCTTGGCCGTGCGCATGCGCCCACGCACGGTGGACGAGGTGGTGGGCCAGCAGCACCTGCTGGGTGCGGGATCGCCGCTGCAAATGCTGGCGGCCGGTGGCAGCGCCGGGGGAGCGGCCGGGCCCGCCTCCGTAATGCTCTGGGGCCCTCCGGGGACCGGGAAAACCACCCTCGCCCATGTGATTGCCCGCGGGCCGGGACGGAAGTTCGTGGAACTTTCCGCCATCACCGCCGGGGTCAAAGACGTGCGGCGGGTCATGGACCAGGCCCTCACCGACAGGGACCTGCACGGGCGCACCACCATCTTGTTCCTCGATGAAATCCACCGTTTCAACAAGGCGCAACAGGACGCGCTGCTGCCAGGTGTGGAAAACCGCTGGGTGGTGTTGATTGCCGCGACCACCGAGAATCCCTCGTTTTCCGTGGTGGCACCCCTGCTTTCCCGCTCGATCCTGCTGACGCTCAAACCGCTGACCAATTTGGATATCCAGGGCCTGTTGGAGCGTGCCGTCACCGACCAGCGCGGCCTTGACGGGCTGGTCACCGTCACCGACGAGGCCATGGACCATCTTGTTCGGCTCGCGGCCGGAGATGCCCGCCGCGGACTGACCACCCTCGAAGCCGCTGCCGGGGTTGCGCTGTCGGACGGCGGCCAGGCGGTCGGCGGTCAAGCGGGCCCTGGACCAGGGGAACCGGACATGGACGACGGCGATCGCGCAGCGGCCGTGGTTGACCTCGCTATTGCCGAGCGTGCCATTGACGCTGCCGCGGTGCGCTACGACAAGGCCGGAGACCAGCACTACGACATCATCAGCGCTTTCATCAAGTCGGTGCGCGGCTCCGACGTCGACGCGGCACTGCACTACCTTGCCCGCATGCTCGAGGCAGGGGAGGACCCACGCTTCATCAGCCGAAGGATCATGATTTCCGCCTCGGAGGATGTGGGCATGGCCGACCCCACGGCCTTGCAAACGGCTGTGGCGGCCGCTCAGGCAGTGGCGCTCATCGGCATGCCCGAGGCGCGGATCATCCTCGCCCAGGCGGTGGTCCATGTGGCCACGGCACCGAAGTCCAACGCCTCCTACAACGGCATCAATGCCGCCGTTGCCGATGTCAGGGCCGGACTGGGGTCCACGGTCCCGCCGCCCCTGCGTGACGCACACTACGCCGGTTCAGCCGGATTGGGCCACGGCAAGGGTTACATCTATTCGCACGATTCCCCGCATTCGATCGCCACCCAGCAATACCCGCCTGACGACCTGGTGGGCCGCAACTACTACGCCCCCACCGCCAACGGATTCGAACGCGACCTTGGTACGCGGGTGGACAGATTGCGTAGTCTGGTCCGCGGCAGCGGAGACGGCCCACCAGCCAATGCCACGGCAGCCAAGCCCAAAGGGAAATAGCTTCCCCCCGGTTGCGTGGCCCCAACTGTCATTCTGCGGACGTGGACAAATAGTTTCGGGCACGCATGTGGTGGTACAGTTGATGCCGCACTGGCAAGCCTTGGCTCCATGCGCAATATAAAGCTCAAACGACGCGTATTTCCGCGCCCTCTGACCATCTTTTTGTTCATGCCCAGGTGCTGTAGCGACGGGTGGCAATAGCCCCAACTCTCCACAATGGAGGCCAGGACACATACATGTTGCACATATTGGAAGGACACAAGTGGCTAACAACACACGTGCCCGCCGGCAGGCCCGCCTTTCGCGGTCCCTCGGCATTGCCCTGACTCCCAAGGCCGCCAAGTACCTGGAGCGCCGCCCGTACGGCCCCGGTGAGCATGGACGCGCCCGCAAGAAGCAGGACAGCGACTACGCAGTACGCTTGCGCGAAAAGCAGCGTTTGCGCGCCCAGTACGGCATCCGCGAAGCACAGATGACCCGTGCCTTCGAAGAAGCCAAGCACACCAAGGGCATGACCGGTGAAAACCTGGTTGAGATCCTTGAAAGCCGTTTGGACGCCCTGGTTCTGCGTGCAGGCTTCGCCCGCACCACCGCCCAGGCACGCCAGCTGGTTGTGCACCGCCACATCATGGTTGACGGCGCCCGCGTGGACCGCCCGTCCTTCCGCGTTGCCGAGGGTCAGCTGATCCACGTGCACACGCGCAGCCAGACCATGGTTCCGTTGCAGCTTGCAGCAGCCGGCGCCCACCGCGACGTGCTCCCCGCCGTCCCGGCCTACTTGGATGTGAAGCTGGAGAGCCTGCAGGCCCGCCTGGTTCGCAGGCCCAAGCGCTCCGAGGTCCCCGTGACCTGTGAAGAGCAGCTGGTTGTTGAATTCTACTCACGCTAAACATCCTTAGCGTGAAGTAGGGCTCGAACCACTCGCAGCCTGACAACACAAAACAGCCCGTGGCCTCCGCTGCGGGCTGTTTTGCAGTCAAAACACCCCAAACCCGGCCAGAACCAGCCAAGGCCGGCGGCTTTTTGGACTAAGGTGTTTTGGGAAGCAGTCCGTGCCGGCAGGACGCGGCTCAACGAGCCCGCCCGGCAGAGCACGACAAGCCCAAGAAGCCCAACAAGCAAGGAATAGAGGCGGCACGCACATGAGTGGTGGCGACATTGCAGGATTGATAGCGGCAGGGGTCTTTGCCGTCTTGGTGGCCTTGCTGGCCGTGCCCATTTTCAAACTCGGCAAGGTTTTCGATGAAATCCGGGTCACCATCAGGCAGGTCGGCGACGGCACGACCCCGCTGATCGATGAAGTTACAGCCACGGTGGCCACCACCAACACCCAGCTGGGCAAGGTGGACGGCATTTCCAACAATGTCTCCGATGCCACCGCCAATATTTCAGCGCTCTCCGCGTTGGTGGCCGCCACCATCGGTTCACCGTTGATCAAGGTTGCAGCGTTTAGCTACGGTGTCCGCCAAGCAGTGGCCAGCCGCAGCAAGCCCTCTCGCGGACGACGCAGCCGCTAAAGCACGCCACCCAAGGACCCCCAGGACAAGGTACCCATGAAAAAGATCTTTTGGCTCGGCGTTGGCATCACCATCGGCGTCGTGGCTGCCCGCAAGATTGCCGCCGCAAAAGGTGCGATAGGCCCCGAAGGACTCAACCGTGCCGTGGGGCGCGCCAGTGATGCCGTCCACGACTTTGCCTCCGCGCTGCGTGAAAACATGGATGAGCGTGAAAACGACCTGCGCGTGGCACTGGGCATCGACCAGGCACCCGACTTGGCACGCCACTAAAGCAAATTCAAGTATTTTTGCCCGCTAGAACAATTGAAGGAGCCACCAGGCTAATGAAATCCCATGACATTGCACGCCGCTGGGTAGAATTCTTTGCCAGCAAGGGACACACCCCCGTGCCGTCTGCCTCCCTGGTGTCCACGGATCCGTCGCTGCTGTTCACCGTGGCCGGCATGGTCCCCTTCATTCCCTACCTGACAGCCCGTGAAGTGCCCCCTTACAAGAGGGCCGTCAGCGTGCAAAAGTGCATCCGCACCGGCGACATCGACGAAGTGGGCAAGACGGTCCGCCACGGCACCTTCTTCCAAATGTGCGGCAACTTTTCCTTTGGCGACTACTTCAAGGAAACCGCCATTTCCTACGCTTGGGAACTGCTGACCACACCCCTGGCCGACGGGGGCTTCGGCCTGCCCGTCGACCGCCTCTGGGTCACTGTTTATGAAGAGGACGACGAAGCGCTGTCCATCTGGCGCGACACGGTGGGCATTGCCGAGGATCGCATCCAGCGCATTGGCAAGGAAGACAACTACTGGTCCACCGGCCAGCCCGGCCCGGCCGGGCCCTGCTCCGAGATATTCTACGATCGCGGCCCCCAGTACGGGATCGAGGGCGGGCCCGTTGCCGATGAAACCCGCTACATTGAGATCTGGAATCTCGTGTTCATGCAGTACCAGATTGACAACGTCACCTCCAAGGTGGATTTCGACGTTGTCGGCGAACTGCCCAACAAGAACATTGACACGGGCCTTGGCCTGGAACGCCTGGCCATGATCCTGCAGGGCGTGGAGAACATGTACGAGACGGACCAAATCCGTCCCGTGCTCGATGCTGCTGCCAAGCTTTCGGGGAAGACCTACACCTCCACTGAGGACCCGGCGGACCCGCATCACGTGGACGACGTGCGCATGCGTGTTGTCGCCGACCACATCCGTTCCTCGCTGATGCTGATTTCCGACGGCGTCACCCCCTCCAACGAGGGCCGCGGCTATGTGTTGCGCCGGCTCATCCGACGTGCCGTACGGGCCATGCGCCTGCTGGGCGTGGAAACCGCCGTCCTCCCGGATCTGCTGCCTGTCTCCCGCGACGCCATGAAGGGTGCCTACCCGATAGTGGAGAACGACTTTGCGCGTATTTCACGCATCGCCTGCGCCGAGGAACGTTCCTTCCTGCGCACCATTGCCAGCGGCACGGCACGCTTGGAAGAGGCTGTGAAGGAGTCCAAGGCTGCCAACACGAACCTCTCCGGCGCTGAAGCCTTTGCCCTGCACGACACGTACGGCTTCCCGATCGACCTGACCCTTGAAATGGCAGGCGAGGCAGGACTCGCCGTGGACGAAGTCGGTTTCCGCGCCTTGATGCTTGAGCAGCGCCAACGTGCGCAGAGGGACGCGAAGGCCAAGAAGAGCGGCCACGCGGACCTCAGCGTCTTTCACGAGCTGCTGGCACAGGGCGAAACAGTCTTCACCGGCTACACCGAGCTGGAAGGCCAAGGCCGAGTCCGCTCCATCCTTTCGCACGGCGCAGCGGTGGCCCATGCCTCCACCGGAGACGAAATTTCCCTCGTCCTTGACGAAACCCCCTTCTACGCGGAAGCGGGCGGCCAGGCAGCTGACACGGGCTTGATTACCGGCGACGGTTTTGTCGTGGAAGTTCTGGACGTCCAACGCCCCGTCAAGGGCCTGAGCGTGCACAAGGCCATCGTGCGCGAAGGTGAACTGCCGGCCGATGCCATGGTGCGTGCCGCCGTCGACCGTGAACGCCGCCACGCGGCAGAACAGGCGCACACTGGAACGCACATTGTGCACGCCGCCCTGCACCAGATCCTGGGCCCGGAGGCACTGCAGCGCGGCTCCTTCAACAAGGCCGGCTACCTGCGCTTTGACTTTGCCTGGGGCGAAGGCCTGAGCCCCGCGACGCGTTCGGAAGTTGAAGAGGTGGCCAACATTGCCATCCGCAACAATTTCCGCGTCGACACGAAAGTCATGGACCTGGACGCTGCCAAGGCGCTGGGCGCCATGGCCCTGTTTGGTGAAAATTACGGCTCCGAAGTGCGTGTGGTGGAGATCGACGGCGCCTGGTCGCGCGAGCTCTGCGGCGGCACCCACGTCGAGAGCACCTCAAACATCGGTTCGCTGACCCTGTTGGGCGAGCAGTCGGTGGGCTCGGGCAACCGCCGTGTTGAGGCGTTTGTGGGAATGGACGCGTTCCGCCACCTGGCCGCCGAGCGCGCCTTGCTGAGCGATTTGACGGACATGCTCAAGGTCCCGGCCCACCTCCTCCAGGAACGCGTGGCCGCCACTTTGGCAAAGCTGAAGACCGCCGAGAAGGAACTCGAACGCCTGCGCAAGGAATCCCTGGGCGCGGCGGCCGCAAACCTGGTGGGCACGGCCGTCGACGCCCGCGGCGTGCGCCTGATTGCGCACAACGCCGGGGATGTCAGCGGAGCGGACGACCTGCGCGCCTTGGCCCTTGACCTGCGCGACCGCCTGGGCTTGGCGCCGTCGGTCGTGGCGGTGGCCGGTGCCTCCAACGGCCGCCCCGTCATCCTCGTCGTCACCAATGAGGGAGCCCGTGCCGAAGGCATCAAGGCCGGAAACCTGGTGAAACTGGCTTCGGGCATTTTGGGCGGCGGTGGCGGCGGCAAGCCTGACATGGCCCAAGGCGGCGGCAGCGACGTCAACGCCATTGGTGCTGCACTGTCCGCCATTGCCGACGCCGTGGAACAACGGTCCTAGGAGCCTCGTGTCGGAAACAAACTACCCGCAGGGGGTCAAGCTGGGCGTGGACGTGGGTATGGTCCGCGTTGGCTTGGCCTCCTGCGACCCCGACGGCATTCTCGCCACCCCGGTGAAGACGTTGAGCCGGGATGCCAAGAAGAACAGCGACGTGAAGATCGTTGTCAAGGAGGCCGCCGCCCGCGGCGCCCGGCAGATCTTTGTCGGCCTGCCCCGCACACTCAAGGGGGAGGAAAAAGCGTCGGCGCAGATGGCACGCAGCTACGCCGACATCCTTGTTGCCTTGCTGCAGGACGCCCACCTGGACGTTCCCGTGCACCTCATCGACGAGCGACTGACCACCGTCAGCGCCCATCAAGCGCTGCACAATGCTGGCATGGACAGCCGTGAACACCGTAAAGTAGTAGATCAAGTGGCCGCTGTGGAGATTTTGCAGCATGCCCTTGACATGCAAAAGGCGCGCAAGGCCGACGTCGGCCGCCGTGTGCGCGCAGCCAAGACTGGCGTTGTGGGGACTGCCGGCTCATCTGAAAATGAAGAGGTTTCCACCATTTCCACGCCTGCCAGCGTGCCTGAAGAAACGACGACGGCACCATGAACGATCCTTTTCACGGCCCCGCAGCCGGTACCGGGGCGGAGTCCGAAGCCGAGCCCGGGCACGAATCCTCCACTGAATTCCTCGACCACCAGGAAGCTGTAGCGGAAGCGTCGGAAGCGTCGGAAGCCTCGGAAGCGTCGGAAGCCCAGGCGGCCCCGCTGCCTACGCGCCGCAGCACCCGAGTCTCGAAGCGAGTGCGCAAGCGCCGGCGCAGTCTTGCCTTTCTGGTCGTTGTTGTCCTCTTTGGGGCGGTCGTGTACTTCGCCGTGCAAAGCGTCAAGCCCATGCTCGGCGGATTTGCCGTCCCGGATTATCCAGGGCCCGGCACGGGTTCCGTGGAGATTGTTGTTCCCGAGGGCGCCACAGGACGCACGGTGGCGGCCGAGCTGAAGACCGAGGACGTCGTCGCCAGTGAACAAGCTTTCCTCGACGCCTTGACTGCCGCCGACGGCAGTGGTGCACTGCAGCCGGGCAGCTTCAGCATGAAGGAACAAATGAAGGCTGCCGACGCAGTGACCATCCTGTTGGCCAACAGCGACGACAAGGTCCACTACGCAGCCGTGGCGCAAAACTTGCGCATCAACGACACCCTGGCCGTCTTGGCCAAGAGCACGGGCCTGCCGGAAGCCGAGTTCCAGACACTGTCCGAACAACCCGAGCTTTTCGATCTGCCGAAGCAGGCCAAAACCCTTGAGGGCTACCTGGCCCCGGGGGAGTACCGTTTCCCGATCGAGCTGGACGCCAAGGGCGTTCTGGCCGAAATGGTGGCGGCCACAAAGAAGTCGCTCGTCGACACCGGCGTGACCGATCCGGACGAGCAATACAGGGTCCTGACGATTGCCAGCATCATTGAATTCGAAGGAAACGAAGCGAACTACGCCGAGATTTCCGGTGCCATCGAAAACCGCATCAACAACCCCAATGGTGAAACGGGCGGCCGGCTGGAATCCGATGCCACAGTGGCTTATGGGCTCGGCGTGAAGACGTACAACATCACGTCGGCGCAAAAGGCCGACAAGTCCAATCCGTACAACACTTTCGCCAAACCGGGGCTGCCGGTGGGTCCCATCGGTTCCCCTGGCAGCAAGGCCATTGAGGCGGCAGCCCACCCCGAGCCGAACCCCTACTACTTCTGGGTGACAGTGAATTTGAAAACCGGTGAAACACTGTATGCGACCACGTTCGCGCAGCACAAAGTCAATGTGGCGAAATATGTGGCTTGGTGCGGGGACAATCCGGGGAAGTGCAAATAATTGAAGGAACTGCTTCAGGGAGCGGTGTTGGGGCACCCCATTGGGCATTCCAAGTCACCGGCCCTGCACAACGCCGCCTACAAGGTCATTGGCGCCCACTTCAGCTACACGGCCCTTGACATTGAGGTCCCGGAACTTCCCGGCCTGTTGGAACGTGTGCGAGCCGAAGGCAATTGGTACGGCCTCTCGGTCACCATGCCGTTGAAAAACGCCGCCGTGGCCTTGCTGGACGAGCTGAGCCCCGTCGCATCCACCCTGGGTGCCGTGAACACCATCGTGTGCACGACCCCGCCCGACGGCGGCACTCACCTCCGCGGGGAAAACACCGATGTGCCGGGGATCGTGAACGCCTTGCGCTACGCCGGAGTTCGGGAACGCCCGCGCGCTGCCATTCTGGGCGGCGGCGGCACGGCCGTCTCCGCCATCGCCGCACTGGCCCATCTTCAGGCGAGCGAGGTGGTGGTCTTTGTGCGCAACCCCGCCAAGGCGGCAGACGTCCTGGACGTGGCGTCCAAGGTTGACGTTCGTGCCTCGCTTGAGCCCTTTGCAGGTGCCGCAGACGCCATGGCCGGCTTCGACGTCGTCATTTCCACGCTGCCGCCGCACGGTGCCGACGGGCTTGCAGCGACCTTGGACGGGCAAGGGGGGGAGCAACTGGACGGGGCACTGCTGCTCGATGTTGCCTACGACCCTTGGCCCAGTGCCTTGGCGGCGGCGTGGGAGAAGCGCGGCGGCACAGTGGTGGCAGGCATTGAAATGCTCTTGTACCAAGGTGTGGAACAAGTCAAGCTGTTTGCGCGGGCCGGAGGGTACGGCACGTTGGCAACAGACAAGCAAGGGGACGTCATCAATGTGATGTGCGACGCAATTGGCGTCGGCAGGCGGAAACCCCACGAACAGAACATGGCAGGATAGAGAGTATGTTGCGTTGGTTGACCGCCGGAGAATCACATGGCCCGGCACTCGTGGGAATTATTGAAGGCGTGCCCGCCGGTGTGGAGCTTACGAGCGCCCACATTCGGGACGCCCTGGCCCGCCGCCGCCTCGGCTATGGCCGCGGCGCGCGGATGAAATTTGAGCAGGACGTGGTGACCATCCTGGGCGGCGTGCGCCACGGCCTGACCCAGGGCGGTCCCGTCGCCATCCAGATTGCCAACTCCGAGTGGCCCAAGTGGGAACAAATCATGTCCGCGGACCCCGTGGACGAGTCCGAGCTGGCCAACCAGGCCCGCAACGCACCCTTGACACGGCCTCGCCCCGGACACGCAGACTTTACCGGCATGCAAAAGTACGCCTTTGACGAAGCGCGGCCCGTGCTTGAACGCGCCAGCGCCCGCGAAACCGCCACCCGGGTTGCCCTGGGCGTCGTGGCAGCGCAAATGCTGGCCGCCGTCGGCGTCGAGCTTGTCAGCCACACCGTGCAAATTGCGGGGGTCGCTTCCCCCGGGGACGCCGTGCTGCCCGTCTTCGCCGACGTGGCAGCCCTGGACGCCGATCCGCTGCGCTGCTTCGATGCGGCAACTTCGGCCGCCATGGTGGAAGAAGTAGACACCGCGCAAAAGCAGGGTGAAACACTGGGCGGCGTCGTTGAGGTATTGGCCTACAACCTGCCGCCCGGCTTGGGCAGCTACGTGCACTGGGACAGGCGCCTGGACTCGCGCCTGGCCGGGGCCCTCATGGGCATCCAAGCCATCAAGGGGGTGGAAGTCGGCGACGGCTTTGCCACCGCTGCACGTCGCGGTTCGGCAGCACACGATGAAATTGTCCGCGATGCCGACGGGCGCATCACCCGCACCTCCAACCGCGCAGGCGGCATTGAAGGCGGCATGAGCATTGGCGACGTAGTGCGCGTGCGGGCGGCGATGAAACCCATCGCCACGGTGCCGCGCGCCTTGAAGACCATTGACGTGGCCACCGGCGAAGCAGCCAAGGCACACCACCAGCGCTCGGATGTCTGTGCGGTTCCGGCTGCAGGCGTCGTGGCCGAGGCCATGACGGCCTTGGTGCTGGCAGAAGCACTCGTGGAAAAGTTCGGCGGGGACTCCATGACGGAAACCCGGCGGAACATGGAAAGCTACCTGGCGGCCATTCCTGCCAACCTGGATACGCAGGGGCACTGATGGGCGCGGGCAGGGATCCGGCCGGGGTGCCGGAGTTCACGCCCCGCCGGCCCATCGTCGTGATCGGGCCCATGGCTGTTGGCAAATCCGTCATCGGCGCCGAATTGGCCCGCGTGCTGGGCCTTGAATTCATTGACTCGGACCAGTTGATCGTGACCAAGCACGGCCCGGTGCCGAGGATCTTCGCAGCGAAGGGTGAGCACCACTTTCGCCAGCTGGAGGCCAAGGCCATTGCGGGGGTACTCGATTCGCCCAAGCCCAAGGCCGTGGTTTTGTCCCTTGGAGGGGGAGCGGTGCTGGATTCGGGCACGCAGCAGCTGCTGGCCAGGGCCACCGTAATTTTTTTGCGTGCCGAGATTGACACAGTGCGCGAACGCATCACCCGCAACACCGGGCGTCCGCTGCTGGCCGCGGATCCCGTGGGCACCTGGCAGCGCCTGGCCGCAGCCCGGGGACCGGTTTATGCACGGCTGGCCGACATCACCCTCGATGTGAGCCGCTCCAATGTGCCGCAGCTTGTTGGGCGGCTGATCGAACAGCTCGCAGAAGCTTCTAGGAAAGAGAATTTGCAACCGTGAACATCGAAAATACAGCAGCCGCCACCAACACGGTCATCAAGGTCACCGGCGCGTTGCCACAGGATAATTACGACGTCGTGGTGGGACGGGGGCTGTTGGCCCAGCTGCCGGCGCTGCTGGGTGAGCGGGTCAAAAAGGTACTTGTGATCCATCCCCGGGCGTTGCGCCTCACGGGGGACACCGTCAGGGATGAGCTCGAGGCCGCAGGCTTCACGGCCCTGACGGCGGAAATTCCCGACGCGGAAGAAGGCAAGCACATCCAAGTGGCCTCCTTCTGCTGGGAAGTGCTGGGCAAGAACGATTTCACCCGCTCCGACGCCATCGTCGCCGTGGGCGGGGGCGCCGTGACCGACGTCGGCGGATTCGTGGCAGCCACGTGGTTGCGCGGCGTCAAGGTGGTGCACATGCCCACGTCGCTGCTGGGCATGGTCGATGCCGCCGTGGGCGGCAAGACGGGCATCAACACCGCGGAAGGCAAGAACCTTGTGGGCGCGTTCCACCCGCCGGCGGGTGTTCTTGTGGATCTTGACACCCTTGACACGCTGCCCCCCAACGAATTGATCTCCGGCATGGCCGAAGTGGTCAAGTGCGGCTTTATCGCCGATCCCGTGATCCTTGACTTGATCGAGGCCAACCCCGACGCCGTGAAGGACCCGAAGTCGGCCGTCTTGCGGGAGTTGATTGAACGAGCCATTGACGTGAAGGCCAAGGCGGTTTCCGAGGATCTGTTGGATGTGGGTGTGCGTGAGACCCTGAACTACGGGCACACTTTGGGCCACGCCATCGAATTGACTGAACGCTATTCGTGGCGCCACGGTGCTGCCGTCTCGGTGGGCATGATGTTTGCCGCCGAACTGGCCCGCAGCGTGGGCCGGCTCAGCGACGCCGACGCCGATCGGCACCGAAGCATCCTGGACTCGCTGGGCTTGCCGTTGACCTACCGCCGCGACCGTTGGCAGGCCTTGCTTGACGGCATGCGCCGGGACAAGAAGGCACGCGGGGACTTGTTGCGATTCGTGGTCCTCGACGGCATTGGCCGTCCGAGCATCCTCGACGTGCCGGATACTTCGCTGCTCTTTGCCGCCTACCAGGAGATAGCTTCCTAGCATGGGATTGAAGGATTGGCCCTCGGCAGGTTTTCCGGGCACCGCGGTTAACCCGGATACATTGCTGGCCGAAGTGGTTGACGATGAAGCCTGCGACGAAGCGCTTGCACGCTCCGAGGACCCGGCGGACAAGATTTTTGTCCTCCTGGCCCGTGGGCTGACGGGCGAGGCCGCCGAGGCTGCCGCGAGGGCCCGCCTGACCGATCCCGAATCAGTCAGGCTGCAGGTCCTGGACGCGGAAGTGCTGCGGTCCTCACGGAACTTCGCCAGGGCCGAGGCCATCCTGCGGGGCCTGCTGCCCACCGTTGCCGGGACGCCCTTGGAACCCTGGGTGTTGCAACAAAAGGGCAAGGTGCTCTTTAGCAACGGCCAGTTTGAAGCAGCGGCCAAGAGCTTTGCCGCAGCGTTGGAATTGCGCGTGGCAGCCGGCCACGACGCATCGGCCATCTATTCGGCCACCGTGTCGCTGACGCGGGCGCTGGACCAGGCCGAACGCGAATAACCGCACCGTGCGGTAGTATGGTCAATGGATTTTTGATAACACTTATACGCTAAGAGGCTATTGTGGCAACCACTAACGACATTAAGAACGGCACCGTTCTCAAACTTGAAGGACAGCTCTGGAACGTCATTGAGTTTCAGCACGTCAAGCCAGGGAAGGGCGGCGCGTTTGTCCGCACCAAGATGCGCAACATCCTCTCCGGCAAGGTGGTCGACAAGACCTTCAACGCAGGCTTGAAGATTGAAACCGCAACAGTGGACCGCTCCGACTACCAGTACCTGTACCAGGACGGCGAAGACTTCGTGTTCATGGACAACGATAACTACGACCAGCTGACCGTCTCCGGCAAGACCGTTGGCGACGCCACCAACTTCATGCTGGAAAACCTCAACGTGACCATCGCGCTGCACGAAGGGTCGCCGCTCTACATTGAGCTGCCCCCGTCGGTTCAGCTGCGCATCACGTACACCGAGCCGGGCCTGCAGGGCGACCGCTCCTCCGCCGGCAACAAGCCCGCCACGGTGGAAACCGGCTACGAAATCCAGGTTCCGTTGTTCGTTGAGAACAACACCCTCGTCAAGGTTGACACCCGCGACGGCAGCTACTTGGGACGTGTCAGCGAGTAGTGGCAAGCAGTCAGACCAGCCCCACGGGCAAACCAAATTCGTCGCGCAGCAAGGCCCGCCGCCGCGCCTTGGACATTTTGTTCGAGGCCGAACAGCGTGAGGTCAGCGCCCTCTCGGCACTGACCGCCCGCCGCGAGAAAACCGACCAGGTCATCAACCCGTACACGGTTGACTTGGTCGAGGGCGTCACCACCATGGCCGAGGAGATCGACGAATTCCTGCAGACTTACTCCCAAGGGTGGACGCTGGAGCGCATGCCCGCCGTCGACCGCATCATTTTGCGCGTTGGCACGTGGGAATTGCTGTACAACGACGATGTCCCCGACGGTGTTGCCGTCAGCGAAGCCGTGGAATTGGCGAAGATCCTTTCAACGGACGAGTCCCCGCAGTTCATCAATGGACTGCTGGGCCGCCTCCAGCAGATCAAGCCGACGCTCTTGGCGTAGCTCGGCACAAGGGGCCCGCGGGGGCGGTCGAAAACACTTGCCTGCTCGTGTTTTGGACCGCCCCCGCGGGCCTTTTGGCGTTTAAGCCCGTCACTAGCCGGTGGCGGGCTTGTTTGCGTGCGGCTCCGAGCTGTTTGCGCCCTCCGCCGCCTGCGCAACGCTGTCACGACCGGGTCGGGCCCGCACCTTGGCCGCACGCCCGCGCCTACCCCGCGAAACCGCGTCCGGAGAACGGCGGTCTCGCGGGGTGGGCGCGGGTTCGAGGATGTGGATGCGGGGTAGGCGCGGGTTCGAGGATTTGGGGGACCCGATCGGGGCTTAGTGTGGGGGCTCGCGGTAGTTCTGCTGAACCTGCTGGCTGTGCTGCTGCGGCTGGAGCTGTGGGAACTGCTGGTGCTGCTGCGCCTGCCACACCGCAGCGGCGTGCCGGCCCAGCAGTTCGCTGCGCACGGTGGTGATTTTGGTCAGCAGCGATATTTCCAGTTCCTGCCCGGTAGCAAGGCGTCCGGCCGCACCGCCGCGTGAATCCACCAAGAGGCGCTGGCGGGTAAAGGCCAGCCTGGTGGCGAGCCGGATGAATTCCTTCATGCTCGGCGCTGCGGCAAAGGTTTTGGACCACGCCAATGCACGACGGCGCCCGCCTCCCGTGGCGAGCATCGGCACTTCCTGGGGGGTGAACCATCCGGACGGGACATACTCGGATAAGCGCATCCGGGTCAGCCTGGCTTCCGAGCGGCGCAGCAGGATGACCCCCACGACGAACACGATGAACAGCGGAACCTGGAGTACCACATAGGCGATGAAGAAGCTCCCGCCCAGGAATGAGGAACCGTTCCACAGCCCGTGCAGGACCATGGCCGGCACAAGGCCCACCACCCACGCGCCCAACACCATCCCGGTGCCGCCGTGGCGGGCTGCATAGCCCACGCAGACGCCGAGGGTGGCGGTGAACATGACGTGGGCGAAGGGAGACATGAGCCCGCGCAGGATGAATATTCCCACGAGTCCGCTCGGAGCCCCGTGTGCCTCCTGGAGGGCCTGGCCGAAGTAGAGGATGTTCTCGGTGAACGCAAAGCCGGCCGCAATGATGCCGGCATAGACCACGCCATCTATGGGTCCGTCAAAGGTCCGCCGGCGCAGGAAGAACAGCAGCAACACCCCTGCACCCTTGCAAAACTCCTCCACGAGCGGTGCCTGAATGACGGCTCCCACCATGTCGGCGTTCGCCGTGGTGCCGATCGTCAGCAGCGGCTGCACCCAGCTGCCCACCACGAGGGTCGTCATCACGGCCATGCCTGCACCCCAGCAAAACCCAAGGGCCAGGGCGGAGAAAGGTTCAGGCTCCCACCTGTCAATCCACACCAACGTCGCCACACAGATGGTCAACGGGATCAACGCCAAGGCACCGCAGATCAAAAACACGTTGGCACCAATGGAAATGGCAAAGAAGGCAAGGGTCACGAGGGTTACGAGAGCAAGTACGCACAGCAAGATGATGTTTGTCACCTTCACGCCCCTGCCGCGAACCTTTTTGCGTGCCGGAGCTGGGGCCGGGTGTGCCCAATACTCGTGCGCGTGGTTCAACGCCGTACCGGGTGCCGGCGCATGGCGGAGGGGCGCATGGCGGAGGGGCGCCTGGGCAAGATTCGCCTGGCCGGGATTCGCTTGGGCAAGGGGCGGTTGCGCATACACAGGCTGCTGTTGCGGGGCACCTGCAGGGGGCTGCGGCCAGTGGCCGGGCTCAGTCATGGCTTGAACAGTTCAGTCATGGCTTAAACACTAGGGCCACCGGGCACGGCCACCAAGGTGCCGCGCTCATCCAGCACTGCAAGCGCCCATCCAGCACCGCAATTGGGCATCAAGCACGGCAGGAACGCAGCCTGTGCTGTCCGACGAAGTTCCGGACATGCTCCGGCAGGCAGGGCTCCGGCAAGCCATGCTCCGGCAAGCAAGGCTCCGCCTGTGGTATTTTTTAGGGGTATGCAATCAACCTTTTAATTCCGTCCTGTGAGGCGGGGAAAGGGGACGCGAGAAAATGAGTAACTCCTCTGCAGCATCCGGGGAAGTTCAACCTGCCTCGGCGCCTGCCGTTGTGTCCCGTGTGGTTTTATCCGCCGCGGACATCGAACGGGCACTGACTCGTATCGCCTATGAGATTCTGGAAGCCAACAAAGGCTCGGAGAATCTGCTCCTTTTGGGCATCCCGCGACGCGGCTACCCCTTGGCCCAGCGACTGGCCGCCAAGTTGGCTGCCAGCGATCCCGCCGTGGATCCAGCCGCCATCGTCGGCCAACTTGATGTCACCATGTTCCGTGACGACTTGGCACAACATCCCACCCGGGCACCCCAGCCCACCCAGCTGCCGCCTTCCGGCATCGACGGGAAGACCATTGTTCTCGTCGATGACGTCCTGTATTCCGGACGCACCATCAGGGCCGCCCTCGACGCACTAGTTGATCTGGGCCGTCCCCGTGCCGTCCGGCTGGCAGTGCTCGTTGACCGCGGCCACCGTGAACTTCCCATCCGGGCAGACCACGTGGGCAAGAACCTGCCCACGTCCTCCAGTGAAAAGGTGCGTGTGCGCCTGTCCGAAATTGACGGCGGCGCAGCTGCCCGCGACGAAGTGGTCATTGAGGCAGGCGCATGAGGCATTTGTTGTCCACTGAACAACTCAGCCGCGAAAATGCCATCCAGATCCTTGACACCGCGCAGGAAATGTCCGCCGTGGGCGAGCGGGAAATCAAGAAACTGCCGGCCCTGCGCGGGCGCACGGTGGTGAACCTGTTCTTCGAGGACTCCACCCGCACACGCATCTCCTTTGAAGCCGCCGCCAAGCGACTCTCCGCCGACGTCATCAACTTCAGCGCCAAGGGATCCTCGGTGTCCAAGGGCGAATCGCTGAAAGACACCGCCCAGACTTTGGAAGCGATGAGCGCCGACGCCGTTGTCATCCGGCACTGGGCATCGGGGGCACCTGCCCGGCTGGCCAACTCCGGCTGGATCGACGCAGCGGTGATCAATGCGGGCGACGGCACGCACGCACACCCCACCCAGGCACTGCTGGATGCGTTCACGATGCGCGCCCACTGGGCCAAGCTCAGCGGCAACCCTTCCGTCGGTGCCGACCTGCAGGGCATGCGGGTGGTGATTGCCGGAGACGTGCTGCACTCCCGCGTGGTCCGCTGCAACGTGTGGCTGCTGCGCACCCTCGGCGCCCACGTCACGCTCGTGGCCCCGCCCACCCTGTTCCCTGTCGGCGTGGAGCACTGGCCGTGCGAGATCAGCTACGACCTTGACGCCACGCTGGATGCCGGGGTTGACGCCGTCATGATGCTCCGCGTCCAGGCGGAGCGCATGAACGCGTCCTTCTTCCCCTCCACCCGCGAGTACGCCCGCCGGTGGGGTTTCGACGACGCCCGGCTGGCCCGCCTTGACGCGCTGAACCTCAAGGACACCATCATCATGCACCCGGGGCCGATGAACCGCGGCCTGGAAATTTCCTCCGCCGCCGCCGATTCGCCCCGCTCCACCGTGCTGGCCCAGGTCCGCAACGGTGTTTCGGTGCGCATGGCCGCCCTCTACCTGCTGATGTCGGGTGAGCTGCGCACGGAGCAATCCGACGCCGCCGCCCAGCACCCAACGTCCCCGTCCTCCACCGACCTGCCTTCTGCAAAGGACCCCTCATGACTTCGACGAGTTACTTGATTCGTTCAGCCTCCCTTTTGGGAAGCACGACGGCGGACCTCCTGATCCGTGACGGCGTCATTGCCGCCGTGGGCGCGAACCTTGACGCCGCCACCGTGGACGGAGCAACAGTCATCGAAGCGGCCGGGTTTGTGGCCCTGCCCGGCCTGGTGGACCTCCACACCCACCTGCGCGAACCGGGCCGCGAAGACGCTGAAACTGTGGAAACCGGCACCCGCGCCGCCGCCCTGGGCGGCTTCACCTCCGTCCACGCCATGGCGAACAGCTCACCGGTGGCTGACACGGCAGGTGTGGTGGAGCAGGTCCACACGCTGGGCCGCGAGTCCGGCTGGGTTGATGTCCACCCCGTGGGTGCGGTCACGGTGGGCCTTGCCGGCAAGCAGCTGGCCGAGCTCGGTGCCATGGCCGACTCCCGAGCCCGCGTGCGCGTTTTTTCCGACGACGGCATCTGCGTCAGCGACCCGGTCATGATGCGCCGCGCCCTGGAATACGTCAAGGCGTTCGACGGCGTGATCGCCCAGCACGCGCAGGAGCCCCGGTTGACCGAGGGCGCGCAAATGAATGAGGGCCGCGTCTCGGCGGATCTGGGCCTGGCCGGCTGGCCCGCCGTGGCCGAGGAATCCATCATTGCCCGCGACGTGCTGCTGGCCCAGCACGTTGGCTCACGCTTGCATGTGTGCCACGTTTCCACGGCCGGATCCGTGGAGATCATCCGCTGGGCCAAGGAGCGCGGCATCTGCGTCACGGCCGAGGTCACTCCGCACCACCTGCTGCTGACCGAAGAGCTGGTGCGCAGCTACAACCCCGTGTACAAGGTCAACCCGCCGCTGCGGGCCGACTCCGACGTCCACGCCCTCCGCGCGGCACTGGCCGACGGCACCATCGACATTGTCGGCACCGACCACGCCCCGCACCCCAGCGAAGCCAAGGACTGCGAATGGGCTGCTGCCGCCATGGGCATGACAGGGCTGGAAACGGCGCTGTCGGTGGTGCAGGAGACCATGATCGAAACGGGGATGATGACGTGGGAGGACTTCGCCCGCGTCACCTCCACCGCGCCGGCCCAAATTGGCCGTGTCACGGACCAGGGCCGCCCGCTGGAAGTGGGGGAGCCGGCCAACATTGTGCTGGTGGACCCCGCTGCCCGCTGGAACGTGGACCCGGCCGCCATGGCCACGAAGGGCCGCAACTCTCCCTTCGCGGGACTTGTTCTGCCGGGCAAGGTGGTGGCCACGTTCTTCCACGGACACCCCACCGTGCTGGAGGGCAAGCTCAACACCCCCTACCGCCACGGAGCCAACTAGTGGATGAGCGCATCCTGCCGGGCCTGCTGACGCTGCTGCTCGTCGTCGTCATCTTTGCCATGATGTGGTGGGGATGGCGCAACAAGCTCAAGCGCCAAGAGACTGTCGCCGCGCTGCCGGAGACGCCGGCCGGGCTGGGGGAATCCGTCATCAGTGTCCCGGGACAATATGTTGTCACTACTTCCGCAGGGGACTGGCTGGACCGCATGGCTGTGAACGGGCTCGGCATCCGCACACCTGCCGTCGTGCACGTCCATGCCGCCGGCGTCGTGCTTGAACGCAAGGGGGCGCAGGACATCTTCATCGCCAAGGAAGCACTCGGCGAGGTTGGTGCCAGGTCGGGCATGGCCGGTAAATTCGTGGAAAAGGACGGCCTGGTGGTGATCGGCTGGCGTCTGGCGGACACTGCAGTGGACACCGGATTCCGCACCACCGAGGCAGCCGCTAAACGGCCCTTGATTGAAGCATTGCAGGCGTTGCTGCCTGAAGACAGCGATACAGAGCCCAACGGAAAGAACAATTGAGAATGAGTGAAACAACCATGCCTGCACAGGCACTTTTAGTCTTGGAAGACGGCCGCACTTTCCGTGGCAGCAGCTACGGGGCACAGGGCACGGCCCTGGGCGAAGCGGTCTTCACCACCGGCATGACCGGATACCAGGAAACCCTGACCGACCCCTCCTACGCCCGTCAGCTGATCGTGCAGACTGCCCCGCACATCGGCAACACCGGCGTGAACAAGGCCGACAACGAGTCCGCCCGCATCTGGGCCGCCGGCTATATTGTCCGCGATGCCGCCCGCCGCCCGTCCAACTGGCGCAGCGAGGGAACGCTCGACGACGAGCTTTCTTCCCAGGGCGTCGTCGGCATCCAGGGTCTAGACACCCGCGCCATCACCCGGCACCTGCGCGAACGCGGCTCCATGAAGGCCGGCATCTTCTCCGGCGCCGACGCCGCCCGCCCCGAAGCGGAGCTGCTCGCCGACGTCGTTGCCCAGCCTGCCATGGCCGGGCTGCGCCTGGCCGAGGAAGTCAGCTGCAAGGAGGCCTACGTCGTGGAACCTGCCGAGCACGGCTGGACGGGGGAGACCCTGTTCAACATCGTGGCCCTCGACCTGGGCATGAAGGCGATGACCCCGGCCCGATTCGCCGAGCGCGGCGTGCGCCTGCACGTCCTGCCAGCCACCGCCACGTTTGAAGAGGCCCAAGCGCTGAACCCCGACGGCGTGTTTATTTCCAACGGCCCGGGCGACCCCGCCACGGCCGACCGCCAGGTCGGATTCGTGCGCAGCTTCCTTGAAGCCGGCGTGCCCTACTTCGGCATCTGCTTCGGGAACCAGATCCTGGGACGGGCCCTGGGCTTTGGCACCTACAAGCTGCGCTACGGGCACCGCGGCATGAACCAGCCGGTCCTTGACCGCAGCACCGGCAAGGTGGAAATCACCAGCCAGAACCACGGCTTCGCCGTCGACGCGCCCCTTGACGGGCCCACCCAGGCACCGGAAGATCGCTTCGGCAGGGTCAAGGTCAGCCACATCAGCCTCAACGACCAAGTGGTTGAAGGCCTCTCCTGCATGGACGTCCCCGCCTTCTCGGTGCAATACCACCCCGAAGCCGCGGCCGGCCCGCATGACGCCGCCTACCTGTTCGACAGGTTCATCAACCTCATGACCGAGTACAAGACCGCACAGAGCCAAACCACACAGAGCCAGGAAAACAAGTAATGCCAAAAAGGGAAGATCTTAAGTCAGTTTTGGTCATTGGCTCCGGCCCGATCGTGATTGGACAGGCCGCCGAGTTCGACTACTCCGGCACCCAGGCGCTGCGTGTTTTGAAGGAGGAGGGCCTGCGGGTCATCCTCGTCAACTCCAACCCCGCCACCATCATGACCGACCCCGAGTTCGCCGACGCCACCTACGTTGAGCCCATCACCCCCGAGGTGGTGGAGAAGATCATCGCCAAGGAACGTCCCGACGCACTCCTGCCCACCCTGGGCGGTCAGACGGCCCTGAACACGGCCATCGCCTTGGACAAGAACGGCGTGCTGGAAAAGTACAAGGTTGAGTTGATCGGCGCCAACATCGCCGCGATCGAACTCGGCGAGGACCGCGAAAAGTTCAAGGGCGTCGTGGAGCGTTGCGGTGCCGAGTCGGCACGCAGCCACATCATCCACACCCTGGCTGAGGCATTCGTCGCTGCTGAGGACCTCGGCTACCCGATGGTGGTGCGCCCCTCCTTCACCATGGGCGGGCTCGGCTCCGGACTGGCCTACAGCCCGTCGGACCTGGAACGCATTGTGGGCCAGGGCCTGCAGTACAGCCCCACCACCGAGGTTTTGCTCGAAGAGTCCATCCTTGGCTGGAAGGAATACGAGCTGGAAATGATGCGGGACAAGAACGACAATGTCGTGGTTGTCTGCTCCATCGAAAACTTTGACCCGGTGGGCGTCCACACCGGCGACTCCATCACCGTGGCTCCGGCCATGACCCTGACGGACCGCGAGTACCAGAACCTGCGCGACATCTCCATCGCCATCATCCGCGAAGTTGGCGTCGATACCGGTGGTTGCAACATTCAGTTCGCCATTGAGCCGGACACGGGCCGCGTCGTCGTCATTGAGATGAACCCGCGTGTTTCACGCTCCTCGGCACTGGCCTCGAAGGCCACCGGCTTCGCCATCGCCAAGATTGCCACCAAGCTGTCCCTGGGCTACACGCTGGATGAAATCCCCAACGACATCACCCAGAAGACCCCGGCCTCCTTCGAACCGGCACTGGATTACGTGGTGGTCAAGGTTCCGCGCTTCGCCTTCGAGAAGTTCCCGGCGGCGGACCCCACCCTCACCACCACCATGAAGAGTGTTGGCGAGGCCATGTCCATGGGCCGCAACTTCACCGAAGCGCTGCAGAAGGCGCTGCGTTCACTGGAGCAAAAGGGTGCCAGCCTTGAATTCAGCAGCGTCAACGAACTCGACGTGCCTGAGCTCATCGAATCCTCCAAGCGCCCCACCACCGAGCGCCTGTCCCAGGTCCAGCGTGCACTCCTGGGCGGTGCCACGATTGAGCAGCTGTACGAGGCAACAGGCATCGACCCCTGGTTCCTTGACCAGCTGGTGCTGCTCAACGAGGTCTCGGCAACCATCCGCCAGTCCACCGCGCTGACCCCGGAAATGCTGAAGCTGGCCAAGCGCCACGGCTTCTCCGACGCCCAGATCGGCGCGTTGACTTTCAACTCCGAGGCTGTGGTGCGCGGCGTCCGCCAAGCGCTGAACATCCGTCCCGTGTACAAGACGGTCGACACCTGTGCGGCCGAGTTTGCCGCCTACACCCCGTACCACTACTCCTCCTACGACGAGGAAGACGAGCTTGCGCTGCACGAAAAGCCGTCGGTCATCATCCTCGGCTCAGGACCGAACCGCATTGGCCAGGGCATCGAATTTGACTACTCCTGTGTCCACGCCTCGATGGCGCTGCGCAAGGCCGGCTACGAGACCGTCATGGTCAACTGCAACCCGGAAACCGTCTCCACCGACTACGACGTCTCCACGCGCCTGTACTTTGAGCCGCTGACCCTTGAGGACGTCTTGGAGATCATCGCCGCCGAAGAGCGCACCGGCGGTGTCATGGGCGTGTTTGTCCAACTCGGCGGCCAGACACCGCTGAAGCTGGCTGCGGAACTGGCCGACGCCGGTGTGCCCATCTTGGGCACGTCCCCGGAAGCCATCGACCTGGCCGAGCACCGCGGCATGTTTGCCCGCGTCTTGGACGAGGCGGGGCTCATCGCCCCGAAGAACGGCACGGCCGTCTCCTTCAACGACGCCAAGACGATCGCCGACGAGATCGGATACCCCGTGCTGGTCCGCCCCTCCTATGTGTTGGGTGGCCGCGGCATGGAGATCGTCTATGACGAAGCGCACCTCTCGCGCTACATCACCAACGCCACGGAGATCACCGAGGCCCACCCGGTGCTGATTGACCGCTTCCTGGAAGACGCCATCGAAATCGACGTCGACGCACTCTTCGACGGCAAGGACATGTACCTTGGCGGCATCATGGAGCACATCGAGGAAGCCGGCATCCACTCCGGCGACTCTGCCTGCGTGCTTCCCCCCATCACCTTGGGTCAGGACGTGCAGGACCGGGTCAAGGCCGCCACGCGCGCCATTGCCGAAGGCGTGGGCGTCAGGGGCCTGATCAACATCCAGTTCGCCCTGGCCGCAGACATCCTGTACGTGCTTGAAGCGAACCCGCGTGCCTCCCGCACAGTGCCTTTTGTCTCCAAGGCAACCGGCGTGCAGATGGCCAAGGCGGCGGCGCTGATTGGAGTGGGCGTGTCCATCGCCCACCTGCGCAGCGTCCACCACATCCTGCCGGAACAGGGCGACGGCGGAAACCTGCCCGACAACGCCCCTGTTGCCGTGAAGGAAGCAGTGCTGCCCTTCAACCGATTCCGCACTCCGGAAGGCCACGTGGTCGATTCCCTGCTCGGGCCGGAAATGCGCTCCACCGGCGAGGTCATGGGCATCGACAAGCACTTCGACACGGCCTTTGCCAAGAGCCAGGCAGCAGCCAACAACGCCCTGCCGGTCTCCGGCACCGTGTTCGTTTCGGTGGCCAACCGCGATAAGCGCTCCATCATCATGGCCGTCAAGCGCCTGGTAGACCTCGACTACACGATCGTCGCCACCAGCGGCACCGCCGATGTGCTGCGCCGCAACGGCATTGCCTCCACCACGGTGCGCAAGATCAGCCAGGAAGGCACGGGCCAGGACGAGCGGAGCGTCGTGGACTTGATCAATGACGGGGAGATCGCCATGATCTTCAACACCCCGTCAGGCGGCCAGGCCCGCGGCGACGGCTACGAAATCCGTGCAGCGGCAGTTTCAAACGGCAAGCCCTGCATCACCACGGTGGCCGAGTTCAACGTGGCAGTCCAGGCCATGGAGGCACTGCGCTCCTACGAATGGGACGTCACCAGCCTGCAGGAACACGCCGTCGTCCTGGCAGCGGGACTGGCAGCGCAGAATGCCTAACCCGCACGACGCCGGACGGCGGGCCCCCGGTCGCGAGGGCCCCACTGCGAGCTTGCGAGCAGAGGGAGCGACTAGGGGATTTGGCGTCCGCCTCGCCGCCGCCATGCTTGCCCGCGGACCGCTGTGTGTGGGGATCGACCCGCACCCGGCACTGCTGGCGGGGTGGGGGCTGGCGGACTCGGTGCAGGGCCTGCGCACGTTCTCGCAGACCGTGCTGGAGGCCGTTGCACCCTTGGCGGCCGCCATCAAGCCGCAGGTGGCGCTGTATGAGCGCCACGGCTCGGCCGGCATGGCGGCGCTGGAGGAATTGCTGGCAGCGGCCGCGGAGGCCGGGGTGCTGACCATTGCCGACGCCAAGCGTGGGGACATTGGCTCCACCATGGCCGGCTATGCCGATGCGTGGTTGCGGGACGGTTCGGCATTGGCTGCGGATTCAGTGACGCTGAGCCCCTACCTGGGCTTTGAATCGTTGCGTCCCGCCCTTGACCTGGCGGCCGCCAATGGCAGGGGAGTGTTTGTGCTGGCCCTGACGTCCAACCCGGAAGGCGCCTCCGTACAGCATGTGGGCGGCGCCGATTCGGTCGCCAAGCGCATTGTGCAGGCAGCTGCCGTCGAAAACCAGCGTTGGGCCTCTGTAACTTTGGGCTCGGTGGGGCTGGTGGTCGGTGCCACGGTGGGTGACGCGCTGAAGGAACTCGGCATCGACCTGGCAGCCGTCCACGGTCCGCTGCTGGCGCCGGGCCTGGGTGCACAGGGCGCCACGGGTGCCGACATGCGGGCCACCTTTGGTGCCGCCTATCCGGGTGTGCTGGCCACCTCCAGCCGCGGCATCCTGGCCGCCGGGCCCGGGGTGGCAGAGCTGCGGGCCGCAACGACGGCGACACTGCAGAGGTTGTAGTTGGTGCGAGCTGCTTGGGACAGATTGATTTGCTTCCCCGGTGCGGATAGGTTCGAATGATTAGCGAGTAAATGACCCGCACCGGGGACAGCCATCAGCAGGGAGCTTTTACGTGAATTTGCCGCATCTGTCCCATGAAGAACGCGCGGAGGCACGCATCAAGGCCATGGCGGCCAGGGCCTTGCGGTCCCAGGCCAAGCAGGATCTCAAAACAGGGCAAACCACCGTTGCTGCGGTGCTTGCCGCGGCTCCCGGTGAAGCTGCCCTGGACAGACTCAAAGTGTGTGAATTACTCGAAGCCCTCCCGGGCATAGGAAAGGTACGTGCAACTGTGATCATGAGCGAGCTGGGGATAGCCCCAACGCGCAGGGTGCGTGGCTTGGGCGTGCACCAGCGCCGGGCCCTGGTGGACTACCTGGGGCGGAAGCGGTGAGCGGAGTTTCCGTACCCGCGGAAAACGTGCCCGTGGAAAATGTGCCGGCAGACAGTGTGCCCACAGACAATGTCCCGACGGAAAACACCGCCCGCACCAAGCCCCGCAGCGGGGTGACGGTGTTGGCCGGACCCACCGCCGTCGGCAAGGGGACTGTCTCCACGTTTATTCGCGACAATTACCCGGATGTGTGGCTTTCGGTGTCGGCCACCACACGCCAGGCCCGGCCCGGGGAAGATGAAGGAATTCATTACTTCTTCAAGTCCGCCGACGAATTTGATTCCCTGGTGGCCGACGGCGACTTGCTTGAGTGGGCCGTGGTCCACGGCGTCAACCGCTACGGCACGTTGCGCAGCACCGTGGAGGCTGCCGTGGCAGCCGGCAAGTCCGTGTTGCTGGAGATTGACTTGCAGGGCGCCCGGCAGGTCAAATCGGCCATGCCGGAAGCCGACTTTGTGTTTCTGGCACCGCCCACATGGGAGGAATTGGTCCGCAGATTGGTGGGACGCGGCACGGAAAGCGCCGAGGAACAGCACCGACGCCTGGAAACAGCTAAACTGGAACTTGCTGCTGCCACGGAGTTTGATTACGTCATTGTCAATGACCAAGTCAGCCGTGCAGCAGCGGCGCTGGTTGACTTGATGGGGCTCACGCCCCACCACCTTGATTAAACCGCAAGACCCTTTACGAATTTTGGAGAAGCAATTGACAACACAACCCGAAGGCATCATCAATCCCCCCATCGATTCGCTGCTTAAAGCTGCCGATTCGAAGTACGGATTGGTCATCTTTGGTGCAAAGCGCGCGCGCCAGATCAACGCCTACTACGCACAGCTCCACGAGGGCCTGTTTGAGTACGTCGGCCCGCTGGTGGACACGAAGCTGAACGAGAAGTCGCTTTCCATCGCCTTCCGTGAAATCGACGAGGGCCTGCTGGTCTCCGCCCCCATCGAAGCCGCCTAACCAGCGTTTTTCGCAGGGGATGAATGTGCTGAACATTGTTTTGGGTGTGGGCGGCGGCATCGCCGCCTACAAGTCCGCCTTGCTGCTGCGCCTCTTCACGGAGGCCGGCCACAAGGTCACTGTCATCCCCACGGAGGCGTCGAAGCGCTTTGTGGGCGTCGCCACGTGGGAGGCCCTCAGCGGCCGCCCCGCCACGAACGACGTCTTTGACGCCGTCGAGTCCGTCAACCACGTCAGGATTGGCCAGGAGGCCGACCTGATCGTGGTGGCTCCGGCCACCGCCGATCTGCTGGCGAAAGCTGCCGGCGGGCACGCCAACGACCTGCTGACCACCACTTTGCTGATGGCGCGCGGGCCGGTGTTGTTCGCCCCTGCCATGCACACCGAAATGTGGCAGCACGCGGCCACGGCAGCCAACGTTGCCACCCTGCGCGCCCGCGGCATCCATGTGCTGGACCCGGCCGTGGGTCGATTGACGGGTGCCGACACAGGACCCGGCCGGCTGCCCGAGCCGGAGGAGATCTTTGCCGCCGCCATGGCGCTTGTCCCGGCCGCGGGCCCTGCACTGGGTGAGCCCGCAGTTCTGGATCCCGACGCTCTTGAGCCTGGCGCTCTTGAACCCGGCACAGACAGACAGGACATGTTGCAGCACGACGCCGGAATCCCGGCCGCCGCTGTCGCCCCGGAACTTCCAGCCGACACTGCACCGGCTCCTTCAGTGGGCCCGGGACCCGATGCTGTGGCGGCACCAGCAGCCGCCCTTTCACTCGCTCCCGCCGGCGGAACTGGTCCGTTGTCCGGGCGGCAGGTACTCATCACTGCCGGGGGCACCCGCGAACCCCTGGACCCGGTGCGTTACTTGGGCAACAAGTCCTCCGGCAAGCAGGGAGTGGCACTGGCCGAGGCCGCCCTGGCCGCCGGTGCCACAGTGACACTGATCCACGCGCCCCTTGACGTGCCCGTCCCTGCCGGGGTGAAGCTGCAACCCATTGAGACGGCCCGTGAACTGCGGGCCGCCGCACTGGCGGCGGCAGCCACGGCCGACGTCGTCGTCATGGCGGCCGCCGTGGCCGACTTTCGTCCGGCAAGCCTTTCCACGGGCAAGATCAAAAAACGCGACAACGTCCCCGACCCCGTCATCGAACTGGTGCGCAACCCCGACATCCTGGTGGAATTGGTGGCCCACCGGGCCGCCCAAAACCAGCGGCAGCTCATTGTTGGATTCGCGGCCGAGACCGGCGACGAACAGGGTGATGCGCACAGCTATGGGCGGCAAAAGCTTGTCCGCAAGGGCTGTGACCTGCTGGTGGTCAATGAAGTGGGACCGGGGGAGTCCGGAGCCGAGCGGGTCTTTGGACAGGACAACAACCAGGTGGAAATCTTGGCCCTTGACGGCGCCAGCCCCGTGCAAACCGGCGGCAGCAAGCGCGAGGTGGCCGACGCCGTCGTGCATCTGATTGCCCAACGGCTGGCCAACGGCTGACCCTGCCCAGTGTGACCATCCATGTCTGCCGTCGCCGGTGGGCAGCACAACGACAAGTAAAGTAGACACGTGACTTCACTAAACCCCTTGCGCCTTTTTACCTCCGAATCAGTGACAGCCGGCCACCCGGACAAAATTTGCGACCAGATCAGCGACGCCATTTTGGATGCGCTGCTGGCCGAAGACCCCAATTCACGGGTCGCTGTGGAGACCATGGCCACCACAGGGCTGGTGCACGTGGCGGGCGAGGTCACCACGAACGCGTACGTGGAAATTCCGCAGATCGTCCGCAACACCATTTTGGACATTGGCTACGATTCCTCCGCCAACGGATTCGACGGTGCACGCTGTGGTGTCTCTGTCTCGATCGGCCAGCAGTCCCAGGACATTTCCGACGGCGTCTTCAACTCCCTGGAGGTCCGTGAAGGCACGGCCGTCGACGACGACGACACGCAGGGTGCAGGGGACCAGGGGCTCATGTTTGGCTACGCCAGCAATGAGACCGCCTCCTACATGCCCACCCCCATTTACTTGGCCCACAGGCTCTCGGAACGGCTCACCTCGGTCCGCAAGTCGGGGTTGCTTGAGTACCTGCGCCCGGACGGAAAAACCCAGGTGACCATTGGCTACGACGGTGATGTTCCGGTCTCCGTGGACACCGTGGTCATTTCCAGCCAGCACGCGGAGGGCACCAGCCTGGACCGGCTGCGCGCAGACCTGCAGGAATTCGTCATTGCCCCTGTCATGGAGGCCTCCGGACTGGATATCACCGCTGTCAAGACACACCTGAACCCGGCGGGGCCTTTCGTGGTGGGCGGTCCCGTGGGCGACGCCGGCTTGACGGGGCGCAAGATCATCGTGGACACCTACGGCGGCATGGCCCGCCACGGTGGTGGTGCCTTTTCCGGCAAGGACCCGTCAAAGGTGGACCGCTCGGCCGCGTACGCCATGCGCTGGGTCGCCAAGAACGTGGTTGCCGCCGGCCTTGCCGCCCGGGCCGAAGTCCAGGTTGGCTACGCCATTGGCATGGCCCGCCCGGTGGGTGTGTATGTGGAGACCTTCGGCACCGAGACAGTCGACCCGCGCCGCATCGAAGCCGCCATTGCCGCCGTGTTTGACCTGCGCCCCAGCCCCATCATTCGGGCGCTTGACCTCAAGCGGCCCATCTACGCCAAGACGGCGGCCCACGGCCACTTTGGCCGCGACGATCCGGACTTCACCTGGGAAAACCTTGACCGCGTGGATGAGTTGAAGGCGTTCTTCAACGCTTAAACCTTCCGGTTTTTCGTTTTCCCCAACACCTTCATCCACAGCCAAGCACAGCCCGCCGACATCTTTGTCAGGGGGCTGTGCTTAGCTTGTTTTAGGCCCCCGCAACGGGCCCGCCGCCCAGGGCATGCAAAGGCGCCGATTGCACGCCCGGACAAGTCGACCGCATGCCAAGACAAGGAGTACGCCATGGATGAGGATTCCAGCCAGGGTGTGCAACTGAGCCTGCTGAGCGGCTTTGTGGCCAAGGAACGGGTTGCCGATCCGCACAGCGGGGTGGTGCTGGCTGCGGAACTGCCGGTGGCCCAAGTCGTCATTGATTCGCCGCTGCCGCACCTTGACAGGATCTTCGACTACTCCGTGCCCAAGGAGCTCGACGCCGAGGCCCAGCCTGGTGTGCGGGTGCGGGTGAAGTTCTCCGGCCAAGACCTCAACGGCTTTTTGGTGGCGCGGGTTGCCGAATCCCAAAGCGAACGTTTGGTGCCGCTGGGGCGTGTCTATTCAGCTGTTCCGGTGCTGGCCCCGGCGGTGTTGGAGCTAGCCCGAAAAGTGGCCGCGAGGTACAGCGGAACCGTGGCGGACGTGTTGCGCGTCGCCGTGCCGCCACGGGTCGCCAGTTTGGAGAAGGTGTTCCTGCGCAGGGCCGATTCAACTGCTCCCGTCCCGCATGAGCCAACGCCACATCTGGAGTCTTCGCCGTTTGCCGATTACGACCATGCCGAGGACTTCCTGACCCGGCTGGCCATGGGAGAAGCACCCAAGGCCGTTTTGGGCTCCCTGGCCGGCTTTGGCGTGCACTCCTGGCACCACCAACTGGCCCAGGCAGTGGCGTCCTGCCAGATCTCGGGCCGCGGTGCCATTGTGGTGGTACCCGACCTGCGCGACCTTGAGCTGCTGGAGCACGCCTTCGCCACCGTGTTGGAGGAAGGAACTTTTCTGAAGCTGACCGCCGACGACGGCCCGAGCCTGCGCTATGCCAACTTCCTGAAGGTCCTGTCCGGGGACGTGAAAATTGTCATCGGCACCCGGTCTGCGGCCTACGCCCCCGTGGCGGATCTGGGCCTTGTGTGCTGCTGGGACGACGGCGACGAGCTGCACGTTGAGCGCCGCGCCCCCTACCAGCACAGCCGTGACGTGTTGTTGCTGCGCTCGGAAATCCAGGACACGGCAGTGCTCATGGCAGGCCACTCCCGCAGCAGCCAATCCCAACGCCTGGTGGCCACGGGGTGGGCACAGGAGCTGGTGGCCGCCCGTCCCGCCGTTCGTAAATCCACGGCAAGGGTCATCAGCACCTCGGACTCCTATGAGATGGAACGCGACCCGGCCGCTGCCATGGCGCGCCTGCCGCACAGGGCCTGGGAAAGCGCCAAGGCTGCCGTCAAGTTTGGCCCCGTCCTGGTCCAAGTGGCCCGCACGGGCTACGCACCGGCGCTAGCGTGCCAGCGCTGCCGCGAAGTGGCCCGCTGCAGGCACTGCACGGGCCCCCTGATGCAGGCCCGGTCGGCTGGGTCCACCTCCATCATGGTCACCTGCAAGTGGTGCGGGGTGGCCGAGACAGCCTTTAGCTGCAGCAACTGCGGATTCCACGAGCTGCGGGCCATCTCCGTCGGTGCTTTGCGCACTGCCGAGGAACTGGGGAGGGCTTTCCCTTCGGTGCCCGTCATCTCCTCTTCCGGGGAACACATCAAGACCACGGTGCCTGACAAGCCGGCCATTGTGGTGGCCACCATCGGTGCGGAGCCCGTGGCAGCGCGCGGTTATGCGGCAGCGCTTCTCCTCGACGGGGACTCCATGCTCCGCCGTGAAACGTTGCGGGCGGGGGAGGAAACGCTGCGACGCTGGATGAATGCGGCGGCCCTCGTGCGCCCGGCCAAGGACGGCGGCGTGGTGGTGGTCACCGCAGAGGAGTCCACGGAAGTTGCCGCACTGGTTCGCTGGGATCCGGCCGGCTACGCCGAACGGGAGTTCATGCTGCACCGTGAATTGCAGCTGCCCCCGGCCGTCAGGCTCGCAGCCCTCACGGGACGCGAAGCCGATGTGGAGGCATTTGTGGCCGCCCTGGAACTGCCTGAAGGGGTCAGGGTGGTTGGTCCGGCCCCGTTGCCGCGGGCCTACCTCGCGGCGCCCTCGGCGGAAGAGGAAGAAGCCCCGGACTACCGCACACTTGTCTTCTTCCCCTACTCGGAAGCTGCCGGGATCACCGCCGCCATGCGGTCCCTGAAAGCCTCCAATGCAGCCCGCCGGGTGGGCAAGCCAGTGCAGGTTCGCTGTGACGGCCTGGACGTGCTCTAACCTGGCGATGCTGGTGGGTTGTCCGCCTGCGCGTCGGAGGAGCCGCAACTCAGTGTCCAGCAACTGCGTGCGCGGGCAGTTCAGTGAGCGGGCAGCGCGATGAGGTAGCTGTCGGCCTCGAGCACTTTCGCTGTTTTGGCCGCTCCGGCGAAACGCAGGACATGGCAAAATGCCTGCCGTGTACCATCGTGGAGAACGAGCACGCCGTCAACGCTGGCCCCGCGCCCGTGCGTGAGCAGGGATCCGAAGGACACTTCTTCAACCGGGGGAGTTGCCGCTATCCACTGGCGCACCCCGTCGCGGCCTTCCAAAATGCGTTGCCCCAGGATCCTCCATGCAATGTCGTCGGCAAGGACTGAGTCCACATGGTCGGCGTCGTGCTTGGCGAGCGCGATGACGAGTGCGGCCAGGAGCTCCCTTCGGGGAGCATTGCCGCAGTCCGGCAACCTGTGAATCGTGACCATTCGCCGAGTGTACCCGGTGATGGGGCTCGGGCCCCAGCCTTCGCTGGAGGACACGGATACCGTCGGTCTGGGGTACGGCCACGGTCAGCGTGGATATAGCGACATGACAGCCAGTGTCACCTATACGCTCTGGCGCAATCCAAACGACCGCTCCGACCCCATCAACTTGGCGGACCTCGACGAGCAGATGCGCCGGGGGCACGAGCACGTTCCGCCATGGCCGCGGCGCCGTGACGGCCGTGCTTCCACGCGCCGAGCTTCAGCGCATCCCCGTCGGCTTCACGGCCCGGCACTAGCGTGCTGTGTGCCGGCGTTCCCAACGAATGGCTGCGGCTCGGCTTGCGGTGCGAACACGCCATGCGCATTTCCATGACGAACGTGGGCCATGACGAACGTGGAAGGGAACAACCGTCAGGCTTTTTCAACAGCGGGAAACCCCACGTCGTATCCGAGTCGCTTAAGCTCTGAAATGATCTCCACTTTGTGTTCGCGGCCTTTGGTCTCCACCTTGACGCCGATCTGCACATCGGTTGCCGCGAGCCCGCTGCTCGTTCGGTCATGCTCCACACTCACCACGTTGCATTCCGTTCGTGCCAGTGCTGTGAGGAACTTCACCAGCGACCCGGGCCGGTCGGGCAGGCGTACTATCATTTCCATGAAACGCCCGGCCGCTGCAAGGCCGTGCAGCAGTACCCGATCAAGCAACAAGGTGTCGACGTTCCCGCCCGACAGGACGACGACGACAGGCCCCTTCAGTCCTTGCGCACCGTCGAGCAGGGCAGCAACACCCACGGCGCCGGCAGGCTCGACAACCAGCTTGGCGCGCTCGCTCAAGAACAGCATCGCCTCGCCGATCTGTT
Source organism: Arthrobacter sp. H35-D1 (assembly GCF_030063185.1). Taxonomy (GTDB): domain Bacteria; phylum Actinomycetota; class Actinomycetes; order Actinomycetales; family Micrococcaceae; genus Specibacter. The sequence goes on from NZ_JASISP010000006.1 coordinate 56,630, forward strand.
CCTCCGTCACCGTACGAATCTCGGCCACGTGCTCGCGCACAATGCCCAAGGTCAGCGCACTTGGCACAGGTACGGCGATCCCGTCGGCAATTGTCGCCATCCGGGTCAGGCGTACCGGAGCCCCCTGGGCCAACGAAGCCGGGAACGCTGCCGCTCCCTCGGCCTGCACCCCGACCACCCGGGCACAGGAACCGGAGAGATGCACGGCAGCGGCCACCCCTGCGAGCAGCCCCCCGCCTCCCGTAGGGACGATGATGGTCGCGACCTCCGGCACCTGCTCCAAAACCTCAAGGCCCAAAGTGGCCTGGCCGGTGACGATGTCAACATGATCAAAGGGTGGAATAAAAACACGGCCGCTTGCGGCCGCCTCGTCTTGTGCCAATTCGATGGACTCCGCCAAATCTTCCCCGGCCAAACGCACCTCGGCACCGTAGCCGCGGGTGGCAGTCACTTTTGGAAGTGCAGCCCCGGTCGGCATGAACACCACGCAATCAATCCCCAGCTCGCGTGCGGCCACCGCCACGCCCTGGGCATGATTTCCCGCGCTTGCGGCTATGACTCCTCGGTTGCGCTCCGCTTCGCTCAGCGCCGATAGCCGCGTAAAGGCACCACGGAGCTTGAACGAACCAGCGCGTTGCAAGTTCTCACACTTGAGCAATACCGGAACCCCTGCCATGGCGCTGAGCGAGGTGCTGGTCTCTATCGGCGTGCAGGAAGTCACGCCCCTGAGCAGTTCCCTGGCTTGCTCGATTTCGGAGAGACGGATCGGCGAAGTGTCGTCGTTGACCGGGATCGCTGCAGACATGATGAGACTCCTCCACCTAAAATAGCTGTACCCGCCAGAAGAACGTGTCCCACTCGTTTGCTTGCACATGGGCGGCCTGAACACGGGCACGGGGCTGGAATGTCCCGCCTCTCGCACGTTCTGGCCTGCTGCAAACCGCCCACCTCGTTCGGGAGTAATCTCCCTCACCATAAGACCTGCAGTGCATGCACGGCTAGCTTGGGCAAGGCTGGTTCATGATCCGGCCGAGTCAGGGACAGGATTCACCGTGCCGCGGACTGCGCGCTCGAGGCCGTCGCGGCCCGGAATCAAGCACCGGCCAGGGGCCCCTGCGGGATCTCTAGCTCCGTATAGGAGCCCACGCTGACTGTCACCACAGAATCCTCCTGACCTGCGGTGATGCAACGGCCCAAGTCACGACAATTCTCCGTTTCGTGTCACTTTCCCTGCGCCCAGTATCATCTGTTGATGGAACTAGGCGCACCTGACCCGCTCAAGCTACCCTGGATCCGTTAGAGCACGGCAAGAACCGAGACAACGTGTCGATGGGTCATGGCGGGTCCCCACATGAGTTCGTCACCCGTCCCGTATGGGGCACAGGCACAGGACGGATCAACGGACGGGGCAAACGAAACGGTCAGCAGCCAGTGCTTGCAATGATGCAGGCCACACGTGGGCGTGTTCTGTCGAGGACCCGTCTTATGGGACGATTTTAAACGTCTATACGGGACACGCTTCAAGGACGCCGAATCTGCAGATTGTGCAACAAACTCGCACTGGCTGTCGGCTGTCGGACACGCAATCGCAGTGCAGACGACTTTGGACATGCAGTGCAGTCGTCTTCGGCAAACGACAAGCTCTCCGGTTTCACTGCTGGCCGGGTTGGGTTTGGGCGCTTCGGGTTTTGTGTGCACGGTATTCGTGGATGGTGAGGAAGACGATGAAGATGTCAAAAGCGGTTAGGAGCGCCATTCCGATGTTGAAGCCGACGACCAGCTGGTAGCCCTGGTAGGCGATGAAGACCAGCAGGAAGGCGACCATCCATGGGTAGGCCCAGACTTTGTCCTTGAGCACCGCCCAGACCAGCGCGATTTTCACGAGCCCGTGGAGGAGCAGGTATACGGCCCCGAACAGGGAGGCGGAAACGGTCAGGGTCCCGGCGTAGTGCACCAGCATATTGGCAATGAGGTCATGGGGGTCCTCGGAGAGCTCATGCTGGGTCAGGAACCGGGCCACAGAGCCGAGCTGGGCCGGGGAAACCAGCAACAACAGAATGCCACCAATCAATTCAAGGACCCCGTCCAGGCCCTTGAGGATAAGGCTGACCTGGAAGGTCTTATCGAGCAGGGCCCGGTCCCCGGTTGCCTCTTTCGGTGCATTGCTGATTTCTCGCATTACTTCACTTCCTAAAGTAACGGCTGTTACAATCCTTATTGTGGCACAGAATATTGAGTGGGTCCTGATTATTGTTCAGATACCGTCCGAGCCCTCGCGGCACCGGGTGGCCGTGTGGCGCCAACTGCGCAAGACCGGAGCCGTCCCGGTGTCTTCCGGCGTTTGGACGCTCCCGGCCGGCCCGGTGTTTCAGGCGGAGCTGGACCGAGCTGCAGAATTGAGCCGTAAAGGAGGTGGAACGTTCGCTGTGATCGATGCGGCCCCGCGGGATGAAGCCGCAAGGGCTTTGCTGCACGACACCTTCAAGGCTGCCCGCGTGGACGAATGGGCTGAATTTACCGCCGATTGCGGCAAGTTCGAGGCCGAGCTCGCCAAGGAGATCGCCAAGGAAAAATTCACCTTCGCGGAACTGGAGGAAGAAGAGCAAAGCATGGAGCGGTTGCGGCGCTGGTACCGGGACTTGAAGAAACGCGATGTCCTGGACCTCCCCGAGGCCCGGGACGCCGACCGGCACCTGCGCGTATGCAACAACGCTCTGGATGGGTACGCGGAACTGGTGTACCAAGCTGTCCACGGCACGGCGGAGGACACCGACCGAATCACCGGAGGGTGACGAACATGCCCATGCCGCCCCCTCAAGCCGGCATCGCGCCCATCAAAAACCACCGTCCTTCGGCACGGGGCCTGGCTCCGTTGTACGCGGCAGGATTCACCACAGCTTTCGGTGCACACAGCATTGCCGCCGGAATCGGCGCCGAGTCCCACAATCTCGGCATTGCTCTGTTGACCTTCGGGGTGCTGCTGGCCGCCTACGACCTGGCCGAGGTCATCCTCAAACCAGTCTTTGGTTCCCTCAGCGACCGGATCGGGGCCAAGCCAGTCATCATCGGTGGCCTGCTCGCCTTCGCGGTCTTCTCCCTTCTCGGGATCTTCGCAGCCACTCCCGCCGCGCTGGGCTTGGTCCGTTTGGGCCAGGGTGCCGCGGCGTCCGCGTTCTCCCCGGCCTCTTCTGCCGCCGTCGCCCGCTTGGCGGGTCCCGCTGCTGCCGGACGCTACTTCGGTAAGTACGGGTCTTGGAAGGGGCTCGGCTACGTGCTGGGGCCCGTGATTGGGGCAGTACTGATCCTGGTCGGTGGACTGCCTGCCCTGTTTCTGGCCCTGACTGCCATCTCCTGCGCTGCGGCACTGTGGACACAATTTGCGATGCCGGAACTTCCGGTGCTGCCACGCCCCCGCTACACCGTCATCGACCTCGCCCGACAGACCGGGCAGCGAGGATTTCTCATCCCGACCATGGTACTGGCCGGAGCCACCGGAGCCTTGGGAGTCGCCGTCGGCTTCCTGCCACTGCTCGGCACTTCCCTGCACCTGTCGCTCTTTGGAAGCATGTCCGTCGTGGCGCTTCTTGCCCTGTCCTCCACACTTATCCAGCCCTGGGTGGGTCGGCTCAGGGATGAAGGGGATGTTTCCACCGGGGCGGGAATGGCGGTCGGCCTGGCCCTGATCGCCGCCGCGCTCTGCACCTTGACGCTGGTGCCGGGCGTCGCCACCTTGTACCTGGCCGCCGTCGTCCTTGGTGCCGGGATCGGCATCACCACCCCGCTGGGATTTGCCCACTTGGCCGCCACCACGCCGCCCGAACGCATGGGACAGACCATGGGGACAGCGGAAATGGGACGTGAAATCGGCGATGCAGGCGGCCCGCTTCTGGTGGGCGGGATCGCCTCAGTTGCCAGCCTGGCCGCGGGATTGGGAACCCTCGCCATTGCACTGGCTGGCATGGCCGCGCTGTGTGCCGTCCTCCTACGCCAGCGGCCCAGCCGCTAATCGGGTGGCTGGCAGGGAAACCTGGCGAATACAGCCGTCATCGCACTGACTTGCCCTTCCGTCGGCCCTGCCCCTGGGCAGGCGGATTGTTGCGCAGTTCCAGGAGCACACAGTCCCTGCATCGGGCCGTTCACGGCAGCACTTCAGCTGCTTTTTACTGGGAAGGACTTCGGTGAGGCGGTGTTCGGCTTCATGGGCAATTGTCTCCGCGGCCGAGAGCGGCCCTTCGGCGACGACCAAGGTGGCTGCACCGTGGAGTCGACGGCCCACCCAGCGCAGCTGCAATCTCCCGACGCCGAGAACGCCAGGGGTATGCTCCAGCGCGGGCTCGGCTCGGTCGAGAAGTGAGGGCTCATTACCGTCCATGAATCGGCGGCCAAATGCTGCGCACGGTACCCCACAACAGGACCAGGATCGCCGCACACTCCGCAACGTAGAACACGACCACCAGAATGGACATGAAAACCCGGACCTTGAAGCGCCCGATCACTGACGGGTCGACAACCGACAACTGTTCCCGCAGAGCGTTGGGCTTGAGAAACTAGGGAAGTGCGCGAACTGGCCGGTGCCGACCCGCCTAGGGTCATGTCGTGTGAACCGGGATCCTCTGGAATCGACCAGCGTGTCACGGTAGTCTTTCGTGCATGCGCCCATTGATTCATGAAGATGATCTGAGCCCGGCTGAGGCTGTCGCCAAGCTGCTCGACGCCAAGGGAGACAGAATTACGTCGGTGATCCCGCCCGGCTACGAATCGTATGTGCGTATCCTCAATCCGATCGAGCTTCGAGACGGCTCCACTGTCTCCTGGACGGATGTCGAGAACAGGAACGGAGTCGAGCCTCGGGCATGGATGCAGTGGCCCGAGTTCGCGGCCATTAAAGGTGCTGTGCTTCCCGAGGGCTACTGGAGGGAACCCGATATGGGGAATCCACCCGTCAGTCTCGCAAAGCGACTCATCGAAGCACTTAATCCGGATCAGAGCACCCATTATTTCGCGTCCTGGGCCGGGTATGCCATGGAAATACTGCAACCGAAAGTGATGTTCTCCCCGTAGCAACGCGAGATGGTGCTCTACTCCGGAAGTTTGATCGATGAGCATCGCGCTCTACTCCTGCCGACCACGCCGACTGGGCGTGTCCCGATGTAGTGGTGGCTTTCGGATCTTCGCTGGTGCGTCGGTCAGGACATCTACGCGCGAAGCCTCTTCGTCGGATGCACCCGGAGCACAGCGCAAACGATCTTCGAGGATCCCGATCTTGATGCATATCCCATCAGCCGCTCAGATACCGTCCCCACCGAAGAGTTTTGACGGGACGGCATCGGTCAGATCGACACTCTCTTCCCAACTCGGCCGTCTCAAAACCTATAGGTCGCGAGACACCATTGATTTAGGCAGGTTTCCCGCAGAGCGTTCCTGCTCCAAAAAATCCCTCTCTTGCCTTGCATCTCTGCAGCAGCGAGCATGGACGCATGGTAATCGTGGAAGATATCTTGCTGGCGGCGAAGCCTGCGCTTGAGGAAATTCTGACTCCAGATGAGCTCGGCAAACCCGGGTGGACGTGGTGACGGCGAAAATGAGCCGGTCCTGCCAGCAGCGCCCCTCAGGGAGAACTTGCTTCTGAGAGTCATTGTGCACGATGAGCAACTATGAATCTGGCTATATCCCGCCGAAGACGCAATCGACTTCAAGGCCCGTCTCCGCAGCGATTTGCAGGATTTCGTTGCGGAGAGCGGCTTCGGCTGGGGAGAGCTTCGCGGGTGATGTCCGGTACGGGGTCCCCTGTGGGCGGGGGAACTGATGTGCTGACGACTTCTGACATTCTGTGCAGTCGCCTTCTGAAAACGACATACCTCTACAAGTGGACGGTACAGCCGGGGACGGGGGTACAGGTAGCTGGCAATATGTTGACGGCGACCAGGTGAGCATCGCATCTGGACAAACCAAGCACGCCTTCCCATTCAAGACGTGCAACGGCCTGGGCAGTGGTAGCTGGCTGTCTGAGATTCCCGGCGTCAATCAAGAGTTTGCCGACCTTGCCTGCGGGTAGTACCCTCGCCCCGACCACTGGCCCACGTCCCAGTGGAGGTGGGCCAGGTCCCGGACAGCTCGGCCAGTTCGGCGCTGGTATGCCGACCGGCGCGCCACAGCGGGCTGGAGTTAGGGCTGCCGACCGCGCAGCTGGCAACCTTCATCTCCGGGGCTCATCGTGATCAGGTTAGCCGGACGTGGGCGGGGGATCGTTGCCTGTCGCCCAGCCCTGACCAGCCGATCGCCCCTGCGTAAGCGCCGCCATTATCCGCGTTTGCGCACCGTCTCGATCCACACCCGCAGCGACCAGCGCCCGATCCAGGCGGTCGCCATGGACACTCAGCACCCCGAACAATAGGTGCTCGATCCCGACGTGATCGGAATGAAGCGCCCGCGCTGTGCGCTGCGCCGCCTCGAGGGCGTCCAGAGACCCGCGGGTGAACGGCAACGATTCTGAGGTGTCTTGCGGACCAGGGGAGGCGAAACTCATTATCGCAACACGCACCTCGTTCGACCGGACGCCCAGCGCCACATCCACCGCGTCCGGATCAGCGTGCAAAAGCCCCAAGAGAAGATGCTCGGGACCGATGAACGAGTCATGCATCATCCCCCTTGACTCTTCCTGAGCCAGGACCACCGCCCGCCGGGCATCGTCGGTGTAGTTCTCAAACATCTTCGAACCGCTCCTGCCCTTAAGCGTAGTCTTCGCGGCGCGCCAGCACCACGCGCGCGCCTCCCGATGCGCGCATGCGCGGAAGAGCGCACGTCCCGGCACGCGCCGTCATGAGCGTGGTCCGCCGGTGCGGTAGCTTGCAGGCGCCGCGGGACAACGACAGCGTGTCCATGAGGTTGGTGGAGTCGACCTGGGGCGCGGTGCCGGGATTGCTTTCGGTCCGTCTGCCGAGGCCGCTCGCCGAACCCTCCATACCGGTCCCTCGGCAACAAGCCTTCACGGTGATTGCCGTTAGGCGTGGATGGGCAGGAGCCAGGAGCCGGGAGCCCGGGATCCTGCTACCGCGGTATCAGTAACGGGTGACCGGCACCGATGCGATGTTGAACAGCTCGATCCCGTCCGCTGTCGGTCTGCGCCACCGGCCGTTGGGGCCGGCGAGGTGACGGCGGACGTCCTTCCAGTTCCAGCGGTGCAAGTGCTTCCACCACCGGATCACCCTGTGCCCTGCGACGTTCTCCGGTGAGCCCAGGGTGTGTTTGCAGACTGCCTGCCGGAAGTAGTTGGCCCAGTCGCGCCTGATCCGGCTGAGCCGGATCAGCATGTGGACTTCTCCCTCAGTGATCGGGCAGTGCTCCACACCCTGGGGAACGATAAAGAGCTGCCCTGGATTGAGGGTGACGTTCCCGTCGCGCAACTGGATCGTCAGCTCGCCGGCAACGACGAGGAGCAGCTCGTCGGTGTCCTGATGGGCGTGCCAGACGAACTCGCCTTCGAGCCTGACGACCTTGATCTCGTAGCCGTTGAGCCGCGTCAACGCCTTGGGCTGCCAATGCTCGAAAAACAAGGACAGCCTCTCGGCGATGTCCAACGCTTCGCTGGCCATGGTTCAATCCTCGCGCGTCTGAATACGCGTCGGCCAGTTCCAGCCCGCAAGCCGTTCCCAGTGACACACCAAACTTCTCCGCGTGGCTTTCCGGTTTTGGTCCTGAGCCCACGTCCGTAGGGGCCGGACCAGCAGAGAATTCCGGCTCGTTGTAGCGGTGGCGCCTATGGGGAAGGTCGCAACTCGACCTCCCCATTCAGAATGACAAGTTGCACCTCTGGACAAACGGGCCCGGCAACCACAACTTTCTGACCCGAAGCGAACTCGACGATGACGTCGCCCGGGGTACAGCCATAGCCGAGGATGCTGGCGCCGCCCCATGCTGACACTGTGACTTCTTCTTCGCCCGTTGAGACGGTCACGTCGACAGGGCTTTCATTGCTGATGGTGAGGTCGCCAGCGCTGCTACACGCCGTCAAGGTTGCTGCCATGGTCAAAATGACTAGCCCACTTCGTAGGAACCCGTTCCAGTTTCTCATCGAATCCTTCGCCAATGGTTGCCCAATCATTTCGTTGATGTTCATTCTATGGGGCCTCAAATCGTCAGAGGCACGATAGAAGCCATGCCCTTAGGCGAAGGAACGAAGACCGTTGAGCCTTCCCCTGCGAAACGGTGTGAACCGAGAGTCATTGCGTTTGGCGTTGCGACATTTATCGCTGCAAAGAATGTGTATTTGATTTGTTGGCTAAAACTCTGGCCTTCACCCATCCTGCACGGTGACGTCCAGCCTGGAAACCACTCGAATCCGCCCAATTCGAGTACGGGGCCAACGGTCGTCATTGTCGTTGCATAGTCAGTGGCCGCATATGACCAGCTGTGATACTGAACTGCAGAGGTGATGCGGCCAACTATAGTTCCCTGGCGTCGGAATTGATGCAAAAAACCATATCAACGACTATGATCTGAATCTTCGTATCACGGCATCGCCCGTGTTGATCGGGAGGCTCAACGTGTCGAAACAAATAGCGAAGATCCATTCACCGGCTGATCTGGGGATGGCTTTGCAGCAGGCGAGGCTGGCTACAGGGATGTCCCAGAGGGAGCTTTCCGCTCGGACGGGCGTCACCCAGAGCGCTATCAGCAATCTGGAGTCCGAGAGCTACACCCTCTACGCCGCAAGGCTTTTCAAGCTCTTGCGCGAATGCGGTGTGACCATTACTGCTGAGTGGGACGACTGCGCTGAGCCGGTTCGCAGCGCTGAGAGTGGGGGACCGCAATGAGACTTCACGTTGAGTTGAGTGGGCAGTTCATTGGAGAGCTGAACGGTGACGAGCGCACATTCGACTTCACACCGGCACGCGCCGCTATCGATCATTTCGGGTTGGGTAGCCGGGCATTATCCGTCGCTGTGCCATTGGTCGCGCGGCCGAACAGGGCGCATGCGTCGCGGCGGCGGAACTTCTTCGAGGAACTCCTGCCGGAAGGAGACCAGCTTGAGTTCATGCTGGCGATGGCCGGGTTGCGCAGGCGCGATACCTTGGCGTTCCTGGCCCGGTTCGGGCGCGACATCGCGGGCGCGCTTCAGCTCTGGGACGCTGACGATCCTGCGGAGCCACAGGCCCCACAAGCTCGACCGGTGTCGGAGGAGGATGTGCACGTTCTGCTGACTGAGCGCGCAGTGAACCCGCTCGCGAACTCCGGCGTTCAGAGCAAGACGTCGCTCGCCGGCGTGCAGCCGAAGATCGTTCTTGCCCAGCTGGACGGCGGGTGGCACCAAGTCTTCGGCGGTTTCCCGTCGACGCACATCGTGAAGCCGATGGTTTCAAGCCGGCCCACGGAAATATTCGACGAAGAGTACGGGGCGCGATTCACCCGTGCGCTTGGCGTTGCCAGCTTTGACACCCATCTTGCAAACTTTGGCAGAACCGACGCGCTCGTAATCCAACGGCTCGACCGCGATCTCGCAGTTCCCGGTGGGAGGGTTCACCAAGAAGACTTCAACCAGATCCTCGGAGCCGCCGGGAACCAGAAGTACCAGATGCATGGCGGCATCGTGAATCTGAAGCGCATCGCTGACGTGCTGAGAACTCATGGTGAGGCACACGATATGCGGCAGCTTGCCGTCATCACAACCCTCGGCGTCGCCATTTCAAACCTCGACATGCACGCGAAGAACTTGGGTCTCCTACATCATGCCGATGGGCACATTGCATTGGCGCCAGCGTATGACTTTGTTCCTCACGGTCTTCGCGAGGGGCTGGATGGGCAGCTGGCCCTCGCTGTGAACAAGAAGTACCTGCACGCGACCGTCACCAAGGATGATCTCGTCCGCGAGCTGAGTTCGTGGGGCCTCCGCGGCGCTAAAAACATCGTCAACGACACGCTCGAACAGGTGCAAGTCATTGCTGCCAGGGAGGGCCCTGTTGCCCAGGCTGCGGCAGGGTTGGCCGAGAACGCGAGTGCCACTGTGAAGAATCTGCTCGCCGGACGCGCAGCGGGGCAATGGGGATAGAGCAGCGACGACCAGCGACGACAGATGGATGCGTTAGCTCCAGCATGGCGTCTCGGACTTCCAGGCCTCGTTCTAGTTCCCGTGGGCCATGCCTCGAGTCTTGGCCTCCAGCACCTGGCCACCAAATAGCCGACCACGTGTCCCGGTTAGAAGATTGGACATACGGGTTGCGCTCGTGTCCCGGTAGAGGTTCCCTTTAAGGAGCAACCACTAGTTCTGTGCCGTCCGGTTCCTCGATGCGCGTGTGATGGACGGTGGTGACACGAAATCCGGATTGGTAACACGCCAGTGACATGAATTCCGGGTTAGTGACACGCAGCTCCGGGTCTTGCACTCCCCAGTTCCTGGGCAATCGACAGCAGTTCCCGTGCCGAGGCGTCCCAGCTGAAAGTTTCCGCCTGCGCCACGGACGCGGTCGAGCTGGCCGCCCACTTCTCCTGGGAATCCAAGGCGCGCACGGCCGCGGCAAAGTCGTGCGGGGAGTCGGCCGGCACGTAGTAAGCGGCCTCGCCGCCCACTTCGCGGAAGATCTCGGTGTCCGCCACCACCACGGGGGTGCCCAGCGCCATGGCCTCGACCAGTGGCAAGCCGTAGCCCTCGGCTTTGCTCAGCGTGACAAGGGCCGTGGTGCGCAGCAGCAGCTCGTCATACTCGGCGTCCGTGACGCCGTTGTGGAAGACCACTTTCGTCCCGATCGGGACCAGGGCTTCCAACTCCGCGCGCCGCTCGTCAGTGATGCGGCTGAGTAAATTCAGCGTGAAGTCCGGCAGCTCGGCCATGCCGCGGATCAGTGTTTCAACATTCTTGTACGGCATGAAAGAACCCATGTAGGCCAGCGACTTTTCCGGTGCAAGTGAAGGATCGCGCGGGGTGCGCTCGGTTTGGGGTGCGTTGCCAATGATCCTCACGGGGCGCTTGGTGAGCTTGTGCTTGCGCATCAGGGCCAAGGTGGTGTGGCTGATGGTGGCCACCACGTTGGCCCTGTTCAGCAGCACCCGCTGGGGCCAATAAGCCTTGTGATACAGGCGCCAAAGCACCCTGACGGGTGCCGGCAGGAAACCGGGAGGCGCGGGATGTTCATAGTAAATGAGGTCGTGCAGCGTTAGCACCAGCGGGTATTTCCGTCCCCAGCTGCCCATGGTCTGCATGGGACAAAACACCAGATCTGCGCCCAGCTTGTTCACATGCCGGGCAACGAACAGTTCCAGCGGCGACAGCGGGGAGTTGATCTTCACCCACGGCAACGCAGGCAGCAGGGCCAGCTGGCGTTCATCGTGGATCAGCATTGTCACCTCCGCATAGGGCGCGACGGCGGCCATGAGGGAAGCGCCGTAGCGGCTGATGCCGTCGTGGTGGTCCATTCTGGTGAAACGGGCATCCATGACGATCCTTGGCTTGCTCACGGGGCGGGATGCCTTTCCAGAAAGTCGATGATGGCGGCGGCGGCCGGTGCGGGAGTCTCGTAGTGGATCAGGTGGCCGACGTTGTCGATGACCACCAGCTCGGCGTCGGGCAACAGCTTCACCAAGGTGCGTTGGGTGGGGAGCGTGGCAATCTCGTCCAGCTCTCCGGCGATCATCAGTGTGGGCAGCGTGAGCCGGGCAGACACTTCACGTACCGTGCCGCCGGCGGAGGCCTGGAACGCTTCAAGGAGCATGTCCCGGTTGGCGAAGTCGCTGAAGTAGGCGTGGTGTTGGCCGTGGATGAAGGCCAGCAATTCCTTCTCGCGGGTCTTGGCCATGGTGACACTCATCAGGTGGACTATCAGCTTGTTGCGCAGCAGCGCATTGCCCAACGGGTCCGGTAGCTTGGCCGCGGCCCAATAATAGAAGACAGCCAGCTGGGTCATGACGCCCTTGGCGCCCTCCAAGGCGGGGGATGCGATGGGGTTGATGAGAATCAGCGGATGCACGCGGCCGGGGTGGGCGGCCACAAAATGACTGACGACGATTGAGCCGAAGGAATGGCCCAGCAAAACTGTGTCGGGGCCCAAGTGAAGGGCCTGCAGGAAGGCGTCAAGGAAAGCGGAGTAGCCGGAAACGTCGTGCCTGCCGCGGGCAAATGCCGGACTGGCGCCAAAGCCGGGCAGGTCGGCCATGATGATCCGGTAGTCAGGCAGCAGCTCAACCACCCGCTCAAGTCCGTGGTGGTCGCCGCGGAAACCATGCACCATGACAAGGGTGCGCGTGGCCGTTCGCCCGTCAGCCGGGGCATAGTTCCAGTAGTGCACGGCTGTGCCAGCAACCTCCAGGACGTGGGCGGAAATCCTCCCTGCCAGGTCAACGGCGAGGGGTGAGGGATCCGGCGTCGTGCTTCTCTTCACAGCCACCCTAGTTCACCTGGCTGGGGTGCGACCCCGCACGCCGGTCTTGGTCAAGGGCGTCGACCCGGGCCATCGCGGCGTCGTCGAGGGTGAAGGAAAAAACATCCAAATTCTCCCGGATGCGTTGCACGGAGCTGGCCTTCGGGATCACCAAGTGGCCCGACTGGACGTGCCAGCGCAGCACAATTTGGGCAACCGATCGCCCGTTCTCGGCTGCGAGCGCCTGCAGGACGGGGTCGTCGAAAATGGCGCCGCGGGCCAAGGGGCTCCAGGCTTGGGTGGCAATGCCCAGCTGCGCGTGCAGGGTGCGCAATTCGGTTTGCGCCAGCCACGGGTGAAGCTCAATCTGGTTGACGGCCGGAACAACCTCGCAGGCGTCCAGGAGCTGGTGGAGGTGAACAGGCTCGAAGTTGCTCACGCCAATGGCACGCACCCGCCCTTCCCTGTAGAGGGTTTCGAGGGCCTTGTAGGTGGGGATGAAAAGCCCCTGCTCGGGGCAGGGCCAGTGGATCAGGAACAAGTCGAGATAGTCCAGGCCCAGCTCTTCCATGCTGGCGTCAAAGGCCGCCAGGGTGGAGTCGTAGCCCTGCTCGGTGTTCCACACCTTGGAGGTGACGAACAGTTCCTCGCGTGACATTCCGCCGGCCACTGCGCGGTTCACCGCAGTGCCCACACCTGCCTCGTTGCCGTACAGGGCGGCGGTGTCCACGGTGCGGTAGCCGGTGTCCAGGGCGGTGGAGACAAGATCGGCGCAGTCTTCCGCGGGGACCTTGTAGACGCCGAAGCCAAGGACATCAATGTCGACACCGTTGTTGAGCGTGTGTTTGGGGGAGCGATGCATAGCTACGACTTTACCCACTGGCGCCGCGGGTGGCGCATTGCCGCGCGGCCGTCCGGGCTTGCAGCTCTGCCGGCCTGGCGACCCGGCCGGGCCTACAGGCCGTCAAGGCCGTGGAGCAGGCCGAAAATCGGGTCCGACGCGTGGCTGTCCTGTTCCACCAACTCCCGTGCCGTGGTTTCATCCAGGATCAGGTCGGTGGCCAGACCCGCCGCCAACGCGCCGCGCAAGCCCTTGATCTTCTGCCGCCCGGAGACCACGCAGATCCGACGCCGGACCTTGCGCAGGCTTTCCAGGCTGGGTCCGCTGGAGCGGTCGTTGAGCACAATGCCGTCGTCGGAGCCGTCGGCGCGGAAGAACACGGTGGCCACATCCCCGGCCACCCCGCTGGCTTCCAGGGAATCAAGGTCGGTGGAATCGAGGTAGCCGCCGGAGTACACGTGGCTGGGGATTTCAGCATCCATGGATCCCACGCCAAAAATGGCGGTGGTCATGCGCTCTTGCAAGTCGAGGATGCGCCGTACGCTGCGCTCCTGCCACATCAGGGTCTTGGTTTCGGCATGGTCAAAGAACGCTGGAACGGGAAACTGTTCCACCTTGGCCCCATAGGCGGTGCCGAAGCGGCGGATGATTTCCGAGGCGTAGGTGATGCCGGAGGTCTGCGTGTTGCCTGCTCCGTTGAGTTGGACAATGGTGCTGCCGTGGGTGGTCTTGCTTGTCAGGTGCCGGCTGACCGTGCTCAGGGTGGACCCCCACGCCACCCCAATGACCGCATTGGAGTCCACAAGCGGGCCAATGGTGCGTGCAGCCTGCATGCTGACCCGTTCGAGCACTTCGACTTCATTGAGCATGTCGGAGACGGGAACCACGTGCACATCCACGTGGTGGCGCGTGCGGATGACGCGCTCGAGCTCCGGTGCCCGGTCCGAGGGAGTCTTGATTTGTATCTGTACAAGACCGGTTTCGCGGGCTGCGGAAAGCAGCCGGGAAACGGTGGATCGGGAGGTGCGCAGCTCACGGGCAATGGCGTCCATTGTCTGGTCCTGCAAGTAGTACATTTGTGCAGCCCGGAGGGTGTCTTGCTGTTTTGTTCGGCGTGAAGACACAGTATCTCTTCCCTTTCTGCACATGCGTGCACCACTGTTGACTATATTTTCCATCTGTTCAAACAATAATGGGAACAGGCGCGGACAGCGCAATCAAACGGGACTCGAATGAGGTCGATGTGAGAATCATAGGCAACGCTGGCAATAATCATGATTCAACGAACCCGGTGCCTGCTGTGCGCGCACAACTGGAGGCACTCAAGGAACGCCCGCATGCACGGGTGTTGATCATTGGAGGTGGAATCAATGGCGTCGGCACGTTCCGCGACTTGGCCTTGCAGGGCATCGACGTGGCCCTGGTGGAACGCGGGGACTACTGCCAAGGCGCATCGGGTGCATCGTCGCACATGATCCACGGCGGCATCCGCTACCTGGAAAACGGCGAGTTCCGGCTCGTGAAGGAATCCGTGGAAGAACGCAACGGGCTGCTGAAGATCGCACCCCATTATGTCAAGCCGCTGCAGACCACCATTCCCATCTTCAGCACCTTTTCCGGGATACTCAGCGCCCCCATCCGTTTCCTGACACACAAGCAGGGCAAGCCCCAGGAGCGCGGCGCGTTCTTGATCAAGGTGGGCCTGACCCTGTACGACTTCTTCTCCCGCGACGGCGGCACCGTGCCCCGCCACGATTTCAAGTCCCGCAAAAAAGCGCTGGCCGAGCTGCCCCAGCTGCCTGCCGACCTGAAGTACGCAGCCACCTACTACGACGCCTCGGTGCACAACCCGGAGCGGCTCACCCTCGACGTGCTCCAAGACGGTGAGAAGGCCGGCGGAACCACGGCGGGCACCGGACAGGCCCGCCCCAGCAACTACGTTGCCGTCACCGCTGTGAAGGACGACGGCGTCGAACTCACCGACCAGCTCACGGGCGAATCGTTCATGTTCACCGCCGACGTCATCGTAAACACCACGGGCGCCTGGGTCGACATGACGAACTTGGCCATGGGGTCGGAGACAAAGTTCATGGGCGGCACAAAGGGCTCCCACATCGTCCTTGACCACCCGGGCCTGCTGGCTGCGTGCAACGGGCGGGAAATCTTCTTTGAGCACACCGACGGACGCATTGTGCTGATCTACCCGATGGGGGACAGGGTTCTGGTGGGCACCACCGACGTCAATGCCGACATGGCCGCGGACGCCGTGTGCACCGAAGCCGAGATCGACTACTTCTTCGACCTGATCGGTCACGTCTTCCCCAACGTGTTGGTGACCCGGGAGGAGATTGTGTACAGCTTCGCCGGTGTCCGTCCGCTGCCCAGGCACGATGAAACAGCTCCCGGTTTCGTCTCCCGCGACTACCGCATCGAGCGCGCTGACAACACCATTGCCGGGGCCAGTGTTCCCGTACTGAGCCTTGTCGGCGGAAAATGGACCACTTTCCGGGCACTGTCAGAGCACATGAGCAACGACGTCCTGTCGATTCTCGGGGAACAGCGTAAAATCTCCACCGCAAAGTTGGCCATTGGCGGCGGCGTGAACTTCCCCGCAACAAGCGCCGACGTGGAATCCTGGATTGCATCCCACACCAGCGAGTCCGTGGACGCCACGCGTGCCGGGGTTCTTCTCACCCGGTACGGAACACGCGCCGAGGACGTCATTGTCCATCTGTTGGCAGGCAAGGACACGGTGTTTGACTCGACCGGAGAACTCAGCGACCGGGAAGTGGTGTTCATGGTGGAGAACGAGCAGGTGGGGCATCTCATCGACGTCATGATCCGCCGCACCTCACTGGCCTTCCGCGGCCTCGTCACCAGCGAACTGCTTGCCGAAACCGCTGCTGCGCTGGCCGGTCCGCTGGGCTGGAACGAAGCCCGCGTGGCCGATGAAATCAGCCACAGCATTGACATTCTGGCCCGATTCCACGGTGTCCAGGTACAAAGCTTGATTGCCTAAGGCCCCTAGGGCACAGGGGCCTCAAGAAGGCTGCACACAGGTGCGCCTTTCCACGCAGTACCAATCAATGGGAGTCAAAGATGTCTCTTGGAATAGTGTTCGCATCCGAAGTGATGGGAACAATGATGCTCACCCTGCTGGGTTGCGGTGTCGTCGCCAACGTTGCACTGAAAGGAACCAAGGGTAATTCCGGCGGCTTCCTTCTAGTCAACTGGGGCTGGGGTTTGGCCGTTTTCTCAGGTGTTTTCGTCGCCGCGAAGTCGGGTGCCCACCTCAACCCCGCTGTAACTGTCGGAATTCTGGCCAACGGCCAGGCTGAATACGCCCCGGGTGTGGCAGTAACCTTCGCCTCCACCATGACCTACTTCGGAGGTGAAATGGTCGGTGCGATTATCGGTGCAGTGTTCTGCTGGGTTGCCTACAAGCAACACTTCGACGCAGAGCCGGATCCCGCCGCGAAGTTGGGCGTGTTCTCCACCGGCCCTGCCATTCGCAGCTACGGATGGAACGTTGCCACCGAAGTCATCGGCACCTTTGTCCTGGTGTTTGTCATCCTGCACATCTCCAACGGCCCGGCCGAACTCGGCGCGTTGCCCGTTGCGTTGCTGGTTGTTGGAATCGGCGCCTCCCTCGGTGGTCCCACCGGTTACGCCATCAACCCGGCCCGTGACCTGGGCCCGCGCATTGCCCACGCCCTGCTTCCCATCAAGGGCAAGGGCTCCAGCGACTGGAGCTACTCCTGGGTGCCTGTTGTGGGTCCTCTGGTAGGTGGCGCCTTGGGCGGTCTTGGCGCAGCCTGGCTGCCCCTGGTGGTCGGCTAGACCGCGTACCCGAAGAACAAGCAAGTGCTTAGCGTTTTTAATGTGAATCACAAGCAAAGGAAACAATGATGTCTCAGTATGTAATCGCCATTGACCAAGGCACCACGAGCAGCCGTGCCATTGTGTTTGACCACGACGGCAATATCGTCTCCAGTGGCCAGCTTGAGCATGAGCAGATCTTCCCGAAGGCCGGCTGGGTGGAGCACAACGCCACCGAGATTTGGAACAACCTCCGCGAGGTGATTGGCACGGCCCTTGCGCAGGCAAACCTGACCCGCCACGACATTGTCGCCGTTGGCATCACCAACCAGCGCGAAACCGCCGTCGTTTGGGACAAGAATACCGGTGTCCCCGTCTACAACGCCATCGTGTGGCAGGACACCCGCACCCAGAGCATTGTCGATGAACTGGCGGCCGACGGCGGCGTCGAGCGTTTCAAGGCCAAGGTGGGCCTGCCACTGGCCACCTACTTCTCCGGCACCAAGATCAAATGGATCCTTGACAACGTTGACGGGGCCCGTGAAAAGGCTGAGGCCGGGGACCTCTTGTTCGGCAACACCGACAGCTGGGTCACCTGGAACTTGACCGGCGGCACCGACGGCGGTGTGCACATCACCGACGTCACCAACGCCTCCCGCACACTGTTCATGGATCTGGAAACCCTGCAGTGGGATGACGAGATCCTTGGCATCTTCGGGGTTCCGAAGTCCATGATGCCCACCATCAAGTCCTCCTCCGAGGTCTACGGGACCGTCCACGGCAGCCAGTTGCTGCGCGAGGTCCCCGTGGCTGGCATCCTGGGAGACCAGCAGGCAGCAACGTTTGGCCAGGCCGCGTTCGAGAAGGGCGGCGCCAAGAACACCTATGGCACCGGCAACTTCCTGATCGTCAACACCGGCGAAGAAATCATCCATTCCAAGAACGGTCTGCTGACCACTGTCTGCTACCAGCTCGGGGACGCGAAGCCCGTCTACGCCCTGGAGGGGTCCATCGCGGTGACCGGCTCACTGATCCAGTGGCTGCGCGACAACTTGGGCATGATCAAATCCGCACCCGAGGTGGAAGAGCTGGCCAAGACGGTCGAAGACAACGGCGGGGTGTACATCGTGCCTGCCTTCTCCGGCCTGTTCGCACCGTATTGGCGTCCCGATGCCCGCGGAGCCATCGTGGGCCTGACCCGATTCGTCAACAAGGGCCACGTTGCCCGCGCGGCCCTTGAAGCGACGGCGTTCCAGACCCGCGAGGTGCTCGACGCCGCCAACGCAGATTCAGGCGTCGACATGGAAGACCTGAGGGTCGACGGCGGCATGGTCGCCAACGACGCGCTCATGCAGTTCCAGGCCGACATCCTGGGCATTCCCGTCATCCGTCCGAAGGTCACCGAGACGACAGCCCTGGGTGCAGCCTATGCAGCCGGACTGGCAGTCGGTTTCTGGAAGGACACCGACGAACTGGCCACCAACTGGTCCGAAGACAAGCGTTGGGAACCGAAGATGGACCCGGCCGAGCGCGACCGCCAGATGCGCCTGTGGAAGAAGGCCGTCACCAAGTCCATGGACTGGGTCGACGACGACGTGAAGTAGCACGCACACCAGCGGTACGTGCCGCAGCCTACGTCGAGAAGGGGCCCCGCCCGCTACGCGGACGCCCGAAGCCGCACCCGGGCCCCTTCTCGACTGCGGCTGCAACACGGCCCCAGTCCCAGTGCGCTAAAGTGGAGGGGTGCACAACTTTCTTCGCCTTAGCTAACCGCAAACATGATTGCGGTATGCCCCTTGCCTGGTCGAGGGGCTTTTGTGTGTGACGGGCAGGAAGGTGCAAGAAGCCATTGATGAACGAAGAGGCAGGGTACGTGAGCGTGCAGTCCCAGACTGAAGAGAACAGCGAAGAGGGCGTCTACAGTTTCGCCTCGATGGAAGCCAAATGGCCTGCCGTCTGGGATGAACTGAACGTTTTTGCACCACTTGACGACGGGTCAAAGGAGCGCCGCTACGTTCTTGACATGTTCCCGTACCCCTCGGGAGACCTGCACATGGGCCACGCCGAGGCCTTCGCCATGGGCGATGTTGTTTCCCGCTATTGGCGCCAGCTCGGCTACGACGTGCTGCACCCGATCGGCTGGGACTCCTTCGGCCTGCCCGCGGAGAACGCCGCCATCAAGCGCAACGCCCACCCCAGCGAGTGGACATACGCCAACATTGACACGCAGGCGGAGTCGTTCAAGCGCTACGCCGTCTCCGTCGACTGGTCCCGCCGCCTGCAGACCTCCGACCCGGAGTACTACCAGTGGACGCAGTGGCTGTTCAAGCGCTTTTACGAGCGAGGGCTGGCCTACCGGAAGAACTCGCCCGTCAACTGGTGCCCCACGGACCAGACCGTCTTGGCCAACGAACAAGTGGTCAACGGTGCCTGTGAGCGCTGCGGCACGATTGTCACGAAGAAATCGCTGAACCAGTGGTACTTCAAGATCACCGACTACGCAGACCGCCTCCTTGATGACATGGACGCGCTGAAGGGCCACTGGCCCGACCGTGTGCTGGCCATGCAAAAGAACTGGATTGGGCGTTCCGAAGGCGCCCACGTCACGTTCGTGATCGAGGCCGCCGGTGCGCAAAAGCCGGAGCAGGAACTGACCGTTTTCACCACCCGCCCCGACACGCTGTACGGCGCCACGTTCTTCGTGGTGGCAGCCGACGCCCCGCTGGCGCTTGACCTTGTCACGGCCGAAAACGCAGAGGCCCTGAGCGAGTACCGCGAGCAGGTCAAGGCCCTCAGCGACATTGAGCGCCAGTCCACCGAACGGCCCAAGTCCGGCGTGTTCACGGGCCGCTACGCCATCAACCCGCTGACGGGTGAAAAACTGCCCGTCTGGGCTGCCGACTACGTCCTGGCCGACTACGGCACGGGTGCCATCATGGCCGTTCCCGCCCACGACCAGCGCGACCTTGACTTCGCCCAAGCCTTCAACCTGCCGGTTCGTGCCGTGCTGGATACCGGCATGGACGACCCCGCCGAAAGCGGCATCGCCAGCACCGGTGAAGGCAGCTTGATGAACTCCGGAGCGCTGAACGGGCTCTCCAAGGCCGACGGCATCCCCGCCGCCATTGAGATCCTGGACAAGTTGGGCACCGGCGAGAAGTTCGTGAACTTCCGCCTGCGTGACTGGCTGCTGTCCCGCCAACGCTTCTGGGGCACCCCGATCCCCATCATCCACTGTGCCGACTGTGGCGAGGTGCCGGTTCCCGACGAGCAGCTGCCCGTCCGCCTGCCGGAGAACCTGCGCGGCGCGGACCTCTCGCCCAAGGGCACGTCCCCGCTGGCTGCGGTTGAAGCATGGGTCAATGTGCCCTGCCCGAAGTGCGGCGGTGCAGCCAAGCGCGACACCGACACCATGGACACGTTCGTGGACTCCTCCTGGTACTTCCTGCGTTTCGTTTCCCCGGAGTACACCGAAGGCCCCTTCGACCCGGCCAAGGTCAACGACTGGATGCCGGTGGGCCAGTACGTGGGCGGCGTTGAACACGCCATTTTGCACCTGCTCTACGCCCGCTTCTTCACCAAGGTCATCCACGACATGGGCATGATTGAGGCCACCGAACCCTTCAGTGCACTGCTGAACCAGGGCCAGGTGCTCAACGGGGGCAAGGCCATGAGCAAGTCACTGGGCAACGGCGTGGATTTGGGCGAGCAACTGGACAAGTACGGGGTGGATGCCATCAGGCTCACCATGGTCTTTGCAGGTCCCCCGGAGGACGACGTCGACTGGGCGGATGTTTCGCCGTCGGGCTCGGCCAAGTTCCTGGCCCGCGCTTGGCGCCTGGGCAACGACGTGGACAGCGAACCCGGCATCGATGCGGCAGCCGGCGACGCAGCACTGCGCTCACTGACGCACCGCACCGTCCACGAGGCCAAGGCGCTGCTGGAAGGGCACAAGTTCAACGTGGTCGTCGCGAAACTCATGGAGCTCGTCAATGCCACCCGCAAGGTGATTGACTCCGGTGCCGGCGCGCAGGATCCTGCCGTGCGTGAAGCGGCCGAAGCCGTGGCCATCGTGCTGAGCCTCTTTTGCCCGTACACGGCCGAGGACATGTGGAATGCCCTGGGCCACCCGGCCTCCGTGGCAAATGCAGGGTTCCCGGCCGTGGACCAGGCGCTCCTGGTGGAGCAAAGCGTCACCGCGATTGTGCAGATCCAGGGCAAGCTCAAGGACCGCCTCGAGGTGTCCCCGGACATCACCGAGGCCGACTTGCGCGAGCTTGCACTGGCCTCGGACGTGGTCCGAAAGGCATTGGACGGCCGTGGCATCCGCACAGTGATCGTCAAGGCGCCTAAGCTGGTCAATATCGTTCCTGCCTAGGCAGCGCAAGGCCACGGCGTTCAAGTGCCTTCCCCGCCACAGGGCAGGGAAGGCACTTTTGGTTTGCAGGACACGTGGCGGCGGGGTAGCAGGACCGCCCCGGGAAAGGGGGAGTCGTGACGGACACGGCAGCAACGGCGCGGGCATGGCTGCTCCATCAGGTCCAGCGCCTGCGCCCGAAGACTGGCGCTGAAGTTGCCGGTGCGGAGCCTCCGCCGTCTCCTCGGATCGCCATCGTCACCGACTCGGCTGCGGCGCTTCCGGCGGAATGGGTCAGTGAGTTCGTCCAGCACGGCCTGCTGACGGTGGTGCCGATCCCCGTGATCATTGGCGACGACGTCTATTCAGATGACGACGCCGAACTTGAGGCCCACATTTCGCTCGCCTTGGCTTCGGGTACCTCGGTAAAAACTTCACGCCCTTCCCCGGCGCAGTTTGAGCGCGCCTACAAAAGTGCCGCCGAGGCCGGCTTTGACGCCGTTGTCTCGCTCCATATTTCCAGCAAGCTCTCAGGCACGTGCGAGGCGGCAAGAATGGCCGCGGAACGCGCCGGCATTGCGGTCCACGTCATGGATTCAGGCACGGTGGGCATGGGCCAGGGCCGGGGGGTGCAAGCGGCCATTGCCTCCTCCGTCCTGGGCGGCGGTGCCAAGGCGGCAAGGGCGGCTGCGAGCACTGCCCTGGAGGCCACCGCCATTTACTTTTATGTGCCCAGCCTGGAACAATTGCGCCGCGGCGGTCGGATCAGCCTTGCCTCGTCTTGGCTGGGCACAGTGCGTGACATCAAGCCCATCCTGGGCATCAAGGATGGAAAAGTGGTGCCGCTGGAAAAGGTGCGCTCCGCCTCGAAGGCCATCGCCCGCCTGGAAGCCCTCGTTGCCGCTGAGATTGCCGGCCGCGGCGCAAGGGACACGCAAATCAGCGTCCATTACTTTGGCAACGAAGCGCAGGCACGCACACTGGGCGAATCGATTGAAACGGGCAGCCCGGGGTTGGCGGCGGCAACTCTGACGCGCCTGCCAGCCGTGCTGGCCGCGCATGCCGGCCTGGGTGTTTTGGTGGTGGTCGTGGCGGATGTGTTGGCTCCGCAGAACATCGTTCCCCAACCGGAGGTTCCGTCCCCGTCCGAGGGCATGCCACACCGAGATGTTCCCCCACAGCAGGGACCCCGGAACTAGTTGCCCACATCCTGACCAGCGGCCATGCGCCGCTGGTCTTTCCGTGCCTAGCCTTGGGAGATGAACGATCCAGGTGAAGCCGATGTAGACGATGTGGAAAATGCCTGGGCACCGAGCAGGTCCACAACAACAGCACGCGGTGAAGCGGCGGGGCAAGTGCATGGGCCCCGGTGGCTTGTGTCGCTGCGCGCGCTTGTGGTGGCCTTGGCCATGATGGCCGCGGCGTTGGGCGTCATGTGGCTGGAATCGGCGGGCGTCCAGGAAGCCTCCGCGCAATTGGCCACGGACGGCGCCGGCCAGGTTGCCGTGCCGCCGTTGGACGGTTCGGTCACACCAACAGCCGGCGTGGAGGGCACACGCAGTGAGGCGGGAGGAGACCCGTCGCTTCCCGCAGGGCAGCTTCCTTCCTCCTTTGCCCTGCCTGCCCCTGCGCCCCTGTCGTCGGCCGGTCTGCGGCCTTCCGCCGGGAAGCTCCCGGACCGCGGCCTGGTGGTTCATGTTGCCGGGGCGGTGAAAAGTCCCGGAGTGTTCATCTTGAACCCCAACAGTCGCGTCTTTCAAGCCGTGGAGGCCGCCGGCGGCGCGTTGCCCACGGCTGAACTGGCAGCGTTGAACCTGGCCGCACCTGTGAGCGACGGGCTGCAGATTTTGGTTCCCACAAAGGAACAGGCCGCGGCCATGCCGGCGAATCCAGGCATGGGCGGACAGGCTCCGGGACCCGCAGAAAAGGCGGTGCCGGGAAGCGGGCAGGACGGGGCTGCGCACCCGCTGAACCTGAACACGGCCACTGCGGTGGAACTGGAAACTCTGCCGGGGGTGGGTCCTGTACTGGCGGAGCGAATCGTGGTGTGGCGGACCGATCATGGGCCGTATCCTTCCGTGGACGCGTTGGATGCCGTCACCGGGATTGGTGCAAAGCTGTTGGCGGGCCTGCGCGACCTTGTGGTGGTGCAGTGAGGCTCCGTGAACCCCGTTGGGCGCAATTTGCCAAGGCTGCCGTCGGTGACACCGCCCCCGGCCCAGCGCCGCGACGTGGCGGGCGGTTGCGCCGGCAGGCCGGTGATGTTCGACGCCGCCTGGCAACAGCCCGGCAGGACCAGCGGGACAGCACTGGACACCACCGGCCGGACATCAGGCTGTTGCCATCCGTCGTTGCCGTCTGGGCCATGGCAGCTGCCGCCATTGCCTGGTCTGCAGGAACGGTTTTCGCCGTGCTGGTGCTGGTGGGCGGGGGAGGGCTCGGGACCGCTGCCTGCACCTTGTTACGGCGCCGTCCAATACTGTTCCCGCTAACACTTCCGGGCTCGGCGCTGCGAAAGAAGGCGGCACGCGTGCAGCCTGCAGTGTCGACCGCCGTGCCCTTGAAGCGAACCGGTGTGCGTACTTTTCAGGTCCCTGCCGGAACTGGTCCCACAGTGTTGCTGGCGTGTGTGTGCTTGTTGGGCGTGTTGTTGGCCGTGGCGCTGCGCCACCCCGGCGGAGCATCCTCGGAACTTGAACTGGCCGCGTCCCAGGGGGAGGAGCTGGCGCTGACGCTGGAGATGGCGACGGTGCCGCGACGGCTGGAGAGCGGCCACGGTCCGCCGCAGCTCGTCTTTGATGCGTTCGTCATTCACGCCACATCCCGGGGCAGGGCACTGACCGGAAGAATGCCGGTCAGGGTGGTGGCCGCGGCGGCTTGGGCCGGGTTGCAGCCGGGAGACCAGGCGTGGACGGCCGGCAGGATCGGCGCTGCCGGGGCCAGGGACAGCGTGGCGGGCGTTCTTCATCCAGGATCAGCCCCCACGGCGGTGAAGGCGGGAAAAGGTGGTGTGCAAGCGGTCGTGGTGTCCATGCGGCAAGCCTGGAAGGATCGCGTTGACAGTGTCTGGGCCGGCCGCTCCCCGGATACGGCAGGGCTGTTGCCCGGGATGGTCATGGGCGACCGCCAAGGCATGGGCGGTGACCTCAACGACGCCATGAAAACTGTGGGCTTGACGCACCTGACGGCTGTCAGCGGGGCCAACTGCACCCTTGTCCTGGCTTCCCTGGTGCTGGTCCTGCGTTCCATGCACACCCCGCGGCTGGCGGCCTTTGCCGTTTCGGGTGCCGGGCTGGTGGGATTTGTGGTGCTGGTGGGTCCGGACCCCAGCGTCCTGCGGGCCGCGGTCATGGGGGCCATCGGAGCCATGGCAATGCTGGGTGGCCGTCCCAAGCGCACCGGCGCCCTGTTGTCGGTGTCCATCATTGTTTTGCTGGTGGCCGATCCGTGGCTTGCCGTGGACTATGCGTTCATCCTGTCGGTCCTGGCCACCGCTGGATTGCACCTTGTGGGGCGTCGTTGCGCGGGGTGGCTGTCAGCGTTGCTGCCGCTGTGGCTGGCACAGGCGGTGGCCATACCCTTGGCTGCCCAATTGTTTTGTGCCCCCGTCATAGTGCTGCTGCAGGCCAGGCTGACGCCGTATGCCATTGTCGCCAACATGGCGGCTGCCCCCGTCGTTGCCCTCGTGACGACCGTGGGCACCCTGGGCCTGCTGGCAGCCAATGTGCTGCCAGCTTTGGCTGAGCTGTGTGCAGCGGTCAGCGGAGCCGGTGCATGGTGGGTGGGCGCCGTGGCGCGGTGGATGTCCAGTCTTCCCGCGGCAAGCCTGCCGTGGCCCGGAGGCGTCCAAGGCGTGGTGCTGATGGCCGGCCTGAATGCGGCGGTGCTGGGCGGCCTCTACGCCGTTGTCGAGCGCGATCGAACGGCGGGCGCCGCAGCCGCAGCGCTGGGGTGGGTGCCGCCGTGGTGGCGCCGACGTTTTGGATTCACGACGGCTGCCGCCCTTGCCGCCGTCGTTGCCGGGTGGTGGACTGCGGCAGTCCTGCGCTTGTGAGGTGCCACGGGTTGTGGGAATGGGTCGTCGGGGTGGCACAGTAGAGCTGTGAAGAATGAGTGGACAGGAATGAACCAGTGACACCCGCGGCCAGAACCGCCCCAGGGAGTGCCGGAGGAGCCGATTGGCGCGATGTGCCGTTGGCCCCTGTTGTGCTGTTCTTCGGTCCCGAAGACTTCATTGCCAGCCGCGCCACCGATGATGTCCGCAGGAAACTGCGTGCCCAAAACCCCGAGCTTGAAATAACAACCCTCGACGCCGGCCACTACACGGCTGGCCGGCTGGCCATGGTGGCCAGCCCGTCGCTGTTCAGCGAGCCGAAGTTGATAGAAGCGACGGCACTGGCCGCCATGAGCGACGACTTCCTGCAGGATGTGCTGGCCTATATCAAGGATCCGGCGCCCGACGTCACCCTGCTGCTGGTCCATGCCGGCGGCACGCGCGGCAAGAAGCTTCTTGACGCGCTCAAAGCTCTCGGCGCCCCGCGCGTGGAATGTCAGCCGCTTAAAAAAGACAACGAAAAAATGCAATTCGTGAGCACCGAATTTTCCCTTGCGAGGCGAAGAATCGACAACCAGGCAGTGCGTGCGCTGGTGGCGGCAGTGGGGGCAAGCCTGTCCGAGCTGGCCGCCGCCTGTTCCCAACTGATCTCCGACACCACCGGCATGGTCGGCAGCGACGAGGTCGACAAATATTATGGCGGCAGGGTCGAGGCCACAGCCTTCCGTGTGGCGGATGCCGCCTTGGCCGGCAATGCGCCGGTTGCCCTTTCCACCCTCCGGCACGCACTGGCCACGGGGGTGGATCCCGTTCCCCTGGTCGGCGCCCTGGCCATGAAGGTCCGCCAGGTGGCAAAGGTCCACTCAGCGCGTGGCAGCTCGGCGCAACTGGCCCGGGACCTGGGCATGAGTCCCTGGCAGGTGGATTCGGCCCGGCGCGACGCAGGGCACTGGAGCGCGCCGTCCCTGGCCATCGCCATCAAGGTCCTCGCCGAGGCCGACGCCCAGGTCAAGGGCGAAGCCAAGGACCCCGTGTACGCGGTGGAACATGCCGTCATGGTGATCGCGACCGAAGCCAAGCGCTAGGCCACACCCGATAGAA
This sequence comes from Arthrobacter sp. H35-D1, assembly GCF_030063185.1. Lineage (GTDB taxonomy): Bacteria > Actinomycetota > Actinomycetes > Actinomycetales > Micrococcaceae > Specibacter. The sequence goes on from NZ_JASISP010000006.1 coordinate 83,149, forward strand.
GTCAAGAGTTGGTCGCGGCAGCGGACGTTAACGCCGAAGGACCCCCGCCAATCGGCGGGGGTCCTTCGATAAAGTTGCGAAGCGGATCAGCTTCCCCTAGAGGGCGTTAACCTTCTTGGAGATGGCCGACTTGCGGTTGGCAGCGTTGTTGGCGTGCAAGACGCCCTTGCTGACAGCCTTGTCCAGCTTGCGGCCTGCATTCACCAATGCAACCGTTGCTGCATCCTTGTCAGCCTTGGCCACTGCCGTCTGTACTGCACGGATAGCGGTCTTGACTTCGGACCGTACAGCGAGGTTGCGCTGGCGCGACTTCTCGTTGGTCAGGATGCGCTTCTTCTGGGACTTGATATTAGCCACGTTGTATAACTCTCTTTTGATACGTAAATTCGGTCGTAGAGGGCGTAGCTTGACCGTTGACAGCGGCGTGGGGATGCTCGAAATGTGGTGAACGTCAGGCCAAGCTGTTGTGACCGCCGACCTGCACGGACACACACTCAGAAGAGTTTAGCAGATTTGTTTGGACTCCAATGGCGGCCCTACTTCCATCCGTGTCGCTGTTTGAGCCCCTTGGCCACCACTTTGAATCGCTTGGCATCGAGGATGGCACCTTCCCGGCGCATGTCGGCGGGGGAGACCTGCAAAATCCTGTCCAGTTTCACTTCGCTGGGCCGCCCCTGCCTGTCCCATGAGCCGGTGCCAATGTCGATGTAGTCGTTGTCGCCGCGGCTGTCATTGCTGTGTTCCTTGCTTGTCAGCATGAGGGCCAACAGCCGCTGGCCGGAGCGTCCCACCACCAACACGGGGCGGTCCTTGCCCTGGCTGTAGTCCTCTTCGTAGGGCACCCACGTCCAAACAATTTCCCCCGGGTCGGCGCTGCCGTTGAGTTCGGGGGCGTATTTGACCGTGGAGCTTCCATGGAAGTCCCCCGGGTAGGGGGAGCTGAGACCGGTAAAGACCCCGTTCGACGACGGGGCCCCGATCCGGTGCGGAGCCCGCCTTGAGGTGGGCTTGGCCCCGGAACGGGTGCGTGGCGGGGATGTTTTGGCGGGGCGCAACAATGTCCCCGCCAGTGCGCGCAGGAACTTGCTGATGCGCTCTGATGTGGATGGCATGGAATCCACACTAGCGAAAGTCTGCTCCTGCCCGGGGTCGCTGCCGGGATGCGAGTGTTGGGCGTGCCAACGGGCTGTGGTTGGAGACGCGGCTGCAAGGGTGTGGATTTGGTCCGTCGGTGCTGTGCCGGGGTCCCAAACGTGGGACACTGGTTGGCAATGAGTGTCCGGCGTCAGGCGTGCGGACACAACTTCTGCACGGTTCGGCGACTCAACCGCTATCCGTGCGTCCATGCAACAGTAAGGAACCCTAGTGTCACCCATGGCCCGCACTGCCCCGGTGCCCGCCGCCACCGAGCCGGCGATCATCAGGAACTTCTGCATCATCGCGCACATCGACCACGGAAAATCGACCCTGGCCGATCGGATGCTCCAGCTCACCGGAGTGGTTCAGCAGCGTGACATGAAGGCGCAATATCTTGATCGCATGGACATTGAGCGTGAACGCGGCATCACGATCAAGTCACAGGCCGTGCGCATCCCTTGGGAAGTCGACGGCATCTCCTACTGCCTGAACATGATTGACACCCCCGGCCACGTGGACTTCACCTACGAGGTTTCGCGTTCGCTTGCGGCGTGCGAAGGCGCCATCCTGCTCGTCGACGCAGCCCAGGGCATAGAGGCCCAGACGCTGGCGAACCTGTACCTGGCCATGGAAAACAACCTGACCATCATCCCGGTGCTGAACAAGATTGACCTGCCGTCGGCCCAGCCGGAAAAGTACGCGGCGGAACTGGCCAACCTCATTGGTGGCAAGCCCGAGGACGTCTTGATGGTCTCGGGAAAGACAGGGGCGGGCGTGGAAGGCCTGCTGGATCAGATTGTGCGGGATCTGCCCCCTCCGGTGGGTGATCCGGATGCTCCGGCCCGTGCCATGATCTTCGACTCCGTCTACGACACCTACCGTGGCGTGGTCACCTATGTCCGTGTTATCGACGGCAGCCTGAGTCCGCGCGAGAAAATCCAGATGATGTCCACCCGTGCCACCCACGAACTTTTGGAAATCGGCGTCAGCTCGCCTGAGCCCACGCCGTCCAAAGGCTTGGGAGTTGGCGAGGTCGGCTATCTGATCACCGGTGTGAAGGACGTCCGCCAATCCAAGGTCGGCGACACTGTCACCACCTTCCACAAACCGGCAGTCGAGTCGCTGGGCGGCTATCAGGAAGCCAAGCCCATGGTGTTCTCGGGCCTGTACCCGCTGGACGGCGCCGACTACCCGGTGCTGCGCGACGCCCTTGAAAAACTCATGCTCAACGACGCCGCCCTGGTGTACGAGCCCGAGTCCTCCGCTGCGCTGGGCTTCGGCTTCCGCGTCGGCTTCCTTGGCCTGCTGCACCTGGAAATCACCCGCGAGCGGTTGGAACGCGAGCACAAGCTCGATTTGATTTCCACCGCCCCGAACGTGGAGTACGAGGTCACGCTCGAGGACAAGACCGTCGTCCACGTCACCAACCCCAGCGAGTACCCGTCCGGGAAACTCGCCGAGGTTCGCGAACCCATGGTCTCGGCCACGATTCTGGCCCCGTCGGAGTTCGTCGGCGCCATTATGGAACTGTGCCAGACCCGCCGCGGCATCCTCGGCGGCATGGACTACCTCTCCGAGGACCGCGTGGAGATCCGCTACCGCCTGCCCCTGGCCGAGATCGTCTTTGACTTCTTTGACATCCTCAAGTCCAAGACGCGCGGCTACGGCTCGCTGGACTGGAAGGCCGACGGCGACCAGGTCGCCGACCTTGTGAAGGTGGACATCCTGCTCCAAGGCGAGCAGGTCGATGCCTTCAGTGCCATCACCCACCGTGACAAGGCCTACGCCTACGGCGTCATGATGACCGGCAAGTTGCGAAATCTCATCCCGCGCCAGCAGTTCGAGGTGCCCATTCAGGCAGCCATCGGCGCACGCATCATCGCCCGCGAGAGCATCAGGGCCATCCGCAAGGATGTGCTTGCCAAGTGCTACGGCGGCGATATTTCGCGCAAGCGCAAGTTGCTGGAAAAGCAGAAGGAGGGCAAGAAGCGCATGAAGATGGTGGGCCGCGTGGAGGTTCCCCAGGAAGCGTTCATCGCCGCCCTGACCACCGACGAATCCTCCAAGGACAAGTCAAAGAAGTGACACCCAGCGTTTTGCCCCTGGGCGATCCGGCCCCGGCCGACGGCATCCTGCCCGCGCAGGCTGCCGTCGGTGCGGAGAGCCGAAAATTCAGCCTGTATGCCCACATCCCGTTTTGTGCGGTGCGCTGCGGCTACTGCGACTTCAACACGTACACGGCCACCGAGCTGGGCGGCGGGGCATCCCAGGATGCGTATGCCGCAACCGCCGTGCGCGAGGTGGAATTTGCCGCCCGCGCCATGGAGGCGTCGGGTCTGCCGGTCCGCAAGCTCAGCACTGTGTTCTTTGGCGGCGGCACGCCCACGCTGCTGCCCGCCGGCGACCTCACCCGGATACTGGGTGCCGCCGTCGAACAGTGGGGGCTGGAAGACGGCGCAGAGGTCACCACCGAAGCCAACCCCGACTCCGTCACCCTGAAGTCGCTGCAGGAACTGGCCGACGGCGGCTTCACCCGCGTGTCCTTCGGCATGCAGTCGGCAGTGCCGCACGTGCTGAAGGTCCTGGACCGCACGCACAACCCCGAACGCGTCCCGCAGGCTGTGGCCTGGGCGCGCGAAGCGGGCCTCAACGTGAGCGTTGACTTGATCTACGGCACACCGGGGGAGTCAGTGGCCGACTGGGAAACGTCGGTGCGCACAGCGCTGAAATACGAACCCGACCATATTTCCGCCTACTCGCTGATCGTCGAAGAGGGCACCAAATTGGCAGCCCAAATCCGTCGCGGACAGGTGCCGAACATCGACGACGACGACCACGCCGTCAAATACGAGCTGGCCGACGCGCTGTTCGAAGCCGGCGGCCTGTCCTGGTACGAGGTCAGCAACTTCTCCCGCACTCCGGCGGACGCTTGCCAGCACAACCTCGCCTACTGGCGCGGCGACGACTGGTGGGGGATTGGCCCCGGGGCACACTCCCACATGGGAGGGGTGCGCTGGTGGAACGTCAAGCACCCCACGGCCTACGCCAATCGGCTCGACAAGGAAGAGTCCCCTGCTGCCGGACGGGAAACCCTCGACGCGGACACCCGCGAGCTTGAACGCATCATGCTGGTGTCGAGGTTGTCGGAAGGCTTGGCCATCAGCACCCTGGCACCTGCCGGGCGGCAGGCCGTGGCAGGACTCATCGCCGCAGAGCTCATCGACCCGGTCAAGGCCTTCGCCGGCACGCTTGTGCTCACCCTGAAGGGGCGCCTGCTCGGCGACGCCGTCACCAGGGCGCTGCTGCCTTAACCTGCCCGACATCAACCGGCCCGAGTCATGCTCTCCCACTTGCACGCCGGCGCATGGTTAGTCTGAGATCTGGCGCCACTGCCAGAGTGGAGGCACATCCACGCCTAATGGTGCGCAGGCGTCACAGTCGTCGAGCCAGCCCGCTGGTCGAGCATTGCCGGATCCGGAGCCGGCGCTACTTGATCAGGCGCAGGTTCAGGGCATAGCGATATGGCTGGCCCCGGTTGACGCGGACCGCGGCGATGACGGAGAAAACCGTCAGGATCGCCCAGACGAACAGCGCCAGCATGGAAAAGATGGTTCCCATTTCCGGGCTGAAGAAGGCACACACGAACGCAACGATGTTCAGCACCACGGCAGCAATGGTCGGGGGCAGCGTGAAGTTCAGTGCTTCCAGCGACTCCTGGGCGGTGAACCGGCCGCGGGGGCCCATAAACTTGTGCACCAGAAAAGCGGGAATGCAGCCAAGGATGCCTCCGCAATGGGAGATGAATGCCCACTGCCTGTCTTCCGACGGGGTGAGCGGCGGCTGCTGGGCACCGTTCCTTTGGTTTACCGGATGACTCAATGAGGGGCCTTTCAACAAGCGACACGAGGGGCGGAGCGAAGCCAGCCCTCTCTAGGATACGGGTGCCGTGAGGAAATCGATGACTTCTTCGACGCGCCCCAGCAATGAAGGTTCAAGGTCGGCGTAGGAATTCACTCGCGACAGCAAACGCTGCCAGCCAAGTCCAATATCTTCGGCGGTGGAGTGCGGCCAGCCGAAGGCCTGCAGGATTCCCTGTTTCCACTCGATGGAGCGCGGCACGGTGGGCCACGCCAGTATCCCCAGCGTGGCGGGTTTGATGGCTTGCCACACGTCGACGTAGGGGTGGCCCACCACCAGCACGTGGTTGCGCAGGCCAGCGGACTTCATGAGATTGGCCACAATCCGCGTTTCCTTCGAACCCGGCACCAGGTGGTCCACAAGAATGCCCAGCCTGCGGTAGGGGCCGGGGGAGAAGTCGGCCACTGCGGCGGTGAGGTCGTCAATGCCGCGCAGCGGTTCAACCACGATCCCTTCCACGCGCAAGTCGTCTCCCCATACCTTCTCAACCAATTCGGCGTCGTGCTTGCCCTCAACCCAGATGCGGCTGGCCTTGGCCACCCTGGCCCTGGTGTCGGCCACCTTGACTGAACCGGACGCGGTGCGCACGGCCTTGCGAACGGCAGTGGCGACGGGGGCGATGAGCTCCACCGGTTCCCCGTCAATCAGGAAGCCGGGGCCCAGCGGGAAGGCGCGCACCTTCTCACGCCGGTCGGCAAGCTCCACAATGTGCATGCCGCCGGACTTTTCAAGCCGGACGACGGCGCCCACCCACCCGGTCTGGACGTCCTCCGCGACGACACCGGCCAGGGCCTCGACCTTGGGCAGGATCCTTTTGGGAGGCGCGCTGAGATCCTGCGGGCCCCATTGGTTGAAATGCACGTTTTAACCTGACTTTTGTTGCTTGCGGCAACGCTCTGGGCGAACGCTGCAGGGTGAAAACCCATGTTATCCGGTGTAGCGGCGTGTCCTGCGGCATTGCGTCGTGGGGTGCTCATGGGAGCGTCGATGAAAAGGTATTAGACTTGGCACTTGATTGGGTAGAGTGCCAACGGTTGAATCGTCGCGGGCCCATGCACAGCGAGTGGGAATGACAGGAGGTGTTGGACATGAGTGAACCGAGGAAGTTGGAAGTTCTTCGAGCCATCGTTGAAGACTACGTCCATACCCGCGAACCCGTGGGCTCAAAGGCCCTTGTCGACCGTCACCACCTGGGTGTGTCAAGTGCCACGATCCGCAATGACATGGCGGCATTGGAGGAAGAGGGGCTCATCATGGCCCCGCACACCAGTTCCGGGCGGATCCCCACCGACAAGGGCTACCGGATTTTTGTCGACCAGCTGTCCTCGGTGAAACCCCTCTCGGCTGCCGAACGCCGCGCCATCTCTGCGTTGCTTGAAGGTTCCTCCGACCTGGATGACATTCTGGAACGCACTGTGCGGGCACTGGCACATCTGACCAACCAGGTGGCCGTTGTGCAGTATCCGCGCTCCGCGTCTGCCACAGTGCGCCATATTGAGTTTGTTTCGCTGGCCGCACGCCAAGTCCTTGTGGTGCTGATCCTGGCCTCGGGCAAGGTTGAGCAGAACGTCATTGACATTGGCACGGCTGTGGACGACATCACCCTGGCCGGGCTGCGGCAGGAATTTCTGACGGCCCTGAACGGGCTGGCAGTGGCCACCTTGCCGGAAGCGGCAGCCAAGGTGCCTCCCACCGTCCCGCCGTCCTGGCAGGGCCCGGCGTCCCGGCTGGCACAAGGGTTGGCGCTGCTGGCCGGCAACGCCCGCGAAGACAGGATCGTCATGGCGGGCACGGCCAATTTGGCCAGGTCCAACAATGACTTTCCGCTGAGCATCGGACCCGTCCTTGACGCCCTTGAGGAACAGGTGGTGCTGTTGCGGCTACTGGAAGCCATGGCACAGGATTCGCTGGGGATGGCCGTGGTCATTGGCCGCGAAAATCCGCACGACTCCCTGGCCGAGGCTTCAGTTGTGGCCTCCGGCTACGGCCCCGGTGCCAGCGCCAAGCTGGGCATAGTGGGCCCAACCCGCATGGACTATCCCAACACCATGTCAAGTGTGCGCGCAGTGGCACAGTACCTTTCCAGAATTTTGGCCGGCTAACCGGCCACCGTTTCCACGTAAAGAGAGCAACATTTTGAGCAACCACTACGACGCATTGGGCGTCTCCCGCGACGCGACAGCCGAGGAAATCAAGAAGGCCTACCGCAAGCTCGCCCGCAAGCTCCATCCGGACGTCAATGAGGCCCCGGACGCACAAGACCGCTTCAAAGCTGTCACGCACGCCTACGAGATCCTCTCGGACCCGCAAAAGCGCCGCGTGTACGACACCACAGGCAATGAAAACGGCAATGACAACGGTGCCGGAAACTTTGATGGCCAGGGCTTCGCCTTCCAGGACATTTTCGAGACGTTCTTCGGCGGTGGTGGCGGGGGAGGCGGCGGCCGCGGCCCGGCGTCGCGCACGCGCCGCGGCCAGGACGCACTCATCACGGTCCGCATCGACTTGAGCGAAGCGGTTTTTGGCGTGAACAAGAAGCTGGAAATCGACACCGCCATCGCGTGCCCCACCTGCGATGGCAGCTGCTGCCGTCCGGGAACCTCGCCCACCACGTGCGACGTCTGCCACGGCAGCGGCCAGATCCAGCGCCCCATGCGTTCCATCCTGGGCAATGTCATGACCTTGGCCACGTGCAACTCCTGCCAAGGCTTTGGCACCATGATTGTGGACCCCTGCAACGAGTGCATGGGCGACGGACGCATTCGCAACCGGCGTTCCTTCACCATCAAGGTCCCCGCCGGCGTCAGCACCGGAACCCGCATCCAGCTCGGCGGGCAAGGCGAGGCCGGCCCTGCCGGTGGCCCGGCCGGTGACCTGTATGTGGAGATGAAGGTCAACAACGACCCAGCCTTCCTGCGCGAGGGCGACGACCTGCACGCCACCCTGAGCGTGCCCATGACGGCTGCGGCACTGGGAACCGAACTGACGTTTGAGACCTTCGACGGCGAACAGCCCATCAGCATCAAGCCGGGCACCCAGGCAGGGGAAATCATCAACCTGCGCGGCTTGGGCGTCACACACCTGCGCGGCTACGGCCGTGGCGACCTCAAGGTGCACGTCCACGTCGAAACACCCACCAAGCCCGACGCCGCCCAGGAAGAACTGCTCAAGCAGCTGGCGGCCCTCCGCGGGGAAAACTATACCGAAGGCAAGCTCGTCAGCAGCGGCGGCATGTTCGCCAAGCTGCGCGACAAGCTCGGCAACTTCTAGGCGCATGAGCAATCCCGTCTTCTACGCAGCACCCCGGCAGCTGGCCGGGCTGGGCCCCGGTGCGCTGCTTTCCCTTGACGGTGCTGAAGGACGCCACGCCACCACCGTGAAGCGGCTGGCGGTCGGCGAACCGGTTGACGTGTGCGACGGCGCAGGCTTGCGTCTTGTGTGCACCGTCACCGGCGCCGACAAGGGTGTGTTGACGGTGCAGGTGGAGGCTGTGCAGCCGGAACCGGCCCCTGCCGTCTCTTTCACCCTGGTTCAGGCACTGGCCAAGGGCGACAGGGATGAGTTGGCCATTGAAACGGCCACCGAGCTTGGGATAGACGCCGTCGTGCCGTGGCAGGCGGAACGCTCCATTGTGCGCTGGAAGATGGACAAGGCCCTCAAGGGCCCGGAAAAATGGCGCCAAGTTGTGGCCGCCGCCGCCAAACAGGCGCGGCGGTCCACGGTGCCGCAGGTGGGTGCCTTGGCGGGGACGGCACAGTTGTGCGAGCTCATTGCAGATGCCGGTCTGGCGCTGATTCTGCATGAAAGCGCCACCGACAGCCTGGCCGATGTTGCCCGCGACTGGCTGGCCGCCCAAACCGGGGCGCAGGATGCCGGGCAGGATGGTGTTCAGGCAGGCTTGCCCGCGGGAAACGTCGTGATGATTGTGGGCCCGGAAGGCGGCATGAGCGCTGCTGAAGTTGACGCGTTTGTCTCCGCCGGAGCGCGGATGGCACTCTTGGGCCACCATGTGCTGCGCTCGTCAACTGCCGGGCCGGCCGCCGTCGTGCTTCTCAGCCACGAGTTGGGACGCTGGTAACGCAACCGCCCCGGCGTAGTGATTTCGCCTCCGCGGTGATCGCTGACCCGGATCAGTCCTCCGACGTGCCGGCCAGAAACCGACCCGTCCGCCGAAATTCACGGATCAATTGGGCTATCGCGACCATGAAACCAACCAAGACGACCGCCATGACCCACCCAAAAGGGTCCCCACGCATCACCCAGTTCAACGTTTGCGAAGCAAACACAAGCAAGTAGGCCGGCGTCAAGAGTAGTTGCGTGGCAAGACTCTTTCGCATTTGCACGGCGCCGGCACGGGCAACACAAAGACGCTCTTGAACGATGGCCGCCTTCCCCATGATCTGGCGTTGGATCTGTTGACGTTCGCCGCTGTCCAGCGGAATCAGCACCTCGGTTTTGTTCAGCTGTGCTGCAGGCGCCACTTTCTTGGCATTGTAGACAAGCCCGCCAACGACCGCGCCAACAGCGGCAAGCAAAAGCCCGACGGACAAAGCCAACCCCCAGTCATCAAGGGGGTCTGTGAAACCCAGCAGCGCGGCTGCAGCTCCGGCCGCTGTCAAGACCAGCACGCCAACAGGAAAATACCGCGTGTAATAGGTTTTCACGGCCGGACCCAGGCCGATGTCTTCGACGCCACGGGCATTTCTCATTGCCCGTGACCAACGGTCGTTGGACTCCGCCAAGAGATCGTCAATGCCGGTCATCGTCTTCTCCCCACGAATCCAGTTCGCCCCACGAATTCAGCCAAGAGCTGCCCGGCTGCGAGTCCGGCCGTGGAAGCCATTGAAGCAGTGTTCACATCCTGACCTACTTTCGCCAGCAAGCCAATGAGCGGGCTGCTACTTCTTGCTGCGCTCGGAGACGGTGACGGTCTTCGTATCAAGGCCGATCTTTTTGCCCGGGTCCGACGGATCGGTGACGTACACGGACAATTGGTATTTGCCGGGAGGGGGTACAAGGCTGAAGCTGAACTCGCCCAATTCGTTGGGTCCCTCGGGGATGGAAACCGTGCCGGAGGAATACTGTTGTCCCACGGCGCCGTCAATGACCGGGGACACCGACCAGGCCAGGTTGCCGGTGGAAGAGATGCCTTGCCCCATGACCTTCAGAGGCAGTTTGTTGATCGTGGAGTCATTGGCCGGGTCAATGATCCAGACAGGCGGCATAAATGCGGCATCGCGCGTCAGCGGCTTGTCCAAGGGGATAAGGCCAAAGGCGTTGTAGCCGGTGTGTCCGTCCACGAGGATGGAGACTTGGATGGTGGAGCGGGTGTCGACAAGTCCTGCCATGGCTGCTGCAGCCGTGGCCGTGTACACCAGCTGGTCGATGGAACGCTCGGCTATGCCTTGGTCCACTTTTTGCCCAAAGGCGTCGGCGGAAACGTCAATAGTGATGACGTTCTTGGCGGACACCGAGGCCCCGAGCCGGGTTGGACTGTTCCACAGCGAAAAGTAGTCCGGGTCGTTCGGTCTGGTGCCCATCATGGTGCGCAGTGAAGTGGTGATGGGGTCGTCGGTGGAATCGGCCGGGAAGAACTCGCGGTACAGGAAAACGTCGCCACTGCTGCGACCCAGCCAATACACCGGCAGGGTCTCCGACGCCATGGCGGTTTCCAAGGGGGCGCTTGTCACAAGGCCCCCGCTCGTGATGGCGCTCGTGGTGGGCATTGTGGTGTCGCCGCCGTCAATGCCTTGCGCCGTGCATCCTACAAGGGCAAGCGAAAGGGAGAGGCCAATAATCGCAATTTTGTCCACCATGCGCTGGAGTTTGCGTGCGCGAAGTGCCCGGCAGGCCACATCAGCATAGACGCCGGAGCGTCCCGAGGGTGCGGGGAGGAAGGCAGGCATGGAAGGGGATGCGCTCGCTCATCTGGATAGTGGTTTAGTGCACGGTAGATTCCACTGCACTTTTGCAAGGATTGTTCCAAGCATCCCCACAAGACTTTGAACTCATCAAGCTTGGCACAGCAGGACCTGAAGCACCCCGAAAAAAGGGCTCGATGGCAGAACTGAAACCGTATCGAAACACTTCTTCTTTCGCTGCGGGCAAAGATGCGCCCACAGCGAAACGCCCCTCATGAGCGCGGGTGCAGGCAGGTGGACTAGAATCAAGAGCAAGCAGCAAAGTCAAGAATCCGGTGGCTGCCACCGGCAACCCGAGGAGAGATTTCAGGCCGGAACGGCCGAACTTATGACAGAGACAACAGCGCACCGCCACGATTCATATCCCGACCAGGGACCTGGGCGGCATTTCCCGCATTCCGTCGATGGCACGCGCACCGAGGTGGTCCAGTTTCTCTCCACGGATCAAATGGTGGCGACCTTGGGTGCCGAGGACGAAGGCCTGCGCATTGTTGAAGAGTTGTACCCCGGCGTGGATTTTCTGGCCCGAGGCAACGTTTTGACCATTACCGGCCCCGCTTCCGTGGTGCCACGCATCATGCACCTCATGGAGGAAGCCCGCGGCATGGTGGCCCGCAACAGCACCATGAACGCCGATGTGTGGGAGCAGTTGGTTGCCATGCTCAAGAACCACGCCGACGCCTCCGTGGCGGAAGTCCTCAGCCATGACATCCTTTCCAGCCGGGGCAGGACCATCCGTCCCAAGACCGCCAACCAAAAGGACTACGTCGACTCCATCGACCGCAACACGGTGGTGTTTGGCATTGGTCCGGCCGGCACGGGAAAAACCTATTTGGCCATGGCCAAGGCCATCCAAGCGCTGCAGCAGAAGGAAGTCAGCAGGATTATTCTGACCCGTCCCGCCGTGGAGGCGGGCGAACGGCTGGGGTTCCTGCCCGGGACACTCAGCGACAAGATAGATCCCTACCTTCGCCCCCTCTACGACGCGCTGCACGAGATGCTGGATCCGGAAACCATCCCGAGACTCATTGCGGCCGGCACCATCGAGGTCGCTCCGCTGGCCTACATGCGCGGCCGAACCCTCAATGACGCGTTCATCATCCTTGACGAGGCGCAAAACACCACCCCTCAACAAATGAAGATGTTCCTGACACGATTGGGCTTTGGCTCAAAAATCGTGGTGACCGGCGACGTCACCCAGATCGACCTGCCCACGGGAACCAAATCCGGGCTCCGGGTGGTCAGGGAGATTTTGCAAGATGTGGACGACATCCACTTTGCCATCCTGGACGCCACCGATGTGGTCCGCCACCGCCTCGTCGGAGCCATCGTCAGCGCCTACAACAATTGGGACGACTCCCATCCCGCTCCCACCATCCCCAAGGAAAGCACCTCCCGATGAGCATCGAAATCAACAACGAATCAGGCGTGGAGGTGCGCCAGGAAGAGCTTGTCAGGCTCATTAAGCACATCCTCTCGGCCATGTTCGTCCACCCGCAGACCGAAGTATCCGTGATCCTCTCGGACGTGGAGACCATGGAAAAACTGCATGTCGAGTGGATGGACGAGCCCGGACCCACCGACGTGCTCTCCTTCCCCATGGACGAGCTTCGCCCGGGCACAGCCGCCATGCCAACGGCCGCGGGCCTGTTGGGAGACATTGTGCTGTGTCCTGTCGTTGCACAGGAACAAGCTGCTGCTGCAGGGCACTCCATGGAAGAAGAACTGTTGCTGCTGACCACCCATGGCATGCTGCACCTGATGGGCTACGACCATGGTGAACCGGAGGAAAAGGAAGAGATGTTCGGCATTCAGCGCGAGCTCCTCTCCAGCTTCCTGGGCAAGGAAGCCCCGCGGGAGACAATGCAGTGACGCTTGTTGCACTGCCGGTCGTGGGAGTTCTCTTCACGACCATGGCAGCCTTCATGGCCGCACTGGAATCAGCGCTGAGCTTCTTTCCCCGCCATGACGCCGAGAAAATCACTGCCCGCGGCCGCGGCGGATCACTGGCGAAGATCCTGGCCGAGCCGGCGAGGCACCTGAATGCGCTGCGTTTTTGGCGCGTGTGGTCGGAGATGGCGGCCGCCGTCGCCGTCGCCCTTTTCCTCGTGGGCCTGCTGGGCAACGAGTGGATCGCAGGACTCATTGCCACCGTCGTGATGGCCCTGCTGGGCTTCATGCTGGTGGGAGTGTCCCCGCGCCGCCTGGGCCGGCTCCACGCAGGAGCATTGGTGGGCCGCACGGCGTGGGTCGTGCACTTTTCGTGCCGCATCCTCGGGCCCGTTCCGGAATGGCTGATCCGGCTTGGTTCGGTGGTGGCCAAGGACGCCCCTGCAGGGGACGAGACGTTCGTCAGCGAAGGGGAATTCCGCGAGTTTGTTGACCGCGCCAGCGAATCGGACATGATCGAGGACAACGAGGCTGAACTCATCCACAGCGTCTTTGACCTGGGCGAGACCATGGTGCGCGCCGTCATGGTCCCGCGCACGGACATCGTCACCATTGACCAGATCTTCACCCTTGACGAAGCACTGGAAGTGTTTCTCGCCTCGGGGTATTCACGCATTCCGGTCATTGGCGGCAGCAGCGACCACATCCTGGGCATCCTGTACCTGAAGGACGTCGTGGCCACCCTGCACAGGCTGTCCGACGACGAAGAGCAGCCCCCCGCCGCGCAGCTGGCCCGCAACGTCCGGTACGTGCCGGAATCCAAGCCCGTGGACGACCTGCTGAAGGAGTTGCAGCTCGAATCCACGCACATGGCCATTGTCGTGGACGAGTACGGTGGCACGGCCGGGCTTGTCACCCTTGAGGACTTGATTGAGGAAATCGTCGGTGAAATCGCCGACGAGTACGACCTTGTCGCCCCGGACGTGCAGGACCTTGGCGACGGCCGCTACAGGATCCGCTCCCGCATGGCCGTGGGCGAGCTGGGCGAACTCTTCGGCAAGGACCTTGACGACGATGAGGTGGACACCGTGGGCGGCTTCATGGCCAAACACCTGGGCAAGATTCCCGCACTCGGCAACAGCGTCGAGGTCAACGGCATCCTGCTGCTGGCCGAAAGGATGGATGCCTCCCGCAACCGTGTCAGCCACGTCATTGCCAGCGCCGTGGAACCGGCAGAGAATGGCAGCACGGAGTTGCACGCCTTGGATGCAGGAACCAGCAGAATTAACGTTAACAAGAACGACGGCGGCACGCCGGCAGCCGCCAACCCCACCGAACAGCACCACAGGAGCAATCATGAGTAAGTCAAAAGCCAAGCCAGGCCTGGTTGAAGCCAAGGGTGAGGGGTTCCGTGCCGGCTTCGCTGTTCTGGCCGGCCGGCCCAACGCCGGCAAGTCGACGCTGACCAATGCGCTGGTGGGCCAAAAAGTCGCCATCACCTCGGCCAAGCCGCAAACCACCCGGCACACCATTCGTGGCATCGTCCACCGGGATACCTTCCAACTTGTCCTGGTGGACACGCCAGGGCTGCACAGGCCCCGCACCTTGTTGGGCAAGCGCCTGAACGACCTCGTGGCAGACACCCTCTCCGAAGTCGACATCATCGGTTTCTGCCTGCCCGCCAACGAAAAAATCGGCCCTGGGGACCGCTACATCGCCACGCAGCTGGGCCAGGTGGGCAACAAGCCTGTCGTGGCCATTGTCACCAAGACGGACACGGTGGACCGCCAGGCAGTGACGGACCAGCTGATCGCAGTCGAGGCGCTGGGACGGGAGGTCATCGGCGAAAGGGGGTTCGCCGCCGTCGTACCTGTCTCCGCTGTGGAGGACTTTCAGGTGGAAACCTTGGCCAAAGTCTTTGCCGACTACCTGCCACTGTCCCCGGCCCTGTACCCGGATGGCGAACTGACGGACGAACCCGAGGCTGTCATGGTGGCCGAGCTCGTTCGAGAAGCCGCCCTTGAGGGGGTCCGCGACGAACTTCCGCACTCCCTGGCCGTTGTGGTGGAGGAGATTGTGCCCAGGGAAGGCCGCACGGAGGAGAGTCCGCTGCTTGACGTGCGCGTGAACCTGTACGTGGAACGGCCCTCGCAAAAGGCCATCATCATTGGCAAGGGCGGTGCCCGGCTGCGCGAGGTCGGCACCAACGCCCGCAAGGGGATCGAAGCGCTTTTAGGCACGAAGATCTATTTGGACTTGCACGTCAAGGTGGCCAAGGACTGGCAACGGGATCCCAAACAGCTCGTCAAACTGGGTTTTTAGGCGCTGGAGGCCCGTGCGGGCCGCCAGCTTCGTGCCAAAGTTCCTGGGGCTTGGGTGTGCGGCGTGCGGGTCCTTCCCAGTCTTCGCCGCTACACTTCTGAGGGTCATTATTCACTGCGAAAGGTTTGTCCATGGGGCGCCGCCGTGCCGAAACGGGGAAAACCGGCTCTTCGCCCACCCCGCCCACCGAGCCCCAGGGCCTCGACCCCACCGAGCCCCAGGGCCTCGACGAGCCGGTCGGACGGCATTTCAAGCCGACCCGCAAGGCGCCCCTGTGGCTGCGCATTGCAGCGCTGACCGTATCCGCTGCTCTGGTGCTGGGAATTGGCACAGCCGGATTGTTGTTCTTCAAGCTGCAAAACAATGTCACCACCTCGCCGCTGAACGCCGGGGTGGGGAACGAATCCTCGAAGAAGCAGCTTGAAGACACCGGCTCGCTGCAGATCCTCATTCTGGGAACAGACACCCGTGCAGGAAAAAACAGCGAGTACGGCACGGCCGACGACTCCGCCGGTGAAGGCAAATCGGATGTCATGCTCCTGATGGACATTTCGGCGGACAACAGCCGTGTCTCGGTGACGAGTTTTCCACGGGACCTGATGGTGCCGGTTCCGGACTGCAAGTCCTCGACCACCGGTGAAGTCATCGCCGGTTCGAGCAGCGGCCAGCTCAACGCGGCCCTTGGGGCCGGACCGGGCTGCACTGTTGCTGCCATCAACGACATCACCGGACTGACGATCGACCACTTCATGCTGGCCGACTTCACCGCCGTAAAGGAACTCTCCAACGCCCTGGGCGGTGTTGAAGTGTGCGTTGACCACGCCATGTACGACGTCGACGGGTCGTTCCTGAAACTGCCGAAGGGCAAGAGCCTGGTAAAGGGCGAACAAGCGCTGGCTTTCCTGCGCACCCGGCATTCCTTTGGCGACTCCAGCGACCTGGACCGGATCCAGGCCCAGCAGTACTTCCTGGGCTCCATGGTCCGCAAGGTCAAGAGTGAGGGAACCCTGACCAATCTGCCCAAGCTGTACAACCTGGCAGACGTTGTTACCAAAAACCTCACTATTGACGACGGACTGGCCAACATTCCATCCATGATCGGCATTGCCAACCGGTTGGCCAAGATTGACCTGGCGCAGATTTCCTTTGTCACCGTGCCGCATGAGCCGTACACGGCGGACCCCAACAGGGTGCAGCTCAAGGAACCCCAGGCGGGCCAGTTTTTCGCTGCGCTGCGCACCGACAAGTCCCTGACGGCATCACCCACGGCTTCGCCCAGCGCCCCAAAAAGTACGGCCTCCAGCAGCGGGGCGGCCACGACGGAGTCCCAGAGCACCGCTGCGGCAGCACCGGCCTATGACAAGTCGATCCAACCGATCAGCGTTTCCAACGCCTCGGCGGTGGTGGGGCGCAGCCTCGGACTCATTCAAACTCTCGCAAGCGCAGGCTACACCTCGGCGTGGCAGTTGGGTGATCTTCCTGCGGCTGCTGAAACGAAGGTGCTGTACGGCACGGACATGGCCGACGTGGCTGCCGACGTGGCCGCCTTGTTCAAGATTCCTGCAGCCGCGGTAACATCGGATCCCACCATCAACGGCGTGAGCATTGTGGTGGGATCCGATTGGGCCTCGGGAACCGAGTTTGGCAAGATCACGGTGCCTGAAGACATTGTGGCCAGCACGGCCGACCAGGGCGGGGAATGCCTGAGCGTCAATCCGCTCTACTACGCCAAGTAACATCAGGGCTGCCAGGCGTGTGGGCCTTAATTCTGGACGGACTGAACACTTGAGGCCTTAAACGCCCCGGGGCGCTTGAGGCCTTAAACGCCCCGGGGCGTAGAGGCCTTAAACGCCCCGGGGCGCTTGAGGCCTTAAACGCCCCGGGGCGTAGACGTTGGGTGTGTTGGCGGTTGGGTTACCAGATGCCCACGCGCTCCGCGGGATCACGCCACATGGCATCGCCGGCGGTGGTGGCAAAAGCCTCGTGGAAGGCATCAAGATTGCTGGCCACGGCATTGCAACGCAGCTCCGACGGGGAGTGCGGGTCAATGGCAAGTCGGCGAAGGGCTTCCTCCGGGCGAATCTTTGTCCGCCAGCATTCCGCCCACGAGAAGAAGAAGCGTTGCGCACCGCTGAGCCCCTCAAGCATGGGAGACTGCCCGCCGTCGAGGCTGAGCTGGTAGGCCTTGAACCCGATGGCCAGCCCGCCCAAATCGCCAATGTTCTCACCCAAGGTCAACTCTCCGTTGACAAACTCCCCGGGAGCCTCCTTGGGGGAGAGTACCTTGTACTGGTCCACCAGCTTGGCCGTGAGCTTGTCAAAGGCTGACCTGTCGGCATCGCTCCACCAATTGCGCAGAGCCCCCGTCCCGTCGAACTGCGAGCCCTGGTCGTCGAAGCCGTGCCCAATCTCGTGCCCGATGACGGCACCGATTCCACCGTAGTTTGCGGCGTCGTCGGCCTCGGCGTCAAAGAACGGCGGCTGCAGGATCGCCGCCGGGAACACCACTTCGTTCATGGTGGGGTTGTAGTAGGCATTGACGGTTTGCGGAGTCATGAGCCATTCCTCGCGGTCAACGGGAGCGCCGATCTTCGCCAGTTGCCGGGCCAGCTCAAAGGCGTTGCTGCGTTCAATGTTGCCCAGCAGCTCGCCGGGGACAATGTTCAGGGCGGAGTAGTCGCGCCAGGTGGAGGGGTAGCCGATCTTCGGGGTGAAAGCGGCAAGCTTTTCCAGTGCCTTCTCCTTGGTCCCCAGGCTCATCCAGCCCAGCCCGGCAATGCTGCTGCGGTAGGCCTCGATGAGATTGGCAACCAGGCTCTCCATGTGGGCCTTGTGCGACTCGGGGAAATGCTCGGCCACGTAGAGCTGGCCAACTGCCTCGCCCAGGGCGCCTTCGACCAAGGCGACGCCGCGCTTCCAACGGTCCCGGATGGCAGGGGTGCCGCTGAGCGTGGTGCCGTAGAACGCAAAGTTCGTGTCGACGAAGTCCTTGGACAGGTAGGGGGCAAGGCTGGCGATGGTGCGCATGGCGAGCCACGCCTGCCAGTCTGCGCAGCGTTCCTGCGTCAGGAGTGCTTGCTGGCCCGTGAAGAATCCGGGGGTCGCCACCACCATTTCAGCACGCTGTTCGCTTGTGAGCCCCAGTGCATCGAGCCACATCCCCACTTCGGGCAGCAGCGCCGTCGTCTGCTGCGACGTCATCAAGTTGTACGTCTTTTGCGGATCGCGCAATGACACCTTGTCCAAGTGCGTGGCGGCAATCGCGGTCTCCAGTGCCATGATGCGCGGAGCCTTGGCCGCAGCGTCCGCAACTCCGGCGAGCCCAAGCATGGCCTGGACATGATCAACATAGGCGGCCCGGACCGAGGCGAATTTGTCCTCGCGGTAGTACGACTCGTCGGGCAGACCCAGTCCTGCTTGGAAAAGATGCAGCAGCGAGCGGTCCGGGTTTCCGGCGTCGTTGCTTACATAGGCGCCAAACAAGGCACTGCCGCCGGTGCGGTCCAACTCGCCCATGAGCTGCACAAGCGCCGGGATGGAGTCGGCGGCTTCGACGGCGGCGAGCCTTTCCGCCAAGGGCTCGGCACCGGCTGCCTCAATGGCTGCTTCATCCATGAAGTCGGCGTAGAGCGCACCGATCTTCGCGGAAAGCTGGGGATTGGCGGCGTCGGGGTTGCCCGCCTCGGTCCCGGCGTGCTCAATGATGGCCCGTACGGCAGCTTCGGAATTGTCCCGCAAGGTGGTGAAGGATCCGCTCAGTGCCCGGTCGGCCGGAATCACCTCCGCGGCCATCCAGCCGCCGTTGACGTGCTCAAACAAGTCGTCCTGGGGCCGGGTGTTCGGGTCGATGTGATTGAGATTGATGCCGGAATGCGTCAAGTGAATCGGTTCCCCTTCAGTGGGTCTGGTGTTTCCTGCACCTTGCGAAGAGCCGCCAAGGTGAGTTGGTTCACCATCATCCTACGTGCCGTGCTAATGTAAAAAATGTGCGCACTGGAATGCTTCTTCTTCTTAGCTGCCGCGGCGAGGCCTCGAACCGCTTGAATTGATCAACGCGGACTATGGCCACCCTCGCTGCGGTGTTTGTGTTGCTCGGCCGGCCTCTCTTTCGTTGAACAATATTAAGGTCATCTGCAATGCGAAATGCGCAAAAAACATCCGGCATGCCCGTCCACCGCTACCTGCCATTCCAGGATCAAATTTCCGTCAGCCTGCCCGACCGCAGCTGGCCGGACAAGGTCATCACGAAGGCCCCGCGCTGGTGCGCCGTGGACCTGCGCGACGGCAATCAGGCGCTGATCGACCCGATGAGCCCGGGCCGGAAGATGAAGATGTTCCAGCTGCTTGTCAAGATGGGCTACAAGGAAATTGAGGTGGGCTTCCCGTCGGCCTCGCAAACGGACTTTGACTTCGTTCGCCAGCTCATTGAAGGCGGGAACATCCCCGAGGACGTCACCATCCAGGTCCTGACCCAGGCACGCGAACACCTCATCGAACGGACTTATGAGTCCTTGGTCGGGGCAAAGCAGGCCATTGTTCACCTGTACAACTCCACGTCCGTGTTGCAGCGCCGCGTCGTGTTCAACCAGGACGAGGACGGCATCCTCGACATCGCCTTGCAGGGTGCGCGGCTGTGCAAGAAGTTCGAAGAGTCCCTCGGGGACACGCACATCACCTACGAGTACTCGCCCGAGTCCTTCACCGGGACCGAGCCCGAGTACGCATTGCGCGTGTGCAACGCCGTTGCGGACATCTTTGCGGCCTCCGCCGACAACCAGGTCATTATCAACCTGCCGGCCACAGTGGAAATGGCCACCCCCAACGTGTACGCCGACTCCATTGAATGGATGAGCCGCAACCTGCATCCGCGCGAGGGCATCATCTTGTCGCTGCACCCGCACAACGACCGCGGCACCGGTGTTGCCGCTGCCGAGCTGGGCTACCTGGCCGGTGCAGACCGCATTGAAGGTTGCCTGTTCGGCAACGGCGAACGCACAGGCAACGTAGACCTGGTGATCCTGGGCCTGAACTTGTTCACCCAGGGCATCGACCCCATGATCGACTTCTCCGACATTGACGACGTTCGCCGCACAGTTGAATACTGCAACCAGCTGCCGGTCGCCGAACGTTCACCCTACGGTGGCGACCTCGTCTTCACTGCCTTCTCCGGCTCCCACCAGGACGCCATCAAGAAGGGACTGGAGGCCATGGAAGTGGATGCGGCCGCGGCCGGTGTCGCCACTGACCAGCACACCTGGAACGTGCCTTACCTGCCAGTGGACCCGAAGGACCTGGGGCGCAGCTACGAGGCTGTTATCCGGGTCAACTCGCAGTCGGGCAAGGGCGGTGTGGCTTACCTGCTCAAAAACGAGCACAGCCTGGATCTGCCGCGGCGTGCCCAAATCGAATTCTCCGGCGTCATTCAAAAACGGACCGACACCGTGGGCGGGGAAGTCAGCGCAGCGGAGCTGTGGACTGTCTTCAAGGACGAGTACCTGCCGGCCGAAGGCGCCGGGTCGCAGTGGGGCAAGTACCGCATCGGTTCCTTCACCACCTCCACCGACGACGAGGGCGAGATGTCCCTCACCGCCCAGCTGGCCATCGACGGGGTGTCCCACAGCCGCACGGGAACAGGCAACGGGCCCATAGCAGCGCTGCTGGCCATCCTGGCGGAAGACGGCATGGACGTGCGAGTCCTGGACTACTCCGAGCACTCCCTCTCCGAGGGCGGCGACGCTCGTGCCGCAGCGTTCGTGGAATGCACTGTGGGGGAGCGCGTGCTGTGGGGCGTGGGCATAGACGCAAACACCTCCACCGCCTCGCTGAAGGCTGTCATCTCAGCTGTGAACCGCGCCATCCGGGACGTCCGCGCAGCGTAGTGTTTCCGTGCCTGCAGCCCATGGCTGCAGGCGCGGAAAAGACGCCCATCTGCCCTTCGTTCATTGGCGACGCAATGATGGGACAATAAAGGGGTGTCCAATCAATCCTTTGCCGCCCGCACCTACCGGGACGACGCCGTAGTGCTGCGCACCCACAAGTTGGGCGAGGCGGACAGGATCATCACGCTGCTCACGCACCACCACGGCCAATTGCGTGCCGTGGCCAAGGGCGTTCGGCGGACCACCAGCAAGTTTGGTGCCCGGCTGGAACCGTTCATGGTCGCCGACCTGCAATTGGTCAAGGGGCGAAGCCTGGACATTGTCACCCAAGCAGTGGCAAGGTACAGCTACGGAGACGCCATTGCCGCCAACTACGATCGTTATGTCGTTGCAGCCGCCATGGCTGAAACTGCCGAACGCCTCACGGACGTTGATGGGGAGACTTCCTCGGCCCACTACATGTTGCTGGTTGGTGCGCTGGGAGCGCTCAGCAGGGGGGCGCACGCCCCGGAGCTGGTTCTGGATTCATATCTTTTGCGGGCTGTCTCCATTGCCGGCTGGGCCCCGAGTTTCAGTATCTGCGCCCGCTGTGGAGAGCCCGGACCCCATGGTGCCTTCAGTGCGGCGCTCGGAGGGGCAGTGTGCCACGAGTGCAGGCCCCCGGGCTCACCGGCCCCTGCACCTGAAACCATGGTTTTGCTGGGCCAGCTGCTCAGCGCGGACTGGCCGGGCGCGGATGCGTCGGCCGCCCAGCACCGTCGCGAGGCGGCGGGGCTTGTGGCCGGATATGTGCAATGGCATTTGGAACGCACTGTGCGTTCCCTGAGACTTGTGGAGCGTGTATAGAAACATGGCAGGACACCACCGCAGCAGTACCAGCAGCAAGGGCAAGAGCAGCACCCGCAGCAAGTCCAAGCCACCCGTAGTGGCGCCCTGGGGCCATGCCTCAGGGGCGCAGCCACCAGCCATTCCGGCAGAGTTTGTCCCCCGGCACGTGGCCATCGTGATGGATGGCAACGGCCGTTGGGCCAACCAGCGCGGCTTGCCTCGGATCGAGGGGCACAAGGCCGGCGAACCGGCTCTCCTTGATGTGATGGCCGGTGCCATTGAAATGGGCATCAAGCACATCAGCGTCTATGCTTTTTCCACGGAAAACTGGAAGCGCTCACCCGAGGAAATTCGCTTCTTGATGGGATTTAATAAGGATGTATTAAGACGTCAGCGAGATCAACTGGATGCCTGGGGTGTGCGCATTCGTTGGGCTGGGCGCAAACCCAAGCTCTGGGGCTCCGTCATTAAAGAGCTTGAGGAAGCCCAGGAACACACCAAGGACAACGACGTCATCACCTTGACCATGTGTGTTAACTACGGCGGTCGAGCTGAAATTGCCGACGCCGTTTCGGCCTTGGCTGCTGATGTTGCGGCAGGCAAACTGAGCCCCCGTGCTGTCAATGAAAAGACCGTGCAGAAGTATCTCTACGTCCCTGAGGCTCCCGATGTGGACCTTTTTCTGCGCTCCAGCGGGGAACAGCGGCTCTCCAACTTCCTGCTCTGGCAGTCCGCCTACGCCGAGTTTGTCTTCATGGACACGCTGTGGCCGGATGTGGATCGCAGGACCTTGTGGGCCGCCGTGGACGAATACGCTCGACGCGACCGGCGCTATGGTGGTGCCGTCGACGCGGCAGCCGCCCAGGGCTAGCCAAGTTTTTCAGCACGCATGTATTAAATCCACTTGTGCCACGAACGGCTGGGCGGCTCCCAGCGCACGCACCCAGCCAGCTCACGGCCCCTGGCCAAGCCAGTGAGTTGGGTTAGTCCACATAACCGCGCAGCCAACGTGCCAAACGTGTGTAACCGTCTGCGCGCACCGGTTCGCGGGAGAGAAAAACTTCATGGAGTGCGCCGTCGATCCGTTCAAGGGTCACGCTATTGCCCAGCGACAGGGTCCGCAGTGCCAGCGAGCGTACGTCGAGCACCACGTCCGCCATCAGCATTTGATCGTTCCAAACAGGTCCAAGCAGGCTCCGCGAAGAAAGCAGGACCAGGACGGGCATGGGAAGCTTCAGCCCGCCGGCCACTTCCTGCTGGGCCGCCAGAATGGCTCTCATCCACCCTGCCCTGACGGGAAATGCGTGGGGTGGGCGCAGCTTTTTATCCACAGCCCATTCCCCATATGCCTCGCGGCTGATGCCCCTCCAGTAGAAGGACCGTTCGGGAACACGCATGCGCATGAGGGGACGAAAATCGGCCAATTGCACCAACGGGCTGGCAGCTCGGCGGATGGCCGGGCCGCCCTGAATTTCCAGCCAGGGGCTGTTGAGTATCAGGTGGCTGACAAGTCCGGGATGGTGGTGGGCCCACAGGGCAGCTATCAAGCCTCCGGTGGAATGGCCCATCAGGATCAGTGGGCGAGAAATGCCTGCCGCGGCCTCGGAAAACTCCTTCTCCGCGGACCCTGTCTCTGCACACTCTCGCTCGGCGGCCTCGACTTCTGCGGAGATGATGGCGTGGGCGGCAAGGATCTCCGCGTCGTAGTCTGCCAGGTCCGCCACATAGCCGCCCAACTCGGGAGAGTCGAGACTGCGGCCGTGATTGTGCAGGTCAAGGGCATAGAAGGTGAATCCATGCGATGTAAAAAACTCCGCCAAGCCCGTGTTGAAGAAGTAGTCGCTCCAGCCGTGGATAAACAGCACGGCGGGACCTGTCCCGTCCGCAGGCTGGCGTTTCTCGGCCGCGGGCATGGCAGCTTCCTGGATCCCGCTGTGCAGCGGCTTGTGCCGCACCAGGGTCGCCCGGTAGAACGTGGCCGAAGCAGGCCGGCCACCTTCACCATCTACTTCAGAACCTCCAGAACCTCCAGAACGTCGGGAACCACCGGAACCACCGGATCGGGAGACGGGGGCGCCTCCATTGGCCCTGGCAGGAACCACGAGGGACATCGACTGGTAGTCCGGCCCCAGCAGGTCCCCATGCCACTGCGGTGCGCCCTCGCGGGGGTTGTGTCTGTCAACGTTCCCGCTGTCCATGTGTTCCGGGCTCATGCCTCGGTGGCGCCTGCCGCGTGGCGTCCGGCAGTCCGCCCGGAGAGCAGGCAACCGCCCAGAAATGTTCCCTCGAGGGAGCGGTAGCCGTGCATGCCGCCGCCGCCAAAGCCCGCCGCTTCCCCCGCAGCATACAGCCCCGCAATGGGAGTGCCGGCGGTTGAAAGGACCCGGCTGGACAAGTCGGTGGTCAACCCGCCGAGGCTCTTGCGCGTGAGCGTGGTGAGGCGGACGGCGAAGAGCGGTCCGTGCTCCGGGGCCAGGATGGGATGCGGGGGAACCACCCGCATCAACTTGTCGGTGGCAAAGCGGCGGGCTTCCCGGACGGCGTTGAGTTGGGTGTCCTTGCCCAGACCGCTGGCCACCTGCCGGTCCCGGGCCACAAGTGTTTCGTGCAGTCCGGGCGGATCAATCAAATCCTGGCCAATCAAGGTGTTCATTTTCACGGCAAGTTCCTCCGCCGAGTCCGCCTGGACAAAGTCCACGCCGTAGTCGATGAATTTTTGCAGGGGGCCGGTGGCCCCGGGCAGTGCCCGCTTGGCCAGCAGGAACATGTCCTTGTCTGTCAAGTCCGGGTTCTGTTCCGAGCCGGAGAGCGCAAATTCCTTGCTGATGATGCTCTTGTTCAGCACAAACCAGGAATGTTCGTGTCCTGTGGTCTCCAAATGCCGCAGTGTGCCGAGTGAATCGAATCCAGGAAACAGCGGCACCGGAAGGCGGTGGCCCGTGGCATCCAGCCACAGCGGGGAGGGGCCGGAAAGGATGCGGATGCCGTGATTGGGCCAGACCGGCTCGGGGTTGTGGATGCCTTCGGGGTAGTGCCACATGCGGTCGGTGTTGATCAGTGCCCCGCCGGCCTGTGCCACGGCCTGCTGGAACAGCCCGTCAACCGAGGCGGGAACACCGGTCAACATGTAGTCGGGGCCCTGTCCGTTGGGCCACTGTTCGCGAACCATGGCGTGGTTGCCGCCGATTCCGCCGGTGGAAACAATCACGGCCCCGGCACTGACAGTGAAGTCTCCCGCCACTTCGCGGCTGCTGGCCTCGCCTCGTTCCACCCCGGAAGGCGCCAAGACCTGGCCGCGCACCCCGGTGACGGTTCCGGCGTCGAACACCAGCTCGGTGGCCCGGTGCCGGTGGGCTATCTGCACACGGCCCGCCTCCACGCCTTCCTGCACCTTCGCCAGGAAAGGAGCCAGTATTCCCGGGCCCGTGCCCCACACCACGTGAAAGCGGGGGACCGAATTGCCGTGGCCCTGGGCGTCGTAGCCGCCGCGCTCGGCCCACTGGACAAGGGGGAAGAAGCGCACACCCAACGCATGCAACCAGGCACGTTTCTCTCCGGCGGCGAACTCCACATAGGCTTCGGCCCAGCGGCGGGGCCAGAGGTCCTCGGGGCGGTCGAACGCGGCCGATCCCATCCAGTCGGACAGGGCCAACTCGGGCGAATCCTTCACGCCCAGCCGCCGCTGTTCGGGGGAGTCCACCAGAAACAGTCCGCCAAAGGACCAGTGGGCCTGCCCGCCGAGCGACGCCTCGGGCTCCTGATCCAGGATCAGTACCCGGCGTCCGGCGTTGTAGGCCTCGGCGGCACTGACCAATCCGGCGAGCCCGGCCCCCACCACCACAACGTCCGCCTGCTGCCATGTTGCACCGCCATTGGTATCCATGTGCATATGCTAACGCCCTTTCCCGAACAGAATGCGGCAGCGTTGCGGTCCTGTGCCGGGGCGAATTAGGCGGCGACGTTTTGCAGTTGCGCCGTAGAACCGGAAAACTAGGGGTATGCGTATTTATCCCACATTTTTCCGGCTCTGTTTCTCCTGGATGGACGCCGAAAAGGCGCACAAGATCGGTTTCACCCTGATCAAGGCCGCCCAGACAGTGGGAGCCGGTGCCGTGATGCGGCGCATGTTCACACCCCCGGCATCGCTGCAAACGGAGGCTCTGGGATTGACTTTTCCCACGCCGTTTGGGCTGGCCGCCGGATTCGACAAGGAAGGCAAGGGCATCAACGCCCTGGCCAACTTGGGCTTCGGCCACATCGAGGTCGGCACCATCACCGGGCAGCCGCAGCCGGGGAACCCGCAGCCGCGCCTGTTTCGCCTCGTGGAGGACCGTGCCGTCATCAACCGCATGGGTTTCAACAACGACGGCGCGGCTGCCGTTGCGCCGCGGCTGAAGCAGGCGCTTGCGGGCTTGGCCAAAACATACTCTGGCGTGCGGCCCGTGGTGGGCGTGAACATTGGCAAAACCAAGGTGGTGGAATTGGATGATGCGCTGGGGGACTACCTGATTGGTGCCCGCACCCTGGCTCCTTCCGCCGACTATTTGGTGGTCAATGTCAGCTCACCCAACACCCCGGGCCTGCGCCTGCTCCAAGACGTGGAAACATTGCGCCCGTTGCTTGCGGGCGTCGGCCGGACTGCCGATGAGTCCGCCGGACGGCACGTGCCGTTGCTGGTGAAGATTGCCCCGGATTTGGCTGACGAAGATGTAGCAGAGGTGGCCGCACTGGCCCTCGAGCTGAAGCTTGACGGCATCATTTGCAGCAACACCACCATCAGCCGCGACGATTTGCGCAGCCCCGGCGCCATGGTGGAGGAGAAGGGAGCCGGCGGCCTTTCCGGCGCACCCCTGAAGGCGCGTTCGCTCGCAGTGCTCCGCCAGCTGAAGTCCATTGTGGGCGATTCGCTGACACTCGTTTCGGTGGGCGGTGTTGAAACAGGGGCGGAAGTGCAAGAGCGTCTGGATGCCGGAGCGTCACTGGTCCAGGGCTACACGGCGTTCCTGTATGAAGGGCCGTTTTGGGCGGCCCGGATCAACAAGGAACTGGCGGCCCTGCGGAAGTAGCAGTAAGTAGCCGCGCGAACACAAAAGGCACGAAAGCACCCGGCCTGGAGCTGGGGTCCCGGAGCGAGGATGGATTTTGCACGCGAGGAACGAGCGGGAAAATCTTACTGCGAGCGAGGGTCCCCGGCGCAGGGCCGGGCTCTTTGTGCCTGTTGCGCCGAGTGGCGGCTAAGCCACGCGCGTGGGCGGGCTGACCGTCAACGCGGGGTCCTTGATGATGCTGGGGGCCAGTGCAGTGTCAATGGCGGCCATGAGCTCGGCCGGGATCTTCACTCCCGAGGCCTTGACGTTCTCCGTGACCTGTTCGGGGCGGGACGCGCCCACCAGGGCAGTGGCCACGTTCTCATTTTGCAGCACCCACGCAATCGCCAGCTGGGACATTTTCAACCCCAGCTCATCGGCGATGGGCCGAAGTTTTTGCACATTGGACAGGATGTCCTCGTCGAGGTAGTCCTTGATGGTGTTTTTGCCACCGTGCTCGTCCGTGGCACGCGAATCCGCCGGCAGCGGCTGACCCGGCAGGTACTTGCCTGACAGCACGCCCTGCGCCATGGGAGACCACACCACCTGGGACATGCCGAGTTCGAGGGAGGCTGGAACCACTTCGGGCTCGATCACACGCCACAGCGCCGAGTACTGCGGCTGGTTGGAGACGAGGGAGAAACCGGCCTCGCGTGCCAGGGCCTGTCCGTCGCGCAGCTGCTGGGCGTTCCACTCTGAAACACCAATGTAGAGCGCCTTTCCCGAGCGCACCACGTCGGCGAAGGCTGAGATGGTTTCCTCCAACGGCGTCTCGTGGTCGTAGCGGTGTGCCTGGTACAAGTCCACATAGTCCATGTTCAAGCGGCGCAACGAACCATTGATGCCCTCCATGATGTGCTTGCGCGACAACCCGGTGTCGTTGGGACCCTTTGGCCCGACCGGCCAGTACACCTTCGTGAAGATTTCAAGGGATTCCCGGCGCTCCGAGGCCAGGGCAGCACCGAGGACTTCTTCCGCGGCACCGTTGGCATAGGCGTCGGCGGTGTCAAACGTGGTGATGCCGGCGTCGAGGGCGGCACGCACACAGCTCGTAGCGACGTCGTTTTCGACCTGTGAACCGTGCGTGAGCCAGTTGCCGTAGGTGATTTCAGTGATTTTCAGGCCAGAGCGGCCAAGGTATCTGTATTCCATAAAGCCAGCTTAACCACTTAGCCGACCGTGGCGCATCCTTTGGCCCAACTGATTAACGCACGACGCCGGCCGCTTCCCTTGGGAAGACGACCGGCGTCGAGTACGCAGGAGTGGTTGGGCCCACCACAGTGGTCCGTTGGGCCCACACGCCCGCGGGCCCCTGATTGCTGACGCGGCACCGGCTTGCAGCCAAGGTGCGGTTGCTTGGGCCCACTTGGGCCCACGACCGCGCGGCCCCTGGTTGCTGACGCGTCAGCGGCTGCAATCAGGGAGCGGTTGGGGACTAGGTGGGCCACTCGCCGCGGGCCACCATGGGCTTGGGAAGGCGCATGCGGCGAAACTGCAGGGAGCGCATGCAGCAGTACCAAATGACGCCCTGGTCCACGGAACCGTACTTGGCGATGAGGCGCTGCTTGACCTTGCGACCCATCAGCCAGGTGTCGATGACCACGTAGGCCACCATGACCCAGAAGACACCAAAGAGAATGATGGAGGCGTTGCTTGTCGGGGGCAGCACCACTGTCAGCAGCACGATCGCCAGGGCGGCAAACATGACAAATTCGCCCAAGCTGAAGCGTGCGTCGACGTAGTCGCGGGCATAGCGTTTCTGCGGCCCCTTGTCACGGAGGGGCAGGAACCGCTCTTCACCGGTGTCAAGTGCCCGGCGGGTCCGGGCCTGCTGTTCGCGGCGCGCATCGCGGTTGGCCACCTTGGCGGCGGCCCGGTCGTTGGGCACGAGCGGGCGTTTGCGCGCCTCCTCCTGCGCCTTGCGCGAGGGAGTGGGCACGCCCTTGGCTGATCGGGGGTCCTTGGACCGGCCGAACTGCTCGTCATGGGCAGGCAGCGACTGCGGGGCGGGGGATTGATCTTTCTTACGTCCAAACACCCGTACAGGATACCCTGAACCGGGCGGCGACCTTGACCGGGCCGACTTCTTCGGCGGTAGTCTGGGGATTATGACCACTGCAGAGAACACAGCCTCCCCGCTCGACGCCCTTCCCGCCGCGGCATTGCAAGCAGCCGCCCTGCGCGAAAGCGTGGACACCCATTTCGCTGCCACTGTCGCAGAGCTCGTGGACCTGGTGGCGATTCCCGGCATTGCCTGGGACGCCTTTGACCCGGCAGCACTGGAGCGCAGCTGCGAGGCCGTGGCAACCCTCATCCGCTCCACCGTCCTGGACGACGTTCGCATTCTGCGCGTGCCCAAGGACGACGGCGGGCAGGGAGGTCCCGCCGTCGTGGCCAGGAAAGTTGCTGCGCCGGGAATGCCAACGGTGGTGCTCTACGCCCACCACGACGTGCAGCCGCCGGGGGACGAGTCCTTGTGGGACAGTGAGCCCTTCGCGGCCCAGGAGCGCAACGGGCGTTTGTACGGTCGCGGCGCAGCGGACGACAAGGCCGGGATCATGGCCCACATCGCGTCCTTCCGGGCCGTCATGGACACGCTGGGCGACGACTTTGGTGTTGGCGTGACGTTCTTCATTGAAGGGGAGGAGGAGGCAGGCTCGCCCACCTTTGCCGCTTTCCTTGCCGAACACCGCGAGTTGTTGGCCGGGGACGTCATTGTTGTTGCCGACTCCGCGAACTGGAAGGTGGGCGTTCCGGCGCTCACCACGAGCCTGCGGGGGCTGGTGGACGGCATCGTGGAGGTCAGGGTCGCAAGCCATGCAGTGCACTCGGGCATGTTTGGCGGTCCGCTGCTTGACGCTCCCACCATTCTGGCCAGGCTCATCGCCACCTTCCACGACGAGCAGGGCAGCGTGGCCATCAAGGGCCTGCATGCCAGCGACGCTGCGGCCGTGGATTATGCGGAGGAGGCCTTTCGCGCCGATGCCGGGGTGCTCGACGGCGTACGGCTCGCCGGCAGTGGCAGCCTCACCTCCCGGCTGTGGAACAAACCAGCCTTGTCGATCATTGGCATGGACGTCCCCACAGTGGAGTTGAGTTCCAACACGCTCCTGCCGACGGCCCGGGCCAAGATCAGCCTGCGGCTGGCACCGGGCCAGGATCCGGCGTCGGCCTTGGCGGCACTGGAGGACCATGTTCTGGCCAATGCCCCCTTTGGGGCGCAGGCCACTTTCACCCGCGGGGAAGCCGGGCAGCCGTTTGCCACCGACACGTCGGCCCCGGCTGCCCAGGCAGCGCTGTGGGCCATGGGGCAGGCCTGGGGTGTCCCGGCCGTGGAAACCGGCATGGGCGGATCCATCCCCTTTATCGCCGACCTGTTGGAATGCTTCCCGGCCGCACAAATCCTTGTGACGGGTGTGGAGGATCCGGACTCCCGGGCACACAGTGCCAACGAGTCCCTTCACCTGGGCGACTTTGCCAAGGCGATCGTCTCCCAAGCACTCCTGCTGGCTGCCATCAACGCAGGGGCATTGGGGGAACAGGGCTGGGAACAGAAAGACTGACCCGGCGGTTGCCATAAGTTAGCGCCCGTGCCGGGCTCGACGTAGCATGTAGTAGTACCCCCACGTTAGGAAATGCCATGACAGCAAATGTCCACGAAGAAACCTCAGCAGACGCCGTCCAGGCCGAGCTGCCCACCCACGGCGTGTTGATCAGCGATGTTGCCGCTGGCAAGGTGCGCAGCCTGCTTGAGCAGGAAGGCCGCACGGACTTGCGCTTGCGCGTGGCAGTCCAGCCCGGCGGGTGCTCGGGGCTGATCTACCAGCTTTACTTTGACGAACGTGTGCTTGACGGAGACGCCGTGCGCGACTTTGACGGCGTCGAAGTCGTCATTGACAAAATGAGTGTGCCGTACCTGGCTGGTGCCAGCATTGACTTCGAAGACACCATCTCAAAGCAGGGTTTCACCATTGACAACCCCAACGCCGGAGGCTCTTGCGCCTGCGGTGATTCATTCCACTAAACAAACACTGCTGCTCGAAATGGGTCTGTCGAAGAAATATTCTTTTGCGACTTCCGACGCACGGAGGGTTTTGTGCGATTTTTGCTTGCCATAGCGGTAAGCTCTACATCGAGTAGTAAAACCCATTCCGCTCCGACGGGCCCAATCCGTCGCAGAGCGCAGCAACAAGAGGAAGGGCCGTCTGTGAGTTCGCAGGACCGAACCGGCAGCCGACGCGCAAAAGTCATCCCCATCGCGGGGCTGGCGATTGCCGGAGCGTTAGCTTTGTCAGGATGCACGGCAGAGAATAAGAACGGCTGGATGCCAGCCGAGCGTGACACCACCAATCACACGGCGGGGGTCATTGACCTGTGGGTCAATACGTGGATCACCGTCTTGATCATCGGGCTCATCACCTGGGGACTGATTATCTGGTGCATCATCGCGTACCGGCGCCGCAAGGGTGCCACGGGCTTCCCGCGCCAGACTAGTTACAACCTCCCCCTGGAGGTTTTTTATGTGTTGGTGCCATTGTTCATGGTGCTGGTGTTCTTCCACTTCACCAGTGTGGAGACGCAGTCCATCAACGCCCGCGACGACAATCCCGATGTGACGATTGACGTCCGCGCCAAACAGTGGTCTTGGGACTTCAACTACCTGAGCGGCAACGACGTCAAGGAGTCCGTGTACTCTGTTGGCGTCCAGGCCGAGCTTGATGGAAAACCGTTCGACAAGTCGACGCTGCCCACGCTGTATTTGCCGGTGAACCGTTCGGTTGAGCTTCAGTTGAACGCCCGCGACGTGATCCACTCGTTCTGGGTGCCGGCATTCCTGGACAAGAAGGACATCCTTCCCGGCAAGACCAACTACATGACCCTGACGCCGACGGCGTTGGGCGAGTACGACGGAAAGTGTGCAGAACTTTGTGGTGAATACCACTCCGAGATGCTCTTCAACGTCAAGGTGGTTACGCAGGCCGAATTTGACGCACACCTGGCGTCGTTGAAGGCCAAGGGCCAGACCGGCGAGCTGACCGAAAAGTACGACCGTAATCCTAACGCTGTGAATCAGAAGTAGGGGGAGAGGAAAGTGTCTACGCTCGAGTATTCGGCAACCGAAGTGAATTCGGCTGCTCCTAAGGTCGTTCCGGTATCCAAGGGACGCATCGTCGTCAATTGGATCACCTCAACCGACCACAAGACCATCGGGTACATGTACCTGATCGCATCATTTATCTTTTTCTGCCTCGGTGGCGTCATGGCGCTCATCATCCGTGCGGAGCTGTTTGAGCCGGGTATGCAGATCCTGCAGACCAAGGATCAGTACAACCAGTTGTTCACCATGCACGGCACCATCATGCTGCTCATGTTTGCAACGCCGCTCTTTGCCGGATTTGCCAACGTCATCATGCCGTTGCAAATTGGTGCCCCCGACGTTGCCTTCCCGCGTCTGAACGCGCTGGCTTTCTGGTTCTTCCTCTTTGGCAGCACCATTGCCGTGTCAGGTTTCATCACCCCGCAGGGTGCTGCAGCGTTTGGCTGGTTTGCGTACGCGCCGCTGTCAAACACCACGTTCAGCCCCGGAGTTGGTGGCGACTTGTGGGTCTTTGGCTTGGCCTTGTCGGGTTTTGGCACCATTCTGGGTTCGGTGAACTTCATCACCACCATCATTTGCATGCGTGCCCCCGGCATGACCATGTGGCGCATGCCCATCTTCACCTGGAACACCCTCATCACCGGCATCTTGGTCCTGATGGCGTTCCCCCCGCTGGCAGCTGCGCTGTTCGCGCTCGGAGCAGACCGGCGCTTTGGGGCGCACATATTTGATCCAGAGTATGGCGGTGCCATACTCTGGCAACACTTGTTCTGGTTCTTCGGCCACCCCGAGGTCTATATCATCGCCTTGCCGTTCTTCGGCATTGTTTCTGAGATCTTCCCGGTCTTCAGCCGCAAGCCAATCTTCGGCTATAAGGGCCTTGTGTTTGCGACGATCTCCATTGCCGCCCTGTCCGTAACCGTGTGGGCCCACCACATGTACGTGACCGGCCAGGTCATGCTGCCGTTCTTCTCCTTTATGACAATGCTGATCGCGGTGCCCACCGGCGTGAAGTTCTTCAACTGGATTGGAACCATGTGGCGTGGTTCGCTCACGTTCGAAACGCCCATGTTGTGGAGCCTCGGCTTCATTGTCACGTTCCTGTTCGGTGGCTTGACAGGCATCATCCTGGCATCACCCCCGCTTGACTTCCACGTGTCCGACACCTACTTTGTGGTGGCCCACTTCCATTACGTGGTCTTCGGCACCGTCGTGTTTGCCATGTTCGCCGGCTTCTACTTCTGGTGGCCCAAGTTCACTGGAAAGATGCTCAACGAACGCTTGGGCAAGATCCACTTCTGGCTCTTGTTCCTTGGCTTCCACGGCACGTTCCTGATCCAGCACTGGTTGGGTGTTCTGGGCATGCCGCGTCGCTACGCCGACTACATGATCGAGGATAACTTCACGTGGATGAACCAGTTCTCCACCATCGCCTCCTTCGTGTTGGGCGCTTCAATGATCCCGTGGTTCTGGAACGTGTACATCACCTGGCGCAGTGGCAAGAAGGTTGAAGTTGACGATCCCTGGGGCTTTGGTGCGTCACTGGAGTGGGCAACATCGTGCCCGCCGCCGCGCCACAACTTCACTTCGCTGCCGCGCATCCGCTCGGAGCGTCCGGCCCTGGATCTACACCATCCTGAGCTTGCACCCCATTACCAGCCGGCCCAGCCGGTGACGGCATCCTCGAAGGGAGCACAAAAGTGAAGGTAGAAGCTTGGCTCTTCCTGCTCGTGGGTGTGTTCTTCATGCCAGTGGGGACCGTCTATGGATTCATGGTGGATTGGATGGAGCCCGTAGGGTTCTTGGCCCTTTACCTGGTGGGGGCGCTGTGCCTCATGATCGGTGCGTACCTCCACTACACGGGCAACCGTGTGGGACCGCGCCCCGAGGACCGCCTCGACGCCGAAGTCCACGAAGGCGCCGGTGAGCAGGGCCACTTCAGCCCCTGGAGCTGGTGGCCGCTGATGCTGGCGTTGGCCTGTGCTGCGGGATTCTTGGGCTTGGCCGTGGGCTGGTGGATCTTCCTGGTCGGCGCCGGCCTGGCCGTGATCGGCCTGATCGGCTGGGTTTACGAATACAGCCGCGGAGACCACGCACACTAGGCGTCGCCCACTGCCCCGGCTTGGGCGTGGGTACAGAATGCAGAAGGGATTGTTCCCCACTAAAAAGTGGGGAACAATCCCTTTTTTGTTTGTAGCGGAGCTAGGAAGGATCGGTCAGATCGGTGTGCAACAATTCCGCCAAGTGATCCACGGCAACCCGAATGGCTTGCTCATCCGCGTCGCAGGTCATGACACCGATCTCAATTTCCATCCCGTGCTGGAAATCGGCGCTCATGACTTCAAGCAGCGACCGGCCGTCCACGGACGCCGTCCCGTCCTTGGAGAGCGTGACAGGCAATCCGGTTTGGTTCACTGCGCGGACGAAAACAGCGGCCGGACGGGCATGAAGTCCGACGCTTGAGGCCACAGTGGCCTTGCGGGTGTACATGGGATAAAACTCCTTGGCGGTAGATGCTTCTGTATAGAGGGTAGTCGTGTTTTAGGCTGGTACCGGTGAACAGAGGAGTTTCATGGGCTATTTGGTGCCGCCGGCGAAGGACATCCCGGGAGAGTTGGACAGGAACTCAAGGATTTCGGTGCACATTCAACTGCGTGAACTGTTGCGCAGCCATATTGAGCACGGCAGCAAGGCCGGCCGGCAACTGCCGTCCGAGCGGGACATGGCCAGCCATTTTGGTGTGGCCCGCATGACGCTCCGTCACGCCGTGGATGCTCTCGTCGAAGAGGAACTCCTTGAACGAGTGGTTGGCATTGGCACTTTCGTGGCGCGTCCCAAGATGGACCTGAGCCTGAAGTTGACCTCTTACTCAGAGGAAATGACACGGCGCGGAATGCGTCCCTCCGCCCGTACATTGGCCTTTGAGCAAATCCCCGCCACGGCCCGCCTGGCGCGTGAACTCCAGCTTGAGGAGGGCCAGGGCGTGGTGAGGCTGCGCCGCCTTCTGCTGGCCGACGAAGAGCCGATGAGCGTTGACGAGAACTTCATCCCCGCTTGGCGTGTGCCGGGCATTCTGGACGGCGGGCCGCCGTCGTCGTTGTACAACACCCTGGAGGAGCGGTACGGACTGGTGATGGAATGGGGCGAAGACACCATTGAAGCCAATGCCTCGGCTCCCTCCATTGCGCGGTTGCTGAAAGTTGAGGTCGGGGCCCCGGTGCTGCGCACTGAACGCCATGCGTTTGTTGCGCGCTCCACCGTTGACTATTCCGTTTCCTTCTACCGCGCGGACCGCTATAAGCTGCGTGTGCCCCTCCTGAGGCCCGGCGTGCGCCCGCGACGCATGTATTAGCGCCATCCATGCGGCGGCCCCTGCCAGGGGCCGTCGGAGCCCTTCTGCCGGCGCATGCACGACGACGGGATGCCGCGCGCCGTGGGAGGCCACGGCGCGCGGGGGAGCGGGACGCGTCCATGAGCTGATATTGCCACGGGACGGCAGGGCAAAGTCTCGAACAGCAAACGCTCGGACAGCAAAAAAGCAGTGGGGGGGGTGACCCACGGCACCCCCCCCCAGCAAAGACCAACTAAGTTTGTGGGTGGGGGTGTTTGTGGGTGTTGGTGGGGGGGGGGTGGGGGGTGTGCGGGGGGGGGGGGGGGGGGGGGGGGGGGGGGGGGGGGCAGGGCGGGGGGGGGGGGGGGGGGGGCTGGGGGGGGGGGGGGACCGGGGGGGGGGGGGGGGGTGGGGGTCGGAGGTGGGGGGGGGGGGGTGGGGGGGGGGGGGGGGGGGGGGGGGGGGTGGGGGGGGGGGGGGGGGGGGGGGTGGGGCGGGTTCTTTGTGTTTTTTTGGCCTGGGGCGGTTGGTGAAATCTTTCAAAACACAACCGTCGTGACAAAAAAAACGGTGGGGGGTGTTACCCCTTGGTACCCCCCCCACTGCAAGAAGCAATGCTGTTGGTGCGTGCTGCTTTTAGTGCGTGATGGCCTTGTTGTCTTCGCTGGATTCGATGGCCTCGTGATGGTGGCCCGCCTCCAGCTCGGACGGTGCGGCCGGGGCCACGCGGTCCTCAAAGAAGAAGCTGCTCAGCTTGCTGCGCAGGTTTTCCTGCTTTGTGACAATCCCGTTCTTGTTCGGGATGCCTTCTTCCGGCAACGGCGACTCGTAACCAACCAACTTGTAGCGCTTGTAGTCGTCGAGCTGCGCGTGAATCTCCTGGAACTCACCGTGCGGCAGTCGCACAATGCGCCCGGTCTCGCGGCCGTGCAGGGCGATCTCGCGGTCCTTGCGCTGCAGCGCGAGGGCCACACGCTTGGTCACGATGAAGCCCACGATCGGGCCAACGAAGAACAAGGCGCGCAACCAATACGTCACATCGTTCAGGGAGACTTGGAAGTGGGTTGCGATCAAGTCGGAGCTTGCAGCAGCCCACATGACGCAGTAGAAGATGACACCGGCTACACCAATGGCCGTGCGGGTTGGAGCGTTGCGCGGGCGGTCAAGAACGTGGTGTTCGCGGTTGTCGCGGGTGACCCAGCGTTCGATCCAGGGGTAGGCGAACAGCAGCGTAAAGACAATGCCTGCAGGGATCAGCGCCGGTGCCAGCACGTTGAAGGACAGCGTGTTCACACCCCACGGGAACGGAATCTCCCACTCCATCGGGATGTTGAACAACCAACCAGGCATCAACCGCAAGGCACCATCCACCCAACCGATGTACCAGTCAGGCTGTGTGCCTGCCGAAACCGGGGAGGGGTCGTAGGGACCGTAGTTCCAAATCGGGTTGATCTGGAACAAGGCGGAGATGAAGGCGATGATGCCGAACACAATGAAGAAGAATCCACCGGCCTTGGCCGCGTATACCGGGCCAAGCGGGTAACCAACAACGTTGCGGTCATTGCGGCCCGGGCCGGGGTACTGCGTGTGCTTGTGGATGACGACCATGAACAGGTGGATGGCAACCATGAGCAGAATCAAGGCCGGAACCAACATGATGTGCATCATGTAAAGGCGACCAATAATGGCGGTTCCCGGGAATTCGCCTCCGAACAGGAAGAAGGAAATGTACGTTCCAACAACCGGGATGGACTTGACCACGCCGTCGATGATGCGCAGGCCGTTGCCGGAGAGCAGATCATCGGGGAGCGAGTAGCCGGTGAAGCCGGCAGCCATCGAAAGAATCAACAGCACGCCGCCAACAACCCAGTTCAGTTCGCGGGGCTTGCGGAATGCACCCGTGAAGAACACGCGCAGCATGTGCACCGAGACGGCGGCCACGAAGAGCAGGGCCGACCAGTGGTGCACCTGGCGCATGAACAAGCCACCGCGGACTTCGAAGGAGA
The DNA here is from genome assembly GCF_030063185.1 of Arthrobacter sp. H35-D1. Taxonomy (GTDB): domain Bacteria; phylum Actinomycetota; class Actinomycetes; order Actinomycetales; family Micrococcaceae; genus Specibacter. The sequence goes on from NZ_JASISP010000006.1 coordinate 120,566, forward strand.
TCCGCAGGGAGGAGTCGTAGGCCACGGACATTTCCATGCCCTTGAGGGGCACGTAGGGCCCGTTGTAATGGGTCTCCGCCATGGAAGGGTCAAAGAAGAATGTCAGGAACGTCCCTGAAAGAATCAGGATGACGAGGGAGTACAGGGCCACTTCGCCGAACATGAACGACCAGTGGTCGGGGAAGACCTTGCGGCCGAACTCGCGCAGCATGCCGGAACCGCCAACGCGCTCATCAACAAAGTTGGTGATGCGTCCGGTGGAGGTAGACGGTTCGAAGGGTGTTTCAGTTGCAGCGCTCATCGTTAGCCACGCTCCCAAAAGCTCGGTCCTACAGGTTCGTGGAAGTCGCTCCGGGCGACAAGATATCCTTCAGCGTCAACTGTGATGGGCAGCTGCGGCAACGGGCGGACAGCAGGACCAAAGATGACCTTGCATTCCTGCGTGATGTCGAACGTTGACTGGTGGCACGGGCACAGCAAGTGGTGCGTCTGCTGCTCGTACAAGGCAACGGGGCAACCAACGTGGGTGCAGATCTTGGAGTGGGCAACGATGCCGTTGTACGACCAGTCCTCGCGGCCCGCAGAAGGGTGGAGGTCTTCGGGATTCAAGCGCACCAGCAGAACAACGGCTTTCGCCTTTTCGTTCAACTTGCCCGACTCAAGCTTGTTCAGCGACTCGGGAATCACGTGGAAAGCGGAGCCCAAGGTCACGTCGGAGGCCTTGATGGGCGTCCCGTCGGGATCACGGGTAAGCCGCTCGCCTTCCTTCCACAACGTGTGGCGCATGGAATCGCCGGGAAGCGGGCCAAGGTCGCGGAAGATCGCAATGGCCGGCAGGGGTGCCAATGCCACCGCACCAATGAGGGTGTTGCGGATCAACGGGCGGCGCTTGATGCCTGTCTCGTCGAGGATGTCATCGACGATCTTCAGAGCGGCAAGGCGGTCTTCCTCAGTGCGCAGCTCGTGGCGTTCCTCGGCAACTTCGTGGTCGGGCATGAGGGCGCGTGCCCAGTGCACGATGCCCGTGCCAATGCCCAACATGGCAAATCCCACACCGATGCCCAGGAGCGTGTTCTGGATGCGCAAGGTGCCAGTGGTGTCGTCAAGGCGGATGCCAAAGTAGCCAAAGAAGAACAGCAGCGTCCCGACGATGGAAATGACAAACAGCCAGGCCACCTGACGCTCGGCGCGCTTAGCCGCCTTGGGGTCCGTATCAGCCAGTCTCAAACGATGTGGAGGCAGTCCCGGATCTTGGAACGTGTCCACCTCTTTGCGACCAGCCTTAGCTACGGCGTCCGAGCTTGTCGGCGGGCCGTCACTATGGTTGCCCATAATCCCCTCATCCTTCTCTTATCCCGGTGCATTCCCGGGGTCGTAATGTAAGTGTCTCGCGGCTGCTGCTGCAGCCAAAATCGATGGCTTCCCGGAACTAGGAAGTACGCGACGTCAGCCAAATGGTGAAGCCGATGATGACACCCAGGACGGCGGTCCAAAGGAACAAGCCCTCGGAAACCGGTCCCAGTGAGCCAAGCTTGGCGCCGCCGGGTGCAGGCTGGTTCTCAATGGTGTTCAAGAACGTGATGATGTCGCGCTTGCCGTCGGGGGTGATGTTCGCGTCATTGAATACCGGCATGTTCTGCGGGCCCGTGACCATCGCCTCGTAGATGTGGTTGTTGGCCACGCCGGCCAGTGACGGTGCGAACTTGCCACGGGTCAATGCGCCACCTGCTGCAGCGGCGTTGTGGCACATGGCGCAGTTCACGCGAAAGAGCTCGCCGCCAACTGTGGCATTTCCACCGCCGTCGAGGGACTGCTCCTCCGGCAAGGCCGGGCCGTCACCCAACGTGGCCACGTAGGCGGCCATTTCACGTGTTTGGTCTGTGGTGAACTGCTTCGGCTTTTGCAGAGCCTGGGGGCCTTGCATCTGCAGGGGCATGCGGCCCGTGCCGACCTGGAAGTCTACCGCGGCAGCGCCGACACCGGCCAAGGACGGACCTGCGTCCGTGCCGCTGGCGCCAATGCCGTGACAGGTTGCGCAGTTGGCGACAAAGAGCTTCTCGCCCTCGTCTACCTGCTGCGCGGTAAAGGTGGTGGTATCGGCCTTGGCCTCATTCACTGTTGTGACAACGGCATACAGCCCACCTGTCAGCATGAGCCCAAGCACTAGCAGCGCTAGTGCGGCCAGCGGATGACGTCGCTTCTGCGAAAGTGCCTTCACTTGGTGGTTCCTTTGATCTATTTGCAGCAGCCCCTGGCGGGGGCCGCAACTGCTAATTCTTACCTTGCAGGGATGAAATTTGCTTGTCAGCCTACTTCAGGATGTAAATGATCAAGAAGAGGGCAATCCATACGACGTCCACGAAGTGCCAGTAGTAAGAAGTCACGATTGCGCTGGTGGCTTCGAAGTGTCCAAACTTCTTGGCTGCGTAGGCGCGGCCAATAATGAGGAGGAAGGCTATGAGTCCGCCAATGACGTGCAGGCCGTGGAACCCTGTTGTCATGTAGAAGGCAGAGCCATAGGGGTTGGAGTTCAGCATCACGTGCTCGGATGTCAGCATGGCGTATTCGGTCGACTGACCGGCAACGAAGATGGCGCCGAGAACGAAGGTCAACAGGAACCACTCCGTCATTCCCCACTGGGAGAATTGGAAGAGGCGGCCTGTGCGGCGGGGCCGAAGGTTCTCCGCAGCGAAGACACCCAACTGGCAGCTGAAGGAGCTGGACACCAGAATGAGCGTGTTCACCAGGGCGAACGGGACATTCAGCTTGGCCGTTTCTTCAGCCCACAGTCCACCAGCGGTGGAGCGGAGCGTGAAGTACATGGCAAAAAGGCCGGCAAAGAACATCAGCTCACTGGACAACCAAACCACGGTTCCTACAGAAACCAGGTTCGGTCGATTCAGCGTCGGATGTGCCGGGGTACTGGGGGCATGGGTTGCGGTTGTCACATAGACATTATGTCTATAAATCGCCAGCATTCCCAATGCGAAACTCCGATTTCCGGATCTTTTTCTACAAACCTGCGAAATTCCGGTGTATTCACAGCTTAATCTCATTTGCATATGCACAACACACCTGCTGTGTCAATGGTCACAATGGGTGCCGCACGCTGTGTTTCGTCTAATATTTGGAGAGTGAATCCTCTCCAAAACGCCCCCGGCAACGCCCCCACCTGGCCGAATTTGATCGCTGCCTTGATTGCCGGGGAGGATCTGAGCCAGGCCTCCACGCAGTGGGCCATGAACACCATCATGGCCGGCAACGCCACCGACGTGCAGATCGCAGGATTCCTGGTTGCCTTGCGCGCCAAGGGGGAGACCGTGGCTGAAGTGACAGGCCTTGTGGAGGCCATGCTTTCCAACGCCCGTCCGCTGCACGTGGAAGGGGATGCCCTGGACATTGTCGGTACCGGGGGAGACAGGCTCAACACCGTCAATATCTCCACCATGGCCGCACTCGTGTGTGCCGGTGCCGGAGCCACGGTGGTCAAGCACGGGAACCGGGCTTCATCCTCGGCAGCGGGTTCGGCCGATGTGCTCGAGAGCCTGGGGGTCCGGCTCGATCTGTCCCTTGACGTGGTGGCCCGGGCGGCCGGCGAGGTGGGGATCACCTTTTGCTTTGCCAACTACTTTCACCCGTCCATGCGCCACGCGGCCACGGCCCGAAGCCAGCTTGGGGTGCCCACGGCGTTCAATTTCCTGGGGCCGCTGACCAACCCGGCGCGCGTGGTGGCCTCCGCAATCGGTGTGGCGGACGCCCGCATGGCCCCACTTGTGGCGGGCGTGTTGGCTGCGCGCAATATTCGCGCCTTGGTGTTTCGCGGCAGCGACGGCCTTGACGAACTGACCACCACGGGGCCCTCCACCATTTGGGAAGTACGCAACAACGAAGTTTTCCAAAGCGACTTTGACCCGATGGACCTGGGCATTGCCCGGGCAACGATCGAGGACTTGCGCGGCAAGAATGCCGCGTTCAACGCAGAGGTGGTGCGGCGCACCCTGGACGGTGAACGCGGTCCCGTGCGCGACGCCGTCGTGCTCAATGCGGCAGCGGGCCTGGTTGCCTACGACAGGAACAGTTCGGGAACCCTGCTCGAGCGGATGAGGTTTGCCCTGGCCCGCGCGGAGGCCGCGATCGACGGCGGCGCGGCGGCCAATGTGCTCAAAAGCTGGGTGGCGCTCTCCGCCGCAAACGCCGCGCCATAGCTCAGTTGAAGGAGCTGATTAATCCGGGCGCCGCTGGATCAGGTCGCGGCTGGATCAGGCCAGGACCAGCGCCGCCTCGGCTGCCTGCCTGACGATGTCGGCATCGGTGGCGAAGTAGCTGTTGTCCTCCGCCCGCGCCGAGGCCGTGCGCGGCGATGGAGTGGGGTGGTTGATGGTTCGCTTGGCCGAGAGGTGCACGTCATTGAGTCCGGCCGCGCGGAAAGTGGCAAAGTCGGCGATCTGCACACCCCCGCCGGCCATGACGGAAAGCATGCCCGCGGCAGCCTCGTGCATGGCCACCAATTGATCGACGCCTTCTCCGGCTCGGGCGGCACCGCCTGAACTGAGGATGCGCTGAACACCCAGCTCGGCCAGCCGCGGGACCGCGGCAACAGCATCGGGCAAAGAGAGGTGGTCAATGGCCCGGTGAAAGGTCACGTGCATGCCCTGGGCCGCAGCCACCATGGCGTCCACCGCGGCGTAGTCAATCCCGCCGTCGGGGGTCAAGGCGCCGATGACAACGCCAGTGGCGCCGCCGTCGCCCAAGTGCTTGATCTCCTGAACCATGAGCGCCACGGCAGCTTGGTCGAACACGTAGTCGCCGGGCCGCGGCCGGACCAGGGCGTGCACGGGCAGGTCCGGATCGGCCAGCAACACGGCCGCCAGCAGGCCCTGGGAGGGGGTTAGTCCACCCAGTTGCAGGGCGGAGCACAGTTCAATCCGTGCCGCTCCATGGACGGCTGCCAGCTTGGCGCCGGGGACATCTTGGACAGCAATTTCCAGATACATACGCGCGCTCAGTGGTCGAAACCGAGGGAGAACGCCGCATCCAGGTCGTGCTGGGAGTAGGCGCGGAAGGAGATTTGCGTGGTCGTGGAGACCACCGACTTCACCTTGGAGAGCTTGTCGGCAATGACCTCCGCCAGGTACTCATGCTTCTGCACACGGGCAATCGCGATCAGGTCCCATTCGCCTGTCACCGAGTAAACCTCGCTGATTCCGGCCAGCTCGGAGATTTCTTGGGCGGCTTCGGGGATCCGCGAGGCATCGGTCTTGATCAGGACGAAAGCGGTGATCACAGGTGGGGTCCTTGTCGTTGGGCGTGGCGGGTGGGCAAAAACAACTCATGACTTCGCACAAATCACCGCAAAATCTTTCACTCCGATCGTAACCCAATCGCTGCACAAATCAGCCTTTGCGTGTGCGCCGACTGACAAGTGTCGCCAGGAACCGGTGGCCGAGAAGGAAAACGCCCAGCACCACGGTGGCCACGATGACAAAGGGCAGCTCCGCGGTGTTTCCGGAGAGGATGCGCAGGGCCATGCCTCCGGCGACTGTGATCAGCCACAGGCATACGCCTTGGGGCCAAACGCGCAGGGGGTGCGCCCAAGCCCGGCACACCAGCCAACCGACGGCCAGTGAAACCAGGAACGGCCAGGCTGTCTGCAGGATGCCGCCGACCGTGAGGGTTTCAGTGTGCGAGCTGCGGCCGGAGATGGCGAAGAGCAGCACGAGCACGATGTCGGCTGCCACCGCGTACAGAAGTGTTTTGGAACTGGGACGGGATACGGCACTGGAATTTGAACTTGTTTGCGTCACGACTGCGAGTTTAGCCGTAAACTTGCCATGGCCTGCAGCCCTGCAGCCCGCGAGCATGCCCTTTGTCCGGGGCTTGCCGAATACACCAATCCCGCATCACGCCGCCAAGGAGGAAGCATGACCCCTGAACGTCCAACGCTCCTGCACCTGCTCCTTCGTGTGGGCGCGTGGCTTTTTGGCCTGGGCGGCGCACTTTTGTTCCTGGTCGGAACGGTCTCGCTGCACGACGGCGGCAATGTTGCAGGGCTGCTCCCACCAGGTGTTGCGATTCTGGCAGGCGCGCTTGCCTTCGTTGTCTGGTTTGTCTTGTTCCTGGTCGGCCACGACGCCGTGAAGGCCAAGCAGCGCCGTCGACGTCGGTAGCAAGGCAATGGAGCCTCTCGGCAGGAGTCCTGCTGCACCCAGGGGGATTGCTCCGCGACAGGTGATGGCTCCGCAACGATCCGGGGTTGTGGGATGGTCCCCCACGAAGGGGACGGGCCCGCAACGCAAACGTGTGATTGACATGACCGGCATAGGCACGTGCTTGTGGTTTGACGGCAAGGCTGAAGAGGCCGCGAATTTCTACGTCGGCTTGTTTCCCAACTCGCGCATTGTGGAGGTTGCGCGCTCTCAACGGCGGCCCGCAGTTTGCTTTTACCGAGGCCATTTCCCTTGAACTCTTCTTTGACTCGCAGGCGGAGCTGGATGCGCAGTGGAGTGCCTCGAGTTCCGACGGCGCCGCCCGGGCCATGCAGGCCATGCTGGGGATGCAAAAGCTTGACATTGCCGCCTTGCAGGCCGCTTGCGACGGCTGACCCGCAAGGGCTCCCTAGATGTACTTGAGGAACCGTTGGGGCGCGTCCATGAAGGAACGCCAGCTCTGTACCAGTTCCAGGTCCTCCCAGTTGCTGCTGCGCAGGCCCCAGGGGCCCACCTCGTAAATGTCCGCCCCGGGCAGCGACGCCAACATCGGCGAGTGGGTGGAGAGAATGACTTGGGAGTCGCCGTCGTCCAGCAATTGCGTCAGGACACTCAGGAGGGACAGGCAGCCGGAAAAGGAGAGTGCCGACTCAGGCTCGTCCAAAAGCCATAGGCCGCCGCCGCGGAACCTGTCGGTGATGAGCGCCAGGAACGATTCCCCGTGCGAGAGGCGGTGGAAGTCGATGTCGGGTTTATGAGTATTCGGGTTGTCTTCCAGGTAGCTGAAGAATCCGTGCATGGTTTCGGCGCGCAGAAAATAGCCGTACTTGCTGGTGCCTGCATTGCGGATGACCTGCAGGTATGAGGGCAGATCGGATTCCGTGGGCCGGCTGTGGTGCATGGCGCCGGTGGAGCCGCCCTCGGGGTTGACGCCGCAGGCCATGGCAATAGCCTCCACGAGCGTGGATTTGCCCGAACCGTTCTCGCCGACGAAGACCGTTGCCCGGCCCAAGTCCAGACCTTCGTGAAGTATTTGCCGCACGGGAGCCAGCGTGGCAGGCCAGGCGCAGGGATCCGGCGTGTTGAAAGTGTTGGCGCCGACGTGCCGCACCGGTGTTTGGCCAAACATCATGACAGGATCCCTTTCGGCAGTGTGGTTTCGGTGGTGTGTGGTTTCAGCGGTGTGGGGGCTTCAACGGTAGTGCGGTTGCGCTGCGGCTGGATCGGTGGGGATTACGTCGAGGCGCTCGTCGGCGAGGAGTCGCTGGATGGCCTCGGGGCTTGCCCCAATGCCCGCCCAGTGGGGATCGACGTCGTTGGCAATGCACCAAGTGTGGTCTGCCGGCCAGATGAAGGACGGATCCGGGTTCCATTGCTGGCCGGGTGCCCGGTTGGCAGGAGCGAGGTCCCATGCCCCGGACGGGGCAACGGAGCCTTCGAACAGGAAGTACGAACGGTTCGGCACGTCCACCCCGGCACCGGTCAGCTCGAAGCCCCATCCGTCCCAGAAGCAGAAGAACAACTCATCCGCAGTGGTGGTGCAACGCAGCAGCGCGGACACCGCGGCTTGGAGTTGTTCGGTTTCCGGCAGGGCAGCCGGAACGGCTGGAGCATCACTCTCGCTTTGACCCGCGTGCACGGGATCAGGGATGAAGCGCAGCCGCGCATAAGCTTGAAAACCCGACGGCCCGAAGCCCACCAATTGCTGCCAGGGCACTTCGACTGCCGTGATCCAGCGGGCCGCCCGCGCATCGGGGGCGGGTGTAAGAGTCATCCCTCGAGCGTAGCCGGTGTCCTGCAGTTCCGCGGCTGCAAACCAACGGCGACATCGCCTGCGAAGTATTGGCAGCAACGTTTCGGCCGCAAACGGTGCAACGAGACTAAAATGGTTAGTTGACAGAGGCAATCAACAGCCCCTGCCCCGGAATCCAACGAGGGGCTGAGCGCAGTGCTTCAGGCAAGGAAGTCCACCAGCGAAAGCAGGCAGCTCCGGCAGGCAAGGGAGCTGGCAGGCCCGCGCTACAAGTGGGTGGCCCTCTTCAACACCACGCTTGGCGTGCTCATGGCCTCCATCTACGCCTCGATCCTGCTGATTGCCCTGCCGGACATTTTCCGTGGCGTGGGCATCAACCCGTTGGCCCCGGGCAACACGAGCCTGCTGCTGTGGCTGATCATGGGCTACATGGTGGTCACGGCCGTGTTGGTGGTCAGCTTTGGCCGTTTGGGCGACATGTACGGCCGCGTCAAGATGTACAACGCCGGGTTCGCCATCTTCACGCTGTTTTCCATCCTGCTGGCCGTGACGTGGATGCAGGGTGTCCCTGCCGTCTACTGGCTCATCATCATGCGTATTCTCCAAGGTGCGGGCGGGGCCATGCTGATGGCCAATTCCAACGCCATCATCACCGACGCGTTCTCGGTGGAACAGCGCGGACTGGCGTTGGGCCTGAACCAGGTGGCGGGCATCGCCGGGGCGTTCCTGGGCCTGATCATCGGCGGTCTGCTGGGGCCCATCGACTGGCGGCTGGTGTTCCTCGTCTCGGTCCCGGTGGGGGTGTTCGGCACCGTTTGGGCCTATTTGAAACTCCACGACAACGGCATCCGCCAGCCGGGCCGGCTCGACTGGTGGGGCAATGTCACGTTTGCCGTCGGCTTGATCGCCGTGCTGGTGGGCATCACCTACGGCATCCAACCCTACGGCCACCACACCATGGGCTGGACCAACCCGTGGGTGCTGGGCGCGATGGTGGGTGGCGCCGTCGTACTGGGAATTTTCACAGTGGTGGAGAAGCACGCGGCCGACCCCATGTTCGAACTTTCGCTCTTTCGCATCCGCGCCTTCACCGCCGGCAACCTGGCCAGCCTGCTTTCGGCCATTGGCAGGGGCGGGTTGATGTTCATCCTGATCATCTGGCTGCAGGGTATTTGGCTCCCGCAGCACGGGTACAGTTTCGCGCAAACGCCGCTGTGGGCCGGGATCTACATGCTGCCGCTGACCATTGGATTCCTGGTGGCGGGCCCTGTCTCCGGAGCCATCTCAGACAGGCACGGCGCCCGGCTGCTGGCCACCGGTGGCATGGTGGTGGCGGCGCTGAGCTTCGTGTGGCTGCTGCTGCTGCCGGTGAACTTCCAGTTCTGGACCTTTGCCCTGGCACTGCTGCTCAACGGCATCGGGATGGGTTTGTTCGCCGCACCCAACCGTGCCGGGATCATGAATGCCCTGCCGCCCAACCGCCGCGGCGTGGGCGCCGGCATGAGCACCACCTTCCAAAATTCGGCCATGGTCCTCTCGATCGGGATCTTCTTCTCCCTCATGATCACCGGCCTGGCCCGCTCCCTTCCCGCCACCTTGACCGCCGGGCTGACCGCCCATGGTGTTGCCGCGGTCGACGCCGGACGGGTTGCCGGCCTGCCGCCGGTGTCTGTCCTGTTTGCGTCACTGCTGGGCTACAACCCTGTGCAGACGTTGCTTGGCCAGGCTGCCCTGGCGCAGCTGCCCGCGTCCGACGCCGGATACCTCACCGGCCGCGCGTTCTTCCCGGCCCTGATTTCCGGCCCGTTTGCGGACGGGCTCACCGTCGCGTTTGGCTTTGCCATCGTGGCGTGCCTGGTCGCCGCCGTTGCCTCGGCACTGCGTGGCGGGAAGTACGCGTACGGCGACGGCGCGGCTGCGGCAACAGTCGGGGCAGCGGGCACAGTCGGGGCAGCGGGCACAGGGTCTCCTGCGGCCAGGGCTTCCGGCGCTGCAGCTTCCGTGGCCACGACTACAGCGGCCGGGGCGTTACGTTCTTGCCCCGTCAGCCGCGGCACACGGCCACGGTGCACACGGGCGCGGGCAACCCGTGACCCGCCCCCACAAGATGCGCCCTGCCGACGGGGTCCCCCATCGTCGGAAAAACGTGCGCTCTGAGCATTAGCGCAGTGCCCGCAGATAGCGCCGGCGGACAAGGCGCTGAACCAGCATGAGCAGCGGGAACAGGGCGTGCCACGGCTGCTGCGGGGCCGCCCGGGTGAGCGAACGGATGCTCACATGCACCTCATCGCCAACGCGGTGGACAATAAACGCCTCCTCTCCGCTGACGGGATGCCCCGGCAGCGTGCGGTAGGAGAAGCCGACCCGGTCCGGCGTGTCCACCACGGCCACCACTTCCACCGGTTCAACGACCTTGACCCCGAACAGCGCTGCCGTGACATTCACACGGTCGCCCGCTGACACGGGTCCCGGCGCATTCACGGTGAAGCCGCTGCGAGTTTTCACCTTCCAACACAGCACATCAGCGCAAACACGCTGCCACAGCGCATCGCCCGTTCCCAACAGGGCAGCCTCGTGTGAGACCCGGTAGCCGTTGTGGGTGAGCGACCAGTCGCTCCGAGCCGGGGTGGTCAGGCTCCTTGGCCGTGATCCCTGCAGCATCCAGGCGGGTCCCTCCTGATCCAGCAGCCACCCCTGGTGGGTGGAGGTGTCGGGAGAAGCATCGCTGAGCCAGAACGTTGCATCGGGGTCCCAGCCCGCCAACACGGAAGCACAGCCGTCATCGACGGGTATGGCCACGCCCGCCGTTGCCAGGTAGCCGCCCATGGTGAGGTGGACGGCGTCGTACTTGTCCCGGAAGCAGGACCAGTCGGGCATGACCCACGGCCCGGTCCGCCCGGTGGTGCGGTACCAGTCGTGTTGCTTGGAGGCGGTGACTTCCAGGGGGTGCTCGCGGCACAGCTGCGCCCATGCGCCGGGGGAGTCGATCTCAAAGATCCGCGCGCCGGCCGGGACGGACAGCTGTTCCGTGGTGGCTTCCTCCTCACTGAAGCGGTCCTCCACCAGCCAGAGGCCCACCGGACCGCGGTCGGCCATGGTGCGGGTGCTGCTGACCAGGCCCGACGGCGGCCGCGACCACCACGTCCCGCTGAAGTTCGCAGCTGGGTCGCTCGGGCGGTCCGTGGCTGCGCGACGTTCCTCTTCCAGCACGTCCAGCCGCCACTGTTTGAGTGTCTCCGCAGCACCTCTGGACTGGACGGGGGGACGGGGCGGGTCGTCAACAAAGCTGACGGCCCACTGACCGGCGGGATCCAGCGGCGCAGTCCACCACTGGGTGTGGGGTGAGTCCGCCAGCAGCCGCGCGAAGCGGTGCAGGGCGCCGCGCATTTCTGCGGACGCGGCTAGAACATCATCACCGTCCGGCTTCTGCCAGTAGCGTGCCGCGTTCACAGTGGCGGTCAGAGCTGTCAGCAGGGCCGTCTCGGCCAGTGTGGGCAGTGGCACTGCCTCCAGCAGGGCGGCGACCTCGCCGGGCGACGGCGTGGGCGGCTCGGCGTCCGCGCCGGGGCCAAACAAGACAACGGACTGCCCGCGGTCCGGGTCCAGGGCGTAGGCGGCATGGAACCTGGCCATGCCAAACTCACTCCGGTGGGGATTGTTGGAAGCTGCCGTGGCGGCCATGTCTGCGAGCTCCAGGCACAGGCGTCTGCCGCGGGGTCCGGCGAGCAAGGCGTCGGGGCGCAAGCCGGCGGCGTCACGGCCGTCGTCGTCCGGTGTGGGATCGCCCGGTGTGGGATCGTCAGGTGTGGGGCCGTCAGGTGTGGGGCCGTCAGGTGTAGGAGCGCCCGGGCCGGTGGGAGTTGGTGTCATGGGCCCAGCCTACCGGCGGAGGTGGCTGCGGCTTCCGCACTGCCGCAGCCACCGGAAAACCGGCATAGGCCGGAAACCGGCAACCTGTCAGTCCAGCTGCACGCGGCAGCTTTTGCCTGTGGGTTCGCCCTTGAGCGTGAACTCAATGGTGATGTGATTGACCTGCTCGGGAGGTTCCGGCACAAACACCCATGAGCCGTCCCACTCGCTGCCTGTCCCTGCCACTTGGCCGGCCACGCAGTGATAGTCGGTGTCATGGTTGTCGGTGATGACGGCCTTCACGGCGCTGAGCACCGTCTCTCCGGGCATGACGGGCGGCCGTCCTGCACTGTCTTTGCCATGGAGTTTGAGACCACGGCCCCACGCTTCCATCTCGCTCAGATAAGCGCTGTCCAATTCCATGGTTTCGGCGCTGGTGACTCCGGCCAGCTGCACCCTGATGCCGCGCTCGCCGGGAACACGGCCCAGGAACGCCGGAACATCCGGAGTGATCTCAACCCCGGCAAACCGCACGTCCACGCCGTCGTTGGTGGCAACTATCAGATCCCCGGGGGCCCATACGATGCTCGTCATGGAACGAGCCTAATGGCGGCACTGTTTCAACACTAGTTTTGTGGTTTGCGGGCGGCCCACCCGGTGCGGTGGCCGCGTACCACCAGGTCGCCGCGGCGCTCCAGGGACTCCGGACCGCCGCCCAGCAGGAGCCCCAGTGATGCGTGGTCCGCGGGGTAGGCAGTGTCTGCGAGCGCCGAAGGGACCCGCACCAGGAAGCTGCGGGCATGGCGGGCGGCGAGTTCCGGCGTCGTGCAAGCTGCAGCGGGGGAAGTGGCGCCGTGGCTTCAAATTCAGTTTCAGTCCCCGGGCCGGAAGCTCCCACTCCCACGGCCATCCATTCAGCAGCCGATGCGGGTGCGGGCCGGGGGTGGCCATCCGTTCAGCAGCTGATGTGGGTGCCCGGACAAAACACTCGCATCACCTGCAGAAGGGAATCGACAGCCGGGTGACGACCCGCATTACCTGCGGAAAGAATGCTCAAGTTCGCATTTCGCGCCGGGTCTCGGCTCACCGTGCAAGGATGGGGCCATGAATCCCAACAACGTCAAAGCATGGTCCTTGGCCGTCCTCTTGGGCGCCAGCGCCGTCAACCACGTGGCCAACCCGAAGTTCTACTATCCCGTTGTGCCTGCCATCTTGTGCACAGACAAGGCAGGGGCATTGGGGCTCATGACGCGGCACCAGTGGGTGCTGGCCTCAACTGTCCCCGAGGCGCTCGCCGCAGCCGGATTGCTGATCCCAGGCACGCGCAAGCTGGCGGCAACGGCGACCGCGGCGATGTTCGTTGGTTTTACTTTTGGGCATGTGACAGCTCTGCGCCATGCCTTCGGCCCGAAGGGTACGCCCGCGCAACGGCGCATCCACGCAGTGCGTTTGCCGCTGCAGATTCCGCTGGTGGCCTGGGCCTGGAGCGCCCGGAAGAACTGAAAACGAATCCGGGCTCCGTTGCACGCCCGGAAGATCGATGCGACATCAACTTTTCAAGCTTTTGCCAACGCGGCGAGCGCCGGTAGATTGTCCGGATGCCGCCTTCCGCATCCGGTTTCCACAACTCCCTTCCACACAGGCGCCGAGGGCATGGCTGAAGGGCGGCATGATCGACGAACGCCCAACAACAGTCTCCCAAGGAGTCCACGGTGGTATCAGCGCCCCGCAACAATCCCGTCCGCTTTGAGGGCAAGCCGGCACTTGCCTTGACGCCGCCCATGGGTTGGAACAGTTGGAACTGTTTCCGTTGCTATGACATCGACGAGACGAAACTTCTTGAGGTCGCGGACGCCATGGTGGATTCCGGGCTGCTGAAGGCAGGTTTCAACACCTTCGTCATCGACGACTGCTGGCAGGCGCTCTCCCGCGACGATCTCGGGAAATTGCGCTCCCATCCGGCTCGCTTCCCCTCCGGGATGCAGTGGATCGGTGAACAGCTCAAGGAACGCGGCTTCAAGTTTGGGCTCTATGCTTCCCCGGGCCGCAAGACCTGTGCCATGATCTATGACCGCTACCCCGGCCACGACTTGGGTTCCTTTGGGCGCGAGCAGCTGGACGCCGACACTTTTGCCGCCTGGGGTGTGGACTTTCTTAAGTACGACTGGTGCGAGGCCGATGAAGACGGCACGGGCCTGCGCTACCCTGAAGCCTTTGAGCGCATGGCGCTTGCCTTGGAAAACACGGGGCGCGAGATTGTCTATTCGATCTCCGAGTACGGCCGCACCGAGCCGTGGACCTGGGCCGGGGAGTTCGGCCACATGTGGCGGACCACCCCCGACATCGAAAAGAACTGGGCCTCCGTGCTCTCCATCGCGGACCACCAGGCCGCCATCTCCGCCTTTTCCGGCCCCGGAGCATGGAACGACCCCGACATGCTGCAAGTGGGCAACCCCGGACTGAGCGCACGGGAATCCGCCACCCATTTCGCTCTCTGGTGCTTCTTCGCAGCACCCTTGATGGCCGGGCACGATCCGCGCGCCATGAGCACCGCCACGCAGCGGCTGCTGACCAATGCGGCGCTGATCGCCATCAACCAGGATGCCCTGGGCGTCGGAGCTGTGCGGCAACAGCACGCATCAGGTCTTGACCTCTGGACGAGGCCGCTGAGCGCCGGGCGAGGATGGCTGTTGGTGAACCGCAGCGAGGATGCCATTGTGCTCAGCTGCCGTCGAGACGCCCTTTGGGTGGGAGAAGAAGTGCTCGCCGAACTGGGGGCTGGTCCCGTGCGCATCCCCGTTGACGGCGGAGAACCTGCCGGATTGGAAAGCGGACGCGACTGGATCCTCGAGCCGCATGGCTGCTTCATTGTTTCCGCAGCCGACAGCCCCGGGTAGGAAGCTACCAGGCTGGGCAACACTCAGGCTGGGCAGCTCCCGGCCAGTAGTTCACACGCGCGACGGCGGCGACAGGGCATGGTCGTGCATTCGGCATTGAGTCGCGGTGTTCGGAGGTGGAAGTCCAGTATGCGGTTTCGGTGTTCCGGTATTTGAGATTTCGGGATGCCTAAACTAATGTTGTGGCATGTCGATTCCTTCTGCCAAGTTCACGTTTCCCCTGCGCCGCACAGTGACCGCGGGCATCGCCGTGCTCGCACTCGCCGTCACCGGGTGCAGCCCCGCTTCCAACACTTCGATCAGTGAAGCCGGCGACGACCGCCCGGTGGTGCTCACGACGTTCACAGTGCTGGCCGATATCGCCCAAAACGTGGCGGGCGACAAGCTGCGCGTGGAGTCGATCACCAAGGTCGGTGCGGAAATTCATGGGTACGAACCGACGCCCGGGGATATCCGCAAAGCCGGAAAGGCTGACCTGATCCTTGACAACGGCATGGGGCTCGAAGCCTGGTTCGAGCAATTTGTGCATGATGTGAAGGCACCCCACGTTGTCGTCACCGATGGGGTGGAAGCCATCGACATCGCCGAGGACGCCTACAGGGACCTCCCCAACCCGCACGCCTGGATGTCGCCGGCGAACGTGCAGATCTATGTCAACAACATGGTCGGCGCATTCGCGGAACTGGACCCGGACAATGCCCGGTTTTATGAGGAGAACGGGACTGCCTACAACTTGACCCTGCAGGGGATGCAGGACGACCTCGTTGACAAGCTTTCCGTCCTTCCCCCGAACCAGCGCGCGCTGGTGAGCTGTGAAGGGGCCTTCTCCTACCTGGCTCGCGATGCGGAACTGACCGAGAAGTACATTTGGGCCGTCAACGCAGAGCAGCAGGCCACACCGCAGCAAATCGCAGGCGCCATCGAATTTGTGCGCAGCAACGAGGTGCCCGCAGTCTTTTGCGAGTCGACCGTCTCCGCCGCACCGATGGAACGTGTAGTCGAGGCGACGGACGCCGTTTTTGGCGGCACATTGTACGTTGACTCGCTCTCCGAGGCGGACGGCCCCGTGCCGACCTACCTGGAATTGATCCGGCACGACGCCAAGGTCATCGTCGACGCACTGACGGGGGCACAGCCGTGAGCGCCTCCATGACTGCTGCCATCGACGTCGACGCAGTGACGGTCCACTACGGTGCCGTGCTCGCTCTTGACCAGGCCACGCTGAGGCTCGACAAGGGCCGAATCTGTGGCCTTGTGGGCATGAACGGGTCCGGAAAATCCACCTTGTTCAAGTCCATCATGGGTCTGGTGAAGCCCGACGCCGGAACCGTCACCATTGCCGGCGACACACCCGCCATGGCGCGCCGCAGCGGCGCCGTCAGCTATGTCCCGCAAAGTGAGGATGTGGACTGGCAGTTCCCGCTCTCGGTCCAGGACGTTGTCATGATGGGCCGCTACGGGCACATGGGCATCAGCCGGCGTCCCCGAAAAGCCGACCGACTCGCAGTAGCCGATGCCATGGAACGGGTGGAACTCAACGACTACGCGCACCGCCAGATTGGCCAGCTCTCGGGCGGGCAAAAGAAGCGCACGTTCGTGGCCCGCGGGATTGCGCAGGAGGCAACCACCCTGCTGCTCGATGAACCGTTTGCCGGAGTGGACAAGCGTTCCGAGGCGACCATTTGCGCCTTGCTGAAGGAGCTCGCGGGGGAAGGTGCCACCATTCTTGTGTCCACCCACGACCTCCAAGCCCTGCCGGAATTGGCTGACGAGGCGGTGTTGCTCATGCGCCGGGTGCTCCTGCATGGAACGCCCCAGGACGTGCTCCGGCCCGAAAACCTTGCCCTGGCCTTTGGTCTTGACGTCATGAGCAGAAGCGGGGCCGCACTGTGAGCATTTTTGAATTTCTGCTGGAACCGCTGGACTACGCCTTCATGCAGCGCGCGCTTGCTGTCACCGTCATAGCCTCCGTGGTCTGCGCCGTCCTGTCCTGCTGGCTGGTGCTGATTGGATGGTCGCTCATGGGCGACGCCGTCTCGCACGCCGTCCTGCCCGGAGTGGCCCTGGCCTACATCGTGGGGGCCCCTTTTGCCCTTGGTGCCGTGCTGTTCGGCTTTCTGGCCGTTGCCTTGATCGGTGCCGTGAGGGACACGAGCCGGGTCAAGGAGGATGCGGCCATCGGGATCGTGTTCACCACCCTCTTTGCCTTGGGACTGGTGCTGATTTCAGTCACACCCAGCCAGACGGACCTCACACACATCATCTTCGGGAACTTGCTGGGACTCAGCCACGGCGACCTTGTCCAAGTGCTGCTGCTTGGCGCCGTCACTTTCGCCATTCTTGTCATCAAGCGCAAGGATTTCACCCTCTACGCCTTTGACCCGACCCACGCGCACGCCATCGGGCTGAACCCGCGCATGCTCGGCGCCTTGTTGCTTGGCCTGCTGGCACTGACCTCGGTGGTGGCGCTTCAGGCAGTGGGCGTGGTGCTGGTGGTGGCCATGCTGATCATTCCCGGAGCCACCGCCTACCTGCTCACCGACCGGTTTGGACGCATGCTCGTGCTGGCTCCCGTGATCTCGGCCGTTTGCGCCGTGGTGGGGCTGTATGCCAGCTACTACCTGGATGCCGCCTCCGGCGGGATGGTGGTGTTGTCCCAAGGCGCGGCCTTCCTCGTTGTCTATTTGTTCAGCCCGCGTCACGGGCTGATTTCTGCCCGAGTGACGGCTGCCAAGCGAAGGAAGCTGGTCGCTGCCTGATGCCCGCCGGAGATGCGTTGCGGGCCCGGTTCGTGGAATAGTGAACTGGCTAATCCGATCAAGACCGCGTACACCCAGGAGAACACCCCACGTGAACTGGACCACCACAACACCCATCCCGGACGAATTCATCAAGGGCGCCCTTGAACTCGAACGAACGGCACAGGGGATTCTTCCGCATCGATTGCCGGCGAAGGCACGCGCCCAGGCCAACAACGACCCGCAGTTGCTGATGGCGGAGTCCCAGCCCTCGGGAGTAAGAGTCGCGTTTAGAACGGACGCCACCGAGCTCGAGCTGGAGACCATGCGCTCACGGGCCACCTACTCGGGGGCGCCGGCACGCCCCGACGGCATTATCGAGCTGGTTGTCAACAAGGAGGTGGTGGGCTGCTCGACGACCAGTGGCGGGAACACCACCACGATCGACATGGCCACGGGAGTTGCGCGCCGTGACGTTGGGGCGGCCTGCACCAGCCGCTTTGCGAACCTCCCCGAAGGCGCCAAGGACGTTGAACTGTGGCTGCCCCACAACGAGACCACGGAGCTCATTGCGCTGCGTGCCAACGCGCCCTTGGAAGTTGCCCCGCCAAACGGGCTCCCGGTCTGGCTCCACCACGGCAGCTCCATCAGCCACGGTTCCAATGCCACGCGGCCGACGGCGACGTGGCCGGCGGTGGCCGCACGCCGGGGCGGCGTTGAACTTGTCAATCTGGGCTTTGGCGGAAGTGCGCTGCTGGATCCCTTCACGGCCCGGACCATGCGGGACACACGTGCAGACGTGATCAGCATCAAAATAGGCATCAATCTCGTCAACCTCGACCTCATGCGACTGCGGGCATTCGGGCCGGCAGTGCACGGGTTCCTGGACACCATCCGCGATGGCCATCCCACCACCCCGCTGCTTGTCATCTCGCCCATCCACTGCGCAATCCACGAGGACACGCCAGGCCCCGGAGCCTTCGATATGGAGGCCTTGGCGGCTGGCCGGATGCAATTCATGGCGACCGGCGACCCGGCGGAGACCGCTGCCGGGAAACTCACCTTGCGGGTGATTCGCGGGGAATTGGAGCGGATCGTGCGCGAACGCTCAGCAAGCGACGGGAACCTGCACCACCTCGACGGACAGGAACTCTATGGTGGGGCCGACGCCGTCGAGCTTCCGCTATCCGACGCCCTGCACCCGGACGCTGCAACGCACCAGCTGATGGGGGAACGCTACGCACAACTGGCCTTCGCGGCGGGAGCGCCCCTCTCACGCAGTGAAGTCTCGAACGGATGACTTTGCACCCTCGTTGGGTTTGATCTCGGCCGTGGACGTGCCGCGGGATGGGTTGTTAGTGTGGCCCCATGCGGCCCCTGAGGTACTCCATCAATGTCACGCTCGACGGATGCGTCGATCACCGTGCAATGCTCCCGGACCAGGAAGGGCACCGCTACTGGGCAGACAACCTTGCCCGGGCAGACGCCCTTCTGCTTGGCCGGGTGACCTACCAAATGATGGAGGAAACGTGGCGGTCGCCTGCCTCGGACTCGATGCCAGAATGGACACAGGCCTTTGCCCACACGATCGATGCCGCAATAAAATACGTCGTATCCAACACCTTGGACCGGGTCGATTGGAACGCGGAACTCGTGCGTGGAGACCTCGCCGGGGCTGTGCAAGAACTGAAGGAAGCCCCAGGGAATGGGCTGTTCGTGGGAGGGGTGACGCTGCCCTTGGCCCTGGCCGAGCTGGACCTCATCGACGACTACGAATTCGTGGTGCAACCGAGAGTGGCCGGCCATGGTCCCACCCTGTTCGCGGGGATGTCCAAGCCGCTGGACTTGACGTTCGTGAAACGTCGGGAGCTGAGTTCAGGGGCGGTGGTGATGCACTACAGGCGGAAGAGCTAGGTCGCGCCGCAACGCCCGCCCAGAAACCGGGCTGCCGACCGGCTCCACGAGCCGTTCAATGGCATGGAAGGGCTTGTTGGTGCCCTCAAGCTGGCCAGGCTGTCTGCGAGGAGCACCGGGAACACGGGCAGCAAAGAGCCGGGCACCCTCGGCAGGGTGCCCGGCTCTTTTAGCGCTCGTGCCTAGTGCGAGCTGGAGCGTCGTCGCACGGTGGCCAGCGTAAGCAGGCCACCGATCAGCGCCAGAAGCGCACCACCAATCAGCAATGGTGACGTGGCGCCAGTCTGGGCCAAGTCATCGGGATTGGTCCCGCTGGAAGGTGCCGTGGTGGGCGCCGTTCCTTGCGTCGGTGCGGCACTTGTGGTGCCGTCCGTAACCGGGTCTGTTGCGGCCGGTTCCGTGGCCGGCTGTGTGGTGGCGGGCGGCGTGGTTTCGTCGCCCGGCTCTGTGGTGGCCGGGGGAGTCGTGGCCGGAGGAGTGACATCAACAACTACTTCGGCAATTTTCAAACCGGCGAAGCCGACGAGCAGCCCTTCGGCATCCTGGACAGTGGCCGTGTACTCGCCCGGAGCCCAGTCCGCGGGAACTGTCAAGGGTGCCTCGCCTGCAGCATTGCTGCGCACCCATTCAGTGGTGCCGGGGGCGCCATCCGTGCCGTGGACTGCGGCCAGCAGCCAGGCGTTGGGCGGCAGGTTTTTCATGGTGATGTACTCACCGCCGTTGAACTCGGTGGAGGGGATCCCCAGGTCAACGGGTGAGATCTCCGGCAGCGTCGCGGCATCCACCACCTCCGGCATGGTCGCCGGGGCAGCAGGTGCGGTGCTCCAGTCAACACCCTTGGTCTTGAAGTGGGTGAGATCCTGCAAGGCCATGCGACCGCCCAAGGCTCCGGCACGCTTGCTGAAGTCCGCGTAGTTGCGGTTTGCCTGTGGCGACCAACCCACTTCGGCGGTGGCCAGGGTGCGGGGGTACTGGTAGCTTTCGGTCTGGTCCATGCCGCGGATCCATTCGCCCCACTGCACGGTTTCCACACCGAGAATGCGGTCATCGCCGATGCCGGGCAGGTACTTTGCCGGATCCCAGTCATAGTGGGACTGCAAGGTGCACGGACCGCCGCAAGCCCAGGTTCCACCGAACTGCTCGGAGGAGTCCTGCTTCTGCGGAATGTATGTCTTGGGCGCGGGGGAGAGGATGACCTTGGCGTCATTCTTGATGATCTTGTCAGATTCACCCTCGCCGCCGCCGACCCACAGTTGAACCACCGAGTTGGGCGGTAGGTCAGCCGAGCCATACTCGTTCCAGCCAATGACCCGCTTGTCCACGTCGACGACCTGCTTGGTGAATTTGCCGATCATCTTCTGGTAGTCAGGCCCCGATGTCACATGTGACTCGTCGCCGCCAATGTGGATGAACGGCCCTGGCGTCATGGCTGCCAGTTGGGTCAGGACTTCCTTGGTGAATTCATAAGTGGCGGGGTTGTCGGCGTCAAAGGAACTGACTCCCACATCGCCTGTGCCCTGCGCATCAGGGGTCAGCTTGCCGTCCATGGGTTTGGGAGCGGACTTGGCCGAGTTCAGTTCCGGGATGGCGTGCAGGGCTGCGGTGGTGTGGCCTGGCATGTCAATTTCGGGGATCACCATCATGCCGTTGTCCCCGGCATACTTCACGATGTCCTGGTAGTCTGCCTTGCTGTAGAACCCGGTGTGTCCCGGTTCGCTCTGGCTGGGGTTCGTGGTCATGGCCGTCTTGCCGGAAATGTCCGTCAAGTCCGTGTACGTGATCCCGGACGGGTTGTCCGCGGCGGCCGGCTGGTCCATCGCGATGCGCCAGCCCTGGTCGTCGGTCAAGTGGATGTGCAGGCGGTTCATCTTGAACTGTGCGGCGTTGTCGATGTGCTCCTTCATTTCATCAACTGTGTAGAAAGAGCGAGCCACGTCGATGCCCACGCCGCGGTGCTCGTAGCGGGGGTAGTCGCTGATGACCACCCCGTCCACCGTCCAGGGGGTGTTGACGATGGTCTCTGATTCGATCCACTGCGGGAACAGCTGGCGCAGCGTCTGGACACCGTTCAAAGCACCGGCTGCCGTGTTGGCGGCAACTTTCACCCCGTTGGCGTCGGCCTGCAGCGTGTAGCTTTCCGGCTTGTCCTCGGATTGTTCTGCTCCCACGGTGAACTCAACGTCGTTGGCGGTGGCGGTTCCTTCGACCACCGGCAGGGCGAAGCCGGTGCTCTTGCGGGCCTTCTGCGCAAAGTAGGTGGCTGCGTCCACAGCGTCGCCGCTGGCCACGATCTTGCTCGAGGGCAGCAGGCGGAACGTGCCGTCGGCCGTGGCCGCGGATTCGGCGGGCTGGGGAACCAACGCCAGACTGTCGGGAAGGATCGGCTGGGGCTTTGCGTAGATTTCAAATTCGGAAATCGAGTACCCGTACGTGGACCAGCGCGTGGCGCCCGTCATGCGGATGAACTTGGCGTTGGCCACATCCAGCTGAACTTCGTCGACCCTGCCGGGGCCGGTGGTGGAGGTGACAGTCTTGGCGTCGGTCCACTCCTGGCCGTCGACGGAGGTCTGCAGCGTGAACTTCTTCGCAGCGGCGTTGGGCCAGGTGATCTTCACATGGTCGATCGGACCAGCCTCGGCCAATTCAATCTGCAGCCAGGAGTCGTCGACGTAGTTGGAGGACCAGCGGGTGTTGGTTTTGCCGTCGATCGCCTGATCGGCAGTGCCGTCCGGATAAGCGGATTCCACGCTTGAGGCCGTGGCCGTCCCGGTCAACGCCAGATTGACGGGATAGTCAATCGGCGCCTGGGGCGGGACCACAATGGGTGCCGCCTGCGCGGGGGTGGCTGTAAAGGTTGTCGGCAGGACTGCTGCAAACAAGCCCAAGGCCGCGGCGCAAGCCAGCCCGGCCGTCGTCGTTCTTCTCAAAACTCTCAATCAATTGCTCGCTTAACTACTCTTGGACCTCAAGAGGCGTCCGGTGGGTGGATGTACGCAGTGATGAAATTTAGGCGGTGATGAAACGTTCGACGGCGGTCGCAGGACGAACGCGCTCGTCTTCGGGGATGTCGCCGGCAAAAGCCAGCCATTGGGCAAATTTGTCTCCCCGCTCAACAAGTTGGCGGTACATGGCCCTGCGCATGAGGCTGACTTGCTCTCGGTAGAAGGGCACATCTATGACATTGAGGAGCTCGTCGGGATCGGTCACCATGTCATAGAATTCGTCGATGCCTTCGGGGTTGGCAATGTACTTCACTTTTTTGTTGCGGATCATGCGCTGGGCATAGGGGAAGTGGTGGCCGTGGAATTCACAGAGAATGTCCTCGCGCCAACCGTCCACGTCCTCGCCCGCGGCCAACGGCAGCAGGCTCCCGCCACGAACGCCCGAGGCATCGGCCCCGGCAATGTCATGGAAGGTGGCGGTGAAGTCCAGCAGGCTCACGAACTTGTCCTCGCGGCGTTCCTGTTCGCCGGGAAGGGCAAGAATGGCGGGTATGCGGTAAATGTCCTCATACATGGCCGGGCCCTTGTCGTTCAGGCGGTGTGCACCGGTAAACTCGCCGTGGTCTGCCGTGAACATGACGGCCGTGGAGTCGGTGAGGCCCAGCTCGTCAAGCACTGCCAGGATGCGGCCAATCTCGTGGTCGATCATGGATACATAGCCCCAGTACACGGCCGTGATCTTTTTCCACTCGTCCACGGTAAAGCAGTCCGTGGACCAGTATTCGGCGTACGTCTGCTGGATCATGGGCTTGCCGTGGAAGGTCTCGGCAAAGGAGCCCGGCAACTCTACTGTGTCCGGATCCACCATGTCGTACCATTCGCGGGGAATCAGGTACGGCAGGTGCGGGCCAAAGATGTGGCAGGAGAGGAAGAACGGTGTTCCGTCGTCCTCCTGCAATGCCCCGGCCGCAAACTCGCGCAACTTGGCAATGGTCTGATCCGCCAGAAAGGCCTCAAAGGTGGCCCCCGTCGGCTGGTCCGTCACACCGGCGATCAAGTGCCCCTGGCTGCCGTCGGCCCGCGTGGTGTACACGGGGCTGGAGATGTGGAAATCGGGATAGTCGTTGGCCTTGAGCCAGTCCTCGTAGCCTGGGTCGTCAAAGACGTTCAATGCCCCCGGCAGGTGGATGCCTTCGAAACCGTAGTACTCCGGCCCGCGGTCCTTGCCCACATGCCACTTGCCCACATGCCCCAACCGGTAACCTTGGTCGATCAGGGCCGAGGAGAACGTGGGCAGACCGTCGGGAAGTTCCTCGCGGTGTCCGGAGTTCCACTCATAATTGGCCAGCAATCCGTGCTCGAACGGCTGCAGGCCGGTGAGCAGGCTGGCGCGTGCAGGGGTGCAGATGGCGGTGGGCGTGTACGCCCTGTCAAAAGTAGTGCCCCGAGCGGCCAGCCTGTCCAGGTTGGGCGTGTGGTTGGAGGTGTTGCCGTAACAGCCCAAAGTGTCGATGCGCTGCTGGTCCGTCATGAGGAACAGCATGTTTTGGCGTGGTGTTGATTTTTCCGCGGTAGTCATTGAACGCTATACCGCCGGTGTGCTGGCGTACAGCTCGGAGTTGTAGAACGTCTTGGGGTCCACGACTTCGGGGATCTTGTCGGCGGCCTTGAACTGCTCCTGCAGCGCATTCAACCAGGTGTCGACGGTGCCCTTGGAGGAGAGTTCGTCGAGTTCGGCGGAGGTGAACAGCTTGGCCACGCTGGCCTGGGCCGCCATGTCCTCTTCCTTCAACTTGAGGAACTTGGCCGTGGCGGCAATGGTCTTGTCCTGGTTGTCGTAGCGGTAGTCGTTGGCGGCCTTGATCAGAGAGATGAAGCTGGTGGCCAGCTCTTTGTCCTTGGCGCCACGGCCCGCACCCGCCACGAAGGTGGAGGGGAAGGTGAGCTGGTCGATGAAGTCCTCGTTGGAGTACAACTCGACGAGGTCCGGCTGGCCCTTCTTGGCGCTGTCGATCAGCGGGTACCACAACGCTGCGCCGTCAATCTGATCCGAAGCGAAGGCTGCCACGATGGCGGGCGGTTCCATGGCGATGACGTCGAAGTCCTCGCGGGAGAGGCCATCCTTCTTCAAGGCCAGTGTGAACAGCTGGTCGCCGGAGGTGCCGGTGGGAATGGCGACCTTCTTGCCCTTCAAGTCAGCGAGAGTCTTGTTTCCGGGCTGGGCGATGATGCGGTCTGCGTTGGAGACGGAGTTTACTGCCCAGATTTCTGCCTTGCCGGAGGCCGGCAACCAGAGCGCGCCGGAGCCGATGTAGGCCACGTCTACGTTATTGGTGCCCAAGGCCTGGATGGCCAGCGGGCCGTTGGTGAAGGGGAGGTACTTCGGCTTCAGGCCAGCCTTGGCCCAGAAGCCTTCCTGATCGGAAACGGCCATGAGGGCTGCGCCGTTGTAGTCGGCAATGTAGCCAACCTTGATCTCCACCGGCTCCTTGGCGCCCGGGGAGTCCGCTGATCCGGAGTTGTCCTTGGCGCCGCAGGCAGCCAGAAGTGAGACGGCAGCGGCGCCCATGGAGAGCTGTAGTACGTTGCGGCGGGAAATTGAAGCGGACATGTGTCCTCCTGGTTGTGTGCGTCCCGTCGTCGGGGCGCAGCTAAAGGGGTGAAAAGTGTAAAAAATATTGGTTGGGGCTGCGGTGCTATTGGTGGGCTTCTGCAACACCCGGCTGGTGGTACACCGCCGCCCAAACCTCGGAGCGGAGTTTTGCGAATTCGTCTGAGAGCCGCATTTCCTCCGTGCGCGGGTAAGGCAGGTCGATCTTGATTTCCTTGAAGATCCGGCCAGGCCTTGCTGCCATGACGATGACGCGGGAGGCCAGGAACACGGACTCGTCCACGTCATGGGTGACGAACATGACGGTGCGCCGTTCCTTGGTCCAGGTTTGAAGCAGCTGTTCCTGCATGTGCACGCGGGTCAGGGCATCCAAAGCACCGAAGGGCTCGTCCATGAGCAGGATTTCCGGATTGACGGCATAGGCGCGGGCAATGGCACAGCGTTGTTTCATGCCGCCGGAGAGTTCCTTGGGCAGTGCCTCGGCGAAGCTGGACAGGCCCACCAATTCCAGGTAATGGTCCACGATCACGCGGCGTTCCTTGGCAGGAACCTTCTTTAGCTCCAGACCGAATTCAACGTTCTTGCGCACTGTCAGCCACGGGAATAAGGCGTATTGCTGGAAGATGACGCCCGTACGGGTGCTGGGACCGGTGACCGGCCTGTCATCGACCAAAACACGGCCACTGGTGGGATCAAGCAGCCCTGCTGCCGCATTGAGCATGGTGGACTTGCCGCAGCCGGAGGGGCCGACGACGGTGACGAACTCGCCGTCGGCGATGTCCAAATTGACGCCGTCGAGCGCGGTGAAGGTGTTGCCGGTGAGCGTGAATTCCTGGCGCAGGTTCTCGAAGCGAATCATGGCTTGGTTTGTTGTGGTTGTCATGGTGTTCCTTTAGCGGCGTTCTTGCCAGCGAGTGAGGCGGGCTTCGATCATGAGCAGCAGTCGGTCCATCAGAAGGCCCAAAATGCCGATGACGATCACGTTGACCAGGATGGTCGGCATGTCATAGAACTGCTGGGCCTGCTGCATGCGCATGCCCAGGCCGTTGGGAGCAGCGAGCAGCTCCGCGGCCACCACCGTGGCCCAGCCGGCGCCGAGTCCGATGCGCATGCCCACGAGGATGAACGGAGCTGAGGCGGGGACAACGACGCGCATGAAGATCACGTAGCTGCCAGCACCCAGGACGCGGGCGGCGTTGATCAATGTCTTGTCCACGCTCACCACGCCTTGGTAGGTGGAGATGACGCAGGACAGGAATGCGGCAAGGAAGATGACGAAGATCTTGGGTGTTTCCCCGATGCCCATGGTGACCATGACAAGGGGGAGCAGTGCCAGCGGGGGAATGGTACGGAAGAACTGCACCCAAGGCTCGATGATGGCCCGGCCCACCTGATACCAGCCCATGATGAAGCCGATCGGTATGGCCAGCAAGCTGCCGATCAAGAAGCCACTCAGGACGCGGGCCAAGGAGGCTCCGGTGTCCTCGGCAAGCGTTCCGTCGGCAAGAACCTCACCTCCGCGGACCAGAACTTCGAAGGGACCGGGCAAGCCGACGATCCCGCTGGCCGAGAACAGGGACCAGCCTGCAAGACCCGCGAATACGGAAGCGAAATTGATGGCCAGCAGGGTCTTGCGGCTCAGCTTGCGGCCGGTTTTGTCTGGCTTCTTCCTGGGTGCGGCCGGTGCGTCTGCCGGGGTGTTTGGAGCGACATCGTCAGGCGTGGAGCTGCTGCCGGGGGCAGGTGGGGTGTAGACCGAATTGATGGTGTCTTTAGGTGCCATGGAACAAACTTATGATACTGGTCACATCATGTCAAGGCTGTTTACATAAATAGGCTTGTCATCTGTTTTTTGATGCACTCAACCCTGTAGCAGGTGGTGAAACGGCTCTAGGGCACGCGGTAACCCAGAGGGGAAGCTCAGTTGATGGTGGTCAGTGCCCAGTGGTTCAAAGCCATGCGTGCGGCACCGTCGCTGCCGGTGGTCGGAGAGAAGGTCGCATTGGTGATGGTGGTGGAGCGCGGCCCCAACTCCAAGTGTTGTCCGGCCAGGGCCGTTCGGACAGGCGCCAAGAGCGGTTCGCCAAACTGTGAAAGCTCGCCGGCAATCACCACGCGGCTGGGATCAAGCAGCACGCAGGCGCTGCCGATGGCACGGGCCAACAATTCCCCGGACCAGTCCACGATGCCCTTGGCGATGTCATTTCCGTCGGCCGCGGCCTGGGCCAGGTCGGCAATGGAGGCAAAGGCATGGCCCCTGCGGGCCGCCTCGAGGAGAACATTGTTTTCATTGATGAAGCTCTCGAGACAGCCGTTTCTACCGCACCAGCAGGCCGGGCCGGCAAAGTCCACACTGAGGTGCCCGAGTTCGCCGGCAATGCCGCTCCCGCCGCGAAGAAGTACGCCGTTCGTCACCACCGCCGAACTAATGCCGGCTGAAAGCACCACGTACAGCAGGTCTTCGCTGTCCTTGCCGTAAGCCATGGCGGCGAGGCGAATATTGTTGTCCCACAGCAGGGGAGCGGGCAGCAGTTCGCGCAGTGGTGAAAGTGAAGCCCCCTTGGGGTCGAGCTGCTGCTCGATGCCGTCTGCGAGCGACTTTGGGTCGGCATGGCGGCTGGCAATGCCGACCCCTGTGCCAATCACAGTTTCAGGTTTGATGAGTCCACGATTGATGAGGGACTGAACCATGTCCGCTGCGTCCTTGACCTTGGTTTCCAGTCCGGCAGCGGTGGCGATGTCCCTGCATTCGCTCGTCACGGTGGAGCCGTCAAAGCCCAGCACGGAGACGCTGATACGCCGCCTGCCCAACTCAATTCCTATGGCGGCCCCTGCCCCGGGATTCAGGGAAAGGACTTTGGTGGGCCGTCCGTGGCGGCCGGTGGTGTGGAGCAGTTGCTCGTTTTCCATCAACACGCCGCGCTGTCGGAGCTCGCCGACAATGGCGGAGAGCGTGGTGCGGGAAAGCTTGGTGTCCGTTTCCAGTTGCCGCCGGGTCCGTTTGCCATGGGCCACAAGAGTTTCCAGCACTCGCAGTTCATGTCTGCGTCGCACCGCCTGCAATGCGTTGTCCTCAGATGTCAGCACGTCCCCCACTTTCAATTCCGGGCGCCCGTGGAGCCCTGTAGTGCCCATTGTGACCCGCACGGGACATTTATGTAAAGTCTATTGCCTTTAATGATCCTTACGGAAGACGGCACGAACTGCCGCGGGTTGTGGCGGAGGGGAAGACGGCGAGAGTTCCGGGGCCATGCAGGCTTGCGCCATTCCCGGTCTACTGGAAGGTGGCCGGGCGGGATTCGTTGCCGTCCGGTTCGGCGCTCCGTGCTGCCTCAATAAATTTGCGAATCAGCCCTACGTCCTTCACCCCACGGTCGGCTTCAACACCACTTGAGACATCGACCCCGCTCGGTTGCAGGGTGGCGACCAAGCCTGCAACGTTGCCGGGATGGAGCCCGCCGGCCAGCAGCCAAAAACCCCGTGGTGATCTGCCGGAGAGCAGCCGCTCCGCAAAAGCAACCCCTGCGCCGGGCTCAACGGCGTCGAGCAGGATCCGTTCGGATTCCCATGACTGCTTTTCTTCGGCGTCCAAGGTGGTGAAAGCAGCTGCTGAGAAGGCCCTCAAGGTGCGGAATCCCTCTTGATGCAGACGAGCCATGTCGAGCACGCTCTCGTCACCGTGCAGCTGGACGGTTGACACGCGCGCCGCATGTGCAGTCTTCACGACCTCATCGATGGGCTGGTTGCGGAACACTCCCACCGTCTCGATGCTTCGGGGGACGTTGCGACCAAGCCTGGCTGCCTGTTCCGCCGATACGGTGCGCGGGCTTCCGGGGGCAAACACGAAGCCAACGGCGTTGGCCCCGGAAACAACCGCGGCAGCAACGGTTTCGGCGGTCTGCAATCCGCAAATCTTTACGTACATTGGTGGCAAGGGTCCTGACTGTTTGGCTTGGCTCCGGATGGCGTCCACGGCAGGCGCCCGCTTCCCATGCTAGTGGTCATGTTGACAGCAACTCCATTCCCCTGATTGCGGTCTTGGAGACCGCGGAAATCACGGGAGCTCACGCCTCGGCCGGTGATGGTCAGCCCATACACACCCATGAGTGTGCCGTCCGGTGAACGCGGCAAGAGTCGTTTCGCCCTCCTTGAGCTGTACTTTCTTGGCGAGTGGCCCGTCTCATCTAAGTTGGGCCATGAAAAGTGCGGATGTCAGCGGAACGGTCCGACCGCAATTAGACGAACTTGCCGCATTTGTCTCACTACAGTCCGACCAAAACATCGAATCCAGCAGCAAGTTCAGCGAGTCCGTACGTTTCAGATGCAGGGGCTTTACATTCCCGTAGGGGGAACCTTTACCGGGCACTTCCCACGAGGGTGGCTTGAATCTCGAATTCTGGACCTTCTCATTCAGGGAGCGCACGCTCTCGAAATGGAACGCAACGACGGCAAGGAAATGGTTGGCGCATTAGGCGTTGCTCGAACGGCGAGCACCAATCGAACGCGCGACGGTGAGAGAGAGGCCGATTAGGACCGCTGCGATGCCGCACGCAACCGCCGCTTTTTCAAATGAGCTCATTGCCGTGATTCGTAGGTACAGCGTCGAATCGATCTCTCCGTAAAGCGCATCGAACATTGAGTAGCGTGTGAAGTAACTAAGTGCCGCTGTCGTGGCTGTCGCAAGGCCTGCGCCGACCAGCAGCACTGAGAACAAGGTTAGATAGCGCAATGATTACCCTTCTCGACGATCGCGTCGTCAACGGTCTGTGTTGGTTTTTCGGAAGGGGAACAGTGCCAGATAGGTAGAAGAGCGCCACTGAATTGCCGGGACTGTTCTTCAGCCGACTCTAGATGAATCTTCCAAAGGTTCCGGCAGTATCGGACGGAATCTGCTCGCGTCTCATGGACATAGAGATTGCCAGAAGCACGATCCCAACCATCAGAACAAGAACAGCAGCACCAAGGAGCCCTTGATCACTTCCGGCGGCTGGGCAGCCCGCAGAACTGTCGTCAATCTCAGGGCAGCTCCTCCAGGGCTGTAAAAACATTACAAAACCGCCTGCTACTCCTGCGAGAGTAAGCACGGTTCCCAATATCGCGTACACGGCCTTTCTGGAAGATCTCATGCTTCATCCAAACACGGCCACAGTCGCCTTTTCATCCCCCCGTAGGGGAACCCTGTGCGGGACAGGAGGCGCGACTGTCTGACTAGGCGAAGGAGCCGTTGATGGATTCTGAACTCAATCCACGCTGTTGTATCGGGCGCATGGGTCTGACCTGTAAATCTCAAAGAAGACATGCCCGGCCCATTCGTCGTTTTGGGGCCTCAGTGGCTCAGATCCATGGATTAGAGTTGCTTCTTCATCTTCGTGGTCACTGTCTCGTATCCCATTGATTCGTATAGCTTTCGGGCACCGTGGTTGAAATCGAAGACGCTGAGACCAAGTGTGTGGGCACCGTGGGAACGCGCGTAGTCCTCCGCTAGTTTCATGGTCGCCCTACCCAGGCCCTTGCCGCGATGCTCATTATCAATGACTATGTCCCAGACCCACCAAGAGTGGTTATCTTCAGAACTGTCAGTTCCAACCCAGAGGTAGCCGATGGTTGAGCCGGTAGTGTCAATAACATCGAAAACGGCATTATCTATCGTTGGAAAGTTCTCAGGAAACGCGGCATCGAGGCTCTCCTTTGCGCGCCTATGTGCATCTTGCGGGGATTCGCCTGTCGCAATGAGATCGGATTCATATTCATGGCGGCTTCGTTCGATCCAGGCAGGGAATCGTTGGGCGCTGAGAGGGATTAGTTGGACAGTCATTTGATCATTTTGCCAGTGGGGTGCAGGAGCAGCGAAAACCGATACAGAGATCCTCACTGAGGTGTCTCGCGAACAACCCTCTACCGGGCGGTTAGGCAGCTTCCGAACGTGTCAGCTTCGCGATTGCCTCCGTAGGGTCGATCCCGAGTCCGACTGCCAGGGCTGCGGCGGGATCGGGAGCTTTGAGGCTCAATAGAGCGACGGCGATTTGGTGGACATTGA
The DNA here is from genome assembly GCF_030063185.1 of Arthrobacter sp. H35-D1. GTDB lineage: Bacteria > Actinomycetota > Actinomycetes > Actinomycetales > Micrococcaceae > Specibacter. The sequence continues at coordinate 151,513 of NZ_JASISP010000006.1, forward strand.
TGGTGCGCGAGTGACTAGCAACAGCTGTGGCCAGCGCTGACTTCATGACGTTCTTCGCCCCGGTGCTGAAGGGGGTTCTCGACATCTTGGGGGGTGTTGACCAAGTCGACGCAGCGCCGGAGAGGTTGAGGCCAATGGCGCGAAGCGCGGTCGAGTCGAAGTCAGCGTCGACGTCGCGGGCGCGTTGGAGCGTCACGCCAAGGGTGTCGATGATTTCTTGGTCGTGGAGCATTCCAATAAAGAGGTGATCGGTGCCGATTCGGCGGTCGCCTCGCATCTGTGCCTCTTTGACGGCACTGGTGACGGTTTCACGGGCACTCGGAGCGAATCGTTCAAACATCGTCTGTCTCTTTCTTTTTTCCGTGTTTCATGTGAGCTGACTGGCGTGAGACGCCTAAGGCGTCTGCGATCTGTTCCCATGACCAGCCCGAAGCACGAGCGGCTTCAACGTGCGTGGCTTCAACTCGTTCTGCGAGGCGTCGCAGTGCGACGGCCGCCCGGAGGCCGGTGGTGGGGTCGGCATTTTGTAGCTTGCCGAATAGATCTTCACTAGACATAGCGTCAGTCTAAACTGACGGATAATATCTGTCAGTCTAAACTGACAATCAATACTCGAGGGGTGTAGCGTAAGCCGGTCCACCACCGAACACTCAGCTCTCTGACCTGCATCTTTGAAAAGGAGGGATGTTGACTGTTCCGTTTGCCCCGTCCGTTGGTCCATCCCGTCCGTTGGTCCATCCCGTCCGTTGGTCCATCCGGTCCGCGGGCCCTCTGCGGGACAAGATATGAAGCTCGCAAGCTTTGGCGAATCACGTTCCGATGGTCCACCTCAGAGAAAGATATTGCTAATGGTCCATGTGTAGTGAGATTGGTCCACTTTAGATGAGACAGGACAGCAGTTTCGTAAAGTGCTTGCGATGCTTGGGGGCATCCGGATACTTCACTGCCTCAGCCAACGAGAGCTTTGCGGCCCTGTCTCGCACGTCGCCGGCCGTTGTCGGTTCCGGGCTGATGGAGGCGCCGAGCCTTGCCAGCGTGTCAAGGACAATGGCCACGACTGCACTCACTCTCCCCATCACAGCAGTTGCCATTTCATCGCCGAACGGTGACTTCGTGAGGTTCCACGAGTAGGAAGCGGTCGCTTCTTCGATGATGTGCGCGGCCGTTGCTACGGTGCCGTCCGGAGCCGGAAAAGCGGCTAGGTGCAGGGAGTTGCCTGGCCGAAGATCCGGTCGACTTGGTCCTTCACGATCAGCCGGTGATCGGTCATCAGGAATCCCTGGGCCTCGCGTCTTCCTAAGAACCTGCCTTGCACGTTGTACCCGAACCACACCAAGGGCAGATCCTCGGTGTCGAGGGGGTCCGTAGAAAGACGTTGCTCGAGTGCCAGCCACAACACGTCGTCGCTGTCGCTGTAGATCGGATGCGGCGGGCCAGGCATGAACGTGAGCTCATCGACGTCGGCGCCGGTTTGGATGCCTCGGCGTAAGCCGCGCCAACTGTGGCATGGACGCTGCGGCCTTCATCGATGGGGTCCTGCAGGTAGTGGGCGAGGGATTCGCTCATGGTGGGCTCCTTCGTGCATGTGCCCGGTATTGTCAGTTGACGCCCGTTTGTCAGGAAATTATTGCGGCTGCAAGTGCCCACATGGTGTAGGCGCTGACGGGCACCAAAACCAGCCACTCGCGCACGGAGCCGGCATTGCCCAACAGGGGGAGGGCAATATTGCCGCCGGGACGCCAGATGTCCTTGACCAGCGGCATCCTGCGCAACAAGCGCGGAGGTCTGATGCGCAGTGGCCACAGGAGGTTGCAGCCTCCTGTGGTGAGCATGTCCCCGACAAGGTGGATGGCCACACCCAGGCCCATGGACAGGGGGAACCAATACGGCTGCTGGGGAGCGTACAAGGTGACGAATACACCCACGGCTATGCCTACAACCCACGGGAACTTCTGCATGGTGTCAGGGATAAACTTCAGCGCCTTCGCGGCAAACGATGCCAGGAGGACGGCCAAGATCCCGGCACCGGGAAATATCGTGCCAAAACCGGGAAGCTCCATTGTCCACATGCCGGCCAACGCGGCTATCGCCATAAAGACCGCAAGTCCCAGGATGGAGTGCGTGCCGTGCCGATGGCCACCGGACATCTTGCCAACCTGGATGCACATGATGTTGGACAGCGGAGGCAGCGAGTTTGCAATCGTGGCGTGCCGATGGTCGGCGTCGGGCACAAGTGCGGCACCGGCCGTCACCAAGGCTCCCGCCACCACGCCGCTCGGCGTGAGATCGAGCAGGCCCATTCCCAGGGTGAGCTGTTCGGGCACTGCCGGCAGCACCTGGTGCACGGCACCCAACCCCACCTCAATCCGTGTGGTCAGGGCCAGCCATACGGCGGCGCCGCTGGCAGCGTGATGGGCTCCCATCATGAGGGCACGTCCTTGCATATCCGGGTTTGATGTTCTGATCCCGCAATACGTGGACAAAACCTGCTCAGGCAAGCCTACGCGCAGCCACTGACATGTCCGCCATGGCGTTGGATGCCGCGGGCCAGCCGCAATCGCGCAAAATCGAATATATGTTCTATTCAACGAGCAGGCTTCGGCTGCGCTCGCAGGCAGTCCTTCCCGGGCGACGATGCACGGCGTACGGTTGGCTCATGAGCCACGAACCAGCAGAAGAGACGCCCGACGCCGATTCAAGCCCCAGCGGGCACTCGACCCCGGTGGAGAAATTATTCGGCCTCCTTGTTCCGAAGCCGGACTTGCCGGAGGAAGAAATGTCCAAAGACCACAAAGGGCAAGAAGAATGACAGCCTTGTAGCTCCAAACACGAGGAAAGCGTGAATGCCTTGACTGACTCATCAGCGCCCGGCTCACCCTTGGCTGGCTCATGGTTGTCTCTGCCCGGAAGCCCCGGCGCAACGATTCCGGATCCGTCCCGGCCTCCCATCCCTCCCGACCCAGCTTGGCCTCCCGACCCAGCTTGGCCTCCCGACCCAGCTTGGCCTCCGGACCCAGCGCCGTCTCCTGATCCAGCGCGGCCGCCAGAGCCCGGTGAACCGTTTCCTCCGCCTTTCCCGCCCGACCCGACGTCGCCGCCGGATCCCCTGTCGCCGCCCGGGCCGGGCACCCCGCCCCCTCAGCCGCCCTTGCTCGGGTAGTTGCGGCTTCGATCGGCTGCGAGGGGGATAATTGCTGGTGGCAGTCTTCAGGCCGCCGCATCCACCAAACTTAAGGGAGCCCATGTCCTCGCTGAAGCAACAACTCAAGACCGACGTCGTCGCGCACATGAAGGCTGGCAACAAAGTCGCGCTGACAACGGTTCGCAACGTTTTGGGTGAAATTGAAACGCGTGAAAAGGGTGGCAAGACACCGATGGAGTTCGACGACGCCCAAGTGACCACGCTGCTTCAGAAAGAGGCCGCCAAACGCCGGGACACAGCGAAGATCTACGCCGAAGCAGGAGAATCCGACAGGGAAGCAGCCGAAATTGGCGAGGCAGAAGTCATCGAGGCGTACCTGCCCCAGCCCCTTGATGCCGATGCAGCCGCAAGCATTGTAGACCGGATTATCACGGTCCTTGAAGCGGAGCAGGGCCCATTGTCCATGCGGCAGATGGGTGTTGCCATGAAACCCATCACCGCCGAAGTCGCCGGCCGATTCGATGGCAAGGCAATTTCGGAAATGGTGCGCAAGCGCCTGCAGTGACAGCGCAGGCAAGTCACTTCCCATGACACGCACAGAACCCATAAACCAGCACCCACAAGAAGCGGAACATAGATGATCCAACTAAAGCAGGACAACGAAGGATTCGTTCGCATGAGTCGCCAGTTCCCCGCCAAGACCGTCATTGCCATCACCTTCAACGATGGCAGCGTCGGGGAATACACGGGCAAGCGCATGAACGAGATCTATGATCGTGCGCTCGCAGCCTTCCGGCTCGGCAACAACCTCGACGCCAAGGGCTTTGACCGCAATCATAAAAAGATCCACCGCCGCAATGCCGTGGAAGTTGTCCCGGTGACGGCAGGCATGGCGCCCTAACTTATATATCCGGCGGTTAGGCCCCATACTTTCCGGTGGCCACCAACGCCGTGTGCGGTGCAAACCAGTTTCCCATGCGCCGATCCGCAGCAGCGGCTGCCAATGGCCGGCATGGTCGGCATGGCTGGAACGGTCGCAGGACTGTGGCGGCTGCGAGGCAGCCGCCACATCATCGCCGGCCTGGTCCAAAATGACTTGGCATTGTGCTTCCGTGGCGTTGGAGATGAACTCCTTGCGAGCCGAGAGAAGCACTTTGCCCAGACCGCAGCGGTACTGTCCGGCCATGGAAACAACTCCCACAACGAAAGCAACGCCCCAGGCAAGCAGAAGTGACTGGTCGGGTTCGCCGTCGTTCCTGTTGAGGACTTCGACAATGGCGCCGCAAACGGAAACTGCCGTCACCAGGGCCAGCAGCAGCAACCACTTTCCCGTGGACACGCGGAAGTTCAAGAACATGCGGCGGTGCCAATAGCCGGTGCGCTCTCGGTGCCGGGAGTCCGACCTCAAGTGTCGAAGCTGCTGGCGAAAACCCGGCCGCCCGAATGACTCCTCCGAGGTGAACCAGCGGTCAAAATCACCGTTGGTTTACTGCCGGGTCCGGGTGGTTTCGCGTGTGGTGCGCAACTGCTCGAGCTCAGTGGTGCAGTGGGCAATTTGGCGGGGGCTGTCCAGGGCGCCAAACTTGCGGGCATCGTGCAGGTCGGTGAGAAGCTCCGGAATCTCAAGGCGCTCCTTCTTCATGAAGAAGGCTGCGATGATCGAAACAGCCAAGCTGTAGACCGCGAGGATCACCACCGTGAATCCAGCCCCGGCAATGACAGCATGCTGACAGGGTTGCCCACCTCCTCGATGTGCGACGCCGCCATGCTTGAGGTGATGCCCACGATGTAGTTCACGACGAGCGTGAGCAGTTCAAGGACCATGACCGTGTAGAAGAACTGCCGGCTGCGTTGCCGCGTCTCATGGTTGGGGCCCGTCGTCCTCAATGATGATCGTTGCCTCGGGTGCGTTTTCCACTTTTTACCCTTGCTGTGGGTGGTTTGCCGTTGCCTGTCAACGCTTCCGCGCCATCCACAGCCTGTGCCGGCCGCGGGAATGTGCGCCGACATTACCCCATCATGTGGACAATGTTCCCCGACTCCGTAAGATCGAAGGTTGGAGGCGGACCGCAGAGTTTCCGAAGGGCCGCCGTGAATACCGAAAGGTCTCATGTTCGCGACCATTATTCCCCTGCTCATTGGACTCGGCGCACTCTTGGTGCTCATCGTCGTCGCCGCCGTGATCTCCCGAATGGCTTTGCACATTGCCAGCCCGGACCAGGCCCTGGTGATTTCCTCCAAGGACAACAAAAGTCAGCCGGATCCCAACAGCCAGCGTGTGGTGTTTGGGCGGATCTTCATCAACCCGTTCACGCAGCGCGCCTACCCGCTCTCACTTGCCTCGCGCCAGGTGTCGCTGAAGATCGAAGCCATTTCCCAAAACGGCATCAAGCTCCACCTCACGGGTGTGGCCCAGGTGAAAGTTGGCGGCGACGCGGATTCTGTCCGCAAGGCCGCGCAGCGCTTCCTCAACCAGCAAGACGCCATCGACCACTACACGCAGGAAACACTCTCGGGTTCGTTGCGTTCAATTGTGGGCACCTTGAGCGTGGAATCCATCATCAAGGACCGCGCCACCTTTGCCAAGAGTGTCAAGGAGGAAGCCGAGCACTCCATGCACAACCAGGGCCTGGTGATCGACACCTTCCAGATCCAGTCCGTGGATGACGAGACCGGCTACCTGCGCAACCTTGGACGCCCCGAGGCTGCACTGGCCGAGAAGAACGCCAAGATTGCTGAAGCCCAGTCATTGCAGGAGTCCGAGCAGGCCAAGGCCATCGCCGACGAGCAGGTGGCCCTGGCCCAGCAGCAGCTGATCATCAAGCGGGCGGAGCTGAAGGAAGAGGCCGACGCCCGCCAGGCTCGTGCCGACGCGTCCGGTCCGCTGGCCGCTGCCGAGCAGCAGGAACAAGTCATCATCCGCGATCAGCAGGTTGCCCTGCGCCGTGCCGAGCTACGCGAAAAGGAGCTCGACACTGAGGTCCGCAAGCCAGCCGACGCGGAGAAGTACCGCCTGATCCAGCAGGCCGACGCCAAGTTGGAAGAACGACGCCGGTCCTCGGAGGCCGCTGAAATCGAGGCGACCGTTGAACTCGCCAAGCGCAAGCTCACGGCCGAGGGCGACAGGGTTGCCGCAGAGGCCGACGCCGCTGCCGCCACCGCCCGAGGCAACGCGGATGCTTCCGTGATTGAGGCCAAGGGCCGTGCCGATGCAACAGTCATCAAGTCGTTGGGCCAGGCCGAGGCCGAGTCCAGGGAGGCCAAGGGTGTGGCCGAAGCCGCCGGGATCGCCGCCCAGGCTGAAGCGTACGAGAAGTTCAACGACGCAGCCATCATCAGCAAGGTCCTTGAAGTGCTTCCGTCCATGGCCCGTGAAGTTGCGGCGCCCATGTCGGCCATCAAGAACATGACCGTTGTTTCCAACGACGGCGCAAGCCAGTTGAGCAGAAACGTCTCCAACGGCGTCCACCAGACAACCCAGCTGATCAAGGACTCAACTGGGCTTGACCTCATCAGCCTGCTGCAGGGCATGGGCGGTGGAACGTCCAACGGGGCCACCAACGGCGTTTCGAACGGCGATTCCAACGGCGCTTCAAACGATGATTCAAGCGCTGTCTCGGATGCGGGGACTCCGGAACTCGAGCTGGACAGGAACTAGCCGGATTGCTTGACCGGACTGCGTGGCCGGATGGCTGGCCAGTCAGCTGACCACTGCGAAAGAAGCTTGGCTCGAGCCTGGCGACGCATCCAAAGATGCGCCGCTAGGCTGGAGCCATGACTGACTCTTCCTCGCTGATCCACGACTTGCCCCGCCACACTGTTCGCCGTGCCGTTGTCTCCGCCATGTCGAACAATGTCTACCTCGTCACTGCCAAGGAAACGGGCGCCCAGGTGCTCATCGACGCGGCCGACGAGCTGCCTTCCATTGACGGGCTTTTCCAGGACGCGGCCAACGATGCCGCAGTCCCCACTTCCCTAGCCATGATCGCCACAACCCACCAGCACTGGGACCACGTGCGTGCACTGGCCGCCCTTGTCGACAAAACGGGAGCCCCCACCGCTGCCGGAACAGACGACGTCGCCGGCATCACCTCCGCGACGGGAGTGGCAACCAGCCATGCCCTGCAGGACGGGGACACGCTCGCCGTGGACGGCATTGAACTGGCCGTTGTCCACCTGCGCGGCCACACCCCCGGGTCCATGGCCTTTGTGCTGAAAGATGGCCCTGCCGGTGAAGGTTCTGCAGGCACCACCTTGATCTTCAGCGGTGATTCTCTGTTCCCCGGGGGCATTGGCAATACCGGGGAAGACCCGGAAAGGTTCACCAGCCTGCTCAACGACGTCCAGGACCGTCTTTTCAAAAGCTATGCCGACGACGCCGTGGTGCTGCCGGGCCACGGCAACGCCACGACGCTGGGTGCTGAGCGTCCCTCGCTGCCGCAGTGGCGCGAGCGTGGCTGGTAGCGCGATTTCAACTAAGCTGGGTGCATGTACTTTATTGTTGTGAAGTTCTCTGTCAAGCCCGCATCCGCCGAGCAGTTCATGGACCTCGTGGGCCCGTTCACCCAGGCAACCCGGGCGGAACCCGGAAACTTGTGGTTTGACTGGTCGCGCAGCGTCGAAGACCCGAATGAGTTTGTGCTCATCGAGGCCTTCCTTGACGACGACGCCGCGGGAGCCCACGTCTCCAGCGACCACTTCAAGGCCGGCATTGAGTCCATGGGGCCCGTTCTGGCCGCAACCCCCAAGATCGTCTCCCGCAAGGTCGAAGGAGACTCCTGGGGCGAAATGGGCGAACTGCAGATCGGCTAGGAGACCGCTGCAACGTTCTTGGGCAACCCCGGCAGCCGTGCTGGAGGGTAGTGCGCTCTTCGATGCCGCGCACGTGCAGGATGTGGGTACAGTGTGGTCTGTCTCCGGGCCGTACTCCACCGTGATCGTGTACGGTCCCACGGTTGTCGATTTGCCACAACGTGCCGTCGTCGATGGGCAACGCTTTGATGCAGCGGGCGTGGAGCGCCACTGCGATGCCAGAACCCACGAGCTCTCGAGTGGCCGCCCGCCACTTCGTGAATGTTCAGGGGCGATGGCACATTTACTATGACAGGGGGCCTCCCTAGTACAAAAGTTCACTACAAGGCAGCCGTCCAGGGCGCGATCCCGACAGTCCCAGCTGCTGCTTTGCCTGACGTCGGAGCAGCTGAACATGCGTGGGCATCCTGGTGTGCATCAGTTCTTCTGGCCAGGCTTTCCACCAGCACGTAGGAGCCTGGCACCTCCTGTGCCAACTATGGTGGGTCCGTGCTGGCCCCCGGCTCCCGTCAAATTTTTGACGTGACACCTCCCATATCTGCGCAGCCCGGACTTTGTTGGGAGCTCGGCCGGCCTGTGGAGAACTATTGTCCATAGTGCCAATCCCGTGGCTGTTTGGCGTCTAATAGGCAGAGATGGGCACTGATGAGGTTCCCAACATGCGTAAGGTGTCTGTAAGCCGATTGGACCCGATGGCAGATACAACGCAACGAAATCCATCTCCAAAATCTTCCGGCCCCACCGTGAGTTGAAGGTAAAGATCGTCAGGACTTCGGCTCATATACTTGGTCGCCACCTCGTTGCAGTCCACCACCGTGGGTTCGTTTTTTCCCACCACGGCGACGACCTCTCCGGTGTGCTTCTCCCCGCAGTCGACGTCAGCGCCTGACCTATTGTTGACGCATTGCCGCAGAACGGCCGAGTTTGACCCGGCTAGGGCTCCTTCGACTGAAGTTGCCACCGTCAACGAGGGCGGAAAGGTGACTGTGCAGATCCCGCTCGGACTGGTACGCACAGTTAGATCGCTGCGGAGAAGATCAACTGTGGGATTGCCCGCGAGGTACGCGATGAGAGTCGCTTCATCACAGATCCCAGCGGAGGAATAAACCTCGGTGGCGTGGGCGATTTGACAGGACACTGACGTCGCGTCCGTGCTGGAACCTGACAGGCACGTTCCTGGACGGAGACTCTCAGCAGCGACCGAGCCGGCGGCTCCAGTTGTTGGACTACTTTTGCCGTCCGAAAGCAGAGACTGGCTATGGACGGCACCAGGATCACCCTTGTCCTGACTGTTCGACAATGCTATGTCAGCAAGAGGGAAAGCTATGCCAGCTAGAAGGGTCAAAATGGCGACAATCAACGCGGCTTTTGCGTACGGATAATTGGTTATTATGGTTCGCGCAGCGTCACGGAAGAGTTTGGAATCACTACTCTCAGGTGCTTCAATACCTTTCGGTATCCCCAGCTCACTATTGCTCAAATCGTCAATTGGCTGGTTGGGAGAATGGTCCATGGACTGATCGTCATGTTCCATGAAGCGTTCTAACTGAGCTCAATGTCATAGATGACGGCCTTGACGGAGCCGCCACAGTCGGGGGCATCGCTGTCCAGATGGACTTCTATAGTGGTGGCGTTGACGCCGGCAACGGGCACATCAAATTTTTGGATTTCGTTGAACGGGACGGATTGCACGTCCAGTTGTTTGTTGTTTCCGGTGACACGGACGGACAACGATTGATTCGAGTTGATGGAATCATTGGCCTGTCCCACCGAGAATGTAAGATTGCTGAAGTTGTTGGCCAGGCGGAGTTCCAAGGTCTCTGCGCTCGAGTCGGAGCAAGAGCTTATTCCTGCGCTTATCCCCGAGATGTCCTGTTTGTCTGCGAGGTTGTATCGGCTTTCCGACCAGCTGCTGCTCGGGTTGAAGAAGTCGGCGAGCGTAAGTGCCTGCCCTTTTTTCTCTGGAGTCAGAACATGGCTTTCCGCTGGCGTTGAGCTGCTGTCCGAATTTGGGCCCGGACCACTGTCCGAATCCGTGCTTGGGGCATTGGCAGAACCCATGCTCGGCGAAGGTGAACTCGAGCCGTTGCCCTGTGCCGAAGACGAAGCACCAGTCGTGGATGTGTCTAAGGGCGGTGCGGGAGCCGTCACGGTAATTGTAGGAGATTCTTGGGGTGATCCGCCGCAGCTGCTTAGAACGCATGCTGTTCCGATAACGAACACTAACTTTATTGTGCGGCTTATCATTGGGTCCCCATTTCCATCAATTTATGCGCATTTGCGTCAGTTTTTGGAAGCATACATGACAAAACTCACCGGCAGGTTCGGGCGGTCCGATTGTGACGAGCAGTGCTTTTCTGAACTTCTGTGCAGCGGCGTTTCGTTCCTCTTTCAGCCCATGGTGGAGATGTTGGCTCGTGTTTTTGCCATCCTCCGACCTGCTCCGGTCAAACCCGATGCCGCCGGACTGAGAGTCCGCCCGGTGTTCAGGGACAGATGCGCGAGAATGGAACGGTGAGTACCTTCCCCACACCCACCCTTTCACTCCCCTCCGGTCCCTTTGAGCTGCCCCGGATCGGACAGGGACTCGTCTTTGCCCAATCACTGCCGGAGCTGGCGCACATCCTTGGCCCTGCCCGGCTCAATGGAACGGCTGAGACTGTTGGCGCAGCCGCGGTGGTCCAAGCCCCGCCCGGCACGGGCAAGACCACGCTTGTACCCCCGCTCGTTGCCAATGCGCTCGGCGGCGATCCCCGGCACCGTGTCCTCGTCACCCAGCCGCGTCGCGTCGCCGTCCGATCGGCGGCCAGACGCCTGGCCGCGCTCGACGGGACAAGCCTGGGCGGCAAAATCGGCTACACGGTGCGCGGCGAAAACCACAGCGGCCCCGAAACCATCATCGAGTTCCTCACCCCCGGCATCCTGTTGCGCCGGCTCCTGCACGACCCTGGGCTGGAAGGCGTGTCCGCCGTCGTGCTTGATGAAGTGCACGAGCGGGGCCTTGACACCGATCTCCTGCTGGGCATGCTGGTGGAGGTCCGCCAGCTGCGTGGGGACCTGACGCTGCTGGCCATGTCTGCCACGCTCGACGCTGCCCGGTTTGCGCAGTTGTTGGCCGAGCCCGAGGACGGGCCCCCGGCCCCTGTGGTCGACTGCCCGTCCGCACTGCACCCCCTTGACGTTCGGTGGGCGCCGGCCGCCGGCCCGCGCATGGACCAGCGGGGTATTTCCCGGGTGTTCCTTGATCATGTGGCCGACACCGCTGCGGCGGCGCATGCAGCTGCCGTCGCAGCGGACTCTTCAGTGGACGCCCTGGTCTTCGCCCCGGGAGCCGGGGAAGTGGACCACATCGCTGCGCGTCTGCGCGGGCGGGTTGCCGGGGTGGAGGTCCTCAAGCTGCACGGCCAGGTGCCGGCGCGGGAACAGGACCGGGCGGTGTCGGCCCGCGAAGTCGGCGGGCTCCCGCGCATCATCGTTTCCACGTCGTTGGCGGAGTCCTCGCTGACAGTGCCGGGCGTCCGGCTTGTCATCGATTCCGGGCTTTCCCGGGAGCCACGTCGGGACGCCGCCCGCGGCATGACTGGGTTGGTGACCGTTTCCACTTCCCGGGCCTCCGCCGACCAGCGCGCGGGACGTGCCGCGCGGCTGGGCCCCGGCACCGTGGTGCGTTGCTACGACCAGAAGACCTTTGCGGCAGCCCCCGCCCACGCCATGCCGGAAATTGCCGTGGCCGAGTTGAGCTCCGCAGCCCTGCTGATGGCCTGCTGGGGCGCCCCGGGCGGTGCCGGGCTGCGGCTGCCGGACGCCCCGCCCGCTGCAGCCCTGCAAACGGCCATAGCCGTGCTGGGCGAATTGGGTGCCGTTGACGGACGCGGACACGCCACCAGCCTCGGCCGGACCTTGGCAGGGATCCCCGCCGATCCGCGGCTGGCCCGGGCGCTGCTCGACGGCGCCCCCAGTGTCGGGGCCAAGGCTGCTGCGGAGATTGTGGCCCTCGTGGCCGGCGACGCGAGGGCGCCGGGGGCAGACCTCACGGTGCTGCTGGCCGCCATGCGTACCGGGCGCGACCCGGCGGCCCGGCGCTGGAGCACTGAAGTGCGCAGGCTGGAACAAATTGCGCGCCGGGAAGGCAAACGCAATGTCGCCCTCCCTGCTACTGCCGTTCCAGCCACTGCTGGCCCACCTACTGCCGGAGTCGACGAGGCGGATGTCGACCCGAGCGAGGCGGTGGGGTTCGTCGTCGGGCTTGCCTTCCCTGACCGGGTTGCGCGCCGGGTTGCCGACGCTGCGGGGGAGCAATACCTGCTGTCCTCGGGCACGCGCGCAGGGCTTCCGGCGGGCAGTTCGCTAGCCGGCCGGCACTGGCTGGCAGTGGCCGAGGTGGCTAGGGCCCAGGGACGGGACGCAGCAGGCACGGGAGCTGTCATCCGTGCGGCTGCAGTGCTGGGGCAGGCGAACGCGGAGGTGGTCGCCGCCCACATGCTCCACGACTCGGTGGACGCAGAATTTCGCAACGGCCGGCTCAGCGCCCGCAGGACACGACGACTGGGGGCCGTGGTCCTTTCCGCAACCCCCGTCAAGGCCACGATCGCCCAGGGCAGGGATGCCGTGGCGGCAGCCCTGGCGCGCGAGGGACTGGGCCTGCTCCCGTGGAGCCCTGGCGCGGACAGCTTGCGGCGCAGGCTGGCCCTGCTGCACCGGGAGGTGGGGGCTCCATGGCCGGATGTGGGCGATGCCGCATTGACGGCGCGGCTGAGCGAGTGGCTGGGCCCGGAACTTGAAGCGGTGGCTGGCGGCAGGGCCCTCTCGACACTTTCCCTCACCGAGCCGCTGCGGCGCCTGCTTCCCTGGCCGGAAGCCGGCAGGCTGGGGGAACTCGCCCCCGAAACACTGGGTGTGCCCAGCGGGTCGCAGATCAGGATTGGCTATCCGGACGTGTCCGACGGCGGGCCTCCCATAGCCGCCGTCAAACTGCAGGAGTGCTTTGGGCTGGCAGAGACCCCGCTGCTTGCCGGCGGTCGCGTGCGGGTCCTGTTCCACCTGTTGTCGCCCGCGAGGCGGCCGTTGGCCGTCACCGACGATCTTGCGTCGTTTTGGAGCGGGCCCTACTCCCACGTGCGTGCGGAGATGCGGGGGCGCTATCCCAAGCATCCCTGGCCCGAGGACCCGTGGAGCGCACCGGCCACCTCCAAGGTGAAGCGCCGGATGTGAAACGCCCTCCCGGGGTCTTCCACCCAGGGCCTGCCACCCGGGCCTTCCACCAGCCGGCTGCGGCACGCCTTGGACGCACGGGCGGCGTGCCCACGCCGTTTCAGGGCCGGACCTCAACTACCTCGACGCGCTGTTCCAACGCCTCGGTTTCCCACGTCCGCTTGAGCACGAAGCGCACTTCCACCCGACCCGTTTCAACGGCAAGAAAATGGAAGCGATGCGTTCCGGAAGACGGAATCGGGGCGGGGGAGCCGTTCTGCAGATCCACCACGAAGGCATCGTTGAGCAGTTCAATTCCGCTGGGAACGCCGGCAACGCACCACTGGTAGCCGGTAGCGGGGGTCGCCCGGATATCCACATTGAACGGCTCGCCTGCCTGGACAGTGATCAAGGCACGGACCTTCCCGCTAGTCGTCCGGGCGTGGCGCAAGGGGAACCGGACCCGGGGGATTGGACCCCGACCAATTGGTCTGCCGCCAGTCGTTGCCAGCCACCTGCGAACTGGCCTGGGCAGCCATCTCAGCCATGCCGCCGTCGACCTCCCAGCTGGCGCCCGTGACGTAGCTGGCCGCGGGCGAAGCCAGAAAGGCTATGACTGCCGCCACCTCATCAGCGGTGCCGGGATGGCCCAACGGGACTCCGGGGCGCGGGATCGAGTGCGCAGGCCCTGTCTCCTCCGGAGGCAAGTGGGTGGCAATTTCCCCCGGGGCAACGGCATTGACGGTGATTCCCTGCCCGGAAAGTTCAAGGGCGAGGGTCTTCGTCAGGCCGTCAAGTCCGTACTTTGATGCGGAATACGCCCCGAAACCAAATCGCGGGTGGTGCGCGTGGATGCTGGTGACCACCACGATCCGGCCGCCGCGGCCCCCGGCGAGCAACAGTTTCGCGGCAGCTTGCAGGCACAAGAACGCACCGTTGAGGTTCGTGTCGAGAATGCGCTGCCATTGTGCGTACTGGGTGTCCACCACCGAGGCGCACAATCCCACGCCCACATTGTTGACGAAGACGCCCAAGGACCCCAGCGTGGCAGCAAGCTGTTCCACAACCGGAGCGCAGCTGGGCAGCGATGTGGTGTCCAGCCAAGCCGACGCTGCACGCTGTCCGTGACCTTCGATCGCCGCAGTGGTGTCAGCGGCACCGGCCTCGTCGTCGTGCCACGTGAAGCCGACGTCAAAACCGTCACGGGCCAGTGCAATGGCCGTTGCCTTCCCAATGCCCATGTCGGCGCCTGTCACAATTGCCGTGCGCGGATACAGCTCCTTCGCATCGCCTTGCACCGACGCCGCCGTTTGACTCATTTCGCCGAGTTGGCGGCTGAATGCTCGGTCTTTTTGCCGGCATTGGCCAGCTCTCCGGCGTCGTCCTCGAGGTGGGCACGCAGGAACCACTGGAAAAGCTCCAACTGGGCACACTGGTTGATGACCATGTCTTCGGTGATTGGATCCAGTTCGCCAACCTGCTCCAACGTTTCACGGTGGCTTTTCAGGAAGCCTGTGTAGACCAAGTCAAGTGCGGCCATGTGGGCGGAGGTGTGTGCCCGGCCAATGGCGTAATCGTTCCAATTTCGTTCGGTGACCAGGGCGCCGGGCAAACCGTTTGGGGAGACGCCCAAAGTGGCGATGCGTTCGGCCGTTTCATCGATCATGGCACGGACCAGGTCAATCTGCGGGTCGAGCATTTCGTGGACACTGATGAAGTCCCTGCCCACCACATTCCAATGAGCGTGCTTGAGCGTCAACGCCATGTCGTTGAGTGCATGGAGCCGCGACTGCAGCAGGACGGCGACTTTGTGGCCGTCCTTCAGCGACATTCCGGGAACTGTGTAACCTGCGGAGGCCTTCTTCTTGGCTGGCATTGAAACTCCTTCGAATCGGTGGCATTGTCGGATGGTTCACATGCACCGGGACACGTGGCGATCCGGCTTGCCTTCACGTTAGTCAGTTCGGAGACGGAGGTCTAGGGCAGGAGGCAAAGATCCAGGGCCCGGCACGGAAACGGTGGCCGGAGGTAGCTGCGAATTGCTTTATTCCCGCTGATATTCAGTCCGAATGGAGCAGGGGCGCATGTCCATTCGACGAGTTTTTGTGAATGATTGGCGTGTCCAATTGCGAAGTTTTCTGCATCTCCCTAACATATGGGTGTGTCGTGAGCTGGCTCACACCATGCTTTGGTCCACAGGTCCACAGGTCCACAGGTCCACAGGTCCACAGGTCCACAGGTCCACAGGTCCGGGCTGAGGCTTCATGGCACCATTCATCGTCAAACATCATTCCCCCTGCCAAGGAGTTGCCCTGCATGCGCCGAGTTAGTCAAAAGTTTGCCCTTCTGGTGGCTGTTTCAGTGGCCGCCTGCACCGCCGTCCCCGCCAGTATTGCCATGGCCGCCGGTGAGCTGGACACCCTTCCGGGCCCAACGGCTTTGCTACCCAATGTTCAGTCATTCCAGGCGGGGACGGATGCGTGGGGTCCGCTCCCCGGGACCAAGGTGGTGGTTGATCCGGCTTTTGCCGACGCGCTGGGTCAGGAAGCAACCACCCTGGCCCACGAACTGGCCGCCGAAGGGCATGTGGCAGCAGTTCCGGACACCGTGCTGGGAGGACCAGTTGATGCCGACGATGTTTTCCTGACACTGGGAGGTATCCACGGGGACGCGCCCGAGGCATACCAAATTACCGTCTCCCATGGGCTACAGATCCAAGCCACGGATGCTGCCGGGACGTTCAACGCAACCAGGACGCTCTTGCAGATCCTGCGCAACGACGACGCCTATTCAGGCACCGTGACAGACTGGCCGGCCTATGCGCAGCGTGGGGTGAGCCTGGACATGGCCCGCAAGTACTATTCACCCGAATGGGCTGAACAGCTTATGCGCAGCATGTCCTACCGCAAGCTCAACACCCTGCACCTGCACATGAATGAGAATGCAGGCTTCCGCATTGAATCCAAGACACACCCGGAAATCGTCTCGGCCGAGCACTGGAGCCAGGACCAGGTGCGGGAGTTGTTGGCAACTGCCAAGCGTTATCACATCGAGGTTGTCCCGGACGTTGACACTCCTGCCCACTTGGATCATGTACTGCTGACGCACCCCGAGTGGCGCTTGAAGCTGCAAAACGGCACTGCACTCGGAAGCCATATTGACTACTCCATTCCGGAAGCTCGCGCCTTCGTGAAGGAGCTGGTGGGTGAGATGGCGGATTTGTTCCCCGGCAAGTACTTCCATTTGGGCGGCGACGAGTTCTTCCCGGCTCCGTGGCAGGGGAACGGGCCTGACACCGTCAACAAGAATTCCGCCCCCCAGCTCCTTGACTTCGCAGTCGACAAGGTAGGAGCGGGAGCCACAATTTTCGACGGCTATGAGTGGTACATGAACGACCTCATCGCGATGCTAAAGACCAAGAACAAAACCGCGAAGGTCTGGAACGACGACATCTATCCCGGCGAAGGCATCCTCGACCTGGACAAGTCGGCCGAGGTGGAGGGCTGGATCCGTTGGAACAATTCCAAGCCAAACGCCGGAGAGCTCGCGGATGCTGGCTACAACATTGTCAATGCCAACGGCGACTACCTGTATTTCATTCTGACCGGAGGCGGTGTGGGTACGGGACCGAACAAGAATCCCGAAGGCATCTATGAACGTTGGACGCCGCGCCGCTTCATGGGGGTTGCCGGCAACGGTGGCGACTACGACCTGCCGGAGGACAAGCCGCTCCTGGGCGCACACCTGTCCATCTGGTCCGACGACCCGACAGCCATGACGGAACAGGAAGTTGAAACTGAGTTCCTGGCCTGGCAGGACTCGTTCTCGCAGCAACTGTGGGGCTCCCCAAAGCTCGTTGCCAGCTACGCCGAATTTGAGCCGTTGGCACGCAGCCTCGGAGCCGCCCCGGCCGCGGTGACGGCAGAAACCAATCTGCTGGACCCGACGCCGGAAACCACGACACCTGCCACGACCGCACCGGCCACGCAAGCACCGACCACCCCAGGGCCCACAAGCACCTCCAACGTCCCCTCAACGACTCCAGCAGACACCATGGGACCCGAGAGTTCCGCAGCAACCACGCCCGGAACGACCTCCTCCGCCAGTTCCTCCAACAGTGGTTCCTCCTCCAGTGGTTCCTCCAACGGTGGAACATTGGCGGAAACGGGAGCCGCCGCCGGGTGGCTGCCGGGAGCTGCCGGGTTCCTGTTGCTGCTCGGAGTCGGGGTGCTTGCCTGGCTCCGCCGGACAGGCACTGCCAGCAGCCGCTCACACTAACGAATTTGGGCCGAGCGGCAACGCCGTCCGCAGACAAAGGCCGTCAGGCGGCAAGGCAGTCGGGCAGCCAGCCAATCCGGGCCAAGGCAAGGGCCGCCGTCGTACCTCTTGATCGGGGTGCGGCGGCGGCCATCTGGCTTGGGGGCCTATTCGAAGCGGCTGGGGTCGCCCATGCCGCGGCGCACCACTTCGGCGTAGCCGCTGGAGAAGTCCACGACGGTGGTGGGCTCCGCGCCGACGTCGCCGGAGTCGATGACGGCGTCGACCACGTGGTCCAGGGTTTCCTTGATTTCCCAGCCCTGGGTCAGCGGTTCTTCCTCGTCGGGGAGCAGCAGCGTGCTGGAAAGCAGAGGTTCGCCCAATTCCTCAAGGATGTCGTGAATCAGGCGGCTGTCGGGGATGCGCACGCCCACGGTCTTCTTCTTGGGGTGTGCCAGACGTCTGGGCACTTCCTTGGTGGCCGGCAGGATGAACGTGTAGGGGCCGGGGGTGACGGCCTTGATGCTGCGGAAAATATCGTTGTCCACCATGACGAACTGGCCCAGCTGCGCAAAGTCCTTGCAGACCAGCGTGAAGTGGTGTTTGTTGTCCAGCCGGCGGATGGTGCGAATGCGGTCGAGCGCCTCCCGATTGCCCAATTGCGCGCCGAGCGCGTAACAGGAATCGGTGGGGTAGGCGATCAGCCCGCCGGATTGCAGGATGGACACGATCTGGCTGACTGAACGCGGCTGCGGATCGTGCGGATGGACGTCGAAGAATTTAGCCATGCCACGAGCATACGACTTGTGGCACGCCCTGTGCCTCCATCGCCCCTGAAATCAGCTGTTTTCCTCGCCTTCGGGCCAGTAGTAGCTATCAGGCAGTGCGCGGGGCCCGAAAATTGCCTGACCCACCCGTACTACTGTGGCCCCTTCCTCGATGGCCAGCTCAAAGTCGCCGGACATGCCCATGGAAAGCTCGGAAAGTTCGACGCCGGACGGCGCGTTCTCGCGCAATCGACCCCTGAGGCTGTGAAGGCTTTCAAAACATGCCCGGACGCGGTCCTGTTCCGGGCTGTTGGCGGCCAGGGTCATAAGGCCCCTGACGCGCAGTCTCTCAAAGGCCGGTAATTCACGGATGAAGGCGTCTGCTTCCTGCGGCGGCAGGCCAAATTTGCTGTCCTCGCCGGAAGTGTTGATTTGCACCATCACATCCAGGGTACGGTCCGCAGCTTCCAACCGATTGTTGAGCGTGCGCGCGAGGGAAAGCCTGTCGAGGGCTTGGAATTCGTGCGCAAATTGGGCCACAAACTTGGCCTTGTTGCTTTGCAAATGACCAATCACATGCCAGCGAAGTCCGGGAATATCGGCCAATTCGACGCTTTTGCGCAGGGCTTCCTGAACCTTGTTTTCACCCAACTCGGTGCATCCTGCAGCAATCGCATGGCGCAGCCGCGACGAATCCACGGTTTTGCTGACAGGCAGCAATCGCACCGCACCGGGGGAGCGGCCCACACGGTTGGCCGCTGCCGCCATCCGGTCCTGCACTGTAGCCAAGTTACGGCGAAAATCAGCTGTGGAGTTGGCGGTTGGGTAAGGCGGGTGCTCGGTCATGGGATCTTCCTCTCAGTCGACGATGGGCGTCGCAGCGGTTCCACGGCCAAGCTAGCACGGGCCAACCCGCCGTGCAGGCGGTAGCAGTGCTGTGCGAGTCGATGCACGACCGTGCGCTCTACATCGCGTGCCTGATAGTTTTTCAGGAAACTCCCATATTGTTGGTGGACTCTAAGATGGAAGACAAGTGTCGCGCTGCGAACAACTGCCACCGGGTGCGCAGTGCAACGCAGCGAAGGAGAAGCGGGAAAACAGGATGAGCTATTGAGGGGAAGTCGGCGCATGGCCAAGGAAACAACAAGGGAGTCCGAGGCAGCCATCGGCACTTTGGCCAAGTTGGGCCGCCTATTCGCCGTGTGCGGGGTTGTCGGCGTGCTCGTGGCAGCGCTGTTTGTTCCGGCGGGTGCCGTAGCCAAGGGTGTGGTGGGCGGTGCAGACGACTTTTTGTCAGTGGTACCTTCCTCCCTTGAATTCGGGTCTCCGGCCCAGGCGACCACTGTTTTGGCGGCCGATGGATCAACGATCGCCACGCTCTACGCCCAGGACCGTAAAGTCGTGGATCTCGCCGACATGTCCTCCTTCATCAAGGACGGCGTAGTCTCCATTGAGGACGCCAGGTTCTATGAACACGGGGGAGTGGACCCCACCGGAATCGTCCGTGCCCTCGTGGCGACGCTGAAAGGCGGTCGCCAAGGTGCCTCAACCATTACCCAGCAGTACGTGAACAACCTGTTGATTGAGCAGTTGGTTGCCGAAGGCAAGACGGATGAAGCCAAGCTGGGCATGCAAAAGACCATGGCTGACAAGGTCAGGGAAATTCAAATGTCCATCGGCATTGAGAAGAAAATGTCCAAGGACGACATCCTGGCCGGCTACTTGAACATTATCTACTTTGGCAACGGGGCCTATGGCATTGAAGCCGCTTCGAAGCTGTACTTCGACACCACGGCCAAGGACCTGACGCTCCCGCAAGCCGCAGCCCTGGCCGGCGTCGTCAACAGTCCGGGCTTTTACGACCCCATCTCCCAACCGGAGAACGTGGTTCAGCGACGCAACGATGTACTGGCGAAGATGCTGGCGCAGGAGAAAATCAGCCAGAAAGACTACGACGCCGCCATCAAGACACCCCTGGAACTTCACCTCAAGAGATCTGCCCAGGGTTGCGCGGCTGCCGCGACGGCACCCTATTTCTGCGACTATGTGCAGCAACTCGTCCTCAATGACACCGCCTACGGGGCCACAGCGGAGGAGCGTGCCAAGACGCTCTACCAAGGTGGGCTCACCATTCAAACCACGCTGGATCCAAGCCTCCAAAAGGTCGCCCAGGAACAAGTCAATGCCACCATGGCTCCCACGGATCCACTCCAGCGCGGAGCTGCCATTGTCACGGTAAAGCCAGGGACCGGCGAAGTCCTTACCATGGCACAAAACACCGTGTTCAATCCGGCCACGGCACCTGGCAACTACATGGGCAACTTCGCACTGCCCGTCAACGACGCCAAGGGCAAGCCGTTGCACGGCGCCGGCGGCTTCCCGATCGGTTCAACCTTCAAACCGTTTATTTTCGCTGAATGGCTCAACAGCGGACACTCCATGGCGACAAGCATCAACGGTGCCGTGCGGGTCTACCCCACGGGATATCCGTGGAAAAACAGCTGCGGAACAACAACAGGTGCCTATGACTATGCTGCCGGCACGTTCCCGCTGCCCAATGACGATCCGAACCACTACTTCTCCATGTCGGCTGAGGAAGGTCTCTACCGGTCCATCAACACCGTCACCTTCCAAACAGCCACGGCCCTGGATTTCTGCAACATCCAAAAGATGGCCACAGCTGCCGGTGTGAAGGAAGGACGGACGAACAAGCCGTACGACCTCTCCAACATTGCCAACCTCATCGGCACCCAGAATGTTGCCCCCTTGGACATGGCGACGGCGTTCGCCACCTTTGCCAGCGGGGGGACCCGATGCGAGCCGATCGCGCTGGCATCGATCACGGACGCGTCGGGAAAGAAATACCCTGTCCCCGGGGCCGACTGCAAACGAACCATGAGCGCCGACGTCGCCGCAGGTGTGACTTACGCATTGAAAAACGTGCTGACCATCGGCTCGGGCTACAACATCCCGCTCGATGACAAGGATTACTCCTTCGCCAAGACCGGCACCACGGACGGCAACATCGACACGTGGACCATCGGCGGAAACAACGCTGTCGTCTCAGCATCCTGGTTCGGCAGCTACCAGGGCAATGGCCCCGAGTGGGTCAACCAAGACATCGTGATCAACGGCAAGTACTTCCCGGGTGTTGACGGCGCGGACCTGGCCGGCGGCCAATGGGCGGCTGTCATGAATACTGCGGCCCAGAACCCCAGCCATGCAGCTTCTCCGTTGGCCCAGCCGCCGGCAGAGATGCTCCAACCCACTGCACCGCTGATTGCCGGCCTCAACGACCCGGAGCCGGGCGTTGATGCGCCACCGCTCCAGCAACCAGTGCCGCAGGAACCCCAGCAACCTGCCGAGCCCCAACAACCTGCCGAGCCCCAACCATCGGCGGAGCCAACGCCACCTGCCGAGCCCCAACCAACGGCAGAGCCCAAACCACCTGCCGAGCCCAAACCATCAGCAGAACCGCAGCCGCCGGCTCCAACACAAGAGCAGGCACCGGGACCGGAACAACCCGCACCGAAGCCACCGAAACCCGCACCGGAAGCACCCAAGCCCTAGGGTCGCCCTCGGGTGTCGATCGCCTCATTCTAAGATTCAAGGTTCCATGAGCCAGAATGGAGGCAACGGGATAGGCCCGTTCTACAAAGGAGCAGCTCGTGTCTGAATCGACCGCACAGGTCCGCATAGTTGTTGGTGTTGATGGCTCAAGTGCATCGGTCAATGCGCTCAAGGAAGGCGCCCGTCTGGCTGCCGAGCTGCACGGAGTCATGGAAGCCGTTGCTGTCTGGGAAGCGCCCACCAAGCAGGCAAGCTACATGGCCGTAGGCATTGGCAGCTTTGAAGAAGGTGCCGCGGAGATCCTCAGCGACGCGCTGTTCCAGGCCTTCGGGGCGGAAGTTCCTGAATCCGTTTCAGCACGACTGGTCCAAGGCCCGGCAGCAGCCACCTTGGCGTCCCTTGCCGAGGGGGCCCGCATGCTGGTGGTGGGCAGACGCGGCCACGGGGGGCTGATGGGCCTGCTGTTGGGTTCGGTCAGCGCAGCAGTGGTCAACCAGTCGCCGGTTCCCGTGCTGGTTGTCCAGTAGCTGAGCAATAGCAGGAAAGGGGACCCTCCGCTCCGGGAGTCCTAGCTTGCCAGACCCCGGGCGTTGCCCGCGGCCTGGTAAGAATCCGAACCCTGGTAAGTGCAATGGGCGGAGTTCTCAGCCGCGGCCAACGCTTCTGCGAGTGTGGCGACGGCTTGCTGGTACTCAGCGGCGCAGTCTTCCGTGTCCAGTTCGGCAGGCCTAAAGCGGGCGGCCGCCGCGACCGCCCGGATTAGGCGGGAGGTCTCGGGAACTCGGATGTCGGTCATGGTGGGGAAGTCGATGGCAGCGGCGGGATCCAGCTCATAGCGGCTCCACCGGGACACGAGGGCGTTGTGCTGCGCGGCTGTTGTGGCAAGCGTTGCTGCGATCATGGCGCGGTGGTTGGCGGCGGAGGCGATGGTCTGCTGGCGCCGGAGCAGCATGTGCATGGCGATGGCTGAGCCAGCCGCCAGGGCGAGCAGTCCGAGCGATGCTGCATTGTTTTTCCATGCCGGGATGAGAGTCAGCGGCGCGAGCACGCACAGGCCTGCAAAGGAATACCAAAAAGTTGCGTCCTGGTCGCTTTCCTGCTCCCTGCGCATGTGCACAAGCCACACAGTTGTTGCGGCCGTGACCATGGCGAGAACAGCAAGAACAAGGAATCCCATCGCAGACACCTCCCGGAGCTTGATCCGGGCGAGCGCCGGACACCGTGAACGGGCCAATTGTGGCCTTACTCCATTGCAGTCCTCTTATGGCCGCAGGTCAAGGGGCAGCTGCAGCGGCCACGATGGGCGCGGGTGGTTGAGGCGGGCCGGGCCATGAGGGCAGACAGGCCGCTACGGCAGGCGGGGTCCGATGGCGAGCATGAGCGAGATGGCACACATCATGACCAGCGCGTAACGGAACATCCGGCGCGCCCACTTTTCGTCGTCGTCGTACTTTAGTCCGCTTGCCGCCAGCACCAGCCAGCCGGCACCGAGCGCGCCCATGACAGCCGTGTAGACCCAGCCCGTGCTGCCAAAGACTTGGGGGAGCAGGGAGACGAAGACGAAGACGCCTGTGTAGACGAGGATCTGCACCTTGGTGTTGGCGACGCCGCGCACCACCGAAACAACCGGCACGTTTGCTCGGGCATACTCTTCTCGCCGGTAAATGGAGATGGAGTAAAACGCCGGCAGCTGCCAAAAGAAGAGCATCAGAAAGGCAATGAGCGCACGGGCGTCAATGGCATTGCTGGCCCCGACGTAGCCACCCAGAATCGGGGCCGCTCCGGAGACGCTGCCCACAAGAGTGCCGTGGATGGACATCCGTTTGGAGAACATTCCGTAAAGAACCACGTACGCAAGGAAACCAGCCACGCCCACCGCGACGACGAGCACGTTCGTCCAGGCCACCAGAATGGCCATGCCGCCGACCCCCAGGGCAGCGGAATAGATGACAGCGTTGCGTGCACCGATACCGCCGGTGACCGTGGCACGTTTCCTGGTCCTCGCCATGAGAGTGTCAATGTCGCGGTCAAGGACGTTGTTCAACACGCACGCGGAGCCGATGACGAGGGTCGTGCCCAAACAGACTGCGAGGAAGAGAAACCAGTCGATCCGGCCAGGGCTGGCAAACAGGAATCCTGCAGCAGCCGTCAGCACGTTTCCATAGAGCACGCCTGGCTTGGCCAACGAATAATAACGAAGCAGGGAGTCCCGCCATGTGGTGCCGGTGGCCCGTGCTGCCAGGACGCTGTCCTTGCCGTCAATATTGCTGCTCATTCGTACCTGCCCGTGCCCCATGGTGTGCCGGGCGAAGTACCCTGCCGGACGGGAAGGGACAAACTGCGCGCGGTCATGGGGAAGCTCCAAGGGTGATGGTGGTGGCTTCCAGACTATCTCCGAGCGCTGCAAAGGGGAGCTTAAGGAGATCTGGATAACGTTTTCCACCGTTGATCGGGCGCGGGTTGCAGTTCAGCGGACCTTTGGGTGGAAGCAGTGACCCGGTCGGAGAACCGCACTAGCGTTGAATCATCCTGAAATCAGGGTGCTCATCGCTTTCCAAGGAGGATGTTTTTCATGAAATACATCAAGACGTGGCTGGCAGTTTTGGGGTTGTTGGCCGCATTCATCTTGGTCGCTCCCGCGCCGGCCCAGGCAGCCCCGTATTGCGGCATCACGTGGGGTTCGCTGGCCAAGTCCGCCGGCACCGGAACAAGCGCAACTATCAACAATGTCAGGGCTGGCCAGCATGCATGCTTTGACCGCATGGTGGTCGATGTCAGCGGTCACGCCAATGGGTATTCAGTGGGCTATGTGTCAGCTGTTACGCGCCCAGGCAGTGGCTCGGTTGTCGCACTTCGCGGCGGCGCCTATTTGAAGGTGGTGGTCAAGGCGCCCGCGTACACCGAAGCCGGGGCGGCGAGCTACGTCCCTGCCAACCGCAACGAATTGGTCAACACTGCAGGCTACTCGACGTTGAGGCAGCTCGCTCTCGCTGGCAGTTTTGAAGGCAGCACCACCTTGGGTGTCGGCGTGCGTGCACGGCTGCCGTTCAACGTCTTTGTCCTCGACGGCCCCGGGGCCAGCTCGCGCATCGTCATCGATGTGGCGCACCGCTGGTAGCAGCTCCGCCGCGAACATCCCCAGTGCCGTCGTCGGTTCCTTCCCAGGAACGACGGCGGCACTCACCTTTTCCTTGCCCTGCATCTTTGCGCTGAGCTGCTGCTTTCCGGTGGGACGGTGCGCGGGTGCCCGACGGTTGAGATGGGGGAGTGAGGCCCGGCCGGACAATTGGCAGGCAGGTCCAAGTATAGAAAGTATGTCTGGGAAATAATATGGAATGCTAGCTTATATCATACATGCGATCTATACTTGTGGTATGGGCGGTTCAGTGAATTTCCCTCGGGAAGAGGATGATTCATCCGCCACAGTCACTGTGGTGGAGCTGATTGCCGGGCTGGTGTTTCCCTCCCTTGAACCCTTGGACACG
>NZ_JASISP010000070.1 GCF_030063185.1 Arthrobacter sp. H35-D1
GAACCGAAGAAGAAGCCCCGCGCCGCGCACCGCAGGTTTGTCTACCCTGCCCCGAATGCCTGCTGGCAATTGGACGCCACAGAGTACGTGCTCACCGGCGGACGCAAGTGCGTGATCTTCCAGCTCCAGGATGACCATTCCCGCCTCGCGGTCGCCACCCACGTCGCCTCCGGGGAAACCAGCGAAGCAGCGCTGGCGGTCGTGAAGAAGGGCATCGCCGCCCGTGGGGTTCCACAAAGATTATTGACGGACAACGGTGTGGCCTTGAATCCCTCACGCCGCGGCTGGGAAGGCCAGCTGGTCAACTACGTCTCCTCGCTCGGAGTCGAGGCGATCACCGGCAAGCCGTACAAGCCGACCACGCAAGGAAAGAATGAACGGTTTCATCAGACCCTGTTCCGCTGGCTGGACAAGCAGCCGTTGGCCCACACTCACGCCGAGCTTCAGGAGCAGGTCGACCGGTTTGACCAGATCTACAACACAGAGCGTCCGCACCAGGGGCTGCCCGGGCGCATCACCCCGCAACAGTCATGGGACGCCACGGCTGTTGCCGAAGCCCCCCGGCCGAAACCCGTACAGAATCTTCCCGAGCCATGGCTGCCACTGCCAGCTGCCCAACGATCGTACGCCGCCGAACCAGCAGCGCTCGACCAAACAGAATCACCGAAGCAACCCGTCACGACCGGCGTGGATGCGCCATCCAATTTCGAGACCGGCGGGATCCAGAAACTCAGTGGCACGGTGTCCCACCCAGCCGACAACGGCCGCCAGACGCTGCGGGTCTACTCCAACGGCGTGGTCAAGATCGGCAAGACATTGTTCTCCGTGACCAACCGAATGGGCGGAAGAAACATCAATGCCGTCTGGGACCGTGACGGCGTCGTATTCGCCAGCACAGAAGGCGAGATCATCGCTGAGTATTTCTGGCCGCCCGCAGGCACCAAGTACGTCGGAATCAGCCAAGCCCGTGCCCGCTTCCGCAGCTCAAGCTAAGGACGCGAAGCGGTACCGATGTCCTGAGACATCAAGTGTCACCAAAGTCCTGAGGCAGAACTGTCACCGATGTCCCGAGAGATCACA
>NZ_JASISP010000071.1 GCF_030063185.1 Arthrobacter sp. H35-D1
GAGGTTGAGGGTAGTTTGCGGGCGAAGTTTGATTCGTTGTTGCCGCATTTGGATGAGCGTCAGCGCCGCCTGTTGCTGGGGGCTGAAGCCCGGGTGTTGGGTCATGGCGGGATCAAGCTGGTGGCCCGGGCGGCCGGTGCCAGCCCGACCACGGTCTCCCGTGGTGTGGCCGAATTGGAGTCTGGAGTTGATCCCTCGGTGCGGGTCCGCCAGCCCGGTGCCGGTCGGAAGCTGCAAACGGACGTTGACCCCGGGTTGGGGGATGCCCTGCTGGCCTTGGTCGAGCCCGAAGAGCGCGGGGATCCGATGTCGGCGTTGCGGTGGACGACGAAATCCACGCGCACCCTGGCCCGGGTGCTGAGCGATTCCGGGCACCAGGTCTCGGCGTGGACGGTGGCAAACCTGCTCCATGAGCTGGGGTTCTCCCTGCAGGGCAATGCGAAACAGGTAGAGGGTGCCACTCATGAGGACCGCGATGCCCAGTTCGCCTACCTCAACGACCAAAGTGCACAGCACATGGCCGCCGGGCAGCCAGTAATCAGCGTGGACACCAAGAAGAAGGAACTCGTTGGCCTCTACAAGAACGGCGGGGCGCAATGGCGGCCTGCCGGGGACCCTGTCAGGGTGAATGTGCACGACTTCCCCGACCCCAAGCTGGGCAAGGCCAACCCTTACGGGGTGTACGACGTCACCGCCAATGACGGTTGGGTCTCGGTCGGCACGGACCACGACACTGCGGCGTTCGCGGTCGAGACCATCCGCCGCTGGTATACCCAGATCGGCAATAATGCCTACCCCGGTGCGAAGAGGCTGCTGGTCTGCGCCGACGGCGGCGGCTCCAACGGATACCGCCTGCGCGCTTGGAAAGCCGAATTGGCCACCCTCGCAGCTGAAACCGGTTTGACGATCACCGTCTGCCACCTCCCGCCCGGAACCAGCAAGTGGAACAAGATCGAGCACAGGCTCTTCAGCCATATCTCCATGAATTGGCGCGGGCGCCCCCTGAACAGCCACCAGGTCATCATCGACCTCAT
>NZ_JASISP010000072.1 GCF_030063185.1 Arthrobacter sp. H35-D1
GCAAAGCCCACCAGGGCAAAACTGGGCGGCAACAAGCCACGGTTGGCCAGGTCGTACACGGCAGGCATGAGCTTCTTGCGTGCCAGGTCCCCCGTGACTCCAAAGAGCACCAGGGACGAAGGACCCGCAACCCGCGACAGCCGACGGTCGCGCGAATTTCGGAGCGGATTGTCCTTGTACCTCACACTCGAATCAACGAAAGTATCAGACATTGTTGGCTTCTCTTGTTCGACTGGTGGTTGTCAGGGGGTGCTGCCCTCGAGCGACGGTCATGAAAGTGTCTGTTCCCGGGTCTCCCCAAAGGGAACCCTTTCGCTGAGCGCGAGCGAGTACCGAGATAGATCATGGCGGGTGACCAGGATGCCGGCACACCGTTCGACCAGCGCTATCTCTCGGAGCTTGGCCTCTGCATCGTCCAGCAATCCGTGGAGTTGAGCAGGCGCGGTAACGAGGACTTCCAAACGTTCGATAGTTTGACTACGCATGATGGACAGCTGCCTTCCTAGGGATTTGGGTCCTCAATGTGCCAACTCCGGCATCGTTGGGGGTTGGTGTTTTTTAGATCGAATTCAGCGTGACGGGATCACAATGGACCAACAGATGGCGGGAGCTTGTCACTTTCTCGATGACTCAAATCAATCGGCCGTCGTCGGCGCGGTCGTCAGCATAAGCTGCGTTGCGGAACGAGCCCGTGGACCAGACTTCAATGCATGCCCCTTACTGACGGGAAGCCTACCCCCGGACAGGGTGCTGGTCGGCGAATCTGCAACCTCTCACGGACTGTCCCATGCTTGGCGACTCCTGTCCCAGTCCTTCCGACGAGACGGGACTGCCCCTCAGTGGTGTTTCTCCGCTGGGGGGCAGTCCCTGAAATTCCTCGACTACGGGCCCTTGTAAGTTGTAGGGGTCCGTGCTCCGAAGTTGGTGTTAGGAGATGGCGGCGCGGAGCTGCTTGGCTGCCAAGGCGGGGTCGGCTGCGCCGTAGATGGCACCGCCGGCTACGGCGACGTCGGCGCCGGCTTTCTGGAC
>NZ_JASISP010000073.1 GCF_030063185.1 Arthrobacter sp. H35-D1
CAGGGCCTCTGCAAAGTCGTTTAGCTGATATTTAGGCCGGCGAGTTTGAGGGCGCGGTGTGGGTAGTTGCGGGCTCCGCGGGTGGCTTTGGCAAGGTTCGTTTCGCCTTCCAGACGCAGAATCGTGATCGCGATGTTCCTCAGGGAGGCCATGATTCGGGGTGCGTTCCCTCGCCGGATCTGACTGGCATCCTCGCGCCACGTCACGTCCCGGCGGTAGTGGAGACCGTTTTCAATTCCCCAGTGTCCGCGGATCAAAGAGCCTATGAGCTCCGGTTTCCCCAGTGCCGGGGTCAGTGAGGTGACGACGTAAACTGTCTCGGTTGACCACTTCCGGGTACCGATGGGCCGGGACTTGCGGGTGATCTGGGCTGCCTGGGCGGCGTGGGGGAATTTGATTCCGGCATCGACGCTGACGCACTTGACGGTCCGCTCGATCTCGCGACCGTTGGCGGTTTCACGGGTCTTGTTCCCGGCCCGGACCCGCTTCCACGGCAGGGCACGCAGTTGGTCATGGAGTTTGGGCTGATTCGCTTTCACTGTCAGTACATAGTGGGCTCCCCGGGAGTGCAGATACTGGGCATGTTCCCGCTGCGTATGCAAGGCGTCAGCAGATATGACCACGCCCTTCAGGTCCTTGATCCCCTCCAACAGGGGCTTGAAATAGGTGATTTCATTGTGCTTCTCGGACACGTTTTCCTGCACGAGCACGGCCCCGGTGGCGTGGTCGATGCCGGCGAGGAGGTGGACCCTGGTGCCACCGCCGTTCTTGGCACCACGGACTTCTTTGCCGTCTATGGCTATTGCCGCCACCGGTGTCTTGGACTGTGCCCATGCCCCGGCCAGCTGGTCCAGGGCGTCGGCATCCAAAACCTGAAGCACCCTGGCCAACGTTGTCGCGTGCGGGGTGCCAATGCCAAGGGCGGCGAGCTGGTCCCGGGCAGTGTC
>NZ_JASISP010000074.1 GCF_030063185.1 Arthrobacter sp. H35-D1
GTGGTGTGTGCTTGCGTGTTGGCAGCGGAGGGTGATGATGCTGGTCGTGCCGGGGTCGGGCCAGCGCTTTCCGGAGAGTTTGAGGCGTTGGCCGATGACTGCTTTAGCGCCGGCTTCAACCGTGCCGGAGTCGGCGAACATGCCCAGGCTGCGGAAGTACGCGTATTGCATGCGGTGTTTGTTGTTGGTGAAGTAGGCCAGTGCCTTACGGCGTTGAGGCGCTCTGATACCCACCAGTGGGAACTCGTTGGCGGCTTTGACGATCGCGTCGATGTCGCCGTTGTCTGGCTCGGTTCGCCGGGCCTGGTACCAGTCGTTGGGGTCATCGGTGATGATGAACGCGAGCAGGTCCGCGAGTTCGTGGAGGTGTTCACGGGCGTGGAAGAGATCAACGATTTGAGTTGCTTCGGGCAGGCGGGCGGTGGCCGTGTTCAAAATCCAGTGGGCCCCGTCGGGCGAGGAAGACGAGTTGACGGATGTGCTCACAACTGCGGCGCTTTGCTTCGGCGGCGACGAGGTCGCAAGACCTTCTCCACCGGCTCCAAAGTGGCCAGGTGGCTGGTTGAGTCCGGGTCCCGGACCGGACGTCCTTGCTCATCGAGCCCGGTATGGGTGAACAGGGACCCTGGTTTTGCCTCATGGGTCCGGGCCCGCCCATCGGGGCCCTTCCCGGCCCGGCCTTCCGTTTCGGCCAGCGTCATCGGCACCCCGGTCCCATCCACGGCGATGAACAGGATTTCCGGCGCCGGGCCTGGTGGCGGCAGGGGCACGACCCGCCCTGCCAGGACCGCCGCGGTGTCAGCCTTCAAAACGGCTGCGGCGCCGGCAGCTTCGGCGGCACGCTCGACGCGTTTGGTGCCCAGACTGATCCCGGCCAGGCCCCTGAT
>NZ_JASISP010000075.1 GCF_030063185.1 Arthrobacter sp. H35-D1
GTGAAGGACATGGTGGCCGGTTCCTTGGGCTTCGCCGCGTTCGCCCGCGAAGCGGCCAAGAACTACCCGATCAACGTGGCCCTGCACACTGACCACTGCCCGAAGGACAAGCTGGACGGCTTTGTGCTGCCCCTGCTGGCTGCCTCTGAGGCCGAGGTGAAGGCAGGCCGGGACCCGATCTTCAACTCCCACATGTGGGACGGCTCGGCGGAAACGCTCGAGGAGAACTTGCGCGTTGGCCGCGAACTGCTGGCCCGCACGCACGCGGCGAAGATGATCCTTGAAGTGGAGATCGGTGCCGTTGGTGGCGAGGAAGACGGCGTTGAGAACGCCATCAACGACAAGCTGTACTCCACCATTGAAGACGGTCTGGCCACGGTCGCAGCACTGGGTTCCGGCGAGCACGGCCGCTACATCACGGCGCTGACGTTCGGGAACGTGCACGGTGTGTATAAGCCGGGCAACGTCAAGCTGCGTCCGGAGATCCTGAAGGAAATCCAGGCTGCTGTTGGTGCCAAGATCGGCAAGGAAAACCCCTTCGATCTGGTCTTCCACGGTGGTTCCGGCTCCTCCGAGCAGGAAATCGCCGACGCGGTGTCCTTTGGCGTCATCAAGATGAACATCGACACCGACACGCAGTATGCGTTCACGCGCCCGGTGGCCGGTCACATGTTCGCCAACTATGACGGTGTTTTGAAGGTTGACGGCGACGTTGGCAACAAGAAGGCCTACGACCCCCGCGTGTGGGGCGCTTCGGCTGAAAAGGGCCTGTCCGCCCGCGTTGTCGAAGCTGCCCGGCAGCTCGGTTCCGCTGGCAAGACGTTTAAGTAATATGAGCGAAGATTTCCGGCGAAACCTCCTCGGACCGGAGCCCACGCTGCTCC
>NZ_JASISP010000076.1 GCF_030063185.1 Arthrobacter sp. H35-D1
TGGTTGCGAGGTGCGTTTCGGTGTGGCCTGTTGGGGCTGCTTCAGTGATGGAGACGTGGTAGCCGAGGGCTTCGAGTTGGCCGATGGCGCGGGCCCGGGCCTTGGCCGGGTCGCGCCGGGTGAAGTAGTCGGCGCCGAGGTCGCGGTAGAGCTCGCCGGTGGTGAGCATGTACCAGGCCGCGATGAGTATGGAGTGTTCGAGTGCGACGATGGCTTTGATCCGGCCGCGGCGGGAGGCAAGACGCTTGTATTTGGCGGACAGGTACGTGTTTTTGGACTTTGACGCGGACATGGCGGCAATACCCATGGCGCCTTTGAGGTAGGAGTTTCCGGGGCGGGTTTTGGTGGACTTGCTGTGCCCGGCAGACTCGTGGGATCCCGGTGTCGTGCCGGCCCAGGACGCGAGCTGGGCTGCGGTGGGGAAGACAGACATGTCGGCGCCGGTTTCGGCAATAAAGACATCGGCAACCCCGGTACTGACGCCGGGGATGCTGCTCAAGAGTTTCCGGACTAGGCTAAAGGGCACCAACGCCTTCTCGATGCGCTCGGTGAGCCGGGCAATGTCACCGCCATGGCCATCGATCCGATCCAGAAACAACCGCACCATGAACCGGTGGTGGTCGGTGAACCGGCCCACCAACGCCTCTGTCAGCTGTGGTATCTTCACACGCATCCTGCGTTTGGCCAGGTCCGCCAGCACGGCCGGGTCCCGCTGGCCGGCGATGAGTGCTTCGAGTATGGCCCTGCCCGAGACGCCAACAATGTCCGAGGCCACCGCGGAAAGCTTAATGCCAGTATCCTCCAGAAGCTTCTCCAACCGCTGGACTTCCCGGGCGCGTTCGGCCGTAATGACTGTCCGGG
>NZ_JASISP010000077.1 GCF_030063185.1 Arthrobacter sp. H35-D1
TCAGAATCCAGAGTGTAGTTTCGGTCTGAAGCCTCCGGATTCCAGCAATGATCTGGCGACGTAGTTGGTGAGATTCCTGAAGCCGAGGGCAGAGCCCCGAAGGTGTTCCAATCTTCCATTAATTGCTTCGGTGGGGCCATTGGAGGTGCCTGGGCGGTCGAAGTACGCGAGCACATCATCTGCCCTGCGTTTGAGTGTTCCACCCATCTTCTTCAGCTCCTTCAGAGCGGCCGGAACCCCGGAGCTGAGGGAATCAATGAGAGCCTGCATGAGCTTCTTCCCTTTGACCGGGTCTTCCGCCCGGTAGGCAGCGATCATGCATTGATACGCGCCCCACGTCGCTTCAACCTCGACATGCTTCTCCTCAGCGAACAGGTCAGTGATTCGCTTTTGTTGCTTCTCGGTCAGCAACCCGTCACCGGTATGCATCGTCAGCCGGGCCTTGTAGAGCGGATCCCCAGCCCGTCCCCGGTGCCCACACGTGGCCTGCTGCACCCGGCGACGGCAGTCATCGAGCGCGTCGCCAGCAAGACGGACAACATGGAACGGATCCATCACAGCAACAGCGGCAGGCAGCTCTTCGGCGGCAGCACTTTTGAACCCGGAGAACCCATCCATGGCCACGACTTCCACCCCGTCTCGCCAGGCTTGAGGGCGTTGTTTCAGCCAGGTAGCGAAGACCTGTTTGGAACGGCCCTCCACCATATCCAGCAACCTGGAGGGGCCTGTCTTATCCCTCACCGGAGTCAGATCAATGATCACGGTGACGTATTTATCCCCATGCCGGGTGTGGCGCCACACGTGCTCATCAACACCGATGATCTTTAC
>NZ_JASISP010000078.1 GCF_030063185.1 Arthrobacter sp. H35-D1
TGGTGGAGGCCGGGCAGGGGGAGGATCCGGATTGTTTGCGTCGTATTGGCAACCGGATCATGAGTCATCTGGATCCCGACGGGCAAAAGCCCAGTCATGCTGATTTGGTGGCGAAGCAGGGATTGTTCTTCCGCAAGCCCCGGCGCGGGCTGATTCATATTGACGGGTACATGACCATCGGGCAACACGAGCAGCTCATGGCCGCGATAGGACATGCAACGAACCCCAACCAACACGGCAACCCCAACACCGCCGACGCTGCCAACGCTGCTGCTGCTGCCAACGCTGCTGCTGCTGCCAACGCTGCTGCTGCTGCCAGCACCACCAACGCTGCCAACACTGCTCCTGCCAATACTGCCGCTGGTGAGGGTCCTGATACGGCCCATAGCGACGTCAACACTGCTGCTGCTGCTGATTCCAGTGACGTTCGTGCTGGTGATGGCGCTGGTGGTGCTGATGGCAGTGGTGCTGGTGGTGCTGATGGCAGTGGTGCTGGTGGGCAGGAGGCGATGTTCGAACGGCTGCACGGGTTGATGGGACTCTTCACCACACCCACGGCCACGGGCACACCCACGGCCGGAGCGACGGCCGGAGTGAGGGGAGCAACGACGGCGACGGGCACAGGGACGAATGGAGTGTCAGGGCTGGCAGAACCAGCCGGAGCAGCCGGGTCAGCCGGGCCGGCAGGAGCGTCAGGGCTGGCAGAACCAGCCGGAGCGGCTGGGGCTGGGGTGGGTTGGAGGGCACAGCCGGGCCCGCAATCGCCCCTGGGTCATGAGGAAGCGCCCTCACGCCCAGG
>NZ_JASISP010000079.1 GCF_030063185.1 Arthrobacter sp. H35-D1
TTCGTCGCTGGTCATGCCAGTACCGGTCGTTTTGCCCTTGCTACCGCTGGTCGCGGACCCTGTAGCACCATCGGTGGTGGTTTCATTAGCCTTGCTCTTGCCAGGACCACTTTTGCCGGTGGCGGCAACTTCGTTGTCGCTAGCGCTTGCGGCTCCTGCACTGTCCGGGCGGTCGGTGCTGGCTTTGCTGGTTTTGTTGTCAGCGGATTTTGTACTGTCGGCGTTGTCGGCGTCGGGAGCGACTGTGTCGTTGTTGTCGTCGTCGTTTGTGGGGTTGCGGTGTGCCCATGGGGGTGCTTCTTCGATGAGTGAGACACCGAAAGCGGAGTTCGCACCGAACGGGACGTCGCCGGCCTGGTTCGGGGGCTCTGAACCATCCCCATCGTTGCTGTGGCTGCCCATGCCGCCAGTACTGGCGTCACCGTGGCTAGCATTGCTTCCTGAGTGGTTCTTTCCGGCACCAGCATTGCCGTTGTCACCAGCATCGGCGTTGTCGTGGCCGGTGTGGCCGTTGTCGGTGTTGCTGGCTGGGGTGGGGAGGGGTTGTTGGTTGAGGAGGAGGGTGGTGGCGACGTCGACGCGTAGTTGTGCCAGGGTGCGGTGCTCCCCGCTGCCGTTATCGTTCTGCTGGCTGCCCCGGCCGGGCTTGCCGCCGTTGCCATCGTTGTTGTTGCCTGGTCCGGTGGTGTTGTTGTGTTTGATGGTGCGTGCTGTGCGGGTGGCGTGGACCCAGATGGCTTCGGCGCTGATGGTGGGGATGTGCAGGGTGAGCCAGGACATTCCGTCGC
>NZ_JASISP010000007.1 GCF_030063185.1 Arthrobacter sp. H35-D1
AATCAGCCAAGCCCGTGCCCGCTTCCGCAGCTCAAGCTAAGGACGCGAAGCGGTACCGATGTCCTGAGACATCAAGTGTCACCAAAGTCCTGAGGCAGAACTGTCACCGATGTCCCGAGAGATCACAATCTTTAACAGCAACCTGAGCCACGCCCCTTGAGCTCCGCTCCTGCCACCCTCGAGCCTTCGATTACTGTTAGGCATCAGCCTTGCTGACGAAGGTCCTGTCAGGCGACGGATTGTTCATTGCGGTCGCCCAGGAGGCCTACACCAGGTCCTTGAGCAAGCGCCCACAGCTGCCCAGGTGGTCCAGGAACACCTGGACCTGCTGGTTCGACCACCCTTCGGGACTTCGTACACTAACGAAACCCTGCTGGATCTTCACATCACGCCGGGGCTTGGTGCCATCCCAATCGATGAAAGCTACTTCCGTGAAATCACACACTGGATTCGTGAGATGCAATCGAATGGCAAATCGGCCAAAACCATCAAGAACAACCACTCTCTGATCTTTTCGTCGATGGAAACGGCTGTAAACCTGAAGTAGCTGTCAGACAATCCTTGTCGTGGCGTCCAGTTGCCCTCTGTCGCCACCGTGGAAGTCGACGCTCGCTTATTGACGTACTCAAAGTTTGGCCAAAGCTCGTCCCAGATGCCTGAACGCTGCAAGGGTGTCACACAATTTTCGTCGTGACAGCTACGCGTTTCGGTGAGGCGATAGCTGTGACCGTTGCGGACGCGGACCTTGTGTTCTAGCCGGGGACTGTGAGAATTGCGCACAGCGTGGAAGCGCGACGGCAGCAACGGCCTCCACGTTGGACCCACGAAAACTGGAGCAAGGAAGCAGACTGTCTCCCTGGCCCCGGACCTTGTAGAGATTCTCATTCCCTTGATTGCAGGCCGGCAGGGGAGTGGCATCCTCTTCACCACGGGAACAAACGGGAGAAATGCGCACAGCGTGTACTGGCAGAGGTACTAGTTATCGACGGTGCAGGCGCCCCAAACAGCACGTTTTATGAAGACTCCCCGAATCCACGACCTGATGCATACCCGGCTCACATTAGGCGTTGGATCCGCGGAAACTGCTTGCAGAGTGCGTTAAGGATGCTCAGAGTCACAACAACAAGCTCCAAGAACATCATCATGCCGCCGGTCAGAATAAGCATGGTGCATGGGTCTTCCTGATTGCGATAAACCTGCTCGCTGCCTCATCTATCGCGCGATACGGAAAAATCACCCTCCACAGG
The DNA here is from genome assembly GCF_030063185.1 of Arthrobacter sp. H35-D1. GTDB lineage: Bacteria > Actinomycetota > Actinomycetes > Actinomycetales > Micrococcaceae > Specibacter. The sequence goes on from NZ_JASISP010000007.1 coordinate 1,248, forward strand.
TCCAAGGGCTGCTCCAAAGGAGCGCCTTAACATTGCGCATTCGAGCCAGGCATTCCCTCAAATCTAGGATCTCAGACTACACGGCAGAAGGGCCTCGACCTTTGAGGAACCGGCTTGTGGGCACTGCAGCCAGCCATTGTTCGATGAGGCATCAACTTGCGGTCAATCGTGGGGCTTCTCTCAGCCAGGAGCATCGAAGCCGGCTGTGTGCGCCTTTGCGACAGCTTCCGCCCGTGTGGCGACCCCGAGCTTGGCGATGATGTTCGACACGTTGTTGCGCACGGTCTTTGTCGTGAGAAAGTAGGAAGCCGCGATCGCATCCGTCGAGCGACCGTGGCAGAGCTCGATGAGGATGTCGCGTTCACGTGAGGTCAGCTGAGGAAATATCCCCTCGGAGCTGCTCAGTCCGTGGACAAGCTGGCGTGCGAGGGGCGCATCCACGAATAGACTCCCCTCCATGACTGCCTCCAGCGCACGGTGCACATCCGCACTGTGCGCGCCTTTGAGCAGGTACCCGGTGGCACCGGCACGGAGCGCTGAGAAAAGGGCGACATCGTCGGCAACCATCGAAAGTACAAGCACTCGCCGGCCGGGATCGTCGCGAAGCAGCCGGCGGATGGCCTCTATCCCGCTAATGCCCGGCAGGTGTAGGTCGACTACGAATACATCAACGGCGTTTGTATGGGCCAGGTCGAGCAGTTCCTCGCCGGATGCTGCTGCGCCGACGACATCCATGCCCATTTCCTTCAGAAGAAGCGTGAACCCCTCCCGGAAGACCGCGTGATCATCGCAGACCAGAATCTTCACGATCGTGGCACTTTCGCCTTCTCGGGAAGCTCGGCTCTCACGATGGTTGATGCGCCGTCGAAGTCGACGACGAGAGAGCCTCCCAACGAAAGTGCGCGCTTCTCCATCGAGGCCAGGCCACGACCGCCATGTGAGCCAGCTTGTCGTGGACCGGGACCATCGTCAGTGATCCGTATTCGAAGTCCCTTGTCGACGCGGAAGAGTTCGATCGAAACACGGGTCGGATGAGCGTGACGGAAGGCATTGGTGAGGGATTCGGCGATGATGCGATAGGCGACCATGCCAGTTTGCTCAGAAAGATTTTCGTCGATGTCCGACTGCACACTGATCTCCACGCCTACCACTGCCATCTCGTCAGCGAGACGCCTGACGGCGCTCTCGAGACTGCGGCCGTTCATGCGGATCGGGCTTAGATCAGCGAGCACACCGCGCAGAGTTTGCAGGGCTTCATCTGCTGCGGACCGAACCATTTCAATTACCTCGAGCGAGTCTGGGCGGCCTGATCGGAGCCGGAGTGCTGCGATGTCGGCATGAATTCCGATCGCCGACAGGAGTGGGCCGAGATCGTCGTGAAGGTCATCCGAGATTCGGTCCCGTTCGTCAGCGCGCGCCTCGATTACCTGCTGCTTGGACGTTCGCAACCCGGCGATCAGGTCCTGCAGGGTGATGGCGGCGATGGAGACCGGAATGAGCGGACTAATGAGGAGCTGGACGAATGGAGACCACTCAGGGAGCAGCAGCACTGCGAACAGCGCAGGCACGGTGACGAGCATTGCTCCCAAGAGGGGACGCAGTCGTCGTGTCGAGTGAGCAGCGGACGCCACAAGTCCGATAGTGAGCAGCGCCGCTGTCGCGACGATCGCAAAGCCCACAAGCTGGCCGCCCTCAAACACCGGCGTGTCCGCCCGCCACAGAACACCTGCTCCCATAGCGATCGCACATCCGGAGATCGCTGCCACGATCCCGAGCCTGCGCCAGCGGACGGATACGGTACTCGCCGGAATGAAGAGAATTGGAACGAGGGTGATGGGTAGGGTGATCGCGATGACCCAGATCCATCCGCCGGTCCAGAGCGCAAGGTCAGGATCTGCTCCGAGCAGTGGCGAAATCTGCACCCAAGCTGTGCCGCTGACGGCGAGTGCTGCGCTGCCAGCGACTGCCAGCATGGCCATCGCGACAACGCTGGATCCACCCGATAGAGCCACCACCACGGCAAGCGAAGCCCAGATGACAGCCTGACTTACGTCCTCGATGGCATGCAGCTCAAACAGCCGCTCGGGAGCGACCGCCGCCACCACCGACCCGCCGAGCACTGCGGTGCCGGCGCTCAGCCCCGCGGTGACCGTCAGCGGGGTGCTTCGGGGCTTGGTGATCTCGTGGACGTCCATGGTAAAACAACTATGGCCTCACTTCGTACGGTCAGACAAGGGGTTGAGGTAACCACTCCGCGCAGCCTTGACGACGAGAACAATCAACGCGATGGCGAACGGCGCCATCGTGACCAACACGATAGGTCCGAGTTCACTGAGTGCGAGGGCGACCACAGTCCCGGCCATGAGCAAGATCGGCATGAACTTGCCGACTCGTCGCGACAGGAGGAGACCTGCCCCAACGACAGTCAATCCCAGTGCGAAGAGGATGAGCACCCAGTATCCCAACAGCACGCCCTCGGCGCCGGAAACGATCGTTAACACGATGTCCTGGCCCACGCTGGTCGGGATCCCTGTCCGGGTCGCGGCGTGTGTTGCATACCCCTGTACGATCTGGCTCAACCCGTTGAGTATCGCGCCGGCGCTCATCAGCAGCAACCCGATTCGCGTCAGGATGGCTCCCCGCGCCGAGAGCGGAACGAGAAACCCGATCGGCCCGGCCAAGAGGATGAACAGCGCCGAACTCACCCCGGAGAGCATCCGCTTGGCGAAGACCAACTCACGCTGCTCAGCCATAACGCGGAATGCCTCCTCGATCGTGTTCGGAAGCACGGGAAAGAATGCCTCCGTCAGCACGAAGATGACCGGCGCGATCACCGCTCCCACGACTATCGTTGTTCGCCCGGCGGGTGAGACACCGTCGCGCGTAGATGTGCCGTGCTCGGCACCCACATGTTGGGCTTGGACCATCAGATTCTCCGTTCGAAGTTTGTGGTCCCACCATCTCGCAAATGGTTCCCGACCGGCAGAGGCGGTTGCCATGCTTCTCCGGGACGCGGCTCGATACGCCGGCTTAGTCAAAGTGAAACCGTCGCGGGGAGATCAGCGGGCGGGTGCGGACCGCCAGCCACACCCGTCTGCCCAACAACAAGACCAAAAAAGATATGAAGAAAACTGGACAAGACCATATTCTTGACGGAAAACAGCGGGGTACCCCGGTCCACACGATCGGCGGACACCTTTGCATATACCCCGCAGACCTCAATGCTTGGCTCCGCGCCAGGGAGGAACATTGATGCAAACTGCACGACGGCGGATCCTCCGTGAGTGCCAGGCTAGGCGCCCACTCCCCGTGGAAACATGGGACAAAATCAAACGAACCTAGTTGGTAGTCGGTGGCTGGAGAGCGTTTGCCTGATACCGGGACAGCGACGGCATCACCAGAACAGTTCAGGCCTGTGGCGCCCCCGCCGCCAGCGCACAGCGCGCACTGATCTGGACTCAAGGAACGGATCGTCAGCAATCCGGAGGGAGTCTCACGAGACATGCGCCTCAATGCGCTGAGTGAATTGTGGTTCGGTGAGAAGGAAACTGGCGGCCGAGCCAGCCGACAAACTGTCAGGGCCTACCGCAACACAAACCGGCGCACTGTTTGACAGGTATTGTCAGGATTTCGATTGCGCGAACTCAGCACGAGGAGGCTGGTCCAATTCCCGAAGCAGGTTTCCATGGAGCACCTGGCAACGGTAAGGCACTCCAAGGTTTCTCTCGTCGTCATGGTCACCCTGACAGTGAGCCAAAAGGCCATTCCCAGCCCCTTTGTAAAGTCGCCGACATGCGCCAGCTTAAGCACAATGCCCGGGCCCGCAAACACCGCTTCCTCGACAAAATCAATTCGCCCTGCAAGGTCGCATCGATGAGGTCTACTGGTACTCCTTCACCTTGACTATCTTTGACGTCAGTGACGACGAGGCAACCGACCGTATCCACATGCCGTCAGCATGACGACCAGCCGTTTCTGCTATTGGCTTCCGAAACCTTGACGGTGCAGCTGCTGATCATCCGGCGGAACCACTCGGCAGCCAAGAACCAGCAAGACTCCAAGTGCGCTGCCTGTGGATCTGTGAAGATCCAGAGAAGACCATGCGACTTCATGGGGGAAATTATCCTTTCTCGGAGGTCAAGAAGGTCTATGTGAGGATGGTGACGGTCGCCGGGTCGCCCAGTGGACGGCGGCGCGGCTGCGCGCTGTGCCGGTCTCGCGAGGGTCGGTTGTTCGGACGGCTCAGCTGCCTGGGACGTCAGGTTCTAGGTTGTGGCAGGTACATCTCACCCACGGGAACCGGCACGCTTAATCGGTTGTCGGGGCCGGGCAACGGGCATGCCCAAGCGGGGTCGTAAGCGCACGAAGGGTTGAAGGCGAAGTTGAAGTCCAAGGTAAATAGTTCACCCTCGACGCCGAGGTGGGCGCCCTTGATGGTGTCCAGCAGGTAGCGGCCAGCCCCGTAGCTGCCGCCGTCGGCTCCAGACGTGGCATCACGGAAGGGGAGGAAGATGCCGCCGCCGTATCCGGAGTGCCGCCACGCGGCTAGTTTGCCGACGTCCGGGATATCAAAGGTGCCCAGCCGCACGAACGACACCGTGCCATCGGTGCCCGTGGCCACCGTCATTTCCTGTCCAGCACCCTCAGAGTCGATCTCGCAGGAAAACCGCCACGCTGGATCGTAAGGTGCCATGCTAAGGCCAGCGAACACGGCTTTCTTTTCGGGATCCAGCGCCGAGGCAGGGTGGCTGGCAAACATTGCATCGCGTTCCCGCACCCACAGTTCATGGGCCACCGATGCGCCATCGTGCTCGGCCGTGGCGCGCACTTGTGAATACAACGCGAAGGTACGCAGGCGCCAGTCTGCAGTATCAGCGGCTGTTTGCTCAACGGATGCCATGTCTATCCCAACTCCGTGCAGTCGATGGCGGACGTCGGCGGGTGGGCGCACATCCAGCCCTTGAGAACATTGGACCCGCAGGAGAACAACGAGCGGTTGTCTGGCGTCAGTCGCTGTGCCAGGGGTAGTGGGAAGTAGCCATAAGTTCGGCGAGATTCAGGCAGGTCCGGCACAGGGGCTGGGGCGCATGGTGTGCTCATGATTCCAGCGTGGGCGAACTTGGGCAGAAAGGAAAGCAGCATGTCGGCATGTTGCCGCACAAACTGGTGTCTACCTTCAGCGCCATGGGCGCAATGTTCGACGGCGGAACCTCCTCTGGTGCCACCGTCGAACATTGTGTGGAAATTCCTGCTGTTGGCGAGCCTTAATTCTGCCAGAACGGGTAGTCGATGTATCCTTTGGCGCCCTCGGTGTAGAACGTGGAGTAGTCAGGCTCATTCAGGGGAAGGCCTTCGCGCCAACGCCGGGCCAGGTCCGGGTTGGCCAGGGCAGGCCTGCCAACCACGACGGCGTCGGCCCAGCCGCTGCCGGCGACGAGGAGAGCCTCGTCGAGCGTAGTGACGGTGCCGAAGCCGGTGTTGAGCAGGAACGGGCCACCGAAACGGCTGCGCAGCTCCCGGACCAGAGCGCCGGATGGGTCCTTGTGCAGCACGCTCAGGCCTGCCAATCCCAGCGCGGCGATACCGTCGGTGAGCGCAGCGTAGGTCGCCAGCGTCTCGGCGTCGTCTGTTTCCAGTGCGCCCTGGACATTGTGTTCGGGGGAGATGCGCAGCCAGGTCCGGTCGGCGCCGATGGCCTCCGCGACGGCCGTCACCGTCTCGATGACGAAGCGTGCACGGTTCTCCGGCGAGCCGCCGTAGGTGTCGGTGCGGTGGTTGGCGGAGGGGGCGAGGAACTCATGGAGTAAGTAGCCGTTCGCGCCGTGCAGCTCGACGCCGTCGAATCCGGCGGCGATGGCGTTGCGGGAAGCTTGGACGAACTCGGCCGTTACTCCGCCCAGTTCTTCAGCGGCCAGGGCATGAGGGACGGGGAAGGGCTGCTTGCCGTCGTAGGTGCGAGTCTCGCCTTCGACGGCGATGGCACTGGGAGCCACGACCGGGTTGCCACCCGTGTTGGCCGGGTGTGCAACGCGCCCGGCATGCATGACCTGGGCGATGATGAGTCCGCCCTCGGCGTGCACGGCGTCGGTGACCCGCTTCCAGCCGGCGATGTGCGCGTCGGTGACTAGGCCCGGCTGGCGGACAAATCCCTGTCCGGCGAACGACGGGTACGTGCCCTCGCTGACGATCATGCCCATCGAGGCGCGCTGGCGGTAATACTCGACGACATCGTCTCCGGGGACACCGTCAATCCCGGAACGGGATCGGGTGAGCGGGGCCATGACGAGTCGGTTGGACAATTCCAGGGCCCCGAGGGTAACGGGGGAAAACAGGTTCATGGTTGCTCCAAGCAATGGTTGGCATTGACCTCGTGGACAACCGCCCTGCTACGAAAGGTATTCCCGGCCGGCATGTCACCGATGGGTCGGGGGCGCACTCCCTGATTTTCTCGCACACTGCCACGTGCGGGAGGGGAGGACGTTCTCAAGACCACTCTGTGGATGTTCGACGGCGGCCGGTCCAGCAAGACGGCAACCACGGCGCCTGCGGGCTGATCCCAGAGCCGCCGTCGCGAACATGCCCTCAGAACCAGCTGGCGCATCCAGTGTGTTCGTCCCATTGCTCACCCGTGTCGGTTTTGCGGTGTTGTAGATTTCTCCCGCAATGCCTGTCCAGAAATGCCACATGTGGTTACGCTGGGTAACTACCCGGCCCAGTCGGGCCCCCGAAGCGGTGCGGAGAACGTCATAGGAGACATCACATCGTCAAATCATCAGCACCCGGCACGGAGACCATGCCCTCGGACCTGGCGATATCGCGCGCTGCGGTCCGCCGCCCCTTGGATGAGGTCGCGGCAACCATGGGTATTGGTCCGCATCTGTTGGAGCCCTACGGAAACGCAGCAGCCAAGATCTCCCTCGCGGCGATCGAGGAACTGCGTGAACGCCCGAGGGCCAAATATGTAGTTGTCAGCGCAATTACGCCGACCCCGCTTGGATCCGGCAAGACCACCACCGCCCTGGGATTGGGCCAAGGCTTCAGGCACATCGACAAACTCGGGGTCGTCACCATCCGGCAGCCGTCGATGGGGCCCACGCTGGGCATCAAGGGTGGAGCTGCTGGAGGCGGCTACGCGCAGGTGGTCCCAATGGAGGCCCTGAATCTGCACCTCACCGGTGACATGCACGCCGTCACCGCCGCCCACAACCTGTTATCGGCAATGATCGGCAATCACCTCCAGAAGAAGAACCACCTTGGACTCGATCCACTGCAGATCACCTGGCGGCGAGTTCTGGACGTTAATGATCGCGAGTTGCGCAACATCATCACCGGGCTCGGCGGCCCTGCCGACGGCAGTCCGCGTCAGGACGGTTTCGACATCACCGCTGCCAGCGAGGTCATGGCGGCACTGTCACTGTGCACGTCATTGCAAGACCTCCGCGACCGGATGGGCAGAATCATGGTCGGCTACGACGGCGCCGGGGAACCCGTAACGGCGGAGATGCTCAAGGCGGCGGGTGCAATGACGGTGATACTCAAGGACGCCGTCAAGCCGAACCTGATGCAAACGGCGGAACAGACCCCCGTGCTGGTGCATTGCGGTCCGTTCGGAAACATCGCCACCGGCAACTCTTCGATTGTTGCCGACCTGCTTGGCATTCACTCCGGCGACTATCTCATCACCGAAGCGGGATTTGGTGCCGACATTGGAGCGGAGAAGTTCTTTAATATCAAGTGCCGTGCCTCCGGTCTCACCCCGGATGCTGCCGTCATCGTGGCGACAGTGCGCGACTTGAAAACCCACTCCGACAAGCACAGGGTCGTCGCGGGCCGTCCGCTTCCGCCAGAAATGCTTGTTGAAAACCCTGACGATGTGTTCGCGGGGGCGCCAAACCTGCGTCGGCAGATCGCCAACATCCGCCGTCACGGAGTTGTGCCGGTGGTCGCTGTGAATGCCTTCCCCACCGACTACGAAAGCGAGCATCGGGCCATCATAGAGATCGCGGCGGAAGAGGGGGTGCGCGTGGCGATCAGCCACCACTTCACCCAAGGCGGCAAGGGTGCGGTCGAACTGGCCGAGGCGGTGGCGGAAGCTTGCAGTGAGCCGACGAATTTCCACCGGCTGTACGCTGATGGACTCCCTCTCGTGGACAAGATCGATGTGATCGCGCGCGAGATGTACGGCGCCGACGGCGTGGATCTCTCGCCACTGGCAGCCCGTCAGCTGGAAAAGTACGAGCGCGCCGGTTTCGGCGACCTGCCGGTGTGCATCGCGAAAACCCACCTGTCCTTGTCTGCCGATCCCAGTATCAAGGGCGCACCCACAGGTTGGCGGCTGCCGGTTCGTGAGGTCCGGGCATCGCTTGGCGCAGGATTCATCTATCCCATCTGCGGGGACATGCGGACCATGCCGGGCCTTTCGTCTGCGCCGGCAGCCGAGCGCATTGACATCGACGAGGCCGGCGAGATCGTCGGGCTTTCCTGATGGAAGCCACCGGCTGGGCTTCGGGCGACTACCTCGACCGTCCGTTGCGTGAGCTGTTCGAGGATGTTGCCAGCGGAGATTCCGTGCCGGCCGCCGGATCCGCCGTGGCTGTACTGGGTGCTCTCGCGGCGGGGCTAACCGCGAAGGTGGCCCGCCGCTCAAGCTCCGGACTCCCTAGTGTTGCTGACCTCGCCCAACGCGCCGATGAGCTGCGGGAGGGGCTTGAACCGCTGGTGACCGCCGATGCCGCAGGCTACGTGGAGGCACTGGCGGCACCAGGCGACCGGGCAGCTGCGATGGCTGCGGTGTCCGCTGGAACGGCGTTCATGGCGGAGTCGGCTGCCGAGATTGCACAGATCGCAGCGGTTCTGGCCGCGGACGGCAACCAGAACCTGCGTTGGGATGCCACGGCTGCAGCCCGGATCGCAGTGGTCGCTGCCGAGGTGGCCGCGGAACTTACTGCGGCGAACGTCGGGGAGGATGATCCGTTTCCGCGGGCACACTCGGCCGCCATCTTGGCGCGCACTGCCGCAGACCGCCTCAAATGAAACCAGCATTCCTCCGGCTGGCGGACTCTGGACTCATGCCGACAACACTTCGGTCCCAGTTCTTTCCGGCAGGAATACCGAAAGAAGTGGCGGGGAGACGCAAACCCAAGCCAAAAAAGGATGAATCAACGACGACCGGATCTGCACACCCCAAGACACGTGCACAGCGGCCAGACCCCCATGCAAGCTTCGTGACTGAAGAATCAGTTTACGGAACCCTGCTGGTCAGTGGCATGATCGTCGTTTCCGGCGGCTACGGAGCCACATCATGGGAGACCTTCCTCAGCGTGTTGGGAACAGTGATTGTCTTTTGGGCGGCGCACGTCTACGCCGGCACCGTTGCCAGCCACGGCGTCACACAGGGCGATGAGATCACCCTCGGAGCGGCATTCCGGCATGCGCTGCAGCGCTCAGTTGGATTCTTCACCTCCGCACTGGCACCCTTGGTGGTCTTGCTGATCGGAGCGCTGCGCATTACACCCGACGCCGTGGTGATGTGGGTTGCCCTCTGGCTCGGAGTCGTAATCCTCGGCGCGCTAGGCTACATTGCCTTTACCCAACGTGGCAGCAGCTGGAGAATCCGTATTCTGGGAACGCTGGGAACAGCAGCACTGGGAGTGGCCATGATCTTGCTGAAGGTCCTGATCCACTAAATACACGCCCATCAGTCTTCAACGCACCCATGCCCTGGCGGCCGGCCCAGGCAGAACACCACGACCGAGATCGAAGCACCGTTAGGGTGTCGCGGGGGAGAAGGTGAGTCCGGTGTCGTTGGTGATGTCGTGGCCGAGTGCGGTTCCGGCCAACACGGCTGGTTCAAACGTCGCTGCGGAGGTTTCCCACGTGGTGCCTTCGGCACTTGTGAGCAGCATCCGCCCGAAGGCGATGAGACCCTGATAGGTGGAGCTGAGAGCGTAGAGACCGTCGTGTGTGGAGAGCAGGACTCCTTGGTTGCTGTGCTTGTGTTGTTGTCCACTGCGGAACCAGTGCTGGCGTGTCGGACGTCAGCCGGTGAGCAGCAGAACGTCTCCCGGGTAGAGGTTTCGTGCAAGAAACTGTGCCAGCGCCGGCGCGGACCGCATTGGACGACGCCGTCGATCTCCACTTCAGTTTCGCTGACCGGGACAGGCACGCTGGTGAAAGCGCGCCAGCCGCGCATCCTGCCGCTGGTGGACGTGGACGTGGACGTGGACGTGGACGTGGACGTGGGCTTGGGCGCAGGGCTTGCTTGTCAGCACCTCGTGGGCGGCATCAGCCACGTGCATCAGCGATGCGAGCAAGGACCAGCCGGTGGTTTCGGCTGGCGACCGAGATCCTGCGGATCGGATGTGCTGGGAGAGGATTTGCGCGAAGCTATGTCCATGAATCCTCAGTTTCACATGACAAGTCATTCGCAAGCTTCCAGCCAACTCACAAGATCTTGTGATTAAGTATATGGGCAATCCGCAGCCAGGGATTGTCCGATCCCGTATAACGGAGACTAAGGAGTCAGCATGCAACTCGAAAACAAGGTAATCATCGTCACAGGTGGAGCTTCGGGAATTGGCGGTGCGATTTCCAAGGTCTTAGTGGCTCGCGGCGCCAAAGTTGTTGCGGTTGATGTCAATGGCAATGCCGGGGAATCCCTCAAGCGGGATCTCGGGGAGAACGTCCGGTTCGTCTTGGGCGATGTCAGCGACAAGGCAGTTGCGGCGACCGCCGTCGAAATGGCCAGCGAAATCTTTGGCAGGTTGGACGGGCTGGTCAACAACGCCCATGCATCGCGTCAAGCCATGTTCAACGACCTGACCGAGGAACAGTGGGACCTCTCCTTCAACACAGGTTTCCGCGCCACCCGCCAGTTCATGGCGGCTGCCTACCCGCTGCTGGCCGTCAACGGCGGCTCCGTGGTGAACTTCGGTTCGGGCTCGGCCATGGTCGGACAGGAAACCCAAGCTGCCTATGCTTCGGCCAAGGAAGCCATCCGCGGGCTATCCCGTGTCACGGCCAACGAATGGGCCAAGGACAACATTCGCGTCAACGTGGTCTCTCCCATGGCGCTCACCCCAGGGGTGAAGGCATGGAGCGAGGCCTACCCGGAGATGTACAAGGATTCGCTGGCCAAGGTGCCGCTGGGTCGCTTTGGAGATCCCGAGGCGGACGTCGCACCGATCGTGGCATTCCTGCTCTCGGACGATTCGCGGTACATGACCGGCCAAACTCTCATGGCCGACGGCGGAGCCAACAAGCTCTACTGATCCTTCGCAGGAACCTGCAGACACCAGTGTTTGGAGGGACCTACATATTTTTTCCGCTGTTGCCTCAAGCAGATTTCGAAGAACGGTGGTCCGGTTAGGGCGTGAGTGGTCCTTGCAAGATTCGAAGTGCGAGGTCAGTATCACCGTCGAGGGTTGAGGTATTGGCGAGATTAGTGCGATCCCAGAGGCCGCAGTACATTTCCTGCAAGGGTGCGCTGATCGATGCCAGCGCAGGACCTTCGCCAAGTGTCCAGCTGGCCGCACCGGGCACATTGAAGGTTACGGCCGCTTCCACAGGAGGCATGCGTTTGTGCCGGAGCTGGAACGGGGTCATCATCGTCAGGACCTCGTCGATTCCGTCGACCATGAAGTCTTCATCGAGTGCGGGCATCTCGAGATCCGTTGCCTGGCAGGCATCGATGAGGTGGAGGGTGTGTTCATGGGCTTGGCGCCTCAGCCAGAATCCGGCTTTGCGCGGGGGAGGGCCGAAGTTCCAGCACGGGACCTCGGGATCAATGGCTGCCATTGCCGCGAGGAAGTCACCCACCCCTTCGAGGAACCATGTCGGAGCGCCTGTTGCCGGCGCGGCCGGACGCTCAACAGATTTACCTTCCAGCAGCACCTGGCTTCCCCATCGTTCGACTGAGCCGAGGTGCCCGAAAAGTTCGTCGAGTGTCCAGCCCGGACACGCGGGAACAGGACGGCGTAGAAGTTGGTCCGACTGGTGTGCAATCCTGACCAGGCGATCGAGAGTGCTGGCCAGCTGAGCTAAGTAGCGTTCCGGAAGCATGGGTTGAGCATACCGGAGCACCCGGCAACAACGGCGTTAAGGGTTGACGTCCCCAGAAACGACGGCGTTCTTGGCGGCCAGGATGTGAACACGCATCACAGCCTCAGCCCATTCCCCGTCGCGGGCCTTCGCCGCAGCCACCAGCTCCACATGATGGTTCATGCTTCTTTGCAAGGACTCCGGGGAGTAGCTGAGAAAAGTGTGCGCCACCATGGTCGGGCGCAGGATTGCACGCAAGGCGATGGAAAGGTGCCTGTCTCCGCACCGCTCCACGAATATTCTGTGGAAAGCAGCATTGAAGGCATTCAATTCCGTGAGCCCTCCCGCCCGCACCGTGTTCAGGCTTGAGGAGGAACTGAAAAAGACCGCCGTGCTGGTTCATGATGGGACAGCATTTGTGGTCAACCGCCTTCTGCTGCGCATGGCGGGCACCATCTTGAACGCCTTCGACGACTGCACCCCGGCTGACACAGCTGACAACGCGTGGAAGCCGATGGGGTTGCCGGAGACCCCATTTGCCCTGCTGGTCAGGTTGGCCCGACGGTGGCGGAACATCTCAGCGAATCCTTGCATGCATCATGCCTCATGCGGCGAGAGGCTTCTCATCTCGAGCAACCTGCAGAGAATGACCGCGCACAGCACTGACTCGTTCTGGGTCAACAGCTCCTCTGGTCACCGGCACATGCCTGAGTCCACGCTGAATCTGTGGCAGTCAATCCGGATACCTGTTTTGCCCTGGTGGCAGGAGCCCCGGTAGGGAAACTCGGTACCGACCATCAAGAGCGCATCACGGCTTTCAAGGGCGTGTTGGGCGGCAGGGTTTCCTATCAGCCTCGACTGGCCAACTTGATGGATGTTGCCGTCGTCGAGCCCTTCCTTGGCTTTCAGCGTCAAGACCATGGGGGCAGCCAGCTTCCGGGCGACCTCGAGTACCGGCTCTTTTGCGTCCCGAGTCCCCATCCCTACGAGCAGGGTGACACTGGCCGCCTGCTCAAGAAGGGACGGCATCCGGGATGGGCTCGTGACCGTTTGGGGAAAGACTGCCACATCACTGAAGGCTGTCAGTGGTGCTCTCCTTGAAGAAAACACTGCCAATTTTTGCGTGCCGTAAACCGATCCAGGCCCAGCCGACCTTCAACCCAGACCGTCTTTACCCGCGGCCCACCGCGGCTTGGACGGTCATGGTCGCCACCGTCCTCACAGCAGTGTCCTTCCGTTGCGGCCCCGCTGGGCAGCGAATGAATCCGCGTCCGCATTCGCCCAGTCTTCCGCCCAGTGGTCGGGCGCCTGTGCCAACAATTCGCCGGGCGACAACCAAGAGTAAAGTTCGGCATATGATTGCGTGTTCATGTGGCCGATCCGGCGTCGCAACATCAGCGGGGTCAACTCGTCCGGGCCGGCGGTCCCCATGGATGCCATCATTCGAAGTGCCTCGTTGACAGTTGCCTCTTGAAAGAGTTGCACCCTGACGCTCTTGCTTTCCACATCGAGGGCCCGGGCCCGGTGCGGGTCTTGGGTGGCAACTCCCACCGGGCAGTGGTTCGTGTGGCAGCGCTGGGATTGGATGCAGCCAGTGGCCATCATCATTGCGCGAGCCGCGTTGGTGTAGTCGGCGCCCTGGATGATCCTCTTGACGATGTCCGTGCCGGTGGCCACCTTGCCCGCGGCGCCGACCCGAATCCGATCACGGAGCCCGGTTCCCACCAAGGCGTTGTGGACCAACATGAGCCCCTCCGTCAAGGGGGTTCCCACATGATCCTCATATTCCATGGGTGCCGCGCCGGTGCCCCCTTCCGAGCCGTCGACAATAATGAAATCCGGTGTTATGCCTTCTGAAATCATTGCCTTGCACATGGCCAGCACATCCTTGCGTGATCCGACGCAGAGCTTGAACCCCACGGGCTTCCCCTGGGCCAGCCCGCGCATGGTTGCCATGAATTGGATGAGCTCCCGGGGAGTGGAGAAGACCTTGTGCGCCGCCGGGCTGACGCATTTCACGCCCTCGGGCACACTGCGGGCCTTGGCAATTTCCGCGGTGACCTTGCCAGCCGGAAGGACTCCGCCAATTCCAGGTTTGGCGCCTTGGCTGAGTTTGAGCGAGAGGCATTTAACGGACGGGTTTGCGGCCTTTTCAGCGAACATTGCCGGATCAAAATCGCCGTCCTTGGTCCGTGCCCCGAAATATCCGCTGCCGATCTCCCAGACAATATCGCCACCATTGCGCAAATGGTATTCGGAAAGCCCTCCTTCGCCCGTGTCGTGGGCGAAGCCGCCCATCGCGGCTCCCTTGTTCAACGCCAGAATGGCGTTGGCGGACAGCGCCCCGAAGCTCATGGCCGAAACGTTCAACAGCGCCATCTCATAAGGTTGTGTGCAGTCGGGCCCGCCGATGCGCACGGTGGGCGCATGCACCGGCGGCTCCTTCGGCGTCGTCGAATGCACCAGATATTCATAGCCGACGGCGTTGACGTCGCGTTCGGTGCCGAACGCCTGTTCCTGGTTGGTGCCCTTGGCCCGTTCGTAGATCAGGGACCGGGTGTCCCTGTCGAAGGGCCTGCCGTCATAGTTCCGCTCGATGAAGTACTGCTGGAGCTCTGGGCGAATGTATTCGAACGCGTAGCGCAGGTGCCCGATCACCGGATAGTTCCGCAGAATTGAATGCTTTTTTTGTGTTGCGTCTGAAATGGCCAAGATCAGCAACGCGGCAAAAATCGCCACTGCCACCCACAAGCCCGGCCCCGCCAGGGCCACCAGAAGCACTGAAACAGCTGTCAAAAGAAGCAATATGGAAACCATGAGGATCCGCAGCATGACCCCAGCATAGACCTGACGACCTTCGTAACGGACCCCTTTTTCCAGAGCAAATCCAGCAGGCGCCGTCGAGAGCAACCACGGTGTGAGCCGCAGGAATTCTTTCGTCCCTGCGTTGGTCGGGGGAGCCCGTCGAACGAAGCCGAGCAGTGGATGTCGAGATGCCCGGTGACCCGAAGCTGGTTGCAGGTGTGGTCCACGTGCTGATGAAGGGAGCGGGACATCAAGGCCAGGCCTCCGACGCGGCTGAAGTACTTCCTGTGGCTGAGGTACTCCGCATCGGGTGGGTTGAGGGAGTAGCAGGCATTGCCCACCGCGCCAGATGGTGGCTGCCATATTGGCTTCATATCGAGTTCATGGATGTGGGTGTTGGACACCACTAGAGCAAATGACGGGGAAAACCATGACTGTTCCTGAAGAACAGATTACCGTCCTGGGTGGCGCTAGCCCGGTGTTCCGGGGCACGTGCCCGATCAGCAGTGCAGTGCAGGCGCTGCTGACTGGGGACGTGGGGCTCCGATCGAATCCACTTCCGCGACTGGCGGTTGTGGACTGCCCGACAGCAGCTGCGCAACAACGCCAAATGAAGTAGTATCGGCATCAAATGCGTATGTAACGAAATTATAACTTTTTGGATGTTCTCGATTAGGCTGGAAAAAAACGTGCCCTTGAGGGTGCGATCGTGGACCGCTTCGCCAAACCCCGTCGGCGGGCCACGACCGTTCAGCCACCAGACGGGGGTGGAGGAACCACCACCGGTGCCGCATGGCACCTTGGGGTGAAGCCCGCACAACGAGTCACTGTCTTCACGGCTGTGCCTGTTGAACGGGCCGGGCAGGCCACTCGCCCGAATCCGACAGCTAACTTCGCCGGCGTCGAGAGGACTACCATCTTGTCTGCAGCACCCCACCACGGCCGTCGTCGTGCCACAACCACCAAATCCGGCCCCACGTTGCGCCTGCGTCGCGGGACACTGATCTCACAGCCAGCCTTCAAACGGTCCAATAGCGGCAAGCAGTTGGGCATCGTCGCGGTGGCCGGAGTCATCGCTCTGTCGGCCCTGCCGGTAGCCCATGCCGAATCGCACCGTCTTTCTTCTGCTGTCACCGCCACCGTCCAGTCGGCCGCTCCTGCGGCAAGCTCGCAGCAGTCTGTGACTGCCGACAAAGATGTTGAGGTGACCTTTGCCAAACCGGAGGTCTCCAGCAAGCCCGCGCCGCCGGCACCGAATGCCGGTGGCACGCCTGCTGCAGCTCTGGTCCCAGCCGCTGCGCTCGCGTCGCCTGTTCCGGCGGCGGAGCCGGTGCCCGCAGCCGTGGAGCAAGCCCCGGCTGCTCAACCCTCTTCGGGGTTGCTCCCGCCGTTGGCCCAATTGAACGTCACCTCTCCCTTTGGGTACCGATCCAATCCCTTGACCGGCTCGGCTGGGGAATTACACACAGGAACTGATTTTTCCGGTGCGTGCGGTACCGCAGTGTTCGCTGCCGGCGCCGGCACTGTGACCGAGGCAGGTTGGAGCCAGTACGGGGGCGGAAACCGCATCGTCGTGGATCATGGCGGTGGCATCAAAACCACCTACAACCACCTCGAAAGCATCGCAGTCAGCGTTGGCCAACAGGTCAGCGCCGGCGCTCAGATTGCCGCAGTGGGAACAACGGGGAACTCCACCGGCTGCCACCTGCACTTTGAAGTGATGGAGAACGACCAAACCGTCAACCCGGCCCCCTTCCTCTGATCTTTCCCGCTTGGACCGGATATGCAGGCCATGCATGCCCTGGGAGAGTTCCTTCAGGACGTCAGTAGGCGTGCCGGTGACGCAGTCGTTGTTGCACAGGACCAGCCCGTGCGGTGGAGGCTCCGGTGTGGGAGCCCCTGCTGCGGGGACGCGATCTCCGTGATTGGCCATCGGCGTATAACTGCCCGAAGGTGACGACTGCGCAGCCTCGGACCCCGCAGCAACTGCGGGGCCCGTGGTGGTGACGACACTTGTACTGCTGACTTGGGTTGGCTGCATGGGCGACGGATGTAGGCCGCCGATCACGTGCAGGCATGCACGTCGTGAACCTTTCTATTGGCTGAAGTCATCTGAGACTGACAAAAAAATATGGCAAATAGCAACAAAAATATACCCTTGGGGGGTATGGTTGGCAACTAGTAACTTTCAAGCGAGGCGACCCTGCAGGGATCGCCAAACTGTTGCGAGTAGCCACCATTGATCCATGTTGTGTCGGAAGTTGGAATGTCCACCTTTTACGAGAGGAACGCCAATGTCCCCCTACCTGAGCGTGTTCATCGTGATTGGTGCATGCTTGGCGGCCATCGGTGTGCTGTACTTGCTCGGCCGCGTGGTCTCCGTCTCATCTGCAACCGTCGAGGTGCTTCCGTTCCAGTCGGGATGGCTGCCACGCGAGCATGCACTGTCCCGGTTCCATGCCCGTTGGTACCCGATGACACTGGTATTCCTTGCCTTTGATGTTGAGATGCTGTTCATGTATCCATGGGCCGTGGTCGTGGCGCAGATGGGCGCTGAGGCGGTTATAGAAATGTTTGTATTCCTGGGTGTGCTCCTTGTTGGTGTCGTTTGGGCTTGGCGAGAGGGGGCTTTCCGATGGGTGTGAAGGGGATTGTTGCCCGGTTGGCCACCGGCCGTATCCATGTTTTTATTCTTGAAATTCCAGGGCATTTGATGCTGCGAATGCAGGTGGAGGCTTCGATCGCGGCCCGCGGCTGGGTTCTGGCCGAAGCCCCGGCCGATGCAGATGTGCTGCTCATTGTCGGTGAGGCTCCGGATGCTTTCATTGAGATCGCCGACGGCGTCTGGAACCAAATCCCCAGCCCTCGCCACCGCACGTCCGTTGCGGCGGTCGCGGCGATATCCGAGACACTGGATGCTGTCCCCGCAGTTCTGCGCGACGAGCAGCAACAATCACGCGACGCCCGGCAACGCCCGCAGCACGTCATCGGGGGCTCCGCTGAGTCCGAGCACAGCGACGGAAGTGATTCTTCCGGTGATGGCCATGGAGACGGCGCAATGGACATGGAAGGGATGGACATGGGCATGGACATGGATATGTCTGGTCCTGCCGGGATTCCGCTGGCCAGCGGGGATGAAAGTGACCGTGATGGATTGGAGATGGACATCATCCACCTCACCCTGGGGCCGGTCCTGCCTGACTGGCCTGCCGGCCTGGTGGTGCATTGCACTTTGCACGGTGACGTCATTGGTGACGCTGCCATGGAATTTCTTCCCGGCACGGGGACGAACAAATCCCTGGACGCAATCCCGGCAGGTTTGCCGGCCGGGCCCACAACACGGGCTGCCATGCTCTGCGATGCGGCCGGATACCTGCTCGCTGTCGCCGGGTGGGAAACAGTGGCACTGAAAGTTCGGCGAATCCGCGACGGACTTATCACCGGAAATGCGCCTGAGCAGATGGCGGTGAGACTGAGCCGGGTGTACCGGCAGCTTGAGCGTTCGCGAACTCTGCGTTGGTCGCTGGCAGGAATCCCGAAGGCAGTGGATATTGGCGCACGCACTGTGCTGCTCGGCTGGCTGGAGTCTGCGGCCGCGCATTTGGCTGAAGGGGAGCTTGAGCCGGACGGTTCAGTGTGGCCCGCGAGCCTCGAGGACGTCCGTACCGCGTTGCTAGGCCAAGAGCTTTCCGTCGCGCGGCTGATTGTTGCATGTGTCGAGCCCTCCCGGATCGCGGAGCTGAGCGGGGCAGTCCATGGATAGCGTCAATGGTGCCGTTTGGGTCTTGGTGCTGCCATTCGCATTGGCAGCGGTGGCGCTCTTGGCCGCGGCAGCCAACGCCGCTCTGGACGGCAGGACCCGGGGGGTCTCCACCACATCCGGCTGGGTCGCACCGCTCCAAGAGAGTGCACGGCTGCTGCGCCAACAACGACGGACCCTGCCCGGAGCAGATAGCCTCTTGTGGCGGATCGGCGGCGCTGGGCTTGTCGTGGCGGCCGTGCTAAAGGTTCTGGTGGTTCCGTTCGGAGGTTTCACGTTTGCCGACTTGTCAGTGGGACTGGTCTGGTTCAACGCCATGGACGTGCTGCTGTGGGCGCTGTGGTGGCTGCTGGGGTGGGGAGCGAACAGTGCGTGGTCGCTGGTTGGCGGCTATCGTTTTTTGGCCCAGGCGCTATCCTATGAGCTGCCGCTGATGTTTGCCTTGACTGCACCGGCCATTGGTGCAGGAAGCCTGCGCCTGCTGGATATTCAGGACGCGCAAAGCGGCCTCTGGTTCGTGGTCTGGATGCCCGTCGCTTTTCTGGTCTTTGCAGCGTCTGTCGTGGCCTTTTCCTCCTGGGGCCCGTTCCAGACTGCCACCGGGCGGGATGCAGCCGGTGGGGTGATCGGTGAGCTCAGTGGTGTGGACCGGCTCGTGGTCCTGGCCGGGCGTTACATGATTCTGGTGGCGGGAGCAGCGTTTTCGGTACCGCTGTTTTTTGGTGGCGGCAGCGGGCCGTGGCTTCCGGCCGGGGTGTGGGTGGTGATAAAGACTCTCGCGGTCGTCGCCTTGTTGCTCACTGTCCGCAGGCTGTTTCCAACGCTGCGACCCGAGCGTCTTGCGGAGGTCGCCTTGGTGTTGATTATGCCGCTGGTCCTGGTCCAGGTGGCTGTTGCTGCCGTCATCGTCGTCGTCAACGGAGGGGCCCTGTGATGTCCGTCGTCCTGTTTTGGTTCTTCTCCATAGTGGCCGTGGCGAGCGCGGCGGCCGTGTTCATCGTCAATTCAATGGCCAGGGCCTCCTATGCGTTGGCCCTTTCCTTCATCGCCGTGGGTGCGATCATTGTCCAGCTGGAGCTTGACTACATCGGGGTCATCACCATCTTGATGATGGTGATGGAGATGGCGATCATGGCCGTGTTCATGGTGATGTATATGGGGATGAATCCGGCCCTGATGCCGATGGACATGAGGCACAACAAACACCGATCGGCGATTATTGCGGTGTTCGTGTTTGTTTTGCTGGCGGCCGGGGCATTGCTGATTCCGTGGCCTGAACGGATGGGTGTGCCAGCTGCGAATGTGACGGCATCGCTGGGGGAGTCCCTCATGGGATCGAAGATGTTGGTGATGCTGGTCATTAGCCCGGTTCTGTTCGCCACGATTATTGCTTCCCTGGTGTTGGCAAATCCTCGGGGCCGCTATGACCGGCGCGGGGACAACCTCGACCGGCGTGGCGCCGACGGGCGGTCCGAGCCGGAGGATCCGATCCGGGGAGGGCTGGGCCGATGACTTTGCAATTGGTGCTGCTGATTGCAGCCGCTTTGTTCGCCATCGGCCTCTATGGTGCACTGTCCCAGCAGGTCCTCGTCATGGTGATGATGGGCATTGAAGTGATGATCAACGGCGTGCTCCTGGCAGGAGGGGCCCTCTGGTTCTTCCTTGCCCCGACACCGGACGGCCAGACACTGCTGGTGGTGATTCTCGCTGCGATGACGGTGGAAATGGCGATGGGCTTCGCTGTCGCCACGGTGATTCACCGGTCCCGGAATTCGGACATGACCGATGCTGCCACGGAGCTGCACGGATGAGCGCGGCGCTGCTGTTGATGATCGGACTGCCCGCCTTTGCAGGGGTTTTTCTCCTACTGGCGGGCCGCCGGCTGGCCCGCGCAGCTACCGGCCTGTCCATCACCGTCGCAAGCCTTACCCTCGCTACCGCCGTTGTCGCCGCGGCGACCGCGCCAGCCGTGGTTTTGCCGTTCGTTTCTCCGGATGGCGCCGCCCTGGCCGTGGACGGCCTCACCGCGGTCCTGCTGCCCACTGTTGCCGCGGTGGCCCTGCTCGTCTTGGTCTTCGCGGGGGCCGAGGGTCTGCGCCCGGAGGGTCGATTCCACGGACTCATGCTCCTGTTCACCGCCGCCGTGATGGTCACCGTCACCGCAACATCGTTGCCTGCGCTGCTTGCGGCCTGGGAGATCATGGGCGCCACCTCCTACGCCCTGATCGGATTCCGCTGGCAGGAAGCACGAACCATGCCGGCAGGGCTGGTGGCGTTCGCCGTGACCCGGGCCGCGGACCTGGGCATCTACGCCGCTGCTGGAGCCGCCGTCGTCGCCGGATCCGGCTGGCGGTTGGAGGACCTCGCGGCTGCGGACGGCCCTTGGCTGCACGTCATTGCCGCAGGCATGCTCATCGCGGGTCTGGGGAAAGCGGCACAACTTCCGTTCAGCTTCTGGTTGTCCCGCGCCATGGAAGGACCCGGCCCGGTCAGCGCGCTGCTGCACTCTGCAGCGATGGTCGCCATGGGCGGATACCTCCTGCTTCGGCTTGAACCCTTGCTGCTGGCCTCGGGATGGGCCGGTCCCGCGGCCGCATGGATCGGTGCTGCAACCGCGGTGGTGCTCGGCATCGTCGCACTGACCCAGAGCGATCTCAAACAGCTGCTCGCCGCGTCGACGGCCGCCCAACTCGGCTTCGTTGTTCTGGCCGCCGGACTGGGTGCCACTGCCGGCGGTGCCGCGCAGCTGATCGCCCACGCCGCCACCAAGGCATTGCTCTTTCTCGTTGCCGGGGCGTGGCTTACCGCTGTGGGCACGAAGCAGTTTCCAGCCCTGCGGGGCATTGGCAGACGCTGGCCTGTGGCCGGGGCTGCCTTCCTGCTCGGGGCGCTGTCCCTGGCCGGGTTGCCGCCACTGTCACTGTGGTGGGCTAAAGACGCCATTCTCGCCGCCGCTCTCCACATCCATCCCGCCCTCTATGCGGCGGGTCTGATCGGTGCGGCTTTGGCTGCCGCCTATTCAGCGAAGATGATAGCCATTGTCTGGGCCGCACCGTCCCGGCAGGAACGGACTGACACTGAACAAAGGCTGTGGGACACGGAACAGGCGGGCACCCGCGGCATTCCTTCGGCAGCGACCGCACCGCTGGTGGTCCTGGCTGTCGCGGCTGCGGTGCTCGGAATCCTTGCCGTGCCAGGTTTGTCCGAGCCGTTCCGGAGGCTGCTGAATGCAGAGGCGGAGGCCGAAAGCACCGTGTGGGAATTGGCCGCTTCTGCGGTGATCGCCCTTGTTGTGGCTGGTCTCGTGTTGCGTCGCGGCACCCCAAGCATTGCGGCCGCCAGCCACTGGTTCGGACTTGAACGAATCTCCGCAGCGGTGCTGGTGCGTCCCATGTTCGTCACCGCCGAGGCGCTGGCGCGTCTGGATGGGCGCCTCAACGCAGCCGTCACCGGGGCTGGACGCATGCTGGGGGACGCAGCCAACCGTGCGGGGTCCCTCGATGTCCGGCTCAACGCCGGCGTCAACGGTGTTGGCCGCGTGCTGGGGCGGACCGGTGCCGAAACGGACACGCTGGATCACGCAGTGGACCGCACGCTCGGGGTCATCACACGTGGCACGGCGTCCCTTGGTCACTTGGTTCGCCGAGCCCAGACCGGCGCCATCGCCGACTATTATGCCGGTGCCGCCATGGTCACCGTCGCCGCATTCATCTTTCTGATCGTCGTGAGGTAGCCACAGTGCTCAGCATCATTCTCTTCTTTCCCGTCATCGTCGGGGTGGCCCTGGCCGTTTGGCGCGGCCTGCCGGCCAGGGCTGGCGGGCTGGTGTGGCTGGCCGCCACGATCATTGACTTAGCCTTGCTGATGGTACTCACTGCCACGGCCGGCACGGGGGTGAATGGGTTGAAGGCCGAGGAACGCGTGAACTGGATGCCGCAGTTGGGCAGCAGCTACCACCTCGGCGTCGATGGATTCTCGCTGCCGTTGCTGCTACTGACCGGTGTCATCTTCGTGGCCTGCGCTATCTGGTCCCTGCGCGAGAATGACCGGCCCAGACCGCAGGCCGCACTCTTCCTTTTCCTGCAAACGACCTGTCTTGGCCTGTTTGCCGCGCAAGACCTGATCCTGTTCTTCGTCTTCTTCGACCTTTCGATCGTCGGCATGTACTTCGTCATCGCCGGGTGGGGGCACGGCAACAATCGGCGTTCGGCACTCCTGTTCTTTCTTTATACTTTTCTTGGCTCCCTTGCCCTGTTGCTAGGTTTCATTGGCCTCTATCTCGGGGCGGACCCGCATACTTTCGACATGGTGGAGTTGTCCCAGCGGGGCGCCTTCACCGGCACACCTGTCGCTGCAGGATTCGTGCTGGCAGCGATCGTGCTCGGCCTGGCCGTGAAGACACCCACCTTCCCGTTCCACTCGTGGTTGGCGCCGGCCCATACCGACGCTCCGACCATCGGATCGGTCGTGTTGGCCAGTCTGATGCTGAAAATGGGCACCTACGGTTTCGTTCGGATTGCCATGCCCATGCTGCCCGATACTTGGCGAAGCTGGGCCTGGGTGATCGTGATTGTGGGCATTGTTTCGGTCATCTTCGGCGCCCTCGTGGCGCTGGTGCAAACAAACATCAAGAGAATGATCGCCTTCACCTCCATCAACCACATGGGCTACGTCATCCTTGCCGTCGGTGCGGCAGGCGTCGTGGGGCGAAATACCGCGGAGGCGCAACAGCTTGCCATCGCCGGGGCCGTGACCCAGATGGTCTCCCACGGACTCATCACCGGTGCCTTGTTCCTGCTCGCCGGTGTTTTCTACGACCGCACCGGCTCCTACGACCTGGGCAAATACGGCGGACTGGCCGGCCCCGCACCTCGATTCGCCGGCTTCTTCGCCGTCGCCGCATTCGCTTCGCTTGGGCTGCCCGGATTCAGTGGCTTCATTGCCGAATTCCAAGTCTTCACCGGCAGCATCGGCACAGTCCCGTGGGCACTCCTTGCCCTGCCGGGCATCCTCATCACCGCAGTTCTGTTTCTGCGCGCGTTCCAGCGTGTGTTTACCGGCGAAACTAAAGGGCTCTCGGTGGGCTTCCCCGACCTCCACCGCCGGGAAACCATGGCACTGACCGTGCTGATGGTGCTGGTTGTTCTTATCGGGATCGTTCCCGGCCCACTGCTGGGCATGATTGCACCGGCAGCCGAACTCCTCGTCGGGAACTTGCAGCCGTGACATCCAAGGCGCTCAACATGGACTATGCGGCCCTGGCCCCGGAAATTGTCCTGCTCGCCGCAGCTGTGCTGGTCCTTCTTGGCGGGAGCTTTCTGCCCCGGAACCGGCAAATCATCACCCGCTGGTTCAGCCTCGGCGCACTAGGGGTCAGTGCGGCGGCCGGGCTGGCGGGTCTGGCAGGCATGCCGGAGTTCATCTTCAGCGGCAGCTACGCCCTCGACACCTCCACCGCCGTCGTCCGAGTGCTCGCACCCTTGGCGACCCTCGTTGTCATCTTGTTGGGCCGGCATGAATTCATCGGCTCGGTGCGCGAAAGTGAAACGTACGCGCTGCTGCTGTTGGCGACTCTTGGCACAGTCGTCATCGGGGGCGCCACCGATCTGCTCGTTTTGGTTGCCGGGTACCTGCTGGCCAGCATCCCGCTCTACGCGCTGATCGGGTTGTCCCGCAGTGGCGCGGCCGCCGAAGCGACCTTGAAAACGTATCTGATCGGGGCGCTGTTCGGCGTTCTCCTCATGGCCGGGGTCACTCTCCTGACGGGGCTTGCCGCAACCAGCAGCTACCAGGGCATGGCCGAAGCACTCAGCACCGCCCCGGTCGTCGCTGTGGCCGGTGGCGCCGTTGCGGTGCTGATCGGACTGACTTTCAAGGCCGGAGCCGTTCCCGGGCACTTTTGGATTCCGGACGCCAGCGAAGCCGCCGGAATCGCCATTGCCGCGTTCCTGACGACAGTGCCAAAAATCGGGGCGCTCGTCGCCTTGGGCCGGCTGATCGAAGTCATGCCGGGCACAGTGGATGTTCCCTTGCTCGTCGCCATTCTTGCCGTCGCCAGCATGACCGTGGGAAACCTCGCTGCACTGGCACAAAACAACGTGCGACGGCTGCTCGGCTGGTCGACCGTGAGCCAGGTCGGCTACCTGTTGATGCCCTTGGCCGTCATCACCACCAGCGAC
Organism: Arthrobacter sp. H35-D1; assembly: GCF_030063185.1. Classification (GTDB taxonomy): domain Bacteria; phylum Actinomycetota; class Actinomycetes; order Actinomycetales; family Micrococcaceae; genus Specibacter. The sequence continues at coordinate 26,031 of NZ_JASISP010000007.1, forward strand.
GGCGCTGCGCTGGCACTGCTGGCCTACATCGGCCTCTATGCGCTCACCAACCTGGCCCTGTTCGCCGTGGTTGCCTGCTTCCCCAAGAGAGCGGAACTTGATGACTGGCCGGGGGTGGCCAGAGCCCATCCATGGCTGACCGGCACCTTGATTGTCAGTGCCCTCAGCCTCGTGGGCACTCCTCCGACGGCAGTGTTCATTGGCAAGGTCGCCGTCTTTACCGTGGCCTGGGACGGTGGGATGCCCTGGCTGGTGGTGGTCGCAGCCGCCAACTCAGTGCTCAGCCTTGTCTACTACCTCAGACTGATCCGGCCCGCATTTCGAACTCCCGGACCGGGCAGCGCACCCATGGACGGCTCCGTCCCGGAGGCCCCCCGAACAGTCAAGGCTACTGCAGCAATACTGGGTGCCGCCGTGCTCGCCGCGGGCGTAGCCGTGACCGGAATGTGGATGGCAACCCACGCATAGTCCTCTTCGGGCTGGGACAGCCGATGTGGACAGCCGGACGGTTGGTTCGCGCAGGCCGCAAGAAGTGTTACAGCCGGGCCAGGCGCACCAAGGCGAAGCAGTAGAGGCCGTAGGCGATGAGTCCCACGCCCACTCCCACAAGGATTGCTTCTCCGAAAGGCAATTCAGTCAGGGCTTTCAGTGCCCCGTCCAGGCCGGAGGCTTCTTTCGGGTCCACTTGGACGGCCGCGACGATGAACAGGATGCCCAGCGTGAGGATGGCGATGCCTTTGGCGATGAATCCGGTCATGGCCAGCACGACGACGGGCCGCTCGGAGCGACCGGAAGGCACCGTGATGTCTTTCCGAAACTTTTGCCGGGCGCCTTTGTAGATGAAGTAGCCGCCAATGCCGACGGTAACGAGTCCCACCGCGATGAGCAGCGCCTGCCCGCCGGGCAGTGAAAGGATGGTCCCGCTGGCCTCCGTCGAAGAAGACGAGGAATCGCTGGGACGCCGGAGCGCAAAAGACAGGGCCGTCGAGGCCACGGCGATGTACGCGACGGCGCTGCCCAGCGATCCCAGGCTCCTCACCCAGCGCTTCTTCGAGGACGAACCAAGGCCAAGAGCGGCTTGGAGCAGCAGCCACAAGGACAGCGCGGCGAGCCCTGCGACAATGATCCACAAAACGATCATTCCGCCGGGCAGTTTCAACAGCTGCGCGAACGCCCCGGACTGGTCCGACTCGCCTCCTTGGTGCAAGGCAACGCGAATGGCGAGGTATCCGATCAGCACGTGCGTGAGCCCGTTGGCGGCAAACCCGATCCGGGCAATCATGGCCAGCGTGTTGCTGTTGCCGGCGCGGCTGGCCGCCGTGCGTGCTTTCCTGCCGGCCTTCACTCGGCGTCCAAAGGGGCAGGTGCGTTTTCGTTTCTCATTGCTTCCTCCGTCAGTTCGTCCCGGCCAGGTGACGCCGTCATCAGGATGGTCAGCGCCAGTGGATCAACGGTGACCCGCAGGTGAGATGCCGAGCCCAGGTGGTCGCCGTCGATCTGGAATTCCTGCGGGCTGTCCAAGGAGATTTCCGCAGTCCTGCCCGAAAGGCTCCGCACTGAGCGGCTCTTGCCCTTGCCAAAGACCCCGACCACCACGCCAAGCCAGCCAAACCTCCCGTGGGGTGAAAACGTCAGTAGGTCCAGGATGCCGTCGGTCACCACGGCGTTCGGGAAGATCTCGAGGCCGCCCATCAACTTTCCGCAGTTGCCCACCATGACGCCGCGAACCTTGCGATGCTTCTCTTGTTTGCCGTCAACGGTGATCGTGGCCGTGACAGGTTTCCCCGGCAGGTTCCGCAGGCCGGATTCAACGTAGGCGAGCCAGCCCACACGGTCCTTGAGCCCGTCCACGGTGTTGGCCATGATGGACGCGTCGTATCCGAGCCCGGCCGCAACCAGGAACATCTGCTCCTGCTCGGCATGGTCGACCACCACCTTCACAACGTCGATCCTGCTCTCGGTTCCTTCCAAAACGCCCCGCGCCGCCCGGACCGGGCTGGCAACGTCAATGCCCAGGTTGCGGGCCAGCAAGTTGCCCGTTCCCAGGGGCAACAATCCCATCGCGGTGTCCGTGCCGGCGAGAACCTCGGCCACAGCGCGAATGGTGCCGTCCCCGCCCGCGGCAATGACGACGTCGACCCCGGCCTCCAAGGCCTCTTTCGCCTGACCATGGCCAGGGTCGTCCTTGGATGTTTCCAACCACAAGGGTTCTTCCCAGCCTGCATCCGTGCACACTTGGGTGATCGTGGCCTTGAATTGCTTGTCGGGGGACTTCACCGGGTTGATGACCACAGCGGCCCGCTTGCCCTGCCGGGGTTGGTTCTCTGCCATGGGGACCTCATGTCTTTGGGGAATCTTGCTTTGCGGAAATTGGCGCTGAATTGAATCCTAACCCTAGCCCGGGGTGCGGGCCGGGGACCACTGCCGGCCACCACTGCCGGGGCCCATCACGGCTCCGGCGACGCGGACCCCGCGTCGGCGGACTGCCGGTTGGCCGTCAGGTACAGCCGGTGGGCGGTAATCACCAAGACCAACCACACGGCGCCCAGGGTCCAGGCAACCAACACATCGGTGAACCAGTGGTGGCCCAGGTAAATGCGGCTCAGTCCCACGGTGAAGGCAAAGAAGCCGGCGGCCAGAACCGTGAGGACCCTGCTCCGGAGGGAGTCCAAACGCAGGATGATCAGGTAGGCCACCACGCCTGCGATCACAGTGGCGTTCAACGTGTGCCCGCTGGGAAACGAGGGCGAGTATTCATAGGGTGGGATGGCGTCCGCCAGGGGCGGGCGTGCCCGTCCAATCAGCTGTTTGCCCGCAACCGTCATCAGCAGCGATCCCGCCGTCGCCGTGAGCATGAGTATCACCGGTGTCCAGGACCGGCGCTTGACGGCGAGGATCACCATGATGGTGGCCGCCAGGATGGGCATCCCGATGGTCCCGGCGATGTCGGTGTATCCCGTCGCGAACGTGTCCAGCCACGGTGAGCGTACACTCTTGGCTGCCTCCAGCAGCGGATGGTCCAGCGCTGCAACGTCGTCGGCCTCGGTGACGGCCTCATAGACTTCTGCGGAAACATATGTCAGCGCGGCGGCGATCGCGGCGCCGATGGCGAGCGTGAGGATCAGTGCGGCGTGCGGTCCCATCCGGGCACTGAGCCAACGCACGACGCCGGCGAGCCAGCGGCCGCCCGGCCCTCGCCACCGGGTAAGATCCGTCTGCCCCAGGAATCGGTCGTCGGTGAGTTCGCCCTCCCGGCCGGACTGCGGGTTGGTCGGTCCTGGGGGTTGTTGTTTCGCCATACCCATATCTTGCCAGTTTTCGGTGACAATAGTTCCCCCGCATTGGACGCTGGAAGCACCCGGCATGGAGCTGCGGGGAACCACCACTCCGCCAGGGAGGCCGAGCCGCCCGGATCGACAGCTTCAGAGAATACCGTGCTCTTTCAGCTGCGCCGCGAGCCCGGACCCATCGGGTGCGGAAACCCAAGGCACGCCGCCGTGGCCCGAGGCGGGCCCGTCCTCGTGGGCTCGGCGACCAGCCAGCAAAGCTTCCCCTGTGGACAGCTCTCGGATGGCGATTGCGGCCGTTTGTGCGGCATGCGAGCGCGCGAAGTCGGCGTAGATCTCCGGATCGTGCTGGCCGTCGTCGCCCACCAACAGCCACCGGATGCCGGGGAATTCCGCTGCCAGCCGCTGCAGGTTGCTGGTTTTGTGTTCCTGGCCGCTGCGGAACCACCGCTGGCGGGTGGGTCCCCAGTCGGTGAGCAGCAGCACGCCTTTCGGGTACAGGTTCCGTTCCAGGAACCGTGCCAGTGCCGGGGCCACATTCCACGGTCCGGTGGAGAGGTAGAGAATGGGCGCTTCGGGGTGCTTGTCGACCAGCCTGTCGAGCAAGACGGCCATGCCCGGCGTGGGTGTCCGTGCCCGCTCGCTGAGGACAAGAGTGTTCCACAGGGCCAGCAGTGGTCTGGGCAGCGCCGTGACCATGACGGTGTCATCGATGTCGGAGACAATGCCGAACGTGGTTTCCGGTGCCACGATGAGAATGCCGGCCTCCGCGGGAGCTGCCACCTCGCTGCGAAGGAAGGCCGTGTGCCAGCCTGGCTCCAACGATGCGTCCACAACCACGTCCACGAGTCCGCCGGAGTCGGCGCGCACCGCATGGACGACGCCGTCGATCTCCACCTCCACCTCGCTGTACCGGACGGGGACGCTGGTGAAGGCCCTCCAGCCGCGCACCTTGCCCGTGGCGGCGGTGGGCTTGGTTGTCAGCACCACCCGGGCCAGCACGCGCACCCGCGTGGTGCTGCCGTAGCCCGGGTAAGCGACGATGGTGGGGGCGAAACCGGTGGCATTGGCCAGCCGTGTTCGGATTTCGTGGACGGCGTCGGCCACATGCATGAGCAAGCCGAGCAGAGTTGGTGCCGGAGGTTCCGGCACAGGGACACGATCCTGTTCAGCAGAGGTCTTGAGAGGTGATTGGTGCGAAGCTGGGGCCATGCTTCCAGCTTCGCACGAAATCGGACTTTCCAGTGACTGAAGTCCTGTGCTGCCGCAGCAAATCAGCCGCGATGCACGCGGTTCGTTCTCACCCGGTCCGCTCGTGGCTCTCCCGTCAGTGGGCAGCGACGTATGGCTTCGGCGCAGGGAGGCCTGCTTCGTCGCGGATCCGACGGGAGAACCGCTCAATGGATTTAAGCGCAGAGACGACATCGGCGGGGCGCACTTCGAAAGGCATGGCATGAATGGTTTCGCCTGCCACGGTGGCGGCATTGGCGACCAGCGCGAGTTCGTGAGTGCTTTCCGCCGTTAGTCCTATCTCTGTGAGGGTAGTGGGCAGGCCCACTCGGGTGGTGAATTCGACAAAGTCTCGTATTTCATTGGTCGGTGCACCCTCAAGGACGAGCTGCGTGAGCGAGCCGATGTTGACTTTCTGCCCGTGGGCCAGTCCATGCGTTTGCCGTGCCGCAGTCAACCCGTTGTGGATGGCATGGGCTGCTGCCAGCCCACCGGACTCGAATCCCAGGCCGGAGAGCAGGGTGTTGGCTTCGATGACTTTTTCCACTGCCGGGGTGACAAGGTGATCTCGTACTGCATCGAGAGCTGGCAGTGCGTTGTCCCAGAGGACATCCCAACTAAGCCGGGCCAGAGCCGTGCCTGTGAGGGTGGGCAGCCCCCCGGCCATTGTCAGTGAGCTGGATGCCGCTGTTGCACGGGCCTCGAGCCAGGTGGCCAAGGCGTCGCCGACTCCCGCAGCGAGGAACGCAGCCGGAGCATTTGCAACAATCTGTGAATCGACGAGGACGAGGTCCGGGTTGCGGGGAAAGAACCGATACTCCTCGAACGCGCCATCTTCTGTGTAGACGACGGCCAGCGCAGATGTCGGCGCATCCGTGGAAGCGACGGTGGGTACTGTCACCCACCGAATACCTGCGAGAAACCCGGATGATTTGACAGCATCTATGGTACTTCCGCCGCCGACAGCGACAACGACGTCGGCGGCGGCGTTCTTGATCACTTCGACGAGTCGGTTGATTTCCTTTGCCGTCGGCATTCCACGGAAGGCTTCCCGGATGACGGGCAATCCAGCCGCTTTCAGCGACGAGGTTGCATCGTGCCCCACGAAACCCCACACGACGTCGTCGGCAACAATCAAGGGCGTGCTTCCGATGGTTGCCACGAATTCTCCTAGCCGGGCCATGGCTCCCGGACCCTGCACATAGCGACCGGGGCTGATGACTGAGCGGATGGGACTACTAGCAGACATGAGAAACTCCTTGACGTCATCGTCGATGTGGCCGAACAGCCACCAGCATTAGCGTACCGAGTAGCGCATGGGTTATCCATGGGACTGTTCCACTTGTGGGAAATCCTGGTGCCAGTGTTGCCCAGCGCGACGGATGAGCCACACATTTCACTCGCGGCGCGCGCGGAGGCTTCGACGCCACGGCCGTCCACGATGATGGTTTCGAGTTGTTCGATGGCGTGGCCGGACCGGGGAAGTTTTCGGCGCGTTTGAGGATGCCAGTGTTCCCGTGGAACAGAATAGGTGCGGCGAAGCATACGACCTGGTGGCAGGGGTGATTCCAGGGCATCGAAAGCGTGCTTGCGGGTTGCGCAACCCAAACAACCACCAAGCCGACATCCCGCTGGAATTAGAGTCCGTCGACCCGAAGGATCCGATCTGCGCGGTGGGCCGTCGACTCTATCAGTATTGCGTTGTTCTCGTCGGATCCGAGGGCCCACGCTCTAGCCTCTTCCTGAGACTTGCCGAAGTCCATGTGACGGGTAACGAGCCAGCGCTGCCGACTGTCTCGCTCTGGGTTGAGAAACCAAGATTCCGTCAGCCAGGTCCTGGCGGTCGGCCATGCCCCAGTCTCGGCCAGGAGGTAGTTCCCTTCAGTTACTACAAGCGGAACGTCTGCCCGAATGAGGATGCTGCCCGCGATCGGTTCCTCGAGATCGCGGTTGAAAGTGGGTGCATAAATTACTTCCTCCGACTTTTGGTCTCGAATTCGGTGGAGCAGATTCACGTATCCCGCGTCGTCGAAGGTTTCCAGGGCGCCCTTGACCTGTCGGAGGCCGGTCGCCACAAGCACTGAATTGGCTAGATGAAAACCATCCATCGGCACCAAAATGGACATGTCTGGACCCAGGGCATCGACAATCCGGCTGCCCAAAGTGGATTTGCCTGCACCGGGGGCACCCGTAATCCCGAGGATTGACCGATTTCCGCTGGTTGCCATGGTGGCAGCCGTTTCAATCAGCTCGTCGATGTGAACCGAAGTAGTCATTTTTGTTCTGTCCTCAAGAAGTCAAGGAGGCCCTGGTCAGCCACCGTGTGTAACCATTCCCGCGTTCCAACACTGGAACACTTCAGGCTGGCGACATTTCCTGCGAACCGCAGTGATGTCGAGCGGGCGGAGCTCCGTCCGTGGTTAGCATGAAACGTTCGGGCAAAACTATATGCGCCGTGAAAGAAGTCGCCAGCGCCAAGCGTGTCTGCTGCCCGGACTTGTGCCACCTCGATGCTTCCTTCCTCAGTGGCGGTCATCCACTTCACCGGATGAGGTCCATCCGTAATCGCGGCCAGTTCAGCCCCTTGAGCCAAGATCCAAGGCAACAGGTCGCGATCCCAAGTTGGCACAGTGAAATTTGCTGAGCAGACAACGTCTGTCGACAGTTGGATCAAGTCCTCCATTATTGGTTTCCATCGACCGGCGTCAAGCACGCGTGGGATAGCTAAGTCGCTGCCCCATCGCGCAGCGACAAGAGACAAATCTGGATGGTGCCCATCAAGATGAATGATGTCTGCCCGGCCCAGTCCCTCCAACGCTGCACGGATACGGCGGCCATCTGCTGAAGTCACTCCCTGGGGACCAGATGGATCATGCCGTGCGTCGGTCGAAACAATCTGCCGATCCCCAGAAGCATCGTCGACAGTGATTGTTGATACAGATGGTTTATATAGGTCCCCAGCGAGGTCCACCACATCAACTCCGTTGATCTCAAGGTCCTCACGGATTAGTGCTGCAATGCTGCCTTGTCCCAGCCGGGTCAACAAAGTTGCCCTTCCGCCGAGCCTGGAAAAGATGACGGCGGCGTTGAGGGCGGGCCCACCTCCGGAGACATCTTGTCGCAATGCCGTGACTTTGGCGTTGCGGCCCGGTAGCTCCTGAACCCGTTGAATGATGTCCAAGGTCGCCAATCCGACGAAGACTCCGCAGGACCCTGACGGCGAAGACTCATGCACCACCGTTGCGCTCCTCCTCGGTCGGTTCGAGGGCGCCTGTCATCAAGGCGACGACCTCGGCCATACTGCGTACGTTGGGGTCGACGACGGCTGCGCGCTTGCCCAAGCGATGTACATGGATCCGGTCGGCGACGTCAAAGACGTGGGGCATGTCGTGACTAATCAGAATCACGGGCAGGCCACGTTCCCGGATTTGACGGATGAGGTCCATAACCATTCCGGATTCCTTAACACCAAGGGCAGCTGTGGGCTCGTCCATGATGATCACGCGTTTGCCAAAGGCCGCGGACCTAACCACAGCCACACCCTGTCTCTGTCCACCTGAGAGAGTTTCAACTGTCTGTGTTGCGGACCTGATGCCGATCTTCAGATCTGCAAGGTGGCGCATGGATTCCGACCGCATCCAAGGCTTGTCGAGTTGGCGAAGTACGTTGCCCATAAATCCCTTCTTGCGAACCTCCCGGCCAAGGAAAACGTTGCTTGCAATGTCCAGAGCGGGGATCACCGATAGATCCTGATAGACCGTTTCAATTCCGTGGTGCCTGGCATCGAGCGTTGTCTTGAATCGAACGGGCTTGCCGTCCATCTTGATCTCCCCGGAATCGGGGACCAATGCACCGGAGAGGGCCTTGATCAGGCTTGATTTCCCTGCCCCGTTGTCGCCGATAACGGCCAGCACTTCGCCGGCACGCAACTCAAAATCCGCCCCATTTATCGCTGTTACCGAGCCATAGCGCTTCACTAAGTTATGGGCTTGTAGCACGCGAGTGTGCGATGTAGTCACTGAGTCCTCCTGCGAGCCACTTGGTCGAAGGCCACGGCCAAGATGACCAGCACCCCCGTGGCGATGTTTTGGTAGAGGTTGTCGACACCTATCAGAGTCAGTCCATTGCGCAGGACACCCACGATCAAAGTTCCAATCAGTGTTCCGACGATCGACCCCCGACCGCCAAAGAGACTGGTGCCGCCGATGACGACGGCGGTGATCGTGTCCAGGTTGGCAGTCTGGTAGGCGTTGGGGTCCGCATTGGGAATTCTTCCAAGTGCCGCCCATGCAGCGATCATGGCTATCACGCCGGTCATGATGTAGACCATGAGCAGCGTCCGGTTCGTCTTAATTCCGGTGAAGCGAGCCGCAGTTGGGTTGCCACCTACAGCATAGACGTGCTGGCCGCCCGCAGTCTGGTTCAAGACATAGAAGCAGACAAGGTACACAACGACCATCACCCCGACTCCCAGAGTCGTACGCCAGGCGCCAATTCCGAAGTCCTGTCCGAAGAATGTCAGGAGCGGTGATGTGACGGGATAAGTGGCAGATCCGGCATACAACTGGCTGGCCGCCGCTACAGCTGTGAAGGTGCCCAACGTGACGATGAACGGGGGGAGACGGAGGAAAGACACCAAGGACCCATTGATCGCGCCAATGGCAACGCAGACTACGAGGGCGATGAGCAATGCGCCTACGCCGCCTGCGCTTTCAACGGTTTTGGCCATCACAATTGTTCCAAGCACTGCGATGGCGCCGATGGAAAGGTCAATGCCAGCCGTGAGAATCACGATGGTCTGGGCTACTGCCAAGATGCCGATCACAATTGACTGCTGACCGATCAAGGAAAGATTGTAGGGAGTGAGGAATCGGGGAGATCCTATCGAAAAGACAACTATGGCGAGGATGAGTGCAGCCAGCGGCCCCACGAGCGGTTGCCGTGCTACCCAAGTCCAGTCCCGGCTGGGTCGCGGCGGTCCGGATCTGATGGAATCCGTGGTGGTCATGAGTTGCCTCTCTGGGACGTGCAGCCTAAAGACACTGGTGCCTATGCGCCCTCGTATGGCGCCCAGACCGTCAATTTACTGAAGTTATCCCCAGCAATTCTCCAAACCCCAAGCAGTATCTTTGGAATCTAGCCCTTCGACCGGCTGGTCCGTGATCAGCTGTGCCCCGGTGTCATTGAATCCGCTCGGCTTGGTGCCGTCCTGGGCAAACTTGACCACGGCGTCAACTCCCTCTTGGGCCATCTTGGCCGGGAACTGCATAACCGTCGCGCCGATCTTGCCGGCCTTGACGTTTTGGACGCCCGTACAGCTGCCGTCGATCGATGCCATGGTGATCTGCTTGGTCTTGCCTGCGGCCGAAATGGCCTGGTAGCCGCCAGCAGCGGCTGGCTCATTGATCGTGTAGACGGCATTGGCGTCAGGAACACGCTGGAGCAGGTTCTCCATGGCTGTTTGTGCCTTGGTCTGGTCGCCGTTGGTCGTCTCCATGCCTGCGATCTCGGGCGAGCCGGACGCAATTCCCATGCCCTCCAGGAACCCGTCGTGCCTGAAGGTGTCCACCGTGCCACCGGGCGTTCCATCGAGCATGAGCAACTTCGGTGTCTTTGTACCCAGGGTTCCCTTGACCCACTTGCCTTCGAACACGCCCGCCTGCTTGTTGTCAGTCGCAAACGTGGCATCGACCGCATCGGCCGGGTCGGTGGCCGTATCCAGGGCAATGACCACGACGCCGGCATCACGCGCCTGCTTGATGGCAGCCAGAATACCTGTGGACGAGTTCGGAGTGATGAGTATGCCTTTCACTCCTTGGCTGACGAGATTTTCGATGGCGGTTACTTGGCCCTCGTTGTCGCCGTCGAACTTGCCTGCGAGCGCTATCAGGTCGGCACCCTTTTTGGAGGCTTCGGCCTGTGCCGCTTCGCGCAACTTCACAAAATATGGGTTGGTGTCGGTTTTGGTGATCAGCCCAACTTTTACGTTAGCGGAACCACCGCCATTTGTGGCACCGGGGGTACCGTTGCCGCCACACGCCGTGGCGGCAAGGGCTAGTGCACCAGCCAACGCCAACGCCGACAGTGATCGGCGCATTCTGGTGTGCGGGGCAATCTTCCTGAAACTGCTGTACTTCGCCATCTGGACTCCTTTGGCCAGTGAGGCAGGGATCTGCCGTAGAGTGGCTCCACTGTAAGACTCCCGCAAACGCTTGCGCAAGCGTTTAAAACAAATTAGCGTGATTCGTGTCACCAGATGCGCAATTTCAACGCAGGAGGTCTCTTGGGCAAAATGGCAGATGTCGCCCGTGAGGCGGGTGTCTCCATCACCACCGTTTCGCATGTCCTCAATGAGACGCGCACGGTCAGCCCCAGTACTCGGCAACGAGTGCTGACCGCGATGGACACGACGCATTTTCGTCGTAATGCGCTGGCGACTGCTCTCGTGACGTCGCGCACGCATTCCATTGGACTGTCCATTTCCGCCCTGAGAAATCCATACTTCGCAAATTTGGTTCACAGTATCGAGAAGCGTGCATCCACCCGCGGCTACAGCCTGGTGATGGGTGATTCGCATGACGACGAGCAGTGTGAAGAGGCGCTTCTTGGAACGCTTCTGGACCGCCAGGTTGACGGCATGATTATCGCTCCGGCACCGAACAGCGAATCCTCGAATCTTCCACACGTCATCAACGACGGAACACCGATGGTGCTAATCGACAGGCATGCCGATGTGGACTGTGACCAAGTGGCCCCGGACAATGTCGAGCCCACCCGCTTGATCACGAGTCACCTAATTGATCTGGGTCACACCTACATCGCGGCGGTGACCGGCCTGCCGGGGATCCAGTCCACGATCGAGCGTGTCCAAGGGTTCGAGTCCGCCATATCCAACGCCGATTTTCCGGTCAAGACGACGATGATCGAGGGAAACTCCAAGGCCAAGGGAGCCTATCGTGCAGTTCGCGAACTTTTTCACGACATGGAGTCACGCCCTACAGCTCTCGTTGTCCTCAACAATGCCATGACCATTGGCTGCATGCACGCATTGAGAGACCTCGGGCTCAAAGTGCCCAATGAGGTTGCCTTGGTGTGCTATGACGACTTCGAATGGGCCGATGTATTTGAACCCCGGCTGACTGCCATCGAACAAGACGTGAAGAGCATGGGCCGAGTTGCCGTGGACCTCCTGATCGACAGGATCGAAGGAAGTGAGGGGCCCCGCCAGGTTCTAAGGACTCATACCATCTACCACCACCGGAATTCCTGCGGCTGTACCAATTAATCAAGGAGCATGCCATGCCAATCGCTACCCCCGCCGAGTACGCGCAAATGTTGGACACCGCAAAAAAAGAAAGATACGCCTACCCTGCAATCAACGTCACCTCGTCTCAAACCCTCAACGCGGCACTGGCCGGCTTCGCCGAGGCGGAAAGTGACGGCATTATTCAGGTCTCGGTGGGCACCGCGCAGTACCTGTCGGGCGTCGTGCAGAATCGGGTTGCCGGTTCTTTGGCACTGGCATTATATGCCCACGAAGTAGCCAAACTATACAACGTGAAGATAGCCCTGCACACCGATCATTGCCCCGAAGCCAACCTCCAAGACTGGGTTTTGCCACTCCTGGAGCACTCCATCAAACGTGTGAAGAGTGGACTTTTGCCGCTGTACCAATCTCATATGTGGGACGGATCAGCGCTGCCTCTGTCCAACAATCTGCAGATCGCACAACGATTGCTCACCATGTCCCAGCAGGCAAAAACGATTCTCGAAGTGGAAGTTGGCGTCGTTGGCGGTGAGGAAGATGGCATCGTCGGTGCCATTGACGAGCGGCTATACACAACCGTTGACGATGTCCGACAGCTTGTGGAAGCACTGGGAACCGGCCACAAAGGTCGGTATATGGCTGCATTGACGTTTGGCAATGTCCATGGTGCCTACAAACCAGGGAAGGTGAAACTCAGGCCAGAATTGCTGGGTGAAATTCAGGCATCACTGGCACAACAGGCGGGTGCCGACCGACCACTGGACTTGGTGTTCCACGGGGGGTCCGGCTCAACCCGTGAAGAAATAAGTGAAGCCGTGAGCCACGGGGTGGTCAAAATGAATATAGACTCCGACACCCAATACGCATTTACACGGTCCATTGCTGGTTTCATGCTGTCCCACTACAACGAAGTCCTCAAGATAGACGGTGAGATGGGCATAAAGAAGTCTTATGATCCGCGGTCGTGGGGGGCGCCTGCCGAACAGGCCATGTCGGCCCGAGTCGTGGAGGCCGCCCAACAGCTCGGATCTGCCAGCCGGTCTTTGAACTAGCTAAAGGAACTGTGCAAAAAGGCTGATGATGAAAGTCCTGAACAGGTGTCCTGGGGGGACTCGGGGCACGATCTCGTAGAATCCGGGGTGGGCGAGTCTGGCATCATCCATCCATGCGGATTTTGGCGTAGATCGAAGAACATGGCCGCTTTCGACTCCGGACGTTTTGGCTTATTCAAGCCCGGCCCTGATGGCCTCGTCGAGGGAAACCATCGAGGTCACCGACGTGTCGAGCGCGAAACGCCGCCCTGTCATGGTTTCCGGCAGGATGCGCACGAGGTGTGCACCTCCAACCCCTTGCCAGGGAAACAGCCCTCGTGCGGTGGTGTTGAGGGCATGACCCTCGGAGGAGGCGAATTCTGCGTGCCCCTTGATGACCACGCTCCAAGCCTTTCCCAGCTTCTCATTCACGGCATCGACCTCAAAGGCGACGCGTCCATCAGCGTTGATGGCGTTCATCTTGGTGCCGTCACCGGTCCGAAACAGGAGAGACTCACCATCAATCTGGTAATTGACAGGGAAAACGTCCGGACGGCCGTCCACGGTCACGGCAAGCCGACCAACAGATGTTTGGGAAAGGAACGTCCAGCATTCCGTGGCTGTCAGGATTACGGCCTTCGGGGCCACCGCATTTGCTCTCATGGAATGACACTACGGTCCGGCAGTCCCGGCAGACAGGGCACAAAGTCCCGAATCCAGGCGGGACGGGCCACAGCGGCGCCGGAACCGAGAGCGGCAGGTCACCGGCACGGGTGGGGACTTTGTGCCCTGTGCGGCGCTGCCGTGCAGCGGCGACCATTGGAGCTGACAGGCCGTGCCATCCGGGGTGCGGCCAGCAGTTGACAGGTGAAAGAAGGTAGCCGCCGTGGACGCGTCGAAGCCCCGTGAAAATTTGCACATTGTGGTGGGAGTGGATGGTTCCCCGGAATCCGTCCTGGCATTGAAGTGGGCGCAAAAGCTGGCCGCCCCCTTGGGTGCGACCATCAAGGCCGTCTCGGCGTGGCGCCCGGAAGTGGTATTTGCCCCCTACTCCATTCCGGAGTGGGACAGCGAGGGAGTTGTCGCCAAACAGCAAGGCCAAGCCCTGCTGGAGGCTTTTGGGGGCAATCCGCCCCAGGGGCTGGTCCGCGAGAGCCACCGAGGACAAGCGGCACAGGTATTGATCGATGCAGGAAACCAGGCGCAGATGCTCATTGTTGGATCTCGGGGCCATGGAGGGTTCAAGGGGATGCTGCTGGGGTCGGTCAGCTCGGCGTGTGCCGCACATGCCAAGTGCCCGGTGCTGGTGGTTCACTCGGCCGTGGACGCAGTCTCAGCTCAGGAGGCGGCCGGGGCAGACGCCGAGCATCTCGAGGTGCAGGAGCCCACCGGCGAGATCTGAGTTTTCAAAAAAACCGAGTATGCAAGCGGGCAGGCCCAAACTAATCGACGGCCTGCTCGCTTCCATGCCGGTTTCCGGCTCCCCATGTTATTCCGGGTAGGTCTGGCGCGCATTGGCGTACGCAGTCCACCACTCCGCTGGAGGGGTGACGTGGAACCTGCGTCCGGTGGTGGAAGTGGGGGAAATGCGCACGAAGGTGTCCTTGCGTCCGGGGTGCCACGGAAAAAGCTTGAGCGAAAAGCTGTCCAACAGGCTGTCCGTTGAAGTCATTGGTTCTGCGGATCCCTTCACCACCACGCTCCAAGCCAGGCCTGTGTCCGGGTCCACTCCGTCAGCTTCCACGGCAACGGGATGGCCCCTGCGTACCGCAGCAAGCTTGGTGCCTTCCCCTGTGCGAAAGACAAGCGTGCCGTGGTCAACGGTGAAATTGATGGGGAAGATGTTGGGGTGATCCACGTCCCAGACGGCGACCCGGCCAAAAGAGACCGAGCGAAGCAGTGCCCAGCATTCGTTTACCGGCAGCGCTTCCGTGCTTGTGGGTGATGGTTTCTTCGTCATGGCACGAGCATAAGCCGGTTTCGCGGCTGCCAGTAGGGAACAAGGACCCACACAGTACATGGCAGGGCTCTTGCACGGTGGCGTATCCTGACCACAAGGGGCGGGTACCAGCCAGGCGCCCGGTTTCAGCCACGGACTTTAACCAGCAGCAGGCAGTCAACGGAGGCAAGCCATCGAACATCCGCACCCGGGGGAGGGTGAACCAGCGCCATCGGCAACAGAACCAAGCGGGTGGCATTCCGACGAACGCGTGCGGGAACTGCTCTCCGCCGTCATCTCCATCACCGAAAAGCTGAGTCTGGATGAGGTGCTCACACGAATCGTGCAGGTCGCCTGCCACCTTCTGGATGCCGAATATGGGGCGTTGGGAGTTATTGGTGAAGGGCGGGGCCTGAGCCATTTTGTCACCGAGGGAATCGACCCGAACCTTGCGACGCTTATTGGTCCATTGCCCGCCGGGCATGGCGTGTTGGGCTTGCTCATACGGGAACCACGCCCCATCCGGCTGTCGGATCTGAGCGACCACCCGTCCTCCTCCGGATTTCCCCTGCACCACCCGCCGATGCGAACTTTTCTGGGTGTGCCCATCCGGGCCCGGAACGCGGTCTTTGGGAACCTGTACCTGACGGAAAAAAGAGGGGGACGGCTGTTCACCGCAGACGACGAATCACTGGCCGTGGCACTTGCCGGAGCCGCCGGGTTCGCCATAGAGAACGCGAAGCTGTTTGACGAAGCGCAGCTGCGCACAGACTGGATGGAGGCTGGACAAAGCGTTGCCGTTGGCATGATGGGTGCTGTGGGGAACGGAGCCCGCCCCGATCCTGCGTTCGTGGCGCAAACGGCACTTGAACCTTCGGAGTCCATCCTGGTGCTCATCGCCAGTCCGCCCAACGAGGCGGGGCAGCACGAAGTCACGGGTTCCGCAGGTGCCCGGAGCCCGGAACTGACTGGACGGCTGCTGGACCTCAACCACGGGGCCGTGCAAAAGGTCCTGCAGTCAGGCCAGCCGAGCAGCTTCGAGAATGCGTCGAAACTGCTCGGCCCGGCGTTTGCAACGGACACGGGTCCTGGACTTCTTGCGCGACTGGGCACCGAGGGTGCTGCCCATGGACTGATGGTGCTGGTGCGCGACAAGGGCCAACCCAGGTTTTCTTCGCTGGCTGCCGAGTTGATTGCCTCTTATTGTTCACAGGCGGCGCTGGCACTCGAACTGGCCCACGCACACAGGCTTCGCGAACAGTTGATGTTGTACAGCGACCGGGACCGCATCGCCCAAGACCTGCACGACGTCGTTATCCAGCGTTTGTTTGCCGCCGGCCTCAACGTGCAAAGCCTGGCCCGCTTCATTGTCGACGCGCCCGGACTGGCGCGCATAGGCGCCATCACCAATGAGCTGGACGCCACCATCAAGGAACTGCGCGAGACCATCTACTCATTGCGGGCTTCTTCGGGGGAAACGGACCTGTTGGGAAGCCGAATCGTCAATACAGTGCAAAAAGTGTCCAAAGTGCTGCCTTTCGTGCCCCGGATCGTCTTGTCCGGGCCCATTGACTCCCAAGTGTCCGCTGATTTGGCCGAGCACGTCCTTGCCGTGGTGTCCGAGGGCGTCAGCAATGCTGTCAGGCATGCGCAGGCGGGGAAGATCGATGTGAACGTCGCCGCCGGCGACGGGCTGGTGAGTGTCACCGTCCGGGACGACGGCTGCGGAATCGCAGCCACTGGCGGGCGGAGCGGACTGGCGAACATGCAAGCCCGTGCAGTGACCCTGGGCGGGGACTTTCAGCTGGAAAGCGTGGTGGGACAAGGAACGAACTTCCACTGGTCGGCGCCCCTGGACCATGCTGCTTCCATCCGGGCTCGCTGAGCGGTTGGCCGGTGGATCCACCGCCCGGAAGGCTATCTTCGGGTGATGTACACCGCTGCCTGGGTCCTTCGTTCGAAGCCAAGCTTTGCCAACAGCGAAGATACGTAGTTCTTCACGGTCTTTTCGGCGAGGAAGAGCTCGTCCCCGATTTGCCGGTTGGTCATTCCTTGGCCGATGAGCGCCAGAACTCGCCGTTCCTGGGCGGTCAGGCTGGCCATGCGGGGATCCGGGGGAACGGGGTCGGCCAGGCCTTCGATGATTTTTCGCTTCAGCGCAGCATCGAACAGGGATTTGCCGTTGGCGGCCAGTTTGATGGCGGTCAGCAGGTCCGTGCCACCAATTTCCTTCAGCACATAGCCGGACGCGCCTGCCAGCACGGCACCCCGGAGAGCCTGCTCGTCGTCGTAGCTGGTCAGGATCAGGCACCTGAGGGTTGGATCGACAGAACGAACGTCACGGCATACTTCGATCCCGGTGCCGTCAGGCAGCCGCGCGTCCAACACGGACACGTCCGGACGCAGTGCCGGAATTAGGCGCGTGGCCTCGGCCGCAGTGCCGCAGGACCCGACCACGGTGAAGCCCTGCCCCTCCAGCAGTTCCGCAAGGCCCAGCCGCACCAATTCATGGTCGTCCAAGATAAAGACGCGAATGGGCGGCGGCACATCCTCAGTGGCAGATTGCTGACTCACAGTCATCTCCTCCGTCATGTCCTTGCAGAGCTCCGAATCCCCGCCCGACGAGCATCGCCCAAGATGGCATGACGCCCTCCTTGACATGGGTCCGCACTGATAGTGAATACTTCCATGCTGCCCCACGGACCATGGGCGTGCAATGGTACAAAGTCCCCAATCCGCTGGTGCCGTTGCAACTTCGCAAATCATTCACCGGAGCTGGCTATCAGTGCTTCCATCTGCAAGCTCAGCACCACTGCGCCGTGCTGGTTTTTGAGCGTCCCCGTCATGACCACCGCAGCGCGGCCGCGCCCGTCATTTTCTACCAAGCCTATGTGCATCGCCCCCACGAGAACGTCGCCGGGGCGCACCGGGTGCAGGAAGCGCACCTCCCGAATCTCCGTGCCCGCCACGACGTCATAGTGGTTGAACAGGCCCGCCACGGCAAGTCGCTGAAAGATGGACAAGGTGTGCAGACCACTGGCGATGAGCCCGCCGAAGCAACTCTCTCGTGCTGCAGCGGGATCGGTATGGAAGTACTGGCTGTCCCACTCCGAGGCGAAGCGGATGATCTCCGCCTCGGATACGGAGTGGGAGCCAAGGATTACCGCTTCACCGACGGGAAGCTGCTCCGCGGTGAAGCGAGGTGGGTTCGGAATCATAGCGACCTCGCGACCAGTTCCTTCATAATCTCGTTGGTGCCGCCGTAGATCTTTTGAACACGTGCCGCCGCGAACCGCCGGGCAATGGGGTATTCGGTCATGTAGCCATAGCCGCCGAAGATCTGCAAGCACCGATCGACGACTTTGTTCTGCATGTCAGTGCACCAGAACTTCGCGAGGGACGCGGTAGGCGCATCGAGGTCGCCAGTGACATGCTGCGCAATGCAATGGTCCACCAGCGTGCGGGCGGCCAAACTGTCCGCGACACACTCCGCAAGCACGAACCTGGTGTTCTGAAAGGACAGCAGATTCGCACCGAATGCATCCCGATCTCTCGCGTACGCCGTCGCTTCGCGAACGGCGAATTCGCACTCCGCCGCTGCCCCGACGGCGATGGCCAGCCGTTCTTGGGGGAGTTGCTGCATCAGCTGGACAAACCCCAGACCTTCGACCCCGCCCAGCACATTCTCACTCGGGACCCGCATGTCCACGAAGGCCAGCTCGCGCGTATCCTGGCCGTGCATGCCGATCTTCTCCATCACGCGTCCGCGCTCAAAGCCTGCCAGGCCGACAGTTTCGGCGACGATGAGCGACATGCCCTTGCCACCCGTGTCCTCGCTGGTGCGTGCGGCGATGATCACCAGGTCGCAGTGGGTTCCGTTGGAGATGAACGTCTTGGCGCCGTTGACCACGTAGCTGTCCCCATCCTGCCGGGCCCGGGTGCGGATGCTCTGCAGATCAGAGCCCGTTGTGGGCTCAGTCATCGCGATGGCGCCGACAAGTTCTCCGGACGCCATGCCCGGGAGCCAGCGGTGTTTCTGCTCCTCGGTGCCGAACGCGGCGATGTAGTGGGCGACAATGGCGCTGTGCACAACGTTCGCCCATGCGGCGTCCGCGATGCGGGACTGTTCCTCCATGATCACTGCTTCATGGGCGAAGTTGCCTCCGCCGCCGCCGTATTCCTCCGGGATGCTGATGCACAGCAGCCCGGCTTCCCCGGCCAATCGCCAAAAATTCCGGTCCACCTCGTGCTGCTCTGCCCATCGGGCGTGGTGTGGTGCCGACTCCTTCTTCAGGAAGGTACGGACCATGGCCCGGAGGTCGTCGAGTTCTTCGGTGTGCCAAGGCGAGCGGTAATCGTCCAAAATCATGAGGGATGCTCCAGTTTTCATGTGAGGTGCGGCGTGTGCTGCGCGTTGGCGAGGATGTGCAACGCGTCGGGGAGTGGGGGAGCGTCAGTCAGCGACTGGCGCCCCTGCGTAGACTGCGGCGTGTTCGTTCCGGATGAGCAACTTGTTGAACTTTCCCACGCTCGTGCGCGGAATCTCCGTCACGATCTCGATCGCCTCGGGCAGCTGCCAGGTGGCGAACGCGGATGACAGGTGCGCACGGACGTCGTCGAGCTTCACATCTGCGTTGCCGGAAGGGACGATAAGAACGAATGGGCGTTCCTGCCACTTTGGGTGGGGAAGTCCGACGACGGCAGCTGCCGCGATCCCCGGGTGGCTCAGGAGCAGGTTTTCCATGTCGATGGAGGAGATCCACTCGCCGCCACTCTTGATCACGTCCTTGATGCGGTCGGTGACCTTGAGGTACCCGTCGGCGTCGATGGTTCCGACATCGCCGCTGCGCCAGTAGCCGTCGACGAATCGGTCCACCAGATCCTCGGCGGGCATGTTGTGGTAGCTGCTCGTGACCCACGGACCGCGGACGCAGATCTCGCCCTGGGTGACACCGTCCCAAGCGACGTCGTTGCCGTCCCCATCGATCAGTCGGATGTCCACCCCTGACACCGGGAGCCCCTGCTTGCGCTTGAGGTCCAGAAGTTCGCCGGGAGAGAGGCGTGACAGGACGCTGGGTTTGTAGGTATTCATTGTCACGAGCGGCGTCGTTTCGGTGGCGCCGTAGGCGTGGACAGTTTCGGCACCTGTGAGGTCCTTGAAGCCGCGCATCATGGGCAAAGGCGGCTCGGTGGCCCCGGACAACATGCGCAGACGGCTGAGGTCCGGTTTGGCCTCAAGCGTCTCGATGTAGTGGAGCATCGGGAGAAAGATGACGGGCGCACCGTTGGTGATGGTCACGCCCTCGGCAATGAGCGCGTCGGTCAAGGCCCCGGTGTCCTCGGCGTAGTAGCGGCCTGGCAGGACAATCTTGTTGGCCATGAGCGTCGCTGCCTGGGGTAGGCCCCAAGCCTGCCCATGGAACATGGGCGTGATGAGCATGGTGCAGTCGTGAAGTGTCATGCCGACGTTTACGGCAATGGCGTAGGAGTGCAGATAGATGGCACGGTGTGAGTAGAACACGCCCTTGGGCCGGCCGGTTGTACCGGTGGTGTAGCACGCGCTGTACGCGGAGCGCTCGTCCACCTCGGGCCAGTCGATGTCCGGCTCGCTCGCGGCGAGGAGATCCTCATAGTGGTGGGCGTTGGGCAGCGACGTCTGGATTTCGTTCATTGGTTTGTCGCTCATGATGATCCACGTTGTGACGCTGGGCATGGACGGCGCCACTGCTTCTGCCAACGGCAGCAACGATTCATCAACGCAGATGACCGACGTGTCGCTGTCGCTGATCACGTAGCTGAGGTCCTCGGGCCCGAGGCGCAGGTTCAGCTGCACCATGACGGCGGCCAGTCCGGGGATGGCCCAATAGAGCTCAAAGTGGCGGCGACTGTTCCAGTCGATCACTCCGACGCGGGTCGCCGGGCCTACGCCCAGAGAGCGCAGTGCGTTGGCGCCGCGCTGGATCCTCCCGTACGCGCCCGCATAGGTGTACCGGTCCCAGCCGCCGTCGTTGGTGCGGTAAACAATCTCGCGGTCCCCATGGGTGCGTGCTGCATGGCGAATCAGTGTGGTGGTGTTGAGCTGGACGTCGTCGCCCATGGTGGACGGAAAGCCGGAGACGATTGATCGGGAGTTCATTGACATTATTCGTCCTCTACCTAGCTGTTTAGATTCTCTCGATGATGGTGGCGTTGGCCATGCCGCCGCCCTCACAGATGGTCAGCAGCCCGTATCTGGCTTCGCGGCGCTCGAGCTCGTTGACGAGCTGGGTCAACAGCCTGGCTCCCGTGGAGCCCAGCGGGTGGCCAATGGCGATGGAGCCGCCGTTGACGTTGAGCTGATCCTCGGGGTAGCCGAATTCGGTGGCCCACAGCAGTGGAACGGGGGCAAACGCTTCGTTGACTTCAACGAGGTCCATGTCGGTGATGTTCAAGCCAGCCTGATCCAGTGCCCGCTGGGTCGCGGGCAGCACGGCAGTGAATTGCAGGACAGGGTCGTCGGCCGCGACAGCCATCGAGACGATGCGTGCCCTCGGGCGCAGTCCCGCCGCTTCGGCAACGGATCGTTCGGCGACGAGCAAGGCGGCCGCGCCGTCGCTCATCTGCGACGCGTTCCCGGCCGTGATGGCGCCGTCGGGCGAGAACACGGGTGTCAGGGCGGCCATCTTCGCCGGATCCAGTACCGCCCGGATGCCTTCATCACGGGTCATGGGTGCAACCGTGCCGTCCTTGCCGAGGCCGTCCAATGGCACCAGTTGCGAGGTGAAGTACCCGGCCGCCGTTGCTGCCGCCGCGCGTTGGTGGCTGCGGATGCTGTAGTCGTCGAGTTGCGCGCGGGTGAGTCCCCACTTGTTGACGATGAGTTCCGCGGAGGGTCCCTGGGCCGGAATGTTGCCGCCGAACCGTGCCAGCGCCTTCTCCCCGTACCACGTCCCACGCGGACCGCCGGGGATGAAGAGCGGGCCCAGATCCACGCGTGACATGGACTCGACGCCGGCCCCGATGGCGAAGTCGTATTCCCCGGACTTGATCGCTTGGGCGGCGAAATGCACTGCCTGTTGGCCCGATCCGCACTGGCGGTCAATCGTGGTGCCGGGCAGGGCCAGGGGCAGGCCCGCTCCAAGAATGGCATTGCGTGCCACGTTGCCGGCCTGTTCCCCGCTCTGAATGGCGCACCCGGCGATCACATCGGCAAGACGATCGTGGTCGATGCCTGTGCGTTCAACAAGCGTTGACAGTGTCTGGGCGAGCAGGTCCACGGGATGCCAGGCGCGCAGCTGGCCGCCGCGCTTGCCGACAGGTGTCCTGACGGCGTCGACAATGACTGCTTCTCGGTTCATGAGTGTTCTCCAAGGTGTGCGGATCGGATGGTTGGGCCAGCCACGAATGAATCAGCCGCGGACTTCATCGCGTATGCGGTGCTTGAGGATCTTCCCCGACGGGTTGCGCGGAATCTCAGCGATGACAAGTTCGCGGGGCAGCTTGTAGTCGGCGATCCGGTCATGGGCGTACTCGCGCAGTTCCTCGAGCGTCAGCTGTTGGTTCTCCCTCAGTGTGACCACCGCGACCACGGTCTCACCGTAGATCTCGTGCAGACGGCCGACGACGGCGACGTCGGCCACCGCCGGGTGGCCCGCCAAGGCGTTTTCAACTTCTGC
This sequence comes from Arthrobacter sp. H35-D1, assembly GCF_030063185.1. Lineage (GTDB taxonomy): Bacteria > Actinomycetota > Actinomycetes > Actinomycetales > Micrococcaceae > Specibacter. The sequence goes on from NZ_JASISP010000007.1 coordinate 48,440, forward strand.
GGAGTACACGTTCTGGCCGCCGGTGATGATCATGTCCTTCATCCGGTCCACGAGCGTGATGTACCCGTCGTCGTCCACTTGGGCCAGGTCGCCGGTGTGAACCCAGCCGTCCCTAATGGTGGCTGCAGTTGCTTCAGGCTTGCCCCAGTAGCCCTTCATCATGGTCTCCCCACGCATGATCATCTCGCCCACTTGGCCTGGGACGACGTCGTTTCCGTCTGCGTCGACAATGCGGACTTCAGTGTTCGCGATGGGGAAGCGTCCGCTCGCGGAGGGCCGCTCCAACACTTCGTCGTGCGTGAGCAGGATGCCGCCGGGTCCTCCTTCGGTCTGGCCGCAGGCTTGGACAATCCAGGCGTTGGGCAGTGCCGCAACGATCTGCTGCGCCAATCCGGCAGGCATGGGGGCCGCACCGTACATGCAGATGCGAAGGCTGGAAAGATCCCGGGTGGCGAGGCTGGGGGAGCGCATGAGGAACGAGTACATGGTGGGCACGCCAAAGAAGAACCCGATGTGCTCCTTCTCCATGGTCTCCAGCACCGCTTCAGGGTCGAATGCCGGCAAAATCACGTGCGTGGCACCGAGCATCATGCCCGGAATGAGCACCAGGTTCAGATCGGCGGAATGGAACAGCGGTGCCACGTGCAGCAGCCGTTCCCCGACCCGCAAGCCGAAGCCGACGCAGGAGTTGATGCCCACCCAAATAATGCGATGGTGGTCGAACAAGGCCCCCTTGGGCCGCCCGGTGGTGCCGGAGGTGTAGATGATGAGTGCGTCGTCGTCTTCGGCAACCTCCACGGCGGGCGGCTCGACGGGCTGTTCGCCCGAGCAGGCCAGGACGTCCTCGTAACCCGAAGCGGCTCCCAAGCACAGCGTTGGGACATCCCCTTGGCGCCCGTCGTAGGCCTTCCACGCGGAGATGGCCACTGCAACCTCGGTCCCGAATACCAGCAGCTTCGCGTCGGTGTCACTCAGGAAGTAGTCAATCTCAGGAGGGGCGGACCGCGGGTTCACGGGGACCACGATCGCCCCCGCCCGCAGGCCTGCGTAGAGCGCGATGACGAAGGCGTCGCTGTTTCCGGAGACGAGGACGAGCCGGTCGCCTTTGGCAAGGCCGCGGGCCATGAACTCATGGGCGAGCTGGCTCACGCGGCGGTCAAGCTCTGCATACGTGTGCGTTACCCCCGCGAAGCTCAGGGCAATTCGATTGGGGCATCCGCGTGCTGTGCGGGCGAGGATTCCTGCGAGGTCCGGCATGGTTACTCCTGGGTTGCGGCGGTGGTGGCGAGGGCATGGTCGGCGGCGGGTTTGCCCGGTGGGGCGACGGCGACGAGGGGAATGTCGTGCGCCAGCCCGAGCTCCGTCCAGTGGACGGTGGGGCGGGAGGCGAACTCCCGCGTCAGTTCTTTACGCGTGCGCCCTATATGTGCAGCCAGATGGGCGGCAAAGTGCGGCTCGATGGCGGCGACGGCAATGAACCCGTCTGCCGTTGCGTAGATGGCGTACGACGGCGTGGCGCCGCCCAGGACCGCACCGGGGGAGGTGAGTCCGTGCCGGACTCCGGCTGCGGCCGCGTGGGCTGCGGCGTCAAGGACCACCCTCTCGTGCACGCCCTGGACTCCCTGGTCCCGCTGGCGCAGGGCCGCGAGGGTGGCAACTACGGCGCGTTCGGCGCCGAGCATGTCTGCGACCGGCACGAGTGGCAACGCCGGGGGGAGGAGCGTTCCGTGCACGGCCTGGTACGTCAGGTCATGGCCGGGCTGCTCGGCTTGTTCGCCGTCGTGCCCAACGATTTCCACGAGGGCGATGCCCCGGTGCCGGAGGGTCTCCACGAGGTTGAGCCTGGCAAGGGCGGACGGGCGCATCGAAGTGAGCAGCACATCGGCACCCTCCAGCAGTTCCTCGAACCGGGATCGGCTGGAGGGATCCTTCAGGTCGAGCGGGATGACATCCTGTCCGGCGGTGAGTTCGTCGTACCAGGCGGGGGCGGCGATCTTGAGCGGATCGCCCTGCGGCGGCTCGACCTTGATGACCTTTGCACCGAGTTCAACCAGCCTGGATGCTGCCAGGGGGCCCGGGAGATTGATGGCGACGGAGACGATGACGATGCCTGCCAATGGGGGGTGGGACATATGTGCTCCTTGTCACGTTCTTTGACAGCTGTTTGTACAGTTGTACAACATACAGTGACTAAGTTCAATAGCTTGTGGTCTAACATGGCAATGTGAATACAGACAAGGAAACGAAGCCGGATGCCCTTTCAACTGCCTGGTCACCCGGTGACCTGACGTCAAAGGCGCGAATCCGCAATGCGGCGCTCAGCTTGTTTGCCCGGCACGGTGAGGACGGCACGTCCATGCGGGCAATCGCCGCAGCTGCGGATGTCACAGTGGGGCTCGTTGCCCACCACTACGGAACCAAGGACGGGCTGCGCGAAGCAGTGGACACGCTCGTCGTGAACCTGTTCGCCGACACGCTCAAGTCAACCTCGATGACGGGTAGCGCTCGGCAGATCGTCGCTCTTCGAGACGCCGCCGTGGCGGAAATGCTGCGGGTCAACCCAACCATTGTTGACTACCTGCGCCGTTCACTGTTGACCGGCACGGGCCAACCAGGGGACGTGCTGAGCAGGCTCGTGACGTTGACGGCGGAACAGACACAGACTCTGCGTGGGAGTGGATTGGTGTCAACGGATCGCAGCGTGACTGAGCAAACGGTCACCACGATCGTCCGCCAGTTTGGCCGGCTGTTCCTCCAACCCTTGGTCAACCGCATTGTTGACGAGCTGGGGGAGCCAGGCGAGCGTCATCCCGAACTCACCGTGGGCATCAAGAACTGAGCCGCTTGCGCACGGTTTTGACTCCTTAGTGCCCGCGAAACGGCGGTTGCCGGGGCGCCCTTGCCTGCAATGCCGCCTACCTCAGCCTGAACGTGCCCGTCCGGTCGGGTGGTCGTCCAATTCTCCGAGTTGGCCTGCTCCGTGATGGTCAAGGCTGCCGCAAATCGTCCGCCACGCGTACCCTTGACACGGCTACCGGGCCGGATCATGATGGCTACACGTCATGGAAACTGCGGCGAAGCACTCGTCTGCCTGGTCTCCTGGTCATCGATTTCAGGGCAGATCCTTGGCTTGAATAGTTGCCCAAGACAGTCTGGACGAAAATTCTTGGTGCTTCCGAAAGTACATCGGCTGGGATGGGGGTGGGGTGGCTGATGGACAGTGGGGTGACCCGGCGTTTCGTCGGGCGGGAGAAAGAACTGGCAGCGATCCGTTCGGCCATGCACGACGGCGTGTCCCGGGCAATCGTTTTGGCAGGGGACATGGGTGTAGGCAAGTCCTCTTTGGCACGAACTGCGCTCGATGCGGCTGCATCCCAAGGACGCGTCCCTTTCTGGGTTGGGGCCTCGGCGTCGGCCTCCGCGATCCCCTTTGGCGCTGTCCTGCACCTGATCCCCGACATCGACGGCGGAGACCGGTACCGGCTGCTGCGCCAAACTTCCGCCTGGTTGAGGGATGGATTTCCCGGGGACAGGCCGCCGGTCATCGTCGTGGACGATGCACACCGACTTGATGAGCCCTCTGCGGCCCTGATCCACCACTTGGCTGTGACAGGCTCGGCATTCATCATCGCCACCATCCGTGCCAACGAGATGGCACCCGAGGCCGTGACTGCGTTGTGGAAGGACGGACTGGGGGAACGTCTGGACATATATCCGTTAGATCGAATGGACACCGTGAGACTGTTGAAATCCCTTGTGGCTGGCACACCGGATTCGGTTTCGGAGTCGCGGTTGTGGAGCCTCAGCGGAGGAAACGCCCTCTACCTGTGCGAACTGGTGCGTGGGGCCGTTGAAGAGAGTGAGATCAGTTCCGTGAACGGTCTTTGGCGGTGGACGGGTCAGCTCTCTCCTTCCGCACGGCTGAACGAACTGGTGATGCGCCGACTCCAAGGGCAGCGCGCGGAGGTTCGCAGACTTGTGGACCTGGTGGCTTTTGCCGAACCTTTGAGTTTGGGGACGTTGGAAACTGCCGGTTGTTCCGCTGAACTCATTGAGTTTGGAGAGGAAGCGGGCCTCATCCGATCCGAGTCCGTCAACGGCGTAACGGAAATCCGTGTCAGCCATCCGTTCTACGGGGAGGTGGCCCGAAGACTGTCTTCCTCCCTGGCGCAAACACGGATGGCTCGGATCCTGCTGCAGGCTGACAGCTCCGCCAGCCGATCCGCTGACGGCCCGGAACGGATTATTCGCCGGGCTTTATGGCAGCTGGCAGGCGGTACCGTGCCGGACCCGGATCTGCTGGGCAGGGGCGCACTGCGTGCCTTGGCTGCACTTGATTTGGTCATGGCCGAAAGACTGGCCAGGGGGTCTGTGGAGGCTGGGGGCGGGATTGATTCGGAAATTGTGCTCGCCCGAGTTTTGACCCTGCGCGGAAAGGCCCATGAAGCCGAAGAATTGTTGGGTGCCCTGATGCGCGGTGACGTGCCGGGTGTCCTGCTGGCCGAGCTGGCGGCATCACGTGCCTGGAACTTGGCGTTTGGACTGCAACGACCAGAAGACGCGGATGCTGTGTTGGCGTCCGCGTGGGCCCGGGCAGGCGCGGGGCGGGACATACTGGCGGCGCAGTGGTCCAACATTCTGACGTATGCGGGGCTTCCAGAAGCTGCCCTCGGCATGGCGGAACAGGTCCTCAATGACTCAGGGGCATCAGCCTCTGCCACAGCCAAGGCCATGACATCGCGCTGCGAGTCCCTGTCGATACAAGGCCGAACGATGGAGGCAGTGCATTGCGGCCGGGAAGCCTGCCGTCTGAGCTCCGAGATACTCCACGGCGACTGGGCCATGTCCCAAGACGAAGCCGAGGGGTCCCTGGCTGGTGCGCTGATCCAGAATGGAGACTTGGCGGAGGCCGAAGTCTTGATCGATGCAGCCCATTCCCGAGCGGTTGAGGCCGGATGGCGCGTGGGTGCCGGCATGTGGAGTGTGTGGCGGGGCGATCTCAGTCTGGCCCGGGGGCTGCCCGTGACGGCAACTAAATATTTCCGCAACGGGTTGGCCGTGGCCATCGATGAGCGACATCCGTATTTGGAATGGCTGATGAGGTTCGCATGGAGCCACTTGGGCCATGCTGCCGCGCAAACAGGCGATGTTGCATTGGCGGCGGCGGCCCTTTCCACGGCTGACGTGCATGCAAAGCCGTGGCTGGGGGCGTTGGATGTGTGGGGAGGATCCGGCCAGGCCTGGCTGGCCGTTTCACGAGGCGAAGTTGATCTAGCAACCAGACTTGCCCTGGCTGCGGCCACTCGTGCCCGACGGGACCAACAATTTGGCTGGGAGCTCCAGGCACTTCACCAGCTGGTGCGGTTCGGACGGCCTCGGCGGGCCGTCGACAGGCTCAATGAGCTGGCCACGCAAATCAGCGGTGCGATTCCCGCGCTGTACGCCGAACACGCGACGGCTCTCGCGGACGGCGATGGTGCGGCACTGGACCGGGTTGCCGACGGGTTCCACGACCTCGGCTTCATGTTGCTGGCGGCGGAGGCCGCTGCGCAGTCCGCCCACGCTTCACGCCAACAGGGGAAGGCCGCAGCATCCGCCGGCTCCCTGCAGCGCGCCCTCATGTGGGCATCCATATGCGAGGGGGCCCGCACTCCGGCACTTTCGCACCTCTATGAGCCGACGGGCCTCACCCCGCGGGAAACCGAAATCAGCAGGCTGGTGGCCATGGGGCTTGGCAACCGGGAGATCGCGGACCGGCTCGTCATTTCGGTTCGCACGGTGGAAAACATCCTGCATCACGTCTATGAAAAACTCGCCATCCCCGGCAGGCATGAGCTGGCGTCAATATTTGCGCCGCCGCCACGCTGAGGCCGGTCCGGCTGACGAAGACGTTGCGGCGCAGATGAGTGGTGCCCCGCTCATGACGGACATGAAGCCGGCCCCTACGGTGAAAGTAACCGGATCGGATGGTCCGGTCACCGGAAGAAATTAGGCAAGGGCAAGCATCATGACAAACGTCTGCTTCCATGCAAATGTCTCCGACGAGTTTCCGCGTCGCCCTGTGTGTCTCCATATCCCCGACCTCTTGGTCCAATGGCAGCCCAGGGGCCGGACCTGGACCCATGGGCTCATCTGCAGATCCTGAACACCATCGACGCCCTCGCCGCCAGGCTGCAGTCCGACATCGGCAAGGACCTGCAGAATATGGCCCGTGAAGCCATCCGGGGCGCAGCGGCCGAATCACTCGGAGCGAAAGTCACGTTTCCGGAAAGAGGAGAATCACCACCTAAGTCGACGGGTTAAAACTCCACCGTCTTGGCTTGCTCGAGGCGCCCGCCATCGAATGCAGCAGTTCTCAACGAGAGCCCGTCAGGGCCCGGAATGGAACAGAAATGTCATGGAGCGGTTGGTTTAATATGGGGGGACCGTGCGGTGGGTCGACGGGTGGTCCGGCGACGATTTCGCCGAACAAGGACGTGCGCAACATCCATGTTCGCGGTGCCGACAATGCGTTGTGGCAGCGTGCCCATTATGGCAGTGCCGCCAAGGCCGCGCCGGAGTGCGGCGGGCAAATCCTGCCTGGCAGCATGGTTGCCATCGTCACGGGGCGGGATGGCGACACCATACTGCGGATCGCAGTTCCTGCCGAGGACCCGGCCATGGCGCCTGGGCAGCTCCCCGGCGAAGCGGAAGACATCCCCTTGCAGACACCGTTTCGGCTTCCCGTACGGTCTGCCGCCGTGCCGGGCCCGGCGCTGGAAGCCTCGAGTGTCGTGGAGGCTGCGCTGTGAGACGGCTTGGGGAGAATCTACCAGAGGAACCAGGGCCGGTTGACGTGCGTCTCCTGCGCACCCAGGACCTCGTCGATCTGCGCCTGGAGGCGCCAGGCTGCACCTTGGAGCCCACCGACGCCGGTGCAGAACTCGTTGCCGGCCCGAGCGCCTTCGTCGTGGTCCACTTCCCGCCCCAGCACATTGGTGAGGAGGTCTGGCAGGGCGGCGCACCGCCTCCCGCGCCACCAAAACCTGATCGGCCCTCCAGCCACATCGCGGCCGGCCCAAGTCGGCTGGTCTACGAGCTGCCTGAAGGCAGCCGCATTTCCTATACGCTCGAAGCGTTGCTTGAGGCGCTGCCGGGCTTGGTGCTGCGTGTCTCATCCAATGCCACCCCGGCCGGAGAAGCCGGTGGCGGGGGTGTCGAGAAGCCGGGTGAGCTTGAGACCGCCATCGAGGCTCCGTATCACTTGATCATCTCCCCAAGCACGCAGGGTGCATTCAACCATGGCAGCGCACCTCTTGGCCCCCCGAACCGTGCAGAACTCTGGCGCACGCACCTGACGGTGCGCCGAGATGACGGGACGCTAGCTGACAATAATGACGTGGATGACAAGGATGCGGCCAAGCGTATTGTGCGTGCCCTGTGGAACCGCGACAAGGAGCAGGACGCCCCGGAGTTCCTGCAGTCCCTGACCGTCTTTGACCGGCACGCCATTGTGGCGCAGACCCATGGAGGGGACCCCAAGAATGCCGCCACACCCCTGTTGGTCGGCGAGCTGGCGCTTTCCAGCCTCGGCGCTTGGTTCAGCTGGCGGCAATCGTGGGAGATTCCGGCGGACATTGTGGACTACCGGCACCAAGCGTTCATGGGCAGGGACGGGTATGTCAGGGTGGCCTATCCCGGGTTCCTGTTCCCGTTTGGGCATAGGTGTTTTTTGGTGCAGGTCACGGAGCGGGACATCAAGCACCGGGACACACCGGTTGCCTACCTCTGGCAGCGCTGGTTCATCATCCTGCGCCAGCCCACGCGCTCCTACCCGCCCGAGGACCGAGACAATCCGTTCGGGCAAATCACGCTGAGTCCCCTGGTCACCCCGGATCTGGACAAGCCCCCTGATGACCACGAGCCCTTCGTGCCCACCCGCAACGGCGTCCCATTCCCGTTCACGCTCACCACCGTTGACCGCGGCGGCGGGACCAAGACTTGGGCCGCACCGCTGGTGTTCGTGCAGGCGCGCCAGCGCAGGCAGGAAACGTTCTTGATCAGCCCCGAAAAAGCTTCCCCACGCTACTTCCCGGTGCGCCAAATACAAGGGCGCGGCCAGATGCTTGCAGTGGCGGCGCAGGTCAAGGCGGGAGACACCTCCGTTGAGGTGGGGCACCTGGTCTTTGACGGGGAGATTGACCAGGATGCCGTCACAGCACGGCCGTTCCTCACCGAGGCGAGGGCCATTGTGCCGTCCATGCGGCACCTCGCCCCGCAGGCTCCGGCCGTGGACCTTGTCTTCGCCGAGCCATACTTGGCCCACGGTCTGCCCTCGCGCGGGCCGGATGACAAGCCCGTACCCGGTGCCCCCAACGCAGGCGAACTCATACTGGCACTGAAGAGCGCCCCCGCGGCCGTCGATTTCACCAGCGGCTCGGACCGGGCGGGCGGTTTTATGGCGCCCAACCTTTCCGTACAGGGCATTTCCCGTGCACTGGGAGCCATAGGGGAGAGCGGCAACGGGCCCTCGCCGTTCGACGCCGGCACTTTCGACCCTGCCTCATTCCTGGCAGGCGCGCTGCCCAAGCTCTTCGGCCTGTTTAGCCTGTTGGATCTGCTGAAGGCCGCCGGGCTCGAGGAGGCGCCGGCATTCGTCTCCGACGCCGTCGGGGCCGTCGCGAAACTGCTTTCCGAAGCCCAGCGACTGGGGCAGGCACTCTCCGACGCGCAAACGCGACTGGACCAAGAGGTAAATAGGGCAGCGCACGACGGCGCCCGGGCCGTGGCGCAGCATGCCAAGGACGCGCTCGACGCACGGGCGGGCACGCTGGAAACACGGCTCGACGCGCTCGTCGGCGCCGTGCAGGGCCTGCCGGGCAACCCGGACGCCGTGAGCAGCGCCGCCGTCGCCCTCGCCGGCGAACTGCAGCCGCTGCTGGACGCCATCGGGGCCCCCGGCGTCCCCGCTGCTGTCCGCTCGGCGTTGGAGAAGCCTGTTCAGACTCTCGCCGCGTTGACCGGCATCGCCAAGGACGCAGTGGGCCTGGCCAGCCTGCTCCAAGGCGCTGCAGGCGGACAAGTCACTGCGCGGATGCAATGGCGGCCAGCCATTGCATCATGGGGGCTACCGGGTGTGCCGAACATCTTCGCACCCTCGGACGAGCACGCCCTGCACCTTGACGTGGAAGTCCGCGCCTCTGCCAGTGCGCCTCCGGCCGTTGACATCGTCGCGGAGATCGCCGGCTTTGACCTGAACCTCATCGGTGACGGTGCCGCAGGGCTGATGAAGCTGATGTTCCGGCGCATCGGCTTCCACGCCGGTTCCAGCGGCAAGCCGGAGGTCGACGTGGTGTTTGGCGGCATTGGGTTCCTCGGTCCGCTCTCCTTCGTGGACCGGCTGCGCGAACTCATCCCGTTCGACGGCTTTTCGGACCCGCCGCATGTGGACGTCTCCCCGGAGGGTGTCACCGCGGGCTTCGACCTCGCGTTGCCGAACCTCTCCGTTGGTATGTTCAGCCTGGAGAACATAGCCCTCGGCGCCGATGCCCGCATCCCGTTCCTGGGCGACGCGATGACCATTGGGTTCCACTTCTGTTCCAAGGATTCCCCGTTCCGCCTCACCGTGATGTGCATTGGCGGAGGCGGTTGGCTGGTGCTGCGGGCCTCACCCAAGGGGCTGGTGCTGCTGGAGCTGGGGCTCGAGGCCTGCGCGTGCCTTTCGGTAGACCTCGGCGTTGCTTCCGGCTCGGTGTCCATCGCCGTTGGCGTGTACCTGCGCCTCGAAGCGGACAAGGGGCTGCTTGCCGCATACTTCCGGATCCGCGGGGAGGTTGACGTGCTGGGGCTGATCAGTGCCTCCATCACACTGGAGCTATCGCTGATCTACCACTTCGAGACCGGCAAGCTCATGGGCCGGGCCTCCCTGGTGGTTGAGGTGGAGGTGCTGTTCTTCTCGGCCTCCGTGGAGATCACGGTTGAGCGCAAGCTGGCCGGCTCCAAGGGCGATCCCACCATGTTCCAAGTCATGCCGCCGGACGCCAGCGGCATGAACACCGACTGGGCCCAGTATTGCGCCGCGTTCACGCCGCTGTCGGCCTAAGGTCATTGCGGCCCAAGAAAAGGAGACACCCATGTCCACCACGGTTCTAGCGACAGCCCTGCCGTACTCACTGGCCGACGACGCGCCCTTTCATCTCACGGTCTTCATCACGCACAAGCTGGTGGGCGGGGGAGCCCTGCTCTCCGACCACCCCGCCGCTGCCGGGTGGGTGGACACGCTGGCCGGATGCACGTTCGACCTGGTGACGTCGCTGGACCCGAATGCATCCTTGCCTTTGCGCGTGGTGTCCGTGCCGGACTCAGCCGCCTGGACCGCGGTGTTGCCGCCGGAGACCCCGGTGGCAGCCTTCCCGACGCCGGTGCTCTCCGGGGAGACCTGGCGTACCAACCCCGCAAGCCGCATGAGCGATCACGCCGTTGACCTGCATTTGGCGGCGATCACCGCCGCTCCGGCGCTGCGGCCCGGGCTGGAAGGGGACCCGGTGGCCGGGGGGCTGCTGGAGACGCTGGCCAACCTCGACCAGGGCGGGCCACTGCATCGTTTGCTTCAGGGCGCCGATGCCCGCGCCCGGCGCGCGCTGGCGCTGCCGGATCAACGGCTGCGGGACGCGCTCACAACCCTCGGTCCGCTGGATGAATTCGATGAGACAGTTCCGGACCGCCTGCACGGCCGTGCGCTGCCGCCGCTGCCGCCGTACCAGTCCGAGATCGCCGATACGCCCTCGCCGATTCAGCTGTTGCTGGATGACCGGGACGCCGACGTGCGGGTGACTGGGCAGCTCGACGGGCTCCTTGGCGAGGATTTGTCCGCGGACCCGAAGCTGCAGCTGATCACCGACGCGCATGCAATGCGCCGGTACTACGAGCGGCCGGAGCAGCCCCAACCGGAACCGCGGACCGAACCGGATCCGAACGCACCACCCACGCCGCGCCCGGACCGGCCCCAACATGACTTCCACGCCAAAGCAGCCGCATTCGGCTCCACTCCGGTCCTATTGCGTCGGCTCGGCTTGGCGGTGGATGTGGTGCTGGACGGCCTTGACGGAGCTTCCGCGCGCGCAGCACTCGCGGGGGCCACGTGGGTCAGTGTTTCGATCAGCTCCCCGCACGCCGATCTCGAGGTGCTCCCACCGCGGCGTACCGCGGCGCAGGTGGACGGCCCGGTGTTCACCGCCCAGTCCACCCCGGCGTGGGTGGGCGGTGCGCTGCCGCTGGGCAGGGAGGAGTGGGTGGTGCTCGATACCGACCCCGACGCGTCCGGGCTCAAGCTGGACCAGCACGCACGCAACCTGAGCAGGCAGTATGCGAGTGAAGCCAATGGCGACCCAGCCACGTCCGCGCCCGGGACGCTGCGCGCCACCGGCTTTGCCATTGCCCGCCGGGACCGCGCGGCCCAAGTACGGGGGCGTGTGCAGGCGGCCGAGACACTGGCCGACGACGGCGGGCACGAGTTGTTGCTTGACGACGTGGTGCGCGGTATCCGCGTGGAGGTGTGGGACGACGCGACGGAGCAGTGGCACAGCCTGCACCGGCGCACGGTGGGGGTGACGGCGGAGCCCGGCGGGGTGGCGGTGCTTGATGACACCCTCGACGTTGGATTCCTGCAGCTCTCGGCGCTCAACAGCGGGCCCGGCGGTGCAGCGGCCGGGTACTACCTGCATGAGGTGGTGGCCGGCTGGGATGGCTGGAGCCTGTCCGCGCCTCGACCCGGGCTGACGATCGTGCATGTGGAACCTCCCGCGCCGGACGGCGCCACCGAGGCAGTTGTTGCCACCGTGCCGGATCCACCGCTCGACGGCGCACAGGTCACCTCACGGGTGGAACCCGCGTCTCTTCCGCGCCTGCGCTACGGGACGTCCTACGCGTTCCGGGTGCTCGCCGTCGATCTCGCCGGCAACTCCATCCCGCAACCGCCCCAGCCCCTCCCCGCGGCACCCGCGGAGCAGATCGCGGTGGACGCTGCCCAAGCACAGTTGGACCGGCTCCGTGCCGGGTACGCGCGGCGGGACGGCGCGGGCGTGGCAGCAGGACTCCGCGGAGCGGTGATCGAGCACCTGCGCACGAAAGGGCGGGCACGCGGCAATGCGGGGCTGCCCGGGGAGCTGCGCTCCGGCGATGAGCGGCTGGACGCAACACTGGAAAACCTTGTGGCCCAGGCTGCGCAGCTCCGGCATCCGGCACCTGCCCAAGGCCTGTTCCACGGACTGCTGGCCGCCTCGCGCATCCTTGCGGAATCGCGTCGGGCGCCGCGGGTGCGCCCGCAGTTGGACATCGGTGCAGACGCCTTTGCCCGGCTTGCCCGCAATGAAGACCTGCAACTTCCCGACGCACTGCGCCTGGCCACTGCGGCGATGGTCACGGCCCCGCGGCCGTATCTGCGGTGGGAGCCGGTCCCGGCGCCGGCGATTGTTGCCCGGGTCGAGTTGGGCACGGGCGAGCAGACTGCCCTCCTCGTGGTCCGCAGCGGCATGCCGGCGGGAGAAGACGCGGAAGGGGAGGGCGCTGACACCCGCACTTCGGCCGAACGACACCTGGCCCCTCCCAAGGCGACGCAGCTGGAGGCTGAGGCGGCCGGAAAATTCGATGCCGCCATCGGTACGGGGGACGCTGCAGAGATCCGCCGGCTGTACGCCGTCGCACTCGCGGAACGGGGCACCCTGCTGGATCAGTTCGCGCCGAGCCTCGCCGACGCGCGCACCACTGAGGAACAGCCCGGGATCGCCCTCGCGGAACGGCCCGGGGCGGACACGGGCTCGGCACACCGGGCCACTCTGGCACAGATCACCGCGGACCGTGGCCGGCCCATCGGGGAAGGACAGTATGTCATCCACGATACGGATGCCCTGCGGCTCCCATACCTTCCGGACCCCTACGCCTCCGGGGTGTCGCTGGTCTTTTATGCAGCCGGAGCACCGCATGCACTGCCCGAGCCGCAAGCCCTGCAATCTGTCACGGTCCCGTACCCGGGGCAATGGCCCTCCTTGCAGCCGCTGCGGCTGGTGCTAGTGCCCGGGGAGGTGCTGGGTGCCACCGTGGCCGGTCACGAGATCCGCGTGAGCGTTCCTCCCGGCGAGCAGGTGCGCGTTGCTTTGTCCAGCACGTTGGTTCCGGCCTCGCTGGAGAAGTTTGGGCTGTGGCGCTCGCACCTGGCCAGCGTGGCCACCGCGGAGGACGGCTACACCACCGATGAGGTGGTGGCCGCGGCCGCGCTCATGCGCGCGGCGACCTCCGGCTGGACGTGGTGGCTGACCCCGGCGGCGGAAGTGCGGCTGGTCCATGCCGTGCCTGTTCCGGTGCGCGCCCCGGAATTGCGGGGGCTTGAGGTGTTCCTGCGTCCGCCCGGGCGATCGGTGGCTGCGCTCACGGGACTGGTGGACGTCCATGGTGCCAGCACCGACACGCTGCTGGTTCGGGCCCAGTGGAGCGAAACCATCGACGACGTGGCGGCTGCCGGTCCGCAGGTGGTGGCCAAGTCCGACGTCGTTGTTCGCTCGTCGGTCGCAGACGGGGAACGCACCGGGGTGCTGTATCTCTTCGACTTTTTGCCCGCAGCGGCGTTGGTACGGCAACTGGACGGCATGGGCTTCCACAAGATGGTGCAGGCGTTCACCAACACGCATTACAGGCGAGTCACCTACGTGCCGTCCGGGACAACCAGGTACGCCGAATACTTCCCGCAGCGGCCCATCCCCGATGACCAAGGTCTCGCTGGGGCGCCTGTGGTGCTGGACATTCCTTCGTCGGCCAGGCCCGCCGCGCCGCTGGTCCTGGACGCTGTGCCGCTGCTGCGCTGGGAGCAGGGAGCCGAGTCGGGGGATCCGTTCGGCTGGCGGCAGGTGCGCCGTTCCGGCGTCCGTCTGTGGCTGGCGCGCCCGTGGTTCTCCTCGGGGGAGGGCGAACTGCTGGGAGTCCTCGTTTTCGATCCGCAGAAGTGGGTGGAGCTGCCGGATGGATCTTGGAGGACGCGGGCCAAGGACGTGCAAGCGCCGGACGGGGCCACGAGCCTCTGGGGGGCCGATCCGATCATGCAGCACGGCGGAACCGCGACGCAAGCCACGGTGCCGCCGCTGCTCACGTTCGGGCAGCTGGTGCTGGATGAGGCGGAGACGGCCGCGGCTTCAGGGGCCGGCGTCAAGCCTCCGCTCGGCGGGAAAATGCCCGGTGGGCGCAACCGCGGGTGGCCCAAGGGCCCGGGCAACCCGGTTGCAGCTGCTATCTTGCCGCTGCGCGATGTGCGCGAGCACCCTTCTGTGCGGGTGCTGGGATACCAACCCGAGTATGACCTGGAGCAAGGCCGCTGGTTTGTGGACATCGCGCTGCAGGAGACCCCCGCATTGTGGCCGTTCGTGCGGCTGGCCGTGGCACGGTACCAGCCGCAGTCGATCCCGGGCAGCGAGCTTTCACCGGTGGCGCTCTCCAGCTGGGTGCAGCCGCTGCCCGCACGGACGTTGACTGTGGGCCGGCCGGACAGGACACACGTCCAAGTGACCCTGACGGGCGTGGTCAGCTGGTTGCGCTGGGATCCGCACGGTGCGCCGGAGTTCCCCGCGGAGTTGCTCAGTGCCGACACGCCCACGGGGGAGGCGGCCACGAGGGCCTCGCGGCTGCAACAGTCCCGGACAGTGCGCGCAACTGTGCAAAGTCGAGCCCCGGGCGCCGGGGACCTGGAGTGGGAGACGGTTTCCAGCACTGTGCTGCTCGCGGTCAGCGTTGAGGAGACCGGGGAATGCCACGCCAGCTGGACCGGAGCGGTGGCCCTGCCCGAAACTGCCGGGACCCCGGATGGGGATGCCGCCGGATACCCGGGCCTGCGCCGGCCCGGGGGTGCGCCGTCACAGTGGCGGGTGTTGGTGGAGGAGCACGAGTTGCTCGACGCCGACCCGGAGACACCCGGGGATGCCAATTCGCTGGTGCGGCGGCTGGTCTATGCGGACACGGTACCGTTGTAGGGATTCCGCGGACGGGACGGCATGGGTTCGGCGCTCTTGCGTGGGTCATGAAGTTCCCACAAAAACGGTGGGCAAACCAACGGAAGAAGATGAGAAGGCCATCAATGTCCACCAGGCATCCTGTTCTCTTGCTCGTCAACCCCAACACGAACGGGTCAACCACCCGAATGATGAGGGATTTGGCCGCCGCAGAACTGTCCGAGACCGGACTGGAAGTTGTGGGCATGACGGCTCTTCAGGGGCCGAGGATGCTCGTAGGCCCGGAGGACTTGGCTGCTTCCGGAGAATACGTTCAAGCAGTGGTGCGAACCTACCTCGCCGGTCTCCATGGATCGGATGTGGCAGCCGTGATGGTGGCGGCCATGGGCGACCCCGGGCGCCGGGAGCTGGGCAACGAGCTGGGAATTCCCGTGGTCGGAATCGGGGAAGCCGCGATCTGGTCGGCATCCAAGAACGGGCGGAACTTTGGAATGGCCACCAGCACCCCGCTCTTGGTGGATTCCTTGTCCCGGCTGGTATCTGAACATGGGCGGGATGCCCAGTTCTGCGGTGTGCAGCTGACGGCCTCAGACCCGCTGGTGCTGGCAGCTGATCCGGAGAAGCAGTTTGTTGAACTCCGGGAAGCTGTATTGGCTTCGGTCGACGCTGGAGCCGAAGCGGTCATAACTGCGGGTGGCCCGCTCAGCGGCACCGCCCGCAGGCTCAGTGCCGAACAGGTCGCGGCCATCATTGAACCGATACCGAGCGCCTGTGAACTTGTCCTGGAAAGGCTGGCCCGCCGGTCTGCTTGAAGTTCAATGGCGCACCTGAAACATGGACCATGCAAATGCCATCTTGTCCAGGACACATGGTTGGAAAACCTGAAGAGTCGAGTGGAAGATTCTGAGGTGGAACAATTTCAACGCCAGCCACGTCCTGGCTGCCGTTCATGCGAAGTCCCACCACGACTAAGACAGGGAGCGCGGTGGGACCATCAAGTGCTCGGGCCTGTCCGGGGCGGCGCGGACTGGCCGCGCAGGCGGAGCGATTCCACGGAGACCAGGACAAGGCCAAGGTCCCGGATCTTGTTGAGCAGTCCGTGCAGCGCCGCCTGGTCGGAAATGAACCCGGCCAGATTCGTGGTGCCGTCGCTTTGCTGGTCCAGCGTGAGTTTGTCGAACCAGGCCGACCAGTGGTCGTCGAGGTGGCCCGCGACTTGAAGACGGTAGGCGGCGGGCGCCACCGGCCGGGGGAGCGTGTCATGAGGTTCAGGCCTCCGCCGTCGTTCCGCCTGGTCTGTGATGTCTCGCCCAGCGGGGACCTGCCCGGCCGCCGCGACGGATGAATTATTCCGCCACAGCCAGGTTGATGGCCCAGCCTGCCCCATCATGAGTGTGGTGGTCAGTCCGCTGGTACCAAAGAGGGCATTGCCGATCCTTTGGGTGAACACTTGCGTGGCGGCGCCTACTGCCAGCGCGTAGGCCCGTATCATCCACACCCGGTGTCGGGCCAAACCACCGTGCCTCATGACGGCGAAACCGAGCACGAGGCAGCGGGCCAGGCCTGAGCCGAAGGCGAGCTTGAACAGGTAGAGCAAGACTTCGGTGCCGGGCTGGGCGGTGTGGAAACGTGTCGACCACAGCGCCGAGAACGCCACGGCCAAACCCAAAATCACCACAGCCCGCCCTGACAGCCGGTGTCATTTCGGGTGGCGGTGACGAAAGCCCGGGGAGAATTGGACGGCGCCAAGGACGGCGCAGCTGATGGCGCTGGTGATGTGCACGATGACGGGAATCGGCGAGGCTGTCAGCTGCGGATTCGTGGGCATCAGGTGCGGGCCGCCGGACAGCTTCAGCAGCTGGAAGGAGCCTGCCATGGCGGGGAGTAGGATCGGCGCGATAAGTGCGAATGGCACCCACGTTCCTGTCGTGTCCGGCCAGGAAAGCGCCTCCGTGCTCATTTGGTGCCAGCCGGGTCAAGCGCCGTATCAGCTGCCTGCGTCATGGAAACAGCGGAAGAACTCCTCCGGCGCCACAATGAGTAGCCGAGCCCAATCAGGGCCACACCGGTCGGTAGGGCGAACAACCTCTCATTGACCATCGGCAGCAGCGGGATCGCCATGGTGGCGGCAGTGCCGGCGGCCAAGACGGCCGCAGCCCACCGGGCAAGGACGTTGGCGCGCAAGAGTGCGATCCCGAATAGGACGCCGCCTGCGATGTACGTCAAGCCCAAAGCCGTGTTGAGGGGCAGCAACAAGCCTATGTCGCCTGCTGGGTAGCCGCCGGTGGCTACGGCGAAAACGTCATTGACGTAGCCGGGCGCACTGCTCGCGATAGCGGGAATAACCACGGCCCCAATGACTTCCACGCTCATCATGATTAGGTAGCCGGCGCCGAAAACCAGATAGCCGAGGAGGCCAAGCACACCCGTCTTCTTCACGTGCGGCAGATACATTCCGGTGATACCGATGAGCGAGAGCACGGCCATCAAAATCTTCAAGGACTGCCTGATCGTGTACTCGGCGGTGGTGGCGAAGGTGGCATCCAGGTGCGGGTGGTTGATCTGGATGCCGATGAACAGCAGTCCTGCTGCGACGGCGCTGAGTCCGGCCGTGCGGATGAGCGTGGAGGTGGTGATGGACATGTCGACTCCTGGTTTCGCAGTGTCCGCGGCGGGGCGCCGGGGGATAACTCAAATGTAGGAAGCCGCAGGGTGAAACGGCATCACCCAATGATGTGAATGACGGGGTGAGATCCCTGACCCCAGAGGTTACAGGCGGAGTGAGAACAGGCCGCGTTCGCGTGCTTGGCGGACGGCGGCCCTGCGGTTGCCAACCTCGAGCTTGGTGAAGATGTGCTTCGTGTGGGAGCGCAGGGTGTTGTACGAGACGAATAGCGCGTCGGCGATCTCCGGACCGCTCAGCCCGCCGCCGAGGAGTCGCAGCACCTGCAGCTCCCGTTCGCTCAGCAGGCCGGCGGAAGACGTCGGCCCCTGGCCCGGCACTGAACCGTCGGCTACGGCTGTGGCCGAAGCTGCCAGACGGAGCAAGCGGAGGGTGTGCTCACCGGCGGGACCGGTGTCGTGCCCGGCGTCGTTGGTTACATCGCGCAGCAGTGCCGTCATGGGGACGCCCTCGTTAAGGAAGAGCCGCACCAACTCACCGGGTTCGGGTGCTTCTGCGAGCGTGAGCCACCATGCTTGTCGAGCCTGGGGCCGGTGTCCTTGCACCTCATGTAGCAGGGCCTGAAGCATGCGGATCTCCACCAGGCTTCCGGCACGTCCGGAAGCCCGGGCGGCGTCGAACAACCGGTCCAGCAAGTCACCGGCGGCCACGGCAATGTCAGAGCCGGGATGCGCCCGGTGCTGGGCGATATACAGGCGCACCAAAGTGAGGTGGTCGAACTCCCTCGGATAACTCGCCCTGTCAGTGACGGACACTCCCCGAGCGTGTGCCCAGTCCTCGGCATCGAGAAGCCTGCCCTGCGCGATCCAGATCCGTGCCGTCATGGCCGGGATTGGGCGTACTTCCGGAAAGAACCCGAGCCGGTAGAGCGGTTCCGCCTGCTCCAACAGCTCAACGGCCCGCTCCGGAGCCCCCTCAGCACGGGCGAGCAGCCCGCTTGCAACAAACCACCGGTAGCGGCTCTCAGTCGATGGGGTGCGTTCCTGCAAGGCGGCGACGGTCTCAAGGTGCAGCCGGGCGCCACCAAGATTTCCCGCCTCGCAGTCGATCTCGCTCAGCCCCACGTGCAGCTCAGCCGCCGCCCGGTCTGCGGTTCTACCCTGCCCCTGGGCTGTTTTTAGCGCGGGCAGCATGATCCTTCGGGCCTTGCCAGGGCGGCCTGCGGCAAGCCACAAGTCCGCGAGCACCACGGTGCTGCCCAGCTCGTCGACCAGGTTGCCGGCTTTATGCAGGCTTGCCACGGCCTGGGTGAACGTCGCCAGCGCCGCTGAAATCTCGCCCCGAGACCAAGCGGCGAGGCCCAGAAAACCGGACGCTGCACCCCGAACCAGGTGATCGCCCGGACCGGCAAGCGCCAGTGCGTGTTGCGCCTGCTTCATCGTCTCGGCTTCATCGCCTCGCGCCTGCGCCACGGAGGCACGGTAGATGGCGATGGTCGCCGGCAACGTCTGGAACTCTTCGATGTCGGACCAGGGGGAGGTGCCCCTGCTGTGCGCCAGCCATGGCGTGCTCGGCATCCCGGAGCCGGGGTTCAACGCTCTCGAGCTTGCCGGAAGCCATGAGACTGAATGCCTGGAAAACGCTGAGTACAGGACTGTGCCGAATGACGGCCTCGGGCAGTACCCTCAGCCAGCCCAGGAACAGGGCATCTTGCCGGTTGCGCCGGATCCGGGAAGCGGCCAGCTCCATGAGGTGCGCGGCGCGGTCAAGGTCCAGTGCGGCCAAAGCGTGTTCTATTGCGCCATGAGTCATGCCATGCTGTTCGTGCCAGCAACTGGCACGTTGATGCAGCAGCGGAACCTGCTCAGGCTGCTCGCTGCGCAGGCGTGCCCGAAGCACATCGGCAAAGAGGCGGTGGTAGCGATACCACTCTCGCCGGTCGTCCAGCGGGATGAGGAACAGGTTGGCGCGCTCCAAGGCCAAGAGCGTGCCGCTGCCATCGGCCCGGTAGGTCACGGCATCACACAGTGAACCGGTCAGCCGATCCAGAACTGATGACTGCAGAAGGAAACTGCGGACCTGCTCAGGTTGATGGGCCAGCACCTCCTCGAGGAGGTAGTCCAGGACGTACCTGTCATCCCCGTCGAACCGGGAGATGAAACTTGCAACGTCCGTGCGTCCCTGAAGCGAGAGCCCAGCGAGCTGAAGTGCGGCAATCCACCCTTCCGTTCGTTGAGAGAGGACTGTGATCTCCTCCGCGGTCAAATCCAGTCCCGGCACGGCCTTGAAGTAGTCAGCGGTCTCCTCGGTGGTGAAGCGGAGCTCCGCAGCACGGATTTCAACCAGTTCCCCACGCACGCGCCACTTGGAGAGAGGCAGCTCGGGGTCAGCACGGGTGCTGATGGCGACGTGCACGTGTGGCGGAAGGTGTTCCAGCAGGAAAGTCATGCCCTCGCCGACCTCGCGGCCATCGGCCAAATGGTAATCATCGAGCACCAGCCACACCTCATGCGTCACCGCGGCGAGCTCGTTCAGCACGGTGGTGAGTACTCGCTCCATTTGCAAGGGCGAAGCCGCCAGTTGGTCAAGCGACGACGGGTCAAGGCTTGGCACCACCGCTTGGAGTGCGGCCACGACGCACGTGAAAAATACCCCAGGATCACTGTCTGAGGACTCGAGCGAGAGCCACGCCACCCTACGGTCTTCGCCAGCTGTCTGGTGCAGCCACTGGGTCAGGAGAGTCGTCTTGCCGAACCCCGCCGGTGCGGAGAGCAGCGTCAGCCGTGATTCAGCTCCCTGGTGCAGCGGCCCACCAATCCTTGGGCGAGGAACGAAGCCGTGCTTCAGCGTGGGAATGAACAGCTTGCTTGCAATCACCTGAGGTGTCATGGATGTCCCATTCCTGCGCACACACTGCAGAGAATGGTGTGCACGTCACTGACACAAGTTTATCGCTCCCCAGCCCGCCCGCGGCACTGGATACTGAGCTCGGAAAGGGCAGCCGAACGATGCCTTCAAACTCAAGGTGGGAGTGGGTGCCGTGTTCAGCTTTGCCGCCGACTTTGCAGGGTGAATGCCATGCAGTGTGGATGCCATTCACGATGAGCTTCCCAACCCGGACTGATCGTAAAAAATCCAGATCTTGGTAGCTCAGGGCATGGTCAAAAAGACATCTGGCGCACAGCGCCCGCAAGTGGTTAACTAAGTGTGGAAAGTGACATCATGCACCGATATTACGGCGGAACCAGACGTCAGCGGCGATCCCCGATGGCGCAGGTGCCAGCCCGGGTTCTGATACAAAGCATGATTGTCGCCCTCGGACTGATCATGAGTGTCCTCGTCGCGGCAACACCAGCCCAAGCCACACCACTTTCAGGACATGATATTTCTTGGCCTCAATGTTCCCCCGCGGTTGGAGGGTACGGCTTGCCGATGCCACCCACTACAACACAATTTGTTGTTCTTGGTTTGACTCAGGGTCTGCCGTTTACAGAGAATCCGTGCTTGGGCAGCCAACTCACGTGGGTGCGGACTCACTCAAAAGTTGCCCATGCGTACGCCATGGCGGCCTTCCCCACCGCAGCGCAACTTCTGAACTACCGTTCGAAGGGTCCGTGGTCTGCAACTACCAGGGCCGGTCAACTATCCAATGTCGGTTATGCCGAGGCATCATCCGCCGTGGCCAGCATGGCCCGGAACCGTTTCCGCCCCGCCATGGTCTGGATCGACGTCGAACCACGCCCCGCCCAGCCATGGCCCACTGCGAGCGCTGCTGCGCAGCGTGAAAATCGTCACATTGTTGAAGGGATGATGCGGGCGCTGCGGGATGCTGGCTACTCCTACGGTTTGTACTCCTATGCCAGCGGTTGGCAGTCCATCACTGGTTCCTGGCACCTCCCGGGTGTGCCGGTCTGGGCCACCGCAGGTCGCCTGGACTACCCCACGGAGGCTCAAGACCGCTGCGTGCAGCCGAGTTTCTCCGGCGGTCGGGTCTACTTGTCCCAGTGGTATGACGATGTTCGCGACTACGACATCACGTGTTCAAACTATGCGATGTTGGCGCTTCCGATGCCGGGTTCGGTCTTGCCCGGCTCCACTGCGGATTTCAACGGTGACTGGAACAATGACGTTCTGGGCCGGGTGGCAACGACGAATGAGCTGCGCCTGTATCCGGGAACGGGCCGCGGCACGTTCGGGCAGGCTGCGACTATTGGAACGGGTTGGGGTGGTTTCAATGTGCTGGAGACGGTTGGCGATTTCTCCGGTGACGGCTATGGCGACGTGATCGCTCGGGTTCCAGCCACAGGCCTGTTGTGGCTCTACCGAGGCAATGGCAAGGGCGGATGGTTGCCTCCTCTTCAAATAGGGCACGGCTGGATCGGGTTCGACTCCCTTGTGGGGCCCGGAGACTTCAACGGTGATCAAAGGGTTGACGTGTTGGCGCGTGAAACGGCGACGGGAAGGCTGTGGCTGTACCCGGGCAATGGACGCAGCGGTTGGCTCCCTCCAGTTCTTGTGGGTGTCGGCTGGGGCATATTCAACACGTTGCTGGGACCCGGTGACTTCAACGGCGATGGGACGGTTGACATTTTGGCACGTGAACGCGCCACGGGCCTGTTGTGGCTGTATCCACGAAAGGTTGCGGGTGGTTGGAATTCGCGAGTACTCATAGGAAACGGCTGGAATTCCCTACCGTCACTGATGAGCCCCGGTGACTTCAACGGGGATGGGACAACAGATGTTCTGGGGTACGACTCCAATGGCGCACTCTGGCTGTACCCGCGCACTGCACAAGGAACGTGGGTTGCCCGAGTCCAGGTGGGGAACGGCTGGACTGCCATCAACACGGCTTTCTAGCTCCATCGGGTATGGCTCGAGACCAGTCTGCCCTGCTCATTCAGGGTCACTTCGAAGTGAGTGCGTCTTTGAGAGTCAGGCTGAGTCCGGGTGGAACATCGACCTCGACGGCGAGCGCCTGCAGGGCGCGGCTCAAGTAGTTGCGTGCGGATGCCGCGAGGGCGATGTCGACGATCTCGCGGTCAGTGAACCCTGCCTTCCTTAGCCGCAGACTGTCTGCGTCCGTCATCGACGACGAGTCCTTGCTGAGCTTCGTGGCGAAGTCCATCAGCGCAACGTCCGCTTCGCTGAGGGATGCGTCGTGGTAGTCGCGGACGATGCGCTCCAGCTGCTCCTCCTCGAATAGCTTCAGCGACTTGCGCCCGTGGGCGTGCCGGCACGACTGTGAGCCCACAGCGTCCGCGGCGGCCAGCGTCGCGAGCTCGAATCGGCGTTCGCCAAGCTGCGACACAATGGTGCGCATCAGCTGCTGGAAGGCACGGAAAGCCTCGGGATTGGCGGCCATCTTGCGGGTGTGGCTCGGCACGTAACCAAGGTCTTCCAACTCGGGGCCATACAGGTCGGCCACGCCATCGTCGGATTCGTCGGGGGTGTTGATGATGGACATGGAAGATCCTCCTTGCGTTCTCCCACAATTGTTTCACCATCCGGTTCCCGCCGGTAGGGCGAGTTGCTGCACTGAACAGTTGCTGCACTGAACAGTTGCTTCATTGAACTTGGGCAAGCCAGCAGGCATTCCAGGAATTGAGGCGGATGCCTCACGCCACGGTGCAGATTCCGGAACGATACTGGGGACATGAAAACTACACCACGACAATCAGTCACTGCAGCTGCAGCCGGCCCACGACTCGTCCAAGGGGCCGACGAACGATTCACCGGGTACGGGGTGATGGGAGTGCCCTACGCCAGCGGGCACTATCTAGTCCTTCGGGACATGCTGGCGAGCTCACTTGGTACGGCGTGCCGGTCGATCTGGCATCGAGATCCGACCGGACGGTGGACTACCTTCACGACAGCAGATCCGGCTGTTAGTTGTCCTCGCTACTTCGGCTCGGTGGCCGAGGTCGAACAAGTCCCCTCGATAGTGGTCAGCTGGCGGGACGATTGGAGGGTCCACGCCACCATGGGCACCCGCCTCTCGTGGCGGCTAGCTCTGAAGGCGACATCGGCGACCCGTGCCATGACGACGATGGGCGCCGTGATGCCGCAGCGTGCCTGGAACAGTGACGCTGTGCTGGGCTCGATGGGACCGATGGCGGGCGGTGTCCTGCGCTCCGGGCGGGTCCGGCTGCACGGACGCACCCCCAACGGCCAAGGCTTCAAAGCAGCGCCACTTCAAGTGTGGCGAGTCATTGACGGAGACGCCGAGTTGGACGGAACCAGTCTGGGTGCCCTGGGTCCGTTGGCCGAACAATCCCGGCTTGGCGACTTTTGGCTTCCCCAGCGGGGCCTGTTCTTCGTTGGCCAGGCACGGTTCACCGCCTCGGCGGCCACTGCGCCCGTGAATGGCTGAACGCGGAAACAAACTTCAACGGGGCCCTGGAAGTGTGGTCTGGACCCGGACGCTGCAGGAGAACTTTGATGAACTTCGAACTCCCAGTGGAGTTGCACGGGCGTAAAATGAATCATGACGAGTCCGGCGAAAAACGGCGGCGAAGATCATCCCCGCCGGGTCGAAGTACTGGCAGGGCTTTCCGTCGCGATCGATCTGGGCCTGGGCCAACCCGCTGAGCACATGCTTCGCTCGGCAACGATCGCCTGTCGGCTTGCCGACCGGCTCGGGTTGGATCGTGAGCAGCTGCGCACCGTCTACTACGCCACGTTGGTGATGTGGATCGGTTGCCACGCCGACTCCCAAGAGTACGCCCGCTGGTTCGGTGACGACATCGCGGTCCGGCGCGAATCCTATCTGGTCGACTGGTCCGGCCTGCCCTACATGTTTTTCCTGCTTGGCAATGTCGGCAAGGGTGAACCGCTGCCGCAGCGGCTGAAGGTGATGGGCACGCTCTTCCGGGACGCCCGCGGACAGCTGGCGAAACTGATTCATTCGCACTGCGCATCGGCGGCAGTCCTGGCTGCGCACATCGGCCTGTCACAGGAGGTTGCCAACGCACTCGCCTACACCTTCGAACGGTACGACGGCGAAGGGCTGCCGGTCGGTGCTTCAGGGGACATGATCCCCATCGAGATGAGGATCGCGCAGTTCGCCGACACGGCCGAGGTGCACCACCGGATGTACGGACTGGACGCGGTGACGGCGATGGCTCGCAGCAGGCGCGGAGGCCACTTCGACCCCGCCGTGGTCGACGCCGTGCTAGCCTCCCCTGAAGGGATCTTTGCCGCCTCTCCGCACGGGGATGTGTGGGAGGAAGCCCTCGGCCACGCGCCCGACCCGGAGGTGCGGATGAACAACGGCGACTTCGACCGGCTGGTCTGCGCGATCGGCGACTTCGTCGATCTCAAGTGCCCGTTCACGCTGGGCCACTCACGGGCAGTGGCGACACTCTCGGCGTCGGCCGGCAAGCAGCTGGGCCTGGGTGCCGCGGAGATCCGCACGCTCCAACAGGCGGGACATCTGCATGACCTCGGCAGGCTCGGGGTCTCCAACCAAGTGTGGTCCAAGCCCGGCGAGCTGAGTCCCTCGGAGTGGGAGCGGGTGCGGCTGCACCCCTACCTGACCGAGCGTGTTCTGGACCGGATCCCCGGGCTGGCCGATGTGCGCACCGTAGCCCGTGCGCACCATGAGCATCTCGACGGCACCGGGTACCAGCGCGGGGCCGTGGGTTCGATGCTCGGGCGCAGCGAGCGTATCCTCGCCGCAGCTGTGGCCTACCAGTCGGCGTTGGAGCCACGGCCGTACCGCGAAGCGATGAACCCCGAGCAGGCGAAGAAGCGGTTGCTGGGCCGGAGTGCGTCCGGGTTGCTCGATCCCGATTGTGTGGAAGCGATCCTCAGCGTCGCTGGGCACCGCACGCCCACGCCCAGGCTCCGGCTCCGGCGAGATGACCTGCTTACCTCACGCGAACGCGAGGTCCTGGGACTGGTCTCCCGCGGATACTCCAACCGCGAGATCGCCCGCCGGTTGTTCCTGAGTGAAAAAACCGTCCGCAACCACGTTGAACGAACCTACACGAAGGTCGGGGCGAGCAACCGGGTCGGAGCGAGCCTCTATGCGCTCCAGCACGGCTTGGCCGCGCCGCTGAACGAAGCGGACGCGGGATTCTGAAGATCACCATCTGTCAGCCAACGCCCGGGATTCCCCCAGCTGTGCCACTGGCTGGCAGGGTCGCCAGACGCGAGAGGTCCAGCCGATTCGAGGTTCCCGTTTTACGCAACAGGTTGGAGATGTGTGAGCTCACCGTTTTCTCGCTGATCACCAGGGCCCGTGCAATTTCACTATAGGTTCGTCCGGCGACAACGTAGTGAAGAATTTCCCGTTCCCGCGGTGTGAGTCCCGGCAGCTCGGCGTGGGCGCCCTGTGGTGTCCCTGCAGCCGGAAGGGTGATGTTGATCCGGGCCCGGGCAGCAAATGCAACCAGCTGCGTCCGAATGGACTCGGCATGAAGGTCCTCGGCGAGCACCAGGCCGCGCCGCAGGAAGGACTTGGCCTGCTCGCGTTGGCCGTGTCCGTGCAACAGCAGCGATGCCACGGTCCGCCAGCAGGAGTAGGCCTCTTCCCACGGAAGCGTGGCTGCTCGGCAGGCGTCGGCGGCGCAGGTCCAGTCCTTGGCATTGTTGGCGCTGTTGCGGGCGCGGCCCACCTCGGCGATGTAGAGCTGGTTGAAGGCTGTAACCTGCAGGTCATATAATTCGGTGCCGTCGCCAGGTTCCCGGAGTGCGGCCGGAAAGCGACGCACGAGCTCGTCAACGAGTACCATGATGCCGTCCGCGGGGGCGGAAGCATCGTGGGCATGCTGGATGCGGTCGGCGAGGGATCGGGCCGCAAGGGGAATGAGCCATTCGCACATGGTCGGCTTCATGCCAGTGGCGGTGGCGCCATTCATGGCGGCAGCGTAGGCGGCCTCGGGGTTTCCGGCCCCCAGCCAGACCTCGGCGCGGATGGCATCGAAGTTCATATTGATGAAGTCGGAAGTATGTGCGTAGAGCTCTTCCGCCCGGGCAAGGTGCGCCTGAGCCTCCACCTGACGGCCCTGCCAGAGGGCTAGACGCGCGGCCGACAACCGGGCGGCAACATCGCCGATGGTGCCGGGGTCCGATCCCAGTGCCACTCGCAGGGCCTGCTCACATCCTCGCCAGCGGCCGATGGCCAAATAGCTGTCCCCCTCTTGTGCGGCGATTTTCGCGATATAGACGTGCGGCGCCCCGACCGTCGCCAGCTGTTGCCGCGCCTTGTGCATGAGGTTGGCGAACTGCTCGCTGGTCCACGTCTCGGTGGCATTGGCATGCCACATCGCGGCGTGGACAAAGGCCCAAAAGTCCCGAGCCTGCGCAGCGGCCGCCATGGCCTCGAGCCCCCAAGCCAGGGCCGACAGTGAGTTGCCTTTGATCACCGAGGCCATGACATTTGCCGTGAGTGCGTAAGAAAGTGCGCGGGGGTTGCCAGCAGCGCGGGCAATGGTGAGCGCTCGGGTTGCGTGGCTTCCGGCGTCGGGCTTGTCTTTCCACAGCTCGACGTGGGCAAGTTCAGCCAGTGCCAGTGCATATTGCCAGCTGGACTGGTCTGCGCTGGCGTGCCGGAGGGCCTCGCGCATGTCTTCGACGGTCATAAAGGACCGTCCCGTGGAAAAGAGCAGGTGCGTCCGGCGCACCAGCAGTTCGGCTGCATCCAATGGCTGGGCGCCGACGTCGATCCTTGCCAGCAGTTCCTGTACCGCGGTCAGTTCCTCCTCCAGTGCCCCAGTCGTCTCTGCGGCAGCGCGCAGCCTGGACCACAACTCCAGCTCGCTTTCATGCGCCTCTGGCACAGCTTTACGAAGAGCGACGGCGCGGCGGAGCAGGCGCAGCATCTCTGCCGCACCTCCGGCATCCCCCGCAGCAGTGGAAGCGCGCAGGGCCCACCGGTAAGCATCGGCTGTGTGACCTGCGCTGTAATAGTGATCCGCCAGCGCCACCAGTGACTCAAAGTTCGGTGTATTCTCAGCGTTGATCTGGTCCTGCTGGTGGGCGGCGAAGGCTGCGTGCCAGCTTTGCCGCCCGTCCGCGTCCTGCTCCTGCTCGAGGATCTCGACGATCAGCGGATGGTGAAACCACCAGTGCGTTCCGTCCGCGCCGCACTCCGCGATACCCGCATCGGCTGCCTCTTTCAGGAGCGCGAGGACGTTCTCCTGGCTTCTTTGTGGATGTGCGACGGCGGCGAGATCCTGAGCGCGTAGTGGCCGGCCACCAACAGCCATGAGCGCGGTGAGCTGCCGGGCTTCGGGGGAGAGGCTACGCCAGGACCGCAGCTCTCAGGTCCAGGGGCAGCTTCGGAGGCAGGTGCCGGGCCTCCGGAGGAATGCCCGAAACCAGCAGGCGGTTCAGGTAGGCGTTTCCTGCGGTGTGGGTGAAGATCTCCTGCAGCAAGGTCTGGTGCGGGGGAGCGCCCAGTAGATGTGAGACTTGGGCTCCGGTGTCCAAGCGGTCCAAAGGTCCCAGTGCCATCCAATGGATTCGAGGCATGCGCCGGATGTCGGCGAGCCAGCGCTGCAATGGGTGGCCCTCGCCGACTTCGCCACTGCGCAAGGTGGCGACGATGCCCAGGCGCCGTTCGGGTGGCCCGGCGATGAGGTACATCAGTACATCCAGGG
Source organism: Arthrobacter sp. H35-D1 (assembly GCF_030063185.1). GTDB lineage: Bacteria > Actinomycetota > Actinomycetes > Actinomycetales > Micrococcaceae > Specibacter. The sequence goes on from NZ_JASISP010000007.1 coordinate 76,636, forward strand.
TGCTCTGGTCCGCCCATTGCAGATCGTCAATCACCAGCACCACCGGCCGGAGCAAGCAGAGCTCGTCCAGCCAGTCGTCAATCCTGCCCGGCACGTCATGGGACGCCTCACCGGCAGTTCTCAGCGTGGGGTAAGCAACGCCGTCGAACTGTGGGGCCCGGCGAAATGCCGATCGGAGGGCCAAGAACGGGACCGTCATTGACGCCAACGGCAGACAAGCCCCGGCGAGAACCCAGGCCGGGGAGTGAAGGGAAGCGCAGGCGCGTTGCACGAGTGCCGTCTTTCCGACGCCGGGGTCCCCGGAGACCACCAGCGTTCCTGCCGTCCCGGTGCAGACGCTGGCCAGAAAGGCGCCTGCTGCAGCCAGTTCCGTCGCCCGCCCCACGAGGTCGGGATCAATCGCCTCCACGTTTTGGCTCACTTTACAAGTTTCCCACAGCTGTGCCAGAAGGGAGGGAATCTGAGGGCTTTTGTTGGATTTCTGAGGGGGAAGCCCCGATGCGTCGAGGGCGGTCCGGGGAGGACTGTAGAGGTATCGCAAAAGACACTCAATGAAAGGCAAGACCATGAATGCAACACATCGGGCATTGCGTCCGGCGAGCATTGCAGTCGCAGCCCTGCTGATGTCCCTCACCGTCCCAGCCACGGCAAATGCTCGCCAGGATCCCGGAACACTGGAAGGCACGGTGACGGTTGTAACCAACCAACACTGCAAGCAGACCAGGATCGGAACTCAATTTGTCCGCTGCGACGCTCTCACCGGCGCAGGGGCCGCTGCCCCGTCTTGGGTCCCGGAGAGCTAAGCAATCCGACGCCCGTCCGGCGGGGCGCGCCAAGGCCGCCGCCGGACGGACGAGGGTTTGAATGCCGTGGAAAGTCGCTCCCGGGCCAGTCGCATTTACGGCGCCGCGACCTCCGCCCCACAGGGAAACGGAAACTTTTTCGTCCGGCTGGGGAGGCCACCGGACGGCTGTCATGCGCGGGGATGTGTAAGTGCGGTCAGCGTGTCGGTGATGAGCGACCGGTGCGCGGAGGCAGACCAGCCGTGGGTCCTGCGAAGGTGCACGATGGTGTCTGCGCAGAGCAGCACATCAGTGAGGATAGCGAGGCGTTCAGGGTTGAAGTCCTCCGTGATGAGGCCATCGGCGGCAGCATCGTCCCAGAACGACCTGCACAGCCCGCTGGTGGCGCGGCGTCCGGCCTGGGCGGCTTCGGCGAGCTCCCGTTCGAGACCCTCAGCCTGGGCGGCCACTTCGAACAGAGCCCCTGCACGGCCCGCGATGCCCACTGAGAGGTCGGCGAAGCTCGCAATCCGTTCGGCCAAGGTATCGGCTGTCATCGCGTCGTGCGTCCGGGCGCGGTGGGCGAGATCGATTGGCTCTGCGTCTCCCACGAGGGCGTGGTCCACCACACGCTTGAAAAGGGCTGCTTTCGTCCCGAAACGGATGTAGACGGTGCGGGCAGCGACTCCGGCGTGCTCGGCGATCTGCGCAAGAGTGGTGGCAACGTAACCCTGATCGAGAAAAAGCGCACCGGCGGCCTCGATGAGCCGGGCCTCGGTCCGGGCCACCCGCATGGCTCTCAGGTCTGGAGTGGGCTGGGATTGCCGCTTGACGTTTTCACTCATAAGTTGCAGTATAACTGTATAGATGCAGTTGAACTGTAGTTAGAGAGGTTTTGCGATGATTCCGACACTATCCGGGGTGCACCACCTCAAGCTGCCCGTCTCAGATTTGGACCAGTCCATCCGTTGGTACGGCTCTCGGCTCGGCTATCACGTTGTCATCGAGTTCCGCGAACACGGCCGACTCACTGGCGTCGCAATGGCGCATCCCGACGGCGGGCCCGACTTCGCGCTGAACCTGAAGCCGGACCGGGCGCTTGCGTCGGCAGGATTCGACTACTTCTCGATAGGAGTGCCAGACCGGGAAAGGATCGAGGCATTGGCGACCCACCTCAGCAGCCTTGGTGAAAAACATGCCGGGGTTCACTTCGCCACGATCGGATGGATCCTGCCGATGCTGCACGACCCCGACGGCCACGAGATTCGCTTCTACTCGATGGAATCCCACACCGAGATCGACACGGCTTCGCCATTGGTCATCGACGACGCCGTTGCGAGCGCCCAGGCCAATGAGAAGCTGTGGCGTGCCGATCTGGCCGCGTCCCAAAGCCCAAGGCGTGGGACGCCGTGAACGGCACGGCACAGCTCGTCGTTCCCTCGGCGGCTGCTGAACCCGGTTATGGCTGCAGGAGCACCTTGATGGCGCGCCGTTCGTCCATGGCTTTGTAAGCCTCGGCTGCCTCGTGCAGGGGCAGCGTGAGGTCGAAGACTTTTCCAGGGTTGATTTTGCGATCCCAAATCAGCGCGATGAGTTCGGGAAGGAAGCGACGCACGGGCGCCGGCCCACCGTGCAGGTGGATCGTTGCGGAAAACAGTTCCTTGCCGGGAAGCTCAACGTCATGTGAGACGCCGACAAAGCCGACGTGACCGCCAGGGCGGGCAGAGCGCATGGCCTGCAACATGGACTCTTGGGTGCCAACGGCCTCGATCACCGAGTGGGCTCCGAGACCGCCGGTGAGTTCCTTGATTTTCGCAACGCCCGCTTCCCCGCGTTCTGCGACAATGTCGGTGGCACCGAACTCGCGTGCCAGCGACTGCCGGTCGGCGTGGCGCGACATCGCGATGATCCGTTCGGCGCCAAGCTGCTTGGCGGACAGGATTCCCAGGAGGCCAACGGCCCCGTCTCCAACAACGGCGACAGTTTTGCCTGGTCCAACCTCGGCGGCGACGGCCGCGAACCAGCCGGTGCCCAAAACATCCGAGGCCGCCAACAAGGACGGGATCAAGTCCGCATCGGGCATCCCGGGCGTCGCCACGAGGGTGCCGTCGGCGTGCGGGATGCGAGCAAATTCGGCCTGGGTACCGATGCCTCCCATGGGATAAACATGGACGCAGCGGGACTGGTATCCAGCCTGGCAGATTTCACACGTGTTGTCCGAAGCCATGAAGGAGCCCACCACGAAGTCGCCGGGCTTGACGGTTTTGACGTCGGGGCCAATTTCTTCGACCACACCGACGTATTCGTGGCCCATGGGCGCGTCCGCTGCCTCATCTGCACCCCTGTAGGGCCAGAGGTCGGACCCGCACACGCACGACGCCGTGACGCGGATGATCGCATCGGTGGGTTCGATGATGGTGGGGTGCTCTCGTTCGGCGACGCGCACATCGCCGGGGGCGTGCATGATGACTCCGCGCATGGTGGGTCTGCTCCTTGCAGTAGATTTTTTCTGTCAGGACAAGAACACTACCCCCCTGGGCTCTTGTCCTCTTGTCCTCGTGGCCTCACCGGGGGAGACGCTGCGGGCATTGACCCGCAGCGTGTCCGTCAGGCTGTCCGGCGTCTACACGCTGTGGACGTGGGGCCCGGGCTCGTGGGGCACTTCACCGATGGCGTTGAGCGCGAGCGTGGAGTGGGCATACGCGCCGCCGGCCCGCATTTCTGCCGCCACCCAGATGGCCTCCATGATCTGCTCGGCGCTTGCCCCCTTCCGTTTGGCCATCTTGCTGTGCCCGGTGATGCAGTAGGGGCACTGAGTCACGTGTGCCACCGCGACGGCGATCAGCTGCTTGGTCCGTTCGTCCAGGGCCCCTTCGGCGAAGACCGCCTTGGAGAAGTTCTCGAAAGCCTCTGTGGCACTCGGCGAAAGCTCTTTGCGGCGTTGTGCCACCTCTGGAGTTGCTTGGGGGTAGAGATCCTCTGACATCGGTTCATCCTTTCCTTTGCGCGGACGCCACAGCAGTGAGACGTCCATTTCCCATCTTACGAAGTTCGTTGTCACCGGCAAGTTAAACTGGCGGCTCCCGGCAAATTGCTTTGCCCGCCGGCTATTGATGCATCGTCAGTCATTGATGCCGCCGACCAGCAGCTCTACCAATCCCTCCTTGAATTTCACGTTTCCCCCATGGGCAGGGTGCCGCACCTTGGGTGCCGATCCGCCACCGAGAACGATGCTGCGTTGCGCGACGTTGCCCACGGCGACGATGGACTTGATGGCGAACAGCTCCGCCAGGGCCTGCCAGTGCAAACGGCCGGCGGCACACTGGGCCGCAGTGGGGGCGCGATTGGTCAACGGCAGGCCCGCGCGGTGCGGGTGGAAGGGGTAAGCGCTCCAGAGCAGCGGAAGGAAGTCCAAGTCCGTCAGCGTCCGCCACATCACGGCTGCGGTTGGCTCGTTCATGATGGTGGGCAGGTCCGACGGAGCCGCGTAGCCCTCATCCGGCCCGAAGAGGCCGAAGCAGCTGGAACCGTTCCCGAGCAGGAACCTGCGGTCGGTGAAAGGCACGCCGGTGATGCGCATGCCCCGGTAGCCGGGAGCCTCGCCCAGGAGCAGCACCTTGGGCTCGCGGTCCGCCATCTTGCGCAGGTACTTTTCCAGGTTCAGCCGTCGCAGGGCGTTGTTGTCCCCGGCACCGTCAAACGGGTTGAAGCTATTCGGCCCGGGATTGGCGGCGGCCAGCTGCTCGATGAAGGATTCAATGGAGCTGGAGTTCACACCCAGGGTCTCACCCGCGTCCCCGGCCCGTGCGGTAGCGGCGGATGAGTTCGGTGGTGGAGCCGTCGTGGTCCATGGACGCCACGTGCTCCGCGGTGAGTTCCCCGGCGATGGTGTCCGCGAGCAGCTTGCCCAGTTCCACGCCCCACTGGTCAAAGGAGTCCACATCCCACACCACGCCTTCGGTGAAGACCTTGTGCTCGTACAGCGCAATCAGCGTGCCCAGGCTACGCGGGTCCAGCCGGTCAAGCAGCAGCGTGGTGGTGGGCTGGTTTCCTTTGCAGACGCGGTGCGGGATTTGTTCCTCGGGCGAGCCGGCGTCGCGCAGTTCCTGCTCGGAACGGCCAAAGGCCAGCCCCTCGGTTTGGGCGAACACGCTGGCGTTCAGCAGATCGTGCTGGTGCTCCAAATGGCTAAAGGGTTCGACGACGGCGATGAAGTCGCACGGGATCAGCTTGGTTCCCTGGTGGAGGAGTTGGTAGAACGCGTGCTGGCCATTGGTGCCCGGCTGGCCCCAAATGATCTGGCCGGTCTGGTAGTCCACCTGTGCACCGTCGAGGGTGACGTGCTTGCCGTTGCTTTCCATCTCCAGCTGCTGCAGGTACGCCGGCAGGTGGGAAAGGTAGTTGCTGTAGGGGAGCACGGCCTGGGATTGTGCACCCATAAAATTGTTGTACCAGACGGAGATCAGTCCCATCAGCGCCGGAATATTGCGTTCCAGCGGCGTGGTGCGGAAGTGCTCGTCAACGTCGTGGAAACCACCCAGCATCTCGGTGAAGTTCTCCGGCCCGATCCCCACCATCAGGGAGAGCCCGACGGCGGAATCCACCGAGTACCGTCCGCCCACCCAATCCCAGAAGCCGAACATGTTCGCCGAATCGATGCCAAACTCCGTGACGCCTTCGGTGTTGGTGGACACAGCTACGAAGTGCCGGGCGACGGCGGAGGCGTCGCCGTCGAACGCGGCCAGCGTCCACTCGCGCGCGGTGGCGGCATTGGTGAGCGTCTCCAAGGTGCGCCAACTCTTTGAACTGACAATGAACAGTGTCTCGGCCGGGTCCAGGCCGTGGGTCGTTTCGGCAAATTCGGCACCGTCAATGTTGGAAACGAACTCCAGCCGCAGGTCCCGGTCGGTGAACGGGTGCAGTGCCTGGTATGCCATCCGGGGGCCCAGGTCCGAGCCGCCGATGCCGATGTTGATGACGTTGCGGATTCGTTGGCCGGTGTGGCCCTTCCACTGCCCGCTGCGAACTGCGGTGGCGAAACCTGCCATCTTCTCCAGCACCTCGTGGACCTCGGGCACCACATCGTGGCCGTCCAACTCGATAGTTGTTTGGCGCGAGGCACGCAAGGCGGTGTGCAGCACGGCGCGGTCTTCTGAGACGTTGATCTTTTCGCCGCTGAACATGGCGTCAATCTTTTCCTTCAGGCCGCACTGTTCCGCCAGCTCCGCCAGCAGTGCCAGCGTTTCGGCGTTGATGCGGTTTTTGGCGAAGTCGGCGTACATCCCGAGGTCCTCGACGGCGAACGCGGAGGCGCGTTCCGGGTCGGAGTCAAAGAGTACGCGCAGCGTTGTCTCGCCCATCCGGTCGGCATGCTCCTCCAGCTTCCGCCACGCTGGAAGGTCCTTGCGGCTCCGCGGCTCGGCGCGTGATGCTGCGGGGCTGCCGTGCGTGCCGTTGTCCGGGGCTGGTGTCGACATCGTTTTGCTCCTGATGATAGGGGGGTGTGATTAAAATTCCGGGAATGGTTCGGTGAGGGATCGCAGCACGTGGTCGGCCTCGGCTGCCTGCAGATCCTCGGCTGCGTAGTGGCCCGTGGCAACCCCGACGGCGGTGGCGCCGGCTGCGCGGGCAGAATCGACGTCGTGCGGTGTGTCGCCGACGACGAACACCTCCCGGGGTGCCAAGGACCGGCCATGCAGCCGTGAGGCCTTGGCGATGGCGAGCCTTGTCACTTCCGTCCTGTCGGGGGAGTCCGAGCCATAGGCGCCGAAGACGAAGTACCGGTTGAGGTTGCCCGGTTCCATCTTCATCCGAGCAGCGCCCTCCATGGCACCGGAGATCACTCCCAGAATCACTCCCGCATCGGAAAGCCGGCCCAGCAGGTCCGTGGCACCGTCCAGCACCCGGTATCCGTCCGCGGTCCAGATGTCCTCGGAGAGGTGCCAGAGATACTTCGAGTACAGCCGGCTCATTTCCGCATGGCCGGGGTCCCGGCCCAGCACGGCCTTGAACGTTGCCCTGCCCACTTGGGGATCGGTCTCCCCGGCGGAGCTGTGTTCGCCTATGTCGGCGGACACCCCATGGAGTTGCTCAAAGGCCCAGGTCCAGCTCCGTGCCCCGGAGCCGCCTGTGTGCACCAGGGTTTCATCAATGTCGAACAGCACCGCTAGTGGTTGTGCCATGGTTGTGGACCCTCGTCTTCAGTCGGATGGTTTCTCGTCGTGCCCGCCGAACTGCTTGCGCATGGCGGACAATGCCCGGTCCGCGAACTCATCCAGATGGCGGGAGGAGAACCGCGAGTCCAGCGCCGCACCGAGGATGGGCGCCGGGACTCCCTCTTCAATGGCGGCAATGGCCGTCCAGCGTCCTTCGCCGGAGTCCGAAACCCGGCCGGCGTAGTCGGCCAAGTCCGGTGATTTGGCCAACGCAGCCGCATTCAAGTCGACCAGCCAGGAACCGATGACGCTGCCGCGCCGCCAGACCTCTGCCACTTCGGCAAGATCGATGTCGTAGCGGTAATACTCCGGGTTCTCCATGGGAGCGGTTTCGGCATCCCCTTGGTGCGTCTCCGAACCGATGTTGGCCTTGTGCAGGATGTTCAGGCCCTCCGCGATGGCGCCCATCATTCCGTATTCGATGCCGTTGTGGACCATTTTTACAAAGTGTCCGGCACCGGTGGGTCCGCAGTGCAGGTAGCCCTTCTCCGACGGCGCCACCTCTCCGTCGCGTCCCGGGGTGCGCTCGGCCGCCTCCACGCCGGGTGCCACGGACGCAAACACCGGTTCCACTTGGGCGAAGGCGTCGTCGTCTCCGCCAATCATCAGCGAATATCCTCGCTCCAGTCCCCACACCCCGCCGCTGGTCCCGCAGTCCAGCAGCCGGATGCCGTGCTCGGCAAGCTTGCTCGCATGGCGGATGTCGTCGCGGTAATAGGAATTTCCACCATCAACAACGGTGTCGCCTGCATCCAGTGCACCGGCCAGCTGCTCGATCACGGAAGTGGTGATTTCCCCGGCAGGCACCATCACCCACACCGCCCGGGGTGCTGCCAGCCCCTGGACCAGCTCGTCCATCGAACCCACTCCGGTGATTCCTTCGCCCGAGAGGGCCTTGACGGCTTTGGGGTCGGGGTCGTAGGCGACGCATTCGTGCCCGTCGCGGGCCAGCCGTCGCACCAAGTTGGCCCCCATCCTGCCGAGACCGATCATTCCTATTTGCATTGCGCTTTTCCTTGCCTCTGCTCCTGGGCGGGTTCCAGGTGTGCTCGATCACGTCCGGCGCTGGATGGCAGTCTCCCCGGAGCCGGACTCTGCCGGTCAGGTCCCCGCCTCAACGTTCGTGCTTGCTTGACCGGAGGGCTCCGGTCCGTGCGTTAGCGCCCTGATGCGTCGTCGTCGGATTCGGAGGAGAAGGAGTCACGGCCCGAGCGCGTGGGGCCGGCGTTGCCTTCGTCCAGCGGGGCGTCGGTTGAAGGTGCCTCCAAGGGGGATTCATCGGCGGGGTCCACGTGTGCTGCATCGGCGTCGGACTCGTCCATTTCGGCGTGCAACTGGTCCTCGGTTCCGCCCAAGGCCCCGGCACCGGGTTCACCGTCGCTTCCAGTCTCTTCGTCCTGCAGGAAGTTCCTGTCGGGCACACCCAAGCTGGCATCTGCATCCAGGGCTTCTGCGTCCGTCTCCTGTCCGCGGAGCGTGGGGTCCGGCGAACCTGGATTGTTGCTGTCTGCGGGAGGCATTTCATCCTCCGGGGCAGGGGACCCGTAGCCGGATTCTGCCGGTACGGACTTTTGGTTCTTGTTGTCGGCCCGATCGTTGCTCGTCGCATCGTTGCTCATGAACTTCTCCTTGATCGTTGTCACGCTACTTGGTGCCCGGGAAACGGGAAGTGGGAATAGGGAACTGCCGGGATGGTCGGAAAGTGGGTGCGGTTTCCGGCCGTCCGCGCTTTGGCCGCCGTCCATGCATTGGTCAATGCGCCTTGGCCAATGCGCCTTGGTTAAGTTGCCGGACCGGAAGGCAGGGCTCCGCCTTCGTCGGCCCAATCCTGGCCCACTTCACTGTTCAAGGCCGGGTCGGACTCCACATCGGGGAGAGTATTCTGCCCGGCGGCCGTGGAAGGCTTGTCACGCGAGGCTCTGCGCCCCGATTCCGCACCGCTTGATTTTCCCGACTCGGACGTGTCGTCGGCGGATTGGCCGCCACCGGACACCTTGTCCACCAAACGGGAGCCCAGCTCCTTCGCTTCGTCCTTGATGGAGCCTTCCAAGTTCTGGACGGTCTCCTGAACGGTGTCCATCTCCCAGACGGCCCGCGCATTCTTCTTCAGGCTCTCATAGCCGCGGCGTCCCACGCGGGTGCCCACCACGTATCCAACGGCCAGACCTGCTACGAAGGCTAATTTTGCTTTCATCAATGACTCCTTGCCTGAACGTTTTCCGTGCTTCTGCATTGTGCTCTTGCAGGATCGCCGCGGAAGCAAGGACGCCCGCTGGCACTGTCGCTTCCGCATAAAAGGCGGTTCCTGCTCTCACTGTAACCACGGACGCACCGTTGCGAAACCCCGCCACGCTGATGCTTCTCCATTGCTCCATCCCTCCCGGTGCCTCGGCCGTCCAGTATCAGCGCGGCAGGGGTGCGGCTGTGCAGGCTTCACTGCTGGATCAACGTGCACCGCAGTGGCGCTCCAAGCCAACAGGGCACGCAGCATGGCCGCATGGACTCTGAATGGTGCAGCACGATGAATCCCGCCAAAACTTTGTTCTTGGCGTGTTAGCCACACAAGGCTCCGGCTCAGTGGTTGAGGAGCGCCTGCGCATCGATGGTTCCGTTGATGACCGAGGCGGCGACTGCACTCAATCCGAGGCCATTTGTGCGAGCATGCGAACGCATCAGCCTGAACGCCTCCGTCACGTCCAAACTGGTTCTTCCGGCCAACACCCCTTTTGCCTGTTCAATCAAGACCCTGCTATTGAGCGCACTTTGAAGTTGCTCGGCCAGCACCGATTGCTCTCTTACGGAGCGTTCCTGCAACAATCCAATGGTGGCGACATCGGCCAAGGCTTGCGCCAAGGTTATGTCGGCTTGAGTCAACGGGACGCGGGCGGTGCAGAACAGGTTAAGTGCACCAATTACTTCGTCTCGCAACCGCAGGGGAAGGGCATGTGAATAACTGAATCCGGCGGCGCAGGCAGCCGCCGCAAAACGTGGCCACTTGACCTGCTCGCATTCAAGATCGATGTTGACGATCGCGTTGCCCGTGCTGAAACTGTCTAAGCAGGGGCCCTGGTCATGCTGAAGCTGAAAGAGTTCAAGGGTCTGCGCACGATCATCCGAAGTGGCCATTATTGTCAGGGCACCGCGTTGATTGGCGAGCATCAATCCAGCCGCGTCAACTTCCAGCAGCTCCACGCTGCGCACCGTGACGTTGTGCAGAAAATCAACAACATCGAAGTCCTTGACAAGTGTGTCAGCCAGCTCAACGAATACTTCGCCCAAATGCCCCAAGCGTGTCATGGCAAATACCCTTTCAATCACCGTCGGCAGTCTCGATTGTTCAATCCTTGGTGTTTGCGTGGCCTCCGTCAATCAACGGCATCGAAATTGCCAAGATCGCGTTGGCAGAACACGCCGTCTCGACACGGAGGAGTCGATGCATGGTGGTCCGTCGAGACTGGAATCTGAAGCAGGCGCCAGCAGCTCTGCAAGAATCCGGATTGCCCGCCTGCCGACATCTCAACCCTTTCTGGTGAGAGGCGAAACCCCACCGCGACGATTCGATCCCGTGTCCCCACACGGCGCCCACCTGGCCGACAAGCGCTTGACTTGGGTGAAAATTCCCCAAGGGCGACTACCGCAATGAGCATACCGCCAACAGCAACTGGCACAGCCCCCTCAATAAGAACGAAGTGCATGTTTACCCGGCCCGCCGACGGGACTAAAGTAATTAAGTAGGCGCTCCAAATAGCGCCCCTGCCCTGGACCCGGCGGTGTCTTGCTGCACACTAGTGGTGGGGACCGATCCCATGGATCAAACGTCAGACATGCTTGCTCAAGGAGCGATGACAGCTCCGGTGGCACCATCTCCGTTGTCGGGTTGCGCGGCCAGCCACGTCTTACACCCGACCCTCGGGGATGAACACTCCCAGCCCCTGCACGATGCCCATGGCTGGGTTCGGACCCCCTCAAACGGCCCATTGGCATCATCACGCGAAGCCTGCGCAAACGCGTTCCGCGGACGTCCATCTTCCCTGCTGTCTGGGTCCGTTTCGATCCTGTGTGAAGGAGAGCAACATGTCACTGTCGGAGCATGAGAAGAGGGTTCTGGATGAGCTGGGAAGGCAGCTTGATGCCGAGGATCCAAAGTTTGCGAGGTCGCTGGGTCCCCGCCCCGTCCATGCCCGGCCCACAAGGCGGATGAGTTGGGGCGTGCTGCTGGCGCTGGCAGGGGTGGTTCTTCTCCTGTTCGGGGTGGGCCTGGAAGCCGTCCCCTTGGGAGTGGCAGGTTTCCTCATCATGATTGGCGGGGCGTACTACGCAGGGAGCACAGGGAAGCCCTCAGCCGGAACCGTGCCACAGGGCCGGTTTTTCACCGCTTTCAGCAACGTTCGCAAAGGACACCGGGACAAGAAACGGCAAGACCACTAACCTCGCCCCCGCGGTGTGTTTTAGTCCTGCTTGCGGGGCAATGCGGATAGCACGTCGGCGTTGAGGAATGAGATCATGTCCAGCGGGATTCCGACAGGGCAAACGGCCGTGCATTCGCCGATCTGCGTGCAACCGCCGAAGCCCTCGGCATCGTGCTGGTTGACCATGGCCAGTGCCCGCTCGTGGCGTTCTGTCTGGCCTTGTGGGAGAACGCCCAGGTGGTTTGCCTTGGCACCGGTGAAGAGCATCCCCGAGCCATTGGGGCAGGCGGCGATGCACGCTCCGCAGCCGATGCAGACGGCGGCGTCGAAGGCGCGGTCGGCGTCTTTCTTGGGCACGAGTGTTGCCGCGGCATCCGGCGCCGATCCTGTCGGGGCGCTGATGTAGCCGCCCGCCTGGATGATCCTGTCCATGGCGCTTCGATCCACCACGAGGTCCCGGAGGATGGGGAAGGCTTGGGAACGCCAGGGCTCGACGTCGATGGTGTCGCCGTCGTTGAAGTGGCGCATGTACAGCTGGCAGGTGGTGGTGAGAGCCTCGGGGCCGTGGGCGATGCCGTTGATGACAAGGCTGCACATGCCGCAGATGCCTTCGCGGCAGTCGTGGTCAAAGGCGACGGGATCATCCCCGACGGCGGTGAGCTGGTCGTTGAGGACGTCGAGCATTTCCAAAAAGGACATGTCCGGTGAGATCCCGTCCACGCCGTAACTGACCATCCGGCCGGCTGCGGCTCGGTCGTGTTGGCGCCAGATGCGCACGGTGATGTTCATTTGTAGCTCCTCTGGGCCAGCTCGACGTTGTGGTACTCCAGGTTCTCCTTGCGCAGCCGTGGAGGGGAGTCCTCGCCGGTGAATTCCCACGCTGCGACGTAGGCGAACTCAGCGTCGTCCCGCAACGCCTCGCCGTCGTCCGTTTGGCTTTCCGTGCGGAAGTGGCTGCCGCAGGATTCCGCCCGGTGAAGTGCATCGATGCACATGAGCTCGGCCAGTTCGAAGAAGTCGCCAACGCGGCCGGCCCTTTCCAGGGTCTGGTTCAGCTCCTCGTTCACACCCGTGACCTTGACGTCCGTCCAAAACTCTTCCTTGAGCGCGCGGATCAGACCAACGGCATGCTCAAGGCCCTCGGCGTTGCGTTCCATCCCGCAGTACTCCCACACGATGGCCCCAAGCTCCTTGTGGAACGAATCAACGGTCCTGCTGCCGTTGATGGAGAGGAAGCGCTCGAGGCGTCCGCGGACCGTGTCCAGCGCTTTCACTGCCTCCGGGTGGGAAGAGTCGGCGGCGGCTACCGGGTTTTTGGCCAAGTAGTCGTTGATGGTGTTGGGCAGAATGAAGTAGCCGTCAGCCAAGCCCTGCATCAGCGCGCTGGCGCCGAGCCTGTTGGCGCCGTGGTCGGAGTAGTTGGCCTCGCCGATGACGAACAACCCGGGGATGGAGCTCTCCAAATCGTAGTCGACCCACAACCCACCCATCGTGTAGTGCACGGCCGGGTAGATGCGCATCGGCACGCGGTACGGGTCCTCGTCGGTGATCTTTTGGTACATGTCCAGGAGGTTGCCGTATTTCTCCTCGATCGCGTCCCTGCCCAGCCGGGCGATGGCGTCCGCCAAGTCGAGGTACACACCACGCCCGCCCGGTCCCACCCCATGGCCGGAGTCGCACTGGTTCTTGGCAGCACGCGAGGCGACATCCCGGGGGACGAGGTTGCCGAAGGCCGGATATTGGCGCTCGAGGTAGTAATCCCGCTCGGCGGCGGGAATGTCCCCGGGTGCACGGGTGTCCCCGGCCTTCACCGGCACCCAGATGCGCCCGTCATTGCGCAACGATTCGCTCATCAGCGTCAACTTTGACTGGTGTTCGCCGCTTACCGGAATGCACGTCGGGTGAATCTGCGTAAAACACGGATTGGCGAACAATGCGCCCTTGCGGTGTGCCCTCCACGTGGCACTGGTGTTGCACCCCATGGCATTGGTGGAGAGGTAATAGACATTGGAGTAGCCTCCGGTGGCAAGCACGACGGCGTCGGCCAGGTGAGTCTCCAGCGTTCCGGACACCAAATCCCGAACCACAACGCCCCTCGCCTTGCCGTTGATGACGATGAGTTCGAGCATCTCGTGCCGGGTGTTTACTTCCACGGTTCCGGCGTTGACCTGGCGTTCGAGGGCCTGATAGGCGCCAAGCAGCAGCTGTTGGCCCGTCTGGCCGCGGGCATAGAACGTCCTGGACACCTGAACCCCGCCAAAGGATCGCGTGTCAAGCAGCCCGCCGTAGTCGCGGGCGAAGGGCACCCCTTGGGCAACGCACTGGTCGATGATCGATGAACTGACCTCTGCGAGCCGGTAGACGTTGGACTCCCTGGACCGGTAGTCGCCGCCCTTGACGGTGTCGTAGAAGAGACGGCGGATGCTGTCGCCGTCATTGCGATAGTTTTTGGCTGCATTGATCCCACCTTGGGCTGCAATGCTGTGGGCACGCCGGGGGCTGTCCTGGTAGCAGAAGCTCTTGACGTGGTAGCCGGCCTCGCCCAAGGTTGCTGCCGCCGAGGCGCCTGCCAGCCCGGTGCCGACCATGATGACGGAGAGCTTGCGCCGGTTGGCAGGGTTGATCAGCTTGGCACCAAAACGGCGGGCCTCCCACTGGTCTTGGAGAGGGCCGGCGGGAGCCTTCGCATCTTGAATCGGTTCTCCCACCGTGAACAATTGCTCCATCAGCTCACCCATCCTGCAAAGATCACCAACGGTGGAACCAAGAAGCCCACCAGAATCAACAGCGCAACAATGGTGGCCAGCTGGTTGAGGAAGCGTCGCCCTGCCACTGATTTGTTGGCGCCCAAGGAGGCAAAGGCGCTCCAGATCCCGTGGCGCAAATGGAAACCGAGGGCGATCAGGGCGATCACGTAGGAGAGCACCACCCACCAGATTTCGAAGCCGTTGACCATTCTTTGGTACGGGCTTGCCGAGGCGCCGCCGGGGGCAATGGCATTCACCGACAGGTGCAGGAGGTGGTAGATCACGAAAAGCCCGATGACCACCCCGCCCCAGCGCATCGTGAACGAGGCATAGCTTCGTTGGACGCCGCGGCGGTTCCTGGTGGTCTCGTATCTCCATCCGCCCTTGCCTGCCGTGGCATGGCGCGAGCGGTGCCAGAGGACGAACGCCGAAAAGATATGGAGCAGGACGCTGGCCAGCAGAATCACCCGCAGTATCCACAACGCTCCGGCGTGCGGCAGCAGGGGTTGACCGATCTCCCGCAAGTACGCAGCGTACCCGTCAAACCCCTGTTGGCCCTCGAAGACCTTCAGATTGCCGTACATGTGGGCCAGCAGGAAAAGGATCATGATCAGCCCGGTGACCGCCATCGCAGCATGCAACATCACCGATGACCGCACCGCGGTGGAGCGTACACTTCTCAGCTGGCCCGTTCCCATGTGCCAACCATAAGCCCGGCCCAGCCAACACGCCAGCATGCGATGAGACTTAGCCAAAGTGCTCGCGAAACGGGGCGCGTGCCGCATCTGCGAAATGCTCATGAAACCTCTGATCACTGCCGGGCACCCTTGGCGTGCTGGAGGCACGGGTTATGGATTGATGAAAGTCTGCGCGCAGGGGACTCACGAACTAAGAAACTGCTGAATATTCCTGGGCTTCAATGCAGGGCAAGAGTGAGGTGCTGACTCGCCTGATGTCCGAGATCGGCTGGGCCCGGGCCTATGCCCGCCGCCAACTCCACAACGCGCTGATCCGGCGCGGGCCGGACTGGGAGCTGAAGCGGAAGCCACGTGCGCGCGGCTACGGCTATGACGCGGTGCTGGTGTTGCAGCGGGCGCGGGTGATTGCCCGGCAGCCCTGCGGAAACCCTGCCCCGGCGCCGATATGCGCTCACGCCCACCGTGAATGGATCCAGCAAAAACAAACCACCAAATGGGCAGCTCAAGCATTGGCGGAAATTCAGCACCCATTTCCGTGCCCCGTCGTTGCTTGGGCTGCCCTGGATCCAACAGGCCACGGCCAGCACCAAGGCAACACGAAGATAGTCATTTCAGGTACCCACACTGGCTCGAAATCCCTTCCCGCATGTGTCCGACACACCGTACGGGGCATACGGAACGTTCAGCAGCGAGTGCTTGCAATATGCAGCTCAGAGGCGGGTGTGTCCTGTCGAGGACAGGCCTGCGGGAACCGGTGACAAATGCTGAATTGCCATTACGCAACGACCATCAGATACGGACCAAACAGGACGCATGGACAATATTTGGATCGTGGGATCCCATTCAGACGGTGCCGCCTTCAACGCCGACAACTGCTCGAATGGCTTTCGGTTACCAAGACCAAGCACGTGTGGACTGCAATCGTGCTCCCGCTGATACTCCACACCTCATGGCTAGAATTGAGGGGTGGACTGGACAAATTTTATCGACGGCTCCCCGGGTCGCGATGTGCGGGCGCTGGTTCCTCGAGTACTTGAACTGCGCGGGCAGACGCCCCCCGGGGTAGCTGTGGACCTGGGTAGCGGGGACGGTACCGAATCCCGGTTTCTCGCCGTCAACGGCTGGCGTGTACATTCCTTCGACAGTGCCCCAGACACCCAAACGAGAACTGTCGCCGGCTTGACACAGTTGGATGCTGCGCGCATCACACCCATCCGCATTGAATTCGAAGAGCTCCATGCACTGCCCCGCAATGATCTGACGTATGCTGGCCGGTCGTTGCCCTTCTGCGCGGAGGCGGTATTCCCCAGTCTGTGGAGTGCCATTCGTGCGTCCATTCGACCGTCCGGTTGGTTCGTTGGTGACTTCTTCGGATTGAATGACTCGTGGTTTGGTCGTTCCGACATGAACTTTCACAGTAGGGAGGGGATCGAACTTCTTCTCCATGGGTTCGAGATTTTTGAAATAACCGAGACCGAGGGACCCGCGGACACACCGTTCGGTGCTAAGCACCTGCACATTCTGACGGTAATTGCTCGCTCGTGATGGCTGCGTGGAAAAACGACAATTTGGTGCTGCTAATTCAGCCCGGACTCCCTGTGGGAGCATAATAGACCCAATGGCACACGGTTGGCGCCGAGTCGAGGTTTTCAGGCTTCACGGTTCCACGGCAAGCACTCTATACGTGCGCGCCGTCAGCGAGGAGGCTGGGCGATGTCAAAGGGGGCGGCGTTCCGGTACGCCTGGTCCAAAGAGGTCTCGCCCGTCAACGGAACTACGCAAGTGGTACGACCATGACCCCGCCAAGTTCGCTAAATTTAACGGAGGTTGCAAGAGCAACATCCGGGCCGACGCTCGCGTGTGGGCCCTGGAGAACTCGCGTGAACCTGCCCCATCCGGGAGGCTGACACTGATGACTGTCTGCAAGGCTGACGACGTCAGCGGGGTGACCGTCTTCGTTGGCTTGCTCCACCGACAACGGCCCGGAGATGCCCACGCTGGAATAACCTTTTGGAAGGAAGCGAACCATGACTACGAAGGCAAACACACCTGAGGCGGTCAAAAATAACGAGAACCAGGGTGCGGAACTTGCACACCGGCAAGTTCTTGTGGTGGGGGTGGACGGTTCCGAAAGATCACTGGCCGCGCTGCATTGGGCGGTGGCCGAAGCACAACTGCACGGGGCCGACATCCATCTCGTGATGGCGTGGCAGCAGCCCAGGTATGACGGTGCCGGCAACAGTATGGTGCTGGGCATGGACCCTTCCGCTGACGCGGGAGCAATACTGGCTGATGCTGCTGCGTCCGAACTTGCCCGGCTCGGAACCGAGGTAAACGCGAAAGAGCGTGCAGCGGTCACGTGGGAAGCCGTTGAAGGACACCCCGCGGCGGTTCTCATTCGTGCCAGCGAGGACGCGGCCATGCTGGTGGTGGGTTCCCGCGGCCATGGCGGATTCGTCGGCGCGCTGCTGGGCTCGGTAAGTCAACATGTGGTGGCCCACGCGCGTTGCCCGGTGGTCATCATCCCGGATTCCCAGTGGAACCGGGCCGAAGACAACCCCTGAGCTAATATCGGGGACGACTCATTGCTCTCAGGCACGAGAACCACGGCAGGGCCGGGGGCGTGGATCCGGTGGCCCCAGGACCTGAGGGCTGCAGCTGTCGAAGGATGGAATGTTGGACCAAGAAAAAAATGTGTGAAAGGAACTGCCACGATGAGTGAAGACCAGCCTGCAAGTAAACCGGACGCAATCGGATCCAGCGCGTGTTCCGGCACCCCGGTGAGGACTGGGAGGATCGTGGTCGGGGTCGATGGCTCGGAAGGATCAATGGCGGCCTTGACGTGGGCCGTGGCTGAGGCAATGCTGCGTGGGGCTCCCATTCACGCGGTTCTGGCCTGGCAGCCTCCCCAGTTCTACCCGTCTCCGAACGACTGGTCCCCGCGGAAGGGGCCATCGGGGGAATCGGCGCAACAATTGGCCGACGCCGCGCTGACACAGGTGAGCGGCTACGGGAAGGCCGCAGTGGCGGGAAAAGATGTGAAGATCAGCTGCGAGGCACTTGAGGGCGATCCAGCACAGATTCTGGTGTTCAGTGCGGTGGGTGCTGCCATGGTGGTGGTGGGTTCCCATGGCCATGGCGGATTCGTCGGGGCGTTGCTGGGTTCGGTGAGCCAGCATGTGGTGGCCCACGCCGCCTGCCCGGTGATTGTCATCCCAGTGTCCACCGACTTGAGAGCCCGGCCATGATCATTGCCACTTCAACAGGCTCACAAGGACACCCGTGGTCAACGCGCCGGCATTCTGCAGGGTTTCGGCACAACACCTAGAACCAGATTGGGCAACCGTACCGTGGACCTTGTCGGAGTCGGGTTTGGTCGGAGCCTGGACGAGGGCGAAACACAAGAGTGGACCGGGGACACTTTGCTCAGGCGGCTGTGTCGTCGAGATCTTGCCTACCATCCGTAAATTCGTTGCACGATTTCATGCCGTGGTGCCTTGTCCGGCCCTGGATAGGTCACCATTACCGGAACACGGTCCGGCCCCTGTCCCTCCACCAGAGTGAAACCATCGATTGTTTGGCGGGTCACCTGGGTGGAGAACTTCCGCAGGATCTGCTCGCAGCGGTCCAGGTCTTCCTCATCCCGGGCCGTCCAGATGAGGTATTGGAGACCGATTTGCCCTAGCGGATGCTGCGCCCGGGTTCCCCTGGTGCGCAAGTACAGCTGGTATCCGTCCGTGCTGACCA
Source organism: Arthrobacter sp. H35-D1 (assembly GCF_030063185.1). Taxonomy (GTDB): domain Bacteria; phylum Actinomycetota; class Actinomycetes; order Actinomycetales; family Micrococcaceae; genus Specibacter. Next base: position 95,234 of record NZ_JASISP010000007.1, read on the forward strand.
GCAACGCCACGGATTCATTGTGGACAGTGACATCCCATCCCAAAAACTCCCGGTAGAAGGCCACGGAGCGGTCGAGTTCAGACACAAACATCACGGCCGAGGCCAGTTGCAGGGGATGGCCTCCAACCTGACCCGAAGGAACCCGTTCACCTGGGACGCTCTCCCGGGACTTGCCCGGCTTTCCCGAATTCTCTGCATTCATCTGGAAAGATTCCTTTTTCTGTCAACGCAATTCCCACCATGGAGCCCATGGTGGACCTTCTCAGGCTATTGCCCAGTCCGGGCGACGTAAAGGGGCCAGTTGTCGCGTCTCGGATGATCAGCTGGCAAGGGAGGACGGCCATCGGCATGAAGTCACGGGAAGAGACAGCGGTGTTCACTCCGGCGTCGCACCCCGCCCTTGACCGCGACCCGGCCCCTCGACCGCATGGTCGCCTTCATCTACGCTGAAGTGGTGACCACGGATAGGAAAATGGTGGACAGCAGACGGATCGTTGTGGCAGTTGCTGCGGCCATCGAACCGAGATGGGTGGCCGCCATCAAGGCGGTCGATGACCGCCTTGATGTGCGCTATGAACCGCAACTGTTGCCTGCGGCGGGCTTCCCCAGGCCCGGGAGCGGGATCGGCGGATCTCACCAGACCCTGGACCATGAATTCCACTGGAAGAAAACGTTGGCCGAGGCAGAGGTCGTCCTGGGTTGGCCCCAAAACACCCCGGAGGGCTTGGCGGACTTGGTGCGCAACAACACCGGGCTGCGCTGGGTACAGGCAACGGTGGGTGATGCGGCCAGCCGGGTGGGGGCCGCCGGGTTGAGCGCCAAAGAACGAGACCGGTTACAGATTACCGGGTTCGAAAGCATCCTTGCCGGCCAGCGGGCGGCATTCGCAATGTTTGCCTTGCTCGCTTTTACCCAGGGACTTCCGCCGCTGGGCTACCCTTCCCTTGGGCACTCGGCGCAGCCTGAAATGGCTGAGCTTGCCGGGCAGAGCCTACTTGTTGTGGGACTCGGCCCGACGGGCGCCGAAGTTGCCCGGCTGGGCAAGGCGTTCGGAATGCATGTGCTGGCTGTCACCCGGACAGGGAACGGGCAGGCGCCGAACGTGGACCAGCTGCGACCCGCACGGTTTTTGGGGGACCTGCTCCCGGTCTCCCATGCGCTTGTGTTGGCCTCGCCTCTAACGGAGAAGACCAGGGGCATGATCGGTGCCGGTGCGATGAGCCGGATGCGTGCCGATTCGGTATTGGTGAACATTGGGCACGGGGCTGTCATTGACGAGCACGCGCTGGTCAAGGGCCTGGAACACGGCCAGCCGGCAGCAGCCGTTCTGGATGCGTCTGCGGCTAAAACATTGTCATCCGGGAGCGCGCTCCGGTCCTTGTCCAACGTCTTCATCGGTCCCCCTGCTGCCGCCTTTTCCCGCTACGGGAACGAACGACTGATAGCCGTGTTTACGAAAAATCTCCGCAAGTACTTGGCCGGGGATGAACTTGTTGACTTGCTCGGGACGCCCTTGAACTACTGAGTGTGCGGGTGTTGTGCGGCGGCCAGGACGTCTGCCAACTCGGTGTCGGTGTTCGCAAGGTCCGTCGTGTCGACACGGCGGCCGCAGCGCACCAACGCCTTGATGGTCTCGGTCTGGTCCCAGACGTTGATGTTCATCCCAGCCAACACCTTGCGGTCTTTGAGCCAAAAGACAATGCATTCCAGTTTTTCCCTGTCCCCACGAAAGAGAACCTTGTCGCAGTCTCCCGGTGCCACGTAGCCGGAGTACTCCATTCCCAACTCGAACTGGTCGCTGTAGAAGTACGGCACTTCGTCATAGGATGCATCCATGCCCAGCATGGACCGGGCTGCCACAGCCGGCTGGCTCATTGCGTTGAACCAGTGCTCAATGCGGAGGTGTTTGCCTAGCAGGGGGTGGAAAGCGTTGGCGACATCCCCTGCGGCGTAGACATCTGGATCTGAAGTGCGCAGGTGCTCATCCACCACGATTCCATTGTCCAGGACCAGGCCGGCAGCCTCGGCCAATGAAGTGTTGGGTACGGCGCCGACGCCGACCACGACCAGATCAGCAGCGATGCGCGACCCATCGGAGAGTTCCAGCCCTGCCGCCCGGCGCGGATCATCACCCAAGACTTTCCGGACCTGGACACCCAAGCGCAGGTCCACCCCGTGGGCGCGGTGCAAGTCCGCGAACAGTTCAGCTGCCTCGGCACCCAGCACGTGCAGCAGCGGCACCTCGCCGCGCTCGAGCACTATCACCTCAAGACCGGCGGCCCGGGCGGCAGCGGCGACTTCCAGTCCAATCCACCCGGCACCGATGATCACCACACGCGACGCGGTTGTAAAAGCGAACTTGAGCTGCATGCAATCCTCAATCCGCCGCAGGTAATATACGCGATGCGGGTCGGCGCCGGGTACGGGCAACAGCCGCGGTGACGCACCGGTAGCGATGAGCAGCTTGTCGTAACCCACTGGTTCCCCGACAGCCAAACTGACTCGATGGCCCGCACGCTCAATGGCCGTTACCTTTGTGCTGGTGCGTAGTTCGACGTCGTGCTCTGCATACCAGTCCTTGGGGTGAACATAGATCTTTTCTTTTTCAGACTTGCCTTGCAGATAGTCCTTGGAGAGCGGCGGCCGCTCATAGGGCCGTTCGGGTTCCTCCCCCATCAGCACCACGCGTCCGGTAAAGCCCTCTCCGCGCAGTGCCTCGGCGGCTTTTGCCCCCGCCAGCCCGGCGCCAACAATCGCGAAAGTCTCCCGTGTCCCCATGTCCCCTCTTCTCTTGTCCCCACTCAGCGGTGATTCATTTAGATGGATTGGCTGTAGCCAAAGAACTCGTGGTCGTTGTTGTAGCCGCCTTGGCCGCCGCCGACTCCGGAGAAATCCTCGACGAATTCGATGCCCTTGATCCACTTGACCATTTTGAACCCGAGCTGCACCTCGTTGCGCAGCCGCAGCGGCGCGCCGTGGCCGTAGGAGAGGGCCTGATCGTTCATGTCGAATGCGAGCATTGTCAGCCCATAATGCATCTGCTCGATGGGTTGGGCATCGTAGTACGTTCCCTCGTCCGATCCTTCGGCAAAGGAATAGAAGATCACCCATTTCGCCTCCGGTGCCGGCTTGACGAGATCCAGGATGGTCGCCATGGAGACGCCGCCCCATTTGGCGACCCCCGACCAGCCCTGGATGCAGAAGTGCTGGGTGATCTGCTCATGCATGGGGAGGGCACGCAACTGCATCAGGTCCAGGTCCACCGGGTTCTCCACCAGCCCGCTGATTTGCAGGTGGTAGTTGGCAAAGTTTCCGTCCCGCAGATCTGCGTACTCCCGGGATTCGGGATATTTGCCGTTGTGCCAGAAGTACGGGGAGATGTCCTTCTCCGTGTACTGGCCCGGCTTGGAATCAATATGCTCAAACAATCGTTGTGCGGGGCCAATCAGGGCGTACCCGATCCGCTGGACCTTCCGCGGGTAGCGGTACGTTAGCGGGGTGGCTGCCACCCATCCGACAATGACGACCACCATGGACGCGGCGAAGATCCAGAACCCTGTCCAGGATTCGTTGTCCTGTGAGGCGTACATGTGATTGAGGTTGCGCAGCGCGCCCGTCGTCAGGACCAGCGTGACGTGGATGACGATGAAGAACACAAACCAGCACATGACCAAAAAGTGCAGCGACCGGGCCACCTGAATGCTGAAAATGCTGCTGATCCACCTGAATTTGGTGGAAAGTGCCGGTGACATTCCAAGTCCTGTGATTAGGGCCAGCGGGGCGGCGACGAAGACCGTGATGAAGTACGCGATGAGCTGCAGGCTGTTGTAGTTGGTCCAGCCGGTTTCCACAGGCCAGTTCAGCGAAAGATATTGGAGCGCGACCGAGATGGAATTGGGGATGACATCCCAGTGCAGCGGGACAAGGCGCAGCCACTGCCCGGTGGAAAAAAGCAGGACATAGAACACCAGGCCGTTGAGCAGCCACAGCGTGTCGATGCCCAGGTGCCACCAACGCGCCAGCCCGATGGTGTGGCGCCTGCCCGGCAAGCCGATACCGGAGGGCAGGGTGATGGAGTCCTGCTTGGCGGTGTACAGCGGATCGGAGGGTACTGGTTTCTGCATCCGGAACCAGTTTCGCCCCGGGGTGCTGTGACGAGTCCAGTACAACCGGGGGTGGTCGGCGAGGATCTGCCAGCCGGATCGGATGATGAAAATCATGAAAAACAGGTTCAGGAAGTGCTGCCAGCCCAGCCATGCCGGGAAACCCACAGGTGCACCTTCGGGAAGGCTTGATGTCCCGGGGTACGCCGTCATGAAGGCCTGCACCCCCGGGAGCCCGCGGATGCCCTTCGCCACCGCGATCCCGATGACAAGCAGCACGAAACCGATGGGAATCAGCCAGAGCAGGTTGAACCATTTGCCGGCACCGATCCGCACCCGGGGAGCGACCCCGTACTGTGCCGGAATCGAGCCGGCCCACTCAGCGTCGATGACGTCGTCGTCCTTGTGCGTCAGCTCCGACTGGAAGCTCTTATAGGCGTGCGGCCCCTCATCGGCTGCCGGTGGCGGCAGCTGAGCGTGCGCATCCTCCGGAGAGAAGGATGACGTTTCTGGTGGGAGTTCCGGATGAGGGCCTGGGGGAGGTTCCATAAAATCGAGCGTATCCTCACAGACCCGGAACGGCTAGGGCTTGTGCGGTGCACCGTGGCCGGTGGCTCGATCCGGCCCAGTGTTTGCGGACGCTATGTTTTCGTCGATGGTTTGTGGCGGATCAGTTTGTTCTTGTCCTCAAGTTCCAGCCCGCTGACCTCAGGAAGCAGGGCCTTGACGAACCAGAACGACAGGACGGCGAAGAACGCGAACCCGGCATACACGAAGCCAAGGCCGACGGCGGCGCTCATGATCGGAAAGAGCAGTGTCACGATGAAATTGAAGATCCAGTTGAAAGCTGTCGCGATTCCCAAGGCAAGGCCACGAATCTTGTTCGGAAAAACCTCCCCCAAGACCACCCACATCACCGGCCCCCACGTGGCGGCAAAGAAGATGACGAACAGATTGGCGCCGACCAACGCGATCGGTCCCCACGGCGCAGCGAGCGTGAGTGAGTCCCCTGAACCCGTGGCCTGGGAGAAGGAGATTGCGGCCGCTATCAGTCCCACAAACATGCCGGCGGAACCAACCAGCAACAGGCGCTTGCGCCCAACCTTGTCGACGAAGAAGATGGCAACGAACGTGAGCAGCACATTGATGGTGGCGGTGATGACGGATGTTGTGAACGAGTCTTCCTGGCTGAAACCCACCGACTGCCACAACGTGGTGGAGTAATAGAAGATCGCATTGATGCCCACCAGCTGTTGAAAGGCAGCCATGCCGATGCCAATCCACAAAATGGGTTGCAGACCGAGTGCGGGGCCGCGCAAATCACGGTAGGTGGAACGCCGTTCGTTTTCCAGGCTCTCCTGAATGTCCTTCAGACGCTGGTCCGGATTCGCCGGATTGGCAACACGGCGGATAACGGCCAGCGCATCCTTGCTCCGACCCTTGCGGATGAGGAAGTGCGGCGACTCGGGAATCGTCAAGGAGACCAGGCCGTAGACGACGGCGGGAATGACCCCGACCAGCAGCATCCACCGCCAGGCAGGCATGCCCCACCACAGCTCGTTGCCGGCGCCGCCGGCAACCCTTGCCAGGCCGGCGTCGGAAAGCAGCGCCAGGAAGATGCCCAGTGTGATGGCCAATTGCTGGAGCGAGCTGAGTGCGCCGCGCATCCGTGCAGGGGCCATCTCACCGATGTAGGCGGGTGCTATGACCGAGGCGATGCCAATGGCCAGCCCGCCAATGAACCTCCACGACATCAGGTCCCAAATGGCGAAGGCATACCCCGAGCCGATCGAACTGGCAACAAACAAGCATGCTGCCAAAACCATGACGGGCTTGCGGCCCCAAACATCGGCAAGCTGGCCGGCGAACCAAGCGCCGACGGCACACCCGATCAGCGTGATGGCGACGGTGATCCCCACTGCTGCGGAGCCTAGATTGAAGTCCGACTGGATCGAATTGACCGCTCCGTTGATGACGGAGGTGTCGAAACCAAACAACAGACCGCCCAATGCGGCCGCGATGGTGATGATGATGATTTTTCCCATGTGGGGATTGCCTTCAGCCCCGGGGCTTGGGGCCGCTTTCCCTGCTGGACTTGTTCCCACGGTGCACCGCGATCCTGGCCCTCTTGGGTGGTCAATAGCGCAGCAGGGCCGGTGCTTGGGCTGTGGCCTCCAGCTGCCTTGCAGCTCGGCAACCTTGGGGGAAATGTACCACTTTGCCCAGGAAGGCAACAGGGGCAGCAGGTGCTGCAGCAATCGCCGCAACAGCACCGGCGGGACGCTGTTTGGCCGTGCTCCGGGCTCTGGCCGGTGGGTGCCCGCGGGTGTAGCTTGGGTATAGGTGCCGCCTGGACCCTGCAGCTCCCTGTCTTTTATGCCCATGGACCTTTTACGTCCAGGGAAGTTTCCCAAAATTACCTCTTTGGCAGGAGAGCCACCATGAATGAAGATCAGTTTGACCTTGCCCGGAGACTGGCCGTGCAATTGCGTGTGGATTCCATCCGGTGCAGCACCAGCGCCGGCTCCGGACATCCCACCTCGTCCTTGTCGGCGGCAGACTTGATGGCCGTCCTGCTGACTGAGCATCTGCGCTATGACTGGGAGAAGCCCGATTCCCCGGACAATGATCACTTGGTCTTCTCCAAGGGCCACGCGTCCCCGCTGCTTTACTCCATGTACCGGGCCGTCGGGGTGGTCGACGAGGAAGAGCTCATCAACACGTACCGCAGGCTGGGCGCGCGTCTGGAGGGGCACCCCACCCCGGCACTGCCGTGGGTTGATGTGGCCACGGGTTCCCTGGGTCAGGGCCTGCCCGATGCCGTCGGGATCGCCTTGGCTGGCAAATACCTGGACAAATTGCCTTACCATGTGTGGGTTTTGTGCGGTGACAGCGAGACTGCCGAAGGCTCCATCTGGGAGGCCCTGGACAAGGCCGGCTATTACAAGCTGGGGAACCTGAGCGCAATTGTGGACATCAACAGGCTGGGCCAGCGCGGCCCCACCGAACTCCAATGGGACGTGCAGCGGTATGCCGCCCGGGTGGAAGCATTTGGTGCCCGGCCCATCGTCGTGGACGGCCACGACCTGGTTGCCATCGACGCGGCCCTGGGCCAGGCCCGCGACAGCATCGATATGCCCACGGTAATCCTGGCGAAGACCGTCAAGGCCAAGGGCGTGCCGGAGCTGGAAGACAAGAACGGCTGGCACGGAAAGGCCCTCCCTCCCGAGATGGCGGAACGGGCCATCTCAGCGTTGGGCGGACCCACCAACTTGCGGATCACCACTGCTTCGCCCAGCCCGGGCACGGCGGACCCGGCCAGCAAGGCCAACCCGGGTGCCGACGTCGTTCTTCCCAGCTATGAACTCGGCGAGAAGGTGGCCACCCGGGTGGCCTTCGGTGCAGCCATCGCCGCTCTGGCGGCCCGCCCCGAAGTTGTTGTCCTTGACGGGGAAGTTGGGAACTCCACGCACGCTGAAGAATTTCAGAAGGTGTGCCCGGAACGGTACTTTGAAATGTTCATCGCCGAACAGCAGCTCGTCGCATCGGCCGTGGGCTTCGCGGTGCGCGGCTACGTCCCCTTTGCTTCCACTTTCGCCGTGTTTTTCTCCCGCGCTTTCGACTTCATCCGCATGGCCGGGATCTCGGAAGTCAACATTCGCTTGGTGGGGTCCCACGCCGGAGTTGAGATCGGGGAGGACGGACCGTCCCAGATGGCGTTGGAAGACCTTGCGTCCCTGCGTGCAGTGCACGGTTCCGTTGTCCTCTACCCAGCCGACGCCGCCTGTGCCGCCCGGCTCACCCTGACCATGGCAGACACCGACGGAATTGTGTACCTGCGCACCACAAGGGGCGCCTACCCGGTGATCTACCCGGCGGGGGAGACGTTCCCGATCGGTGGCTCAAAGGTCCACCATGCCGGAACCGAGGACCAGGTGGCGCTGATCGGGGCCGGTGTGACGCTGCACGAGTGCCTGGCCGCGGCCGAGGAACTCGGGAAGCTGGGCGTCAAGGCCCGGGTCATCGACGCCTACTCGGTCAAGCCCATCGACAAGGCTGCCCTGGTTGAAGCCTGCCGGGTCACCGGCAGCCGCCTGGTGGTGGTGGAGGACCACTATCCCGAAGGGGGACTGGGCAGCGCCGTGCTCGAAGCGCTGGCCAATGCCTCCGTGCCTGCACTGCATGTTGCACACCTCGCAGTGCAGGGCCTGCCCGGCTCCGGCAAGCCGGCCGAGCTCCTTGACGCCGCGGGCATATCCTGCCGACACATTGTGGCGGCCGCGCGCGAACTGGCCGGGCACTGACAGAGAAGAAAATACGATGAAACCCACACAACAGCTTCACGAGTTCGGCCAGAGCCTCTGGGTGGACAACATCACCCGGAACCTGCTCGATTCCGGCACGCTTGAGCGCTATATTGCCGAGGACTCGATCACCGGGTTGACGTCCAATCCGACCATTTTTGACAAGGCCATCGGCGCTGGTGCCGACTATGACGATGACATAGCCGCCGGCAAACGTGCCGGGAAGAAAGATGAGGAGGTCTTCTTCGCTCTCGCGCTGGCCGACTTGCGGCGGGCCGCGGATCTTTTCGCGCCGATTCATGCGCGCACCGACGGGGTGGACGGTTGGGTCTCCCTTGAAGTCTCCCCGCTGCTGGCCCGCGATACGGATGCCACCGTTGAGCAAGCCAAGGCGCTGCACGCCAGGTCGGCGCGACCGAATATTTTCATCAAGATCCCCGGGACGGACGAGGGCCTGCCAGCCATCGAGGAATGCATCTTTGCCGGTGTCCCCATCAACGTGACGCTGCTGTTCTCTGCCGGGCAATATCAGAAGGCCGCCGAGGCGTATCTTCGCGGCATCGAGCGGCGGGTGGCCGCCGGGTTGAACCCCGTTGTCCCCTCGGTTGCTTCGCTGTTCGTCAGCCGGTGGGACAAGGCTGTCGACGGCAGGGTCCCGGGCCATCTTGAAGACCGTTTGGGCATCGCCGTGTCAACGCTTGCCTACAAGGCCTACCGGACGTTGCTTGATTCGCCGCGCTGGGGCAGGTTGGCCAACGAGGGCGCCAGGCCGCAACGCCTGCTCTGGGCCAGCACCTCCACGAAGAACCCGGATGCGCCGGATATTTTGTACGTTCAGGCATTGGCCGCACCCTTCACCGTCAACACCATGCCGGAGGCGACGCTTTCTGCCTTCGGAGACCACGGAGTGGTGGGCGACCTGGCAGCGGCCAAAGCTGGGGCCGCAAAGCAGGCCTTGGCGTCTTTCGCCGAGGTCGGCATCGATCATGACGAGCTGGCCGGGCAACTCCAGCGTGAAGGAACGGAATCCTTTGACGCCTCGTGGAGGAACCTGCTGGCCAGCATCGGAGGCAAGGGCGACAAACTGGCCGCCAGTGGCCAGTAGAACACCATCATCGGAACGGAATTCACCATGTCACTGCCAAGAACCAAGCTCGTGAAAAAGGAAGCAGCAGCTGAAGGGACCATGCTGTTCCAATTTGAAAAGCCGGAAGGCTTTACGTACAAGGCCGGTCAATTCGCCGACTACACGCTGATCGACCCGACGGACACCGATGCGGAGGGAAACACCCGCGGATTCACCCTCTCCAGCGCCCCGTGCGAGCCCAATCTGATGTGCACAACCCGCATGCGCGACACGGCATTCAAGCGGGTTCTCAAGGACCTGCCGATCGGGACGGAGGTGGAGCTGGACGCTCCCTACGGATCCTTCACCCTGCACAACAAGGTGGACAGGCCCGCTGTTTTTTTGACCGGGGGAATTGGAATCACGCCCGTGCGCAGCATCATCTTGCAGTCGGTCCATGACAAGACCGGACACAGGATTATTGTGTTCTACTCCAACAAGCGCCCGGAGGATGCGGCGTTTCTGGACGAACTGGGACGCGTCGCCGACGGCGAAGCCAATATCACCGTCGTGGCCACCATGACCGAGCCTGAAAAGTCTCGACATGGCTGGACCGGGGAAACCGGGTACATCGACCAAGCCATGCTGGCCAGGCACATCGAGGGCCTGGCCGCGCCGATCTACTATCTTTGCGGGCCTGCAGGCATGGTGACGGCCATGCGCAGCCTCCTGAACAGTGCAGGCGTCGACGACGACGACATCCGCACCGAAGAATTCACCGGTTACTAAAAGTAGGATGTCCGGACGCACTCACGTTTCTTGCCACCGTGTGGCGCCGGGCAGTTTTACTTCATTTTTCCAGGACGGAACCATGACATGGCAGATGGTTGGCAAGGCTCGATTCTCCAGGATAGTGGTGGTCTTCGAGTCGCACGGGCGTGAGCTGGCGAGGACGGCTGCACAGTGGTCCGCGCCTTCCCAATCTGGAGGAGAAGGCCCGCTCGGGTTGCCGGTGCTGATAGTGTCCGTCGTCGACGGGATCGTCACCGGGCAAATCCGCCGCATGGACCTGTTGAAATTGGTGGGAGGGGACGGGTGCGTGAACTGATGGGTGTGGCAAGAACACTTCCCGGGCTGCAGTCCTCTGAGATCGAGCAGCCGGACGGGGCCCGTGCCCGGTTCGACACCCTGATTCTGGCCAACATCCACCGAATGGCAGAATACGGGACGGTGAGCGACTCCAGGATTCCCGCTGACGGGAAGCTCGAGGTGGTTTACCTGCCCCACAGCACGCGCTGGGCCTTGGCCCTGATGACCCTTCGCGCCGTTACCGTGGGACTCGGTCGCCAGATGAGCGTTGCTCGCTACGAATTCGGCACTGAAGTGCCCTCTGCCGGGCCAATTCGACGGTGAGGTTTTTGATGTCCCTGCCGGTGCCTCCGTCCTAGTGAAAAGCGCGCACCTTGCGCTCCGAACACTTGGTTGGGAGGCGGCCGTCACAGATTCCGCAGTGCTGCGGTCATCACTTGGTGCCTTGAGGTGATGACCCCCGTTGTCAGTGTCTGCCTCGCGGTCGGCGTCGACCCGTCCACGCCAGATAGGTGGTCAACGCACCCACTGCACCAACTGCGCCGGCAACAAGGGGCTTGCCCCACGTCGTTAGTTTCTCACTGTCCGCCGTCGCCACGTCCCCAATACCGCGGATAAATGCGGCCGCAACCATCCCGGCAACCAGCCGGTTGCCTATGCGTTCCGCCCGGAGCACCAGGGGTTCCAATTCGGAGGCGCGCAAATGCACTTCGACACCGTTGTCCATGTGCCCCACCAGGCTTTCAAGCTTTTCCGGCAGGTCCGAGCCAAGCTCGGCCACCGTCAAGCCCAGCCGGGAGAGGGCCCGGGCCAGGTTGCGGGGTTCAAAACGTTCCATGGCCAATCGCGTGGCATAGGGCTTGAGGACTTTCCCCAAGCTGAAATCCGGATCCAGGCGCGCACCCATCCCTTCGGTCATCAGCAGCATCTTGGCGAGCAGTGCCATTTCGCGTGGAAGTTGGAGGTGGTGGTTGCGCAGGATGGCCAGCAGCTGCACCACCAATGGTGCGATTTCGAGTTGTCCCAATTTTTTGCCTTGGTACAGCTGGATAAATATGGCCGTGTCCTGGTGCAGTGCACTTCGGTCGGTTGTTGGCGGAGCTGTGGAAAGTTCCAGGAGTGCGCTGCTGATTCGACCGGGGCTGTTTGCGGTGAAGGCCTGCAGGAGTTTGGCCAAACGTTCGCGGAGCGGGTCACTGATCTCGCCGACCATGCCAAAGTCGATCAGGCCAATGGTGCCCGTCGTTTCGACGAACAAGTTGCCGGGGTGTGGATCCGCGTGGAAGAAGCCGTCGTCGAAGACCATTTTGGCTGCGGCCCGGGCCGCGCGGTCGGCAAGTTCGTGCCTGTCGATCCCGGCGTCCGCAAGCCCTTGGATGTCGTCGACCTTGATCCCGCGGATCCGTTCGATGGTGAGCACCCGAGAGGTTGTCCTGTCCCAATAAATTTTGGGAATGTGAATGCCAGGGACGGCATCGAAATTTACCGCAAAGCGTTCCGCGTTGCGTCCTTCCTGCAGGTAGTCAAGTTCTGCGCGCAGGGTTGCTGCGAAATCAGCGGCGATTCCGCTGACGTTGTAGTCGACGGCTGCCGGCCAATTATGACTGGCGTACGTGGCCAGATTTTGCAGAATCTCCAAGTCCTCGTTGATCTGGGCGACAACCCCCGGTCGGCGAATTTTAACGACGACGTCGGTGCCGTCGAAAAGTGTCGCCACATGGGCTTGTCCGATCGACGCACTGGCCAGGGGAGCGTCGTCGAAAGCAGCGAACAGTCCCTCCGGAGGTGCGCCCAACTCCTGCTGGATGACTGAGCGGACAGCATCCGCTGCCACGGGAGGCGCGCCATCTTGAAGTTTGGAGAGTTCGGTGATGTAGCCCGTGGGCATCAGGTCCGGGCGGGTGGACAGCATCTGACCGAGCTTGATGAACACGGGTCCGAGTTCTTCCAGTGCAAGCCTGATGCGGTGGGGGTTGGAGATCTGCGGTTTCGATCCCATGGCCTGCACCACGCGCCACCTGTCCACCCCCGTCGCCGCTGCGAGAGAGCCAAGTCCATGTCTGCTCAGAATCTCTGCGACCTGGGCCAGGCGTTCAAGGTGGGCATTCATGCGAGTGGCTCCGAATCCTTGGCGCTACTGTGGCAAATCGCGTGGTCAGCAGGTTCTGTCATGTTCCTCAGTATGGGTAGTGCGGCGCCAACTTACTAGAGGCGAGGGCTCTTGCCGGCCGTGGCGACCGCCAGACTCTCCTCGATTGCCGAGCCCGTTGAAACGGAGATCTCTCCTGGTGCGGGGACATGAAATCTGCGCTGAAAAGTATTCTTGTCGCGGGTGTGCCGGACCGGCGTAGGATAAATCGTATCGACGGCATTTAGTACGAGAAGAGCCAATGCAGCGCCGCCGCAAATTGGAATGAACGTGGCCGGCCCGCAGCCGAGCCCCCAGCTGGCCCGGACCCGCCAGCGAACTTCATACGTCGCGGCTTGGTCCCTGAGGGCTTGAGCCCAATTCTCCAGTACGACGCAGTGTGGCCGAACCCCACTCTGGCAGCGTCCAGCTGGAATTCTCAAGGGATGAAGCCATGACAGAGAACATTGACGTCGAAGCGTCCACTGCGAGTGCCCTGCCGGGGTCGCCGCTGAGCGCCAAACTGCTGCACCGAATGGATGCGTATTGGCGCGCGGCGAACTACCTCTCGGTGGGGCAGCTCTATCTCTATGACAATCCGCTGCTCAAGAGACCGTTGGTGCTCTCGGATGTGAAACCGCTGGTGGTGGGGCATTGGGGCACCACGCCGGGACAGAACTTCATCTACGTGCATTTGAACCGGGCGATCGTGAAGTACGGGCTGGACATGTTCTACGTTTCCGGGCCCGGGCATGGCGGACCGGCATTGGTGGCCAACACCTACCTGGAGGGCAGCTATTCGGAGATCTACCCGGACGTCAGCCAGGACGAGGCCGGCATGAAGAAACTGTTCAAGCAGTTTTCGTTCCCGGGCGGTATTTCAAGCCACGTGGCCCCCACCACACCGGGATCGATCCATGAGGGAGGGGAGCTGGGCTACTCGCTCAGCCATGCGTTCGGGGCGGTGTTTGATAATCCAGGTTTGGTGGTCGCCTGCGTGGTGGGCGACGGCGAGGCCGAAACAGGGCCGTTGGCCACATCGTGGCAGTCCACGAAGTTCCTCAACCCCGCCAGCGACGGGGCAGTCCTTCCCATCCTGCACCTGAACGGGTACAAGATCAGCAACCCCACCCTGCTGGCTCGGATCGAGCACGAGGAACTGGATGCGTTCCTGCATGGCTGCGGGTGGGACCCGCGTTACGTCGAAGGCAGCGACCCGGAGGAGATGCACCAGCTGATGGCCGGCGTGCTGGATTCGGCCGTTGCGGACATCCGCACCATTCAATCCGACGCCCGTGACGGTGGCAGCACCACCAGGCCGCGCTGGCCGATGATCGTTCTGCGTTCACCCAAGGGGTGGACAGGGCCCCAGGTAGTTGACGGGTTGAAGGTCGAGGGCACGTTCCGGTCGCACCAGGTTCCGCTGCTGGTGGACGAGGGCCACCCCGGCCACGTCAACCAGTTGGAGCAGTGGATGCGCAGCTACAAGCCCGAAGAGCTGTTCGACGCGGACGGGCGGCTGCTGCCGGATCTGGAGGCGCTGGCACCCTTTAGTGAACGGCGGATGGGTTCCAATCCGCACACCAACGGCGGGCTGCTGCTGCGCGACCTGCGCATGCCCGACTTCCGGACGCACGCCGTCGTCGTGGCCGCACCCGGAGCCGTCGAGGCCAAGGACACGCTGGTGCTGGGGGATTTCCTGCGCGATGTGATCGCGTTGAATACGGAACGGCGGAACTTCCGTCTCTTCGGTCCGGATGAGACATTGTCCAACCAACTGGGAGCGGTGTTCGAGGTCACCGACCGCCAATGGGATGCCCGCACAGAAGTAAACGATGAGTTTTTGGCCCCGTCTGGTTTGGTGCTGGACTCGATGCTCTCCGAGCACCAGTGCCAAGGTTGGCTGGAAGGCTACCTGCTGACGGGCCGCCACGGCCTGTTCAACTGCTATGAGGCCTTCATTCACATTGTCGACTCGATGTTCAACCAGCATGCCAAATGGCTGAAAATCACCAAGGCGCTGCCGTGGCGGCGCGACATCGCCTCGCTGAACTACCTGCTTGCCTCCCACGTGTGGCAGCAGGACCACAACGGTTTTACCCACCAGGATCCCGGCTTCCTTGACCATGTGGTGAACAAGAAGGCAGACATTGTCCGGGTGTACCTCCCGCCGGATGCGAACTGCCTTCTCACCGTTGCCGACCACTGCCTGCGAAGCCGCCACTACGTCAACGTCATCGTCGCCGGCAAGCGCGATATGCCCCAATGGCTTTCCATGGATGACGCCGAGATCCACTGCACCAAGGGAATCGGGATCTGGGAGTGGGCGGGCAACGACCGCGGCGCCGAGCCCGACGTCGTTCTTGGATGCTGCGGTGACACGCCCACCCTCGAGGTGCTGGCGGCCGTCTCGATTCTGCGCGAGCACCTGCCCGAGCTGAAGGTTCGGGTGGTCAACGTCGTGGACCTGATGAAGCTCCAATCAGCGAGTGAGCATCCGCACGGGCTCTCCGATGCGGACTACGACTCGTTGTTCACCAAGGACAAGCACATTGTGTTCGCCTTCCACGGATATCCGTCCCTGATCCACCGCCTCACCTACCGGCGGACAAACCACAATCTGCACGTGCGCGGCTACATCGAAGAGGGCACCATCACCACCGCCTTCGACATGCGCGTGCAAAACCGGCTCGACCGATTCCACCTTGTCCAGGACGTCGTCGACAGGCTGCCCCAACTCGGTGCCACAGCGGACTACCTCAAGCAAGAAATGACTAACAAGCTCGTCGAGCACAACCTCTACATCAACCAACACGGTACGGACCTGCCAGAGATCCGCAACTGGACCTGGAACCCCACCGGAGCAGGCTGTGGCCACTGAGACACCGGCGGTCGACAACCCGGGGAAACCCGTCTCCGGGACCGGTACCGCGTCTGCGGACATCCTGAAGACGCTGCCGATGCAGGAAGTGCAGCGCCAGCTGGGAACGTCGCCGGATGGGCTGGGCCAGAGGGAAGCTGCGAAGCGGCTGATCCACTACGGTCCGAACGAGATCGCCGAGCACCATGCGAATGCGCTGCTGAAGTTCTTGTCCTACTTCTGGGGGCCGATCCCCTGGATGATCGAGGCCGCCGTCATCCTGTCCGCTGTGGTGGGGCACTGGCCGGACTTCTTCATCATCTTGGTGCTGCTGCTGGCCAACGCCCTTGTGGGCTGGAGCGAGGAACGCCAGGCCGGCAATGCCATCGAGGCATTGCGGGCGAAGCTGGCGGTCACAGCCCGCGTCCGACGCGACGGAACGTGGGTCACCCCGGCGGCCCGCGACTTGGTGCCAGGAGACGTCATCAGGCTTCGGCTCGGCGACATCATTCCCGCCGATGCCCGTCTTTTGGACGGCGATGAGATCGAAGTTGACCAATCGGCGTTGACCGGCGAGTCGCTGCCGCTCACCTGTGCGCCCGGCGATCCCGTGTATTCCGGCTCGATTGTCCGCCGTGGCGAGATTGACGGGTTGGTCTACGCCACAGGCGCCAGCACCTACTTCGGCAAAACCGCCGAGCTGGTGCAGGGTGCGCACACCGTCAGCCACTTCCAAAAGGCCGTGCTGAAAATCGGCAACTACCTCATCATTCTCGCAGCGGTGTTCGTTGCCGTGATAGTTCTCGTGTCGCTGCTGCGGCATGATCCGCTGTTGACCACCCTGCAGTTCGCCCTGGTGCTCACGATCGCAGCGATTCCTGTCGCCATGCCCACCGTGCTGTCGGTGACCATGGCCGTGGGTGCCAGGATACTTGCCGCGAAACAGGCCGTCGTCTCCAGGCTTGTGGCGATTGAGGAACTCGCCGGTGTTGACGTTCTCTGCTCCGACAAGACAGGCACGCTGACCCAAAACTCACTGACACTGGGGGATCCCTTCTGCACCGCCGGAGCCACCGCCAGCGAAGTGATCATCGCAGGGGCGCTGGCCTCCCGCGCAGACAATGACGACCCCATAGATCTCGCCATCCTGGGCGGGCTCAGCGACCCGAATGCACTGGACGGATACACCGTGACGGGCTACCAGCCTTTTGACCCGGTCAGCAAGCGTACTGAGGCGACCGTCACCGCCATCGGCACGGGAACCGAGCAGGACACGTTCAAGGTCAGCAAGGGGGCGCCACAAGTGATCATGGCCGTGGCCGCGGACGCCTCCGCGGTGAAGGCCGCTGTCGACACAGCGGTTAACGACTTCGCCGCCCGCGGGTACCGTTCCCTCGGCGTGGCCCGGACAGGCCCTGGTGGAGACTGGCGCTTTCTGGGTGTCCTGCCGCTGTTCGATCCTCCGCGTGAAGATGCTGCGGCCACCATCACCACCGCCCGGAAGATGGGCGTGGAAGTGAAGATGGTGACGGGGGACGCCTTGGCGATCGCGAAGGAAACCGCCGTCAAAGTCGGACTGGGAGCAAACATCCTCGACGCCGCCGGCCTGGGGGAGGTGGCGAAGACTGAAAGCGCCGCAACTGCCGAGTCCATTGAGAGGGCCGACGGTTTCGCCCAAGTCTTCCCGGAACACAAATACCACATTGTTGACGTCCTGCAGCAGCACGGCCACATCGTCGGCATGACGGGCGACGGGGTCAACGACGCCCCGGCCCTGAAGAAAGCGGACTGCGGCATCGCCGTCTCTGGCGCCACCGACGCCGCCCGGGCAGCCGCAGCCATTGTGCTGCTCACCCCGGGCCTGTCGGTGATCATCGATGCGATCAAGATCAGCCGCAGGATCTTCCAGCGGATGAACTCCTACGCCATGTACCGCATTGCCGAGACGCTGCGCGTGCTGCTGTTCGTCACCCTCACCATCCTCGTGTTCAATTTCTACCCGGTCACCGCGATCATGATCGTGATGCTCGCTTTGCTCAACGACGGCGCAATCCTCTCGATCGCCTACGACAACGTCCGTTACCGCAGCCAACCCGAAGCGTGGAACATGCGCCTCGTGCTCGGGATAGCGACAGTGCTGGGCGTCCTTGGGCCGATCGCGGCCTTTGGCCTGTTCTTTCTTGGAGACCGGGTCTTCGGTATTGGCCATCCCCAGCTGCAGACCATGATGTACCTGATGCTCTCGGTGGCCGGGCACCTGACCATCTTCCTGACCCGAACACGCGGCCCGTTCTGGTCCATCCGCCCCGCCCGCATCCTGCTGCTCGCTGTGCTCGGTACCCAGGCACTTGCAACGCTCATCGCCGTCTACGGCCTGTTTATGACCCCGCTGGGCTGGGGATGGGCGGCATTCGTCTGGGGATATGCCATCATCTGGGCGTTGGCGAGCGACCGCGTCAAGCTTCTCGCGTACCGCATCCTGGACCCCGTCAAGACCACTCCCGTCCCAGACGGCGCGACGTTGGCCGTCGGCACAATTTGACGTGCGGGCGGTTTAGCCCGGATGCCTGCCTCGGGCTGCACGATGTGACGGCAGCAAGCCTCTCCACAAGACGCCGGTTGCGGATATCGGCTATATTCTCACTCTAAAGGGGGCGCTGTGGAAGGCGCAGCTGGACAACACTGATTGTGAGCGAGGCTGGGCCTGGACCCTGCTGGCCGCGGTACTGGTAGTCATTGGTGCGCTGCTGGCCCCCGCTGCTGTTGTTTCCGCGTGGGCAAGGTCAAACTTGCTGACACCACACGCTTCGTTGCGAACTTTGCGCCGCTGGCACAGGACCCGGCCTTTCAAGATTTCATCACCGACAAAACCATGGACGTGATCAATGAGCACGTCGACATTAAGCGATTGACCGCGGAGGGGGTCGATGGCATTACCAACTTGGGAACAGGACCCGCGGCGACCAAGGCCTTGAAAACGTTCGAAGGCCCGATCGCCGCCGGACTTGAGTCGCTGATCGAGTCCCGCGTTTCTGCGTTCGTGGCCTTTCCGGACTTCGCGGCTGTCTGGTCGACCGCATTGCACGTCAGTCACGCCCAATTCATCGCAGCCATGTCCAACAACCCCAAGGCAGCCGTCGCCTTGGGCTCGGATGGGTCGATTGGCATTCAGCTCGCACCGATTATTGAGGTCGTGAAGACAACTTTGGTGCAACACGGCATTGCGTTCGCCAGCCAGATACCGGCCATTGATCGGACGATCACCGTGGCCCAAGTGGATGCGGTCCCCACCATCCAGCTTGGCTACAACCTTGCACTTGCCGCCGGCTCCTGGCTTCCCTGGGTTGCGGTGCTCTTCTTTGCCGCCGGTGTCCTCGTGGCCCGGCGCCGATCCATGGCACTTGTCTGGGCAGCCCTTCTCCTGGCGCTGGCGTTGGCAGCCATCCTGGCTGCAGCCGGAATTGGCGGCATCCTGTTTCCGCCGTCCGTGAGCCCGGCCCCGCTTTCAGCGGACGTGGCATCTCTGCTGTTCTCAACTACGTTGGGCACCCTGCTCGCCATCTCCAAGGCTGTGCTGGTGCTCGCCGTGGCTGTGGCCATTGTCGGCTGGTTTTCAGGTCCCTTCAGGGGTCCGAGGAAATGGAGAGGCCTCTTCGTCTCGGGCGTTGTGTGGATCCGGGAAAGGGCCGCCAACCATGGAATTGCCACCGGGCGGGTGGGGGAGTGGATCTACTCCTTGCGTGCTCTTGTGCGTGCAGTGGTGGCGATTGCCGCCGCATCGGTCATCGTCTTTACCTGGCCACTGACGGTGGGCCTGGTGGTCTGGACACTGTTGATCGCCGTGGTTATGATCGCCATCCTGGAACTGGTCCAAAAACGTCCAAGCCTGTCCAAAGACACTTCGGGGGGCCTCAAGGCCCCTGCAAACACGGAAGTTCCATGACATGAGAATGCTAAGGAAGAACCCTGCCGTCAGCCTGCCTCCAGCAGCAGCACAGCCGGACAGGGCACGGAGCGGACCACTGCTGTCCGCTTACGTCATGACGCTGGGCGGCATCGGCGGGATTGCCGCCGGGTTCGCGCTCTATGGGCTGCGGGCGATAGTTTTCTCGGTGTTTCCGGCGGTGTTTCCGGCGTTGTTTGCGGCCGTCGGAGTCGATCCGCTTGTGCGCTGGTTCCAACGGCACCGCATGTCCAGGACGTGGGCAATGGTTACTGTCATCCTGATTATCGTCGGGATATTTGTGGCGTTGGTGTGGGGACTACTGCCACTTCTCATCCGCCAGATGCAGTTGCTCGCCACGGCCATCCCAGCGCAGATTTCGCAACTGAGAGCCCAAGGATGGTTTGACCAGGCCAATGAAACGAGCAATGGTGTGCTGGGCGGACTGGTCAACTCGATCGCGACTGAGATTAGGAACCCAGCAGTGTGGGCCGTGCTGGGGTCCGGCGTCGCCGGCTTCGGAGTCTCGGTGGTCAACGGGCTGGCGAGTGGATTTTTCATCGCAATTCTCACCATTTACTTCGTCGCCACCTATGATTCCATCAAGGACGCAAGCTACAAGCTGGTTTCAGCGTCCCGCCGGCCGGCTTTCATCAGCTATACCGAGCGCATCCTGAAGAATTTCGGCAGGTACATCAGCGGCATGGTGGTACTCGCTTTCAGCAATGCCGTCTACAGCGTGATCCTTTTGGTGATCATGGGCGTGCCCGGGGCCTTTCTGATTGGCGTTGTGGCCTTCTTCATCACCCTCATTCCGCTGATCGGCACCATCCTGACCACGATCTCCATGACGATTCTGGCATTTATTCATTCACCCGTTGCCGGGCTGGTGGTGCTGATCTTCATGCTCATCTACATGCAGATCGAGGCCTGCATACTCACCCCGAAGGTCATGGGGAAGGCTGTCCAAATACCAGGTTCTGTGGTCCTGATCTCGGCACTGGCTGGCTCCACGTTGTTCGGACTCCCCGGTGCCCTCGTGGCCATCCCGATCTCAGCCGGCATCATCTTGATCATCAAGGAAGTCGTCATGCCGCACAAGCAACTGTCCTGACTCGCCACCTGGATGCCGTCACAGCAGGTGATGGGTGCCTTGGGCGCGGCCGGTGAACTGTCGGATTCCCCAATTCCCGTCAGGCCAGTTTCAGTGTGCACCTTGACAGCAAAGGCGTCCTCCGCCCAGTCGCAGGGCTGACCACAAGCAGGGATGTGCAACCACGTGTCGCGGCGACGTGGTTGGTCGTGCAGGACGGCCATCGACGCGGTGAGGAAGCACTGCTGGATGCCCTTCACGGTGCGGATCCACAGTGTCGCCAAGATCAGCGCGCGCGAGGGGAAACGGTGGTGGATCGAGCCCGTTGGGGCGTGCATCCGAGCAGCGAGGACCCGGCCAGGCTTGCCGGCAAGCTCGTGTTCGGCGAGCGCGCGCAGGACAAGCAGTTGCTTGCGCATCATGACCACGTCGCCCCACGCCAGCCAGTAGCGGCGGAATCGGGCAAGCACCCGACCGACGGGTGGCATCCACAGGACAGCGCTCAGTCGGGAACGTTGCCCGGTGACATGTTCGACGTCGTACATCGCCGTGATTGGCACAAAGGCCCGGGTTGGCCATCCCTGCTTCCTGCGAAGGGTCAGGGACCTGCCGGGCACGAACGCAACGAGGGTGAAGATGGTCATGAACGTCTGGCCGACCTTCAGTGCCTGCAATGCCGGATCGGCGCTCCGAGGGCTGCGACGGCCCCAGTTGTCGATCCAGTCGTAGCTGTAGGGGGCGCGGCGCAACTGGCATAGCCACAGAAACAATGCCTCGGGGCGTGCCGTGGTGGCGACCGAACGGGTTGCCACGCAGCCGTCCGGCTCGGCCGGGACCCCCGTGCAGGTGGAGGGCCGGACCGTGACTGGTTCACCCCATGCCCATGGCAAGCGATTCGGCACGGATGCACCCACATCATTCATGACGCCACCTTCCGGCCAGGCAATGAAGGAGACTGCTCCCTATTGTAGGCGGCGGGTGTTCGCACAGTGTTTTGGTTCCGTAAGAAATTCTGCTCTCACATTGTCTGCAGTTTTGGCATGATGAGAGCTATGCCCTCACACCACGACTCCCGGACCTCGTTCGATGAACGTCCATCCCGCCCCAGGATTGCGATCGTGGGCGGGTCCGGGCTGTACCGGCTGGCGGGAGCCGAAGTGCTGTTGGAACGCGACATCAAAACACCCTTTGGTCCTCCTTCGGGACCCGTGGCGGTTGCCATGCTCAACGGGCTGGAAGTTGCCTTCTTGAGCCGCCATGGCCGTGCCCATGGCGTCGCCCCGCAGCAAATCAACTACCGGGCCAATATGTGGGCCTTGAAGTCCCTGGGGGTGGAGGCCGTCATATCCTCGTCCGCTGTGGGTGGCTTGGACGCCAACCACGGGACGGACTCGTTTGCCGTCCCCGACCAACTAATTGACAAGACCTGGGGACGGGCGGACACGTTCTACGACGGCACACTGCCTACCGGGGTGCAGCACCTGTCAGCGGCCGATCCGTATTGTGCGCGGCTTCGCCACGTGCTGATCAAGGCTTTGGAGAGTTGCGGCGAGAGGTTCGTTGGCGAAGGAACCGTGGCCGTTGTGAACGGCCCGCGGTTCGCCACCCGTGCCGAGTCGGAAATTCTTGTGGCCGGCGGTGCACACCTCATTAGCATGACCCAATATCCGGAGCCCGTGCTGGCCGCGGAACTGAACATGGGCTTTGTGAACGTGGCCTACGTCACCGATGCCAACACCGGGCATGACGGTTCCGCCCCCGTGACTGCCGAGCTGGTGCTGGAACGGCTCGTTGCCGCACAGCCCCGGATCATGGCAGTGCTGGAGACAACCATCGACTTGCTCAAGGCCGGTTATGCCGCCCCGCAGCTCATCGATCCTGCCGCAGTGGCCGCCGTCCTTGCTGCCCCGCCATCCGCCCCGGATGAAGTCCCCGTTGGTGGGCGGCAGAGCCAGCCATGAGAGTGCTCATTACAGGGGGCGCCGGATTCATTGGCTCCCACATTGTCACGGCGGGGCTGGCGCGCGGCTGGGAGGTGCGGGTGTTGGACTCCCTCACCGAGGATGCGCACCCGCGCCGGCCCGTGCCCCACCCCGGTGTCGACTTCATCGAAGGCGACGTCTGCAACCCGGACGCTGTCACCCGGGCACTTGACGGGATCGACGTCGTGCTTCACCAAAGCGCCAAGGTGGGACTCGGCGTGGACTTCTCCGATGCCCCGGGCTATGTACGCAACAACGACCTTGCCACGGCGGTGCTGCTGGCTGGAATGGTCCGGGCAGGGGTTGGACGGTTGGTGCTGGCATCCTCAATGGTGGTGTACGGCGAAGGTGCATACCGGGACCGCAGCGGCGCGTTGGTGAGGCCCGGGCCCCGGCGTCGGGAAGACCTTGAGGTGGGCATTTTCGATCCGCGTAGTCCGGCGACGGGAGAGCTGCTGGTGCCGACGCTGGTCACCGAGGACGCCTTGCTGGATCCGAGGAATGTTTATGCCGCCTCCAAAGTGGCCCAGGAGAACCTCGTCTCAGTGTGGGCGCACACAACAGGCGGGCACGCCGTGGCACTTCGCTACCACAATGTCTACGGCCCCGGAATGCCCAAGAACACCCCGTATGCCGGGGTGGCGAGCCTTTTCCGCTCGGCGTTGTCCCGTGGCGAGGTGCCGCGCGTCTTTGAGGACGGCGGACAACGGCGCAGCTTCATCCATGCCGCCGACATTGCCCAGGCCAACCTTGCTGCTGCCAAGGCGCTCTTCGGCGGACCCCGCGAACCCTTTCGGGCCTACAATGTTGGCGCCGATGAAGTGCATACCGTGGGGGAGGTGGCCCAGGCGATGAGTGCTTGCAGCGGCGGGCCGGATCCGCAGGTCACCGGGGAGTTCCGCCTGGGAGACGTTCGCCATGTCACGGCGTCGTCGGCGCGCATTAAAAGCGAGCTCGGCTGGGCACCCCACCGGGACTTTGCCGAGGGCATGGCTGAATTCATGCTCGCCCCGATGAGGGGAGACTAGCCTCCGGCTCCGGCCGTCGGTATCCGCAAGGTGACCCTGCAGCCGTCGCCGGCGTTCTCCACCGCCACGACCCCGTGATGGGCGTGGGCAATGCCCGCCACCATGCTCAGCCCCACGCCCGCACCGCTGAAGGCGCTCTTGCTGCGTTCGGAGACGCTGCGCCATCCCGCGGTGAACAGTCTCGGCAGGTCCTGCTCCGGGATCCCGCCGCACGCGTCCTCCACCGCCACCACCGCCCAGCCCGGCTCGGCATCGACGGCAATGCGGACTGTGGTCTCGGGCTTGGTGTACATGAGGGCGTTGAGGATGACGTTGCGCACTGCCCGGCCCATCGATGCACTGTCAACGGATGCCAGCGTGGAGGTGACCCGTTCGCCGTTCACATCCACTCCGCGCTGGACAGCCAACGGGGATAGATCGGCAATGGCGTCGCTGACCAGGTCGTAGAGGTCCATGGTTTCCATGGTGACCACCAGCGTCCCGGCCTGGATTTTGGACAGTTCCAACAGGTCGTTGACCATCACGTTCATGCGGTCGGACTGGGCGATGATCTTGCGATAGTAATCGGAGACGTCGTCCACCACGCCATCTTCCAGGGCCTCTGTCATGGCGCGCATGCTGGCCAGCGGTGTCCGCAAGTCATGGGAAACCCAAGCCACGAGCTCGCGGCGCGCCCCCTCCACCGCTTCCACCCGGCGTCGGGATTCCTCGAGTTTCTCGCTGGTTGACTTCATTTCCAAGGCGAGCGCCGCCAACTCCGAACTCATGTTCCGGGTAGTGGCCACAGTTTCGCCACGGCCGATGCTCCGGGCTGCGCTGATCAGGGCCCTTGCATTGCGGGCCATGCCCATTCCCAGAACGACGGCGACAAGCACGGACAGCACGGATGCGATCCCGACGATGTACCACATCACTTCGAGGTCGTGGGCGGAAATGAACATGGCGTTGAAGGCTCCCACCAGGCCCGCAACGAGCACTGCCACGGCAGAAACAACCACAAGGCAAATCTGCAGCACAATGGAGGACCGGCGCAGCAGCCACTGCAATACCATCGTGGCGGCAGCTATGGGAACGGCCCAGACGAGCACGAGCAGCAAGATGGTCAAAAGGTCACTGCTGGCCATGGGAACCCTCCCCAACCTGCTCTGCTTCGGCATCCATGTCGAAGCGGTAGCCCACGCCCCACACTGTTTTGAGCAGAAGCGGCTTTGTGGGGTTGTCTTCGATTTTTTCGCGCACCCTGCGAACATGCACTGTCACAGTGGACAGATCGCCAAAATCCCATCCCCAGACGTAACTGATCAGCTCCTCGCGGCTGAACACCTGATTGGGACGTCGCAGGAAGAACGCCAGCAGGTCAAATTCCCGCGCCGTCAGCACCAACGGCACGCCGCGGGCGGTGATGGCCCGGGCCGCCGGGTCGAGGAGGAACCCTGAATGTTGGACGGGCGGTTCAGGCATGAAGTCATGGATGCTGCGCCGCAGCTGCGACTTCACCCGGAGTACGAGCTCACGGGGCGAGAAGGGTTTGGTGACATAGTCGTCGGCACCCATTTCCAAGCCAAGGATGCGGTCGTCCTCCGTCCCCAACGCGGTGAGCAGGATAATGGGCATGGACATGGTTTCACGTATCCGGCGGCACACTTCGGCACCGTCCAGACCCGGCAGCATGCGGTCCAAAATGATGAGATCCGGGGAATGCTCCTGGGCCAGATGAAGCGCGGAGAAACCATCCGCGGCCATGTCCACGAGGAAGTCCGCTTGCTGCAAGTAGCCGCGCACCACGTTGGCGATCGGCTCCTCATCCTCCACCAGCAGGATGCGCCGGCCGCTGAGGTCGCCAGCGGCGTCGGGGTTCTTTCCGGTACTCACCCCTTCATCATAGATTCGGTGCCGGGCAAACGGGCCCCTCCATCGGGCTGCACATGATTTTGTCCCCATTCCGTAAGGAATTGGACTACCCCCGCTCAGGCCGTTCTTCTATCGTGAAAGAGTGAGAGATCTATTTACCCCGCAGCAGGGCCCATCGGACGCGCAGCCGCTGGTGGACGTTGTCCTTCCCTGCCTGAACGAAGCGATGGCGTTGCCGTCGGTTCTGGCAGCCATGCCTTCCAGTTTCCGGGCCATCGTGGTGGACAACGGATCCACCGACGGTTCCGGGGTGCTTGCCGAGTCTCTGGGTGCAACAGTGGTCCGGGAACCGCGGCGCGGTTTCGGTGCCGCAGCCCAAGCCGGACTCGAGGCCGCCCACGCGGGCCTGGTTGCCTTCTGCGACTGCGACGGTTCAATGAATCCCGCCGAACTAGCAGCACTAGCGTGGCCTGTGCACCAGCACAGCGCCGATCTGGTGTTGGGTGCACGGCACCCGGAGCCGGGGTCGTGGCCGGCCCATGCCCGGCTCGCCAACAAGGTCCTTGCCGCCAGAATGCGCCGAATGACAGGGGTCCAGCTGACGGACTTGGGACCCATGCGGGTGGCCCGCCGGGACATGCTCCTGGACCTCGGGCTGCTGGACAGGCGCAGCGGGTATCCGTTGGAGATGGTGCTCAAGGCCCACCTCGCCGGCTGGAGAATCACCGAATTGCCCGTCGCGTACCGGCCCAGAATCGGAAAGTCGAAGGTGACGGGGACGCTGCGGGGAACCTTGACCGCCGTGGCGGACATGTCCACGCAGCTGCAATTCGCCAAGCGGGCCCTGTCATGAGCTTGCCTGCCGAGAACTCCACCATGGCTGGGAACTTCACCATTGCCGTCATCGCCAAGGAATGCCTGCCGGGCAAAGTGAAAACGAGGTTGTCGCCGCCCCTGTCCCTCGAACAGGCCGCCGAGCTGGCGCAGACCAGTCTCAGCCAGACCCTGCGAGCTGTGCGCCAAGTGCCTGCCAGCCGCCGCCTTTTGGTGATGGAAGGGACGCCGCTGGCCAGCGACAGCGCCGGTTTCTGCGTAGTGGCCCAAGGCGCGGGCGGACTCGACGAACGGCTCGGGAGCATTTGCGATGCGGCCGACGGTCCGCTGTTGATCATGGGCATGGACACGCCCCAGTTCACCCCCGAACTACTCGAGCCCCTCGTGGCGGACTGGGGCAGTTCCGAACCCGCTTGTCACTCATGGCTGGGCAGGGCGGACGATGGCGGCTACTGGGCCATCGCCCTGCTCCGTCCTGCCGGCCACTTGATCCGCGGCGTGCCCATGTCCACCCCGCACACCGGCCGCGAACAATTGTCCCGGCTCCGCGCAGCCGGACACAGGGTGGGCAAGCTGGTGCCCTTGACCGACGTTGACACGTTCCCGGCAGCACTTCTGGCAGCCGGCCAATGTCTCGGAACGCCGTTTGCCGACGCTGTTCAGATGCTGTCCGCTCGGAAGGAAGTCGCATGAGCCTCCTCGAAAGGCCTGCCGCCCCGCTGCGCGGGTCATCCCGGCTCCACTGGTTCGGCCAGGGCGCCGAAGAACCCTATGCTGCGGCCTTGCGCCAAGGGAAGGGCATCTTGACCCTGGAACCCCATGCCCCGAATGAGCGTGTGACAGACGAGGCCGTGACTCACGAGGCCGTGACTGCCGTCCATCTCAGGGTGCAACAGTGGTGTGAACCGGCCACGCCTGCCGAAGTGTCGCTCCTGCTGGCGACTGGTGGACCCGTCCTGGATGCAGGATGCGGCCCGGGCAGGATGCTGGTGGCTGCGGAGAGAATCGGGCTGCGGGCACTGGGAATCGATGTCAGCCGCGAGGCGGTGGCCCAGGCCCGGTCCCGGGGGGCCAAGGCGCTCCACCAATCCATTTTCCAGGCCTTGCCGCACGAAGGCGCGTGGGGGACTGCCTTGTTGTTGGATGGAAACGTAGGGATCGGCGGCAACGTTCCGGTACTGTTGCGGCGCATGGATCAGGTGCTGTGCCCCAGCGGCAGCATTTTGATCGAAGTCGACGTCCAGGACGGCCTCGATGTGAGCTACTCCGCCGTGTTGCGTGGCGAGGGCACCGAAGCCAGTGAGCCATTCGCGTGGGCACGCGTGGGCTCGGAGGCACTGGAGCGCTACGCGGCCGGCGCCGGCTGGGATATCTCCAAGCGGATCACCATCCCCTCCACCCGGCGCGTGCCCGGTTCTCCGGCGTCGGGCCCTTGTCAGGAACGGGTCGTCTGCCGACTGTTGCGGCGCGAATAGCGTTCGACGACGACCACGGCTGCCACTGCCACCAGGACCAGAACACCCCAGAAGACACCCAAGGCCAGCGCGTAGTTCCCCTGCAGAACAGTGGCGTTCACCGGAGGATTCCCGGCCACTTGTTGGGCCGCCACCAGCGGCACGACGATCAGTGTGCAGACGGCCGCAAGCACCAACGCGCCGCGGATCAGCGCGCGGGAGAGTGGGCGCAGGTGCCGGCCCGCACAGCGCACACCGTGTCCTGTCGCCGTGGACACCGGCACCACCACGCCGTCGTGCAACAACAACGCCACGGCCATCCATGCCGCAAGGCCCAAAAGCGCAGCCAGGCCAAGGTGGGTGAGCAGGGAATAGGCGCCAAAGCCCACCGCGACGGCGCCCAGGGCTCCCACGCCGAGACGAACCGTGGTCATTGGGCTCATTGTTGGAGTCGGTGCAGTAGTTGGAGTCGTGCGTGGCTTTTTCACAGTACCTCGATGCGCTGAACCCATTTGGTTTGCAAGACACCGGGACGGCCCGGCGCCATGATTCGGGCCGGATATCCGTGGTCCAAATCCAGCGGGGCACCGTTGAGTTCCAGGACCAGAAGCGTCTTGTCATTCCCGGTGTAGGGGGCGGGCATGGTCATCACCCGGTAGTTTCCGTTCTTTTCCATGCTGACGACTTCCAGTTCGGAATCTGCCGGTGCACCGACCTCGGCCAGCAGGTCCTTGATGCGAACACCACGCCACAACGCCGATTGGCTCCACCCCTCCACGCACGCCACCGTCAGCACGTGTTCGGTCTGGGGCAAGGCTCTGAGCTGGGGCAGGGAGAATGTCCTTTCCCCGTTCTTTGTGGTGACGCTCATGGTCCAATCCGTCCCGATGTCGCCCTGCGCGACCTGCGCCTCCATGGCAGTGCGGTTCACGGGGACTCCCTGCGGGCCGGTGTTCTGACGACGGGGAGCAAAGATATTCAGGGGGGCGAGCCAAGCGAAGGACTGGCCCGCGGTGCTCAGCACAACGAAGGCCGTGGTGACCGTGACCGTGGACAGGAAGGCCCGCCGTCCCATTCCTGCCGGTTGCTTGTCTTCGGTACGCCCATCGTTGGGACTTTCATCGTGTGAATGCTTGTCATTGTCACGTTCGTCGGGTTTCCCTTCCGTCCCGTTGCGGCGCCAATGACGGGTGATGACGGGCAGCTTCACTGCAATGTGAAGGGCCAACGAACCAACCACCACCCAGGCCAACCAGTAGTGCGTTTGACGGAAGGGGAACGTCCACGGATACCACTTGTAGGTGTTGAGCAAGCCGGTGGCGACTTCCACCAGCGAGGCAGCCACAAAAAGCCCGATTGACGCTCGTTCCAGTGCGTTGATCCAGGACTTGATCGGCGGCCATTGCAACAGGAGCGGGAAAACCGACCACAACTTGGCGAGCAGCAGGGGGATGGCGGCAATCCCAGCCGCCACATGGACACCCTGGGTTAGCTGGTAAAGCCCGGCAGGCCACGTGGGATAGAGCATCCACGCAGGAGGGTCCTGCAGCAAGTGGCTGAACAGGCCCGTGGCGAAACAGATGACGAAGGCCGCACCCAGCCAACGGCCCAACACCACTGTCAGCCGCTTGCTTCGGACGGGGGAAGCAAATTTGCCGGCGGTGGCATCCATCCTGTCCTGGAGAAATCTGGTCATGCGATCCATACTGAAATTCCAGCACTTTCGGGTTCGCGATGGGGCGTTCAAACCTTACGAAAGCCGAACGGGGCAGACCCGCGGCTCCCCAAAGGGGAGTTTCCGAGGCAGGATCAAGAGTGTGGATGTAGTGAAGAGACCCGCGGCACCAGCGGCCCATGGAACACGATGGGTGCTCCTCACTGCGTTCCTTCTGGGTGTGTTGGCTGCCGTGATCTGGTACCTGGTGTCGTTGCCGCACCCGGATGCGTTGAACCGGATGGCCGGAACCTTGCTGGCATGGGCAATCTTTGGAGCAGCGATCCTCTCGCTGCGCCGGGTGCCGACGAAGCTGATGGGCGCCGTCGTCATGGCGGGAGCACTCCTGCTGGGTGCCGCCGCAGTGTCCGGTCCGCCGGCCACCAGCTCGGACTCCGCTCGTTACGCCTGGGACGGCATTGTCCAGAAAGCCGGCATTTCCCCGTATCGCTACGTGCCGGCAGATCCGGCGTTGCAGGATCAGCGGCCGGACTGGCTGTTCCAGGGCCGGGTCCCGGACGGCCGGTGCACTCCGGGGCTCTACCCGGCCAGCACCAGCCCGGGATCCGCAAATTCGGCGGACCGTCCCGGAAGCGACAGGCTCTGCACTGCCATCAACCGCCCCCAAGTTCCCACCATCTATCCGGCATTGGCCGAGATCTACTTCCTGGCGGTCAGGCTCGTGCCCGGCCCCGGCGTCGGCTACATCGCATTTCAGCTGGCCGGGCTGGTCCTTAGCTTGTCCTTGACGGCGGGACTGCTTCACTTCCTGCGGCGGACCTCCCGCCTCCTGTCCAATGCAGCGTGGTGGGCTTGGTCTCCGCTGGTGCTTTCCGAGGCTGTCAACAACGCACACGTCGACGTCTTGGGTGCCGTGCTTGCCACGGCCGCCGTCCTGTTGCTGTTTCGCGGCAAGGTCTTCTCTTCCGGTGTGGCCTTTGGAGCGGCGGTTGCAGTGAAGCTGATACCCGTCATGATGGCGCCGGGGATGCTTTTCCGGCGCCCGCTGCGCTTTTCACTCACTGCGGCGCTGGCATTTGTGGTCCTGTCCCTGCCCTACGTCCTGATCAGCGGCTGGGCCGTGATCGGATATCTTCCCGGGTATCTGGTCGAGGAGGGCTATGGAACCGGAGAGAGTGATCGCTTCTCGCTGGTGCGCCTGCTGGTTCCGGACCGGTGGGCCACACCGGCCGGGGCCATACTCCTGCTCATCACTGCCATCTACATCTGGCGCACCGTGGATCCGCAACGGCCCTGGGACAAGCAAGTGGTCATGGTGGGAGCCACCTTGCTGATCGTCAGCCCCGGCTACCCCTGGTATGCACTGCTGCTGGTGCCTTTGATAGTGCTCAGCGGACGCTTTGAATACTTCACCGTCCCTTTGGCACTCACCATCATGTACCTTGACGGCGGCTTGTTTAACAGCACGCTCACCACCAGAACGGTCCTTGGTGCCGCCGCACTGACCATTATCGCCGCGGCATGGTTGAGGCGTCGTCGTGGTCGCAGTTATTCGGCAGCCACCGCTCGGGTACCTCGAGGATGACGGTGGGGCCGATCTCGAATTTGGTGCGAATTCTTGGACGGGTGGAGCACATCCTCGGCCGAGAATTCCTGCTCGGACGGGACTATGATCCGGGGGCACCCGGGAATTTTTGCGCGCATTCTGGTTGGACACGGTCTCATCCGATCGGGTCAACCAGAGGAGTTCCCATGTCTGACCATACCGAAGCCCCGTCATCAGCAGCCGGTATTGCAGCTGAGTGCAAGCCACCCGGCCGCTTGAAGCAACTGATTGACCTCTTGGCGCGTATCCCACTACCGGCCGTGGGCATCATGCTCATCTGCGGGGCTGCGTTGTCGGATGTCAACAACTTCATGTTGCGCATGTTGGCAGCGGGCGACTTTCAGGGATTGTCGCAGTGGGCGGCACGGTTGACCCTCATGCAATACAACCTGCTCATTCCTGTGGCGCTCCTGGCTTTGTGGGCTCGTCGCCGGAATGCGCAGGGTCGGCTCGGAGCAATCGGGGCGGCCCTGATCGCACTCTTGCCCGTGCTCCATGTCTTCCTCACGATCTGTGCAGTTGTATGGGGGCTGATTCTTGGCCGCGGCGACATGGATGATCCGTTCATGTACATCGAGTACCTGATCCTCCTCGCCTACGTGGGAATCATCATCACCTCGGTCGCCTGGATGCGAGATCGCTCCGCTGCACGGTTGATCGGACCGCTGATCCTCATCGGCCTTGCACTGCACTTCTTGATTCCGTGGGCATTCACTGTCATCTACGCCGTGCTTGCGGTGACCATCATCCGTACATCGCTTGTTCGAAAGGGCACTGCGGCGTCTTCATCAGACGTATCCTGACTATAAACACACGGAAAAAGAGCCGGGGGTGGCTGCGATGGTCGTGGTGCACGCGCATCAGCTCCCAGCCGCCCCGCGGCTCGGCAACGTCGTCTCTGCAGTGGCGATCTGCCTTTTTCTCCTCGGATTGTGCATCGAGGTGGCCTTCCGGTTTTCCTCTGGTCGCGTCGTCCTGACGTGGGCGTTTATCCAGACCGCGTCCCTGACGTTTGCCCTCTGCATATCCGGTCGCATTCTCCTGGGGCCTGTCGCCGCTCGTCCCGTGGGCAAGGTCCTCCTTGCCAGCGGTTGTGCGGGGGCATTGAGCTTTTTTTGCACTGCGCTAGGCAACATCGCACTCCTTCGAGGTTCAGCCATGGCGGTGCCGCTTCACTTGATCGCCCAAACCGTCTGGCCGCTGTATGTCATTCCCATGCTGACGCTCCTACCGCTGATTTTTCCGACAGGCTCACTGCAGAATCGACGTTGGGCAGTGGCGGTGTGGGGATCGGTGGCAGGCATGGCCGTCCTGATGGCGGCCACGATGACCGCGGAAGAGTTCTTGATCGACGAAGCGGGCGGAAACGTCCTCGCGAATCCGTTCTTTAGCCAAGGCTGGTTTCGATTTTTGCTGACTACGGGGTCGATCCTTGCTTTGGGAGCTGTCGTCGCCAGCCTGTCCGCGTCGGTGCTCCGATGGATTCATGGAACTCGTCTGATCCGGCAGCAAATCTCACTGCTCGCCGTCTCGTTGCTGATTTTCCTGCTGTTCGAACTCGGCTTTCCTGTGCTGGACTTCGACGTGTACCAGTTCGGCATGACCGTCAGTCCGCTGCTGGTCATCGTCTCCATCGCCGTCGCGGTCCTGCGGTACGAGCTGTATGACGTCCATCTGGTACTTAAACGCTTCGCTGTCTACACGTCGCTCACCATTCTCCTCACCGCCTTGTTCCTCGCCGTTTACCTGGGCTTTTTGGTGTTCGTTGCGCAATTGCCCATCAACTCGAGTCCTTGGTCCGCTGTGGTGGTCGGCGGTGTAGTGGTCGGATTGTGCGCGGAACCGGGCCGACGACGATTGCAGCGGCTGCTCGAGCGTCGCGTGTTCGGCGAGCGCGGGCGTCCGCTCGTGGCGATGTCAAGGCTCAGGGAATCAACGTTTGAGATTGATGACCAGGCCGTGCTGAACGCGATTGCCACCACCATTGCCGGCGCGGTGAAGTCACCCGGTGCCGCCCTGGAGTTGCACCATGACGGTCGCTTGAACTGCGAAGCAACCGTGGGTGTGCCCACGCCGCATCCATTTGCCATTCCGCTTCTGTACCGCCAGGAAAAGCTAGGTCAGCTTCTCATCAGCCGTCGAACTCCCACGGAGGAATACGGGCCCAGGGACCGGGAACTTCTCATCCAGCTCGGAGACCAGGCAGCAACGATCGTCTATGGTCTGCGGCGTGATGCGGAACTGGTCGCCGCCCGTCGGGAAGCAGTTGCGAGTGCTGCTGAAGTCCGCGCCCAGCTCGGACGCGACCTCCACGACGGGTTCGTTCCCCTGCTCGCCGGCGCGGGACTCGCAGCGGAGGCGTTGCGACGCGGGTTCGAACCCGGTTCCCCGGATGAGGCAAGTGCTGCCCGTCTTGCTGAAAGGCTGCGGACAGCCGCGGGTGAAGCTCGCCGGTTCGCCCACGACCTGCAGCCGGCAGCTCTCACCGACGTCGGTCTCATCGTTGCAGTGCACGATTGGATTGGTTCACTGCACGGTGGGGATCTTCCCGCGATCACACTTGACGCCGATGATTGTGAACTGCCGCAGGCGATTGAACAAGCTGGATTCTTTTTCGTGCTGGAGGCAGTAACCAACGTTCTTTGTCACGCCAATGCCTCAAAAGCGACAGTCGTCATCCGACGTCATCCGGGCTCGCTGGTCCTCTCGGTCGAGGACAACGGCACCGGCCTTGCTGCCCCCTACGTCAGTGGAGTGGGACTGACCTCAATGCGCCAACGCGTCCAAGCACTCGACGGCAGCTTCGACATCCGGGCCGGTTCCTTGGGCGGCACCATCGTCATGGCCGATATGCCGGTGTCGACGTGAACGCCATCAGGGTTGTCATCGTCGATGATCATGCAGTATTCCAAGAAGGTCTCCGGGCACTCCTGTCACGGGTGCCGGAAATCGAAGTTGTTGCCGCCGCTGCGACCACTGATGAAGCTGTTGAAACGGTCGCAGAACACCGCCCGGACGTGGTGCTCATGGATCTTCACCTTCCCGGCGACGGCGGTATCACGGCTACGTCGACCATCACCAAAGCGGGCACGGCCGGCGCCGTGCTTGTGCTTACCGTGAACTCGGACAGCACCTACGTTCGACGGGCCCTCCGCGCCGGCGCGCGAGGCTACCTCCTCAAGGACGCCCAGCCGGATGACATCATTCGGGCCATCCTCTCGGTGCACTACGGCCAGTTCGTCTCCGACGCAGGCGTCGCAGGACCGGTTCTGGACTCCACAGCCGAACCACAAACAAGACAGGCTTTCCCAACACTCACCCAACGAGAGTACGAAGTACTCGAACGCCTTGCACGCGGACTCCGCAACGATGCGATCGCAGCACGACTGGGCATCAGCGTAAAAACCGTGCAGAACACGGTCTCTGCAATCTTTCTCAAACTCGGTGCCCGCGACCGGGCGCAGGCCGGGTCCATGGCACGGGACGCTGGAATAGGCTCCTCACCGTAAAGCCGGTCCGGATCACCACCCGCTTCCCGACCCAGCCGCAGTGCAACCACCGTCCAATTTCCCGACTCTTCGGGAGCATTGTCCGGGATCACCCGGGAAACTCATGGCAGATACTGGTCACATCCAGTCTGATCCTGCCGGTTCCTGCATGGTCTTGAGAGGTAGTTATGCCGCGTGAATTTTCATCAACAATTGTCAGCTGCTCGATCGCCCTGATCCTGACGTTGACGGTTCTGTGTTCGTGTTCCACCGTTGGCCCATTTCCTTGGCCGTCTGGCTCAGGAACCACCCAGCCGGCGCCGCCGCGGCCAGACCCCGGACCAAAGCCCGCCCCGGTATCCACCCAGCCGGCACCACCCCCGCCAGCCCCCGAACCGCCACCCATCGGGGAAGCACCGGCGGCAACCTGGGGCAACTTGGGCCCCGCGAATATCGGTGACAGCGTCGAGGCTGTCTCGGCGAAGTTCGGCATCGAATTCAAGCCTGTCGAGTGGCTCAACAGCACCGGGGACTGTGGAATTGCGGAAGCGGAAGGTTTTGACATTGCCCTGGTCGTTGCCAAACCAGGAGGCGTGCAAGTCTTTGTCGTCGCCGACCCGCGAATTCCTCTCGTAACAGGCAATCAACCCGTCAACGTGGGGGACTCCCTGTCCGACGCTGCTGCAGCATTTCCCAATTGGTTCAGCACTGATTCCTACGAAAGCCTGGCCGGTGGACCCCGAGGCGTGGTGGCCCCACAAGAGCTCAATCAAGGCGGGGCCAGCCAGGGCCGGGCCATCCTGTTTGAGGCCGGCCCGGACAACACCATCAAGCAGTACAGGGTTGGCGTTTCCGCGTACTCGCTCCATGTCGACTACTGCACAACGCCCGACTGAAGTGCGACCTGATCACCATGGTTCTTGATAATTCTCAAGCAGATCGCCGCCGAAATTCCCTTTCGGAAGAGTACTTCGCGATATTAGGCGTTATTTCAGACTACGACTCGCGTTTTATGATCATCAAGGGATGGTCCGTCACGACTTCACTTGCGGGCATCGGGTTGGGCTTCACTCAGACAAGTAGAGCTTTGTTTGCGCTTGCTGCCATGTCTGCTTTTTTGTTCTGGATGATCGAGGGGCTGGGAAAACAACATCAGATGCGCTATTACTGCCGGATGCGCGAGATCGAGGTAACGGGAGCAACCATTGAGAAGGATCAGACGCAGTTCTCTCCAGAAATTGATTGGACTTGGAAGAGGAAGAAAAAAGAACTCAACGTCCCTGCCCTTCGATCCCGGTGTCAAATGCAATGGCTAAACGCGTTCGCCTTTTTCTTCCCTTGGGTGTTTCTGCCTCATTTGCCCATCGTTGCAATAGGAATTGTCTTGTTCCTGTGGTCGGCCTAGGCCTTGGCCAGAGTGGACTCTCCTGCAAGGGCAGGGCGTCACCGGACACCAAACTGGACTCGTGGATTCTCCGAGCGGGCCAGTGCCGAGCAGACGCCGGGCCGTATGTGAGCAGCATGTTCGGCACGGAAGACGGGCGACGGCGGTGTTGGGGGCGTCGCATGTGGCCGTAACCCAGTGAGCGTGTGCGGCGGTGAAGAGGATCACAAACACTCTCTCGATCGCTTCCGCGGCCATTCCCTGGTGTTTACTCGCAGGCGTGAGGGTGACATCGATTTCAAAAGTGTTGGGAAGCCCGCCAACGGCGTCGACGTCGCCATCAAGTATTGGGCAATGGAGCTCGTGAACGGCGAACTGGATCCATGCTCCGCGGGCCACCAAAACAGGTGCACCACGGAAACTATGAGAAGACAGGCTCGAATTCCGGACGGGGTGCCCCTGCCTCAATCCACGACGCAATGACAGCCAAGGCAATTTCAGCGGACCGCTCTGCAGCGTCGTCGACGTGGTCAAGGAAGTCGGCTTCAGAGGCCGGTCCGCACAGGTCGGAGATTCCACGAACGGCGAGGAAAGGGGCCTTGAAGGCGTGGCATGTCTGTGCAATGGCCGAGGATTCCATGTCCGTCGCCAGGACTTCATCAAACTGGCCTTTGATGACCACGGCGCGTTCCTGGCCGACAAAGGCGTAGCTGGAGACGATCAGCCCGTGATGGACAGTATTCACAATGCGATGCCCGGTTGCTCCGACGTCGCTGGCATCCAGCAGGAAATGGGGGACAGGGTAGGACGCTGGCATGCCGGGGACTTGACCGAGCTGGTAGCCAAAGGCGCGCGCATCCGCGTCGGCGTTGATGTTGTCAGTTCCAACCACGACGTCGCCCACCCGCACGGACGCACCCAGCCCACCGGCGCTGCCCGCACTGATCACCAAGGGCGGGAGCGCACCCTTGTCGTCTCGATTCGCCAGCAGCAGTGCAGACATGGCTGCCCCGGCCGCATTGACAAGACCGATGCCGCCTTGGACGAAAAGTACTCTCCGGCCGTTGATGAAACCTGTGCAATGGACGGAGTTGCCTACCGGCACCGGCTCGCCGACCTGCGTGGCACGCTGAAGAAACGGGACAAGCTCTTCTTCCATGGCGGCAATGACGACGACTTCAACCGGGCTCAAGCGGAGACCAGTTCCCACTCGGAACGCTGCTGCAGGAAAGCCTTGGCAGCATCCTTGGCAGCGTCGAGTGAATGGTTTTCGCCCCAGCCGCACTGCACCTCGTTGGCGGCCGGGACTTCAACGGCCTCCAGGACATCGGTGAGAGTGGCTTCGATGAGGTCCAGCACGGCGGCGATGTCAGGCTCGCCCTGCAGAATGAGGTAGTACCCCGTTTGGCAGCCCATGGGAGAGAAATCAATGACGGACTGGGAATGGTTTCGCGAGTACTCGGCAAAAAGGTGCTCCAGCGAATGGATGGCTTTCATGTCCAGGTGGGCAACATTCGGTTGGGTAAACCGCACGTCATACTTGGTAATGACGTCACCGTGCGGCAGTGCCTTGCGGTCGGCGACGCGCACATAAGGTGCGCAGACCGTGCGGTGGTCAAGGTTGAAGGACTCTACGTTCATGCGTGTTGGATTCATGACTGCGCTTTCATGCAGGGGTTTCGAAGCGGGGGCTTGCCGCGTCCAGTTCTTTGGCATGTCCATTCTAGCTGGCCGAGCAGCAACGAACAGAGTCCCGGCCGCCTGGGCCGGGACTCTGTTCGCCATCAAACAAGCAAAAGTCAAGGAGCGGTGATGAGGCCTTCGTCCACCATCCATTGGAAGGCGACATCGGCTGGTTCCTGCCCATCGACGTCGACCTTCAAGTTCAATTTTTGTTGTTCATCGTTGGTGAGCCTGGATGAAATCTGCTTGAAGATGGGCCTGAGCGCCGGATACTTCTCAAGCACTTCCGTCCTTACCACCGGTGCCACGTTGTACGCCGGGAAGAACTTCTTGTCATCTTCCAACACCGACAGGTTGAGGGAAAGGATGCGTCCGTCAGTTGTGAAGACTTCACCAAAATTGCACGCCCCGCGCGCTGTGGCTTCGTAGACTGTGCCGGTGTCCAAAATCGTGACATTGTCATCAGGCACGCCGTCCGGGGAACCCAGTTCCAAGCCGTATGCCTTCAGCATCGGCCTGAAACCATCTGGGCGGGAATTGAACTCCGACTCCACACAGAACGTCCGTTCACTAACGGGAAGGTCCTTGATCTGCGAGAGCTTGGTGATGCCACCCAATTCCTCGACTGCATCCGCACGCACCGCCATCGCATAGGTGTTGTTCAGCTCACCCGGGGCAAGCCACGTGAGGCCGTTTCCCTTGTCTTCCTCCAGAACGGCAGTGTACTGTTTCTCGGGGTCCGGGATGCCCTCCTTGTGGCCGAGATAGGTCAACCATGCCGTCCCGGTGTAGTCCCAGACAATGTCCGCGCCGCCATTGAGCATGAGCTCGCGCACTGCCACGCTACCTGGAACATTGGACTTGTCCGTGACCTTGAAACCGGCTGCCTGGGTGGCCAGAACGGCCATTTTGCCGAGAATGAGGGCCTCGGTGTAATTTTTGGAGGTGACGGTGATGGAGGCGCCGTCGGGCAGATCCTGGATTTCCTGGATGGACCCTGGTGCGACTGCCGGGACGAAGGCCGTTGCCGGCTGCAAGCCGCAGCTGGCCAGCGTCAGCGCGAAGACAAGGCTTCCGGAGAGAAGCGCCAGTTTTTTGATGCTGCGTGTTCGTATGCTGAGGGAGTTTTTCATCGGAGCCCCTTCGGACGGGCATAGTATTCAACGATCCGGCCGAGCCAGTCGATGAGCAGGGCGAGCAAGGCGACCAACAAGGCGCCGGAAATCAGCACGCTCGGTAGGAACAAGTTCACGCCGGTGGTAATGAGCAGTCCGAGCCCGCCGGCACCGATGAATGTCGCTAGGGTTGCCGAGCCGACGACGAGCACGAGTGCGGTACGGATGCCAGAGAGCATGACGGGGACTGCCAACGGCAATTCCACGCGCATCAAGACCGACATCGAGCTCATGCCCATTCCTTTGGCAGACTCCACCAAACGTTCGTCCACGCCTTGAATACCCACCATGGTGTTGCGCAGCACCGGCAGCGCCGCGTAAACGACCAAAGCGATGACAGCAGCCCAGAAGTTGAAACCGAGCCAGAAGGCGAGCAAAACGACCAGACCGATGGCCGGAGCCGCCTGTCCGAAGTTTGCGAGGGCGAGGATGACGCCGCTGATGCGCACGAATGGACGCCGCGTCAAAAGCACTCCGAGAGGGATGGCACCCACCAGCACGATGGCCGAGGAGACGAATGTCAGGGCAAGGTGCTCGCCTGTGTAGTTCAGCAGGTCGCCTGGATTCAGTGTTGCCCGCTCGCTCGCGGACAAGTCTGCCACCGCAAGCCACACAATGTATGCGGCCAGAATCAGCAGCACCACGGCGGGCTGGATGACCATGCCTTTCCAAGCCGCTGTTGGTTTGGTAGTGGTTTCAGCACGCAGCACGTCACTCATTCGGGGCCGCCTTGCACCCCAAGGGAGTCCGTGTTGGTGCCGACGGGGGTTTCGTCGCTGGCCACGGCTGAGGCCTTGCGTGATGCGGTGATGGCATCCATGACGACTTCGAGGTTGATGACGCCCACGAAAGCGTTCCGACGACCGGTGACGAGGGCCGCACCGGCGCTTGAGACCAGCATGGTGTCGAGCGCATCACTCAAGGTGGAGCCTTCAGTGACCAAAGGAAGATCGTCATTCACCTTTGCCGGGATGACGTCCAAACGGGTCAGCTGGCTCCGGGACAACACGTTGACCGGCCGTCTGTTCTGGTCGATGATGATTGCGTTGGGAAGCCCGGCTTCCTTGAGGCGCGAGAGCACCTGCGAAGCCTGTTCACCTGGAGAACCGGTGACTGACCGGGCAAGTTCAACGTCCCGGACGCGATTCAAGGTCAGTTGCTTCAGCCCGGCACCAGCCCCAATGAAGTCTTCAACAAAGGAGTTCGCAGGGGCGTTCAGGATTCTCTCCGGGCTGTCGTACTGGACAATGTGGGCACCTTCGGAGAAGACCACAATCCAATCGCCAAGCTTCACTGCCTCGTCAAAGTCGTGCGTGACAAAGACGATTGTCTTTTGCACTTCTTCTTGAATTCTGAGGAGTTCGTCCTGGAGGCGTTGCCGTGTAATCGGGTCCACGGCTCCGAACGGCTCGTCCATAAGCAACACCGGCGGGTCGGCTGCCAACGCGCGGGCAACACCCACCCGCTGCTGCTGGCCACCGGAGAGTTCGCGCGGGAAACGGTCGCGATACAGGGCCGGTTCAAGTGAAACCAGCTCGAGCAGCTCATCGACGCGGTCCTTGATCTTTTCCTTGGACCAGCCGAGCATCTTTGGAACGATCGCGATGTTGGCTGCGACGGTCATGTGTGGAAAGAGACCGCCGGCCTGAATGACGTAACCCATCCGACGTCGCAATTCATCGCCGTCAATGTTGGTGACGTCTTCGTCTCCCAGCATGATGCGGCCATCTGTCGGCTCGATCAAGCGGTTGATCATTTTCAGCGTCGTCGTTTTTCCACAACCGGAGGGACCAACAAGCATCACCATCTTGCCGGCGGGGATTTCGAGCGTGATCCCGTCGACAGCTGGTTTGCTTTGGCCCGGATAGTGTTTGGTGACTTGGTCGAGCAG
This sequence comes from Arthrobacter sp. H35-D1, assembly GCF_030063185.1. Classification (GTDB taxonomy): domain Bacteria; phylum Actinomycetota; class Actinomycetes; order Actinomycetales; family Micrococcaceae; genus Specibacter. The sequence goes on from NZ_JASISP010000007.1 coordinate 135,871, forward strand.
AATGCGGCTCGAAGCTGTTGTCTCAGTCGGGTTAATCGGAGGGCTGCTAGTTTCGGACACGGATACCTCGCGAAATGGTTAGGCGGCCGAGGCCGACGAGAAGAAGATCCAAGATCAAGGCAAGGATGACGACACCCAGGACGCCAACCCACACGCTGTCGATCGCGTTGGCACCGCCGAGCCTGGACAGGCCGGAGAAGATGAAACCACCCAATCCGGGCCCCAGCGCATAAGCTGTCACGGCTGCAACGCCCATGACCATTTGCGCGGAAATGCGCACGCCCGTCAGGATGATGGGCCAGGCCAGCGGAAATTCAATGGTGAGCAGGGTGCGCAGGCGACCCATGCCGATCCCACGGGCGGATTCCACAACGGCCGCGTCAATTCCCTGCAGTCCCACCACTGCGTTGCGCAGAATGGGCAGTGTTGCGAAGAACGTTACGACGATCACCGACGGAATCACGCCGAACCCGAAGGGAACGATGAGGATGCCGATGAGGGCAAAGGACGGGATGGTCAGCCCGATGGCCGATACCCCGTTGGCCACTGAACTGAGCTTGGGGCTGTTGTACACAATGAACGCGATCAGCAAGGCCACAACCGTGGCCAGGATGAGTGACTGCACTACAAGTGAAAAGTGCTGCCAGGATCCGAACCAGATCTGAGCCCATCTATCAACGACATAGTTCCACCACATCGTCCCACCTTCCTTTCGACTGCCTGCAACGGTAGCGCTGTTGGTCGCGAGCTACAAGGCGAGGGACAATAGATGACGTCAGGCAATATCGGCCGCGAGGCTGCTTTGGCATCGGGAAGTGGTCATCGGCAACGAGCGCATCCATGGGGCCCGTGGCTTCACTGCCACGGCCAGCTGGTAGAAGCTTAGCCGCGGCAACCTGCTTGTAGCAGTGCCACTACACGGCAATTCGCCGATACTTGCCAAGTTTCCAGAGCGGGCAATGTGTTGTGCTGCCCTTTTTTGGCCTGCGAGCGATGGCGGCCCCGGCGCGGATCGTCAACCACGGCAAGCGCCGACGTCGGGATGTCAAGTATGACGCCGTCGCCTGCGGCAAGCGTCGGGTTCCTTCAGCGGAGGGCCGGCCCAGGGGCTATTTCGGCAATCGGGCACACAGTTTCAATGGCGAATACCACTGCAGTCTCCTGCCACTGCACACCAATTGTGGCGCAGAGTGTGGGAGTTTTGTGGGTATTTCCTGCCTATTCGGAGCTGGCCTGGGAGGCTTCGGGCTGGGCAGTCCACCAATCGGCGGGCCTTGTCACCTTGAACCTGCGGCCGGTAATCTCCGTGGGCACTATCCGAACAAAGGTGTCCTTGCGCCCGGGCTGCCAAGGGAACAACGAGAGTGCGAAGCTGTCCAAGAGGTCACCTGTGGATTCCATGACGGTGGCCGACCCCTTCACCACAACGCTCCAAGCGATGCCGGTGTCCGCATCGACGCCGTCGGCTTCAAAGGCCACGGGCGCAGGTCCAGTGGCGCCCGTGAGCTTGCTTCCGGGCGCGGTGCGGAACACGACGGTTCCGTGGTCCACGGTGAAGTTGACGGGGAAAATGTCAGGGTGGTCCGTGAGCCAGACGGCGAGACGGCCCACCGAGACTCCACGGAGCAGGCCCCAGCATTCGCGGGGCGCCAAAACTTCAGTCGCTGAGTGTGCTGGCTTGTCATTCATGCAGTTGAGCCTAGTGGCTTTGGGCCCGTTCCGATAGGGTGCGCCAGCCGCCTGTGTGGTGGCGAGCAAGATGGCCCTTTGGACGGTTGGCCGAGCTTCTGGCTATACTCGCTGATAGTGACACGGGGTGCCCGCCAAGGGCTGAGAGAAGACCCGTTGAACCTGATCTAGTTAGCACTAGCGAAGGGATGTCAAGCGATTTGTGTCCAGTCCTGTTTTGCGCAAGTTTTCCCGTGCACAGCACTGTTCCGCAGACCATCTCTTTGCCTTCAATGGGTGGAGAAAACCATGAATATTACTGACCAAATTGTCCTCGTCACCGGCGGTTCGCGCGGCTTGGGTGCCGCAGTGGTCCAAGCGTTCCTGGGCGAAGGTGCGCGGGTGGTCATCAACTACCGCAACAGTGCAGACCTGGCCGGCGAGATCGCGTCCGCGGCCGGACCTGACCGCGCGGTGGCCCTCCAAGCCGACGTCACCGACCCGGAACAGGTCCAAGGATTGCTGGCTGCGGCGCAGGAGCATTTCGGGGCTCCGGTCACCACAGTGGTCAACAATGCCTTGGCCGACTTCTCCTTCAACGGCGACGCCCGCAGCAAACCGGGGGAGTTGGAGTGGAAAGAATTTGACACACAATTTTCAGGCAGTGTCCGCGGTGCCTTGAATACCATTCAGCTCGCCTTGCCGGGGATGCGCACCGCCGGTTTTGGCCGCGTGGTGAACATTGGCACCAACTTGTTTCAAAACCCGGTGGTGCCGTACCACGACTACACAGCCTCCAAAGCTGCGTTGCTTGCGTTGACACGGACACTGGCAGTGGACCTGGGCCCGGAAAACATCACCGTGAACATGGTCTCCGGCGGCTTGCTGCGCACCACAGATGCCAGCGCAGCCACCCCGCCCGATGTTTTCGACTACATCGCCTCCAGCACGCCGTTGCGCAGGGTCACCACGCCTGAAGAACTGGCCGATTCAGTGCTCTTCTTCTCCTCACCGTGGGCGCGGTGTGTCACGGGGCAGAATCTTGTGGTCGACGGCGGACTGGTGATGAACTGATGGCAGTCAAGGACCACGAAGACCGCTCGAGGAAGCTCCATTTCAATGCCTTCATTCATGGCAGCGGCCACCACACCGCCGCCTGGCGACAAGCGGGCAGCACTGCTGGCGAACTTTTGGACGTGGCCTACTACCAGCAACTGGCACAGGTCGCCGAGCGGGGACTTTTTGATGCCGTGTTCTTTGCGGACGGCCATGCTGCGGGGGATGTGGAAAACGGCCCGCTGTGGAACTTGGAGCCGCTGACCTTGCTGGCAGCCCTTGCCGGCAGCACGGAAAAGATTGGGTTGATCTGCACCATTTCAGCATCCTTCTACCAGCCATTTCCGACAGCGCGCATGCTCGCATCGCTGGACCACATCAGTGGTGGCCGGGTGGGCTGGAATGTTGTCACCTCCATGTTTGACGCAGAGGCAAGAAACTACGGAATGCCCGCCCTGCCCGCACACCAGCAGCGCTACGAACGGGCTGAAGAGTTCATTGACGTGGCCCAGCGCCTGTGGGATTCGTGGGATGTGGACGCAGTGGTCGCCGACCCGCGAGGCAAATATGCGAACACGGGAAAAATTCGGCCGATACTCCATGATGGGAAGCACTTTCAGGTTGAAGGACCGCTGAATGTGCCACCATCCCCGCAAGGACGCCCTGTGTTGTTTCAGGCAGGAGCATCATCCCAAGGCCGGGACTTGGCAGCCAAATACGCTGAAGGCATCTACGCGGTGGCTTACGACCTCGCCAGTGCACGGGACTACTACGGTGACGTAAAACACCGGATATTACAGGCAGGGCGCAGCCCCGAAAATGTCCTGATCATGCCGGGCTTGGTCACCTACATCGGGAGCTCAAGGAAGGCCGCCTTGGCGGCCCAGGCGGAAGCGGACAGCTACCTGCCGGTGGAACAGTCCTTGGCCCAGCTGGGCCGGTACATTCAAAGGGACTGCAGCGACTGGGCCTTGGACGAGCAAGTCCCGGAGTTGGCTCCGGCGTCGAGCTTCACCGGTCCGGCAGGACGGTACGCCACAATCTTGCGAATAGTGGAAGCCGAGAAACCCACTGTTCGCCAGCTTTTGGGACGTTTGGCCGCCGGCGGCGGCCACTGCACCATGGTAGGCACCCCTGAACAGATCGCCGACGGAATAGAGCAGTGGTTTCTGCACGGTGGTGCAGATGGGTTCAACCTCATGCCGCCGCTGCTTCCTGGATCGTTGGAGGAATTCGTTGACAGGGTTGTCCCCGTCCTCCAACGGCGAGGCCTGTTCAGGACGAGATACGAAGGAAGCACGCTGCGGGAGCACTTGCGGCCGGCCGCCTGAGTCCAGGTCCCTGGAGAAATGTCAGTGGCCCGGGCCCGGAAGCGCGCCCGGGGCAACTGTTATTCCTCCAGACCGGACGGAGGCTCCGCAGGCAACGCCTCATGATGGGGGCGGCCATGGGTCCGGCGGCGTTCCTTCATTTCAGCCTCAAACAAGTGTTTTTTCCCACCGGCCAGCTCCTGCCGGACCTCAGCCTCGGCGGTCTTGAAGTCGCTGTAGTAGCCGTCGTCGTATTCCTCCACCACCTGAAACGTCCAGCGCCCGTGGATCACATTGCGGCCCACGATCTCGCTGTCCAGGCGTTGGGCGGTTTCCTCGTGTCCGGCGTCGCGGAGCATCGCGACGGCTTCGCCAAGAGCAAGATCCGCCGTGCCTGTCAAACGGTGGAACCCGTAGAGAAATCCGCGTGCCTGCTCAACGACTTCCAAGGCTTCCGAAAGCTTGCCCAATGCCTGGACGGTGGCATCGTCCATTCCCGGTTCTCGCCGGTGTGCATCATCGGGACCGTCGGCAGCATCGCTTCTCGCCATGAGGCTCATCTTAGTCACATGACGGGATAAATTTGCCGAGAAGCCTTGTACGTTGCGATTCGCCGAACGCGGCTCCGGATTGGAAATCCACTTGAGAGGAGTTCCAACGGGTTCCAAGAAAACTTCCAAGTCGGACTACACAGTTCCGGGCCTGTCACTCAGGGACGGTCACGGAGTGGCTGCCATCCTGCAGGGCAGGTTGCATGCATTGAACGATCTCCAGCTCACCTTGAAGCACGCACACTGGAGTGTGGTGGGCCGTGATTTCATTGGGGTTCACGAGATGCTGGATCCCCAAATTGAACTCGTGCGGACCATCATCGACACTACGGCTGAGCGCATGGCCACGTTGGGCAGCTCTCCCAACGGCCTGCCTGGTGCGTTGGTCAAGGAACGCAGCTGGGACGACTACGCCATTGGCCGTGCCTCGACCACCGAACACCTGGCGGCACTGGACATTGTTTATTACGGCGTCATTTCCAGCCACCGAGACGCCATTGCGGCCACGGGCGAGGTGGACGCTGTCACCGAAGACTTGCTGATAGACCAAACCGCCAAGCGTGAACTCTTCCAGTGGATCATGCCATCACATTTGGAGGACGGGGCGGGGACGCTGCACCACGAAAACGCGACAACCGAGACACAGGCTGCCGTGGCCGGCAAGAAGTAGAATTTCCCCTATGGGCTGGAGCCCTGTCGGCTGTTACAGTGTAAATCCGCAGTGCAAGTGTCAGATCTCACTCAGGAGGAAACATGGGTTTCATCGGATGGATCATTCTCGGCTTGATTGTCGGGGTTATAGTCAAGGCAATCATGCCCGGCCGCGTTGGCGGCGGATGGATCACCAGTCTTATTCTGGGCGTTGTTGGCGCGGTTGTGGGCGGTTGGATCGGAAACCTCCTGTTTAACGACGGCAAAATGGAATTCTGGAACCTCGGCTCCTGGATTTTGGCCATTGTGGGCGGCATTGTTGTCGCTGGCATCTACGGGGCAATCACAGGACGTTCAAAGTCCCGCGCTTGAGCAGTTGGCCACCGGCCAACCCCGCTGAAAAGTCGGCTCCCACTGACACGTTGAGGCCGACAGCACCATGAGGGCCGGAACCATTGCGGTTCCGGCCCTCAACGGTACTTGTGGAATCCGTTCATCGTGGCAACAGTAGATGGTGGAAGCAAGACCAGGTATTACCGGAAGACGGGCAAAGTGCAATGAAACTTCTCATCAGACTTTTGAGCATCGGAGTCAGCCTTGCCGCCGGCGCTGCAGCACGCAAGGCGCTGGATTCGGCCTGGCGCAAGGGCACCGGGAACGAGCCTCCCAAGGACACTGCCGACCTGCGCAATCCCTTGCCCGGTGTCTTGGTGTTCGCCGTTGTTACCGCCATTTCTGCTGCCATGATCAAGGTTCTGACGCAACGCCTTGGAAAAAAGGCAGCGCGCAAGCTCGGCCACAACCAGCCAGAGTCTTAGCTCCATAGGCTTTCCGGGCTGGGGCTGCTCGGCTGGACTTGCTTGGCACGACGGCATGGGCCCTGCGGATCGCTAGCCGTCGCTGGATCGACCAGGGTCGATCAGAGCGAGCCCGGTCGCCTGATCCAAGCGTTTTCGCAGGTGGGCCGGCGATTCCGTCAGGATGACCTCCATGGTGGGAAAGACATGGAGTTGTTGCAAATGCCCGGCCACCGCAGTTGAGTCGCGCCGACCCAGCACAATGTGGGCGTGGAGTGCAGCCTTGCCGTCGTTGTCTGCAATGTCCCCCAGGCACGAGGCAACCTCCATTTGTTCATTGAACTCGGTGGAGAGGTAGCTGCTGGTCTCCGGATCGAAATACCCCAATGTGGCACTGCTCGCGGCCCCAATTGCGCTGAGGCTCGCCGCATTGATGCGCTGTTCCGTCGCGAAGGCGGTGATGGCCGCGTGCGCTTCTTCGCCTTTGTCCAAAATGAGCACGAAGCTTCTAAGCCCGTGATGCTCGTGCAACAGGGTCCATTTCATCACGCACTTCCGTCCTTGTCGCTGTGGGCGATGGGATGTCTCGTCTGGATCAGCAGGGCGGTGCACTAGATGACAGGCGGCGGCGGCGGGACAAATGGGTCCGGGTGCTGGGGATTGAAGGGTTCCGGAACGGGCGGCACGGGCTCGTTGGGCTCGCGGGGTTCGGTGGGATCCGCGGGGGAATCGGGATGGGGCGTTGCAGGAGACGGTTCCGGAACGAACGGCTCCGGCTCGACGGGCTTGTGCTCATTCATGTCTGAGACCTTTCGTTGGCGGCTCATGCTCATGGCCAACCGCGGCAGGAACCGCGTGGGGCGTGTTCCGTCGGCAAGGCTGGTCTGTCAATTGACATGCTAGCGAGCCGACGGCGGTGCGTCCACAACTTCACGAACGGCCGCCAAGTCCAACGGTACCCACGACGTCGGACAGTGCCGGGCAAGCCGTACGGCACCAGCCAAATGGAAGAACCTTCCCCGGGCCCTTGTGGTTCGGCAGCGACGGATAGTTTGGCCGTTTGGAGCATGGATATTCTCTCCAGACCTCGGTAAAATCAGAACTGGCGGATGAAGCGGCCATCGGTCTGTGGAACACCTAGTGCAAGTGCAGCTGCGGTGACATGTGGCAGCTCGGCACCCATCGGGAGTCTCACGTTTTTCCCAACGCCAGCGCGGAGGTTTAACCATGTTTGAACACTTCACCACTCTTCAGGAAATCTTCCACTACAAGCTTGGCTCGGCCCTGACCATGGAATACGATTCCTTGGACATGCTCGAAGACATGGAAAATGCTGTCATGCGAAGCGATCTCAAGGAGCTTTTCCATGGTCACGCCGCTGAAACGCGGCGGCAAATTGAGAACTTGCACAACTGTTTCGCCCTGCTGGGCGAAGAAGTGCACCGGCAGTCTTCGCCCACCACCAAGGGTCTGACAAAGGAAGCCAAGTCCATCATTGGCAAGACGGACAACATGCTCGTGGACGCCGTCGTGCTTGCAGGGGCGCTGGAAGCCGAACACCATGCGACGGCCGTGTACGAAGCCCTCCTCATCCTCACCAAGGCCAGTGGCGCAACAGGCGTCGCCGAACTGCTGAGTGAAAACCTGGAGCAGCAAAAAGCCACCATAGAGAAAATCAAGGCCGCACTCCACTGGATCGCCAGAGCTGATGCCGAGGACCAGGAATCCCGGACGGAAGAAGAAGCGGAGCAAGCGGAGAAGGCTTCCAAGCCTGTGGTCCCAGTGCCGGGATACCTTCCACCGGGCACGATTTAGCAGGGCAGGCTCGCACCTGCCACCAAGGGACAAGGAAACAGGAGGCCAGGATGAAATTCTCAGTGGGCGACCATGTGAAGTGGAACTCGGAGGCCGGGATGGTCAAAGGGAAGATCACCAAGGTCCACACATCCGACGTCGATTACAAGGGCCACACCCGACGCTGCAGCGAAGATGAGCCGCAATACGAAATCAAGAGTGACAAGACAGAGCACATCGCAATGCACAAGGGTTCGGCCCTGCATAAAATCTAGGCGGCTCGGGACGTGTGCGCGGACTGTTGCCCTGCCGGATCGCCAACAACCACGAAAGGAGGTTTCATGCCCAAGACCGACAATCCGAGGGACAACCCGAGCCTGAAAGATCCTGAGATGTATGAAGCGCTGCGGGACGATGGCGCATCGCCACAAAAGGCGGCCAGAATCTCCAACGCTGCGGCAAAAGAAGGCGGAGCTTCAGTGGGTCGCAAGGGAGGCAAGTCCGGCTCCTATGAGGACTGGACAGTGCCGGAGCTGAAGGCGAAAGCCAAGGAGATCGGGCTCAAGGGCTACTCGACACAACGCAAGAACGAATTGATCCGGTCGTTGCGCAACTCGTAAGATCCCCAACGGGCGGCAGTTCCCAACGCTCCTTGCCACATCCTCTTGTCGCTCCTGCAAGGGAGTGGAAGCGCTCGTCGGCTGGACGCATGTAGGGACGGAGACGGTTCCTGACATGAATGAATCCCCAATGTCGCGGCGAATCATGTGGGTGACGGGCTGCTGCCCGGCTTTGCCTCCGGAACGGTCGCAGTCGGCTGACTGGCGGCATCCGGTTGTCCCTGATCCGGCGGCATCCCATCCGGTGGTGTTGTTTCGTCACGGCCCGTCCACGTCTTGATGATGGACCAGGCAACGGCTGTCAGGGGTACTGCCAGCAGGGCACCGACCAGTCCCGCCAAGGTTGTCCCGGCGGCCAGGGCAAGCAGGATGACAAGACCGTGGATGCGCAAGACCTTGCCCATCAGCAACGGCTGGAGGACATGGTGTTCGAGTTGGTTTGCGCCCACCAGAACCACGAGAACAACCAGTGCCGGGACCGGGCCGTTGAAGACCAACGCCACCACAACGGCCGATGTTCCGGCGGCCGTGGCACCGATAATCGGGATGAAGCCGCCGATGAACACGAATATGGCCAACGGCAGCGCCAAGGGTACGCGCATTATCGCCAGGGCCAATCCGATCACCAGTGCATCCGTCAGTGCAATCAACGCCGTCCCGCGGACATACCCACCCAACACGAGGGTTCCATGCTCCGCTGCAACATGTGCCTTCCTGCGCTGCCCTTCAGGAAGGAAGCCGAAAAGAAAGTTGCGTATTCTTGCTCCGTCCTTCAGGAAGAAGAAGAGGATGACCGCCATGAGGACAGCTCCAACAGCAACTTCACCGACAACGCGGAGACCTGTCAAGGCTTCAGAACCAAAGGTGGTGCTCAAGATGAATTTTTGCAAGGCGTCGCGCAAGGAACTGATCTGCGCGTCACTAACAGGAATGGGGCCGTGGTTGAGGAGCTTGTGCAACCGGTCGACGCCTTTGTCGGCTTGAACCGCAAGTCCGTTGGACTGCGACTGAATGAGAAAAACGACCCCAACCACGACGCCGCCGAACACTGCCAAGATGGCGACGAAGGAGGTAAGCACAGCCAATGCCTGCGGCCAATGGTGCCTGCCCAGCCAATGGACCAATGGACCGATCGCCGACGCCAGGATCAGTGCCAGGAGCACAGGCGTGACAACCAACGGAACTCGCGTAACGGCCCATATGACCACCGCTGCGAGTGTGATGATCAAGAGAGCCTGTACAGCACGAATAGCCGACCGGCCCAGCCTGTCGCCCCATATCACCGGCAGTCCGTGAGCCAAGTTCTTGGCGCGGCTCTTTTCGGATTGTTCCGTCATGCGTGCCCTCCCAAGCAGTCGCTCCCAGTTTGCGCCATGGTTCCGAGCGTTGCAATGGGCAGCTCTTCTGCGGAGTCGAGAGCTGCACTAACGCAACGGGAAGTTTTACGTTGAAGGCGCCGGGGTGAAATAGCTCGATCCCAAAAGATGACCAGCAGACCTCGCAGACGCGCGATGGTAGGGGAGGGAGGGTTTTCGAAGGGGCGATTTTGCTGGTGTCGGTCATGGCGAGTCCTTGACCGTCGGAGAGGTCCATCTTCTCTGCAGTGCGAGAAGAAGTGGGCATCTAGGTACCCAGCAAATCCGCCTGCTCGACTCGAGGCTAAATTTGTCAGTGCAAGATTTTCCGGTCCACGGAAATATGCCAAGATCGTCCCGGACTCAAAGTGAGACGAATCGGCATCCAATACTCCGGCTCCCACGTCTTCCGGGCGCTAGCCATCCAGCAGGCACAGCACGGGTGTTGGGATACAGGCGGCGAACAACTGCTCCGCTTCGTGCACGGGCAAGCTGGGTCGGTTGGACGCCCTGAATGGTCGCGAACGCAATGTCTGCGGACACGATGCAAGGCACATGGGAGCATCAGTGATGACAGCGGGAGTTTCTGGCGGTGGATCATCGCGAGAGAACCTGACCCGGCCGCAATTCGGGTTGATGCAGGCAACTGTCGGTATTCAAGGCGAACTCTCCGTTGCGGAAGAACTTCAGGATTTGGTTCTGGACAATGCCGACGTGGGCCGCCTTCTTTTGGAACTGTCCGAGTACTCTTCAGCCGTGGCGTCCAAGGATGCTTCGCTGTCCTCGGACCGCGCGGTGGCCGTGTCTCGACGGCGTCGTGCGTTGACAGGCGCTGGAGATACCAAGCGATCCCGGAGCCTCCATGAGATTCGGGGAAGAATTGGGCAAGGTCCCTGTCTGACTGCGGTGGAGGGTTCGCGGACGGCAGTGATGGCGGAGACGGCCACGGACTCACGGTGGCCGGAGTCATCATGGCCCAGCTGCGAAGCTCACAGGATGCTGCCTGCGGGGTGCTCAGCCGTGCCGCATCAGCCTGAACCAGAAGCTGCGGATCGTTGCCCATCAAGTGCTAGCACAGTTGAGCGAGGAGACCGTGGAAACGCACTTTGACGAGTAATTCTCGCCACCAGCCATCGCGGGCTCGACGAACACGCTAGTCCGACGGGGGGCGGCGTCGTTGCTTCTTCGTGGCAGAGCGTTGTTCCTTGGCGGCCCTGTGACGCATCTTCGAGCCACGCGAAGGCTTGGACTTGCGTCGCGGTGCAGAACTGGGGGCAAGGCCCGAGCCAACGAGGTCGGCCAGCCTGGCCAGCGCAATCTCGCGGTTGCGAAGCTGCGAGCGCTGTTCGGAGGCGGCGATAGTGATGGTACCGTCGATCAGACGGCGTTCAAGCCTGTCCTGCAGCAAGGTTTTCTGTTCTTCGCTGAGGACTGTGGAAGTGTCTATGTTCCATGAAACCTCGGCCCGGCTGTCCGAGGTGTTTACATGCTGCCCGCCCGGCCCCGAGGACCGGGAAAATCGCCAGTGGAGTTCGGAGGCGGGTACCGTGAGCGTCGGCGAAACCTCAAGATCCATGGAACAAGCATGCCACGAACCGTGCTGCCGGGTTTTTGGCCCAAGATTCCCGCAGCTCAATCCGTGGTAACACTTTTGACACAAAGATTGTAACGTTATCAAATAATTACATGACCATTGATAGCAGGGCCGCTTCCATTGCCCGCACCCTCCAGCAGCAGGCTGGCGCCATGCGGGTGGGGGAGAAGCTGCCCTCGGTCCGGGAGCTGACCCGTACCCATGGGGCCAGTGCAGCCACCATCTCCCAAGCCATCACCTCGCTGTCGGCACTCGGCGTCTTGCGTGCAGAACCCGGACGCGGCACCTTCGTTGCCAGCAGGGGGAGCGAGCCGGCCCCGGAGCCTGACTATGCTTGGCAATCCTCGGCCTTGGGCCGCACCCGCGTCGATGCGAATCGAGCCGGCAGGGTCGGCGGCGACGGTGCGGCCGGTCAAGTGCAGTTGTCTTGGGGCTACTTGGCGCCGGAACTGCAACCCTTTGATGAATTGCGCACGCTGGGGGCCCGCTGTGCCAAAAGCCACCGGGCCTGGACCATGGCCCCGCCTATGGGCCTGGAAGAACTGCGGCAGGCCTTTGCCGCCGGTTTCGATGCAGAAGCCGAAGATATGCTCATCATGCCCGGCGGGCAGCAGTCGCTGGTCTTTGCCATGCGTACCCTGGCCGACCCTGGAACCACCGTCATTACCGAGAGCCCCAGCTACCCGGGCGCCACGCTGGCAGCCCAGGCCGCCGGGCTCGGCATAGCGGCCGTGCCGTCCGATGCACACGGCATCCTTCCCGAACAGCTTGCAGAAGCCCTGGAGCGCACCCGCGCGAAGCTCATCTACCTCCAGCCCTGCTATGCGAATCCGACCGGTGCCATTCTTAGTCAGGATCGCCGCATCGAAGTTCTTGCCTTGGCCAAGCGATATGGGGCTTTCATCATCGAAGATGACTGGGCCAGGCATCTCTCCTTGGACGGCCGGCCGCCGCCGCCCCTGTTCACACAAGACCCGGACGGGCACGTGATCTCTATCGCGACCCTCACCAAGCCGGCAGCACCCGGCCTGCGCATCGGCGCTTTGGCCGCCCGCGGCCCGGCCGGCGAGCGGTTGCGCACCGCCCGCGTCGCCGATGACATGTGTGTGCCCCCATTGACTCAGGAGATCGCCTTGGGCCTGCTGACGTCCGGGGCCTGGCCGAGGCACGTCAAGCGTCTTCGAACAGGGCTTCGCGAGCGGCGTGATGCCATGGTCGCCGAAGTCGGCGCAGCGCTGCCGGGGGCGCGGGTGTCCACGGTCCCCACGGGCGGCATCCACCTGTGGGTGCGTCTTCCCGACGGCAGCAACACCACAGCTCTCACCGCGGCCGCCCAGGCAGTCGGGGTGCTGATAGGAGATGGCAGGCACTATTATGTGGACGAACCGCCGGCCCCGCACGTGCGGCTTACCTATAGTGCCGCCTCAATTGTACAAATCCAAGCGGGTGTACGCCGCATCGCCACGCTGCTCTAAATGTCCGAAAAATAGGTCTGCGCCCTGTCCACCCACGGCTGCCCTTGACGTTTCACCGGAGCCGGAGGAATCTGAAACTAGGCCACACTGTCGCAGGCCCGCGGGGGACCGCAGCGTGGCGGAGGAGAAATCATCATGGCCAGAACCAATTCCCGGTACGGATGGATCCGCGACCTTCCGGACCAACGCGATTTTCTCTTTGCCGCGCCCCACACCGTCCAGGCGAAGCTGCCTCCGGCCGTCGACCTCGTCCCAAAGTGCCCGCCCGTCTACGACCAGGGCCGCCTTGGTTCGTGCACAGGCAACGGCGTGGCCGGGGCCGTCCAGTTCGACGCACTCAAGGAGGACCTCGAGGATATCTCCGTTCCTTCGCGTCTTTTCATCTATTACAACGAACGCGTCATCGAAGGATCGGTTGACTCCGACGCCGGTGCGCAGATCCGCGACGGAATCAAAACGGTTGCCGTCCTCGGGGTGTGCGATGAAGCCCTGTGGCCCTATGACATTACGAAGTTCACGGACAAGCCCCCGGCGACCTGCTACACGGCGGCCAAGAAGCAGCGCGCCATCGTCTACTCGCGTGCCGGTCAAACGCTCAGCCAGCTGAAGGGGTGTCTGGCTTCCGGGTATCCGATCGTGTTCGGCTTCTCGGTCTACGACAGCTTTGAGAGCGCCGAAGTGGCCAGCACCGGGGTGGTTCCCATGCCTGCGGCGACTGAGAGCGTGCTGGGCGGGCATTGTGTGGTTGCCGTCGGTTACGACGACGCCCAGCAGCGCTTCACTTTCCGCAATTCATGGGGCGAGAGTTGGGGAAATGCCGGCTACGGCACCATGCCGTACGCATACCTGCTCAGCAATTCGCTGGCCAGCGACTTCTGGACGGTGAAGACCACCAGCTAGGACCCAGACACCTCTGGAGAGTTTTCGGCAACAGGGGCATGATGGGAGGGACCAAGCAATATCTCCAGCATCCGACTAAGGAGTTGACCCGACATGGACATGATGGGATTGGTAATAGTTATTGCAGTCATTTTGTTTGTCACCATCGTGATGGGATTCATTGCCACGTACGGCACCTACAAGAAACCCAACCACTAACGGACACTTGGCCTGCTTGGGCGATGGCTCAGACGGCTCGGCACCGCGCGGCATGATGTGCGCGCCGTCGGGCCGTTGAGTTCTTTTTGTCTGCCGGCCGCGCGGATAGCTCAAGGTACAGGCGAGGTTCGGGCATAAATGGCCTCGAATCCACGAGTTGAGGAGCGAAAGTAGGGGCATGGCGAAATCGTCGGATGGACAGTTGTGGGCCTTCGGGCATGGCGAGCGTGCCGTGCTAGCGGAAGATTTGAAAATCTTGGAGCCGCAGCAATGGCGGAGCGGGACACTGTGCGGGCAATGGGATGTGGAGCAAGTCGTCGCTCATCTCACCGCTGCTGGGAGTCTGAACCAATGGCAGTGGATGCGCAGCATGCTGCGCGCGCGCTTCCGGCCTGACGTGCACAACCAGCGGAGACTGGATGAACATCGAGGCACCACCCCAACCGAAACCCTGGACCTGTTTCGGCCCGTCATCAACAGCAGCATTGCGCCGTCGTCCCATACCCCTGCCTATTTGGGCGAAGTGATTGTGCACTCCCAGGACATCCGCCAACCTCTGGGGCTTCCCCATATGCCCAACATTGAGGCTCTGACCGTGGTCGCCGAGTTCTACGCACGGCGGAACTTCACGGTTTCCAGCCGCACACATGCTGCTGGACTGCAGCTCAAAGCCGATGATGGACCTTTCGCGGCAGGTGATGGTCCGCTGGTGACAGGGTCGACTTTGGCATTGGTAATGGCGATGGCCGGACGGGTTCCCCATGTTCGGGAGCTGGAAGGCACGGGCGTTCCAATGCTGCGATCGCGCATAGACAAACCCTCCCGCTGAACAGCGCTGGCATTGACATGACAATCCAGTTGCCTATCATGCATGTTCACCCCGGAAGGAAAGATCGACACCGTCGTGCTCCACTTCCCGAACTGTGCCCCTTGTCCTCATGGTTCCCAAGGCAGTGCGGTCAGCCGTTGGTCAGTTCAGGTGGATGTCAGTGGGGTCTTTTAGAATGGGTGTATGGATAAGTTGGCAGGGAGGCCGGGGTTTTCGGTTTCTGGTTCAGGGGATTTTAGGGTTGGTGAGCATGTTCGCCAGCTGTTGAATCTTGCCGGGGCGTTGGTGCGTTCGGCTTCTGGTGTCGGGGCTGTTTCCGGTGTGGTGGTGGAGGACGTGACTGCTGGTGTTGGGTTTTCCGCTGGTGGCGGGTTGCCGTTTGGTGTGGATTTGGGGGCGCTGTCTGATCGGGAGTGTCTGGGGTGGGCGCAGGACTTGGAGCGGTTGGCCAAAATTGGGCAGGCGATGGCTGTGCAGGTCGTGGCGGAGTTGGTCCAGCGCACTGAGGCTGGCCGGTACGCGGTGACGGGGGTGCGTGGGCCGGTGGATCTGTTGGTGCAGTCCTTGCAGGTCAGTGCTGCCGAGGCTCATCGCAGGGTTCGTTTGGCGGAGGCGGTGTTGCCGGTGCGGGATCCCTTGTGTGGTGTTCTTTCCCCGGCGCGCCAGCACGTACTGGGGGAAGTGTTCTTCCGGGGCGAGGTCTCGCAGGAGCAGGCGTTGTTGGTGTCGGGGTTTGTGGATGAAGCTGCTCGTTTGGCTGCGAATGGCAGGATTGACCAGGATTGCTTTGTTGATGTTGAAACGACGTTGGTGGAGGCCGGGCAGGGGGAGGATCCGGATTGTTTGCGTCGTATTGGCAACCGGATCATGAGTCATCTGGATCCCGACGGGCAAAAGCCCAGTCATGCTGATTTGGTGGCGAAGCAGGGA
>NZ_JASISP010000080.1 GCF_030063185.1 Arthrobacter sp. H35-D1
GTGCCACCCGATTCAACCCGCAGAACTTGGGCAGGGTGTTGGGGCTGGACCGTGCCCCGGAAGTGAAAACAATCCGCCGCCGGATCAACGAACTCGCCCAGACGGGTAAAGCCCAGGAGCTGATTGCTGCCTTGGCCGCCGACCACCTGAGCGGCACGGGCCCGGGCGGTGAGGATCTTGCCGCTATCCTGTACGTTGACGGGCACGTGCGCGCGTATCAGGGCACGAAAAGAATAGGCAAACTCTACTCCACCAGGCTCAAGTTCCCCGTCCCGGCAACGGAGGAAACCTGGGTCACCGACGCCCACGGCTCCCCAGTATTTGTAGTCATGGCCGAACCCGGGGCGTCCCTAGCCGGTGAACTCCGTAACCTGCTGCCTGAACTACGCAAAGCGGTGGGGGACGGGCGGCGGGTGCTCGTCGGCTTCGATCGGGGCGGCTGGTCGCCAGCGCTGTTCAAACACATGGACGAGCACGGTTTTGATGTGCTGACCTGGCGCAAAGGCACCACACCCGACATCGGTGAAGAACTCTTTACCGAGGTTACCCGCACGGACGAACACGGCGAAGAGAAGACCTGGTCGGTCGCGGACACGCTCGTTGACCTGGTCCTGCCGACGACGAAGAAAACCGGTGAACTGTTCTCCATCCGCCAGCTCAGCCGCATCGTTCCTGCCAAGGGCAAGGGCGGTGGAACACGGCAGATCCACATCCTCACCACCGATAAAGAGCTTCCTGCCGGGGAAGCGGTATGGCGTATGGGCAACAGGTGGC
>NZ_JASISP010000081.1 GCF_030063185.1 Arthrobacter sp. H35-D1
TCCTGGGCAACATGTGGGACTGAACAATCACATGCTTAACAGGGGTTCTCGCCGATTAAAAGCCAGGCCGGATTCGTCTCACATTTTAAGACGCTGAATTCTCACAAACGACTTTGCAGCCGCCCTGGCTCGGTGGCTGGTTGTTCGTGGCCGCCTGTTCTGTTGGCGCCTTCTGGTAGGAGGAATCACCGCTGGGTGTTAGTGGCCGGAGGGCAACTTGGGGTACCGGGCACGGTGCAAGAATTGTTTCGAGAAAATAAGCGACGGCGAAGCGCCGAGGAAGAATTTTTGGAGGAGCGGTCGGCGAGCAGTGCTTCGGTTGCGTGGAGGAACCGCCCAGCGATGATGGGGTACCAGAAGGCACAACATGGTTCGGCATGTATTCATAGACGTCCATCGATCAGGGTGCTCGGTCGCGCTGACCTTTGTAGGTGCAGAGGCGATCCTGTAATGGCTTCCTGCTTCCAATTTCATGCCTTATTCATGGTGCTGACGGAGCTAGACGACATGACTATCCGTCCTGAGCCAACGAGGCCCCACTCGCAAGCTGTTGTGTCCTCTCCGCTGCTGAGGCAACAGAGGTATATGCTCATCGTTACACATCGATGGGCGGACAGGGCGGCTGCAAAGTCGTTTGTGAGAATTCAGCGTCTTAAAATGTGAGACGAATCCGGCCTGGCTTTTAATCGGCGAGAACCCCTGTTAAGCATGTGATTGTTCAGTCCCACATGTTGCCCAGGA
>NZ_JASISP010000082.1 GCF_030063185.1 Arthrobacter sp. H35-D1
AGCAATTAATGGAAGATTGGAACACCTTCGGGGCTCTGCCCTCGGCTTCAGGAATCTCACCAACTACGTCGCCAGATCATTGCTGGAATCCGGAGGCTTCAGACCGAAACTACACTCTGGATTCTGAAGAGCCATTTAACAACCACACCGGCCCGCCGTAACAGACCAGACCGGTGCCAGTCCAGCGGAGCAGCACGTATATGGTTGGCGCTGTGCTGGCTATTGGGAAGAGTAATCAAGTGAATTTATTGACACCGCACCACGACGGATCCGCGCTCTATGTGCAGGGAAGCGGCGTGTTGGGGCAGCGCTGCAGGTTGCGGATACGCGTGCCGCAGCAGTGGGGTGTCAAGGGCCATGAGTTTCTGCCCACCAGCGGCCACTTCTTCTGCCCGCTGGTGGCCAGCAAAACTGCCCGGATATGGCCATGAGATCTGCCCGCCAATATAGATGCGTGGTTGGCCATACCGGTGCGGTGTGTTAGCTCAGTTGTGCCACTCCCTTCCCTGCTAGGGCCTGGGTCAGCCTGACGGAGTCGCCACTGGTTTGGCAGACATGGGCATGATGCAGCAGTCGGTCCACGGTCGCCGTGGCCAGGGTCTTGGGCATGAGCTCGTCGAATCCGGCCGGGTGCAGGTTGGAGGAGATCGCGATGGAGCGTTTCTCATAGGCGGCATCCACAACCCGGTATAGTCCCTCGGC
>NZ_JASISP010000083.1 GCF_030063185.1 Arthrobacter sp. H35-D1
TGTCCTTGCCGTTGCGCACCGTGGTGGAGGTTGCCGGGGTCGCGGTGGTCTCGGCCAGGGGTGCGCGGCGGTAGCTGATCCAGTGTGCGCCGGCGTTGCGGCAGGCAGTAAAGGCGATAGGGAATGCACCGCCCCGGTCAAAGCCGAGCAGGATCGGCGCGTGGGGCCCGATCACCGCCCGGAGCTGGGTGAGCACGCCGGGGAGGTTGGAGGCCAAGGAGGTGGGTTCCCCGGAGCCAAAGACCACGGCCCGGCCGCGGGCATCGGCCAGGACCGTGTCATCGCGCCCGGACTCGGCATGGCGGCGCTTGGTGTTCCAGCCCTTCGCCACCGGCTTCGCCCCGGCGTAGGGCACGAAGTGGTCATCAACGTAGTAGACCGAATCCTCGGCCGGGTCGAAGGCGAGCATCCCGGAAGCAAAGGCCCGCTGCACGGCCAGCGGGTCGGAGCCGTCGGCCAGCGCGGTCAGGCGGGAGCGCAGTGTCGCCAACTCCGGGACCATGGTGATCCCGGCGGCCGGGCCGAGTTCGCCCCGGCGCAGGTGCTTGAACCCCTCCATCGTCCCGGCCCCGAGGGCGAAGCCCAGTGTTGCTGTGGTGAGCACCGCCAGGTTGTCATACCGCCTCGCCGGCGCCCCGGCCAGG
>NZ_JASISP010000084.1 GCF_030063185.1 Arthrobacter sp. H35-D1
TCAAGCGCCTCTCTGATGGTTCTTTCCTTTCCAAGGCAGCAGGCCTGCCCGTGCGGGTCATTGATGCGGAATTGACCGTCACTACCGAGAAAGGAAACAGCACCAGCGACTATCGGCTAGTGACCACAATGCTCGACCCATCCGATGCCCCGGCACAGCCACTTTTCCGGCTCTACCATGAACGCTGGGAGATCGAGACCGGGTTTTGCGAATTGAAAGCACGCCTCCTCAGCGGCAGGGTTCTGCGCGGCAGACACCCCGGAGCGGTAAACCAAGAGATGTGGGCACTACTCACCTGCTATCAGGTCCTTCGCACCGCGATGACAGATGCAGTCCTAGCGGAACCTGACATTGATCCTGACCGGCTCAGCTTCAGTATTGGGCTCCGAACAGCACGTGACCTCGTGATCCAGGCCCGCGGCATCGTGACGGGAACCATAATCGATCTCGTCGGGCGTATCGGTGCTGCAGTTAAGGCCGAGCTCATGCCCCGCCGGCGAATACGCATCCGCCCCCGGATCATCAAACGCGCCATCTCCAAATACCGTGCCAAAGAACGAAGCCCCGACCGCCGCACCTACCCCGCCACACTCACCACCAAGATCTTGACAACACCCCTCAGAACCTAACCGAACGGCATTG
>NZ_JASISP010000085.1 GCF_030063185.1 Arthrobacter sp. H35-D1
CAAACCAATCCAGGAAGAGGCTCTATATGAAGTCTGACGGAGAAATCATGGAAATTCTTGAAGCGTATGATCACACGCAGTCGTTTCGCGCCGCCGCTGTTCTCGCGGGCTGTTCGCACCACACCGTTGCCAAGCATGTCGCCGCCCGGGATGCCGGGCGGCCGTTGGCGGAACCGGTGGCCAGGGACAAGGTCACCGATGAGTATCTGCCCGTGATCGAGGAACTGGTGGAAAAGACGCGGGGCCGGATCCGGGCCGATGTCACCCACCAGAAGCTGGTGGGCATGGGCTATGAGGGCTCGGAGCGTTCCACCCGCCGCGCAGTGGCCCAGGTCAAGGCGGCGTGGAAGCTCGGGCGGGTGCGCGTGCACCGGCCGTGGGTAACCCAGCCTGGCGGCTGGTTACAATATGATTTCGGAGACGGACCCTACATTGACGGCGTGAAGACGGTGTTGTTCGTTGCCTGGCTGGCTTGGTCACGCTTCCGGATTGTCATCGCTTTGCGGGACCGGACGGCGCCATCGGTGTTCGCGGCCCTGGATAGGTCTTTCCGCATCGCTGGCGGGGCGCCCACTTATGTCCTGACGGATAACGAAAAGACGGTGACGGTTTCACATGTGGCCGGGGTGCCGGTGCG
>NZ_JASISP010000086.1 GCF_030063185.1 Arthrobacter sp. H35-D1
AGCGGCAGGTGGAGGCGATCACGGTCCCATCAGAGACGTTCATTGCCGCGAACAGGCTTGTGGTGCCATGCCGTGCATAGTCATGGGTCCGCTTCTCGGGCATGCCCGGCATCATCGCCGAAAGCCGACTGTGACCGGGACAGGGCCTGGACCTGGGTTTCCTCGTCGACGCTGAGGACCACCGCGGATTCGGGCGGGTTCAGGTACAGGCCCACGATGTCGTAGACCTTCTCCACGAAGAACGGGTCATTGGAAAGTTTGAACCTGTCGGTGCGGTGGGGCGTCAGGCCAAAAGCCTTCCAGACCCGCCCGATGGTGGACTTTGACAATCCGGCGCGTTCGGCCATCTTGGCCCGGGACCAATGGGTCGCGTTTTCCGGAGTGCTTTCCAAGGTGGCGACGACGATATCGTCGACCTGCTCGGCGCAGTGATCGTTGCCGGTCGCCCCGGGCGTGGATCATCGCTGAGCCCATCCAAGCGGTGCTGCAGAAACCGTGAGCGCCACTTCGTCACCGTCGGGGCCGAGCACCCGACCAGG
>NZ_JASISP010000008.1 GCF_030063185.1 Arthrobacter sp. H35-D1
TGGGATGACACGGGTCAACTCACCCAAATGGCCAGGGGCAAATACCCCCGAGGCATGATTGATGGCAGAATCGGACATAGTGGCTCCCGTTGGAGTAGATCAGTCTTGGTGGACCGAACTACTCAAACAGGAGCCACACCTCATTCCGCACTAGACACGCCGACTTGACATCAAACACCACGGCCTAACCGAACGGCATTGCCACTAATCCCCACTTGCCGGCCGGATAAATCGCTGAGGCGATTTATCCGGAACCTGGCAAGCGTGGGCCCATCCAGGCCCTCCCAACGCTAGCAAGCTCGCGGCGGGGCCCTCGGGCGCGTGGGCCCAACCATCCGCTCCTCCCCAGTATGGTTCGTTGAGCGTGCCATACTGGGGCCCTCGGAGCTGTGGGCCCATCCACGTATTAAGGAAGGCTTCGTACGGCGTCGGATTACGACGTCGGACGGGGCCTTTCGCGTGCCAGGCGGCGGTATGCCGCTAAGCGGGGGTGGTGGCCGGATGCGGCTTTCGTGCCCGGCCGGCAGCGAGTGCCGAAGCCCCCTGCAAGACGGCGAGGGCCGCGACCAGGAGCAGCGAAGCCTGCCACCCTCCGGTCACTCGTGCGAAGTAACCTGCCGCTACGGGGCCCATGGCGGCAAAAAGGTAACCCACGGACTGTGCCATTCCAGAGAGCTGTGTGGTCTCTGCATGAGTGCGCCCACGCAGGCTGATCAGGGTCAGCGCCACCACCAGTGAAGCCCCCGAACCGAGGCCGGCAACAACCGCCCATGCGATGCCCCACCCCGGATACAGCAGCAACCCGAGCGCGCCGACCAGCATGGGCACGCTGGCGGTGACGGCCGCCGCCACTTGGTTGTGCGGCCGGCGCATCATCCGCGGGATCGACAACCCGGAGACGATGCCCACTATCTGATACATGAAAAGGTGCAGCCCGGCTTGTTGGGCCGAGTTCCCGTTGGCGGTTTCGATAGTGGGCAGCCAGGTGACCATGATGTAAAACGTGGTGGACTGCAGGCCCATGAACGCGGTGACGAACCAGGCCGTGGACTGCCTCCACACGGTACCGACCGGGACCGTAGTCGGTAAAACGGAATCGCTGTCCGGGGACGCGGCGCGTGCGCGGGGCAACCATATGACGGCGGTCACCACTGCAGGTATGGCCCAAAACGCGAGCGAGCCCCGCCATCCCGTGCTTGTTGCCAGCGGGACGGCGACGGCGGATGCGATCGATGCGGAAATGGTGATGCACGCTGAATAGATGCTTGTGGCTCGGGAGATGCGGGTGACGTAGTCGCGCTTGACGAGGGTTGGCACCAGAACGTTGCCGATGGCGATCGCGCTGCCCACCACTATTGTTCCCAACCACAGACCAGGCGCCCCCGTGTAGGAACGGACCACCGTGCCAACGGCCAGAAGTCCGAGTGCTATGAGGATGGTTCGTTCCATCCCAAGACGCCGCGAGACCAAGTGGACCAGCGGGGACACTGCGGCAAATGCCAGCAGCGGCAGTGCGCCCAACAAACCCTGGAGCCCCTCGTCCAGGTTCTCCTCCGCTCCAATGCTGGGCAGCAAAGGGCCCACTGCGGTCAAGGCCGGACGGAGGTTCAACGCCACCAGGAAGACCAGCGAAACCATCACCGGCGTCATGGAAGCGGTCTTGGACATCCTGGGACCCGTGCTCATTGCTTCTTCATTTCGCAGCGGCTGTACATTAGCATGGCCTTTAGATTACCAACCTGGCACCCGGCCACGGCGCGCGGCACGGGGGAAGTCCGATGCCCCTGGCCGCACGAAAGACCCCTCCCTGTGCCGGGAAGGGCCTTTGCTGCGGAGCATGACGGCCTTAGTGCTGATGGCCCTGGTTCTTGAGGTTTTGGATGTTGGCCGGTACTTGGTCGGTGTCTGTGACGCTGCTTTCATGGGCGCCGTGCTCGGAATGCGGCACGGCCAAGCCGCCCGCCGTGGAGGCGGCCATGCCGGCGCTCGCCACAGCCGCGACAAGTACGGAAGCTGCGAACATGGTGCCAACCACTGTCATGGCCGAGTGTTGCTTGGCCCTCTTTCGATCAGTGGAACACCGCAAAGCCGTGTTGCGTTGCCATCCTATGATGGCGACGATGGAGAGCTCGAGCACCACGAGCGAAGCCAACGTGAGGTCAAACGTTCTCCCGGCCTCCGGCAATCGCCATAATCCCACCAGCAACGCGACCAGATGGACGGCAGCGGCGACTGAGACCGTGAGCTGCAGGGTCTTGGCCGCCGGCAGTCGTCCTTGGCGAAACGATGCGAAACCATATCCGAGAGCTGCGAGACCGTAGGCCGCCGAAGCCATTCCGGCTGCACCATTGCCCAAGAGGATCCACGACGGCGTGTCCAGGCCGGTAGCCTTCCCGCCGAGTCCCGGAATGAGACTGGATGCTGCGGCACTTGCCAAGGCTGCGACGCCCACCATGGCTATGCTGACGCACATCGAGCCGAGTTCGCTGCTGGGTTGGCCGAATACTGTGGCTTTCTGTAGCCGTGCAGTTCGCCTTCCACTCGCGGAGGGGACTGCCGGATGCTGGACGATCGCCATGGCTAGGCGGACTGGAGTGTGCGTGCGCGGTCCTGGGAGAGACCGATCGCCAGCAGCACCAAGGCGCTGCCCAGGTGGAGGACGTTGTCGGCCCCGTTGAGGGCGATGATGTTCAATGCGGTTCCTGGCAGGAACAAGCCAACAATCCCCACCAGCAGGTAGACCAATCCGACCGTGGAGTTAACTGTCTTGGAGGCCTTGACCGAAGACAACCCGGCGATCAACAACGCAGCTCCAATGGCGAGGTGGATGACGTTGTGCAATGGGTTGACTTCAAAAATGATCAGATTTCGGCCTTCGGTGGCGAAGAACCCAATTCCGCTGGTGACAAAGAACCCCAAAACCCCTACCAGGAGGTAAACGGCGCCAAAGACGGTGGCAAGCAATCTGTTCGGTGAAGTGCGCATGATGATAATCCTTTTCCCGGTGGCGGGAGAGACTTCCCGCCTTGTCCTGTGAGGGTCCAGGATGAACCCCTGTAGGTTCTTCGGAGCCGGCACAGGAATGGTTTGGATTGGCTGGGCACTTTTATTTTTTCGAGTTTGGGCAGCAACAACTGCGCGAGCCGGAACGGTGCCTTCTCGCTCAGTTTTTGCTTAGTTTCGCGTTGTTTCCCCGTTCTGCCGCGTCGTCGGGGAAGGGTTCCGTGCCGCCGGGCCTACTGTTCCAGCGATTCGGTCCGACCGGGGCACTGGCGCATCCAATGCACCAGCTTTTCGACATCCGCCGGCATGGATTCGTCGGTGAAATGCAGGTCGCGCTGCTGCTCGCCCTCGTGCAGGGACACCTCGTACAGCTGCGCATCGGCTCGCTGCCCGGCAGGAACCGGGGGCTCCATGGTCCGCAACCCTGCACGATCCACCTCCGCTGCAAAGTCTTGTGCCTGGTCCGGCGGGAGGACGCTGGAGTCCACTGCCACGACGGCCACCATGCCGGCAAATCCTCCGCCAATCCGCACTGTCAGTTTCATGGCAGCACGCCCACTTCCCGCCAAGCACCCTCCACTGCCTGTGCTTCCGCGGTGCCATAGAGCGTCCCGGCAACTTCGACGGTGGACCGTGCCGCTTCGTCAAACTGGGTGTTGGCATGAAGTTTGGTGGTGAGCGTGCGGTACCAAATCTTTCCGGCCTGTTCCCATGCGTTCCCACCCATCTCCATCGCCGCGAGGTAGAAGGCGTGGTTGGGGATCCCGGAATTGATGTGTACCCCGCCGTTGTCGTTGCGGGGGTCATTGTCATCGGGAAGTTCCACGTAGTGATCCATGGTGGCTGGCTGGCGGTCCCCGGAATATGCAGTTCCCGGCGCTTTCATGGAGCGCAGCGCCTTCCCCAGCGACGGCACCAGCGCACCTTCCCCAATCAACCAGTCAGCTTCCAAGGCGGTCTGCTTGAGCGTGTACTGCTTCACGAGCGAGCCGAAAACATCCGAGAACGACTCGTTGAGGGCACCCGATTGCTTGCTGTAGGCGAGCCCGGCCGTGAACTCGGTGACCCCGTGGGTGAGTTCATGGCCAATCACGTCCAGCGCCCGGGTCAGGCCGCCGACCTGAAAGATCTGCCCGCTGCCGTCGCCGTAGACCATTTGCGTCCCGTCCCAGAACGCGTTGTCGTAGGCAACGCCGTAGTGGACGCTGGAGACCAACTCCATGCCGGCGTCGTCCAGGGAATTGCGGCCCATGACCCGTTGGTAAAAGTCGTAGGTCTCGGAGCTGCCGTCATAGGCCTCGTTGACGGACGTGTCCTTGCTGGCCGGCTCGCCCCAACCGCGTATCCGCACTCCGGGCAGGAACGTGCGTCCCTTCGTTTGGTTGTCATAGACGGTCAGGCGGCGGGTCGCTGAAATATTGAAGCCCACCAGTTGTCCCATGGGCAATCCGAACTGGCGGGTCAGCCGGCCCATGACGGCTCGTTGCTGGCGGAACGCGGCGGAGGTTGCGAGCGCCCGCACTGCGGCTTCCTTTTGGCCCGAGGTGCCGTCGATGGCGAGCTGCGCCAGCAAATCCGGAGGCGCAATGCTGCAGTGTGTGTGTTGGCGTCTGGAAAACATGGTCTTCCCCCTAGTGTGCGGTGACAGGCAGGTGCCTCAACGCTACGCCGCCGCTGCGAGAGTTGAAAGGGGCAGGCACGGGAAAAGGCTCCGCGAAGGGCACCCCACGAGACGTGCAGTCCTATTTGCCTTCAGTGCCCATGACGCGCCGGAGCAGCGGGTCAAGCCGAAACGGCACGATTTCGTTCATGGCCAGCGAGGTTTCCGTCCGTTCGACCCCGTCGCATGCCAGAATCTTGCCATTGATCCGAAACAGGTCCTCGGCGCCCGTGGACGCAACACGCACCAGCAGGTCGGCCCGGCCGCTGAGCCCGTGAGCCTCCACCACCTCGGGGATGGCGGCCAGGGATGCGGTCAGCTCGCCGAGCTTTTGCTGCTGGACGTGGATGGAGATGAACGCGGTCAGGGGGTATCCGAGAGCTGCAGTGCTGATGCGGTGGTCAAAGTTCAAGAAGGCGCCGCGTTTCTCCAGCGATGCCAGCCTGGCCTGGACCGTGTTGCGCGAAAGGCCAAGGTGCGCGGCCATGGCCACCACCGTCTGGCGGGAGTCCTCGCAGATGGCAAGCAGGATGCGTGCGTCGGTCCCGTCAAAAGTAGACATACTGCGCAGAATAGCACGGTCGCCAGGCTGGAGACAGGGCAGAATGCTCAATTTTCGTGCCGGTTATTGCACCGCATGCGTGACGTGAGTATCGTCACCATTATCGACAAAGAAGTCGCGCCACTGACAAGGAGGCGAGCCAAATGAGTGATCCACGCCAAGAGCCGGAGGACCAGGGGCCCATGCACATGCACCAACTCATTACCGCGGACGGGCAGCGTGTCGAAGACGAATTGCTCGAGGAATTCATTGCCGACGTTGACGATGAAACACTGCTGGGACTGTACCGGGACATGGTGGCGGTACGCCGCATCGACCGTGAAGCCACGGCCCTCCAACGTCAGGGGCAGCTGGCACTGTGGCCACCCATGCTCGGCCAGGAAGCGTCTCAAGTCGGGTCGGCCAGGGCCCTTGAAGCGGACGACTTCATCTTTCCCACCTACCGCGAAAACGGGGTGGCGTATTGCCGCGGGGCGCTTTTTTCGCAGATGATGGGCGTTTGGCGCGGCAATACCAACACTGGCTGGGATCCCTACGAGATCAACATGGCCACACCGCAAATTATCATCGGCGCGCAAACCCTCCACGCCGCCGGATACGCCATGGGCCTGGGTTTGGAGGGCAAGGAATCGCTTGCCATCGGCTATCTGGGCGACGGCGCAACAAGCCAGGGTGATGTCCACGAGGCCATGGTCTTCGCCGCCAGTTTCCAGGCACCTGTCATTTTCTTTTGCCAAAACAACCACTGGGCCATCTCGGAACCCGTGGGCCTGCAATCGTCCGTGCCCTTGGCCGGCCGCGCGCCCGGCTACGGCATCCCCAGTCTGCAAGTGGACGGAAACGACGTCCTGGCAGTTCTCGCCGCCACCCGTTGGGCCGCGGCCCGTGCCCGCTCCGGCGGCGGCCCCAGCTTCATCGAAGCAGTCACCTACCGCATGGGAGCCCACACCACCGCCGACGACCCCACCCGCTACCGTGGCGTCACCGAGTTGGAGGAATGGGGTGCCAAAGATCCCATCGCCCGGCTCAGGACCCTGTTGCAGGGCCGTGGGAAGCTCGACGCCGGAGCTGAAGCCGAGATTGCAACGACGGCCGACACCGTGGGGGCCGAGCTGCGGCAAGCCTGCATCAGCCTTCCGGATCCGGAGCCAATGAGCATTTTTGACAATGTTTATGCCGACAGTCACGCCATCCTCGAACGCCAGCGCGACCACTACGAGAGGTACCTGGCAGGCTTTTTCGCCGCGGAACAGGGCCTTGGCACAAGCTCAAGCTCGGGTGCGGCAGGCACCAAGGGTGCAAGCACCATGGAAGGGAGCCGGCCATGAGCCAGCTGACACTGACACAGTCCATCAACGCCGGACTGCGGCGAGCCATGGAGGACGATCCCAAGGTTGTTTTGCTGGGTGAGGACATTGGCACCCTCGGAGGGGTGTTCCGCGTGACGGACGGGCTCATGAAGGATTTCGGCTCGCACCGTGTCATCGACACGCCGCTGGCCGAATCAGCCATCATCGGCACCGCCGTGGGCTTGGCCTACCGAGGCTTCAGGCCCGTGTGCGAGATCCAGTTCGACGGATTTATCTACCCGGGTTTTGACCAGATCGTGTCCCAAGTGGCCAAACTCCACGTCCGCACCCAGGGGAAGGTACGCATGCCGCTGACCATCCGCGTGCCCTTTGGTGGCGGGATCGGTTCGCCGGAGCACCACTCTGAATCTCCGGAAGCGTATTTTGTGCACACGGCAGGGCTGCGCGTGGTCAGTCCCTCCAACCCGCAGGATGCGTACACCATGGTGCGCCAAGCCATCGCCAGCGACGATCCCGTCCTCTACTTTGAACCCAAGCGCCGCTACCACGCCAAGGGCGACGTGGACTTGGAAGCGGACTTGGGTGCTGCCCCGGCACTGGGCTCGGCACGCGTGGCGGCCGCCGGCACCGATGTCACCTTGGTGGCCTACGGGGCCATGCTGAAAACAGCGCTCGACGCCGCCAGTGCCGCAGCCGAGGAAGGCATCTCGATCGACGTCGTGGACCTGCGCTCGCTCTCGCCGGTGGACTATGTCCCGCTGATGGAGTCGGTGCGGCGCACCGGAAGGCTTGTCATCGCCCACGAAGCCTCCCAGACGCTGGGACTCGGCGCGGAGATCGCCGCCACCATCACTGAACGCTGCTTCAACTACCTTGAGACGGCCCCCGTGCGGGTCACCGGCTTTGACGTGCCCTACCCGCCCTCCAAGCTGGAAAAGCACCACCTTCCGGACCTTGACAGGATTCTTGACGGCGTTGACTGCGCCTTGGGCCGGACCAACTCACGCACAGGCATGGAGGACTGACAATGCAGGTTCAATTCCGGCTCCCGGATCTTGGCGAAGGCCTCACCGAATCAGAAATCGTCAGTTGGCACGTTTCCGTGGGCGACGCCGTGGAACTCAACCAAGTTATTGCCGAGGTGGAAACCGCAAAAGCGGTGGTGGAACTACCCTCGCCCTACACCGGCACCGTCAGC
Source organism: Arthrobacter sp. H35-D1 (assembly GCF_030063185.1). Classification (GTDB taxonomy): domain Bacteria; phylum Actinomycetota; class Actinomycetes; order Actinomycetales; family Micrococcaceae; genus Specibacter. Next base: position 7,734 of record NZ_JASISP010000008.1, read on the forward strand.
GCCATTGCGCACGAACCGGGCACTGTGGTTGAAGTGGGTGAAGTCATCATCGAGTTTGACGTCGCAGGCGATTCCGGTTCCGCGGAGGATGCCGGCGCCGGCTCCGTCCGAGATGGGGACCCCGCCCGTCCCCAGCCCCGCCCCAACCTCGCAAGCTCGGCGGGGGGCCCCGGGGACCGTGGCCCCATCGCGGACGCCCGAAGCCGCTCCCGGGTTCCCATCTCGGACTCCGTCGGCGCGGAGCCCGAGACCGACGACGAGCCGAAGCGGGTGCCCACGCTTGTGGGCTACGGCGCCGATCCGGAATCGTCCGCCAAGCCCGTGCGCAGGGCACGGACAGTGACCGCCGCTGCGCCGGAGCGAAAGGCGGATGAGGCTCCGGTACAAGCGGACCGGCCTCGGTCCACGCCGCCGGTGCGCAAGCTGGCCCGCGACCTGGGTGTTGGTCTGGAACAGATGACCGGCACAGGGGAACGGGGACTGATCACGCGCGACGACGTACTCACTTTTGTCGGCGACCACAACGAAAATGCCGCCGACAACACAGCCGGCGGTTCGGGCGTGGACGCGGTGGCGGCTCCGGCGTCGGACGTGAAAGCCCGGGACAACGACGGGGACCTGGCGCGGGAAGTGCGCACCCCCGTCAAGGGCGTGCGCAAGTTCATGGCGCAGGCAATGGTGGAAAGTGCTTTTACCGCCCCGCATGTCAGCGAATTCCTGACCGTGGACGTCACGGCAGGCATGGACTTTCTAGCGAAGTTGCGCTCGCAGCCGGAGTTTTCCGCTCTCAAGGTGACCCCGTTGACGCTGGCTGCCAAGGCCGTCACGCTGGCGATTGCCCGGCACCCGGCGCTGAACTCGCACTGGGACGAGGAAGCCCAAGAGGTGGTGTCGTTCAACTACCTGAACCTCGGCATTGCCGCCGCGACGCCACGGGGACTTGTGGTGCCGAACATCAAGGACACCCAGGCGTTGGGGCTGCGCGGATTGGCCGTCGCGCTGGGGGAGTTGGCGGAAACGGCAAGGGCAGGGAAAACGGCCCCTGCGGATTTGGCCGGAGGCACGTTCTCCATCACCAATATCGGGGTGTTCGGCATCGACGCCGGCACGCCCCTGCTGAATCCGGGCGAGGCCGGCATCCTGGCACTGGGAGCCGTGCGCCGCATGCCGTGGGAACACGAGGGCACCGTGGCGCTGCGACAGGTGATGACGCTGAGTTTGTCCTTTGATCACAGGCTTGTGGACGGCGCCCAAGGCTCCCGTTTCCTGGCAGATGTGGGAGCGGTCATGGCAGACCCTGCCATGGCACTGGTGCTCGGCTGAAACGCGGCCCCAATGCAACACAAAGACTCTTCAAAAGCTGTCCATTCGGACGTATATTTTAAGTGACCCCCACTGTGGGAGCCAACTCATGAGGAGGTTGGTAACAATGAAGAGGTGGAATCGCTGGCAGGACTATGTGGCCGTGATTGCAGGCCTGTACGCCGCCCTGGCAACACTCTGGACAACACAGCAGGCAAGCTCCATGGTGATGATGATTGGAGTTGGCGTACTGCTGATCATCGCCGGTGTTTGGAACCTGATGGGCACCGTGCAACCGGTGGCCGAATGGATTCTATTGCTGCTTGGCGCGCTCTTGTTCATCTCGCCGTGGATTGCAGGCTACACCGTGCACACCGGAGCAACCTGGACGTCATGGATTGCCGGTGCCATTGCGTTGATTGTTGGGGTTCTTGCCCTGCAGCCAAGCATGCACAAGGGCACGTCACATCATCACGGAGGTGCAACGGCCCACTGATGACCCTGCATGAAATTCATTGAAACTGTTCAAGGAGTGGTCGTTCCAGACACAGCCCAAGGGCAGTGCATGTGGCTGGGAAGCGCCGGAGACCGGCGCTTCCCTTTCGCTTTCAATCGCCTTTTCCGATTTTCAATCCGGCGGCACGGCCCCAGTCAGCGCCGCCCACGCCATCGCTTCGAGCATGGAGGTGGCTGCTGCAGCCGTGCGGCCGTGGATGCGCACGCTGTGCGGGGTCGAGTTGATCAGCCCAAAGACGGCGTGGGCCTGCAGCCGGCGCAGCGCGGCTTCGCGTTCGGGAAACAACTGCCCGAGCACGTCCACCCAGAGCTCCACATAAGCGCGCTGCAGTGAGCGCACTGCCGTGCTGTCCTGCTCGCCCAGACTGTCAAAATCCCTGTCCTGCACACGGATGACATCGGGCTGTGCCACGGCGAAATCAACGTGGAAGGCGACCAGCGCGTGCAAGCAGGCATCGGCGTCGGAAGCGGTTTGGACAACGGCGCGCCCGCCGTCCAGCAGGTCCTCGCTGACCCCCACCAGCAGGGCTCCTAGCAGTGCCTGTTTGCCATTGAAGTGCCTGTACACGGCCGGACCGCTGACCCCGGCCGCAGCTCCGAGGTCTTCGATGGAGACACCGTTGAAGCCGCGGCGGGCAAAGAGGGACGCGGCGGAAGCGAGCAGCACCGAGCGGCGCATGGCCTTGGCCTGGGTGCGGGTGGTTGTCGGCTGCATGGGACCCTTGCTCCTATTTCCCGTTCGTGTGCTGGACATCACCGGGAGGACGGACTAACCTGAAATTCAGTTAGTAACTATTAACTTAGTTAGTATTAACTCAGTGTAGCGGCGATGACGTCAATGAGGGGTCAATGGAGACTTTGCAGAGCCAAGTGGAACCGACCGGAGCGGTCTTTGTCCGCAATGCCGCCCAGCAGCGCGCCTTGGCCGCACAATTGCGTGAAACGTTGCGCACCACGGCGCTGGGCGGGCCGGAAAAATCCCGTGAACGCCATGTGGCACGCGGCAAGGTGCTCCCGCGGGAACGCGTGGACCGCCTGCTCGATCCGGGCAGCCCATTCCTTGAAGTCGCACCGTTGGCGGCCCACAAAATGTACGACGGCGCGTCCCCCGGCGCCGGGGTCATCGCCGGCATCGGGCTGGTCCACGGCCGCCACGTGATGGTGCTGTGCAACGACGCCACCGTCAAGGGCGGAACGTACTACCCGATGACGGTGAAAAAGCACTTGCGCGCGCAGGAAATCGCGTTGGAAAGCCGTTTGCCCTGCATCTACCTGGTGGACTCCGGCGGCGCGTTCCTGCCCATGCAAGATGAAGTGTTTCCGGACAAGGAGCACTTTGGCCGGATCTTCTTCAACCAGGCCAAGATGTCCGCGGCCAAGATTCCGCAGATCGCCGCCGTCATGGGCTCCTGCACGGCCGGGGGAGCCTACGTGCCGGCCATGAGCGATGAAACGGTCATTGTGCGCAACCAGGGCACTATCTTTCTCGGCGGACCACCGCTGGTGAAGGCCGCCATTGGCGAGATTGTCACGGCGGAGGAACTCGGCGGCGGCGACGTCCACGCCGGCATCTCCGGCGTGGTGGACCACTTGGCGGAAAATGACGACCACGCCCTGGCGATCATCCGCGACATCGTGGCCACGCTGCCTCCCAACCCAACCCCCGCGTGGGCTGTGGCGGCGGGCGAACCGCCCGCAGCGGATTCCGCACAACTTTACGGTGCAGTGCCCACGGACCTGAACACCCCCTACGACTGTCGCGAGATCATCGCCCGGCTGGTGGACGGCAGCAAGTTCCACGAGTTCAAGAAGAACTACGGCACCACGCTTGTCACGGGGTTCGCCACGCTGCACGGGCACCCCGTGGGCATTGTGGCCAACCAGGGCGTACTGTTCAGCGAATCGGCGTTGAAAGGCGCACACTTCATCGAATTGTGCGACCAGCGCGGCATCCCGCTCATCTTCCTGCAAAACCTCAGCGGCTTCATGGTCGGGAAGGACTACGAGCACGGCGGCATTGCCAAGCACGGTGCCAAGATGGTCACGGCAGTTGCCACCGCCCGCGTCCCCAAGCTGACGGTCATTGTGGGCGGATCCTTCGGCGCCGGCAACTACTCCATGTGCGGTCGCGCCTACAGCCCCCGCTTCCTCTGGACGTGGCCGGCGTCGCGCATCTCCGTCATGGGCGGCAACCAGGCCTCCTCGGTGCTGGCCACCGTCAAGCGCGAGCAGCACGAACGCCGCGGAGAAGACTGGTCCGTCGCCGCCGAAGACGCCTTCAAGGCCCCCGTCCTGGCCCAGTTTGAAGACCAGGGCAGCCCCTACTACGCCACCGCCCGACTCTGGGACGACGGCATCATCGACCCCGCCGACACCCGCACAGTCCTCGGGCTGGCACTGGATGTGTGCGCCAGGACCCCGCTGCCGGAAACCTCCTTCGGCCTCTTTAGGATGTGAGCCCCTTGACGCCACCCTCCACCGCCCCGGATGCAACCCTGTCTGACGCGCCGAAAATCAGCCAGCCACCATCCAGCCAACCGCTTTTTGACACAGTATTGGTGGCCAATCGCGGCGAAATTGCCTGCCGCATCATCTCCACCTTGAAGGTACTGGGCATCCGCTCGGTGGCCGTGTATTCCGAGCCCGACGCCGGAGCCCGCCACGTGCGCGAAGCCGACGCGGCGCTGTGCATAGGTCCCGCAGCAGCCGCCGAAAGCTACCTGAACATTGCCGCCATTGTTGCCGCCTGCCGCGAATCCGGTGCCGAGGCCGTGCACCCGGGCTACGGGTTCCTGTCCGAAAACCAAGGGTTTGCGCAGGCGCTCAAGGACGCCGACATCACATTCATCGGGCCCAACGTCGAGGCTTTGAACGTCATGGGTGACAAGATTCGCTCCAAGAACCACGTGGGAGCCGCCGGGGTTCCGCTGGTGCCCGGAATCGCCAAGCCTGGCTTGAGCGACGCCGACTTGATCGCAGCCGCGCAGGATATTGGCTTTCCGCTGCTCATCAAGCCGTCCGCCGGGGGTGGCGGCAAGGGCATGCACAATGTTTTCTCGGCGCAGGAGCTGCCAGCTGCGCTTGCCACCGCCCGGCGGGTGGCCACCGCTGCCTTTGGCGATGACACGTTGTTCCTTGAACGCCTGGTGGCCAATCCCCGGCACATTGAAGTGCAGATTCTCGGGGACAACTTTGGGAACATCGTCCACCTGGGCGAGCGCGAATGCTCCCTGCAGCGCCGCCATCAAAAGGTCATCGAAGAGGCCCCCTCGCCGCTGCTGACAGACATGGCCGACGGCGCTGCCGTCCGGGCCCGGATCGGTGCCGCCGCGTGTGCTGCTGCCGCCAGCGTGGACTACACCGGAGCCGGGACGGTCGAGTTCCTCGTCTCCAACGACAGGCCCGACGAGTTCTTCTTTATGGAAATGAACACCCGCTTGCAGGTGGAGCACCCGGTCACCGAAATGGTGGCCCGGGTGGCAGGGGAGCCGCTGGACCTGGTGCAATGGCAGCTGCGCATTGCCGCCGGGGAGCCACTGACTTTCAGCCAGGACGAGGTCGCCGCCGAAGGCCACGCCATGGAAGCCCGGGTCTACGCCGAAAATCCGGCACAGGGATTCCTGCCTTCTACCGGAACGGTCGTGGTGCTTGACGAGTCGGTGGCAGGCCGCCCGGGCGTGCGCGTGGACAGTTCCTTGTTGCAGGGGCTGGAAATCTCCGCCGACTACGACCCCATGCTGGCCAAGGTCATCGCCTGGGGGACAGACCGGGAGCAGTCGTTGGGGCGCTTGGACGCCGCCCTGCGCGACTACGTGGTGCTGGGCGTGCCCACCAACGTGGAGTACCTCCGCCTGCTGCTCGCCGACCCCGACGTCCACGCCGGGCGCTTGGATACCACGCTCATTGAACGCAAGCTCCCGGAATTGGCGTTCCGCACCCTGGACGCCGGCGACTACGCAGCCGCAGCCCTCCTGACACGGGCGTCGGCGGACCGCTCCCCGGCTGCGGACCGGCATTCCCTCGGCGGGGCCCACTGGCGCGAGGGCCCCGTTGCGGGCTTGCGAGCAATGGGAGCGCCTGGGGACTATCCGACCTTCGGCCGTGAGCGGCCTCTGGTCTCCTTTACGCCGCCTACGGGAACGCCGGCTCCTCTGCCGGTGTTCCCGTGGTCGCCGGCGGTGGAGACCAGCCCGTGGGGCCGCACCGACGGCTGGCGGCTTGGTGATGCTGCTCCGTGGCGGCTCGCGTTTGCCGGGGGTGGGCGCACCGGCGTGGTGACGGTCAGCGGGAGCCGGCGTGGGGCAGCTGCGGGAGGGCCCGGCGTCGTACATGTCAGCGGGGAGGAGTTGGCGGATGACGGCGAGCACACGGCAGCGCTGAGCGTTTCCGGCACCGCCGCAGAACTGGCGTGGGACGGGGAAACACGGCACTACAGGATGGCCCGCAACGGCGCCGAAGTACTGCTGGGCAGTGGCGGATGGACGGCGTCCGTGCAGTTGCTTGGCCGGGATGCTGCCACGGCACGGATGCTTGCCGGCCTTGAACGCGCCGATGCGGCTGCCGATCCGCAGGTGCGCAGCCCCATGCCCGGCACCGTGACAATGCTCAATGTCAGCACCGGGGACAAGGTTGAGGCCGGTGCAGTGCTGCTCGCCGTGGAGGCCATGAAGATGGAGCACCAACTCGTGGCGTCCATCGCCGGGACGGTGCACGTCGGTGTTGCCGTCGGCGCACTGGTCAAGGCCGACCAGGTGGTGGCCACGATTGTCCAGGAGCTCGCAGATGCACCCCATGAAAAACTTGCCAAGGAATCGTGAAAGGAAACAACGTGCCCAACTTTGAACTCAACGAGGAGTACCAGGCGCTCAGCGACATGGTCCGCGACTTTGCCGACCGTGTGGTTGCCCCGGTTTCGGCCAAGCACGATGCAGAACACAGCTTCCCGTATGAGATCGTGGCGCAAATGGGGGAGCTGGGCTTGTTCGGGCTGCCGTTCCCGGAGGAGTTTGGGGGCATGGGCGGGGACTACTTCGCCCTGGCCCTGGCCTTGGAGCAGCTGGGACGGGTGGACCAGTCGGTCGCCATCACCCTCGAGGCCGGAGTGTCACTCGGCGCCATGCCCGTGCACCGCTTCGGCACACAGCAGCAAAAGGAGGCATGGCTGCCGCAGCTGACCAGCGGTGCGGCACTGGCGGGCTTTGGTTTGACCGAGCCCGACGCCGGGTCCGACGCCGGGCGCACTTCCACCCGGGCGCAGCTGCAGGACGGGGAATGGGTCATTGACGGCAACAAGCAGTTCATCACCAACTCCGGAACGAACATCACCACGTTCGTCACAGCGACAGCCGTGACCGGCACTTCCGAACGCAAGGACGGCTCGGTGAAGAAGGAGATCTCCACCATCATCGTGCCCAACGGCACTCCGGGATTCACAGTGGAGAAGCCCTACAACAAGGTGGGTTGGAACGCTTCCGACACGCACCCGCTGACCTTCACCAACGCCCGTGTGCCGGAGGGAAACCTGCTGGGCGAGCGGGGCCGCGGCTACGCCAACTTCCTGTCCATCCTTGACGAGGGGCGCATTGCCATCGCTGCGCTGGCCACGGGGACCGCGCAGGGGTGCGTGGATGAAGCCGCCCGCTATGCCAAGGAACGCCACGCCTTTGGTCATAATATTGGCCACTACCAGGGCATCTCCTTCAAAATTGCGCGCATGCAAAGCCGCGCGCATCTGGCCCGGCTGGCCTACTACGACGCCGCCTCGCGCATGCTTGCAGGCAAACCCTTCAAGACCGAGGCGGCCATCGCTAAGATGGTCGCAAGCGAGGCGGCCATGGACAACGCCCGGGACGCCACGCAGGTTTTTGGCGGCTACGGGTTCATCAACGAGTTCGTCGTGGCCCGCCACTACAGGGATTCAAAGATCTTGGAGGTGGGGGAAGGCACCACGGAAGTCCAATTGATGCTCATTGCCCGCGACCTGGGCTTGTAACCCTTTTTCGAAAGGAACTCCGCCATGATCAACAAAGTAGTTGCCTCACCGGCCGCGGCCGTCCACGACATCCACGACGGCGCCTCGCTGGCGGTAGGGGGCTTTGGCCTGTGCGGCATCCCCGTGGCCCTCATCCAAGCCCTCCATGACGCCGGCACCTCCGGACTGGAAACCGTCTCCAACAATTGCGGCGTCGACGACTGGGGCCTGGGCATCCTGCTGAGCGATGGCCGCATCCGCCGCACCATCTCCTCCTACGTGGGGGAGAACAAGGAGTTTGCCCGCCAATTCCTGGCCGGCGAGCTTGAAGTCGAGCTCACCCCGCAGGGCACGCTCGCCGAAAAGCTGCGGGCAGGCGGAGCCGGCATCCCCGCCTTCTACACGGCCGCCGGAGTGGGCACCCAGGTCAGCGAGGGCGGCCTGCCGCGCAAGTACGACGGCGCCGGGGGCGTTGAGCTTGCCTCGCCGCCGAAGGAGGTGCGCACCTTTGGCAACGCCGAATTTGTCCTGGAGGAATCCCTGACCCCGGATTTTGCCCTCGTCCATGCATGGAAGGGCGACGCCCACGGCAACCTGGTGTTCCACGCCACCGCCATGAACTTCAACCCGCTCTGCGCCATGGCAGGGCAGATCACCATCGCCGAAGTGGAGGAACTTTTTGAACCCGGCGAGCTCGACCCCGAACACATCCACGTGCCGGGCATCTTCGTCCAACGCGTGGTCCATGTCCCGGCCGGCACGCCCGGCAGTGAGAAGCGCATCGAAAAGCGAACTGTTGCAGGTGGCCAAAGCCCCGATGGGGTGCCGGGAGCACGTGACCCGCTTCCCCAATCTTCGCAAGCTCAGACTGGGCCCCTCAGCGGGACACTTTCGGGCGTCCGCGAAGCGGGCGGGCACCCCATCGGGGCGACGGCCACTGCAACCGGACAGGAGGCATGACCATGACACTGACACGGAATGAACTGGCCGCACGGGTGGCACGGGAACTGCGCAACGGGCAGTACGTGAACCTGGGGATCGGCATGCCCACCCTGATTCCCAACTTCATCCCCGACACGGTGGAGGTGGTGCTGCATTCGGAGAACGGGATCTTGGGGACAGGACCCTACCCGGCCGAGGCCGACGTCGACCCCGACCTGATCAATGCCGGAAAGGAAACCGTCACCGTCAACAAGGGGGCGGCGTTTTTTGATTCGGCCACCTCGTTCGGGATGGTGCGCGGGGGCCACGTTGATGTGGCGGTGCTCGGTGCCATGCAGGTTGCAGCGAACGGCGACCTGGCGAACTGGATGATTCCCGGCAAGATGGTCAAGGGCATGGGCGGGGCCATGGACCTGGTGTTCGGTGCCAAGAAGCTGATCGTCATGATGGAACACGTGGACAAATACGGCAACCCCAAAATTCTTACAGAATGCACGCTGCCCTTGACAGGGAAGGGATGCGTGGATTTGATTGTCACGGACTTGGCGGTGATCGAAGTGACCCCCGACGGCCTGGTCTTGAAGGAACTGGCACCGGACGTCAGCGTGGAAGAAATTGTGGCAGCAACGGGTGCGCCGCTGAACTTGGAGATGCATGACTTGGACAACGTATGAGTGAGGGACACTCGGGGTACCCGAAGGTGCCCGGAGTTGTGACGCAGCGGGGGCTTTACTACGAGGAACTGGAAAGGGGGGTCCTCTACCAGCACCGACCGGGGCGCACCATGACCGAAACCGACAACGTCCTTTTCACCACCATGACCATGAACACCCAGGCCCTTCACCTGGATGCCGCATGGAGTGCGGAGCAGCCCTTCGGTCAGCGGATCATGAACTCCATGTTCACCCTGGCCACCATGGTGGGGCAGTCCGTGGCACAGCTGACCCAGGGCACCATCGTGGCGCAACTGGGCATGAACGATATTTCCTTCCCCCACCCCCTCTTTCACGGGGACACCCTGTACACCGAGACGGTGGTGGGCGAGAAGCGCCTCTCAGCTTCCCGGCCGGGCCAAGGTATTGTGACAATGGCCCACACCGGACGCAACCAGTCCGGCGTCGTCGTTGGCCAGGCCAGCAGGACAGCGCTGTTCCTGCTCAAGCCGACCAGCTAAAACCCAACAGCTAAGGAACACACCATCACAGGCACGAGCGAATTCACCATGGGTCCGACACTGCTCTTCGTCCCGGGGGACAGGCCGGATCGTTTCAGCAAGGCAGCCGAACGCTCCGACGCCGTCATCCTCGACCTGGAAGACGCAGTCGCCCCCGCCGACAAGGCCAAGGCACGAGAGCACATGGCCGCCAGCACCCTGGACCCGGCAACCACCATGGTGCGCATCAACGCCCTCGGCACCGAGGCAGCACGGCTGGATCTGGCTGCGTTGGCGCTTGGCAGGTTCAACACCATCATGGTGGCCAAGGCCTCCGACGTCGACGCCATCGCCGCCCTCGAGAAGTACAACGTGGTGGTGCTCTGCGAAACCGCCGCAGGAATCCAGGCGGCCCAGGCACTGGCCCACCTCCCCAACGTCGTGGCGCTGATGTGGGGTGCCGAAGACCTGGTGGCCTCCCTTGGGGGAAGCTCCAGCCGTTTTGGCGCGGACAGCCCCCAGGCCGGGCGCTACCGCGCAGTGGCAACCCATGCGCGCTCGCAGCTGCTGCTGGCGGCAGCGGCGGCAGGAAAAGCCTCCATTGATTCCATCTACGCAGATTTCGCCGACCTTGACGGGCTGGCAGCGGAGGCGGAGGATGCAGCGGCCAGCGGGTTCTCCGCGAAGGCCTGCATCCACCCGTCCCAAGTGGCGGTGGTCCGGGACGCCTACCGGCCAAGCTCCGCAGAAGTGGCCGCGGCAACTGAACTCCTGGCTGCTGCGGAAGCTGCGGGCACTGGCGTTTTCGCCTTCAAGGGGCAGATGGTGGACGGTCCCATCCTGCTCCATGCCCGGCAGACACTGCGCCGGGCAGGTCTGGGCTGGAACTCCTGAGGATAGGCTGGAACTCCTGAGGAAAGGAACCCCATGTGGCATGATTTCGGATTGACGTGGACCGATGCCATCCGGGTGGTGCTCTCCGCCGTTGGGCTGTACGCCCTGGTGCTGGTGCTGATCAGGGTCATGGGACAGCGCACCATGGCCAGCTTGTCCAGCTTTGACCTTGCCGCGGCGGTGGCGCTGGGCGCCGTCGTGGGACGGGCAATCCTCGGGTACACCCCGACGCTTGCTGCCGGCGCCCTGGGCCTTGTCACCTTGCTGGTGTTGCAGGCAGGCACGGGTCAGCTGCGCCGCTACCGCAGGGGCGCAGTGGCGATCAGCAACAGGGCGTTCGTGCTCATGGCAGGGAGCGAGATTGTTGAGGCGAACCTTCGAAAAACCCATGTTTCCGAAACTGAGATCACCGCCAAGTTGCGTCTGTCCGGCATCCGCAGCCGCATGGAAGTCGCTTGCGTGATCCTTGAATCGACGGGCCAGATCAGTGTGCTGCGCGCCGGCGTTCCCATTGATCCGGAGTTCTTGGAGAATGTCAGGGGAGCGGAGCTGATTCCAGCATCTTTCCTGGCCGTGCCGCAGGACTGATCCGCCCGGCGGGAACCAGCCGCCACAGATGAAGGATCCGGAATGCTTCCAAGGGGCGAGCCAACGATGGCTGGGAGCAGGTCCGAGGCAGCCGAGCACGCTTCCACGGACAAGTTCAACAGTGGCTCTTGACCCGCAGCAGGCTTTGCCTTGTGGTGGTCCGAACACTCTCGCGCCCATGGTTGGCACATTGAGGATTCGCTGTGTGAAACTGGTCCCATGATTACCGAACACGCGCTATTGCCAGTTAGGCCAGGATTGGAATCCGAGTTCGAGCTGGCGTTCAGCAAGGCTAATCCCATCATCGCGTCGATGCCTGGTTTCCGGAAGCTGTCCTTGTCGCGCTCACTAGAATCGCCGAGCATGTACCTACTTCTCGTTGAATGGGAACAACTCGAAGACCACACCGTGGGATTCCGGCAATCCGAACAATACGAGACATGGCGTGCGCTGTTGCACCACTTCTACGAGCCCTTCCCTGTGGTGGAACATTACCGAAGCGTCCTGTAACCGAGCTCTGGGTCTTCGATAGGCTGGATATTGAGTGTCGGCTGAACTGCCGGCTCCACAGCGTGCAAAGAATTGAGAAAAAGACTTGGCTGAATTTTCGGACTGGCCTGATCCTCCGCTGAAAGAGACCAAGACCAGAACAGTTCCCTTGCTGGTGATCGCGCCCGCATGTTCGATCGTGCTGGTCGCGGTGCTGTAGCTTCTGCTCAACCCACTGATGCCGAGCCACATCGCCATCCATGCGGGCCCCGACGGGGTGGGCTACGGATCCGCACTGATCATGATCGCCGTCGCCTGCGCCATCGCGGCAGTGACCTTCGTGATCGGAGGTGCCACTGCCAGGGAGTTCTTGAAAGACGACCACTGGTTTCAGACCGAGAAATCCATCGCGGTCGGCATCGTCTCGCTGGGGTATGGGGTGATCGGCTTTGCCTTGGCAACCATCTTCAGCATTGTCGGAGTCGACCCGGAAGAGGTATCGGTCGATTCCGTGGGCAGGGGGCTGCTTGGCTTCCTGCTTTTATTTACTGCCGCAGTCTGGATCCATGTCGCCGTGCTTCCACGAGCAAGAATGCAAACCATCACCACGACACGAGGAGATTGAGCACATGTCGCAACCCTTCCCGTGGGTGCCCAACGCCGCCCGGGGCGAATGGCTTCGCCCCACGGAGGCTGAACCGTTCGGCAGCATCCTCCCTATTGTTCCCCGCGGGTTCGCGGCCTATGCGCGCGTTTTTCACGCCGTGGAGCGCGACCGACCGCGCGAGAAGAAAACATGGCACGGCCTCGATGAGGCCACGTGCTTTGACGGTGTCGAGGACATAGCAGCGATGCTCGAGACTGAACGCGCCACTTGGGCCATCTCCGCCGACGGCTGGCGGTAGGCGACACACAAGAAGGCTGCATTGACGCCGCCTCGCTGACGGCAGCGGCCGTGGTGCTGGCCCGCCATACCGCCACTGCGGATTCGGCATCGCCGCGATCTGGGAGGGGTGGGGAGGCCTTGTGAGCTCGGCAGGGGTTGCGTACCTCGTGTGTGAGTCGAACGAAGGACTGCCTGACCCCTACACCGGCGAAACGGCTGCGCACACCGGCGATCCGGAACCAGGCTCCGGGCTGCTCGCTCGTGAGGTCGCAACGGGGCCGCGCTTCGACCTGCACGGAGACGCCGGGCGGCGCTGTGTTCTGTTCGAGGCGGGGGCGAATGACTTCGAGGATCCGGCCTGGCCTGACCGTGCACCGTGGGTCGATGAGGCCATGTGGGCACAGTCGCCCAACATCCTGTGGCCCGAAGACCACTCGTGGGTGCTCGCCACCGAGATTGACTTCGACTCCACGCTCGTTGCGGGGAGCTTGGCGCTGATTCGCGAACTTGTGCAGTCCCCGGGACTGGAAGTGTTGCCCATTCGCCCCGACACAGATCTGAGCCGGGACGGCGACGTGCCCATTCGCCCCGAGTAAAGTAGCAGGCTCACGGCCGCAGGTGTTGGATGTCCCATCCGGACCCGGTCCGGACATAGCGGAGACGTTGGTGGTCGCGGCTCGGATCGCCTTGCCAGAATTCGATTGAGTTGGGCACGATGGTCCAGACCGTCCAATGCGGAGAAACAACATGGTCGTCGGCCTTCATTGTCGCCTTGGCTTGTTCCAGCTCCGCGTCCCGGGCGGCCTCATCGGAAATGACGGAACTTTGTCCACCGGCCAAAACTATTGCCCGCGCCTGTGGGTGGCGCGCAAGGAAGTCCTCGGCCGACTCCGACGCGGAAGCCTGTTCGGCGACTCCGCGCACTCGAACCGAGCGGGCCAAGGGGCCCCAGAGGAACGTGAGGGCGCAGTTCGGATTGTGACGCAGTTGAAGCCCCTTGGGTGATTCGTCGCTGGTGGCGATCTTGAAGCCGCAATCGTCCGTCACGTCCTTGACGATCAACACGCGGGCATCAGGCAGTCCGTCCCCATCCACCGTTGAAAGCGTGGCCGCACGGGCTTCCGGCACACCGGCACCGATGGCGTGCCGAAGCCACTGCAGGAACAGCTCCTGTGGTGCATCCGGTGCTGAGCTCCAGTCGAAGGGCGGGGCTTGGCCAACAATGGAGGGAACTCCTCGAAGTTCATCACGAAGTGTCTGCATCGACCCATTCTCCATTAAGCGGGATGGCCAGGGAAGCCGGCAGCGTCAGTTGGCCGCATCTGATGCGAGCAAAGGATGGGCCGCCTGCCATACTCTGATCATGACCGCCTCCTTCGAATGCACCACACGGTCGAGCATGCCCAAAGCGCAGCTGTTTGACCTTGCCCGCAACATCGACGCGCACGAGGATTCGATGGCACGCTCGCGTGAACAGGCCGTGGCGGGTGTCACCTCCGGTCTCATCGCATTGGGCGAAGAAGTGACATGGCGGGCATGGCATTTCGGCGTTCCGCTGCGCATGACGAGCCGAATAACGCAGATGGAGGCGCCGGACTATTTCGTCGACGAGCAGGTCAAGGGTCCGTTCCGTCATTTTCGGCATGTCCATGAGTTCAGCCATGATTCGAGCGGAACCACGATGGTTGACCGTATCGAGTTCACGGCACCCTTTGGCCTTGTGGGACGTCTCGTTGAGAAGCTGGTCCTGGCCCGCTATCTGCAGAATCTCATCGACACCCGGAATCGCCACCTCGCAGGGGACCTGGCCCGTTGACGGTTCATCTCCAAGCTATGTTTGACGTCATGGGGCTTTCGAATCGAAGGACTCTTCGCCCAAGAGTTGCAGTAAGAGAGGGAGGCTGCCAATGGACATTGTCTCAATTCTGATCATCGCAGGGATTTGTCTTCTTTGCCTGCTGCCGGTCTTGTTTCGGTCCTTCCGGGGCTTCGACAAGAGTGCGGACGAGGGGCGGAACCCTGAAGTGGCGCGGGCCATCAGGGATGCGCGCCACCAAATTGATCGAGGCAAGGGCCGGTACGGGCCGTAGCGGCAACCTTCCGCAGTTCCCCTGCGCTGCACCTCCCCATCGGAAACGTCGCAGTCATGACCGGAATTTTCCGCTTCGTTCCGGTGGCTGCTGCAGTTCGCCGGCACGGACCTGCAGGTGGCCGGCCCTGGCTGAAACGCGAATCACATGGCCGCACTCATTCTCAACCGCCCTCCACGGGGCGGCATGGATGTCGGAACCGCCCAGCGCACAAGCCAGACGCGCCACGGGAGCAAGCCAACGCCCCCGTCCTTGGGTTCTTGCAGGTCGACAACCCCAACCCGGCCGCCGGAAAGGCGCACAAGCACCATGTCCGCCTGGATCAGGATGACGTTCTTCCAGCCGCTGCGTTCAGCATGTCTGCGTGCCTGCTGAAGCATTTCCGGACTTTTGTCGATGCCAACGATCGTCCCAGTGGCTCCGATTCGATCCTGCAACAGGGCAAAGTTCTACCCGGTTCCACAACCAATATCCAACACCTCTTGGCCGTTGGAGGGCGCCAGCGCCTCGATGCCGAGAGCACGGCCAGCGTGATATACAGGGTATTCCCCGGATAATGGATCATAGAACGGTGCGAACCACGAGTACTTGTTGCCCATGGGGGATTCCCTCCGATTCATCACGGCCAAGGGAACCGGCTGCTGGGAACCACGCGGGGCGGACTCACTGCTCCGTATTTTTTCGTCACACAAATGGAGTCGATCATGGCAGCCAAGCACAGCATAGTTGACCTTCTGGTGGTCGGTGGCGGGTCTGCCGGAATCGTGGGCGCCAAGACAGCGGCCGGGTTCGGTGCCAAGGTCATTCTGGTTGAGCAAAACCGTACAGGCGGTGACTGCTTGTGGACAGGATGCATCCCCTCCAAGACGCTGCTCTCGGCCGCCGAGCATGCCGCAACAGCCCGCGCCCTGACAGGGAAACCGACGGATTTCCCCGCGGTGCGGAAACGGATCTTTGCCGCCATTGAAACTTTTGAAGAGGTGGATTCACCCGAAGCCATCGAGGCCGCCGGCGTGAAAGTCATCAAGGGCACACTGGCCTTTCGTTCCCCTGGACTGGCCGAGGTCGATGGCGAGTTGATCAGGTTTCGCCAGGCACTGATAGCAACGGGTGCGGCACCGGTTCAGGTCGGCATCCCGGGCCTGGCAGCGAGCTCCACAGTCACGTCGGAAACGATCTGGGACCTCGAAACACTCCCGGCGCGGTTGGCCATAGTTGGCGGCGGGCCCATAGCTTGCGAACTCGGGCAGGCCTTCGCCCGCCTCGGATCCAGCGTCACCATGATTGTCCGCTCGCGGATACTCAGCAAGGAAGATGACGATGCTGCCAGCCTTGTCAGTGCGAACCTGAAGAACGACGGCGTCCGCATCCTCGAGAACTCAGGCATCACAGGCGCTGTGGCAACGGAGCGCGGAGCCCGGATCCGCACCACGGACGGAGGCACCGTCGAGGCTGATGTGGTTTTACTGGCCGCCGGGCGCACGCCCCGGACCGCCAACCTCGGTCTGGAACGGCTCGGGGTGGACCTCGACAAAAACAGCCACGTGATCACGGATTCGAAGATGATGACGTCCAACCCGCACATTTGGGCTGCCGGGGATGTGACCGGAAATCCCCAATTCACCCACCTCGCCGGTGGCCACGCATCCGTGGCGGTCTCCAACGCCATGCTCGGACTCAAGCGCCGTATCAGCGACACCGTGCCCCGGGTGACTTTTACCTCTCCGGAGGTGGCCGCCGTTGGGCTGACCCACTCCGACAACGGCAGGAAGCACCACGTAGTGACAGCCCGGCATACCCATGTGGACCGCGCCGTGGCGGAGGACGCCGTGGACGGTTTCACGCGGCTGGTAGTCAACAAGAAGGGGAAGATCCTCGGCGGCACCATTGTTGGTCCGCGGGCCGGGGAGTCCTTGGCCGAGGTGACGCTTGCCGTTCAGCAGGGCCTGACCACCTCAGAGGTTGCGGGCACCACGCACCCTTATCCCACCTACTCCGACGGGGTGGCCAACGCTGCCCTCATCGACGTTCAGGCGCGGCTGGCCAGGCCTTTGCTGCGCACGTCCGTGGCCGTGCTGCTCTGGCTGCGCCGCCGCCGGATGGGCCGGCACCTGTCTGGCATCGGCACGCGGGCACAGGAGAATGAAGCATAACTGGATAACAATCAGCAGGGGTTTCCCCTCGGTGTCATGAAAAGCGGCTCTTCGTGGGCTTTGATACGGAATACTTGAAGGCATGGCGCATCGAAAAATAATCATCCTCGGGTCAACAGGTTCCATCGGCACACAGGCCATCGACGTCGTCGAACAGGCCACGCTGGAGGACGGGTCGCCGCGTTTCAGCGTGACTGCGGTCAGTGCCGGCGGCGGAAACCTGGAGCTGCTGGCCGAGCAGGCCGTGCAGCTGCGCGTTTTGGCCGTGGGCACCGCCTCGGACGACGCCGGGACGTTGCGTGCGCTGATCGACTTCCGCGCCGCCGCGGCCGGGGTGGCAGGCTTCGCGCCGGAGATTCTGGCCGGGCCCGATGCCGCAACGGCCATCGCGGCCTGGGGTGCAGGCACCGGCGACGCGGCCGACGTCGTGCTCAATGGCATTACGGGCTCCATCGGTTTGGCACCCACACTCGCCGCGTTGGGCACCCCGGCCATCCTGGCGTTGGCCAACAAGGAATCGCTCATCGTGGGAGGGGTGCTGGTGAAAGAAGCAGCCTCGCCCGGACAGCTGGTTCCGGTTGATTCCGAGCACTCCGCCCTGGCCCAGGCGCTGCGCTCGGGCACCGCCGTCGAGGTGGAAAAACTCATCGTGACGGCCTCCGGAGGTCCCTTCCGGGGGCGCAGCCGCGAAGAATTGCTGGATGTGACACCGGAGCAGGCCCTCAAGCACCCCACCTGGTCCATGGGCCCCATGGTCACCACGAACTCCGCCACCCTTGTCAACAAGGGATTGGAGATCATTGAGGCGCACCTGCTGTTCGACGTTCCGCTGGAGCGGATCGAGGCCGTGGTGCACCCGCAGTCGGTGGTGCATTCCATGGTGCAGTTCACCGACGGTTCCACCATTGCCCAGGCGTCGCCGCCTGACATGCGCCTGCCCATCGCCCTGGGGCTGGGCTGGCCCGAACGTGTTCCGGGGGCGGCGGCGCCCTGCGACTGGACCAAGGCAGCCACTTGGACCTTTGAGCCGTTGGACAACGCGGCCTTTCCCGCCGTCGAACTCGCCAAGGATGCGGCGCGACGGGGGAGCACCTGCCCCGCCGTGTACAACGCGGCGAACGAGGAAGCGGTTCACGCCTTCCACGCCGGGCAGATAGGATTTCTGGATATTGTGGACACCATTGCCCAAGTTCTCAGTGAACACACACCCGGCACGCAGCTGACACTCGAAACGGTGTTGGAAGCTGAGAAGTGGGCGCGTGGCCGGACCCAAGAATTGCTGGCCAGCAAGGCTGAGATTGTCGTAGCGAGAAAGTAAATTGTGACTGTATTGCTTTTCATTGGCGGAGTGGTCTTTGTGGCCGTTGGCATCGCCGTCTCCATCGCCTTGCACGAGGTGGGCCACCTGCTGCCCGCCAAATGGTTCAACGTCCGCGTCACCCGCTACATGATCGGCTTCGGGCCCACCATGTGGTCGAGAAAAAAGGGTGAAACCGAGTACGGCATCAAGGCCATTCCTGCCGGCGGCTATGTGGCGATGGTGGGAATGTATCCGCCAAACCCCAGCGACGGCAGCGTGCGGCCCTCTAGCACCGGCATGTTCCAGACCCTGGCCACCGAGGCTCGCAGCGCAGCGCATGAGGAAGTGGGAGACGCCGACGCCAACCGGGTCTTCTACAAGCTGCCCGTCTGGAAAAAGATCATCATCATGCTCGGCGGCCCGTTCATGAACCTGCTCATCGGCGTCGTGCTGATGGCCGTGCTGCTGATGGGTTTTGGAACGGCGCAAGCCACCACCACCGTGTCCGAAGTCAACGCCTGCCAGGTGGCCTACGGGGAACCAGCACCCACCGATCTGAACAATTGCACCAAGACTCCCGCCGCGGCGGCCGGCCTGCAACCGGGGGACACCCTGAAATCATTTGCCGGCAAGGAAGTCACGGACTGGAGCACGTTCACCGAATGGGTGCGCGCCTCCGCCGGAAAGACCTTCCCGCTGGTGTACCAGCGCGCCGGGAAAACCATCACCACCACCATCACCCCCGTGCTCACGGCCCGTCCCGTCGTCGGTGCCAACGGCCTGGCCGAGGTCGATTCCACCGGAACCACCGTCACGGTCCAGGCCGGATTCCTGGGGGTGGGCCCCACCTCGGAGCTGGTGCGCGAACCGGCGTCGGCCGTGCTGCCTGCCGTGGGGAACAACATTGTGGCGATCGGCGGCGTGGTTTTCCAGCTCCCGCAAAAGCTGGTTGGCGTGGCCCAGGCGGCGTTCAGTTCCGCACCGCGCGACCCCAACGGCCCCATTTCCGTGGTGGGCGTGGGCCGGGTGGCCGGTGAAGTGGCCGCCATGGACGAGATCCCCGTCAGCTCCCGCGTGGCCACGTTGTTGGGGTTGTTGGCAGGGGTCAACTTGGCCTTGTTCGTCTTCAACCTCATTCCGTTGCTGCCGCTGGACGGCGGACACGTTGCCGGTGCCCTCTACGAAGGCGTCCGGCGCACGGTCGCCAAGGTGTTCAAGCGCAAGGATCCGGGCCCCTTCGACATTGCCAAGCTCCTGCCTGTCACTTACGTCGCGGCCGTGGTCCTCATGGTCATGGGGGCGCTGCTGATCTACGCCGATATCGTGAAACCTGTCGACCTCTTCGGGTAGCCGACACCGGCGCACTGATCGCCGGCCTGCGACGGCGCGGCACTCCTGCCGAGACCGCGACGGACCCGCAGGACCGCGTCTACACCGCACCGCATCACTGCCGAGACCGCGCCCGACCCACACACCCGCGTCTACCCCGCACCGCATCACTGCCGAGACCGCGCCCGACCCACACACCCGCGTCTACCCCGCGAACTCGCTGATGGCCGTCAGCGGGTTCGCGGGGTAGACGCGGGCATGCGGCTGAGGAGCGGTTTCACGGGACGCCACTGATTGGCCCACAGCCGAGATGCTGGGCAACGTTGTCCACAATTGATGTCCCGCACCTTGTTGCATGAGTTTCGGGCAGGCAAGACTCAGTCATGGACAACAAAGAGCTGCTTGCACACGTGGGCAAATGCTGGCCGGCCGGGTCAGTTCTTGCCACGACAGCAGAACTGGCGGAAGCGGGCTGCGGCGACAGGCAGTTGACCCGAGCTGTGCAGGGACGATTGATTCTCAGACTGCGGAGAGGCGCCTACGTACAAGCCCACAACTGGACGTCAAGGAAACCCTGGGAGCAGGACAAATTGCGGTTGTGGGCCCACGTTGTTTCCACTGCCGGAGATGGTGTCTACTCGCACTTCAGTGCAGCCCGGATTCTTGGACTGGACGTGTGGAACTGCGGCGTCCGTGTGCATTTGATCTCCAACGGTAAACCCGGAGGCACGGGAGCTGCGGCGGACGTCAGCTGCCACCAGCTTGAGTTGGATAAATCCGAGGTCGTTTTCCTGACTTTGGGGGAGTCCCGACGCTTGAAGTGCACATCGATGGAACGAACTGTGGTGGACTGTGCCCGGTTTGGTGCGTTCGAACCGGCCGTCATTGTGGGCGACAACGCCCTGTACAAGGGCGCGAGCCTGCCGCTGATGTTGTCCATGGTGGATTCGCTGGCCGGAAAACGCGGTGTCATGCGGGCGCGACGGGTTTTGGCGGCCCTTGATGGGAAGGCGGAGTCCGCAGGGGAATCCAGAACTCGAGTGTTTCTGTCACGCATGGACATCCCGCAACCTGTTCTGCAGTACAAAATCACGGCAAATTTCAAGGAATACCGGGCAGATTTCGCCTGGCCCGAGCTCAAGCTCATCTTGGAGTTTGATGGAAACGACAAGTACTACAAAGACCAGCGGACACCCCAAGTTCTTCGCGAGGAGCGCCGCCGTGAAAACCTGCTCGTGGAGCAAGGCTGGCGGTTCATCCGGATCGAGTGGGACGATCTTGACCGACCCGGTGAACTCAGGCGGCGCATTTATGCAGCAATGGCGACTGCCAGGCGGGCTGCTGCCTGAGAGTTCCACCCGTAATGGTCCGCCCAAGTGCAAGCAACGAGGGCCCACGCGACTCAGGCACGTGCCAGCCAGCCGCAAGCAAGCCAGCCGCGATCAAACCAGACCGAAACAACTCCCACCGGCAAATTTCGATGCCGATTGCCGTCGGCGAAGCCGCGCACAACCCGCGTGTCCGCGTCCAACCCGCGAACCCGCTGCTGCCCATCAGCTGTCTCGCGGGGCAGACGCGGGTATGCGGCGCATACGCGGAAATGTTGCCCAGGAAATCGGGAGTGTTTTGTGAAAAGCAGCGCGATTGGCAAACATAAATGGTTGATAGCTATCAAACAGACGATTATGGTTTATTTATGTTTGTTCTAACGATTGACCAGCGCGGCAGCCGTCGCCACGGAGACAAGGTGCCACAGCTTCTGGAGGTCTTGGCGGGCCTAAAAACCATTCTGCCCTTTGAACGCTCCGTGGGTGATGAAGTCCAAGCTGCGCTGGATGATCCGCACGAGGTGGTTGAAGCGGTGGCGCGCCTGCTCAGGGAGCAGGAATGGTATGTGGGCATTGGTGTCGGGCATGCCGATTCCCCGCTGCCATCGAGCTCGAGGGCGGCTTCCGGTGATGCTTTTGTGGCAGCCCGTGAAGCGGTTGATGCGGCAAAAAAGACAGGCGATCGCGTTCCACTTTCCGTGGTCACTCCCACCGTGGCAGCTGTCGAGTGGGCTGCAGCGGCGGAATCAGTGCTTGTGTTGATGGGAGACGTGGTCAGGCGCAGGTCCGCGGCCGAGTGGCGCGTGCTTGATGCCCTTGACGAATCCCCGGAAGCCGCCCAAAAGAATATTGCCGCAACCTTGGGGATCAGCCCGCAAGCTGTCAGCAAGGCCATCGCCCGGTCCGGACGCGCGGAGGAACAGGGCGGACGCAAGGCCGCAGCTCTCCTGCTGCAGCACGCACAGCTGGCCTTGAATGTCACAACCAACGGATAGATTCAAGAGTGGAGCCAGGAAGGCTGCTCGAAGGGATCGCTGACAAAAGGAGGACGCGTGGATGCACTGTGGATAGCTGCGGCACTGGTCGTGGCGGTGCTGGGTGGCTGGCCCGTCACGGCAGGCATGCTTGCCTTGGCGAAATCCCGCCCGATGAGGGCCGTGGATGCGGCAGAGTCCGGAGTGCCCACAGCTCCAGTGGAAACCCCGGCTCCGGAAACGCTTGTAGCTGCCAGCCAGAGTCCGGAAACCCAGAGTCCGGAAACCCCGGCAGTCGCCATCCCCGCACCGGCGCCGCGGGTGGAAGTGTTGCGCGGCGGACTTCTGATCGGCATGCTGGAGCGTGCCGCAGTGGCGGTTGCTATTTTGTCCGGCCAGCCGGTGGCGATCGCCTACGTTGTGGCCATCAAGGGCTTGGGCAGGTACCCGGAATTGAAAAGCACACCGGCAGCCAGTGAACGGTTCATCATTGGCACGTTGGCATCCATGCTGTTCTCTGCCAGCGTCGCGGTGCTTGCGAAAGAACTCCTGTTATAGGCTGAAAGCATGTCTATTTTCGCTGTTGAGTACGTTTACGGTCCTGAAGCTGAAGCGGAGCGCGTGGAGCACCGCCCCAAGCACCGGGAGTGGCTTGCCGCCCAAGCCGAAGCCGACGTCGTTTTGGCATCCGGACCCTATGCAGACGGAGCCGGAGCGCTGCTGATTTTCAGTGCGGAGAACGAAGCCGCCGTGCAGGAACTCGTTTCGCAGGACCCCATGACGGTGGGCGGCGGTGTCACGGGACTGAAAATTTCAGGCTGGAATCCCGTGATCGGCAAGCTCAGCGACTACGTGGGTTAAATCGCAATAGTCCTCGTCAGTCGGGGATCACGCCTACAATCTATGATAGATATTGCGAGATTCTTTTGCGGCGCCAAAAACCGGTGCCACAGTCGCGATATGTGAAAAGTGAACTTCAAGGAGCAAATTTTGACCTCCGTCAGTCTCGGCATGCCGCCATTGCCTCCGCCCGTGCTTGCACCCAGGCGCAAGACCCGGCAAATCAACGTCGGCCCCGTCGGCGTGGGGTCGGATTCGCCCATCAGCGTGCAGTCCATGACCACCACAAAAACCACGGATATCAACGCCACACTGCAGCAGATCGCCGAACTGACCGCTTCCGGCTGCGACATTGTCCGCGTCGCCTGTCCGGCGCAGGACGACGCGGAGGCGCTGCCAATCATTGCCCGCAAGTCGCAGATCCCTGTGATTGCAGACATTCATTTTCAGCCCAAGTACGTTTTCGCAGCCATTGAAGCGGGGTGCGCCGCCGTTCGTGTGAATCCCGGCAACATCCGCAAGTTTGATGACCAGGTCAAGGAAATTGCCAAGGCAGCCAAGGACCATGGGACGTCCATCCGCATTGGCGTCAATGCGGGCTCGTTGGAGCCGGGCATCATGAAGAAGTATGGCAAGGCCACCCCGGAAGCACTCGTTGAGTCAGCTGTCTGGGAAGCGTCCTTGTTCGAAGAGCACGGGTTCCACGACTTTAAAATCTCCGTCAAGCACAATGACCCCGTCGTCATGGTGGCCGCCTACGAAATGCTCGCTGAGCAAGGCGACTGGCCGCTCCACCTTGGCGTCACCGAGGCGGGCCCGGCCTTCCAGGGAACGATCAAGTCTGCCGTGGCCTTTGGCGCCCTGCTCTCCAAGGGCATCGGCGACACCATTCGCGTGTCCCTGTCGGCACCTCCGGTTGAAGAAATCAAGGTGGGCAACCAGATCCTGCAGTCGCTGAATTTGCGCCCCCGCAAACTGGAAATTGTGTCCTGCCCCTCGTGCGGCCGTGCCCAGGTTGATGTTTACAAACTGGCCGAGGAAGTCACCTCCGGCCTTGAAGGAATGGAAGTTCCCCTGCGCGTGGCCGTCATGGGTTGCGTCGTGAACGGTCCCGGTGAGGCCCGCGAGGCGGACCTTGGGGTGGCCTCGGGAAATGGCAAGGGCCAGATTTTTGTGAAGGGACAAGTCATCAAGACTGTTCCTGAAGACCAAATTGTTGAGACACTCATTGAAGAAGCAATGAGGCTTGCCGAAGAGATGGAGTCCGACGAGGATGACACGACTCTCCAGGGTGGCCCCGTGGTTAGCGTTTCCTAAGGGAACCCGCCGTGAGCCGGTGCGCGTCCTTGTCCACTGGGACACGGACGCGCTCCGGACATTGATTGCGCGCGACCGCGTTGCAAACGTTTTTGTCGACTCCCTTATCAGCCAAAACAACAGCGCCGTGCCTTCCTTCCCCGGGTCCCTCATTCTGGGTCATTTCATGGACGACGGCGTGACGCTGGCTGCCGCTTGCTGGGTGGGTTCCAATGTGGTTCCGATAGAAGCAAGCGCCGAGCAGGCCAGAGACTTTGGGCGGTGGATTGTGGCCCACTGGCAGCCGCACGCCTCCATTTTTGGTCCTGCTGATGCGACCCTCTCCCTCATGGACGAGTTGAAGAGGGCGGGCATCCACGCACAGGAAATTCGCGCGAACCAACCGCTGCTGAGCATTTCCGGACCGCCGCTGGCGACCCCGAGCCCCTGGCTCGCGGTGACTAAAAAACCGCAGTTCAACGAAATTCTCGGAGCGGCAGTTGCCATGTTCGAAGAGGAAGTGGGCTACTCGCCCTTCCTCGGCGGGGAAGGAAACTACCGCAGCCGCGTCGCGTGGTTGATCAGCCACGGCCATTCCTTCAGCCACCAGAGTTCCTGCGGCGAGGTTATTTTCAAGGCCGATTTGGGCGCTGTGACCCAATATGCCTCCCAAGTGCAGGGTGTCTGGATGAACCCCGAATATCGGGGATTGGGGCTCAGCGCAGCGTACATGGCGGCAGTGGTGTTGCTGGCCCAAGTGCACGCGCCCGTCACCAGCTTGTATGTCAACGACTACAACACTCGGGCCAGGGCACTCTATGAGCGCGTGGGATTTGTGCAGGTGGGCACCTTCGCCACCATCTTGTTTTAGTTCCTTCCGATCCAGCCGAACTGGAAGTTGACCATCGCTTTGCGTCATAATATGGTTACTTAGCACAAGTAAATTATTTGCCCTTAACATCGGCGAGCAGGGGAGCCTGACGTGATCAACAACAACGATGCCAGCGAGATCCTTTCCGAAATGGTGCAGATTAGCCGCACCTTTAGAGTGGCCGGCCAGCGCAGCAGGGAACAAAGCCTGGCCGGAACCAAGCTGGGATTCCTGCAGCACCTGCGACGCAGTGACGCCCGCTTGGGCGAACTGGCACACCGGCTCTTCGTCTCCGCGCCAGTGGCAACTCGGACCGTCGAAGCCCTCGAGGCCGACGGCATGGTGGAACGGCGCACGGATCCCCAAGATGCACGGGCCTTTCTGATCTCCATCACAGGCCGCGGACGCGTGAAACTTGACGAAAACGAAAGCCACGCAGTGCACCAATTCGCCGAGGCACTGGCTGACTGGTCGCCAGCCGACGCCGGGCAGGCGATACGCATCCTCGAGAGATTGAACGGGCACCTCATCGAGGTTCTCCAAGCACCTGACGCGGCTGAGTCGGGGCGAGCAGGCACTTCGGCCACACCTGAAAACGGAAGCGAGCACAACGGATGACAAGCACCACGTCCACCGCTGAGACAACAAAATCCGCCAGCGCAGAACCACGGGAGTATTCACACGGGGAAATCCTGCAGGTAATGACGGGGCTTCTGGCCGCCCTCTTCACCGCAATGATCTCAACCACCATCGTCTCCACCGCACTGCCCACCATCATGGCGGATCTACACGGCACGCAGCGGCAATACACCTGGGTCATCACCGCCAGCTTGTTGGCGATGACCATCGTTACCCCCGTCTGGGGCAAGCTGTCCGACTTGTTCAACAAGAAAACCCTGATGCAGATTGCCATCGTCATGTTCGTGGCAGGTTCGGTGGTCGCAGGATTCTCCACCTCGATCGGCGTACTGATGACCGCCCGCGCCGTTCAAGGAATAGCCATGGGTGGCTTGATGGCCCTAGTGCAGTCCATCATGGGATCGATCATCGCCCCGCGCGAACGCGGCCGTTACGCCGGCTACATGGGGGCCGTCATGGCGGTGGCCACAGTTTCCGGTCCACTGCTGGGCGGGGTCATCACCGACGTCCTTGATTGGCGCTGGTGCTTCTTCGTGAGCGTGCCCCTGGCCGTCATTGCGCTGATTCTTTTGCAGGTGAAACTGCACCTGCCCACGATCAAGCGCAGAAACATCAAAATCGACTACCTCGGTGGGGTGCTGGTTGCCATCGCGGCCGCGTTGCCCATGCTCTGGGTGACCTTTGCCGGCAACGACTACGACTGGATTTCCTGGCAGTCGGGTGCGTTCCTGGTGGCATTCCTGCTCGTTGCCTCCCTGCTGGTCCTGGTCGAGCTCCGGGCAACCGAGCCCATGATCCCCGTCCGGGTGCTGCGCAACAAGACAGCAGCGTGGATGATCGTGGCCAGCATCGGTGCCGGCGTGGGCATGTTCGGCTCGGGGGTCTTCTTGACCCAGTACTTCCAGCTCGGCACCGGCGTGACTCCCACGCAGGCCGGATTGATGAGCATCCCGATGATCATCGGCCAATTGCTCTCGGCGATGATCGGCGGCCTCATCGTGAGCCGCATGGGCAGGTGGAAGCCGGTGATGATGGTCGGCAGTGTCATCATGTTGATCGGCCTGATCGGATTGGGCACCATCGACCACGAGACCTCATACCTGTTTGTCGCCATCTTCATGGCGCTCATGGGACTGGGTATCGGCACGCTTGTGCAAAACGTGGTGCTAGCCGTCCAAAACACCGTCGACGTCACCGAGGTCGGAGCGGCATCGGCAGCCATCGCGTTCTTCCGTTCGCTCGGCGGTGCCATCGGCGTGGCCGTGTTGGGCGGCATTCTGACCCATCGTGTCAGTGAGAACATCGCCCACGGACTCGGCAATATGGGCATCAACGGGGATGCGATTTCCGGCGGTTCAGGTGAGACCCAACTGGACATCAGCAGTCTGCCCAAACAGGTGCAGCAAGTGTTCCACAATGCCTACGCCGACGCATTCGGCCCCGTGTTCCTCATTGCAGCGATGATTGCGGCCGTTTCGGTGCTGGCCATTGCCGTGGTGCGAGGCACTCCGTTGCGCAACACGGTGGCCATGAAGCCCGCCAGCCAACCAGAAAACGGGCCTTTGCCACAGGGCGATGCCGCTGGTGCCCATGCCGAGCCGGGTGCTGAATCACGCAAATCCGCGGACAGTGAGGCCTCGCACTGACCAGTGCTCAGGTTCCAATGGAGGGTGATGATTCCTTGACGGGACAAGCGCCCTCCCCGTTTCCAAGAAGCATCCCAAGGGGCCCCGCACAAAAGTGCCGGGCCCCTTGGCCTGTCTCCGGGCGAACCCGAACGCCTTCGCCGTGCTCGAAGTGATAAAAAGGAAGTGAACCAGGTCGCTGCGAGCCGGGCGGCAGCGACCACCCGCGGACGGGTTCGAAATTATGAGAATCCATTGACTGGTGCCGCAACCTGTCGCGGGCAGGACCATCGGCTTTAACAGGGGGTTCTGGCAATTGAACATGATTGAGCGGCCCAGTGGGCCTGGAGCATGCCTACTCGCGGGCAATCCCCGGGCTGGGCTGGGTCACCGAGGGCATGCTGCCCAACCCCTGGGCCACTTTGCCGGTGTCCTGGTGAACCGCAGGATCCGTGGCGTGGCTGCTGTTGCCGGGGCCGTCGCTGCGGCGATGAGCCTTGCCGCGTGCGCACCTGCGACGCCCAGCCCGGCAACAGCTGATTGGTGGACGCCACAGCACGGCCAAAGCTGGCAGGTGCAACTTTCAGACGCCCTCGACACGAGCGTGAACGCAGACATTTACGACGTCGACGGCGTTGACACTGCTGCCCCGGCGCTGCGCAAGCTCAAGGACACGGGGGCGCACCTGGTGTGCTACTTCAACGCAGGAGGATGGGAAGAATGGCGCGAGGACGCCGCATTGTTTGACCCCCCGCTATTGGGTCTGGACCTGGACGGCTGGCCAGGTGAACGCTGGTTGGACGTGCGTCAACAGGATGAGCTGCTGCCGCTCATGGCAGCCCGCATGGACGCGTGCAAGGAACGCGGCTTCGACGCCGTGGACCCGGACAACGTGGACGGCTATGCCAACGATTCGGGTTTTGCGCTGACCAAGCAGCACCAGTTGGCCTATATTCGTTCGCTGGCCGGGCTGGCCCATGAACGTGGCCTCGGGTTTGGACTGAAGAATGCACCGGACTTGGTGGCCGAGCTGGTGGATGACATTGACTTTGCCGTCAACGAGCAATGCCATGAGTATGAAGAATGTGCCGCTTACGCCCCGCTGCTGGCAAGCGGAAAAGCAGTCGTGGACATCGAGTATGAGACAACACCTGCACAAGTCTGTCCTTCCGTGCCCCGGGGAATGGAAGTGCTTTTCAAACCGCTGGACTTGGGCGCTGAACGCACCACCTGTTGACGCATGCAATGCACATCACTGATTTCGCGCTACGCTTGTGCAACTTGTTGCGCAAAGGAGTGCCTGAATGAATGCTGGCCAGTTTCCCCACCTTTTCACCCCGCTTGACCTGGGGTTCACCACACTGCCCAACCGGGTGCTGATGGGTTCAATGCATGTGGGGCTTGAAGAACTTCCGGGCGGTTTCGACCGCATGGCGGCATTTTATGCCGAACGCGCCCGCGGTGGAGTGGCCCTGATGGTGACCGGCGGGATTTCACCGAACGACGCCGGTCGCCCCATGAAAGGCGGTGCCAAGCTGAGCACGGCGGCCGAAGCGGACCAGCACCGGGTGGTCACCGACGCCGTTCATGCGGAGGGCGGCAAGATCGCCTTGCAGCTGCTCCACTTTGGCCGCTATGCCGCCCATCCGGGGCTTGTGGGGCCCAGCGCCGTGAAGGCGCCCATCAGCCCGCTCACCCCGCACCCGCTCAGCGGCGAGGAAGTGGAGGTGACCATTGAAGACTTTGCCAGGGCTGCGCAGCTGGCCCAGGAAGCCGGATACGACGGCGTGGAGATCATGGGCTCCGAAGGCTATCTGATCAATGAATTCGTGGCGAAGCGCACCAACCATCGCGACGACGAATGGGGCGGTGCCTATGAAAACCGGATGCGCTTCCCCGTGGAGATCGTTCGGCGCACCCGGGAACGGGTGGGGGAGAACTTCATCATCATCTACCGGCTTTCCATGCTGGACCTGGTTGAGGAAGGCTCCACGTTGGAGGAAGTCATCCACCTGGCGCAAGCCGTGGAAAAGGCCGGCGCCACTATCATCAACACCGGCATCGGCTGGCACGAAGCCCGCATCCCCACCATCTCCACCTCCGTGCCCCGCGCCGGCTACGCATGGGTCACGAAGAAACTCATGGGCCACGTTGGCATACCGCTGATCGCCACGAACCGGATCAACACCCCGGACGTCGCCGAACAACTGCTCGCTGACGGCACCTCCGACATGGTCTCCATGGCCAGGCCTTTCCTGGCCGATGCGTTCTTCATGCGCAAGGCCGGTGCCGGCCGAAGCGATGAAATCAACAGCTGCATCGCCTGCAACCAAGCCTGCCTCGACCACACTTTCGCGGGAAAGACCTCCTCCTGCCTCGTCAACCCGCGGGCCTGCCACGAAACCGAAATCAGCATCGACGCCTCGGCCCGGCCCAAAAAACTTGCCGTGGTGGGCGCGGGCCCGGCAGGCCTTGCCTTTGCCGTCACGGCTGCCGAACGCGGCCATGCCGTCACTTTGTTTGAAGCAGCCGCGGAGATTGGCGGGCAGTTCAACCTGGCCAAGCAAATCCCCGGCAAGGAGGAATTCCACGAAACCATCCGTTACTTCAACCGCCAAATCCAGCTGCGCGGCATTGAACTGCGCCTGAACACCCTCGCCACGGCCGAATCGCTCGCCGCAGGGAACTTCGACGAAGTGATCATGGCCACCGGCGTTCTCCCGCGCACCCCCGAGCTCGACGGCGTGGACCACCCCAGCGTGCTCAACTACCTTGACGTGCTGCGCGACAAAAAGCCAGTGGGCACCAACGTGGCCATCCTCGGGGCCGGCGGCATCGGCTTCGACGTGGCCGAATACATCACCGCACACGGAACCAGCGCCACGCTCGTGCCGGAGAAGTTCTACCGCGAGTGGGGCATCGACACCGACTACAAAGGCGCCAGCGGCATCACCACCGCCGAGCCAGAGCGTCCGGACCGCCGCGTGGGCCTGTTTCAGCGCAAGGAAACGAAAGTCGGCGCCGGTCTCGGCAAGACCACCGGCTGGATCCACCGCACCACGCTGCGGGCCAAGGGCGTCCAGATGGTCCCCGGCGTGGAATACCGAAGGATTGACGACGCCGGACTCCACCTAAGCGTCAACGGCACCGAGTCCGTGCTCGCCGTGGACACCGTCATCCTGTGCACCGGCCAGGACCCCCGACGCGAACTGCAGGCAGCGCTGGAAGCCGCCGGCGCCGTCGTGCATCTGATCGGGGGAGCGGACGTTGCAGCAGAGCTTGACGCCAAGCGCGCCATCGACCAAGGCACTCGGCTGGCAGCAGCGATCTAAATGTCCCTGACGCAGGCAATCTTGACGTCGCTGCTGGAAAAGCCGTGCACCGGGGCTGAACTGGCGCGGCGCTTCGACAAGTCGCTGGGGTATTTTTGGCAGGCCACGCACCAGCAGATTTACCGGGAGTTGGGTGCCATGGAGCGGGACGGGCTGATTGCTGCGCACGGGTTGCCCACGGCCCGGGGGCGACAACGCCATTTCACCGTGCTGGCGCCGGGCAGGGCGGCGCTGGAAACGTGGTGTGCCGGCGAAGGGGAACTACGGCCGATCCGTGACGAGCTGTTGGTGCGGATGCGTGGTGCTGCCGTGCTGGGAACGGTGGATGTCAGCGCCGAGTTGCGTCGGCACCAGGGCCTGCACCATGAGGTTTTGCAGCGCTATGAGGCCATTGCAGAGCGTGATTTTCCCTCCGGGGCGCAGCGTTCCACGGCGGATGAACTGCAATTGGCCGTGCTGACGGCTGGGATTGTGTATGAGAAGTCGTGGCTCGCATGGTGCGAAGACGTGTTGGCAGGTCCTGCCGGGGACTAGCGGCGAAGGGCTGGCGGACACGAGCTAGCGGCTGGCGTCCTGTTGTTCTTCTGCCTGGGCGGCAACCAGCTGCGCAGTTTGTTCGAGCATGGCGGCTGTTTTGGCAATGACGGGGGCATAGGAGGACTGCCATGCGTGCCGGAAGACGAACGCGTCGGGTCCCTCCCACCGCAGCTGCGAGCTGATGCGGGCGCTCAGTTCGGTCTTGACCGCCAGCAGCATTGTGTGTGCGCGTTCAAGGTCCCGGGCAAATTGCCGCAAGTCATCGGGGTCCGCGCCCTGCAGGCCAGTGCTCATTGCTTCTCCCACGCTTGCCTCTTTTGGTAGCCTCAACCCTAGATGGACGGGCGGGCACCACGCCATGGGCAGGGCTCCCCATGGACTGCGGCGCTCCAATACAGAGACCCGGGTAGTTGATCTCAGGCAGTTCAGACTCAGGAGCTGAAACTCAGGCAGTCGAGACTTAGGCAGTTCAGACTCAGGCAGTTGACGCTCAGGCAGTTGAGACTTAGGCAGTGCGTCTCCGCAAGGTCAGGGACGCGAGCAGCAGCCCCGCCACAACGAAGGCGGCCACCACCACCAAATCGGCTGCCAGGGCCGACGTGGGCTTGGCGTGCGCGGCCACTTCCTGAAGTCCGTGCACGGCGTAGCTCAGCGGCATGATGTTGGACAAGGCCTCCAGGACCGTGTTCATCTGGTCCCGCGCAACAAACAGCCCGCACAGCAGAATTTGCGGAAAGACCACCACGGGCATGAACTGCACCGCTTGGAATTCCGTGGTGGCGAAGGCTGAGCAGAGCAACCCCAAGGCTACGCCCAGCACTGCCGTCAGAACGGAAATCAGCACCACCCAGCCGGCATTTCCGGCAACGTTGAGACCAAAAATCCAGTAGGCCGTAGCGGTGGCGACCAGCGCCTGCAGGGTCGCCATGATGGAAAATGCCAAGGCGTAGCCAAAAAGCAGGTCGGCCTTGTGGAGCGGCGTTGTCAGCAGGCGCTCCAGCGTTCCAGAGATTCGCTCGCGCAGCATGGTGATGGAGGTGACAAGGAACATGACCACAAAGGGGAAGATGCCCAACATCATCAACCCCACCCTGTCAAAGGTGCGCGGCAAGCCGGGGGCCGGTGTTTCGTTTTCGTACAGCCAGTAGACCAGCGCCAGCAGCAGCGCCGGAACCACAAGGATCAAGGCAATGCTGCGGGGGTCGCCCTTGAGCTGGCGCAACACGCGAAGGCACGTGGACCACATCATGGCCACGTTCACGAGTCAGCCTTTGTTCCGTCAGCCTTGGTTCGGGCGGCCTTGGTTCCGACGGCGTCGGCTTCGGCTGCCCGAATCAGCCGAAGGAAGGCCAATTCGAGGTCGTCCGTGTCGCTGCGTTCGCGCAATTGCGCCGGTGTGAGCTGTGCCAGCAGCATGCCGCCACGCAGGAGCAGCAGCGAATCGCAGTGCCCGGCCTCTTCCATGACGTGGCTGGAAATCAACAAGGTGGTGCCTTCTGCAGCCATGGAAGCGAATTGGCTCCACAACTCCACCCGCAGCACCGGGTCCAGGCCCACCGTGGGTTCGTCCAGCACCAGCAGCTTGGGCTTGCCCACCAGCGCGCATGCCAGCGACACCCGGCTGAACTGCCCGCCGGACAGTTTGGCGGCCTTGCGTTTGGCCAAGCCCCCCAGCCCGACTGCGGTCACCACGGCACTCGCATCTTCCCGGTTGCCGCCGTGCACCGATGCGAAATAGCTCACATTGTCCAGCACGCTCAGGTCCGGGTAGACGCTGGCCGCCTGGGTGACGTAGCCGACGTCGTGCCTGTTCCGTGGATCCCCTGCCGGGCGGCCCAACACGGTGACGGTTCCGGCCGTGATCTTCTGCACACCGACCAGGGCGCGCATGAACGTTGTCTTGCCGCTTCCGGAAGGCCCCAGCAAACCCGTGATGCGGCCTTCGGGAATGCTGGCGGAAATGTTGGCCAAGACGGGGTTTTTGCCGCGATGCACGCGCAAGCCCTCGACACAGGCGCCAACGGAGCCGCTGGTGCCCGAGGGGTCGGCCGGAACTGGGGCAAAAGGCGGGTCGGGGGCGGGCATAATCGCTCTGTGGGACATCCTGGCTCCAAGCTGCCGGTGCATCTGGTTTTGACTTCAAACTAGACCCGGCGGCAGATGCTGTCCAGCATCGCCGGGGCCGCGCTGAACTCTTCGGGGGCAGTGTGTGCCAGCATCCCCTTGGAACCGGTACATTAGTACCTGTCCGCCTGAATATGCAGCGGAACCCACAACCACCAAGAAATGGACGACTCCGCGTGGCACTTCGCCTTTCCACCCTCTTTTTACGCACCCTGCGTGAAGATCCCGTCGACGCCGAAGTCGACAGCCACAAACTTCTGCTGCGCGCCGGCTATATTCGCCGCGCCGCCCCGGGTATTTATACGTGGTTGCCGCTGGGCTTGCGCGTGTTGCGCAAGGTGGAGGCCATTGTGCGCGAGGAGATGGATGCGATTGGTGCCCAGGAAGTGCATTTCCCGGCGCTGCTGCCGAAGGAACCGTACGAGCTGACGAACCGCTGGCTCGAATACGGCGACGGCATCTTCCGCCTGAAGGACCGCAAGGGCGCCGACTACCTGTTGGCTCCCACGCACGAGGAAATGTTCACGCTGCTTGTCAAGGACCTGTACTCGTCTTACAAGGACCTGCCGCTGAGCCTGTACCAGATTCAAAACAAGTACCGCGACGAGGCCCGCCCCCGTGCCGGGCTGCTGCGCGGGCGCGAGTTCATCATGAAGGACTCCTACTCCTTTGACATTGACGACGACGGACTGGACGCCAGCTATATGGCCCACCGCGGCGCCTACCTGCGCATTTTCGAACGCCTCGGCCTGGAAATCATCCCGGTCGCTGCCACGGCCGGTGCCATGGGTGGTTCCAGGAGTGAAGAGTTCCTGCACCCCATGGAGATTGGCGAGGACACGTTCGTGCGCTCGGCAGGGGGCTACGCCGCCAACGTCGAGGCCGTCACCACCGTGGTTCCGGAGGAAAAGGACTTCAGTCAGATCCCCGCCGCAGTGGTTCGAGACACACCGGACTCGGCAACAGTGGAAACCCTTGTCGCCGCGGCCAACGAGCTGGCACCGCGCGCCGAAGGTCCCTGGACTGCAGCCGACACGTTGAAGAACGTGGTCGTGGCCATCGACCTGCCCACCGGCGAACGCCAAGTGGTGGTTGTGGCACTGCCAGGAGACCGCGACGTTGACATGAGACGCATCCAGGCCAACATTGGCGTGCACTTGGGCAGTGGCGGGGAAGTGGGAGTCGGCGCAGCCGGCGAAGCCGATCTGCGCAAGCACGCCGGCCTTGTCAAGGGCTACATCGGCCCGGGACTCTCGCTGGACGAAGCCGTCCTTGGCGCCGAAGGCTCCACTAAACTGCTCTACTTGGTGGATCCGCGCATTGTGTCCGGCACCACCTGGATCACCGGCGCCAACGAAGAAGGCAAGCACGTCTTTGGCCTGGTAGCAGCGCGCGACTTCACCTGGGACGGCACCATTGAAGCCGCCCAGGTTCGCGCGGGCGATCCCGCACCCGACGGCTCCGGCCCGCTCAAAGCCGCCCGCGGCATCGAAATGGGCCACATCTTCGCCCTGGGCCGCAAATACGCCAAGTCCCTGGACCTGAAGGTTCTTGACAAGAACGGCAAGCTGGCCGTCGTCACCATGGGCTCCTACGGCATTGGCATCACCCGCGCCGTGGCAGCCTTGGCCGAATCCAACCACGACGGCAAGGGCCTGATCTGGCCCGCCAACGTGGCTCCGGCCGATGTCCACGTCGTGGCTGTTGGCCGCGGCGAGGAGACCTTTGAAGCAGCGGCCCAGCTCACGGCCGACCTTGAAAAGGCGGGCCTCGAGGTTATTTACGACGACCGCGCCAAGGTTTCCCCCGGCGTGAAGTTCGGCGATGCAGAGCTCCTCGGCGTCCCCACCATCCTTGCCGTGGGTCGCGGACTGGCCGACGGGGTCGTGGAAATCAAGAACCGCGCCACCGGCGACGCCGAGAACGTCCCCGTCGCCGAAGCCGTGCAGTACATCCTCGACAAGCAGTGATCGCCTAACGCGCCGGCCGGTCCAACCGCCGCAGCAGGGGCACAATCAATGGAGAAGCATGATTTCTGGCTTTGCGGACATCACCACGGCCACGATTTTGTTGATCCTTGTGGCTGGTTTTGCCGCGGGCTGGATTGATGCCGTGGTGGGCGGGGGCGGGCTGCTGCAGCTTCCGGTGCTGTTGATGATCCCCGGCATTTCGCCGGTGCAAGCCTTGGCCACCAACAAGATGGGGTCAATTTTCGGCACGGCCACCAGTTCCGTCACCTACTACAGGCGAATCAAGCCGGACATGGGCACGGCCTTGCCCATGGCTGCCATCGCGCTGCTGGGCAGTCTCGGCGGTGCGGTGGTGGCTGCCAGCCTGCCGGGATCCGTGTTCAAGCCCATCATCGTGGTGGCGCTCGTGGCGGTGCTGCTGTTCACGGCGTTCAAGCCGAACGTCGGCGAGCTGACGGCGCTGCGCCACACAGGGCGCAAACACTATGTGGTGGCGTGCATCATTGGTTTGCTGATTGGTTTCTACGACGGCCTGATTGGGCCCGGAACCGGTTCCTTCCTGGTCATCGCCATGGTCAGCCTCATGGGCTACTCCTTTCTGGAAGCCAGCGCCAAGGCAAAGATCGTCAACCTGGCCACGAACGCCGGGGCGCTCATGTTTTTCCTGCCGCACGGTTCGGTGCTGTGGGGCGTGGGCCTTGTCCTGGGCGGGGCCAATATGGCCGGCGGTTACCTGGGGGCCCGCACAGCCGTGAAACAAGGCAGCAAGTTCATCCGGGTGGTGTTCCTGGTGGTGGTCGGTGCGCTGATTATCAAGCTGGGATTGGACGTCTGGAACGAAAACTTGGTCCACCGCATCTAAGCTGACTCGCTGCCCAATATGGTGCCAACTAGTGCAGCACGTCGAGCTCGTGGGCGCAGGGCAGGTCTGGAAGCGTCTTTCCAGCAAGTGTGCTGGCCACCCACAAGGATCGCTGGGCATCGCGGGCGTGCCCGCGTGATTCAAGATAGCTCAGTGCATTTTCCACTTCGCGCAGCACAGACCACGCAACGGACAGTTCGGCGTCGAGCCCGGCTGCTTCGGCCAAAAGCGAAGCACGACGCCGGAGCGCGCCTTCCGTGCCCAGCGCCGGCAAATCCCGAAGCCTGTTCCAGAGGCACGGGGCCACGGCATACTCGGCATCGCCGATTTGTGCTTGCGGATCGATGGCCAGATAGCTGGCGGACCCCGGCCGTGCCAGGACGTTGAGGTAGTGCAGATCGGTGTGGACCAGGACGTCTTCGTCGCTGCGTCTGGCCACCGATCCCCGGGTTTGGCACACCTCAAGTGCGGCCTCAAGCAGCCAACGCGGGAAGGGTTCAGCCAGCTCGTCCCAGCGCTGGGGCAGTTCGTCGCAGTACCGTTCGGCCATCTCGGCGATCTGCGGAAACACCACCCACTCAGGGCGGTCGTCGGGCCGGATGCTCAAGTCGCGAAGGAGTCCACCCCAATGGACAATGGCTTCCTCGACGGGCAACTCCAGCAGGGAACGGGTGTTGTCCAGACGTTCAACGACCATGGCCCCCAGCGACCTGTCGCTGTGCAGGAGTTGCACAGCCCCACGGCCGCCCCACAGCTGCAGGGCAACGGGTTCCAACAGCGCTTCTTCGAAAGGGAAGGACACCTTCAAGGCGGCTGCAATGCCGTCGGCTGTCAGCACCGGAAGCACAAGGCCCGTATGCCCGTGCCACGGCAATTCGCCAACGGTCAGGTCGAGCGCCAGCTGCCACTGTTGCAAGGCCTCGCCGACCAAACCGGGCAGCCGTCCCAGCCAACTCCGGCCCTCGCGGCTTTGCCGGTGGCGCACCTGCAGGGGCTCGGGGATGTCAAGGTGGGTGCTCACAACCACGAGCTTAGCCGTTGACTCCCGGCACTTGCCGGGCGGCACCCGGGCCAGCCTGGCGCCGTCGGACTTTCACGGGGAAAGTTTGAGTGCCGATCAACCGACCAACCCGCTGGAACCCAGCAGGCTGCCAATGGCAAAAGTTGCGGCCAGGGCCAAGGCGCCGCCAGTCACCACCCGGGCTGCGGCACGGCCGCGTGGACCGCCGCCGATGATGGCACCGATCCAGCCGGTGATGCCCAGCGCCAGCAACACCGCGACAAAGGTGACGGGAACGCGGATCGATTCAGGCGGGAGCAGGATCGCCAGCAGCGGCAGGAGCGCTCCCAGCGTGAAGGCGATGGCCGAGGCGAAGGCCGCGTGCCATGGACTGACCACGTTGTCCTCTTCAAAGTTGAGCTCTGCCGAGAGGTGGGCGGCGAGGGCGTTGTTCCCCGTCAATTCGTCGGCGACAAGGGCTGCCGTGGAGGGGGAGAGGCCTTTGTGCTCATAGCTGCGGGCCAGGTCGGCCAGGTTCTTTTCGGGATGCTCGTCGAGGTCGGTGCGTTTTTGTTCAATCATGGACCTTTGGCTGTCGCTCTGGCTGCTCACCGAGACGTACTCGCCCAAGGCCATGGAGACGGCGCCGCCCACCAATGCAGCCATCCCTGCGGTCAGGATAGGCCCCGTGCCGGAGGTGGCGCCGGCCACGCCGACAGCCACGGCGGCCACGGACACGATTCCGTCGTTGGCGCCGAGAACACCGGCCCGCAACCAGTTCAAGCGCTGTGCCATTTCCCCTGTCGCCGAGAGGGCCCGAGGTGTTGTTAGCTCATCTGCTCGCTTCATGACTCCAGCAAAGCACCAGCGCATATTTACCGCCAGCAAGGAAAGGATGTCCTCGCTGAGGCATGGCTATCCTCGCTTGGCGCCAGCACCAGCACCAGCGCCAGCGCCGATGGGTTGGGTGGCTGCCGCATGATCAGCGCGGGAGCTGGTCAGCCATCCCCGCCAAGGCACCGACTGTTCCGCCCCAGAATTCTTGCGTCAGGGCGGAATCGAGCAGCCACAGGACGGAGAGTTCGCGCAGCGTGCCGCTGGCCGCCACCGGCCCGGCGGTGGTGGCCTCATCGGTCGCAGCAGCAGTGGGCGCAGCCGTGGTTGGGCCAGCCGGACTGGAACGAACGGGACGTGAAGGAACACCTGGATGGGCTGCGGCGTCCCCGCTCCGGGCGGGGCTGAGTGCGGCAAGGTCGGCGTAGATGCCGGCCAACTCGCTCTCCAACGCCGCCAAGGCCGTTTCCGGATTCGCGGTGAAGGAAGGATCCAGGCCGAATCCAGCAACGGGTGAGGCCGGTGGCAGGCAACGGATCTCTAGTTCTTGGTCAAGCACCGCCAGTTTTTCCTCATGGCGTGCCAGCAGTTCCGCAGACTGGCTGAACTGCGGCTCGGCCATGCGGGTCGTGGACACCTGGTAGGCGTAAACAGCCTTTTGCTCTGCCACTGCGGCGGCGCGCAGTGCTGCATCAATCGTGGCGCCCGGCCGTGGTTCCAAGGTCGAGGAGCACTCCGGCCCCACGGGGGAGGGGAAATCAACCAGGACAGGCAGGAATTGCGAGGCCGGAGGCGCAGCTTCGACTGCGGCAGCAAGCTGCCGTGCTTGGAGGAACTGGCTGGTGCCGGCCGCCGCGAAGACCCCGCCCATGGCGTGCTCGGCCGTCAGCGCGCCCTCCAGCAATGCCTCGGCGTTGGCGTCGAGGCCCTGCAGCAGCCCCATGACGGTGGGTGCGGCAATCGATGTGGGCGCTGTGGCCGTGGCCGCAAGTTCCGCGGTGTTCGGCGGCAAGCCGTCACCCAGTGCGGAGGCCTGAACGGCAAGGTCGTTGGCCGTCCTCTGCAACTGCTGCTGTAGTTGTGCTGCCGCGGTGGAGCTGCCCAGTGCGGTGGCCTGCGCCTGCAACAGTGTTGTCTTTTCCCACGCCGACTGACGGTCCAGCTCGGTCTGCGACGGACCGACCGTCGCATCCTCCTGGCCGGAAAGCACTGTTCCCATACCAACAACCAGCGCGGAAATGACGGCAAGGAAGAACAACCCCCGCAGGAACGCGACAGGGCGGCTGCGCTTGGGTCGGACAGCGGAGACCACAGGTGCGGTTCGATCTTCTTCTGGATGCAGAGGCGCGGCAGCCAGGTTTTGGGCAGCAGCGGATTTGTTGGCAGCAGGCGTACCAACAGCCTCGGCGCCGGAGGCGTTGGAAGTGCTGGAGGTGCTGGAGGTGCCAGCCGGAGCCTGCGCCGAGCCGGAACTGGATTGCAGCTCGGCTAGCCGCTTTTCACGCCGGGTGGCCGGGGCCGAC
Organism: Arthrobacter sp. H35-D1; assembly: GCF_030063185.1. Taxonomy (GTDB): domain Bacteria; phylum Actinomycetota; class Actinomycetes; order Actinomycetales; family Micrococcaceae; genus Specibacter. The sequence continues at coordinate 47,102 of NZ_JASISP010000008.1, forward strand.
GTCTCGTTGGGTGTGGAAACGAGGGCATCGGCGGCTGCAGGGGCTGCGGTTTCGTGGGGTGCGACAGTCTCGACTTCGGCATCTGCCTTGACTGCGTCTGCCGTGACTGCGTCGGCCTCCGAGGGAATTGCAGCTAGGCCCTCCACCGCCGCGGCCGGCTCGGCTGGTGCGGAAAGTTTTTCCGCCGCGGCCGACTTTCCAGCCTCGGGCTCCTCCGCGGGCACGGCAGAATCGTCGTCTCCAGCCGCCCCTGGGAGGGAACCGTTGTCACCGTGGGGGTTGCCGGCGTCGTGCATCAACGGAAGCGGGGCAGGAGCCTTCACGGTCATGCCATCCGAGCCAATGATCAGCAGCGGTGCAGCGGCCTGCGCTCCCTGGGCTGGTGCACCGGCGGGCGCCGTCGCGCGACGGGGCACCTTGCGCGGACTCCGTGCCGTCGGGCTGCCGGGGGCTGTCTCCGGCATGGCGGCGTCGTGGCCGGGCTGGGATGGTGGATTGCTCACAACTGTTGATCATCTCACGGGAGAACCCTGCGGTGCATACCGGCAATGTGCTGGTGCGACGACGGATGCGTTCATACTCACACGCGATCGTTGCGCGGCAGGGCTGGAAACTCGGTAGTCTGTATACCTACAACATCATCAATAGGGAGGCGTGCGTCTTATGACCAAGCCAGACAGGCCCACAACGGCCGCACGCTCAGGGAACAAGCCCTCAGCTTTGGATTCCACTGCTGAAGCGCTCAGACTTCACGCATTCCTTGCCCCGACCGTGGCTTCCGCAGACCTGTACCTTGAAGAAGTCAAAGTGCACTTTGCCGGATCCCACCGCACAGTCTCAGTGGTTGTCGACCTGCCCGAGGATGCTGCCGGGGGGGTGGGCCTTGATGCAATTTCGGCCGTTTCCCGTCTGCTCGCCGAAGCAATGGACGCAGATCCGAGCGACGACGGAAGCGCTTACGACCTGGAAATCTCCTCTCCCGGTGCCACCCGGCCAATGACCGAACCGCGCCACTGGCGCAGGGCACTGGGCCGCATGGCCAAGGTCAGTGTCTCCGACCGGGAGAACTTTGTGGGCCGGATTCTGGAAGTGGATGACGACGGCGTGCTTTTCAAGCCTGAGCTGCCGGTCAAAAAGGGAATGAAACCGAAGCAGGGTGAACCTGAAAAGGTCCTGTTTGCGGCCATTCGCCGTGGTGTTGTTGAACTGGAGTTTGCTCGCCTGGACGAGGCCGAGCTGGATTTGGAATTTGAAGCGGCCAGCGGCAACGCGGTTGATGGAGAGGGAAGCTGACCATGGACATAGATATGAGCGCACTGCGGGAGCTGGAGCGCCAACGGGAAATCCCGCTGGATATGCTTATTCCCACCATTGAGCAGGCACTGCTGATGGCCTACTACAAGTCCTCCGGCGCGCATGAAACGGCCCGTGCAGAGCTTGATCGCAAGAGCGGCCATGTCACCATCTGGGCGGCCGAGCTCGACGATGACGGCGCGGCTGTCGGCGAATTCGACGACACGCCGAAGGGTTTTGGCCGCATTGCCGCAAGCACCGCACGCCAGATCATCCTGCAACGCCTGCGCGACGTTGAGGATGACGCCGTCCTGGGGGAGTTCCGTGGCAAGGAAGGCGAGCTGGTCTCCGGCCAGATCCAGCAGGGCAACAACCCCAACATGATCCAGATCGACTTGGGAACCGTGGAAGGTGTGCTGCCCCCGAACGAGCAGGTGCCGGGGGAGGACTATCGTCACGGCAGCCGCATCCGCGCGTTCGTGGTGGATGTGCACCGTGGCTTGAAGGGCCCTTCCATCACCCTGTCGCGTTCACACCCCGGACTGGTGCGCAAGCTCTTCGAAATGGAAGTTCCCGAGATCGCCGACAACACGGTGGAAATCGTGGCGCTGGCCCGTGAAGCAGGCCACCGAAGCAAGATTGCCGTCCAAGCCAACAAGGCTGGCGTCAACGCGAAGGGCTCCTGCATCGGAGAGATGGGCTCACGAGTCCGTGCCGTGATGACCGAACTCAACGACGAAAAGATCGACATCGTTGATTTCAACGAAGATCCAGCCATTTTTATAGCGAATTCACTCTCGCCGTCCAAGGTGATTTCAGTCACCATTGTCGACGAGGCTGCTCGTTCGGCTCGGGTGGTCGTCCCTGATTATCAGCTGTCTTTGGCCATCGGCAAGGAAGGGCAGAACGCGCGGTTGGCCGCCAAGCTCACCGGCTGGCGCATTGACATCATGTCCGACGCCGACGCGGTTTAGGTCTGTGGTTGGGGGCGCGTTAGAATGAGAAGAACCGGGCCTAAAACTGTCCTGACACCCAAAATACCCGAAGGCGCAGCAAAGTTGGCAAAGAAAGCAGTGGCAGCGCAAAGCGAAGCCGCCTATGCCAATGAAGCTGTGCGGACATGTATTGGGTGCAGGGAAGCGGGGGCACGGTTGCAACTTGTACGGCTGGTGAGATGCACCAACAGCTCCGGTGAAACCGAGGCGCTGGTGGATGTTAAACGCCGTATGCCCGGCAGGGGTGCTTGGCTGCACCCCAAGCCGGAATGTTGGAAGCTGGCGATCAAGCGCCGCGCCATTGGCAGGGCCCTCCCGGGGGTCACAGATGTGAGCGACGTTGAAGCGTTTGCAAAAAATGGCTTGCCCGCCCAAGGCAAGACAAGAACTACGAACCTAATTGTCCCTTTGTGAAAGCGGGTCAGAAAACCGATGGAAACCCGATGAGTACCCAGCGATGAGTGCCCAAAAATGAGCAATTTCATGTGCTCTCACACCGCCTATTCCGACATGGAGTGGCGCAGTAAGAATTAAACGGTTCGTACCTGTCCGGTGCGGGCCGAGACAGGAGAAATGTGGCCAAGGCCCGCGTACACGAGCTTGCAAAAGAGCTCGGCATCACCTCAAAAGAAGCAGTGAGCAAACTCCAGGAACTGGGCGAATTCGTCCGGTCTGCCTCTTCCACCATTGAGGCCCCCGTCGTGAAGAAACTTCGCGACGCTTTCCCTGCTGCTGCAAATTCTGCAGAGCCAGCTGCAGCCCCGGCCGCCGCCAAGTCTGCGGCACCCAAGGCAGCAGCACCCAAGGCCGCAGCAACGCCGAAGGCAGCCACTGCGGCTACGCCCGGTGCCGCTGTCCCCGGTCCCAAGGCGCCAGCTCCGGCCGCACCGGCCCCCTCCGCACCTGCACCGGCCGCATCAGCTCCGGCTGCTCCGGCACCGGCTGCTCCGGCACAGGCTGCTCCGGCTCCGGCTGCCAAGGCTGCAACCCCGGGCGCCAAGCCCGGAACCCCCGGTGCTCCTCGCCCCGGCAACAACCCCTTCGCACCCTCGCAGGGCATGCCGCGTTCCGGCAACCGATCCGAGCGCAGCGACAACCGAGCACCACGCCCCGCCGGTGCAGGCGCAGCACGTCCCGGCAACAACCCCTTTGCACCCTCGCAGGGCATGCCTCGTCCGGGTACTCCGCGCAGCGCTGAATCCGGTACCGGCGGTCCCCGTCCCGGTGCTCCCCGTCCGAGTGCCGGAGCAGGCACTGGCGGACCCCGTCCGGGTGCACCGCGTCCGGCCGGAGCGGCCGGTACCGGTGGACCCCGTCCTGGTGCACCGCGCCCGGGTGCTCCCCGTCCCACTCCCGGCATGATGCCCAACCGCACCGAGCGCCCCGCTGCGCCCGGTCGCGGCAACGACCGTCCCGGCACGCCGGGGCGCGGTCGTCCGGGTGCTCCCGGCTCCACTCCCGGTGGCTCACCGGGCGGTGCACCTGCCGGTGGCGGCTTTGGCAAGGGCGGCCGCGGACGCGGCGGCACCCAGGGCGCCTTCGGCAAGGGCGGTGCAGGCCGCGGCAAGCAGCGCAAGTCGAAGCGTGCCAAGCGCCAGGAACTGGAGCAGATGAGCGCACCGTCACTGGGCGGCGTCTCTGTTCCCCGGGGCGATGGCAACAGCATCGTCCGCCTGCGCCGTGGCGCTTCCATCACGGACTTCGCCGACAAGATCGAGGCGAACCCGGCAGCACTGGTGACGGTGCTCTTCCACTTGGGCGAAATGGCCACGGCCACACAGTCCCTGGACGAAGACACCTTTGCACTCTTGGGCACCGAACTCGGCTACAAGGTCATGGTTGTTTCCCCCGAGGACGAAGAGCGCGAACTGCTCAGCAGCTTCGACATTGACTTCGAAGCCGAGCTTGAAGCAGAAGGCGACGACGAACTCGAGATTCGCCCTCCAGTAGTCACAGTCATGGGTCACGTTGACCACGGTAAGACGCGTTTGCTGGATGCCATCCGCAAGTCGGACGTTGTTGCCGACGAGCACGGTGGCATCACCCAGCACATTGGCGCCTACCAGATCGTCCATGAGCACGAAGATAACGAACGCCGAATCACGTTCATTGACACACCCGGCCACGAGGCGTTCACCGCCATGCGTGCCCGTGGTGCCAAGGTCACCGACATTGCGATCCTGGTGGTTGCTGCCGACGACGGCGTCATGCCCCAAACCGTTGAAGCGCTCAACCACGCCCAGGCAGCAAATGTGCCGATCGTGGTTGCCGTGAACAAGATCGACAAGGACTCGGCGAACCCGGAGAAGATCCGCGGCCAGCTGACCGAGTACGGTTTGGTTCCCGAGGAATACGGCGGCGACACCATGTTCGTTGACGTTTCAGCCCGCAACAACATCAACATCGAAGAGCTGTTGGAAGCTGTGCTCTTGACAGCCGACGCAGCCCTGGACATGCGAGCCAACCCGAACAAGGACGCCCGAGGCATTGCCATCGAAGCGAACTTGGACAAGGGTCGCGGCTCCGTTGCTACTGTCTTGGTCCAGTCCGGTACCTTGCACGTTGGCGACACGATCGTTGCCGGCACCGCGCACGGTCGTGTTCGTGCCATGTTCGACGAGAACGGCGACATCATCTCCGAGGCCGGACCTTCACGGCCGGTCCAGGTGTTGGGTCTGTCCAACGTTCCCCGTGCAGGCGACACCTTCTTTGTTACAGGTGACGAGCGCAAGGCACGCCAGATCGCTGAAAAGCGTGAAGCAGCGGACCGCAACGCAGCACTGGCCAAGCGTCGCAAGCGCGTCAGCCTGGAAGACTTCGACCAGGCCGTTGCCGACGGGAAGGTTGATACGCTCAACCTCATCCTCAAGGGTGACGTGTCCGGTGCCGTTGAGGCCCTGGAAGACTCGTTGCTCAAGATCGATGTTGGCGAAGGCGTGGCACTGCGCGTCATCCACCGCGGTGTGGGTGCCATCACGCAGAACGACGTCAACCTGGCCACAGTCGACAACGCCATCATCATCGGCTTCAACGTCAAGCCCGCCGAGCGCGTGGCCGACCTTGCCGACCGCGAAGGCGTCGACATGCGCTTCTACTCGGTCATCTATGGCGCCATTGATGACATTGAGCTGGCCTTGAAGGGCATGCTCAAGCCTGAGTACGAGGAAGTTCAGTTGGGTACCGCGGAGATCCGCGAAGTATTCCGCTCTTCCAAGCATGGCAACATTGCCGGCTCGATCGTCCGCTCGGGTACCATCCGACGCAACACGAAGGCACGTGTGCTTCGTGCCGGTAAGGTCATCGGCGACAACCTCACCGTTGACTCGCTCAAGCGCTTCAAGGATGACGCAACCGAAGTCCGCACCGACTTCGAGTGTGGAATCGGCTTGGGTTCGTTCAACGACCTGCAGGCCGAGGACATCATCGAGACGTTCGAAATGCGCGAGAAGCCCCGCGCATAGTCCCCACGCCCTCCCAAGGTTGGCTCGCTAGCGAGCCAACCTTGGGGCCCTCGGGCGCGTGGGCCCATCAAGTGCTCCCAGAGTGAGGTCGCGAGTGACCTTACTTCGGGGCCCTCGGGCGCGTGGGCCCATCAAGTGCTCCGGCCGGGCGTCCATGCGGGCGCCCGGCCGGCTTTGTATTCCCTATGATGGTGTACACCATCGCCGACTTTCCACCCTTAAGGAGTTCATCATGGCTGATTCAGCCCGCGCGTCGAAGCTGGCGCAGCGCATCAAGGTTGTCGTTGCCGAGGGTCTTCGCTCCAGGGTCAAGGATCCTCGCGTTGAAGGCATTACCGTCACCGATGCCCGTGTCACCAACGACCTGCAGCACGCCACCATCTACTACACCGTCTTTGGCGACGAGACGGCCACCAGTGAAGCCAAAATCGGTCTGGAACGCGCCAAGGGCGTGCTCCGTGCTGAAGTGGGCAAGAACATCACCGTGCGCCTGACACCCACCCTGGAGTTCATCGCGGATGTCATCCCGGAGAATGCCTCCAACCTTGAGGCACTCTTGCGGGTGGCCAAGGAGCGCGACGCCGAACTGGCCAAGCTCTCTGAAAGTGCCGAGTTTGCCGGCGACGCCGATCCCTACAAGGTTGACGAGGACGAAGCAGGGACAGCCTAGGCCTCCCAAGCACTGAGCTTCACCAGCACGACGACGGACCCGTCACCTTCAGCGCGAAGGTGGCGGGTCCGCCGTCGTTCCAGTTCCCTAGCGGATGCGTTTTGTCACGAGAGAACCGCCGTTCGTTTCATCGAGTGCGTTGATGAGCGCAGCCATCGTGTGCCCCCCGACTTCCACATCCGAGGCCATCATGGCCGGCAGCACAGTGCTCACCTCGCCGTGCTTGACTAAACTGACGCCGTCCCCCATCAATTGAGCGACATAGACGTTGTTGTGGCGGTCGACGGCGATTCCTGTTGGTGCGGAGAGCCCTTGCGCAAGCAATTGGGTGTGTCCGCTGTGCAGGTTCATCCGGTAGGCCTTGCCGACCCCGAGCGATTCCCCGGGGACGCCCGGCAGGACCGTGTAGTACAGCCAGGCCCCGCGCACTTCCACGTCCGTGGGAACAGCCTGGGCGTAGTAGTTCAGATCCAGCATGCATTCGGGGATGGTCATCCCCATTTCGGTGGCCACTGCCACAACCGAGGCATCAATGGTGATGGCCTCGGCAGGAACCGCCTTGACAAGTTTCACGGTGCCCTTGTTGGAAACATGCAAAATGGCATTCGCACCGGCGTCTCCCACATACACGCCGTTGCCAGCGGGCGTCGAGGAGTAGGGGTGGGAAAATACTTCGCCGAGCGACTGTAGGTACGGTGCCTGTGCCAGACAATCAGGGGAGGCGTCGCGGACTCCGTAGACGGTTTGGCCATCAGGGTTGTGGGTGCCTTCAAAAACGCTCAGATCAGCCAACTCGCTGGTCTTTCCGCGCTTGTCGATCCTCATCAACCGTGCCGGGAGCAGTTCCGCCCCGGGCTCGGGACCTGCGCCCTGGTCATTGTTGAAATAGTAGGTGTTCCCGTTCTTGTAGGAAACTCCGGCGATTTCCTGCCCGGGTGCGTTCACCACAGTGGTTTTGACGCCCTGGGCCGAAAAGCTGCTCAACTGACCGGCAAACGATTCAGCGACCAGGAAACTGCCTCTTGGACCGAATGCCACCTTCAGTGGACTGATGAGCTGGGAGGCAACTTCGCGCACCGGGGTGGGGTGGTGATTTCCGTGGTGCGCACCGTGGCCGTGCTGGCCGCTTGAGGTGTGGCCCGGGTGATATCCGGCGTTGTCGCCGGAGTGGGCCAAAGCGGGGCCGGCTGTCATGATCATGGCAAAAGTGCACGCGGCAGCAATTGCCGCAATTCTTGACCTCATAATTTTCCCTAGGGGGAGCGCCCGGTGATGACGGGCTGGGAGAATGGGCCCGGGGCCAGCAAACTGCTTCGGCACCCGGTTTGCCTGCCTGCAAGGGCGAAGCGGATCTTTCCCCCCAGGATGATCGTTCCGGCACACGTGTTGCACTTTTAAGTGATGTGCGCAACAGCTGTATAAAGCGTAAATCTGTGCGGCTGCTTGGTCAATAAGAAAAGGCGGGAGCGGCAACAGCCATGTCGAGGTTTTGGTGGGTGAAGGATTCCCGTGCCATGCGTCAGGCACTGGGCGGCCCGAGCATGCACGGCTATCCTGCGAAGGCGGTGCAACTGGCAGTCCAGGACCGTGTGTAGTCGCCGGTTGCGGCAATGCTGGCTGTTGCCTCGGGGGAGTAGTACTTGTCGGCCAGTTGAATGGAGTAGATCCACGTCAGGCTGACTGTGGTGTGGTTTTCCATGGCTTCCACGGAAAACACGGTCCCGGTGCTGTTGCCCAACCCGGGGTTCCAGCTTTGCTTGCCGGAGCCGTCCTTGAATTCGGGCCCAATGGGGGCCACGTCGTCCAGGAAGCGGAAGCCGAGCTGATTGGCCGCCCGTTCGATCTCGGGGTTGGCGTCCTGCGCGTCCGGAAAGTTATAGAAAATGTCGATGTGGTCAACCAGGCCGTCCAGCCCTCCGGGGCGGATCCGGAAGGTGTCCGTGTGCATCGCGACCAATCGGCTTGTGGGACACTTTTAATGCGCCTATACGGGACGCGCCTCACGGCTCGATTCGTCCAATTTTAGACGATGGGTTTCCTCTAACGGCTCGCATTTCGAGCTAGGCGCGACGCAGTGCACCTGCCACCTGCACCTGCCACCTTCGCGGCAGGCTACACAGCTAAGGACAGGAATTCTCTCGGATTCAAGGTCCGCATCAGACCGCGCAACCATGGCATAATTCCCTCCCCCGCTTCATAGAATCGAGGGTAGTCGCACGTCCAGGAATCGAAACGGGTGAGGTAACCATCTGCCTACTTCCAGACGACAGTGGCTAGACTCGATGACTAATCAATGAGGTAAGGGGAACCACATGAGTACGCCCACGGTGCCGACTCGCGCAGAGACTGGCCAACTGAACAAACTTGCTGTCGCCGCCATCGTTTTGGCTGTTTTGGCTGCAGCAGGAATCTGGCTGCTCGGGATACCGGGCTTGGCTGTCTTTGCGGTTGGCGCTGGACATGTGTCGCTGAATCAAATCAAGCTCAAGGGCCAAAGGGGCCGCTGGCTGGCGATGGCAGCTCTCGCGCTCGGATATGCCATAGCGATCATGGCTCTCATCAGCACACTGAGATACATCCCCGCACTACTCCAGCAATAATCGCCAACTACCCAAAGTTTCGCGTGACCAAACTGTCTGCGAAATCCGGCGGAGTCAGCCTTTCATGGTGACTTCGTTGTGGACGGTGTGCGCGAGGTGATCGAGTTTCCGAACCAGCAAGGTGCCCTTGGCGCACATGCCGTAACGGCCCAGTTCTCCTGACCGTGGCATGATCCGCCACGTCAACCGTGACCCGTCCTGGCGGGCGGCGTGACGCACGGGTGAGGCACTGGCGTCGGATATTTCACTTTTTTTAGAAGCGGCCCCCATACTGTCTGCTGCCTCGATCAATCTGGTTTTGCGCCTCCCTGAGGTCCCTCGCAACGTCGGAATTTCTGGCTTCGCTGTTGTCCGCGGTCTTGGCAAAACGTCGGAACGACCGAAACAAGACGGGCAGCAGACACAGAATGATGATCCCGGCGATGATCAAAATTGAAACAATATCCATTGGCGAGTTTCCCCCTACGTTTGCAAGCCAGCTGACCACGCGAGTTTAGCCTTTCGCGAGCCTAATCTTCGAGACTACCCCCGGCCGTCGCTTGACGAACAAAGGCTTCGTCGATTCTAAAGCCGGGCTCGTACTGAAGACGGCACATGCCTGTCCTCTCCAGGGTTCCGCTTATGGGCTCCGCGGCAATGAGAAAATTGGATCATGAGGACACGAACCAGCGATTTCGAGTTGACCATGGGCGAGCTGCGAGTCGTGGCACGCCATGTGGCGGAGGCGGCGCAGGAAGTCCTTCTGGTGTTTGAGGCAGCCACCGAATCCGTACGACTTGCTGCACGCACTGCGGGCGACGCCGCAGCCGCTGCGTACCTGCACCCAATTGCGAAAGCCACTCAGGTGGCTCATATCCTGCGCGGACCCGCAAGTGCGGCGCGTATAGCTGAGTTGGTTACAGCTGAGGATCCCGAGGTTGGTGGCATATTCATTGAGCGAGCCAAGAACCACGCCACACCAGTTTTGATTGATGTTCTCCGCCGGTATCCAATCGCGCCAAAGGGAAAGAACCGCGTCGCGCACCTCATGAGCACCTTGGACTCCAAACTTCGCGAGTCCCGCTGGGAGTACCCTTTCTGGAACTGCCATGGGGGGACTCTTCAGCTCATGTGCGCGCATGAATTCAAGGGTCGGTCGCCGACCGGTTTTTGGAACCGTGCACGGAAGGTTGTGCGCGAATCACTGTCGCATAGTTTCTGACAATTCCTCCGGGCTCAGCCGTCGGTCTGCATAGACAAGGCGAATCGCATTCGGGTCCGGGTTGCCAGCATCGATACCTCGATGAGCAAGGGAGAGTCCGACCTTTTCGGACACTCGTGCTGAAGCCACATTGTGTTCGAGCAAATACGCCACGATCGGCAGGCCGGGGAGGCTCATCTTCGCCTGCCTCACGGCTTCAAACGAGAGCTCGGTGGCATATCCATGGCCCTGGGCATCGAAGGCGAATCGGTATCCCAGATTCCAGAACGCACCTTGTTTGATAGAGCAGCCACCATAGCCGACTATCGTCTGGCTTCCGGGAATCCTTACGATCCAGGTGCCCAGCTTGTCGCGCTCCCACGAGGCAATCCATCGATCAAGCATCTCGCGAGTCTGTTCAATTTCGGAATGTCGCAGGCTGGGGAAATGAGTCCAGACTCGCGGATCGCTGCAGATGACGTGTAAACCAGCGGCATCCTCAGTCGTCGGACGGTCCAGGAACAGGCGTTTGGTCGCAGTGATCATTTGGAGATTCTAGTTACAAATCGTCGAATAGTCCCCCACACGGTTCTCCGTGAGGGCCGCTGAGCGTCGCGACCCTGGCGCTTGGGGATGCGTTATTTTGCGTTGAAAACCACAGCGGGCACCCCTCAATCCTGCTCCAGACCTCGTCCACGTTTTCAGTGACCAGCCCTGCCCGTTGCAGGCGTTCAATTTCCGCCAGACCGCCTTGTTGGAACGCATGGTGTTGTGGTCCGATGTCGGTTGATGTCCCAGGAACTGGCCACAGCCGTTGGGTTGCCCGTCCTTGCCCGCCATCTTCGAGGCCCCCGGAGTCTGCCATCCCGTCAAGGAAAGACTTGGCGTCGTCGGCGTTGAGCGCCAGCAGCTTGGCCACCGTATCCAGTTCCGCTGCAACAGTCTGCAGCGTGCGTCGAAGGACCGTGTTCCAGTCGCGGCGGAAACGGTCGCTGTCTTCTCCATACCAGCGGATGCGCGCGAGAACAGTGCTCAAGGAAAAGCCAATTCGGGTCAAACGCGGCGAATTCTAGGCCAGTTCCTTGGCGAATTCACGCAGCGCTGGAACATCTGCACCTTGAAAACCACCCGGCATTGCCCGTCCATTCAAAGATTGCTAAAAGGCCGCACACCGTGGCCATGCGTGACCATCGCAGAAAGCGACACCCGATGCGGTTCGAATTGGCGTCCCCGCGCAGGGTCCGGCAGCCGAGCGGCTGCCGGGCCTTTTCGCTATTTACCCCACACGATGGGGTTCTTGCGGTACTGGTTGTCCTTGTAGTTTTCGTAGTTGAAACTTGAATCGTCGTAGCTTGCTGTGGTCACGGCGTCGCCGGCAGGTGCCAGGAACACGTTGCACATGGTCTTCGTGGAGCCCACCACATAGGTGAAGTCGTCGTCGTCGCCGTCAGTGTCGAAGGAGCCGGATTCACAGTCGGCCATGGAGCCGAACACGATGAGCTTCTGTGCCTCGGTGCCGTCCTTCAAGTGTCCTGTGATGCGTGGATCGCCGATGCCGGCCGACGGCTTGGACAGTGAGGTCAGCAAGACGTCGGTGAAGACATAATAGGGGGTTTGGCCGGCAAACTTGGCCGCGTCCTCGAATTCGGCCATGTCCGCTTCGCTTCCTGCCACGATCTTCGTGACCTTGGTCTCGTAGGCGGCCTCCTTGTACTCCTCCGATCCGGCGTCTCCGCTGTTGCTGTGCGTGTAGGCAACTTCGCCGAACTTCAGGGATGTCCCGGGTTTGGTCAGCTTGGCTGCGTCGGCCGGGGCGGCGGCTTTGGGTGCCTGTGTGGAGGCCGGGGCAGAGTCCACTTCTTCGCCACCGCGCTCATTGGCAGCCACGGTCTCAACCGGTGCCGATGACTGTTCCTGCGCGGCAGGGCTCTCCTCGGCGGGGGCCTTCTCTGTGTTCCCGCCGATGCAGCCCGTTAGCGACAAGGCCAAGGCAATGCCCGTTCCCAGGGCTGCCATCGAGTGCTTGGTGCCAATGCGTGCGTGGTGTGTCATGGTTCTCCGTCTGTTCCGAATCGGGCGTTCGCCTCGCCATTAGCGTAATCATGGGCCGGGACGTCCGCGATGGGGAGGACTCACCATCCGCAGGGCCCGGGTGCGGATATACTTCAAAGCGTGCTTTCTGGACTGGTAATCGTAGACAAACCGCAGGGATGGACCAGCCACGACGTGGTGGGCCGAATGCGAAGGCTTGCAGGGACCCGAAAAGTGGGCCACGCAGGCACCCTTGACCCCATGGCGACGGGCGTGCTCGTGGTGGGCATCAACAAAGCCACCCGGCTGCTGACCTACATTGTGGGCACCTCGAAGACCTACGAGGCCACCATCAGGCTGGGTGCCTCCACCGTCACCGACGACGCCGAGGGCGACGTCACCTCCACCACCTCCACCGAGGGCGTCGCCAACAGTGCCATCGAAGCCGGAATCGCGGCCCTGCGCGGCCCCATCGAACAAGTCCCCAGCAGCGTCAGCGCCATCAAGGTCAACGGCGAGCGGGCCTATGCCCGCGTGCGCTCCGGGGAAGACGTCAAGCTCGCCGCCCGCCCGGTAACCATCCATTCCTTCCAGATCCTGGACATCCGCCGCGGCATGCAGACACAGGGACCAGGGGAGCTGCAGGATCCGGAAGTGCCCGGAACTGGGCTGCCCGCGACTGAGCTGCAGGGCGAGGATCCGGTGGCAGAGCACGACGGCGTCGCCTACATTGACGTTGACGTCGCCGTGCGCTGTTCCTCGGGCACCTATATTCGGGCCCTTGCCCGCGATCTGGGTGCCGGGCTGGGCGTTGGCGGACACTTGAACGCCCTGCGTCGCAGCAGCGTCGGCCCCTACAACCTGGAGCAAGCCCGCACACTGGAGGAACTGGCAGGAAAGCTGGAAGTCCTTGACATCGCCGACGCCGCCCGGGCCCTGATGCCCGTCCGCGAACTCACCGCCGCCGAAGCCGTTGAACTGTCCTTTGGCCGGCGCATCCCTGCCAGCGTCGAAGGCATGCACACCGTGGCAGATCCGGCCGCAGCTTTCGCCCCCGACGGCACGCTGGTGGCCCTGCTGGCGGACGCCGGCAAACACGCCAAACCGGTTTTGGTCTTCCCTCCGGATCCGGCACCTACCACGCCGGCACCCGCCATGCCTGGGGGCGCCGCGACTGCCACGCCGGGGGAAGCCAAGGAGCCCCTGTCGTGACCCTTGACGCCTGGTTCATCATTGGCACCATTGTGGGACTGGCCTCAACGGTGATCTGCGTCGTTGCGGCAGTGCTGAAAAAGAAACCCAACGATGTCACCTTGCTGGGCCTGGCCGCCGTCGAACTTTTCATTGTGGTCTACGCCATTGGCTCCCTTGTGCGGGTGCTGGGCGGGCAAAACATGGTGGGCGAGGCCTGGGAATTTTGGGGCTACATGTTCACCGCCGCGATGCTGCCCGTAGCAGGGTTCTACTGGGCCATGATGGAACGCACGCACTGGTCAAACTACGTCATGGGCGCAGTGGGGGTCACGGTGGTGGTCATGCTGGCCCGGATGGCACAAATTTGGTACGGCACCACCATGGCCGCGCAAGCACTGCAACCGCTGTACTTGCACCTAATGCAACAAGGAATTGGATGATGAGCACCCCTGACACCACTGCCCAAGAAGCCCCCCACGGACGCACCACGGGCGCCGGGCGGCTGCTGATCACCGTCTATGGCATTTTCGCCATCTCGGCCACGGCCCGGGCGGGCTACCAAATCGCCACCCATTTTGCCGATGCGCCGCTGGCCTACCTGCTCTCCGCCTTCGCCGCCGTGGTGTACATCGTCGCCACCATTTCACTGGCCAAGCCGGGTCGTGGCTGGGCGAAACTTGCGGTGGTCGCCATCTGCATTGAACTGGTGGGCGTGTTGGTCATTGGCGCCCTGAGCGTGTTTGATTCCGCAGCTTTCCCGCACGACACCGTGTGGAGCACGTTCGGCCGCGGCTACGGCTTTGTGCCGCTGCTGCTGCCGATCATCGGCCTGATCTGGCTGTACAGGCACCGGGAAGTGAAGTGAGCACGCTGGAACTTTCGACGGCGTGGCCGGTCCTCAGCGACGGGCTGACGTCCCTGCGCCGCTTCGGCCCCGGGGATGCGCCCGCGCTGGCCGCCATGCACCGCGACACCGAGAACGTCCGCTGGACCGCCTCCGAGGCAGCCATGGATGACGCCAGAGCAGCGGAGCTGATTGAAGGCTCCATTGCCCAAGGCTGGGAAACCGGGAGCTACCTGCGCTTTGCCGTGGCCGAAAACCGCGGCGGTGGGCAAGAAATCGTGGGAACCCTGAGCCTGCACGAAGTCTTCGCCACCTCCGGCGGCGGATCCGCGAGCGTGGGCATCAAGATGCTGCCCTCCGGGCGCGGCACGGGCAGCGCCCAGCGCGCCGTGGAACTGCTCACCGGCTATGCCTTTGGCAACCTCGGCCTGGAATTCCTGCACTGGCGCACCACGGCCGGGAACGCACGCAGCACGGCCTTGGCGGAGCGTTGCGGATTCATTCTTGTCGCAGAAATTCCCGGCTACGGCCATCTCGACGGACAAGTTGCCGACGGACTGGTATTTAGCCAAACGAGTGCCCAATACCGGGACCACGTGCAGGGCACAGCGCAGCAGCCGGCCCTGGACCCCCGGCCCACCGTGCCGGAGCTGCGCTCCGAGACGGTGGTGCTGCGTGCGCTGACCATGGCCGACGCGCCGCAACTGGTGGAAAACTGCAAGAACCCCGAGGCGGTCCAGTGGACCACGGTGCCGCTGAACTACACAGCCGAGCATGCCGAGTTCTTCATCAACTCCATCACTGCCCAGGGGTGGTCAACGGGGGAGACGTTGACCTTTGCGGTGGCCGATGCCGGCACCGATCGCCTGCTGGGCACAGTGGACTTGCAATGCAAGAACCCCGGCTCGGCTGCGATCGGGATCAACTTTGGCTCACAAGCGCGCGGCACCGGCGCGGCTCTTGCCGCCGTGCGCCTGCTGCTGGACTACGCCTTCAACCAGCTCAACCTCAGCTATCTGCACTGGAGCGCGCTGGTGCCCAATTGGGGCAGCCGCAAACTTGCCTGGAAGCTGGGCTTCAGTTTTGACGGGCAAATCCGCGGCGACTACAACGACCGTGGCACGCCGGCAGACCGCTGGGTGCTATCTCTCGCCGCGACTGATCCGCAAGCACCGCAGCAACCCTGGACGGGACCGGTGCCTCCCAGCAGGTAATCTTGAAAGGCCGGGCCCGCCCGGCACCGTCCCACGAGCAATCAGTGAAAAGGAACAGTAGTGCAGATTTGGAACTCGCTGGATGAAGTTCCCCGGGACTTTGGGCCCTCCGTGGTCACCTTGGGCAACTTCGACGGCTTGCACCGCGGGCACCAGGAAGTGCTGGCCCAGGTGCGTGCCGAGGCTGCCGCACGCAATGCCTTTTCCGTGGCGCTGACTTTTGACCCGCATCCGGCCGTCGTGCACCGGCCGGAATCGGCCCCCGAGCAGATCATGGGCCTGGTGGACAAGCTGGCCGCCATGGCGGCCCTGGGCCTGGATGGCGTCCTGGTCCTGCCCTACACCTTGGAATTTGCCCAGCAAACCCCGGAAGAGTTCGTCAAGAGCGTTTTCGTCAACGCCCTGGGCGCCTCAGCTGTCGTGGTGGGCCACGATGTTCGCTTTGGCCGGGGGAACACGGGGGATCTTGGCACCATGGTGGGGCTTGGCGCGGACCTGGGGTTCGACGTCGTCGTGGTCAATGACGAAGGCCATGACCGACGCTGGTCCTCCACCTGGGTGCGCGAAGCATTGCACAAGGGCGAGGTGCACACGGCCGCACAGGTGCTGGGACGCGCGCACACCATGAGCGGGGAAGTGGTGCACGGTGCGGCCCGGGGACGCGAACTTGGATTTCCCACCGCGAACCTCTCGCCCGACGCGTGCGGGATCATCCCGGCCGACGGCGTGTATGCCGGGTGGCTGACCGACACGCACGGGCACCGCTGGCCGGCAGCCATCTCGGTGGGCTCCAACCCCACGTTTGTGGGCGTCAGCCGCCAAGTGGAGGCATACGTCATCAACCGGCCGGAGGAGCCCGTGGAAGCCTTCAACCTCTACGGCCAGCACGTCAGCGTGGAATTTGTGCGGCGTTTGCGCGGCATGGTCGCCTACACGGGCCCGGAAGCGCTCATCGAGCAAATGCACCACGACGTCGACGACGCCCGCGCCCTTCTGGGCTGAAGCCGCTTCCAAATCGCGAGTCGCGGCCGATGAGGCGCATCTCACCCTCCTGCTTCGACAGATCCGGCCTTTCTGGACTAAACTGAAAGGTGGAATCCGGCTGCAGTCCGTGGTGGCTGGATTCTTCCGTGCTTGGCCAGGCAACTGTGCAGGGCGCGGAAACCATGTTCGCGGTACATTCAAGGAGTTACTTGTGGCATTAGAAGCCGCTGTAAAGCAAGAAATCATGCAGGCTTTCGCAACCAGCGAAGGCGACACCGGTTCGCCCGAGGTTCAGGTTGCAATGCTCACGCGTCGCATCACTGACCTGACCGAGCACCTGAAGATGCACAAGCACGACCACCACACCCGCCGCGGCCTCATGGGCCTGGTTGGTCGCCGTCGTCGTCTGCTTGGGTACCTCAAGGACACCGACATCGCCCGCTACCGTACGCTCATCGAGCGCCTCGGCCTGCGCCGCTAGTCTGTGAACAAAGGCGGTCTTCCTCCTGTCAGGGACCTTGCGTCCCCGGCAACAGGAAGGCCGCCTTTCACAGTGCAGGATCTTCACCGTGCAGGAATCCTGCGCCGTGAAAACATGTGCCGGGCGCCAAGGCTCGCGGCACGCACCTCTGCAGTACCAAGGGCAAAAACGCAAGCATTCACGCATTCGCGGTCCTCGGTAGTGGCTTCCGGGAGCAGACACTAAGAAGTGTTGTGCGCCCGTGGGCCTCGATCGAAGACCGGGTGTTGTACAGGGAGCCACAGCATTATCCGGTGGTGACTCTGGGAAGAATAAGCGCCGGGCTCTTGGGCAGGGGCTCAAAAGAAGCACATCTACCAAGAAATGGAGGTGACTCTCATATGGAGGGTCCCGAGATTCAGTATTCAGAAGCCGTCATTGACAACGGCCGCTACGGCAAGCGCGTGGTCCGCTTTGAGACCGGCCGCCTTGCCCAGCAGGCAGCCGGCGCAGCAACGGTGTACATCGACGAAGACACCGTTTTGCTCTCCGCCACCACGGCCGGCAAGCACCCGCGTGAAGGTTTTGACTTCTTCCCGCTGACAGTTGATGTGGAAGAGCGCATGTATGCCGCCGGCCGCATCCCGGGCAGCTTCTTCCGCCGCGAAGGCCGCCCCTCGACCGAAGCCATCCTGGCCTGCCGCCTGATGGACCGTCCGTTGCGCCCAGCCTTTGTCAAGGGTTTGCGCAACGAAGTGCAAATTGTTGTCACGGTTCTGGCGATCAACCCGGACGTGCTGTACGACGTGGTGGCCATCAACGCCTCCTCGATGTCCACCCAGCTTTCCGGCTTGCCCTTCAACGGTCCCATCGGTGGCGTTCGCGTCGCCTTGATCGATGATGGACAGGGCCCCCAGTGGGTGGCTTTCCCGAAGCACTCCGAGCTGGAAAACGCCGTGTTCAACATGGTGGTGGCCGGCAAGGTGACTGGCGACGACGTCGCCATCATGATGGTGGAAGCCGAAGCAACGGACAACTCCTGGAAGCTCATCAAGGAACAGGGCCACGCGGCCCCCACCGAAGAAGTCGTTTCAGAGGGCCTCGAAGCTGCCAAGCCGTTCATCAAGGCCCTGTGCGATGCACAGGCGGACCTGGCTGCCCGCGCTGCCAAGCCCACCGCTGACTTCCCCGTCTTCCTGGACTTCGAAGATGACACCTACGCCGCTGTCGAGAAGGCGGCCGCCACCAAGCTGGCCGCCGTATTCGCCATCGCCGACAAGCAGGAGCGCGAGAACGCCTCCGACGCTTTGAAGGATGAGACTGTCAAGGCCTTGGCCGGCAGCTTCGAAGGTCGCGAGAAGGAACTCTCCGCAGCCTTCCGCGCCGTAACCAAGCACGTCATCCGCCAGCGCATCCTCACCGAGCAGGTCCGCATCGACGGCCGTGGACTGACGGACATCCGCCAGCTCACCGCCGAAGTTGAAGTTCTGCCTCGCGTGCACGGCTCGGCAATCTTCGAGCGCGGCGAGACCCAGATCATGGGTGTCACCACGCTGAACATGCTCAAGATGGAACAGCAGATCGACTCGTTGAGCCCGGTAACGCGCAAGCGTTACATGCACAACTACAACTTCCCGCCGTACTCCACCGGTGAAACCGGCCGCGTGGGCTCGCCCAAGCGCCGCGAAATCGGCCATGGTGCCTTGGCGGAACGGGCCATCATGCCCGTGCTGCCCAGCCGTGAAGAGTTCCCTTACGCCATCCGCCAGGTGTCCGAGGCGCTGAGCTCCAACGGCTCAACGTCCATGGGCTCGGTATGCGCATCGACCCTGTCGCTGCTCAACGCCGGTGTCCCGTTGAAGGCTCCCGTTGCAGGCATCGCCATGGGCTTGGTCTCCGACCAGGTTGACGGTCAGACCCGCTACGCTGCCCTGACGGACATCCTCGGCGCCGAAGATGCTTTCGGCGACATGGACTTCAAGGTTGCCGGCACTGCAGAGTTCGTCACGGCCATCCAGCTGGACACCAAGCTTGATGGCATCCCGGCGTCGGTTCTGGCCGCTGCCCTGAAGCAGGCTCGTGAAGCCCGCTTGCACATCCTCAGCGTCCTGACCAGCGCCATCGACGTACCGGACGAGCTCTCCGAGTTCGCGCCCCGCGTCATCGCGGTCAAGATCCCCGTTGACAAGATCGGCGAGGTCATTGGGCCGAAGGGCAAGATGATCAACCAGATCCAGGAAGACACCGGCGCGGACATCTCCATTGAAGATGACGGCACGGTCTACATCGGTGCAACGAACGGTCCCTCAGCGGATGCCGCACGTTCAGCGATCAACGCCATCGCGAACCCACAGGTTCCCGAAATTGGCGAGCGCTACCTGGGTACCGTCGTGAAGACGACCACCTTCGGCGCCTTCATCTCGCTCACACCGGGCAAGGATGGCCTGCTGCATATCTCAGAGCTGCGCAAGCTCTCCGGTGGCAAGCGCGTGGACAACGTTGATGACGTGGTCGCCGTCGGCCAGAAGATCCAGGTGGAAATCACCAAGATCGACGACCGCGGCAAGCTCTCCCTCTCCCCGGTGGTTGCCGAGGACCAGGAAGCTGCCGAGGCTGTTTCCGAAGGCGCTGCTGAATAACTCATGGCGATAACCCTTTTGCCGCTGCTCAGCACTGCCGACGGCCTGGCTTCCGAAGCATCCTCACTCGTCTCCGGCACGGCGGGCGGCGCCGTGGTGCGCCGCTCGATCCTCCCTGGAGGCGTGCGGGTCCTGACCGAGGCCATGCCCGGGCAGCGCAGCGCGACAATAGGGTTTTGGGTTGGTGTTGGCTCTCGGGATGAATCCGAGGGCCAACACGGCTCGACCCATTTCCTTGAACACTTGTTGTTCAAGGGCACCAAACGCCGCACGGCGCTGGAAATCGCGTCCGCCTTTGACGAGGTGGGCGGGGAGTCCAACGCCGCAACGGCCAAGGAAAGCACGTGCTATTACGCACGGGTTCTTGACACCGACCTGCCCATGGCCATCGACGTCATCGCCGACATGGTCACCTCCGCCGTGATTGATCCGGCCGAGCTGGAGCAGGAACGCGACGTCATCCTGGAGGAAATCGCCATGGACGGCGACGACCCCACTGATGTTGCGCACGAATATTTTGTGGCTGCCGTGCTCGGCCGGCACGCCTTGGGCCGCCCCATCGGCGGCACACCCGACGCCATCAATGCGGTGGACCGCGAGTCGGTGTGGGAGCACTACCAAAAGCACTACCGCCCCGAAACGCTTGTGATCACCGCAGCTGGAGGCTTGGACCACGACGCTGTCTGCGCCCACGTCTTCGAAGCGCTGGGCACTGCGGGTTGGTCTCTTGACGAAGGGGTCGCACCTGTACAGCGACGCTCCAGCGACTTTGCTGCCGTGGCTGGGACCGCCGGCTTGCAGGTCATCAACAGGCAGGTGGAGCAGGCCAACATCATCCTGGGCTGCCCTTCGCTGCGTGCCACCGACACCCGCCGCTACGCCATGAGTGTGTTGAACTCCATTCTGGGCGGCGGCATGTCCTCGCGCCTGTTCCAGGAAATCCGGGAGAAGCGCGGCTTGGTGTATTCCACCTATTCCTTCGCTTCGGCCTATGCCGACACGGGCTATTTTGGCATGTATGCAGGATGTGCCCCTGCCAAGGTTGGCCAGGTTATCGGCTTGCTGAATGACGAGCTGGAGAAACTGGCTGAAACCGGCATCAGCGCCACTGAATTGACCAAGGCTGTCGGGCAACTTTCCGGTGGGATCGTGATGGGCCTTGAGGACAGCGGCTCGCGCATGTCCCGCTTGGGCCGCTCGGAGCTTGTCACGGGCGAGTTCCTGGACCTTGATGAATCCCTTGATCGGATCCGCAAGGTCACGGCTGCCGAAGTGCAGGAGCTGGCCCGGGAACTGGCGGCTTCCCCGCGCACCATCACCGTGGTGGGTCCCTTCGACGAAACCGAAACCTTCGGCCTGTAGCAATGCCGGGCGGGGCCGGTCCCCGCGGAGTTGGTGGTGCGAGGCCGGTGTGTAATTCTGCTCACGGTTGAAACCTAACGGTGCGCCACTGCTACGGTGGCGCACCGTTCGAGTCCCATGGTGCGCAGGTGTTGTGTTGAGCCCCGTTGGCCGAGTCTGCTGAGACTGAGTCTCGGGGTGGTGGTGCGAGGCCGGTGTGTACTTCTGCGCACGGTTGAAACCTAACCGTGCGCCACTGCTACGGTGGCGCACCGTTCGAGTCCCATGGTGCGCAGGTGTTGTGCGGAGGCTTCCCTTTAACCGCCGGCGAACGGCGGCAGCACGTCCACGACGTCGCCCGGACTGAGCTGATGGGTCAGGTTCCGCGTAGAGACCTCGTTGACGAGGAAGCTGCATCGCGGGAGAATTTCCGCCAGCGGGGGAGTATGCCCGGATGCCGAGACGGGGAAGGACTCCACGAGCAGCTCCGACAGCCCCGCAAGGGTGAACGGTTCCGCTTCGGCCAAGGCGCCCACGTCAACACGTTGCTCTTCAACACCTGTGGCCGCTGCGGCTGCGGCAAAGAAACGTACGTTCATGCTCATCCTCCGATGGCACTCATGCTGCGGTCCGGCTGGACAAAGTCTGCGTCACCCAGTCCGGGGTGGCCCATGCCATGGGCGCGGGGCTTGGCCCACATGGCGTCCTGCCATCGATCGATGACGGCATCGTCGTCGCTCGGAGCATCACCGGCACGGAGCAGCGCCAGCAAGTCGACCTCCGTGCGGGAAAACAAGCAGCTCATCACCTTGCCTTCGGCCGTGATCCGGGTGCGGCGGCAGTCGGCGCAAAACGGCTCCGTGACGGAGGCGATGATGCCCACCGTGCCCAACAGCTTGGCGTTCCCGTGCAGCCTGACCTCGAAGCGTTCGGCCGGGGCGCCGTCGCGGGCACGGGGATCGTCGGACAGGTCAAAGCTGCCGGCGAGCAAATCGCGGATTTCAGCGGCGGTGATCATGCCTTCACGCGTCCAACCGTGGTCGGCGTCCAGCGGCATTTGCTCGATGAAACGCAGTTCATATCCGCGGTCAAGCGACCATTGCAGCAGCTCGGCCGCATGGTGGTCGTTGACGCCGCGCAGCAGCACGGCATTGATCTTGATGGGCGCCAAGCCTGCGGCGGCGGCAGCCTCAATCCCGGCCAGCACCTGGTCAAGGAAAGGCCGGCGTGTCAGCTGTAGGAACGCGTCGTGGTGGAGGGTGTCCATGGACACGTTCAGCCGCGTCAGTCCGGCGTCGGCCAGTGCCTGCGCCTTCTTGGCCAACCCCACACCGTTGGTGGTCAAAGAAATGGGTAGCTCGGGGTGGTTCGTGCGCAGCCCGGCGATGATGTCCACGAGGTCGGCCCGCACCAGGGGCTCGCCGCCGGTCAATCGCAGTTCGCGTACGCCCAACCGCTTAACTCCGAGGCCCACGAGCCGGACAATTTCGGCAGCGGTGAGCACCTTGTCCTTCTTCAGCCATTCCAGCCCGGCTTCGGGCATGCAATATGTGCAGCGTAGATTGCACTTGTCGGTCAGTGAGAGCCGCATGTCGGTTGCGACCCGGCCGAACTGGTCCAGCAGCCCCGTCTCCGCACCTCCGGTGCGAGGCGCTCCGGAGACCGAGAGGTCGGGGGCGGACAAGTCGGGGCGCACCTCTGGCATGCCCAGCGAAACAGATTCAGTGTCCATACTTCAACGCTACGCCATATCTGCGTTCGTGGGGCGCCGCGAGGCAAACTCGACGGCGTGGCCAGCCCCATGCATTCATCCCGCATCGGAGTGGAAAGAGGCAGACTGATCGACGCGGCTGCCACGAAGGACCGCAAACCTATCCCAAGGCGTGCTGGACGAAAGCCTTTGAAGCTTCGATGTTGCGCAGGATTCGTGCTTTGCGCCGACTCTCCGGGAGGGCCGCCGCGGCTGCGATCTCGGCGGCGGTCCATGGCAGGACGTCACGGGTGCCGCCCGCTGCCCGCCACCGGCGGTACCACGGCGGGCCAAGGAACGGCGGCCACCACACGATCGAGAGCATCAGCAGCGCCATGGGGATCCAAAACGGCACAGCCCAGACGAACGTTCGAGCGCTCTCCCAGTGCAACGCCTCAAACACGAGTGAAGGCATTGCGGTGAGGACCGCCAGCCCCGCGAACAACAGCGAAAATGGAAAATAGGTGGTTGGCCTGCGCCACTGCAGGTTGTTGGTGGGAGGTGCCACCGTCCAGGACCGCCAGTCGCCTCGCAGCGCCAAATAGGCGGGATAGAGGAGCGCGGCAACCACCATCGTCATCAGCGGGATGCCCACAAGGATTGCTTCATCCAGAAGCCAACTCATGCTCGAGGGGATTTTCATGGTGCCTTTCGCTCGTCCAGAAATTTTCATGGTAGCAAATAATCCGCCCGTTCCGCCCGCCATGGCGCCCTCGCCTAGGATGGGGGAAAAGGGTCGCCGCCCGGCCCCCTACGGAAGGAATCCATGCGGAGAACCGTTGCCGATCACCAAAAGGCCGTCGCGGACTTGTTGGGCGGTGCCTGGAAAGTCCTGCCTGGGAACGGCGGAAGAGACGTTGGCTCGCCGGTCCCGCTCTTGGAAGCCCGGGGACGGGTGTTGGCCACCGACCTGGTGGCTCCCATCGACCTGCCGCCCTTTGCCAATTCGCAAATGGATGGTTATGCCATCCACATGGACGCGCTGCAACCTAAAAGTGTTGATTCGAATCAATCAACCAGTTATGCGGTGGTGGAGACCATCGCTGCCGGATCCGTTCCTGAACGGCTGGCCGAGGGGTCGGCGGCGCCCATCATGACGGGTGCCATGCTGCCGCGCGGAGCCAACACAGTGGTCCCCATCGAAAAGGCCTTGCCGGACACCTTTGCAGCCGCGGGCGAGACAGTTGAACTGCCGGCCACCCTGGCGGGCACCTTTGTCAGGGAGCAGGGAAGCGACGTGCAGCTGGGTGAGACGGTCATTGCCGCCGGAACCCTGCTCAACGCGGCGCATTTGGGACTTGCAGCAGCTCTTGGTTGCACGCAGCTGACGGTCGCGCGCAAGGTGCGTGTGCTGCTGTTGACAACCGGAGACGAGGTGCTGGCCCCCGGCGATCCGCTGGCCGCCAACGGCTTGCCGCCGGGCATGATCTTTGATGCCAATGCGGCATTGCTGCGCGCGGCCTTGGCCGAGTCGGGCCTGGAGGTGATTCAGGCCGATGTTGTCAACGACGATCCCGCCGCACTGCTGCGCCTCTTGGAGGAAAACGTGGGCGGTGTTGGTGGGGGCCCGGACGACGCGGCGCAGCCCGGTTGCCAGTTGATCATCTCAGTGGGTGGCATCAGCGCCGGGGCCTTTGAAGTGGTGAAACTGGCGCTTGCCAACGCTGGGCCCCAATCCGACATGGCATTTTGCTCCGTGGCACTGCAACCGGGCGGTCCGCAGGGCTTGGGAACCTTTCGCGGGGTGCCGTTCCTGGCCTTCCCGGGAAATCCCGTCAGCGCTTTTGTCTCGCTTGAAATGTTCCTGCGCCCGGCCCTTTCCACGCTGTTGGGCACCCCGGCACCGCGTCAGCGGGTGGTCGCCGTGCTGGAGCACCCCATGACTTCCCCGGCAGGCAAGCACCAGGTCCGGCGTGGCATCTACTCAGGACCCGCCTTTGAATCGGCGCCCTCCGTGCGGGAGGTCGGTGGGCAGTCCTCGCATTTGCTCGGCGCCCTGGCCAAGGCCAATGCCCTCATCAACGTCCCGGCAGGTGTTACTGAATTGCAGGCCGGAGCAAAGGTGGAAGTATGGCTGTTGTGACTAGCGAACAAACACCTTCCCTGACCCATGTGCGGCAAGACGGAACCGCCGCCATGGTTGACGTCTCGGCCAAGCCGGAAACCAGCCGCGAAGCCACCGCCACTGGCACCGTGGGCACCACCGCAGCAGTGATGAAGCTGCTCGGCGCCGGCGGACTGCCCAAAGGCGACGCCCTGGCCGTGGCACGCATTGCCGGCATCATGGGAGCCAAGAAGACCCCTGACCTCATCCCGCTGTGCCATCCCTTGCCCATCTCCAAGGCGACGGTTGACTTTGAACTGGGCGAAACCACCGTCAGGGTGTTTGCCACCGTGAAAACCCGCGGCCCGACGGGTGTGGAAATGGAAGCCCTGACAGCTGTTTCAGTGGCAGCCCTCAACGTGTACGACATGATCAAGGCCGTGGACAAACACGCCGTGATCTCCGACATCCACGTGCTGGCCAAGAGCGGCGGCAAAAGCGGCGACTGGAGACTTGCCCCAGAGACCCTTGCCCCAGAGGCGGAACAGGACCCGACGCACGGCCGGGAAGCACCCACCGAAGGGCCCCTGGCATGAGCGCCTGCGAACCCGGAGCAGCCTTGGGCACGGCCGCCGTCGTCATCGCCTCGACTCGCGCAGCCCTGGGCGTCTATGAAGACAAAACGGGACCGGTCATCGTCGATTGGCTGAAGGAGCACGGCTTCGAGACCATGGCACCGGTGGTGGTCCCCGACGGCGCCCCGGTCGGTGCGGCGCTGCGGGCAGTGCTCACCCAACACCCCGCCGTCGTCATTACCAGCGGCGGCACGGGCCTGAGCCCCACGGACCAAACCCCGGAAATGACCCTGCCGCTGCTTGAACGCCAGATCCCCGGCATCATGGAAGCCGTCCGGGCCGCCGGTCTGGCCAAAACGCCGATGGCCGCACTGAGCCGGGGACATGCGGGCCTGGTCGGGAGCACGTTCGTCATCAACCTGCCCGGCTCGCCGTCGGGCGTCATGGACGGGCTGGCCGTGCTGGACCCCATCATCAAGCATCTTTGCGATCAGGTAGGCGGACACCATGGGCATTAATGTTGACGTGGTTTACGCCGCCTTGAGTACCGAGGCCATCTCCGTCGACGCGGCCATCGCCGCCGTGGAATCGGACGCCGCCGGCGCCGTGGTCAGCTTCAGCGGCGTGGTCCGCAACCACGACGGCGGCAAGGACGTCACGCGGTTGAGCTACAGTGCGCATCCACTCGCCACCGGCGTGCTCAACGACATTGTGTCCTCCCTCGCCGGCGGCACCGCTGACCCCGACGGCCACCCCGTGCGTGTTTGGGTGGCACACCGGGTGGGGCCGCTGGAAATTGGTGAACCGGCGCTGGTCTGTGCTGTCGCGTCCTCGCACAGGGCCGAAGCCTTTGAGCTGTGCTCGAACCTCGTGGAACGGATCAAGGCCGAGGTGCCGATTTGGAAGGAACAGTTCTTCAGCGACGGCAGCGTCGAATGGGTGGGTGCCGGAACCATCCCGAACGAAGGCGCCGGGGAAACCCAGTAGGCTTAAACGCATGACTGAAATGCTGAAGGTCGCCGTGCTCGGCGCCAAGGGACGAATGGGAACGGCTGCCGTGGCGGCCATTGATGCGGCACCGGATCTGGAATTGGTGGCAGCCCTGGGCCGCAGGGACCCCTTGGAGACGCTGCGTGACTGCGGCACCCAGGTCATTGTTGACCTGACAGTGCCGGACTCCACCGAAGCCAACGTCCGTTTTGCCGTCACCCACGGCATTCATGCAGTGGTGGGCACCACGGGCTGGGACGCCGCACGCTTGGCCGCACTCGAGGAACTATTGGCGCAACACCCCGAAACCGGCGTCCTCATCGCGCCCAACTTTGCCTTGGGATCGGTGCTTGCCACCCGCTTCGCCACCCAGGCCGCCAGGTATTTCGACTCGGTGGAAATCATTGAATTGCACCACCCGCGCAAGGTCGACGCCCCCTCCGGTACGGCACTGCGCACAGCCCAGCTCGTGGCGTCGGCCCGCCTGGCTGCCGGTGTGCCAGCGGCCCCGGATGCCACCACCACCGAGCTCGACGGCGCCCGCGGCGCTTCGGTGGACGGCATCCCGGTCCACAGCGTGCGGCTGGCCGGGCTCACGGCCCACCAAGAAGTGCTCTTCGGCAGCCACGGGGAGGCGCTGACCATCCGCCACGACTCCTTCAACCACGAGTCCTTCATGCCCGGGGTTCTCCTCGGGGTGCGCACCGCCGGCACTCGCCCCGGTCTGACCGTGGGCCTGGACGGCTACCTGGACTTGGAAGGCTAGGGCCGTGGCCAAAGTGACGCTGTCCAAAACGAAGATCTGGGTGGCGCTGATCGCCCTCCTGCTCGTGTTTTATCTGGTCATCATGATGCAGCGGGCCGTGCTGCTGCTGGCCGCCCCGGAGTGGATCGCCAAGCTGATTGGCTTAGCCTTCCTGGTCATCCCGTTCGTGGCGGCGTGGGCGCTCATCAGCGAAGTCCGCTTTGGCGCCACCACTGAACGCATGGCCAAGCTGCTGGAAACCGAAGGCGGGCTGCCCGAAGACAATCTGCCGCGCACCCCCGGCGGCCGGATTGTCCGCGAAGCCGCCGACGCGGAATTTGAAAAGTACAAGGTCGAGGCCGAAACGGCGCCCAAGGACTGGCGCTCCTGGTTCAGGCTGTCGTGTGCCTACGACGCCGCCGGCGACCGCAAGCGCGCCCGCCAGTCCATGCGGGACGCCATCGCCCTGTTTCGCGAAGCCTGAGCGTGGCTCTCGCACACAACCCGGCCGACGGCGCCGAGCTTTCCTATGACGCGGTGGGGGAGGGGCCGCCCATTCTGCTGGTGCACGGCAGTGCCCTGAGCAAGGCGATTTGGCGCGGATTTGGCTACACCAAGGCGTTGCGGGAGGATTACCGGGTCATCGCCATGGACCTGCGCGGGCACGGTCGCAGCTCCAAGCCGCACACCGCCGGGGCCTACGCCATGGACACACTGGTGGCCGACGCCCTGGCCGTGCTGGATGACGCCGGCGCCGCGCAGGCCCACTTTGGCGGCTACTCCGTGGGCGGGCGGCTGGGCTTTTCGTTGGCCGCGGCCGCCCCCGAGCGGTTGCTGTCCCTGGCCACTTTTGGCGGGACGTACAGGATTCAGCCCGGCAGCGTGGGCGAGCTCTTCTTCCCCGAGTACGACGCCGCTCTCGGCTCCGGAGGCATGGCCGCCTTTGTCGCGGGCTGGGAGGCGCACATGGGCACCAGCCTCGACGGTCAGACACGGGCAGCCTTTTTGGCCAACGACGGCCAGGCGCTGCGGGCCTATTTTGCCCACACCGAGGCCGAACCGGCCATCCCCGAGGACGTGCTGGCCGCCATCGAGGTGCCCGCGCTGCTCATGGCCGGCACGGCGGACACCGCCCGGTTGGAGGATTCCCGCCGCGCCGCCGCCCTCATGCCCCGAGCCCGCGTGGCGGCACTGCCCGGCCGCACCCACGGTTCCAGCCTTGTCCCGGCCCAACCCGTGCTGGATGAATGGCTGCCCTTCCTGCGCGGTCTCTAGCCCCAAGTGCGGCACCAGTCATGGCGGAAGAGTCGGCATGCCCACGCAAAGCCTGGACTGCGACTCGTGGACTGCTTTGAACAAAATCAGCATCCAGCAGGTAACGTTTTACCCATGTCTGTCTCTAAAACCGCCCTGCGTCCCTTTGGAACTTTGGTGCCCGCCATGGCCACCCCCTTCACCGTCGACGGGGAAGTGGATTACAAGGCTGCCGGCGAGCTTGCCAACAAACTTGTCGACGACGGTTGCGACGGCATTCTTGTCACAGGCACCACCGGGGAAACATCCACCCTGACGGATGAAGAAAACCTTGGCATGTTTCAAGCCGTGATCGACGCCGTGGGCCACCGCGCCCGGGTCATTGCCGGCACCGGAACCAATGACACCCGCCACTCCATCAACCTGTCCCAGCGCGCAGCCAAGCTTGACATCGACGGGCTGCTGCTGGTCGCCCCGTACTACAACAAGCCCAGCCAAGCCGGCATCCAGGCCCACTTCGAGGCGATTGCCAACTCCACCGAACTGCCCGTGATGATTTATGACATCCCCGGGCGCAGCGGCATTGCCATCAGCACCGAAACCATCATTCGCCTGGCCGACCACCGTCGCATTATTGCCTTGAAGGACGCCAAGGCCGACTTCACCGAAACCAGCCGTGTGCTGGCCAACACCGATCTCGATGTTTACTCGGGCGACGACGGACTGACGCTGCCGCTGATGGCTGCCGGCGCCGTCGGACTTGTCAGTGTCAGTGCACACATTGCTGCACCCGCTTTCCGTGCCCTCATTGACGCCGCGGCAGCCGGGGACTTCGTCACGGCCCGCCGGATCCACTTTGCACTGGACCCCGTCATCCGGGCCGTGATGGGCCATGTGCAGGGCGCCGTGGGTGTCAAGCAAATTCTCAAGTGGCAGGGATTCCTGCCCAACTCGGTGGTCCGGCTTCCCTTGGTGGAACCGGGCGAGGCCGAGATCGCCTTGATCAAAGCTGACCTTGCAGAAGCCGGAATGGAAGTTTAGGCATGACCCAAATGACTGAGCCGGGGCTGCGAATTCCGCCCAGCCTGGCCAAGGGCACGCTGCGGATTGTCCCGCTGGGCGGCATTGGCGAGATTGGCCGCAACATGACCGTCTTTGAAATGGACGGCAAGCTGCTCATTGTCGACTGCGGGGTGCTGTTCCCGGAAGAGGACCAGCCGGGCGTTGACGTGATTCTGCCCGACTTCTCCTACATCAAGGACCGGCTCGAGGACGTGGTGGGCGTGGTGCTCACGCACGGGCACGAGGACCATATTGGCGCGGTCCCGTACCTGCTGCGCCTGCGCAACGACATTCCGCTGATCGGCTCGCAACTGACGCTGGCGTTCATTGAAGCGAAGCTCATGGAGCACCGCATCAAGCCCTGGACGCTGACCGTCAAGGAGGGCCAGGTTGAACAGCTGGGCCCGTTCCAGTGCGAATTTATTGCCGTCAACCATTCCATTCCGGACGCCATGGCCGTGTTCCTGCGCACCGAGGGCGGCTCCGTGCTGCACACGGGCGACTTCAAAATGGACCAGCTGCCGCTGGATGGCCGGATCACCGACCTGCGCCACTTTGCCCGTCTCGGGGAGGAAGGCGTGGACTTGTTCCTGGTTGACTCCACCAATGCCGACGTGCCCGGCTTCACCACCAGCGAAGCTGAAATTGGACCCACTCTGGAAGCGTTGTTTGGCAAGGCTGACAAACGCATCATCGTGGCCAGCTTCTCCTCCCACGTGCACCGCGTCCAACAGGTGCTCAACGCCGCGGTGCTGCACCGCCGCAAGGTCGCCTTCGTGGGCCGTTCCATGGTCCGCAACATGGGCATCGCGGAAAAGCTGGGCTACCTGCACGTCCCGGCCGAGGTGCTCGTGGACATGAAGAACGTGGGCAACCTGCCGGACAACCAGGTGGTGCTGATGTCCACCGGTTCACAGGGCGAGCCCATGGCGGCACTGTCCCGCATGGCCAACGGCGACCACAAGATCACAGTGGGCAAGGGAGACACCGTCATCCTGGCGTCCTCGCTCATCCCGGGCAATGAGAACGCCGTGTTCCGCATCATCAACGGCCTGCTGAAGCTCGGTGCCGACGTCATCCACAAGGGCACTGCCAAAGTGCACGTTTCCGGCCACGCCGCGGCCGGCGAGCTGTTGTACTGCTACAATATCCTGACGCCCAAAAACGTCATGCCCGTCCACGGGGAAACCCGCCACCTCATCGCCAACGCCAACATTGCCATCTCCTCCGGCGTGCCAGCCGAGAACGTGCTGTTGACCGACGACGGTTCCGTCATCGATTTGAAAGACGGCGTGGCGAAGATTGTGGGCCAGGTTGAGTGCGGCTTCGTCTACGTCGACGGGCAAAGCGTGGGCGAGATCACCGACGCCGACCTGAAGGACCGCCGCACGCTTGGCGACGAGGGGTTCATCTCCATCATCACCGTCGTGAACCGTGCCACCGGGAAGATCGTTTCCGGCCCGGACATCCACGCACGCGGTGTTGCCGAGGACGATTCGGTCTTCGATGACATCAAGCCCAAGATCGCCGCGGCCCTTGAAGAGGCAGTCATGGCGAGCACCGAGCACACCACCCACCAGCTGCAACAGGTGGTGCGTCGCGTCATTGGCACATGGGTCAACCGCAAGCTGCGTCGCCGCCCGATGATCATTCCGGTGGTCCTGGAGGCCTAGCCGCGGGGGAGGCAACCGCACCATGACGGTCGTTATGGTTCACGGGGTGTTCGGGCGTAAAGTAGTCACGCAAAACGGTTCATTTGGGGGTGGACCGGGAAATTATCAGCGTGAGCGGAGCCCTCAGTGAACCAAGCAAAACCTTCAAAAACGCCACCCGGCAAGGAAGGCTCCCGCAGGCTGGTGTACACGATCGCCATCGTCACGGCGATCGGCGGCTTGCTGTTCGGCTACGACACCGGGGTCATTTCCGGAGCGCTGCTGTTCATCGGAGACGAGTTCGAACTTGATGCCCTGTCCGAGGGTATTGTCGTCAGTTCGCTGCTGATCGGTGCCATGGTTGGAGCGATGGGCTGCGGCCCGCTGGCAGACCGGTTCGGCCGCCGGTACTCCATCACCGGGGCGGCCGCGGTTTTCGCCATTGGTGCCCTTGTGGCCACCGTCGCTCCGAATGTCGAGACGCTGATCCTTGCCCGGGTCGTCCTCGGCGTTGCCGTAGGCGCTGCCTCGGTGCTGGTCCCTTTGTTTATAGCCGAGGCGGCGCCGCCGGAAATCCGCGGCAAGCTAGTCTCCTTCAACCAGCTCATGATCACCATCGGCATCTTGGTGGCCTATCTGACCAACGCCGCGTTCGCCTATGAAGGTGGCTGGCGCTGGATGTTCGGACTGGCGTTGATCCCCTCGGCTGCGCTGGGCATCGGGATGCTGTTCCTGCCCGAAACACCGCGTTGGCTGGTGGAAAAGGGCAGGTTCGAGGAGGCTGCGGCGGTGTTGCGCCGGCTCCGCGGAGATCGGGCGGGCAGTATTGAACTGGCCGAAATCCGGAAGACGAAAGAGAACGAACCACGCAAGTCCACGCTGCGCGACCTGGCCAAGCCTTGGGTCCGTCCGGCGCTGATCGCAGGCATCGGCGTCTCCGTCATCGGCCAGGCCAGCGGCGTCAACACGGTCATCTATTATGCGCCGTCCATTTTCAACGCCACCGGCCTGGGGCCGTCGGCGGCCATCCTCGCAACTGCCGGTGTTGGTGCCGTGAACGTGGTGATGACCCTGGTCGGCATGTCCCTGGTGGATCGGGTGGGGCGCCGGAAGCTGCTCATGGTCGGCTTTGCCGTGATGGCAGTGAGCTTGGTCATACTGGGCCTTGTTCTGATGCCCGATCCGCTGCCGGCCTTTGCCGGTTGGGTTGCGATCGCCTGTGTTGCGATCTACATTGCCGCGTTCGCCACCAGTGTCGGTGTGGTGGTGTTCGTGCTGCCCTCCGAGCTCTACCCGCTGAGCATCCGTGGCTCCGCCATGAGCACCACGTTGCTGTGCAACTGGGGGATGAACTTCATCGTGTCGCTGACGTTCCTGTCCCTGTTTCAGAGTCTTGGCCGGTCCCCGGTGTTCTGGCTCTACGCCGTCGTCTGTGCCCTGGGCTGGCTGTTTGCGGTCAAGCTGGTGCCGGAGACCAAGGGCAGGAGTTTGGAAGAGATCGAGGAATGGTTGCGGAACAAGGGCAAGGTGACCGGTTCGGTACAGCAGCCCTGACGAATTGGGGATGGACCGGGCCGTCGCATCGGCGGGGGTGTGGCGTGCCGGGCGGTGCGCCACCACCCCTTCGTGGGTGTAAATCCGCGGGGAATCGCACCAAGGCGGGTAATGTGGCGGGTATGGCGACTCGTTCTTCCCCCGCCCGTACATCCGCCGGTCAGAAGGGTGGCGCCTCGTCGCGCGCGCCCAAGACCACCAAGATGCCGCGTGGCAAGGCGCCGGAGCCGGAGGTCTCGTTGGTGTGGCCCGTGCGCATGGTTGTTGGCTTCTGGCAGGGACTGGGCCACTTGATTGGCGGCGCCATCCGGCGCATGGGCACCGACAAGTCGGGCATGCCAACGAATGAGCGCCGCGACGGCTCGGGCCTGCTTTTCATTGTGCTGGCCATCGTCATCGCCACCTTTGAATGGTGGGGACTGCAAGGTGCTGTTGCCAACGCCGTGCAAGGGGTCGTTGAAGGCACGTTCGGCTGGTTCGCCGTGCTGCTGCCGCCCATGTTCTTGATTTTCTCAGTGTTGGTTTTCCGCCAACCCAGCAATATGTCCAGCAACAACCGCACGGCGCTGGGCTTCGCCATCATGACGCTCGCCGGCTGCGCCATTGCGCACGTGGTGGGCGGCA
Organism: Arthrobacter sp. H35-D1; assembly: GCF_030063185.1. Taxonomy (GTDB): domain Bacteria; phylum Actinomycetota; class Actinomycetes; order Actinomycetales; family Micrococcaceae; genus Specibacter. The sequence goes on from NZ_JASISP010000008.1 coordinate 80,258, forward strand.
GCCCCAGCATGGCCGAAGGTTTTGACGGTGTCAGGGCAGCCGGTGGCATGGTGGGTCTGTTGGCCGGCGCCCCGATCGCGAACCTGAGCCCGGTGGCGGCCCTGATCGTGTACTCCCTCGTGGCGTTTGCCAGTGTACTTGTTCTCAGCAACACCCCGGTGCGCCACATTCCAGGACGCCTGCACTGGGTCTACGAAAAGCTGATGGGCGCCCCGGAAACCGCGCCAAGCGCCGACGGCCACGACCAAAGTTACCTCTACGACCGCGATAAAAAGCCAAAGAAGACGCGCGGGGCACGCGGACGCCAAAAAACGGCCCAAGAGGAATCGGACGACGACGACGGTACGGCCGGTGCCTTCGCGACGGCACTCATTGGGGGCGACGAGGACGGCGCCCAGGAGCAAGACTCAAGTACGCCGTCGCTACGCCCCGGTGTGCGGCGACCCACCCGGGACGAGCTGGCCGCCGACAAGATCAAGGCCCGCCAAGGGCTGCCGACCACCTCTGAGGTCTTTGACGTCCAGCAGGGCCAGGACGACGACGAGGCCGTCACCGAGGCCATTGGAATTGTGTCCGCCGGTGCGTTGGGCATGGCAGGCCCCGGCACCGCGACCATGGATGCAGCCGTGGCCCGCAAGGTCCCGGCCCCGCCCATGTCTCCGCCGGCACCCATCCCGGCCCGTTCGGAGCAGCTGCAACTCTCCGGCGATGTCACCTACACGCTGCCGGAGTCGGAGTACCTCCCGGCCGGGCCGCCCGGCAGGGATGCCACGGCGGCCAATGACACCGTGGTGGCCGCACTGACGGACACCCTGCAGCAGTTCAACGTCGATGCCGCAGTCACCGGCTTCAGCCGCGGACCAACAGTGACACGCTATGAGATTGAGCTGGCATCGGGCACCAAGGTGGAGCGGGTGACGGCGCTGAGCAAGAACATTTCCTACGCCGTGGCCTCCTCGGATGTGCGCATTCTGAGCCCCATCCCCGGCAAGAGCGCCATCGGCATTGAGATTCCCAACGCCGACAAGGAGATCGTTGTCCTCGGTGACGTGCTGCGTTCTGCCAACGCCCGGCGCACCGAACACCCCATGGTCATGGGGGTGGGCAAGGACGTCGAAGGCGGCTTCGTGGTGGCCAACCTGGCCAAGATGCCGCACCTGCTGGTGGCCGGTGCCACCGGTGCGGGCAAGTCCTCCTTTGTGAACTCCATGATCGTCTCGATCCTGATGCGGGCCACCCCCGATGAAGTCCGCATGGTGATGGTTGATCCCAAGCGCGTGGAGCTCACCGCCTATGAGGGGGTCCCGCACCTGATCACCCCCATCATCACCAACCCCAAGAAGGCCGCCGAAGCGCTGCAGTGGGTGGTGCGTGAAATGGACACCCGCTACGACGACCTGGCCAACTTTGGCTTCAAGCACATCGACGAGTTCAACAAGGCCGTCAAAGCCGGGACTGTGCATCCTCCCGTCGATTCCAAGCGCGTGATCAAGCCCTATCCCTACCTTTTGGTGATTGTGGACGAGCTCGCCGACCTGATGATGGTGGCCCCGCGCGACGTGGAGGACTCCATTGTCCGCATCACCCAGCTGGCCCGTGCCGCCGGCATCCACCTGGTGCTGGCCACCCAGCGACCCTCCGTGGACGTGGTGACCGGCCTGATCAAGGCCAATGTGCCCTCCCGCATGGCCTTCGCCACCTCCTCGGTCACCGACTCGCGCGTGGTCCTTGACCAGCCCGGTGCCGAGAAACTGCTGGGCCAAGGCGACGCCTTGTTCCTGCCCATGGGCCAATCCAAACCGATTCGTGTACAGGGCGCTTGGGTGACGGAAGCTGAAATCAAGTCCGTCGTGGATCACGTCAAGGGCCAGCTGGCGGCCAGCTACCGCACCGATGTTGCCGTCGAAGCGCCCAAGAAGGTCATTGAAGACGACATTGGCGACGATCTTGAGGTGTTGCTGCAGGCCACCGAACTGGTGGTGACAACACAGTTTGGCTCCACTTCCATGCTGCAGCGCAAGCTGCGCGTGGGCTTCGCCAAGGCCGGCCGGCTCATGGACCTGCTCGAATCACGCGGCGTGGTGGGACCCTCGGAAGGCTCCAAGGCACGCGACGTGCTGGTCAAGCCGGACGACCTCGCCGAAACCCTTGCCGCCATCCGCGGCGACGGCCCGGCGGCAGGGGGCTCCGGCGTCGAACCTTCCGAAGAAGGCAGTGCGCCTGCTGCCGATCCAATGACCGCGGCCCTGGCCGAGAACGCCAACGCCAACCACGGTTGGGGCGAGGATCTGGTGGGCCAGGATCTGGAGAACCGGGCCCAGGCGGTCGAATATCACGACGGCGACGACGAAGAGGGCGGCGACGACGCATGGTCGCTGACTGGACGGTGACGGGCCGGGCAACTGCCGAAAATGCGGTTGCCGCAGCTATTGACGATAGCCTTGTGTTGTGAATGACAAGGTGGCGCCGCGCCCATCCAACTGGAACCTGCCCAATGCCCTGACACTTTTGCGCATTGTGATGGTGCCGTTCTTCATCTGGGCCTTCCTGGCCGACGACGGGGCGTACGGGCCGCTGCGCTGGGTGGCGGTGGTGCTGTTTGTGCTCGCCATCTACACGGACAAGCTTGACGGCGACATCGCCCGGGCGCGCGGGCTCGTCACCAGCTTCGGCAAGATCGCGGACCCCATAGCCGACAAATTGCTGATTGGCTCGGCCCTGATCATGCTTTCCGCAGTGGGCGAGCTGTGGTGGTGGGTCACGATCGTGATGCTGGTGCGCGAGGTAGGCATCACGGTGCTCCGATTTGTGGTGATCCGCTACGGAGTCATGGCAGCCTCCAAGGGTGGAAAGCTGAAGACCGTCATGCAAACCGTGGCGATTTTCGTGTTCCTGCTCCCCGTCACCCCGGCGATTCCCTGGCTGTCGGTGGTGGCGTATGTCATCATGCTTGCAGCTCTGGCCGTGACGGTTGTGACGGGCGTGGACTACCTCGTCAAGGCTTGGCAGCTGGTCCGTTCGGGGCGGGGCCGGGCCGGAACCGCCCCGGTCAAGGAGTAGCCGGTGTTGACTGAAACGAGACTGGCCGAGCTGATCGCCTCTGCCGTGTCGGCGGGGCTCACCGTGGCAACGGCGGAGTCGCTGACCGGCGGCATGGTGGCGGCAACCCTTGTCCAGGTGCCCGGCGCATCGGGAATGTTGCAGGGCGGGGTGGTGGCGTACCAGAACGAGGTCAAGGAGCGCTTGCTGGGCGTGTCCGCGGCACTGTTGGAGAGCAACGGCGCCGTCGACCCCCAGGTCGCCTGTGCCATGGCGCTGGGTGCGTGTGCCGCGACCGGGGCTCGGGTGGGGATCTCCACCACGGGAGTCGCCGGTCCCGAACCGCACCAGGGCAAGAATGTGGGCACCGTGTACATTGCCGTGGCACTCGACGGGGAAGCGCAGTCCTATGAATACCACTTCGGCGGAGACAGGGAAATGATCCGGGTGCAGGCCGTGCAGGAAGCCATTTCACTGCTCGAACAGGTCATTAGATGTGCCGGGGAACAAAAGTTGTGACTAGATAGTTAGTCATAGTGAACGCGAAGTGTGCCAATCCACTCTAGGATAAGAACACCAAGCGGTCATGGCGTCCACCGGAATCAGCCGGAACGCACAACCAATTGAATTGTTGTGAACAAACAAGGAGTAAGGCGATACCAATGGTGAAACAACCCGTATCCGTAAACGGCGTCGTGCGCTGGCGGGATGTGGGTTTGGCAGACGAAAAACCGCATCAGCGCAAGGAACGCAAAGTCGTGGTTTTGCGCCACGAAATTGGGGATGTCTTGCGCGATGTGCGTCAACGTCAGGGCCGCACATTGCGCGAAGTCTCACACAATGCACGAGTGTCACTGGGCTACCTCAGCGAGGTGGAGCGTGGTCAAAAGGAAGCATCCTCAGAGCTGTTGTCCTCCATTTGTTCCGCACTCGAGGTGCCGCTGTCTCTGATGCTGCGTGAAGTGAGCGACCGTCTGGCCATTGCTGAAGGCGTGGCTGTCCCGGACACTGTTCCCCAGGAATTCTCAGCCCGTTACGGCAGGGACCTGAATGAGGAACTCTCCGACGAACTGAGCAAGGGCCTGATGTCCAACGCTTTCTAAGCCTGGCTGTCCCGAACGCCGGGGTTGCCCCCTAAACCAAAACTGGATTCCGTCGTTGGACGGGATCCAGTTTTTTGGTCTTAAGCCCTGGTGTTCTTTGTGGCGGACGGTGATGGTTGCGGGGCGTAGCCGGCATTGAGCTTGGCGATGAGTGTTTCCAGGGCCGTCAGCTCAGTTTCGTCCCAGTCCAGCAGGAGATTGCGGAAGGCCAATTGCCGGCCGGCGAGGACGGCACCCATCCTGTCCCTTCCGGTGGATGTGAGCTCGATAATCTGAGCGCGGCCGTCCTTTGGGTCCGTCTCCCTGCCCACCAGGCCCACGGCCACCAGGAAGGTGATCTGCCTGCTGACCGAGGGCTTGCCCACGCCAACGCACCTCGCCAACTCCGTCAGGCGCATTCCGCCCTGGTTCAGCAGCACCGAGAGCAGACCGTAGGCGGCAGGCTCCAGATCGGGGTGGACGCTGCGGCTGAGCTCGTGATTCATCGCCCGGGCCCGGCGCCATAGCAAGCTCAGCTGGGCATCAAGACCTTCCAGCGCGGCGAGCTTCCCGGGGCTTGCTGCGGCTGGCAGGTCCTCGAAGGTTGTCATGGGCCAATTCTATCCATCAGACGGATAAAAGGGTCGTCCGCGCCAAGGCCTGCACATGCGAGAATGGGGGAGTGCGTACAAGTGAATTTTGGAGATTGATGGATGAGGAATTCAGCCAGGGCTATTCGCGGGTTTTGGCCAGGGATCTGGTCCTCAACGGCGTCGGTGGCAACACGGCAAGTGAAGCCCTGAGGGCTGGATACGACCCGAAAGAGATCTGGCGAGAGGTGTGCCGCGTCCAGGACGTCCCGCCCTCGCGCTGGCTGGGCCGGGACATTCCGCTGAAGGACTAGCCTGACACTGCTGGGGGGTCGGGCTGATGGGCCGGGCTCATGGGCCAGGGACGGTGGGCAGGGCCGGGCAGCGACACTCCCGTCCACAATCTTCGAATATCTATTCGATGAGCGCTATAATGGTTTCGAGGCCGCGCCGTGGTGGGCAGAGAAAGTTCTCCACAATTTGCGGGTTGGGGCGTGGAAGCCGCAGACAATGTCAGTGCCTTGAACTAGCGTTTTAGTTAACGAGACAAGCCTGCTCAGGCGTTTGCTGCAGCAGGAAGCCGGGAAACCGGTGAAGATCACAAAAATTGCACAAGCAATGCATAAGACCACAGACCATGAATTGCGCGTTCCGCGCAGCTGCATGGGGGCCGGCAACGGCACAAAGGAAAGACCGAGGTGAATCATGGCCGCTCCCGCAGACCGTGAAAAGGCGCTGGCAGCAGCATTGGCCCAAATCGACAAGCAGTATGGCAAAGGTTCAGTCATGCGCTTGGGTGATGACGTACGCGCACCCATTGAAGTGATCCCCACGGGGTCCATCGCCTTGGACGTGGCCCTGGGCATTGGCGGACTTCCGCGTGGGCGTGTCGTTGAAATTTACGGGCCGGAGTCTTCCGGCAAGACCACGCTGGCCCTGCACGCCGTAGCCAGTGCCCAGAAACTAGGTGGCATTGCTGCGTTTATTGACGCAGAGCACGCGCTGGACCCGGACTACGCGGGAAAGCTCGGAGTCGACGTCGACGCGTTGCTGGTTTCCCAGCCCGACACCGGTGAGCAGGCCCTGGAAATCATGGACATGCTGATTGGCTCCGGTTCCCTCGATGTGATCGTCATTGACTCCGTTGCCGCCTTGGTGCCGCGCGCAGAAATCGAAGGCGACATGGGCGACAGCCACGTCGGCCTCCAGGCCCGATTGATGAGCCAAGCGCTGCGAAAGATCACCGGCCGCCTGAGCCAGACCAAGACCACCGCAATCTTCATCAACCAGTTGCGCGAAAAGATCGGCGTGTTCTTCGGCAGCCCGGAAACCACCACCGGTGGCAAGGCACTGAAGTTCTATGCATCAATCCGCATTGATGTGCGGCGCATCCAGACTTTGAAGGAAGGCGCCGACGCGGTGGGCAACCGCACCAAGGCCAAGGTCGTCAAGAACAAGATGGCTCCGCCTTTCAAGATCGCCGAGTTCGACATTATTTATGGTGTGGGCATCTCGCGTGAAGGCGGCATCATTGACATGGGCGTTGAGCACGGCATCATTCGCAAGTCCGGCTCCTGGTACACCTACGACGGGGATCAGCTGGGCCAGGGCATGGAAAATTCCCGGCGTTTCCTGAAGGACAACCCCGAACTGACGGAAGAGCTTGAGCGTCTGATCAAGGCAAAGCTCGGAGTCGGCGCCATTGTTGAAACCGAGGAGGAGAGCGCTCCCAAGCTCAAGGCCGTCGACGGCTTCTAGGGAGCTTTTGTGAACACCAAGGGACCGGCGCCCGAACTGGATGCTGACGCCAATCCGGCGTCGGCGGCCAGGGCCATCGTACTGCGCCAGCTGACAAACTCTCCCAAGAGCCGGCTCCAGCTCAGCCAGAAGCTTGCCGAACGCAACATCCCCCAAGACGTTGCCGAGGCCGTGCTGGATCGTTTTGAAGAAGTGAAACTTATCGACGACGCTGAATTCGCCCAATTGTGGGTCCGCAGCAGGTCCATGAGCAAGTCACTCGCCAGGGGAGCCCTGCAACGTGAATTGGCGGAGAAGGGGATCGACCCGGAACTGGCCCAGGCAGCGTTGGAGCAAATTGACGACGACACCGAGCGCGGGCAAGCCAAGAGTCTTGTCCAACGCAAGATCCGGGTCTCCCTGGAGCTCAGCGACCGCACCGAACGAGACAAGTACACACGCCGGTGGGTGGCCATGCTGGCGCGCAAGGGATTCAACCCCTCCTTGGCCTACCAAGTTGTTGGCGAGGCCATCGACGAAAGCCTGGAAGAGCACTAGCGCAGCCCACGGATGAGGGCAGCAGCCTCCCGGAGGGTCGGCGTGGGCACACCGGGGGCACGAACCGGCTATGCTAGCGGCATATGAGTAAGCAGCTGCCAACACATAAACGTTTGCTGGCCGTCCCCGTGGCGGCCGGTTTTTTGCTCGTCTCCGGCCTCGTTGCCCTGCCCGCCCAAGCCCAGGAAGCCCCGCCGTCGGACTTTCCCAGCTGGTCCGAAGTGGAGACGGCGAAGGGCAACGCCGCAGCCGCGGCAGTCGAAGCGTCGAAGATCACCCAAGCACTGGATGCGCTTGCAAGCGACGCAGATGTCCTCGGCAGCGCTGCCGTGCAGGCAGGCGCGGACTATGCGCTGACGCAAAACAAGTTGAACGAGGCCACCGCTGAAGTCGGAGTCTTGAACGCACAAGCCGAGCGTGCGGCCGAGCAAGCCGGAAAATACAAGAAGGAGGCCGTGGCGGTGGCCGTGCAAAGCTACAAGCGCGGCGGGACCGGGCTGGGATTGTTTGCCACCATGACGGCACTCGAGTCGCCGGAAAGCCTCAATGGCGTGGCGATGATGCAACTGGTGGGTGAGCAGGCGGCCATGAAACACACACGGGCCAGTGAATCACAAGCCGCCGCAACTGCCTTGGAAGAGAATCGGCAAGCTGCACAAACAGCACAATCGGAGCTGACAGCAGCAGCTTTGCAAAGCAGGGATTCCGCCGTCGCCGCCCAGACCGCGGTGACAGAGCAGCTGCAGGCAAAGAAGACGCAAAGCGCAACGCTTGTGGCACAACTGGCAGCGCTGAACAACACCACTGTCGCCACCGAGCAGGCATACCGCAAGGGCAAGACTGAACTGGCTGCCTACGAGCAGGCCCAGGCTGCCAAACGAGATGCTGCCGCTGCAGCGGAAGCGCGCGGTGCAGCCAGGAGCCAACAACAACGGGCTGTTCCCAACCCGCTGCCAAACGCTGCTCTTCCCAACCCGGCCGTTCCCAACCCGGGGCTACAACCAGTCAAGCCGAACCCGGCCCCGAAGCCAGTCAGTCCAGTTGCACCTCCGGCTCCCGTGGTCCCAAGCCCCGGCGACGGGTACATCCCCGTTGAAGATTTGCTGCCCAACATTCCCGGTGGCGCTGTTAATGACCCCGCCGGAGCCAAAGCCTACGCGGCGTCGCGGCTGGCTGCCCGTGGCTGGGCGCAAGGACAGTTCCGGTGCCTGAACCAGCTGTGGGAACGCGAATCGAACTGGCGCACGAATGCCACCAATCCTTATAGCGGTGCGTACGGAATCGCCCAGGCGCTGCCCCCGGGCAAATATGGGGAGGCGGGGGCCGACTGGCTCACCAACTACCGGACGCAGATTATATGGGGCCTGGGCTACATCAAGAACCGCTACGGTTCGCCTTGTGGCGCCTGGGACCATTCCCAAAGCGTTGGTTGGTACTGACGCGGCGGTCCCGGGCCTCAACCCACAACCCTCCTGCCCCGTACTGGCTGTGCCCCGCTTTGTCTACCCAGCCCTGGCCCGCGTGCCCGTGCCTGGCCCGCGTGCCCGTGCCTGGCCCGCGTGCCCGCGCCTGGCCCGCGAAAGAGAGGTTGCCCGGCAGCGGTTTCGCGGGCCAGGGGCGGGTATGCGGGGAGGGCGCTCTCTCGCGGCCCCAGTAGGGGACGGTTTTCACGGCTGGGTCGCTCCACAGCCGCCATATCGGCCCGGAATCAGTGGCGGAAACGCCTGGTTTAGCGGATAGGCGGTGGCAGGTCTTAAGCTTGTCGGGTGAGCCTGATCCAAAACAGCGTTGATTCGTCCGCCAGCCCAGAGACCCCAAGCACCGGCACGCTCAAGCAGCCCCGCACCTACCAGGTGCGCACCTACGGCTGCCAAATGAACGTGCACGACTCCGAGCGCATGGCGGGGTTGTTGGAGACCGCGGGCCTAGTGGCCGTGGAGGAAGCCGGCCCGGCTCGAATTCTCGACACCAACGGTGAAGCCGTGCCGGACGTGGTGGTTTTCAACACCTGCGCCGTCAGGGAGAACGCCGACAACAAGCTGTATGGCAACCTCGGCATGCTGGCCCACATCAAGGAAAGCAACCCCGGTATGCAGATCGCCGTGGGCGGCTGCCTGGCGCAAAAGGATCGCGACACCATTCAAAAGCGGGCACCGTGGGTGGACGTGGTCTTTGGCACACACAATGTTGGAGCCTTGCCTGTGCTGCTCGAGCGCGCCCGCCACAACGCCGACGCGCAGCTGGAGATTCTGGAATCACTGGACGTCTTCCCTTCCACGCTCCCCACCCGTCGCGACTCCGTGTATTCAGGCTGGGTCAGCATTTCCGTGGGATGCAACAACACGTGCACTTTCTGCATTGTGCCTGCCCTGCGTGGCAAGGAACGAGACCGCCGCCCGGGTGAGATTCTGGCCGAGATCCAAGCCTTGGTGGACGACGGCGCCATCGAAGTGACGCTGCTGGGCCAGAATGTGAACTCCTACGGCGTGGAATTCGGCGACCGGCTGGCATTTGGCAAACTGCTGCGCGCGTGCGGGGAAATCAAGGGCTTGGAGCGCGTGCGATTCACGAGTCCGCACCCCGCCGCCTTCACCGACGATGTCATCGCGGCCATGGCCGAGACCGCCAACGTCATGCCGCAACTGCACATGCCGCTGCAGTCGGGCTCGGACAAGGTGCTGAAGGACATGCGCCGCTCCTACCGCTCGAAGAAGTTCCTCGGCATCCTGGACAAAGTCCGCGAGCAGATGCCGCAGGCCGCCATCTCCACCGACATCATTGTCGGTTTCCCCGGCGAGACGGAAGAGGACTTTCAGGCAACGCTCGACGTCGTCGAGGCGTCCCGCTTCGCCACCGCCTTCACTTTCCAGTACTCCAAGCGCCCCGGCACGCCCGCGGCTGATCTGCCGGACCAGCTGCCCAAGGAAGTCGTGCAGGAGCGCTTCCTGCGCCTGACTGCGCTGCAGGACAGGATCGCCGCGGAGGAAAATGCCAAGCAGTTGGGCCGCAAGGTGGAGGTCATGGTCACCGCCTCGTCAGGGCGCAAGGCTGCCGAAACGCACAGGCTCTCCGGCCGCGCCCAGGACCAGCGGCTTGTTCACTTCAGTGTTCCCGAAGGCGCACAAATTCCGCGCCCCGGCGACCTAGTCACCGTCACCATCACCGAGGCGGCTTCCTTCCACCTTGTCGCTGACCCGGCCACCATGGCCGACTACTCGCTGCGGCGTTCACGCGCAGGGGACGCGTGGGATCTGGCACAGGCCGAATCCTGCGGTGTCCCCACTGCCGGCGGAAACGACGCCGCCCGGCCCAAAGTGAGCCTGGGCATGCCGTCCCTGCCCGTCCGCACGGCGTGAGCACGGGCGCGCTAGAACTGCCGCTGGTCGCCGTGGTTGGTCCCACAGGATCGGGGAAGTCCGAGCTGGCCCTGCAGCTGGCCGAACGATTCAACGGCGAGGCCATCAATGCCGACTCCATGCAGTTCTATCGCGGCATGGACATTGGCACGGCCAAGCTGCCGCCGGAACAGCGCCGCGGGATTCCGCACCACCTCATGGACTTTCTGAGCGTTCGCGAAGACACCACCGTCGCAGCCTTTCAAACCATGGCCAGGGCGGCGATCGCGGACGTTCGCTCCCGTGGAAAACTGCCCATTCTGGTGGGCGGATCCGGACTCTATGCCAGGGCCGCCCTGGACATCCTGGAATTTCCCGGCACCGACCCAGCCGTTCGGACCGCGTTGGAGGACGAGCTGGAGAGCGCAGGGCTGGCCGCGATGCTGGCACGGCTGACAGCAGTGGACCCGGTCTCGGCAGCCCGCATCAGCGACGGAAAGCGCGTGGTCCGAGCGTTGGAAGTGCATGAGCTGACCGGACGGCCGTTCAGCTCCTTCATGCCCGTGCGGCAGTACGTCACGTCCACTGTGCAGATTGGACTGGACGGAAACCGCGCCGAGCTGCATCGGCGCCTGGCTGCGCGCGTGGAAACCATGGTGTCCGACGGGCTGCTCGATGAGGTTGCCTCGCTCATTCCGGAAGGCCTGCGCGATGGCCGCACCGCCCACAAGGCTCTGGGTTACCAGCAGTTCCTGCGCGTCGTCGACGGCACCTCCACGGTGGCGCGGGCCACTGAGGAAACCATCGTGGCGACCCGCCAATTCGCCCGCCGCCAGCTCACCTGGTTCCGCGCCGACCCCCGTGTGCAATGGCTCGATTGGGCCCAACCCGACTTGTTTGACGCCGCGGCAGCCCTCGTGGCCCAGCCAGCCAAGGGTGCGGCGGACGCCTGAGCTGCCGTCCGCCGTCGAACTCAAGGTGCTTTAGGCTTGAAGCATGACTGATCCCGCACCATCCCTGACAGGTCTCCGGTTTGCCAAAGGCCACGGCACCGGCAACGACTTCGTATTGCTGGCAGACCCGGAAGGCGTGCGCGAGCTGACCCCCGGGCAGATCACCAGGCTGTGCGACCGCCACCAAGGCATTGGTGGTGACGGGCTCATTCGTGCAGTGCGTTCCCGGCAGCTGCCCGAGGGTGTGGCCCTGCTGGAGGACCACCCCGAAGCCGAATGGTTTATGGACTACAGCAACGCCGACGGCTCGCGCTCGGAAATGTGCGGCAACGGGGTGCGGGTGTTCGTGCACTTTCTAGTGACACAAGGGCTCGTGGTGTTGGAGCCCGGCGAGGAACTGACCATTGGCACGCGCGCCGGTGCCAAGGTCGTCGCGCGCACCGGTGCAGGCTACCGCGTGGACATGGGCCCGTGGGGTTTCATCCACCCGGAGCTGGCGGCGGAGCGCGGCATGGATTCACTCGTCGAGGCGGCAGGCCTGCCGGTGGAGCGCCCCGCACTGTCCATCACCATGGGCAACCCCCACACGGTTGTGGCGCTGGCAGACTTGGAAGAATTGGCAGCGATGAGCCTGATCCCGACCCCGGCCGTCACACCGCTGCCCCCGCACGGCACCAACGTTGAATTCGCTGTGCCTGCCGATCCGCTGGTGATGGACGACGTCGGACACATCAGCATGCGCGTCCACGAACGTGGCGTGGGGGAGACACTTTCCTGCGGCACAGGGGCGTGCGCCGCAGCGGCCGCCACCCGCTTCTGGGCCGGCACCGGGGCCCCCGACGACTGGGCCGTGGCAGTGCCCGGCGGCGTGGTGGCAGTGCGGTTCTTTCCCGGCGCCGAAGGCCGCGAAAACGTTGAACTCAGCGGCCCGGCCGTCATCGTTGCCGAAGGGGTCGTTGCCGACGGCATTCAGTAGTGCTGCTTGGGCGTGCAACCGGCTGGGTGCCAGTCGGGCAACGCCGGCGGGTCGGGGCCTGGGCCGGCGGGTCAGGGCTTGGTGCGGGTGACCTTCAGTATCCTGAAGGCCTTGTTGGTGGAGTCGCGGGCCACGGTGAAACCAGCTTCCGGGAACTGTTCGCCCAGTTCGGCGGCCAACCAGCGCTGCAGGGAATCCGAGCCGAGGTTTTTTTGCACCACCAGGTAGGCGTTTCCCTGCTGGGCCAGTCGAGGCAGCCACATCAGCAGGATCGAGTGCAGCTCCGACTTGCCCACCCGGATGGGCGGATTGGACCAAATGGTGTTGAACCGCAGGTCGGGGTCGACGCCCTCGGGCGTGGAGGCGTGGACATTGTCCAATCCCAGCGCCTTCGCGTTGTCGTTGGTCAGCTCAATGGAGCGCTCGTTGACGTCCACGGCGTGGACGGTGGCCGCGGGGGAGCGCAAGGCCAGGGTCAGGGCGACGGGCCCCCATCCGCAGCCAATGTCGAGCAGATGGCCTTCGGCGGCCGGCGGCGGCGTCTCGTTGAGCAGGATCACGGTGCCCTTGTCGACGCCGTCGGGGCTGAAGATGCCCCCGGCTGTTTGCAATTGACGCTTTTCACCGACCAAGACGACGCTGAGGGGCCGGCGCTTCATCGGCGTCGACGGTTGTGAACTGAAATAATGATCTGCACCCTGAGTACCCATAGTCATGCCAGATTAGTGCCGATTTGCCGCTTTGTGTATCTAGGCACGCCTTAGCACAACGACTCTCGGCGAATGATTGTCCACAGTGACTGGAGCATGTAGGTGTGCGTGTGGACGCGGCGGACTAAGATTGAGGGTAAGCGCCTATAAGGAGAACATGTCCAACGCATCTGCACACAATGGTTCCGACGACAACACCACACCCCACAACGCCGGGGACGGGGAGACAACTGACAGCTTGGATGCGTCCGGGCAGGAGCTGTCGGTCGCCGAAATTGAGGCTGTGATCAACCGCATTTTGGCCAAGGACGCCGCTGCCGCTGCCACGGAGCGTGCCGATGACGAGGTTGAAGCACAGGACCCGCACCGGGGGACCCCGTCGAGCCGACCACTGTCGGCCCGCGCGCAAGCCGTGTCGTCGCTGGACTTCCAGCACAGCCGCTTTGACGGCGACCAGAGCGAACTGGCCGAACGCAATGCCTTGCGTCGGAAAGCCAGCCTGTCCACCGAGCTCGAAGATGTCACCGAGGTTGAATACCGCCAGCTGCGCCTTGAACGTGTTGTGCTGGCAGGGCTGTGGTCCCAGGGCACCATGGCTGATGCCGAAAACTCGTTGCGTGAATTGGCTGCGCTTGCTGAGACTGCCGGCTCGGAAGTCCTCGACGGGTTGGTCCAGCGCCGGGCCAAGCCTGACCCGGCCACCTATCTGGGCACCGGCAAGGCCCAGGAATTGAAAGAAATCGTTCAAGCCACAGGTGCCGACACCGTGGTTATCGATGGTGATCTGGCCCCCTCCCAGCGCCGCACCCTGGAAGAAGTGGTGAAGGTCAAGGTCATTGACCGCACGGCCTTGATCCTGGACATTTTTGCCCAGCATGCAAAGTCCAGGGAAGGTCGCGCCCAAGTGGAGCTGGCCCAGATGGAGTACCTGCTGCCGCGTCTGCGTGGTTGGGGTGAATCCATGTCCCGCCAGGCTGGCGGGCGCGTCGGCGCAGCCGGCGGCGGCATTGGCTCCCGCGGCCCTGGTGAAACGAAAATGGAATTGGACCGGCGCAAGATCCGCACCCGGATGGCCAAGCTGCGCCGTGAAATCGTTGCCATGCGACCTGCACGCGAAACCATGCGGGCCAACCGCAAGCGCAACAGCGTGCCGTCGGTGGCCATCGCCGGCTACACCAATGCCGGAAAGTCGTCCTTGCTGAACCGGCTGACCGACGCCGGCGTGCTGGTAGAGAATGCCCTGTTCGCCACCCTCGACCCCACCGTGCGCAAGACTGAAACCGCCGACGGCTTGGGCTACACCCTCGTCGACACTGTCGGTTTCGTCCGCTCCCTGCCTACCCAGTTGGTTGAGGCTTTCAGGTCCACGCTGGAGGAAGTGGCCGACGCCGACCTGATCCTGCACATCGTGGATGCCTCGCACCCGGACCCGGAGGGGCAGATCTCAGCCGTGCGGACGGTGTTTGCCGAAGTGGGGGCCATGCAAATCCCCGAGATTATTGTTTTGAACAAGGCTGACATCGCCGACCCGTTTGTTGTTGAACGGCTGCGTCAGCACGAAGCCCGCACGGTGGTGGTGTCCGCCCGTACCGGACAGGGCATGGATGAGCTGATGGAGGCCATCAGCGAGGGAATTCCGCATCCCAGCGTCACCTTGACACTGTTGGTTCCCTACGATCGCGGCGATGTGTTGAATAAATTGCACCGCAGCGATGCTGAAATCATCAGCTTGGAACACGGCGAGCACGGCACGTTGGCCAATGTCCGGGTCCGGGAGGACCTGGCCGCCGAGGTTGAGCCGTTTGTCCAGCATGGCTGAGAGTGAATTTTCAGAACAGGCCATTGAGCTCTTGGACAAAGCCGTTTCAGCAATGGGCGGCCAGCGCCGGGACGGCCAGCATGAAATGGTGCGCCGCGTGGTGGAGGCCATCGAAACTGGCGACCACCTTCTTGTCCAGGCAGGCACTGGAACTGGAAAGTCGCTGGCCTACCTGATCCCCTTGATCGTGAACTCACTCACGAGCGACAAGCCCTCGGTGGTGGCCACCGCAACCCTTGCGTTGCAAGCCCAGATCGTGGGTCGCGACGTGCCCAGGCTGCTGGAGGCCTTGGCCCCTCTTCTGCCGCGGCCCATTGATGTGGCCCTTGTCAAGGGTCGCAGCAACTACGTGTGCAAGCACAAGCTTGGCGGCGGTTTTCCCGCGGAGGACACCGGCGAAGGGGCCCTGTTCAGCCTCGGAGAGGACAGCAGCGTTCCCCACCCTTCCGGAGTAGCCTCCGGCCCCACGTCTCAGCTCGGCAGGGAAGTGGTGCGGCTGCGCGAATGGGCGCAGGATACCGAAACCGGGGACAGGGATGAACTGGTGCCCGGGGTCGCCGACAAGGCCTGGCGCCAAGTCTCCGTGACATCGATGGAATGCCTGGGTGCACAAAAGTGTCCGCTGGCCGCAGAGTGCTTTTCAGAATTGGCGCGGGCTCGAGGCGGTGAAGCAGACATTGTGGTGACAAACCACGCAATGCTGGCCATCAGTGCCTTCGAAGGGATAGCCGTCCTGCCCGACTATGACGTGGTGGTGGTGGATGAGGCCCATGAACTTCAGGATCGGGTGACAGGTGCTGTCACCGGGCAGCTCTCCGTGCAGATGGTGCAGGCTGCCGCCTCCAGCACCCGCAAGCACACAGGTGTTTCAGTTGACGCCCTCCATGCCAGTGCCGCCGCCCTCGACCTGGTGTTGGCGGGCATACCTGAGGGGCTGCAACCCAACGGGTTGAGCGACGTGCAAACGCAAGCTGTTGAACAAGTGCGGGACGCCGTGCGGGCGGCGTTGTCGGATTCCAAGCCGGAAGGAAATTCAGGTGCCGACGGCGGACGCTCCATTGCCAGGTCCCGCTTGAACTTGATCTTTGACCTGTGTGAACGATTGTTGGCCGCCAATGACGCCCGTGAAGTGGTGTGGGCATCGCGCCCGGGCAGCTTCACCCCCGGCAAGGGCTACCAAAAGGCGGATGAAAACGAACCGGCCGTCATCAATATTGCCCCGTTGAGCGTGGCCATGAAACTGCGGGAAGGACTGTTTGCCGACCGCACTGTGGTGCTGACCTCCGCCACGCTGTCCATCGGGGAATCGTTCCAATCCACGGCGGGTGGACTTGGGCTGTTGGGGCCCAGCGCACCCAGCTGGAAGGGGGCCGACGTCGGGTCCCCGTTCGACTATCCCAAGCAGGGCATGTTGTATGTGGCCGCCCACCTGAAAAAGCCCGGCTTCGGAATGTCCCAGGAACAGTTGGATGAGCTCGCTGCCCTCATCACTGCTGCCGGTGGCGGAACACTGGCGTTGTTCTCCTCTCGGCGAGCTGCGGAAGACGCGGCCGAGAAGTTGCGCAAGAAGCTCTCGGTGAAGATCTTGTGCCAGGGCGATTCATCGATGGCCGGGCTCATCAAGGAATTTGCCGCTGAACCGGACACCTGCCTCTTTGGCACCATGTCGCTATGGCAAGGTGTCGACGTGCAGGGGGCTTCATGCCGGCTGGTTGTCATTGATAGAATTCCTTTCCCGCGCCCGGACGACCCGCTTGTCACGGCCAGGGCCAGGGCCGTGGCACAGAGCGGCGGCGATGGATTTATCGCCATCTCGGCAACACACGCAGCCGTCCGCCTTGCCCAAGGAGTAGGTCGCTTGATCCGTTCCAGCGAGGACAGGGGTGTGGTCGCGGTGCTGGATTCACGCCTGGCCAACGCCAGTTACGGCGGCTTCCTGCGTGCGGCACTGCCACCATTTTGGGCCACGAAGGACAAGACAGTTGTCCTTTCAGCGCTGAAAAGGCTATCGGGCCATTGAGCCTGCGCCGAGCCTGAACAGTGCGGCTGACCAGTGCGCCAGAGTCCTCTGCCTGGCCAGTGATCGGCCACTGACCCGGCATAAAAAGAGCACCCCGGTCGTTCCCGTCCGGGGTGCTCTTCGCTGTGCCGACCGGCCCTCCGCGGGGGCGTTTGGCTTGCGGTTGTCTCTTGTTAGAGGCTGCGCAGCACCGAGACAACTTTGCCCATGATGGTTGCATGGTCGCCGAGGATGGGCTCGTAGCGGGTGTTCTGTGGCAAGAGCCACGTGTGCCCGTCGCGCTGGCGGAAGGTTTTCACTGTTGCCTCATCCTCCAACAACGCCGCAACGATGTCGCCGTTGTTGGCTGTTGGCTGCTGCCTGACAACAACCCAGTCACCGTCGCAAATGGCGGCGTCGATCATCGAATCACCTTGGACCCTGAGCATGAACAGCTCGCCGCTGCCCACGATCTGCCGTGGCAGCGGCATAATGTCATCGACTGACTGATCGGCCAGGATGGGGCCGCCGGCCGCGATGCGCCCCACGAGCGGAACAAAGGCCGTGTCCGAGGAACTGCTGAGTTCGGCAAAGTTCAAGCCGTTGGAACTGCGCAGGTGGCTGGGGGAGTTGACTCCCTCAATCTCCACTTTGCCATTGTCAAGTACCAGTGGAATAAGCACTTCCATGGCACGGGGCCGCTTGGGATCGCGCCGCAAATAGCCGTGGCGTTCAAGCTGGGTCAGCTGGTGCGTGACGCTGGAGAGACTCGCCAGCCCCACTGCGTCGCCAATTTCACGCATGGAGGGCGGGTAGCCCTTGTCTGCGATGGAGCGTTGGATGCACTCGAGGATCTTCTTTTGCCTGACGGTCAACCCCTTCATGCCTGCGCGGCTCGGCGCCTGGGGAATGCGGTGCGGAGGGTCTGGAAGCGCCATGGTTCCGAGTTCCTTTCGTGGCTGCCCTGACCAATGTCAGTGCCTGCTGGTGGACTGCATCTAACGCTCAATCCTTGTTCCCCCAAGTTTAAGCCACGAACAGGGTAATTTCAAACATTTGTTCGATCAGGTCTTGGCAAGTGTCGTCCATAGGTGCTAAAACTGTACTAGTAGCAAGTTCGAACATACATTCTAACGAATATGCAATGCATGGAGATTTGATCCAGACGGTGTTGGTGGCCACGGATCCGGATCCATGGCGAAAGGACCAGAAGTCATGAATGCAATGGTTTTCCCGACAGCAGCATTTGGCCGCACCTACAGCCGCCAGAACAAGGGCAGAATCAGTAATGGCAGCAGTGTGGTGGCGAGCAAGGCCGACATCGTGGCCGGTGGTGTTTCGGCGGAAACCACCGTCGGCCTGCAGTTGAACCGCCGCGGCCGGTTGGTGCTTTTGGGCATCCCTGCCATCACCCTTGCAGCGGTTCTGATGTTTGCCTCCCTCGCGTTTGTGTTCGGGTCGATGGCGGCTCCGGCGCACGCCTCGGCGGCGTACCCGGCCGTGGACATGGCCGATTACGCCAGGACGGTGACAGTTCTCCAGGGTGAGAGCTTGTGGAGCATTGCAGCAGCCAGCAACCCGCATGGCAATGTTCGCGAGGTGGTACGCGAAATCGTGGCCCTGAACGAACTTGGCACCGGTGTCCTTCAGGCCGGACAGCAACTGTTCGTGCCCCTTCCCAAGTAGTGCCGGCCGCATGGCCAAGCACGCTCCGAAGGGTGCCAGTGCCGAGGCGAAGTGTCCGCATGGTGTCGCCGTTTCGGCCTTTGGCCCGGTCAGCAAATACCATGGAGCCATGGATCAGTTTGAACGCCTAGGCCAATTGCCACTCCGCGACGACCTGCGCGGACAGCACCCCTACGGTGCACCCATGCTCGATGTCCCCGTGCTCCTGAACGTCAATGAAAACACCTTCGGCGTTCCTGCCGACGCAAAGGAAGCCATCCTGGACGCCGTGGCCGCCGTACTCGAGGGCCTCAACCGCTACCCGGACCGTGAATTCGTTGTTCTGCGTCAAGAACTCGCTTCGTATCTGGGCCACGGCCTCGACGCAGGCAACCTGTGGGCGGGCAATGGGTCCAATGAGGTGCTCCAGCAGCTTCTGCAGGCTTTTGGCGGACCGGGACGGACTGCCATGGGTTTCCCTCCCACGTACTCCATGTACCCGTTGCTCGCCAGTGGCACGGGAACCGGCTATCTCGAGGGCGTGCGCGCTGCCGATTACAGCCTGAGCGCGGAGTCGGCGGCCGAGCAAGTTCGCCTGCACGCCCCGAACATTGTCTTTCTGTGCTCACCCAACAACCCCACCGGGACAGCTCTGGGCCTGGACGTGGTGAAGGCGGTGTACGAAGCAGGCGAGGCATCACAGGCCATCGTTATTGTCGATGAGGCGTATGCGGAATTCGCCCACACCGGCACGGCCAGCGCACTCAGCCTGCTTCAGGGGCGACCGCGCCTTGTGGTCTCGCGCACCATGAGCAAGGCCTTCGCCCTCGCCGGGGCACGCCTCGGGTACCTGGCCGCCGCGCCGGAAGTCGCCGACGCGTTGCGCCTGGTCAGGTTGCCTTACCACCTCTCGGCCATCACCCAGGCAACGGCGGTTGCCGCCCTGCGCAACTCCGCGTCACTGCTGGCCAACGTTGAACAGATCAAGATCCAACGGGATCGAATAGTTCGCGGGCTGAAGGAAATGGGTCTCACCCCGGCTCCCTCGGATTCGAACTTTGTCTTCTTTGGCGGCTTGGACAACCCCGCGGAAGTCTGGGCAGCCTTGCTGGCCCAAGGCGTGTTGATCCGCGATGTGGGAATTTCCGGACACCTGCGCGTCACCGCCGGCACGGAAGCTGAAACCAGTGCGTTCCTCACCGGATTGCGCACCATCCTGGCCGGATAGGCGGCAGCGGGCCTACGCCGTCGACCGTCCCGGACATGGAGCCGGGAGCGGACTGTTTGGGCAATAGCACCGCTCTTCTTCTAAACTGGTGTTATTCACAAGGATCGTTCGTGCGCCCCACTGCGCCCTGCACACGGCAGGGGCACAAGTGCACTTAGCAAAGGACAGCTGCAATGACTGAGATCACGCCCGGCCAAGGACGTACAGCCCGTTTGGAGCGGGCAACGAGCGAGTCGAGCGTCATGGTTGAAATCAACCTCGACGGGACAGGGGTGTCGAACATTGACACGTCCGTGCCGTTTTATGACCACATGCTGACAGCGCTGTCCAAGCACTCCTTGATCGACATGACCATCAAGGCCACCGGCGACACCCACATCGATGCCCACCACACAGTGGAGGATGTTGCCATTTCGCTCGGCGAAGTCCTAAAGGTGGCGCTGGGCAACAAGGCAGGCATCCGCCGCTTTGGCGAGGCCAGCGTCCCGTTGGACGAAGCGCTGGCAAATGCCGTGGTCGACGTCTCGGGTCGCCCGTACCTTGTCCACGGTGGAGAGCCGGCAGGGCAGGAATACCACCTGATCGGCGGCCACTTCACGGGCTCGCTGACCCGGCACGTTTTTGAAGCCATCACTCTTCACGCACAGATCTGCCTGCACATGAGAGTCCTTGCCGGCCGGGACCCGCACCACATCGTCGAAGCGCAGTTCAAGGCGTTTGCCCGTGCCCTGCGCTCAGCCGTTGAAGCCGATCCCCGCGTCACAGGAATTCCTTCCACGAAGGGCCTTTTGTGAGCTCTGCAGGACTCGATTCAACAACCACAAAACCCACTGTGACAGTTCTGGACTACGGTTCGGGGAACGTGCGCTCGGCAGTGCGCGCCCTCGAACGTGCCGGCGCCACCGTGACGCTGAGTGCCAAGAGCGATGACGTGCTCAACGCCGACGGACTGGTTGTTCCCGGCGTCGGTGCCTTCGGCTCCGTCATGGCCGAGTTGAAAAGCGTCGATGCCCTGCGCATGATCGGCCGAAGGGTGGCCGGCGGTCGCGCCGTGCTGGGGATTTGCGTGGGGATGCAGGTCCTGTTCGACGCCGGTGTTGAACACGGCATTGAAGAAGAGGGCATGGGGGAGTGGCCGGGCACAGTGGAACTGCTGCCTGCCGACGTCGTCCCCCACATGGGCTGGAACACTGTCAGGCCGGCAGAAGGTTCCATGCTGTTTGAAGGCATCGAAGACGAGCGCTTCTATTTTGTGCACTCTTATGGCGTGCAGGCCTGGGACTTTGAAGTGCTCCAGCCGAAAATGCGCCCCCCGCTTGTCACGTGGTCCGAGCACGGTGCTCCCTTCATTGCGGCCGTTGAAAACGGACCCTTGTGTGCAACACAGTTCCATCCGGAAAAATCCGGCGACGCCGGCGCTCGGCTCCTGCGCAACTGGGTGCAGTCGCTGTCCAAAGGGGCACACTGATGTGGTCGCTGCTGCTGATGGGTTTGGCCGGTCTGCTGATTGGCGGCGCCTACACGTTTTACCAGCAGAAGACAGCCCGCTGGATACCCGTTAGTTTTGCTTTTCTCGCCGCCATGGCGCTGATTGCAGCATTTCTTTTCACCCAATAGCAGTACCGCAATGACAGGGTCGCTGTGGCAAGACCGCAGTGGCACGATGCACCAACACCGCCCCGAGTGGCCGACGCCCGGTCGCTCCCAATCCGAGCACCAACCCCCGGTGCCAAAAACGTTGAGGATCCCATGACCACCCCCATTTTGGAATTGTTGCCCGCCGTGGACGTAGCGGACGGCCAAGCGGTGCGCCTGGTGCAGGGCGAGGCAGGCTCGGAGACCGGGTACGGTTCACCCCTGGACGCTGCCCTGAACTGGCAAAACAACGGTGCCGAATGGGTTCATCTTGTTGACCTTGATGCAGCTTTTGGCCGCGGTTCCAACGTTGAGTTGCTGCGGGAAATGGTCGCGGCCCTGAGCGTCAAGGTTGAACTCTCCGGCGGCATCCGTGACGATGCCTCCCTTGAAGGCGCCCTCGAGCTCGGGGTTGGTCGCGTGAATCTGGGCACGGCGGCGTTGGAAAATCCGGATTGGACCGCCAAGGTCATCGAGCGCTTCGGGGACAAGATCGCCGTGGGCCTCGATGTGCGCGGCACCACGCTGGCCGGCCGCGGTTGGACGAAGGAAGGCGGGGACATTTGGGAAGTCCTGACCCGTCTCGAAGACGCAGGCTGCGCACGGTACGTGGTCACCGACGTCACGAAGGATGGCACCCTGCGCGGTCCCAACGTGGAACTGTTGCGTGAAATGTGCTCGCGCACCGCAAAGCCTGTCGTTGCCTCGGGCGGTATCTCAAGCCTCGAGGACCTGCGCGTGCTGCGTGAATTGGTGGGCGAGGGCGTTGAAGGTGCCATCATCGGCAAGGCACTCTACTCCGGCCAGTTCACCCTGCCGCAAGCCCTCGACGTCGCAGGCCGCCGCTAACTCATGGTCAAGAAGCCCGCCTCCGAAAGCCCCGGGGCAGAGCTGCCCGAAAAACAGCTGCCCGGTCACATCGCCGCGGCACTGGCAGGCGCCGGCGGAAGCGCCGATTCAGCAGGGCAGCCCTGGGCCGGACGGGACCTTCCGGCGCAGGAGAAATACCACAACTTTGACACGGACGACGGCGCCATGGATGCGGACTTCGCCGCCGCAGTGGCGGACCTCGCCGCAGGGGACGGCACGGAAGCGCAGGTTGTGGCGGCCCTCGCCAAGGCCCGCGTTTTCATTCCCATCGTGGCCCAAGTAGCCGAGACCACAGTGGGGGAGAACGGGCTGGTCTCCGACAAGGAATCGGACATGGCCCTTGTGACCCTCCAGGGACCGGACGGCCGCACGGCACTGCCGGCCTTTTCCCATGCCGAGGCCTTGGCCCGGTGGCATCCGGAAGCGCGGCCGGTGGCCGTCTACGCCGCCCGGGCAGCATTGTCGGCAGTGGCGGAGGAAGCACAGTTGCTGGTGCTTGATCCTGGTTCGCAACGGCCCTTTGTTGTGCGCAGGCCGGCCATGTGGGCCCTGGCCCAACAGCACCAGTGGCTGCCGAGTTATGCCGATCCGGCAGTTGTGTCCGTGCTGGAAGCGTCGCTGGCAGCGTTGAATAATCCAAGCGTCGTTGGCATTTCAGCTAGTGCCGGTGTCGGCGTGAAATCCCAATGGGACACAGGTTCCACCGCTTCGGGTCGGATGGTTCAAGGCGGCGGCAGCGGTCCGGAACTGTGCGTCACCTTGACCCTGCTGCCAGGGCTTGACCAGCCATCGATAAATGGCATGCTGTCCTTGTTGCAGGATTTCTGGGCCGGGAGTGAAGTCTTTGCCCAAGCAGTGGATTCTGTCCAGATTCGACTGCGACACCCAACCCCACACAGCTAATTCATCGCCACGTTGTCCTTGTGATGGATCACAGGAGAGAGTAGTCCCCAACGTGAATTTTGCAGCCTACCGCGAAATACTCGCGGTTGGAGCGGTGCGCAACTTGCTGGTTGTCGCCATGCTTGCCCGCGTTCCCCATGCAGCAGCCGGAGTATTGCTGACCCTGCACGTGGTTGAGACCATGGATTTGGGCTACGCGGCGGCAGGCATCGTCGCTGCCGCCATCACCATCGGCATGGCCTTCGGCGCGCCGTGGCGCGGCCGGCTGGTGGACATATACGGTTTGCGCCGGGCTCTGGCGCCCTCGGTGATTGCTGAAGTGGTTGTCTGGAGCACTGCACCTTTCCTGAATTTCCAGCTACTGATTGTCGCGGCATTCATTGGTGGTCTTTTTGCCGTGCCCATTTTCTCTGTGGTCCGTCAGGCGCTGGGAGTCATGGTTCCCCCTGAACAACGCCGCACCGCCTATGCCCTGGATTCCATGGGCGGGGAAATCACGTTCATGATTGGTCCGGCCACCGGCGTTGTGCTGGCGACCAGCACGCATACGGTGGCCGGCCTGATCATCATCGGCGTCACTGCTTCCATGGCCGGAGTGTTCTTGATGTGGTTGAACCCGCCCACACGGACAGGTCAGAAGGGTTCTTTCGTGGCTGTTGGTGCGCCGGAGATCCAGCCCGCCGACCCAGTTGAAGACCAAGAAGCACCGGATTTTCAAGGCCGCAACGTGCTTGCCCGCTTTTGGGCCCTGCAGCGGCACAATCTACGCTGGATCAACCTTGCCATCTTGGCCATTTTGGGCACTTCACTTGGCGCAGGCCTGGTTCTGGCCGGCACCAACGTTGGCATGGTCGCCACCATGCGCCACAACGACAGGGTGGGCGACCTTGGCATAGTGTTCTTTTTCTGGTGTGGTGCCTCGATTGTTGGCGGCATCATCTACGGGGCGTTGAAGCGCTCGATCAATCCCTTGTGGCTCCTTGGTGCCATGGCCGTGCTGATCATTCCCATGGGTTTTGCCACCAATGCGTGGACCCTTGGGCTGCTGTGCATCCTGCCGGGACTGGTGTGCGCTCCGCTGCTGACTTCGAGCGCCGAACACATTGCGGACATGGTGAGCGAACGACGCCGCGGCGAGGCCATGGGGTGGTACGGGTCTTCCCTGACGCTTGGCAGTGCCTTGGGAGCGCCCTTCGCCGGGGCGGTGATCGACGGCATCGGCTCATGGGCCGGCTTCGCCATTGTGGGTGCGATCTGCACTGTCCTGGCAGCCATCGGACTGATTGCCATGCGTTCCTGGCAACGAGGCGTCGCCGCTGGTCGGTTGGAGGTCGACGAAGAACTCAACGGCCTGGCGGCGGAACCTGAGCTGGTGTGAGAAGGCACTGAGGCCGCCCGACACCGTCTGGCCGGGGGCCACGCAGCAAAAATGCCGTCCTTTGACGGAAATGCCATGGAACAAACTGTGGCATTTCCGTCAAAGGACGGCATTTCTGGTGAAAGCGACCACTGCGATTTGCCTGGGCCCACAATCCCGAGGGGCCCCAAGGGGGTACGCGCCAGCGGTTCTTGCGGGTCGCCTGGGCCCACAATCCCGAGGGGCCCCAAGGGGGTTCGCGCCAGCGGTTCTGGCGGGTCGCCTGGGCCCACAATCCCGAGGGGCCCCAAGGGGGGTACGCGCCAGCGGACCCCCTTGGGGAGGGATTGGGGATTAGTTGACGGCGCCGGTGAACTTCTCGCCGGGGCCTTGGCCGGGGGCGTCTGGATGTGAAGAGGCTTCGCGGAAGGCCAGCTGCAGGGCGCGCAGTCCGTCGCGCAACGGTCCGGCGTGCTGGCTGCCAATTTCCGGGGCTGCAGCCGTGATGAAACCGGCCAAGGCCGTGATGAGCTTGCGGGCTTCATCCAGATCTTTGAGCTCCTCGGCATTGTCACCCTCGGCCAGCCCGCACTTGACCGCTGCTGCGCTCATGAGGTGAACGGCCGCCGTCGTAATGACTTCCACGGCCGGAACTTCGGCGATGTCACGCATGACAGAGGCTGCATGTGCGTCGCTCATGGCCTCTTCCGGGGAGGCCTGAAAGGTGTTGCGGGGGTCCGAATTATTATCTGAGCTACTCATACTGCTAAGCTTGTCACAGACCACCTCGATGCTGTTATTTATCAGCGCCTGAAAAGATGAAAATCAACAGGCTGCAAGAGATGCAGCAGCGAGTTTGCAAGCGGAGTCCTCTCCCACCTTTCGACCCTTCATGGCGTTGTCTGGTTCAGGTCGGTGCCTACTCCCTAGGGGTGGACAGGTCCCTCGTCTGGGACCCTGCGCCGATCCATTCGAGGCCTCCACTGCATCAGCAGATTGGAGGCCTTCTTCGTTGCTGATGGTATTCACCTTTTTCTTAGGCAACAGGAGCAACAGATTAGCGAGCCACGCATCAATGATCGAATCCGCGTCCCCGAGGTGCGGCTGGTTGGGCCAGCAGGCGAACAAGTAGGAATCGTCCGCATTGAGGATGCCCTTCGTTTAGCAGCTGAGTCCGACTTGGATCTGGTTGAGGTAGCGCCGACGGCCAAGCCGCCGGTCTGCAAACTGATGGACTTCGGCAAGTACAAGTACGAAGCCGCAGTCAAGGCTCGTGAAGCCCGTAAGAACCAGACCAACACCGTCTTGAAGGAAGTCCGCTTCCGCCTCAAGATCGACAAGCACGACTACGAGACCAAGCGCGGGCATGCCCTGCGTTTCCTCGGATCCGGTGACAAGGTCAAGGCCATGATCCAGTTCCGTGGACGTGAGCAGCAGCGCCCGGAAATGGGAATCCGTCTCCTGCAGAAGTTCGCTGCAGATGTGGCCGAAGTTGGCGTCATCGAGTCGAGCCCCCGCATTGACGGTCGCAACATGGTCATGGTTATTGGTCCCTTGAAGAACAAGGCTGAAGCCAAGGCCGAGGCCCGCCGCAACCAGCAACGCGCAGAGGCCAAGGCCGAAAACGATGCAGTTGCCAATGGCACGGCCCGCGTTGACGTGGACCGCGACAACAAGGTGCCCATGACGCAGTCTCTCGCAGATCTGCTCCCTGACGGTTTGCACCTGACGGACGGCGACAAGGCTCCCGCAACCGAGGCTGTCCAGGAGGCGCCCGCTCCGGTTGCCGAAGCAGCCCCGGAAGCGTCTGCGGCCGTGGACGCTCCTGAAGCCGCCGCTCCGGCAGCAGAGCCGGCTCCCGCCGTCGTGCCTGCCAAGGCTGAACCTGCCAAGGCTGAACCGGCCAAGGCTGAACCGGCCAAGGCCGCTGCACCCAAGGCTGCCCCGGCGAAGGCTCCGGCACCGAAGGTGGCAGCTCCCAAGGCTGCAGCCAAGCCGGCTGTCGCACCCAAGCCCGTCGCTGCGCCGAAGCCTGTAACCGCGAAGCCCATCCCCATGCCGAAGCCCATGGCAAAGCCTGCAGCCGCAAGGCCTGCAAGCAAGCCCGCCGCCAAGGCAGCAGCAAAACCGGCCGCAACGCCCGCCTCCGCAAAGAGCGAGCCTGCGGCCGAAACCCCCAGCTCAGCTGAATAAGGTATTTCCTTTTCAGCGGTGAATACACCCACACAGTGACCCAACTGGTCGCTGCAAGAGAACCACAGGCAGCGCCGGTGGATACGTAAGGAGACAGGTCCTCATGCCTAAAATGAAGACACACAGTGGTGCGAAGAAGCGATTCAAGCTTACCGGTGCCGGTAAGCTTCGCCGCCAGCAGGCCAACCGCCGCCACTACTTGGAGCACAAGTCCTCCAGCTTGAAGCGCCGCCTGAAGGGTGACCTCTTGGTCGCCAAGGCAGATGTGCGCAACATCAAGAAGATGCTCGGCATCTAATTTCGCAAGTCAATCGGTGTGATTCCCACTTTCGGGATGATCGCCATTCCAAACAAAGCCTTCCCCGGCATGATTGGCTTGGGATCTTTAAACTTGAAGGAGTACGCACGTGGCACGTGTGAAGAGGGCCGTAAACGCCCACAAAAAGCGTCGGGTTGTTCTTGAGCGCGCAAAGGGTTACCGCGGACAGCGTTCACGCCTTTACCGCAAGGCCAAAGAGCAGCTGCTGCACTCGTTTGTGTACAGCTACGGCGACCGCCGCAAGCGCAAGGGCGACTTCCGTCGCCTCTGGATCCAGCGCATCAACGCTGCATCACGCGCCAATGGCCTGACCTACAACCGCTTGATCCAGGGCCTGAAGGCCGCTGAGATCGAGGTTGACCGTCGCATGCTGGCCGACCTGGCCGTGAACGACGCCGGTGCCTTCGCCGCTCTGGTGAAGATCGCCAAGGCTGCCCTGCCTGCTGACACGTCAGCCCCGGCCGCCAAGTAATTCCAGTTTTGCCTTCAGGAACGTATTGGTTCCTGATTCCTGCGAGGTGACTGCTACAGTCCTAAGCATGAGTGAACCCGGGCGCCCGCCAGCAGAAGCAATGACAAATCCTCGAGCAGATCGAGTGAGGGACGTTGCCAAACTGGTCGGGCGCCCGGGCCGTTTAAAACGCCGCCAGTTCCTGGCCGAAGGACCCCAAGCTGTTCGGGAAGCCCTGCGCGCGCACCGTGAATGCCTGGCCGCTGGCGGGACACCTGTGGTGGAGGCGTTGTATGCAACAGTGGAGTCCCTGAAGAAGCACCCCGACCTGCTCGAACCGGACTCTGCGCCGGGTTCGCGTCTGCAGGTGCGCATAGCCAGCGAACTGGTGCTGGCAGCCATGACAGACACGGTGTCCCCTCAGGGAGTGCTGGCCGTGTGCAATTTTGTGGACGTTCCCCTTGCCGAAGTGTTTGCTTCCAAGCCCAAGTTGATCGCCATGCTGGTCCAGGTGCGGGACCCCGGCAACGCCGGAACGGTGCTGCGGGCGGCAGATGCTGCCGGTGCCGATGCCGTAATCTTCTCCCACTCCAGTGTGGACATCTACAATCCAAAGGCCGTGCGGTCCACCGCCGGATCTTTGTTCCACCTTCCCATTGTGCTGGGCGCTGACCTCGCCGAAGTGGTGGAGGCTGCCAATGCTGCCGGCGTGGGCACCCTGGCCGCCGACGGCTACGGCCAGCTGAACCTCGACTTGCTGCAGGACGAAAGCGCGGCGCGTTCCTTCGACCAGCAGATGCCCGACTCCAGCTATGCGCTGGAAGATCCCACGTTGTGGCTCTTTGGCAACGAAGCGCAGGGCCTGGCTGGTGAAGAGAAAGCGTTGGCCGACCACCGTGTCGCGGTGCCTGTGTACGGGGCTGCGGAGTCCCTGAACTTGGGCACGGCCGCCACTGTCTGCCTGTACGCGAGTGCCAGGGCGCAGCGCCGGACGCAGTAGCCTGGGCGTGTAATCAGGCACAGTACGGTGGTGCTAGAGCCAGATCCGGTAGCGTGGCCCTGTAGAATACTTTTCGTTGTGGGCATCTGGCCCATGCCGGCGTGCCAGCAGGGCCGCCACGAACGAGGGGGAAGCCACCGTGTCTCATGAAGGCAGCAACAAGGCAATAATTGCGGCGCTTGTCGCCAATGTTTGCATTGCCGTATTGAAGTTTCTGGCCTATTTTTTGACTTTGTCTTCATCGATGCTGGCCGAAGGCATCCACTCTTTGGCAGATTCAGGCAACCAGCTGTTGCTGTTGGTGGGCGGGAAGAAGGCCAAGCGCCAGGCCAGCCCAGAGCACCCGTTTGGCTACGGGCGTGAACGCTACGTTTATGCTTTCATCGTCTCCATCGTGCTCTTTAGTGTCGGCGGTCTCTTTGCCCTGTATGAGGCCTACCAGAAGGTGCAGCACCCGCACGGCATAGAACCGCAATGGGCATGGGTTCCGGTGGCAGTGCTGCTGGGGGCGATCGCTTTGGAAAGCCGGTCCTTTTATGTGGCCCTGCAGGAATCAAACGCTGCTCGAGGCAAGCGCAACCTGATCCAGTTTATCAGGACGTCTAAAGCACCCGAATTGCCGGTGGTCCTACTCGAGGACGCCGCAGCCCTTGTGGGCCTTGTCTTTGCACTCTTCGGCGTGTCCATGACAATCGTTACCGGCAACGGTTTGTGGGATGCGGCCGGCACTGCTTTGATTGGCCTGCTGTTGGTGTGTGTGGCGGTCATCCTGGCGCTGGAGACCAAGTCGCTGCTCCTGGGGGAGTCCGCCACGGTGGAGGATGTGCGTGCGGTTGAAGCGGCCCTTGTGGGACCAGGGGTGAGTAGCATTATCCACCTGAAAACCTTGCATCTGGGACCGGAGGAGCTGCTGGTGGCGGCCAAGATCGCCGTGTCGGAGTGTGAAACCGGTGCGCAGATTGCCGCAGCCATCAACGCCGCCGAATTGCGGGTACGCGCCGCCGTTCCCATCGCCACGGTGATCTATCTGGAACCAGACATCTATGCGGAGCAAGCACCTGCTCCCAAGCCGTAATCAGCATCGCGCCCCCGCTCCGGGCATTATCTGGCTACAGGCCTGAACAGGCCTGGACAGGCCTGCGGGACAGGCCGGCGTTGGATGCGGCTCAGATTGGCAGGGTGGCCTTGCTGCCGACCTTGTCGAGGAGGCCGCTGAACAGTGCAATGGCCAGCCCCAGTACGGCAAGTGCCGCACCCACCATCGCCGGGGCGGTGTAACCCCAGCCCCAGGTAATGACAAGGCCGCCGGCAAATGCGCCGAGGGCGTTGGCCATGTTCAGTGCGGAGTGGTTCAGCGACGAGGCGAGCGTTGGGGCTCCTGGGGAAACATCGAGCAGGCGAGTCTGCAGCGACGGCACGAGCATGGACCCGGAAGCTCCAATGACGAAGATCATCACCAGTGCCATCAGTGGGATGTGCACGGTGGCTGCGTAGATCACCAGGATCACGGCGATGAAGCCCATCATGGCGTAGATGCTGCCCATGACGGACCAGTCCGCCATCCTGCCGCCAATGTAGCTGCCCGCCACCATGCCCAAGCCGTACAGCCCCACGATGATGGGGAGGAAGTCGGAGGGGAAGCCGGCAACGTCCGTCATGGTGTTGGCGACGTAGGTGTACACGGCGAAGAAGCCGCCGAAGCCGACAACACCCACCAGCAGTGTCAGCCAAACCTGGCCGCGACGCAAGGCGCTGAGCTCACTGCGCAAGCTTGCGTCGGGATGGGCCTTCTGGGCCGGGACAAAGATCGAGATGAACACGATGGTGACGAGACCAATGATGGCCACCAGCACGAACAACCAGCGCCACCCAAATTGTTGCCCCACAAAGGTGGCCAGCGGTACGCCCAGCACATTGGCCACGGACAGGCCCATCATGACCATCGAGATGGCCCTGCCCCGTTTGGTGGGTGCCACCAGGGATGCCGCCAATACGGCGGCTACGCCAAAGAAGGCGCCATGGGGCAGGCCGGCAATGAAGCGGGTGAAAAGCAAAGTTGTGTAGTCCTGGGCGAAAACGGACAGCAGGTTGCCCACGGTAAAGAGCACCATGAGCCCCAGCGCCAGAGCTTTGCGCGGCATCTTTGCCCCGACGGCCACCAGCAGCGGAGCGCCCACCACGACGCCCAGTGCGTAGGCGGAAATCACATGCCCTGCCGTGGGCACGCTGACCCCCACGCCTTCGGCGACATTGGGCAGCAGGCCCATCATGGCAAATTCGGTGGTGCCGATGCCAAAGCCTCCGATGGCCAGCGACAGGATTGCCAGGGCCACAATGTTTGGGGAGAAGGAGGTGGGCTCGTGCTGGGTTTTATGCAGGGTCATGAAGCAACTTTCGCAGGGTGGTTTTCCTTCGCTGGCGCACGGTGCCGGGCAGGTGGTGCCAGCGCCACTGGGCTGGGTTGTGCCGCGAGAGGCAGCTTCCAGTGTAGTTCGTTACTAGACTGGCTTGGTGACGATGAAGAAGCAGATAGTTGGCGCCGCCCTGGTGGACTCCCTTGAACGCCCCGCGAAGCTCCTGGCCGCGAGGCGCACTGCCCCGCCGGAGTTCGCCGGCATGTGGGAATTCCCGGGTGGCAAGGTGGAGCCGGGGGAGACCCCGCAGCAGGCACTGCACAGGGAACTGGCCGAGGAGCTGGGGGTGCGGGCCGAATTGGGCATTGAGCTGGAATGTCCGACGTCGGCGGGCTGGCCCTTGAATGCCAGCGCCGCCATGCGCGTGTGGCTCGCCCGTGTGACGGAGGGAACACCGGAGCCGTTGGAGGACCACGACCTGCTGCAATGGGTTGAACTTGACGGTGCAGGGATCTTGGCGCTGGATTGGATCCCCGCCGACCTGCCGATTGTGCACGCACTTGTGGCTTTTGCAGCCAAATAATAAAAGGGCCCATGCGGGTGTTGAAAACCTGGCACCGTGTGCCAGACTGGGGTTTGAAAACCCCAAGGAGGTTGTGCCATGACAAGTGGTAAGCACGACGAACAAACCCCCACCGGTGCCAGTGATGAAACGAAGGAAAAGTTTCGCCAGGCCCTGGAAAACAAGAAGAACAAGCAGCATGGCAGCGTCGAAGCAGCCAATGATGCAAAGATCAGCTCTTCGCACGGTTCTGCAAGCCACAAGCGCGAGTTCCGCCGCAAGAGCGGATAGCCGACGAAATTTGATGCTTCCAGCGCGCAGGCCGGGCGAGCGACAGGGCCTGGTGCCAATCCGGCTGGTGCGTTAGAAGAGGGTGGGCGAAGGATCGGAAAAGGCGGGAGTCCCCACGGGGGTTCCCGCCTTTTGCGACTCTTCACTGCCACTGAATCTGCTGCTTTCGCGCTCTGGTGGCGGCAGGCTGCCCGCCGGGTATCGGGCTTCTTCGCGCCGGGGATCGTGGACGAACGCTTGGGTGGTGAAGCCGTTGCGGGCTTTCGCTTCGTTGACCCTGGCGGCCAACCATTGCCGGTACTCCTTGGAAGCATAGGCGCCGCTGCCATACAGGCGCCGGTAGCTGCCCACGAGGGCCGGGTATTCGCGTGCCAACCATTGCATGAACCATTCCCGGGTTCCGGGGCGCAAAAACAAGGCGCCGGCGCTCACCCCTGTGGCCCCGGCACGCGCCAGGGACGCGAACAGGGCATCCAAGGCTTCCGGGGAATCCGTGAGCCACGGCAGGATGGGCATGGCCATGACACCGCAGGGCAATCCGGCGTCGCGCAACTTGCCAATCAAGGCCAGCCGAGCCTGGGGAGCAGGTGTTCCCGGTTCCAGCGCCTGTGCCAGTCCCTCGTCCAGCAGTGCCAGCGAAATGCCGACACCCACGCTGACCTGTTTCCCTGCTGTCCGCAGCAACGGGAGGTCCCGGGCCAATAGCGTTCCCTTCGTCAGGATGGAAAACGGCGTGCCGGAATCCGCCAAGGCGTTGATGATTCCGGGCATGAGCTTGTAGCGACCCTCGGCCCGCTGGTAGGGGTCTGTGTTGGTTCCCAGCGCCACGTGCTCGCGCTGCCAGGAAGGCTTGCGCAGTTCCTTGTGCAGGACTTCGGCAACATTGACCTTGACGACAACTTGTGAATCAAAGTCCTTCCCCGGGTCAAAGTCGAGGTAGCTGTGGCTTTTCCGCGCGAAGCAGTACACGCAGGCGTGGGAGCATCCACGGTAGGGATTCACCGTCCAGCCAAACGGCATCGAAGAAGTGCTCGGGACCTTGTTCAAGGCCGACTTTGCGAGCACCTCATGGAAAGTGATGCCGACAAACTCGGGTGTCGTGACACTCTTCACCAACCCGGCCAAGGGCAGCAACGGCAGGGCTGCCCCGGCTGCTTCCGCTGGGCCGGCATTGTTCCTGTCCTCCTTTCCGGCCGGGGTCGCACGGGGCTGCCCCGGTACGGGCTGGTTGGTGTCAGCCTGATCGGGGAAGAGTGGCTGGTTGAGCTGTTGACGTGTCCACCGCATGGCAATATTAGAACATATATTCTATCAACGGGGCAATGCCCGGCATGGAAAGATTTTATTACTCGCCGGTAACAATGTGTCGTGTATCACCCATGCTGGCATTATGGTTGAACCATGGGGCGAAGGCGCCCCAACTGCCCGGGAGCAGGCGACGTCCCTTCAGGGACATGCGTCCCGCCGGGCAGCCTCACCACCAAGGAGCGGACATGACGAACCTGGCCACCATCGTTGGCGCATCTGCGCAAAGCAATCCCGCAGGAGTCGCCATCAAGTTGGACGACATTGAAATTTCCTTTGGGGCCTTGGAAATGCTCAGCGCCAAAGTTGCCGGCCTGCTGGCTGCGAACGGGATCAAACCCGGGGACAGGGTGGCACTCATTTCGCCCAACCTGCCGCAAATGCCGCCCTTGTACTACGGCATCCTGCGTTTTGGGGCCATCGTAGTTCCACTGAACCCGCTGTTGAAGGCCCGGGAGGTTGAGTATCACCTTGCCGATTCCGGCGCCGTGCTGGCCTTCGCTTGGGAAGGATCCATGGGGGAGGTCGAACCCGCCGCAGCCGCCACGGGGACACGGACCATCCCGATCGACGCAGCGCTCATGGGCGTCGTGTCCGCGGCTGAGGCCATCACCGACATTGCGCCGGCAGAGGTGGATGACACCGCCGTCATTCTTTACACCTCGGGCACCACAGGCAAACCCAAGGGGGCCGAGCTGACGCATGGGAACCTGCTGAGCAATGCCGAGTTGTCGACGCATCTTTTCAGCATCGCCCCCGGGGACGTGATCTTTGGCGGCCTGCCGTTTTTCCATGTCTTTGGCCAGACCTGCGCACTGAATGCCGCAGTGCTGGGCGGGGCCACCGTGACCATTCTGCCCAGATTCGAGCCGGTCAAGGCCTTGGAGATCATCCAGCGGGACAAGGTCACCATCTTTGAAGGCGTTCCCACCATGTACATCGCGCTGCTGCGCGCCCCGGGGCGGGAGAACTATGACGTCTCCAGCCTGCGCGTGGCTGCCTCGGGCGGCTCGGCGCTGCCGGTGGAAATCCTGCACGAATTTGAAAAGACCTTCTCAGCGACCTTGCTGGAAGGCTACGGCCTCTCCGAAACTTCCCCCGTGATCTGCTTCAACCAGGTGGACGGGGTCCGCAAGGCCGGCTCCATCGGCACGGTGGTCGACGGGGCGCAGCTGAAGGTGGTGGACGAGGAAGGCAACGAAGTGCCCACCGACACCGTCGGCGAGATCGTCGCGGCAGGCGGCTACATCATGAAGGGGTACTGGAAGAACCCAGACGCCACGGCCACCGCCATCAGGGACGGTTGGTTCTTCACCGGCGACCTCGGCCGCAAGGACGACGACGGTGTGTTCTTCATCGTCGACAGGAAAAAGGACATGATCCTGCGCGGCGGCTACAACGTCTACCCGCGGGAAGTGGAGGAAGTCCTCTACGAACACCCCGCCGTCGCAGAGGCCGCCGTCATTGGCAGGCGCGACGACGTCCACGGCGAGGAGGTTGTCGCTGCCGTGTCGCTCAAGGAAGATGCGGACGGGGCCGCAGACCCCGAGGCTCTCGCCGCGGACATCAAGGAATTCGTCAAGGCCCGCGTGGCCGCCTACAAGTATCCGCGCAAAATTGTCATCATGGAGGCACTGCCCAAGGGGCCGACGGGGAAGATCCTCAAGCGCGAAATTACCATCACCTAGGCCGCCGGGTGATCGGTCGGCAAGGCTGTCAGGCTGGAACGCCGGCGGCTACTCCAGGAACCAAGTCGTGGTGACAGCCAGGGAGACGTTGCTTTGGCCCGGCTCGATCGCCATGGCGCTGTCCGTGGACATGGCGGCACGGGCCATCATGGGCCGCGGCATCCCGTCGTCGTGGCCTGCGCCTTCCACTACGTGGGCCACGGCACCCAGCGACCGCCCTGCCAGCTGGGCGTATAGTTCAGCGGCCCTTCGCGCGTCGGCCCAGGCCACGGCCCTGGCCGCATCCTGGGCCGCCGAAGGATCCGAAACTACGGGGGACATGCCGTTGAGCCGGACACTGTCGCTGCCGGTGTCCACCACGGCGGCAACCACGTCTTCGGCTCCCTGGTCATAGCGCAGCGCCACGCTCAGGGTGCTGGAGACGGTGTATCCGGTCACCACGGACCCGCTGCCTTCCTGCCAGCGGGTGTCCACCCGGACGTCGAGCGAGGAGGAGCTGATCACGTCCCGGGCGATGCCTTGCGCCACGAGCGTGGCGTTGACGGCGTTCATCGCCGCACTGGCGCTCGCATAGGCCTCGCGCACCGTGGGGCGGGCGGCCTCAATGCCAATGTTGATGTTGAAATAGTCGGGGACGGCTTGGACCGTGCCCCTGCCGGTGACGGTAACCGTGTTGCTGGTGGTGTTTTCGGAATGGATCATGGGTGGTGCCTCTCCTCGGGTTCCGCAGATCGTGCGGGCTTGGCTGGGACGGGATGCTGCTGGACGGGCCGTTGCCGGACTGCGTTGTTGCGGACTGGCTTGTTCCGGACAAGCCGGAGCAGGCAATTGACGACGGCGGGCAGCCTGGCCACGGTGGGAAGTTCGCGGTAGCCGCCCTGCTGGAGACCGGCATGGCGTTCAAAGAAGTTCCGGCTCCCGGGATTGCCGGTGCGCCACAGGGACCAGGCGGCGCAGGCGGCATAGAGCGGGAAGAAGAGCAAACCCAGGCAGCACGCGTACTGGCTTGCGTGCCGGGCCTCGTGCCCCAGCAGCTCGGGCCGGGAGTCGATGAAGGCCCGGTCTGCCCGGTAAAACACAACGTTGCCAACGGTGAAAGCGCCGGCAAGGGGAAGCTTCGGTTTGTAGTGGGTGCCAAGGAGCAAACCCTGCGGACCCTTTTCCACGCGCGTGCGGCTGAGTCCGGCCAGCAGGAGTCCGGTTGCGGTGGAGAGGTTGAGGGCATTGGCGGCGGCGCGGATTCGGTGGCCGGCGGTCATTGAATGGCCGGCTTTCACCGAATGGCCGGCGTTCATTGGGGGGCCTTCATGGGGGTTGCCTTTCCGGGAAGGATGGTGGTTTCGGTGACGGTGAGTCCTGCCAAGGCCTTGGCCGTGTCCGGTTTGGAGTTCTCGCAGCCATCCAGCGGCCACTGCACGTTGATTGCCTTGCCGGCAGCATTGACAAGCCACAACTCGGGGACCAGCTCGGCATAGTCGAGGCAGGACACGTTGTGCGCACGGTCGCTGGGTTCGGCCAGTGCGGCCAGCAGGGCGGTGTAGTCCCCGGCGGTGTAGTCCCCGGCGAGGTGCTCCCTGGTGACAATGGCTTTGGCGGCGGTGGTGGCAGTGGAGGCGGAAACCTGCTGCGACCACGTGCAGAGGACTGCATCGACGGGGATGAAACCCTTCGGCACCCGTCCCTTCTGTTGGAGTGCGGGATTTGGGGCATCCGTATTCCAGCCCACGGCCGTTGAACAGTCCACAGTGTCCTGCAGTGCTGCCGGTTCTGGCTGGTAATGGGGGGTACAGGCCGTCAGAAGCAGCACCGCGGCGGTGGCCGCAATGACGGCCTGGGCCATCCAGACCCTGGGCCGTGCGGCACCAAATGCTGCGCCCGTCGCCGGAGCAGACTTGGTCGGAGCGGACCTGAATGGCGCGGACCTGACCGACGCTGGTCTGGTCGGAGCCGGCGTCACTTTGCCCCTCCGGAGGCGGGCCCGCCAGAGGGGGTGCCCGGCAAGGGTGACGGCTGCGAGTGTGTTCCCGACACGGGGACGTGGAGGGTGGTGCTGGAGGTGACAGTCAGGTTGGCAAGGGCCTCGCTGACTCCGGGCTTGGTGAAGTGGCATGCCGTCAGTGGCCACTGGACATGGACCGCCTTGCCTGCGGCGTTGAGAAGCCACAGGTCGGGGATGATTTCAGCCATCGCCGGGCACACACCCCCGTTCTGACGGTCGCTGGGTTCTGCCAAGGCAGCCAGCAGTGGTGCGTAGTCGCCGCCGAGGTGCTCCTCGACAATGGCGTATCCGGGATCGGACTCCGACTTTGGCGACGGGCCCACAGGCGGAGGTCCGGAAGGCAGGTTGAAGTCTTCGCGGCAGCGCACCACGCCGGCCGTCGCAAAGCCTTCAGGAACGCTGCCCCTGGCGAACGACGCCGGGTCCTTCAGTTCCGCTGCGCCCATGCCGGGCACCGCAACGTTGCAGTCGTATCCGGCAAGGGCAACGGCCGGCTCCGGAATGTAATGGGTGGTGCCGCCGGGCATCAGCCCGCAGCCTGCCAGCCCCACTACAACGAACACCGGCACAGGGAACACCATCGCAGGGAACGCCACAGCACGGTGCGCCGCAGCAAGGCTCCCCGGCGCACGGGGAGCGAGCAGCGGCCGGGGCGTGTCCGGCGTCGTGCTTCCCGGGGGGAGGGCGGCGGAGGTGCTCATGGGGCACAGCGTAGCAAGGCACGGGCGGGCGCGGGTCACGCGGCGGTAAAGAGCCCGCGTCGATTCAGCAGGCAAGGGGCGGATTCAAATCAGGCTGGCCGCGTCAACTAGACTGGAACAGGCGGGATGAAGCTACCCCGCCGCTTACTCGCACACGAGCTTAGGTAAAAACAGTAGATGTCAGAGATGTCCCAGAAGACGGCCGAAACGCCGGAATCAACCACCGAACCACTCGCGGTCCCAGATCCGCTTGACGAAGCCGCCATTGGCGCCGCCGTCGCGAACGCGCTCGCAGCCATCGCCGAGGCCGTCACGCTCGACGGACTCAAGGCCGCCCGGCTGGCGCACACCGGCGAAAAATCGCCGCTGAGCCTGGCCAACCGTAAAATTGGCGGACTGGCCAAGGAATTCAAGGCCGCCGCCGGCAAGATCATGGGCGCCTCGCGCGGCAGGGTTGCCAAGGCGCTCGCAGCCCGCACAGGCGTGCTGGAAGCCGAAGACGCCGCCCGTATCCTTGTCGAGGAGACGGTGGACGTCACCGCCGCGCCCCGCCGCCGCCGTGCCGGCGCACGCCACCCGCTCTCCACCCTGCAGGACAGGGTCTGCGACATCTTCGTGGGCATGGGCTGGGAGATTGCCGAAGGCCCGGAGCTGGAATCCGAATGGTTCAACTTCGACGCGCTGAACTTCGCCCCGGACCATCCTGCCCGCGAAATGCAGGACACGTTCTTCGTGGAGCCGCCCGAAGCCCACTTGCTGCTGCGCACCCACACCTCCCCGGTGCAGGTCCGCGCGCTGCTGGAACGCGAGCTTCCCGTGTACGTGCTTTGCCCCGGCAAGGTGTTCCGCACCGATGAGCTCGACGCCACGCACACCCCCGTTTTCCACCAGTTCGAGGGCCTGGCCATCGACAAGGACTTGTCCATGGCGGATCTGGTGGGCACGCTTGAACACTTCACGCGGCAGATGTTTGGCGCAGAAGCCAAGGTGCGGATCCGTCCGAACTTCTTCCCTTTCACCGAACCCTCCGCCGAGCTGGACATCTGGCACCCCGGCGCCAAGGGCGGCCCGCGCTGGATCGAGTGGGGCGGCTGCGGCATGGTCAACCCGAACGTGCTCCGGGCTGCCGGGATCGACCCGGATGAGTACTCGGGCTTTGCCTTCGGCATGGGCATTGAGCGGGCGTTGATGTTCCGCAATGAAGTCGCCGACATGCACGACATGATCGAGGGCGATGTACGTTTCAGCGAACACTTTGGGATGGAGATTTAGTCCGTGCGTATTCCACTGACTTGGCTGCGCGAGTATGCGCAGGTGCCGGCAGGAGCAACTGCCGAAGACGTTATGACCGACCTGGTGAAGGTCGGTTTTGAAGAAGAGGCCGTGCACCGTCCCTCGGATGACATCAGCGGGCCCATTGTGGTCGGCGTGGTTTTGTCCAAGGAGCCGGAAGCACAGTCCAACGGCAAGACCATCAACTGGTGCACCGTCCGCGTGGTGCCTGAAGGCACCGCCCAGATCCTTGACATCGAGGGCATAGACCCCTCCGGCGTGCAGGGCATTGTGTGCGGCGCGCACAACTTTGAGGTGGGGGACAAGGTGGTTGTCACCCTGCCCGGATCTGTGCTGCCCGGGGACTTCCGCATCACCCCCCGCAAGACCTACGGCCACGTCTCCGCCGGCATGATTGCCTCCGTGCGCGAGCTCGGCATCGGCGAAGACCACGACGGCATCCTGGTGCTCTCCACTTTGGGCCTCGATCCCGAAGTGGGCTCCGACGCGCTGGCGCTGCTGGGCCTTGACGACGAAGCCGCTGAAATCAACGTGACCCCGGACCGCGGCTACGTGTTCAGCATTCGTGGCGCAGCCCGCGAGTACGCCCACGCCACCGACAGCGTCTTCACCGACCCCGCCGCCCGGGTGGAAGTCACGGCTGCCACAGGCCCCGGCCAAGGCATTCGGCTTGCCGACGAAGCGCCCATCTACGGCAAGAACGGCTGCGACCGTTTTGTGGCGCGCACCGTCAGCGGCATCAACGCAGCGGCGCCGACCCCGACGTGGATGTCCTCGCGCCTTCGCCTGGCCGGCATCCGTTCCCTCTCGCTGCCCGTGGATATTTCCAACTACGTCATGCTGGAACTGGGCCAGCCGCTGCACTTCTACGACGCGGACAAAGTTGCCGGAGAGATTGTGGTACGCCGCGCAGCAGCCGGGGAAACGCTGAAAACCCTTGACGGCAAGGTCCGCAAGCTTCATGCGGAAGACCTGCTGATCACCGACGACAGCGGCGCCATTGGCGTGGCCGGCGTCATGGGCGGGGCATCCACCGAGGTCAACTCGGAGACCGTCAACGTGCTGATCGAGGCCGCGCACTTCGAGGAAGTCTCCATTGCCCGCTCGCGCCGCCGCCACAAGCTGCCCTCGGAAGCGTCCAAGCGCTTTGAGCGCGGCGTGGATCCCGCCGTGGCCGGCATCGCCGCCCAGCGAGCCGTGAACCTGCTGGTCGAGCTGGCCGGCGGCACCGAGGACACCACCGCCACCGACGTTGGCACGCCCGCCGTCGCAGGCCCCGTTTTCCTGCCGTTGGGATTCACCTCGGCGCGCATCGGCATTGAGTTCTCGCAGGAGCAGATCATTGGCTCCCTCAGGGACCTTGGCGCCGTCGTGGAGAAGGTCGACGGCGGATATTCGGTCACAGCCCCGAGCTGGCGTTTCGACCTTGTCACGAAGGAAGACCTGACGGAGGAAGTGATCCGCTTGGTGGGTTACGAGCTGATCCCCTCCACCCTGCCCACGGCACCTCCAGGCCGCGGATACTCCCGTGTTCAGCAACAGCGCCGCCGTGCCGTCCAGGCCCTGGCGGATTCCGGCCTGACCGAGGTCCTGGCTTACCCGTTCGTGTCAAAGGCCTCCAATGAGACGTTTGGCGTGGCCACGGCAGGCGAGACACGCGCAGCCGTGAAGCTGGCCAACCCGCTGAATGAAGAGCTTGGCTTCCTGCGGACCTCGATCCTCCCGGGCCTGATTGACATTGCCAAGCGGAACCACTCGCGCGGCTTCCACGACCTGGCCCTATATGAGTCGGGCCTCGTGTTTCTGCCCTCGGACACCCTGGGCACCGGCTCCATCCCACCATTGGGCGCCAAGCCGTCCGACGACATACTGGACGCCTTGGACGGTGGCATCCCGTACCAGCCGCTGACCATGGCCGCAGTCTTCACCGGCAAGGATTCCCCGGCAGCCCCGGGTCATGCCCCGCGTGCCTGGGACTGGGCGGACGCAGTGGATGCAGCCCGCCTTGTCGCCGATGTGACAGGCGTGGAACTGGTGGTGGAGCAGGGTTCGCACCAAGCCTTCCACCCTGGCCGTGCCGCACAGCTGAGCCTGCGCTCCGGAGAGGTTGTGGGCTATGCCGGCGAGCTTCACCCGAAGCTGCTGGCCGAGTTGCGTATGCCTGCCCGCTCGGTGGCCATGGAAATCAACGCCGAGAAGGTGTTTGAGGCAGCGGCCGACGTCATTGTGGCCAAGCCCATCTCCACTTTCCCGTTGGCCACCCAAGATGTGGCGCTGGTGGTTCCCGCCGATATTCCGGCACAGACGGTGCTGGAAACCCTGCGCGAGGGCGCCGGTGAACTGCTCGAGGACGTGGCGTTGTTTGACGAATACCAGGGCAAGGGCATCCCCGACGGCCGCAAGTCGCTGGCCTTTGGCCTGCGGTTCCGTGCCATGGACCGCACGCTGACGGCGGACGAAGCTTCGGCCGCCCGCGCGTCGGCCGTGGAACTGGCTGCAGAACGCTGCGGGGCCACACAGCGCTAATCCCCACGCCCTCCCAAGGCTGAGCTCGCAAGCGAGCTCAGCCTTGGGTCCCTCGGGCGTGTGGGCCCAGCACCCAGACGGACCAGCACCCGGACGGCGCTGGACCCAGTCGCCGTGCAGTGGCGGCATGGACAAGGATGGCGGCCTCCCCACGCGGAGAGGTCGCCGTCCTTGTCTTTTCCTGCTTGTTCCAGTTTCAGGTGCAGAGACGGGAGGCCGGGACTAGAATCCGTGGCAAGGGTTTCACCTAGTTCCGGGCGCTGCCTGGGCAGGCGACACAGGCCAAGCAGGGATGTGGGAGTGGGCACATGGAAGGGGGCAAGGTCGTGGACATGGCAAAGCGAAATCACGCTCAGCGTGCGACGCTGACACTGGTGGCCTGTTCAGCTCTCGTGGTGGCGGGCTGCGGCACCGCCAAGCCGCAGCCCGAAGGATCCGACACGCCTGGGGAGGCAGCAGGGGCGCCCGGTACTTGGGAACTGCTCAATGCCGGGGACATGACCGCGGAATCAACCACACTCCAGCTGGGCGTGACACGCGCAAGCTGCGCCGGCGGTGTCACAGGCACGGTGCTTGAACCAGTGGTGCAGACAGCTGCCGGGCGCATCACCATCACCGCCAACGTCGAACCGATGCCACCAGGCGGCTACACCTGCCAAAGCAACAACATCGTGCCGGTCACGGTCCAGCTGCCGGAACCCGTTGGCAACCGGGAACTGTTTGATGCAATATGCCTGGACAGCTCCAACCTGACCACGGCATTTTGCGTTGATGGGGGCATCCGCTGCCAGCCTTGACTGTTCCAGCCCGATGACGCGGGCGTGCTTTAGTGTTAACCCTGTCCCGACCTGCAACGAGGGGCTCCGGCGACTACAGACCTATCGAGACGATGGTATACATGGCACTCTTCAGCCGTCCCCTTCCAGGGACACTTCCCATGACGTTCAAGCTGCTGGCGGCCATTCTTGTCCCGTCAATCATCATTACGGTGCTGGCGGGGCCTTCGGCCAGCATGGGATTTGGCCTGGCCATGGGGCTGGGCATGGCCGTCACTCCCGTCAGCAAACCACAGCAGGCCGCTGTGCTGATTTTCATCGCTGCCGTACTCGGTTCCTTGGCCTCGCTGGCGGGGTCGACCCCCTGGGCTATCGCGCTCCTGATCATGGTCTCGGCCCTGTTGTTTGCCGCCTCAAACCGACGCTCGGCCGGACTGCTTTCGCTGACCCCCATCATCATCATTCTCTTCGGCCCGGGAGCGGTTGACCTCAGCTGGTGGGAGGCAGGCGTGTGGGTCATCGCGGGCGGAGTTGTTGGTGGTCTCATCACCCGGATGCTGAAGTTCCAAGCCCCCGTCCGGCCAGTGGAACCCTTTGTGGCCTGGGAACACGGAATTGCCGTGGGCGTGCTGTGTGCGGCAGTCATGTATTGGACCTTGGCCAGCAATATTCCGCACGGCTACTGGATTGCGGTCACGGTGCTCATGGCACTGCGGCCCTTGCCGGAGGAGCGCCGCGACACCTTGAACGGGCGGCTGGTGGGCACTTTCCTCGGCGCCATCATTGCTTTGCTGGCCGTGGTTTTCCTGCCCCTGTGGGGCGCCCTTGTCGTAGCGGCGCTCTCCATGTTCTTCCTGATTTGGTACACCTTGGGCGGGGCGTACGTCATGCAGGCCCTGACGCTGACCCCCATGCTGTTGATCTTTTCCTCGCTGGGGGACCTCGACCGCGGACTTGAACTGACGGCGGAACGGGTGGGTTTCACGGTCGTGGGTGTTGCCGCGGCAGTCGTGGTGGCTATCTTGCTGCGATATTGGGAACGGCAGCGCCAAAGCAGGAAAGGCCTAACTGCCTAACGCCGATCTGCTGACCCGCTGACCCGCTTCGGGGTCGTGTCGGCGCCCCGGCTGTTCATACAGCAGCTCCTGTGGGTGCGCCGCCGCGACCTGGATTGGTTCAGCAGCTCCTGTGGGTGCCTTGCCCGGACACCCGCAGGAGCTGCTGTATGCATTTGGTTTGGTGGGGCCAACCCGCAGGAGCTGCTGTATGCATTTGGTCCGGAGGGTCCAACCCGCAGGAGCTGCTGTATGCATTTGGTCCGGAGGGTCCAACCCGCAGGAGCTGCTGCACGAACGGGTGACAAGTCGGCGATTTCGGCCTAAGGCTCCAGGATGACCTTGCCGGTGGTCTTTCTGCCCTGCAACGCGGCATGGGCAGCCCCCGCCTCGGCCAGCGGGAAGCGGGCACCGATGCGGGCCGTCAGGAGTCCCGCGGCTGCGGCATTGAAAACTTCGGCGGAGCGCCAGTTGCGTTCCCTGGAGTTGAGCAGGTAGTCACTCAGCTTGGGCCGGGCCACCGTGAGGGAGCCGCCGGAGTTCAGCCTCTGCAAGTCGAACGGTGGCACCTGGCCGGAAGCGCCGCCAAACAGCACAAGTGTTCCCCGGATCCGCAATGACGCAAGGGAACCATCAAACGTATCTCGCCCCACGCCGTCGTACACCGCATCGACGCCCACCCCATCGGTGAGTTCGCGGACCTGTTCGGCAAAGTCTGCATAGCGCAGCACCTCGTCGGCGCCGGCCGCGCGGGAGAGCTCCTCCTTTTCCTCGGTGGAGACGGTGGTGATGACCCTGGCTTCGCGGTCCTTGAGCAGCTGCGTCAGCAAAAGCCCCACCCCGCCCGCGCCGGCATGCAACAAAACGGTCTGGCCAGGTTCCACGCGATACGTCGAATTCATCAAATAGTGGGCCGTCATGCCCTGCAGAGGGAGTGCTGCGGCTACATCCAGGGGAATGCTGGAGGGGATGGGCAGCGTCTTGTCCACAGCAAAAATGGTGTAATCGGCATAGCAGGCCTCACCTTCAGCCGTGGCCACACGGTCCCCAACAGCGAAGGCGGTCACACCCGGACCCACAGCAACGACTTTCCCAGCCGCCTCAGACCCTGGAGTGAACGGGAACTGCACGGGATAAATGCCTTCGCGCTCGTAGCTTTCAACGAAGTTCACACCTACAGCGGCAATCTTGACCAGCAATTGGCCCGGCCCCGGTATGGGCATGTCAATCTGCGCCAGCTTCAAAACCTCGGGCCCGCCGGGGGCGGCGGCGACAATGGCGTTGCAGGTCTCGGTCATGATGAACTCCCAATCAGTTGCTGACGTATTTGTTGGGCGCGTGCCCCCCATGATCATCATAAGTCAGTGGGGTCAGCCACGA
The DNA here is from genome assembly GCF_030063185.1 of Arthrobacter sp. H35-D1. Lineage (GTDB taxonomy): Bacteria > Actinomycetota > Actinomycetes > Actinomycetales > Micrococcaceae > Specibacter. The sequence goes on from NZ_JASISP010000008.1 coordinate 124,607, forward strand.
ATATATGGATAAATATCGATGACAATGAATAATTTTGCTGTATAGTCGTTTTATGACAATTTCTGTAGCCGTCTCAGGGGCCAGTGGATACGCCGGGGGAGAGGTGTTGCGCCTGTTGGCGAGCCATCCCGAAGTGAGCATCGGGGCCATCACCGCCCACAGCAACGCCGGCACGCGATTGGGGGCACTGGCGCCGAACCTGCACGCTTTGGCCGACCGGATCCTGGTCGACACCACCGTGGAAAACCTTTCCGGACACGACGTGGTGTTCCTGGCCCTGCCGCACGGCGCCTCCGCTGCGATCGCCGCGCAGCTGCCCGCCGACACCCTCGTGATCGACGCCGGAGCCGACCACCGCTTGGAAGATTCCGCCGCGTGGGAGAAATTCTACGGCTCGGAGCACGCGGGCACCTGGCCCTATGGCCTGCCGGAACTCCCCGGCCACCGGGAACGGATCCGCGGCGCGAAGCGCATCGCCGTCCCCGGCTGCTACCCCACTAGTTCGTTGTTGGCGCTCATGCCCGGCTTTGCTGCCAACGCGCTGCTGCCGGACGACGTCGTGATCGTGGCAGCCTCAGGCACCTCCGGCGCCGGCAAGGCCGCCAAGGTCAACCTGATCGGTGCCGAAGTGATGGGCTCCATGAGCCCCTATGGCGTGGGCGGCGGGCACCGGCACACCCCCGAAATCCAGCAGGGCCTCTCCAACGCCTCGGGCCTGGATGTGAAAGTTTCCTTCACCCCCACGCTTGCCCCAATGAGCCGCGGCATCCTCACCACGGCCACCGCCAAGGTCTCCGCCGACATTGCCGCACTCGAGGACCCGGAAGCTGCGCTGCGTGAGCTGTGGACCAAGGCCTACCAGGACGAACCCTTTGTCAGGGTGCTCCCCGAAGGCCAATGGCCCTCCACTAAATCCGTACAAGCTTCCAACTACGTGGCCCTGCAAATCGCCTACGACGCCAACGTCAACCGCGTGATCGTCTGCTGCGCCATCGACAACCTGACCAAGGGCACTGCCGGCGGAGCGGTACAGTCGATGAACATCGCCCTCGGCCTGCCCGAGACCACTGGCCTGACCCTTCAAGGAGTAGCACCATGAGCGTGACCACAGCACTTGGCTTCCGGGCCGCCGGCGTCACTGCCGGCCTGAAAACTTCCGGCAAACCGGACATGGCCCTGGTGGTCAACGACGGCCCGCAGAAGAGCGCCGCCGCCGTCTTCACCAGCAACCGCGTCGCGGCAGCGCCCATCCACTGGTCCCGCCAAGTGCTCAGCGACGGCCGCGTGGACGCCGTTGTGCTGAACTCCGGCGGTGCCAACGCCTGTACCGGCCCCGAAGGCTTCCAGAACACGCACGCCACGGCCGAGAAAGTCGCTGCCGTGCTGGGCATCTCTGCCACCGACGTTGTTGTCTGCTCCACCGGCCTGATCGGCGAGCAGCTGCCCATGGACAAGATCCTGCCCGGTGTTGAGGCTTCCGCCGCTGCCCTCACGGACGACGGCGGAGCTGCCGCGGCCGCTGCGATTATGACCACCGACACCGTCCCCAAGGAAGTCTCCTGGACGTCCCCGGCCAACTCCGAGGGCTTGAGCTACACCATTGGCGGCATGGCCAAGGGAGCCGGCATGCTGGCCCCGGGCCTGGCCACCATGCTCGTTGTCATCACCACCGACGCCGTGGTTGAAGCTGAAGGGCTCGACGCCGCACTGCGCGACGCCGTCCGGGTCACCTTCAACCGGGCCGACTCCGACGGCTGCATGTCCACCAACGACACCGTGCTGCTCCAGGCCTCCGGCGCGTCCACGGCCTTCCCCGACATGGCCGAATTCACCGCAGGCCTCACCGACGTCTGCGCCAAGCTGGCCCGTGCGCTGATCGCCGACGCCGAAGGCGCCAGCCACGACATCGCGATCACCACCGTCCATGCGGACAGCGAACGGGACGCTGAAATTGTTTCGCGCTCCGTGGCCCGCTCCAACTTGTTCAAGGCCGCCATCTTCGGCAACGACCCCAACTGGGGCCGCGTCCTGTCCGCCGTGGGCACCACCGACGCCGTCTTTGATCCCGACAAAATCAACGTCAGCATCAACGGCATCCAAATCTGCCGCAACGGCTGCATCGGCGACTCCCGCGACCTCGTTGACCTGGCGCCCCGCGAAGTCACCGTTGAAATCGACCTCAACGCCGGGCTGGCCCAGGCCACTATCTGGACCAACGACCTCACGCATGACTACGTCGAAGAAAACAGCGCCTACTCGTCATAAGCTGCTGGCCAGCAGCCACGATCAGGGCCCCCGCCCGCTTCGCGGACGCCCGAAGCCGCTCCCGGGGCCCTGATCGCGGCCTCCTGGCCCAGCGACTCGTGAGAGTTGGGAACGCATCCGGTGGGGAGCCGGACGGCTCGGTGGCCCCGGAGCGAGGATGGATTTTGCAAGCGAGGTCACGAGCAGCAAAATCTTACTGCTTGCGAGGGGCTGCCGACGCCGGCAGGCTCGGCGCACGAAGGCAGCACACAACAGGATTGAAGGACAACATGATGAGTTCGGTGGAAATCGCGCAGGACAAGGCCAGCACGCTGATTGAAGCGCTGCCGTGGATCCAGCAATTCGCAGGAACCGTGGTGGTGGTCAAGTACGGCGGCAACGCCATGATCAACGACGAGCTGCGCCGCGCCTTCGCCGAGGACATCGTCTTCATGCACCACGTGGGGATCAAGCCGGTGGTGGTGCACGGCGGCGGGCCGCAAATCAATGCGATGCTCAAGCGCCTCGACATCCGAAGCGAGTTCAAGGGCGGGCTTCGCGTGACCACCCCGGAAGCCATGGACGTGGTCAGGATGGTGCTCACCGGCCAGGTGGGCCGCGAACTGGTGGGCCTGATCAACGAACACGGCCCCTACGCCGTCGGACTTTCCGGTGAGGACGGGGCACTGCTGCAGGCCGAACGGACCGGCACCGTGGTGGACGGGCTGCCCGTTGATCTGGGGCTGGTGGGGGAGGTGGTGGGCGTGAACCCCGGGGCCATCCTCGACCTGTTGGAGGCCGGACGGATCCCGGTCATTTCCACCGTGGCCCCCGAAGTGGGGGATGCCTCCACGGTGCTCAATGTCAACGCGGACACTGCCGCCGCATCCCTGGCCGTGGCGCTGCGGGCCTCGCGCCTTGTCATCTTGACCGACGTCGAGGGGCTGTACGCCAACTGGCCGGACAAGTCCTCGCTGCTGAGCGAGCTGAGCGCCGAGGGCCTGCGGGCGATGCTGCCCCAACTCGAGTCGGGCATGATTCCCAAGATGGGTGCGTGCCTGGCCGCGGTCGACGGCGGTGTGGCACGCGCCGCTGTGGTGGACGGGCGCAGCGCCCACTCGGTGCTGCTGGAACTGATGACTTTTGAAGGCAACGGAACACAAATTTTCCCGGATGAGGATGACAACTGATGAGTGAAGAAACCCAAGCAAACGGTGCCGAGCCGGCAGGCACTGAAACTGCAGGCGCCGAGCCGGCAGGCACTGAACTGGGCACCGCCAACGCGGCCGCCGTGGTCGGCAGCGGGACCAGTGCTCAGTGGCTCGCCCGCTACGGCAATTCCTTGATGGGTGTTTTCGGCAGCCCGCAGCGGGTCTTGGTGCGCGGCGCCGGGTCCCTGGTCTGGGATGCCGACGGCAAGGAGTACCTGGACCTGTTGGGCGGCATCGCCGTCAACGCGCTGGGCCATGCGCACCCCTTTGTCACCTCGGTGGTTGCCAGCCAGCTGTCCACGCTGGGGCATGTCTCCAACTTCTTCACGAGCCCCACACAGATCGCACTGGCCGAGAAGCTGCTGGAATTGAGCCAGGCACCGGAAGGCTCCAAGGTTTTCTTCGCCAACTCCGGCACTGAAGCCAACGAGGCAGCGTTCAAACTGGCCCGCGCGCACGGCGGATCGGCCCGCCCCACCATCCTGGCGCTCGAAGGCGCCTTCCACGGCCGCACCATGGGCGCCTTGGCCATGACGGCCAAGCAGGCCTACCGCGAACCCTTCGAGCCCATGCCGGCAGGCGTGCGCCACATTGCCTTCAACGACATTGACGCCCTGCGCGAGGCCATGGACGAAACCGTCGCCGCGCTCATTCTCGAACCCATCCAGGGCGAGGCCGGCGTTCGCCCGCTCTCGCGGGAATACCTGCAGGCCGCCCGTGAACTGAGCCGCGGACACGGTGCCCTGTTGATTTTCGACGAGGTGCAGACGGGTGTTGGCCGCACCGGCAGCTGGTTTGCCGGCAGCGCTGCAGGGGTCACCCCCGACGCCATGACACTGGCCAAGGGCCTGGGCGGCGGATTTCCCATCGGGGCCATCATCACTTTTGGCGACGCTCCCTCCCATCTGCTCAGTGCCGGCCAGCACGGCACTACTTTTGGCGGCAATCCCGTGGCCACCGCCGCAGCGCTGGCCACCCTGCACGTGCTGGAATCCCAGGACGTGCTGGCCAATGTGAGGGCCGTCAGCGACGTCTTCGCCGAAGGCCTGGCCAAGGTCGACGGCGTGGGCGACGTGCGCGCTTTCGGCTTGCTGGTCGGTTTTGACTTGGCAGAACCGGTGGCCGCCGGCGTGGTCGGTGCCGCACTGGAAGCCGGTTTCATCATCAACGCCCCCGGCCCCCACACCATCCGCTTGGCACCGCCGCTGAACCTGAGCGCCGAGCAGGCGCAATCGTTCCTGGCAGCACTGCCCGCATTGATCGCCACAGCCGTGGCCGCACAGCATTCGAAAGGCAATTCCTGATGACACGCCACTTTCTCACAGACACCGACCTGAGCCCCGCGGAACAGGCGGAAGTTCTGGAGCTGGCCGCGGAGCTGAAAAAGCAGCCGTACTCCAAGTCCACCTTTGCCGGGGACGGGTCAGGCGCCCAGACCGTGGCAGTGATCTTTGACAAGACCTCCACCCGCACCCGCGTCTCTTTTGCCGCTGGCGTCGCAGCGCTCGGCGGGAATCCGCTGATCATCAACCCCGGCGAGGCGCAGATCGGCCACAAGGAATCCATCACGGACACGGCGAAGGTCCTGGAGCGGATGGTCTCCACCATCGTGTGGCGCACCTACGCCCAGGCCGGCCTGGAGGAGATGGCCGCCCATTCCAAGGTGCCCGTCATCAACGCGCTCTCCGACGACTACCACCCCTGCCAGCTGCTCGCGGACCTGCTCACCATCAAGGAGCACAAGGGCGAGCTGGCCGGACTGACCATGACGTACATGGGCGATTCCGCCAACAACATGGCCAACTCCTACCTCCTCGCCGGCGTCACGGCGGGCATGCACATGCGCATCACCGGTCCCGCGGGTTACCTTCCGGCGGACGACGTCGTTGCTGCCGCCCACCAGCGCGCGGCCCTCACCGGCGGTTCGGTGCTTGTCACCACCGACGCGGCGCAGGCCGTGGCCGGTGCCGACGTGCTGGTCACCGACACGTGGGTGTCCATGGGGCAGGAAGAGGAAAAAGCCGAGCGCATGGAGCTCTTCAAGGACTACGCTCTCGACGAGGCCGCCCTCGCCCAGGCCGACCCGGCCGCCGTCGTGCTTCACTGCCTGCCCGCCTACCGCGGCTACGAAATTGCCGCGTCCGTCATCGACGGCCCGCAGTCGGTGGTCTGGGACGAGGCGGAAAACCGCCTGCACGCGCAGAAGGCGCTCATGGTGTGGCTCGTGGAAAAAACGGCAGCCGAAAACGCTGCAGCGAACGGCCCCGCAGCCACTGGTCGAGGGGCCGGGAGCTGACCATGTCAAGGCCCACGGGAGCGACGGCGGGCATGCCTGCCACCAAAATAGCCCGGCAGGCCAGGGTTCAGGCCCTGCTCAATAGCCGTGCCGTGCGTTCCCAAGCCGAGCTGGCCACACTGCTGGCCGACGACGGATTGGTGGTGGGGCAGGCGACTCTGTCCCGGGACCTGGTGGAATTGCGGGCCGTGCGGGTGCGAGGCGCAGAGGGCGCCTTGATTTATGCGCTGCCGCGCGAAGGCGGGGAGCGCGGGGTGCACTCGGCGACCTCGCAGGAGCAACTCGACACCCGGCTGATCCGCTTGTGCGGGGAGCTGCTGGTGACGGCGGAGGCTTCGGCGAACATTGCAGTGCTGCGCACCCCGCCCGGGGCTGCCAACTTCCTGGCACTGGCCATTGACCATTCCGTCATGCCCTCCATCCTTGGCACCATTGCCGGGGACGACACGGTCATGGTCATCACGCGGGACCCTCTCGGAGGGACGGAAGCTGCCGAACGGTTCCTGCAATTTGCTGCCGAATCGGGGGCGGGGGCCTGAGCCCTCGCAATGAATGAATATTTTTTAGTTAGATTGCATAATCATGCATTATGCTTTGAGGTAACGTTGAAAACACTCTGATGAGTCGTGCAAACCTAGGGAGAAAAATCGTGACTGAACGCATTGTATTGGCCTACTCCGGCGGCCTTGACACCTCCGTGGCCATTGGCTGGATCGGCGAAGCAACCGGCGCGGAAGTTATCGCCGTGGCCGTCGACGTGGGACAGGGCGGGGAGTCCTTGGAGGACATCCGCCAGCGCGCCCTTGGCTGCGGCGCCGTTGAAGCCTACGTGGCCGATGCCCGCGACGAATTCGCCAACGAGTACGCCATGCCCGCACTGAAGGCCAACGGCCTCTACCAGGGCCACTACCCGCTGGTTTCCGCCATCTCCCGCCCCGTCATTGTCAAGCACCTGGTCAAGGCCGCGCGCGAATTCGGCGCCACCACCGTGGCCCACGGCTGCACCGGCAAGGGCAACGACCAGGTCCGCTTTGAAGTCGGCATCCAGACCCTCGGCCCGGACCTGAAGTGCATTGCCCCCGTCCGCGACCTCGCACTGACCCGCGACAAGGCCATCATTTACGCCGAGTCCCACAACCTGCCCATCGAGACCACGAAGAAGAACCCGTACTCGATCGATCAGAACGTCTGGGGACGCGCCGTGGAAACCGGCTACCTCGAAGACATTTGGAACGCACCCACCAAGGACATCTACGACTACACGGCCACCCCGGAATTCCCGCCGGCACCGGATGAGGTCATCATCTCCTTCGCGCAGGGCATCCCCGTCGCCATCGACGGCGTGAAGGTCACCCCGCTGCAGGCCATCCAGGAACTGAACCGCCGCGCCGGCGCCCAGGGCGTGGGCCGCATCGACGTCGTCGAGGACCGCCTTGTCGGCATCAAGAGCCGCGAAATCTACGAAGCACCCGGCGCCATGGCGCTCATCACGGCGCACAAGCACCTCGAAGACATCACCATTGAGCGCGAGCAGGCCCGCTTCAAGGCCACTGTTGGCCAGCGCTGGACCGAGCTGGTCTACGACGGCCAGTGGTTCTCCCCGCTGAAGCGTTCACTGGAGGCTTTCATCGATGACACCCAACAGCACGTCAACGGAGACATCCGCATGACCCTGCATGGTGGCCAAGCCATCGTCAACGGCCGCCGCTCCGAGACGTCCCTGTACGACTTCGATCTGGCCACCTACGACACCGGCGACACCTTCGACCAGTCGCAGGCAAAGGGCTTCATCGAGCTGTGGGGCATGTCCTCCAAGGTTGCCTCAACCCGCGACCAGCGCGCTGCAGGCAAGTAGCGGTGGCAGAGCAGAAGCCGGCGGGCGGGCCTGTCGAGACCTCGGGACCCGGGGCCCACGGGACCAACGAGGGCGCCTTGTGGGGCGGCCGCTTTCAGGGCGGTCCTGCCGATGCGCTGGCGGCGCTGAGCAAGTCAACGGACTTCGACTGGCGGCTGGCACTGTATGACATTGCCGGTTCCAAGGCGCACGCCCGCGTCCTGAACACGGCCGGATTGTTGGATGCTGGCGAGCTCTCCGGCATGCTGGCAGCCCTCGAGCAGCTGGAAGCGGACGTGAAGTCCGGTGCCTACACGCCGTCCGAGTCCGACGAGGACGTGCACGGCTCGCTTGAGCGCGGCTTGATTGAGCGCGCCGGCACTGCCTTGGGCGGCAAGCTCCGTGCCGGGCGTTCACGCAACGATCAGGTTGCCACTTTGGGGCGGATGTACCTGCGTGAGCACGCCAAAATTGTTGCTGCAGGAGTGCTGAGCGTTATTGACGCGCTCGTGGGTCAAGCCAAGGCCCACCATGGTGTGGCCATGCCGGGGCGCACCCACCTTCAGCATGCACAGCCTGTGCTGCTCAGCCACCACCTGCTGGCCCACGCCTGGGCACTGTTGCGCGATGTGCAGCGCCTCGTGGACTGGGACAAGCGTGCCGCAGTGTCGCCCTATGGCTCCGGCGCACTGGCCGGTTCCTCGCTGGGTCTTGACCCGAACGCCGTCGCCGCGGATCTCGGCTTCGATTCCGCCGTCTGGAACTCCATCGACGGCACGGCTTCCCGCGACGTGTTTGCCGAGTTCTCCTGGGTTGCCGCCATGATCGGCGTCGACCTGTCGAGGGTCTCGGAGGAAGTCATCCTGTGGGCCACGAAGGAATTCTCCTTTGTGACGCTGCATGATTCCTACTCCACGGGCTCCTCGATCATGCCGCAGAAGAAGAACCCCGATGTGGCCGAGCTGGCTCGCGGCAAGGCAGGGCGCCTGATTGGTGACCTCACCGGGTTGCTGGCGACGCTCAAGGGCCTGCCGTTGGCGTACAACAGGGACCTGCAGGAGGACAAGGAGCCCGTCTTTGACGCCGCCGACACCCTCGAACTGCTGCTTCCCGCCGTGTCCGGCATGATCGCCACGTTGGTGTTCAACACCGAACGCATGGAAGCGCTGGCTCCGCAGGGATTTGCCCTCGCCACGGACATCGCCGAATGGCTTGTTCGCCAGGGTGTGCCGTTCCGCGACGCCCACGAGCTCTCAGGTGCGGCTGTCAAGGTTGCGGAGGCACGCGGCGTGGAACTGTGGGATCTCAGCGATGAGGAGTACGCGGGAATTTCCTCCCACCTCACCCCGGAGGTTCGCACGGTCCTGAGCACCAACGGCTCGCTGAACAGCCGCAACGCCCAAGGCGGCACGGCCCCTTCAGCAGTTCTGGCGCAACTGGCAGCCCTTGAGGAGCAGCTCGGCGAGGTGCGGGTGTTTCTGGCCTGACCGGCGTCGTGCGTCCCAAAACAGCCCGTTTCAGCACGGGCGCACGTTTTGAAACAATTGGGAAATGCCCGCATCCTTTCTGGATGCGGGCATTTCCTGCTCTAGCGCCTGGCGGGCTCCCACCACTCGCAGGCTCGCGCCGGGCCCCTCGGCCGTCTAGGCTGGGGTTCATGACTGATATTTCAAATGCGCAGCTCCTGGAGCGACTCCAGGCTGCTGCGGACACTGTGAGTTCCAAGGTGGCGGGCCTGCGCGACGAGGACGTCCTGGCCGCCACCGAACTGCCCGGTTGGACGCGCGGCCACGTGCTGGCCCACCTGGCCCATGTCTCCAATGCCGTGGCCAGGCAGGTGGAATACACCCTGCGCGGGGAACGGATCGACTTTTACGACGGCGGCCCAAGCGGACGGACGCAGGCCATTGAAATGGCCGCCGGGCAGGGCGCGCGGGAGCACCAAGAGGCTCTTGCGGCCGGAATGACAAAGGTTTTGGGGGCGCTTGAGGGGCTCGAGGTAGAGCAGTGGCAGTTACCCATCAGCTACCGCAACGGTGTGGTTCGCGACGGTGCGCTGGCCTACTGGCGCGAGCTTCTCATTCACCTTACCGACTTGCAGGTGGGACGCGGACCTGAAACGTGGTCCAAGGAATTCTGCCTCTACCTGCTTGAATTCCTGACGCCGCGCGTGCCCGAAAACACCCACCTGAAGCTGTTGCCGCTGGGATTGTCCCCCATGACGATCGGCACGGGCGAGAACGCGGTCTCGGTCTCCGGCATGCTGACCGACATCGTCGCCTGGCTGGCCGGACGCACTCCCACCATGGGCAGCCTGCGCGCCGAAGCCGCAGCAGACTCGGTGGAACTGCCGAAATTGCTGGGCTGGCCTGCGCCGGCACCGGGCAAATAGCGCCGGGCTGCGACCGGGCAGCGCTTTCTGATTCGAAACGGGAGCAGTCGGCAATGTTCACGACGAACATTGCAGACTGCTCCCGTTTCGATTGCGGGTGTCCGGAAATTGGCTGTGGATAACCGGATTTTGGCCTATTTTCCGGGAAACAATGGGGTATGCGCCGTTCCGCACTGCCGGACAACCTGCTCCGGAGGACCTTTACTACCAAGACCGCCGATGCTGCGGGCGTGTCCAACGGACGCACTCGGGCCAAGGACCTGATCCGGGTTTCGCGCGGCATTCTGGTGCCGGACGGAGTGCCGCTCCACGGTGCGGCGGCGCTGGCGGCATACACGGAGGCCAACCCCGCCAGCGTGCTGAGCCACCTGTCGGCCGCGCGTCTCTGGGGGATCCCGCTGCCGCCGCGCCAACAGGGCGATTGGCGGATTCACCTAGCCAATCCACCCTCGAACGCTGCCCCGCGACGGGTGAATGTGGTGGGGCACCGGCTGACTTTTGCCCGCGGGGAAATCTGGAAGCTCGACGGCGTCCGGCTCACGGGTGCGGCGCGAACGTGGCTGGACCTCGCCGCCCTTTTGTCATGGCAGGAGTTGGTGGCGGCGGGCGATTTTTTGGTGTGCAGCCACGGGGCAGGGTTCCCGGTGCCGCGCCAATCCGTCTGCAGCATCGATGACTTGGTCCGAGTCGCTGCCAGCCATCCCGGATACCGGGGCCTGCGCAATGCCAGGGCGGCGCTGGAACTCATCCGTGTTGGTGCCGATTCACCACCGGAGACCGCCATGCGACTGGAGTTGGTCGCAGCGGGACTCCCGGAGCCAGAACTCAACGTCGTGGTCCATGACGAGGAGGGCCGGCCGCGGTTGTGGCCCGACGGCGCGTATCGGCAGTACAGCATCAGCCTGCAATACGACGGCGACCACCACAATGGGCCCGAGCAGTACCTGCGCGATATGCGCAGGCTGGAAACCACCAAGATGCTTGGCTGGGAGGAAATCCGGTTGGGCCGCAACGATCTGACTGGCGAACACCCGACCGTTGTCCACAAAGTTGCCAACGCGCTGCGCGCCAAAGGCTGGAAACCGCAATGAACCCCATCGAAACGGGAGCAGTTGGCAATGTTTTCCAACAACATTGCCAACTACTGCGCTTTCGGCGGGGTGGTGCGTTGAACGCAGAACCGTGGGGCAGACCCCGCAGGGGAGCCTGCCCTACTTTTCCCCGGACCTACGCCACAAGTGCAATGTGGCGTAGGAGCGCCAGGGCCGCAGCGGCTCGGCCGCAGTGCTGAGTTCTGCGGCCTTGATGGCGCGGGCCTGGGCTGGCGTGTCCCCGCGGAGCAGCCCGTAACCATTGCGCACGGCCGCATCCCCGGGCAGGAAGACATCGCTGCTGCCCAAGACACGCATGGCCACATATCCCACCGTCCACGGCCCAATGCCCGCGATGGGGAGCAGCTTCGCGGCCAAGGAATCCTCGGTGTCTTCGGAGCTGATGGACAGCTGCCCCTTGGCCAACCGGGCCGCCACATCCAGGATCGAATCGATGCGCCGGGCCGGCCCGCGCAGGATGCTCCTGCCTCCGACGGCAATCTGGGCCGGGGAGGGGAAGAACCGGCGCATGGAGCCATGCGGCAGCCGGCTGGGCGTGCCGAGCACCGCCAGTTGGTTCAGCGCCGTGCGGGCGGCGGCAACGGTGATTTGCTGGCCCACCATGGCCCGGATGAGGATTTCCGCCGGATCGGTGCAACCGGGCAGCCTGATGCCGGGAAGCGCTGCAACACGAGGTGCCAGCAGCGGAATTCTTCCCAGTGCTGCGTCGGCAGCGGCAGGGGAGTGGTCAAGGTTGAACAGGTGCCGAACGTGGATCAGCAGCTCGGCGGAGTCCTCAGGTTGCTCGACTTCATGTTCAAGCAGCAAGGAGGTGCCATCCCAGCCAATGCGGAACCACCCGTGGCCGCCAGCCAGCTGCAAGGTGCGCGCATAACTCTTGGGGCCCGCTTCGATGGCTCCAGTTTCCTCGACGCCTGCCACGGCACGGACTGCGAGAAAGTCGAATATCCCCGGCTCAAAAGGGGGAGTGAAGTCCAATGTAACGCTCATGCGAACATTCTTCCACGCTGCGGCGGACAGATTGCTTGCAAGATGCGGCTGAACGTCCTTGGCCGTCACACTTGGCCGTCACGCCGATTTTGGGACCAGCACGATCTTGCCGCGGACGGTTCCCGCTTCCAACGCCGCATGCGCTTCGGCAGCTTCGGGCAGGGGCAGCACTGTGACATTCAATGCCCGCAGGCTGCCGTCCTGCAATATGGCGTTGACGGCTCCTGCGGCGGCAGCCAGATCCTCCACCGTGGCGTTGCTGATGGCAAAGCCGCGGATACTGCCATCCTTGGTGTACAGCCTGCCCAAAGGCACCGAATCCGTGGCGGCCAGGCCGGACAGGACAATGATCCGTCCGCGCATGGCCAGAAGCTCGACGGCGAGGCCCAACCGGTGCCGTCCCGACGTTTCCAGATGGACGTCCACACCGCGGCCGCCGGACACCTTGCCGGCGGCTGCCTGCATTTCCGCGGGGAAGTCTGCGGAACGGTAGTCCAGCGCAACCGAGGCCCCAAGGGCAAGGCAGCGTTCGACGTCGGCCGCGCTGGAGGAGGTGATGGAGCGGGCCCCTGCACGGACCGCCTGGACAAGGGCTGCGGTTCCGACCCCGCCTGCCGCGCCGCCAATGAACACCGTCTCGCCAGGCTGCAGCTGCGCGTGCGTGTGCAGAGCCAAGTGGGCCGTGGCCGCCGAAAGCAGCACGGCCGCCGCTTCGACTGCATCCACACCGGCAGGCAAGCGGTACAGTCGCTCGAGCGGAACCGCAGTGAACTCGGCCGCCGTGCCCGGCCTGCCGCCAAAACCCATCGAGTTGGCCCACACGGAATCGCCAACGCGGAAGCCGGCGGGATCGTCGGGCATGCCCGGCCCTACCCGTTCAACTGTGCCCACCACATCCCGGCCGAGTACCTGCGGAAAGACCAGTCCGGTGGAGTACGTCCCGGCGCGGACAAAGGTGTCCACATGGTCCACTGCAGCGGCCGCCACCCGGACCATGACAGTGCCTGGCAACAAGGCAGGCAGTGGCAACTCGCCGAATTTGATGACGTCGGCTCCGCCCGTCGACGTGAAGTATGCGACATTCATCATTTCCAGGCCCATGGGTGGAGTCTAGGCGCAAAGCCCACGCTGCTAAGTTGGGAAGATGGGCGCGCCAATCGACATTCTTGAACTACTGGAAAAACCTGCCACTGTGGTGGCTCCCTACCTGCTGGGCGCACTGGTGCGGCACGAGAGTCCGGAGGGGCCCGTCGTTGTGCGCCTGACGGAGGTGGAAGCGTACCTGGGCCCGCGGGATTCCGAGCACCCCGATCCCGGTGCGCACACCTATCGCGGCAAGACGAACCGCAATGCTGTCATGTTCGGCCCGCCCGGCCACCTCTACGTGTACTTCACCTATGGGATGCACTTTTGCGCGAACCTGGTCTGCAGGCCCGAGGGGTTGTCGTCAGGGTGCCTCATGCGCGCGGGGGAGATCGTCGAAGGGCTGGATTTAGCACGCCTGCGCCGTCCCACAGCGAAGCACGACTATGAGCTGGCCCGAGGTCCTGCCAGACTCACCAAGGCCGTGGGGTTCAATCTCTCGCACAATGGCATCGCAGCACTTGGCGGGGACGTCACCGTCACCTTGCCATCCACTCCGGAACGCAACGTGCAGACAGGCCCGAGAGTGGGCCTGAGCGGACCCGGCGGCACGGAGAACTACCCGTGGCGGTTTTGGATTGAGGGAGACAAGACCGTGTCCCGGTTCAAACCGGCAGTGGTGCGATCCGCCCGTCGAACCACACCCGACGCTCCGAAAATCCAATAAGGTTCGGTGCCGCCGGCACCGGAGGCACCGAATACACGCAGAATTAACACACGCCTGCTGCGGATATCCGAACAGCGATTCTCCAGCACGCTGTACCGTTGAAGGGTGAATCAGACTCTTACCGCCCAGGAAGCCCCTTTTCAAGCTCCTCTTGAAGACAACGACAATCCCGCCGTTTCTGCAGTTATTGAGCGTTTGTGCGCCACGGTGGAGGACTACCCGCAGGAGGGAATTGTTTTCAAGGACCTGACGCCTGTTTTTGCCGACGGTGCTGCATTGAAACAAGTGGTGGATGCCATTGTGGAATCCTTCGCCGGACAGTTCGACGCGGTGGCCGGCGTGGAGGCCCGCGGGTTCTTGCTTGCAGCGGCTGCCGCCTACGCCACCGGAACGGGCGTCATCACCATCCGCAAGGCCGGAAAACTGCCGCGCGATGTCTACTCCGAAAGCTACGCCCTTGAGTATGGCGAAGCCACCTTGGAACTGCACCGCGAAGACGTTCCTGCTGGCACGCGTGTGTTAATTCTCGACGACGTCCTTGCCACCGGGGGAACACTGGGTGCCGCCGCGGCCCTGCTTGAGCGCACCGGAGCCGTCGTGGCCGGCGTTGGGGTGGTGCTGGAGATCGATGCTCTGCCTGGCCGGGCGAACCTCGACGGCATGGAAGTCGTCTCGCTGCTGCACGTGTAGCCAGGTTCGGCACCAGGACAGCCGGTGATGCCGGCGCCGGGGAGCCCCCTGGCGCAAGCAACATGTTGGCGTGCTCACAAACGTCAGCGCCGGCGCACGGTACGGGATAGAATAGACGGTCCGCCTTTTTGGCGGCATGCCTTACCTATCAGGAGCCTTGCATGTATGACGACGAGTTGGCCCAAGAACGAAGCTATGTTGACGAACTGTATTCACGCTTGGATGAACTCCGTGCTGAAAAGGTTGAGCAGCTGGCCGATGTGCGCCGGACCAAGTCCATGGGGACGCACCAAAACCGCTCCGAACGCGACGCCTTTGCCACGCTGTACGAGGACCGCCTGGCCCAGCTGAACGCCGTCGACGACAAGCTGGTGTTTGGCCGGCTCGACCTCGACGACGGCCAGGACCGCTACATTGGCCGCATTGGGCTGCTGTCCGAGGACCTGCGCCAGCTCATGGTCGACTGGCGCGCCCCCGAAGCAGGCACCTTCTACCAAGCCACCGCCTTTGAACGCATGGGCGTGCGTCGTCGTCGCCACCTGCTGCTGCAGGGCAGGAACGTGAAGGCCATCGAAGACGACGTCCTTGACCACACCATGCTCTCCGACAACGAACACGTCCAGGGTGAGGGTGCCCTGCTGGCAGCGTTGAATTCCAAGCGCACGGGCCGCATGAATGACATTGTCGGCACCATCCAGGCCGAGCAGGACAGGATCATCCGCTCGCCCCTGAGCGGGGCCTTGGTGGTGCAGGGCGGCCCGGGTACGGGGAAAACCGCGGTTGCGCTCCACCGCGCCGCCTACCTTTTATACACGCACCGCGAAAGGCTGCAGTCCGCCGGGGTGCTGCTGGTGGGGCCGTCGCGGGCTTTCATGAAATACATTGAGCGCGTGTTGCCGTCCCTCGGCGAAACCGGGGTGGTCATGGCCAGCGTGGGAAACCTGTTCCCCGGTGTGCAGGCCGTCGGATTCGAATCCGCTGAAACCGCAGTGCTCAAAGGCCGCATTTCCATGGTCCAGGTGGTGGCCAACGCGGTCGCCAACCGCCAGCGCTTGCCACACGGAGATGTCAGGCTCGACGTCGAAGGCACCCGCTTGGTCCTCACCGTCCGCCAGGTGCGCCGCGCCAGGGACAAGGCGCGGGCCACCGGCCTGCCGCACAACGAAGCGCGTGTCACCTTTGTGAAAACCCTGCTCCGTGAGCTCACGGAGCAGTTGCGCGAACACATTGAATCTGCCGGGGCGGGCAACAACGCCGACCGCTCCTACCTGGCCGAAGATGTGCGCACCGCCCGCGACGTTCGCGTCATGCTGAACTTGTGCTGGATGCCC
The DNA here is from genome assembly GCF_030063185.1 of Arthrobacter sp. H35-D1. Taxonomy (GTDB): domain Bacteria; phylum Actinomycetota; class Actinomycetes; order Actinomycetales; family Micrococcaceae; genus Specibacter. The sequence continues at coordinate 140,517 of NZ_JASISP010000008.1, forward strand.
ATGACGGCGGGGCAGTTGCTCGATGAGATGTTCAGCAAGCCGGAGATTCTGGCCGCTGTGACACCGGGACTCAGCCCGGACGAGCGGGAGCTGCTGCTGCGCAGTCCCGGTGCGCCCTGGACGGAGTCGGATGTGCCGCTGCTGGACGAGGCGGCAGAGCTGCTGGGCGAGATGGACGCCACGGGAGGCCGCGCCCAGGCCAATGCAGAGTCGCAGCGCAAACGGGATCTGGCCAATGCTGAAAAGGCGCTTTCCAACATGAACCAGCAGATGGAGGATTCCGGCGTCGACGGGATGCTCACCGCTGAGCAACTGGCCGACTACAACCTTGTCGGGGAGGCATCCCAGACCAGCGCCGAGCGTGCACTGACAGACAGAACGTGGGCGTATGGGCATGTGGTGGTGGACGAGGCCCAGGAACTTTCGCCCATGCAGTGGCGGCTCCTGGTGCGCCGCTGCCCGGTGAAATCCTTCACGATTGTCGGGGACATTGCCCAAACCAGTTCCGCCAGCGGTGCCATGTCCTGGCAACAGGCATTGGCACCCTTCATGGGGGAGCGTTGGAACATCGAGGAACTGACCGTCAACTACCGCACTCCTACTCAGATTGCCGAGGCCGCCGTGCGCATGGCCAATGCAGCAGGCCAGATTGTCTCGGCCCCGAAGGCCGTGCGCGACGGCGAATGGGAACCCTTCGTTGATTTTGTCGCCGCAGGAGACGTGATCACCCAGGTGGTCGCTGTCATGCCGGAGGAAACTGCCGCCGTGGGTGGGGGGCTTGTCGCCGTGATCGCACCGCGCGCCATGGTGCAGGCCACCACGGCCGCACTGCGGAACGTCTACGGATCCCGGATCGGCCACGGCGCCGGTTCCCTGGAACAGGACATTGTGGTGATCGACCCGCACGAGGCCAAGGGCCTGGAATTCGACGGTGTGATCATTCTGGAGCCCGCCGAGTTGCTGGCCGGTGCCAACGGCCGTGTCGGGGATCTGTATGTCTCCATGACGCGGCCCACCCAGCGTCTGCGGCTGATCAGCTCGAGGCCGCTGCCGGCAGGAATCGAAAAATAACAAGGGGGCCGCACCCGCCGTCGTTGTCCTGCGCGGCCACGGCGGGAGGCGGCCGGACGGCGAATGGCGGAGAACCGGCGTCGTGCTGGTAATTTTGGGGTGTGTCTTTGCAAACTGAACTCCACGTCCCCGAGAACGACCCCAGCTTCGCCAACGTTTGGCAGGAGCTGAAGTGGCGAGGCCTTGTGCAGGTCTCCACCGACGAGGCAGCCCTTGAAGAGCTGCTCGCCGGCGATCCGATCACCTACTATTGCGGCTTCGACCCCACCGCGCCGAGCCTGCACCTGGGCAACTTGGTCCAGCTGCTGACCATGCGCCGCATGCAGCTCGCCGGCCACAAGCCGCTGGGCTTGGTGGGCGGCTCCACCGGACTGGTGGGGGATCCGCGTCCGACGGCGGAGCGCACCATGAACTCGAAGGAAACCGTCGAGGAGTGGGTTGGCTACCTGCAGGGCCAGGTGCAGCGGTTCCTGTCCTTTGAGGGGGAGAACGCGGCGCGCATGGTCAACAACCTTGACTGGACCGAACCGATGTCGGTGCTGGACTTCCTGCGCGACGTGGGCAAGTACTTCCGCGTTGGCACCATGATCAAGAAGGACATTGTGGCCTCGCGGCTGAACTCGGACGAAGGCATCAGCTACGCCGAATTCAGCTACCAAATCCTGCAGGGCATGGACTATCTCGAACTGTTCCGCCAGTACGGCTGTGTTCTGCAGCAGGGCGGCTCGGACCAGTGGGGCAACCTGACAAGCGGAGCGGACCTGATCCGCAAAGTGGAAGGTGCTTCCGTCCACGCGCTGGGAACGCCGTTGATCACCAACTCCGACGGCACCAAGTTCGGCAAGAGCGAAGGCAACGCCATTTGGCTCGATGCGGCCATGTGCAGCCCCTTTGACATGTACCAGTTCTGGCTCAATACGGCAGACGCCGACGTGGTGGACCGCCTCAAGGTGTTCACGTTCCTTGGCCACGAACAGATTGAAGCCGTTGCCGCCGCTGTGGCGGAAAAGCCGCAGGCCCGCGAAGGCCAACGGACCCTTGCCTTCCAAGTCACTTCACTTGTACATGGTGCCGATGCCACCTTGAAAGTCATCGCCGCCTCCGCTGCCTTGTTTGGCCAGGGTGAACTGGCTGCCCTGGATTTGGCAACCCTGGAATCGGCCACCAGGGAACTGCCGCGCTCAACGGCGCCGGCAGCCGGGGTGACCATTGTGGAACTGTTGGTGGCTGCGGGACTTTCCAAGAGCAATTCCGAGGCCCGCCGAACGGTGGGGGAGGGCGGGGCCTATGTGAACAATGCCAAGGTCACCGATCCTGATTCCGTGCTTGGCGCAGCCGATGCTCTTCATGGCAAGTACCTGCTGGTGCGCCGCGGGAAGCGGACCCTGTCCATGGTGGAACTGGCCGGCTAGTCCCCACTTGCCGGCCCAGTAAATCGCTGTCGCGATTTCCCGGGAACCTGGCAAATGTGGGCCCATCCAATCCCTCCCCAAGGGCGTCCGCTGGCGCGTACCCCCTTGGGGCCCCTCGGGATTGTGGGCCCACCGTACTTCCCAAGTGACACCCGCTGGCGCGTCCCCCCTTGGGTCCACTCGCGCCTATGTGCCCACTCAGACGTGCTGCCCGCCCCGACTTGCGTTGGGGCGGGCAGCTGTGTATTGTTCTATCTGTTGCTTGCGCAACGCTGAGCCACTCCGCTTGCGGGGAAGTGCTCACCACTCCGCAAGAAACAAAAACCAGAGAATATATGTTGAATACAATCGACTCTTCGAATTGATAATATTCAAACGAAAACATGGTTTTGCGGAAAACATGGAGTGACGAGCCACACACGCTGTGGATTGGACAAAATGTATTCCTTTGAAATAAAGTTTCATTATCGCAACGACGAAAACTAATTGGAATAAACAATTAGGAATTACTCGAATTGCATTTGTTGTTTGAGAACTCAATAGTGTGCCAAGTTTTATTGATACCAATTTATTTATATGGATTGGTTATTTGGTTTTGTTGTTGCCGCCCCTGTGGTGATGGCAGGACTGTTTAGCTGGTTTCGAAT
>NZ_JASISP010000009.1:0-24759 GCF_030063185.1 Arthrobacter sp. H35-D1
GGCGGCGGCGCTGTTGAGCATGTCGATGCCCTGCGCGTAGCTGATGAGCTTGGAAGCGTAGAGCGCCTGGCGGACATCTTCGACAAAGTCGGCACCCAGGTCGACGGAGACCTCGTGGCCGGCCAGGGCTTCCTGGCCGATGGCACGCTGGCTGCGCTGGCTGGAGAGGCCGCGGGCAAACACGGACTCCGCGATGGCCGAGGTGGGCGAGCCCAGATCCAGGGCGGACTGGACCGTCCAGCGGCCCGTGCCCTTCTGACCGGCGGAGTCAACAATGACGTCGACCAGCGGCTTGCCGGTCTTGGCGTCGACGTGGCCCAGCACTTCGGCGGTGATTTCAATCAGGAAGGAAGCCAGCTGGCCTTCGTTCCACGTCCCGAAGATCTCTGCCTGCTTCGCCGGTTCGATGCCGGCGGCACTGCGCATCAGGTCGTAGGCCTCACCGATGACCTGCATGTCGGCGTATTCAATGCCGTTGTGCACCATCTTCACAAAGTGGCCCGCACCGTCGGTGCCGATCCATGCACAGCAAGGCTCGCCGTCCACCTTGGCGGAAATCTTCTCAAGCAGCGGGCCCAGGGCGTCGTAGGACTCCTTGGAACCGCCGGGCATGATGGACGGGCCCAGCAGGGCGCCCTCTTCACCACCGGACACTCCAACTCCCACGAAGTGCAGGTCCTTCTTCGCCAGCGCAGCTTCACGGCGGCGGGTGTCCTGGAAGTTGGAGTTGCCGCCGTCGATAATGATGTCGCCGGCTTCCATGAGCGGGACGAGCGCATCGATGACCGAGTCGACGGGGGCGCCGGCCTTGACCATCATCAGTACCCGGCGCGGCTTCTCCAAAGACTCAACGAGCTCTGCCAGCGTTTCCGCGCGGACAAAATTGCCCTCGTCGCCGTGGGCTTCCAGCAGAGCGTCGGTTTTTTCAACCGAGCGGTTGTGCAGCGCCACGGTGTATCCATTGCGGGCAAGGTTGCGGGCCAGATTGGCGCCCATCACAGCCAGGCCGGTCACGCCAATCTGTGCAGAGCCATTTTGTGCAGACATAGTACCTCCAGAGTCAAACAAACAGTTTCGTAAAGCTTATCGGTGATGAAGTGAGTTCCCCAGCTGATTCCATGCTTTGGATTCTCCAGGTCTTGGCGCTAATGAACTACCACTAGCAACCGACCACTTGCCGAATCCTGGTTTTAGGTAAGGAAGTTGAGGAGCACTTTGCCTGAGGCGGCAGAATTACTCGCCATGTCAAACGCCTCCAAGCCATCGCTCAGGGCGTATTCGTGCGTAAGAACCGGGTCGGCATATAGCGAGCCATCAGCCAATGCATCAATCACCTCGTCAATTTCGTCATTGAAGCGGAACGAGCCCACCAGTTCCAGCTCGCGCGTGATAGCCAATGAGATCGCAACCGGTTGCGGTCCGGAGGGCAGCAGTCCGACCATAACAACCCGCCCACCACGCACGGCACCGTTGATGGCAGAGGCGAGACCATAATGACTGCCGGATGATTCAACGACAATATCGGCTTCAATTGCTGCAATGGCCGTAGTGTCGCTAGCCTCAAGCAGCACATCGGCGCCTACCGCTGCGGCGATCTCCAACGGCCTTCTGTGCATGTCGACGGCGGTGATACGGGCCGCCCCGGCACGCTTGATTACAGCGACAACTAGCGCACCGATGGGCCCGCAGCCGACCACCAGTACCGACTTTCCACGCACGTGGCCCGCGCGGGCCACGGCGTGCCAGGCCACGCTGGCAGGCTCAACGAGAGCAGCTCGCCGCAGCGGGAGCATCCGAGGCAACGTGCGGAGCATGCGTGTCGGCAGGTTCGCGTAGCGAAGAAAGGCACCATCCGTGTGTGGGTGTCGGGCAGCACTTCCTAGGTAGGTGCATCCCGGTGAGAGGTTGGGGCGGTCCTCCGGGTATCTAGCCGTACCCGGAGCGGGGGTAGCCGGGTGAACGGCCACAGGTGTCCCGTCGGCGGGGCCAGTTCCATCCGCGGCAGCGCGGACGACAGTGCCGACGACTTCATGGCCGAGCACCATAGGGTCTTTCAAAGTGGACTCCCCCGCAGCCCCATGCAGCCAATAGTGCAGGTCGGAGCCGCAGATACCACCATAGGCAATTTCAACCACGGCCTCGTCCGAGCGCGGCTGCGTCAGGGCAACATCTTCGATACGCAGGTCGCCCTTGCCATGGGCAACAACTGCGAGGGCGCTGGCAGGAAGTACAGAATATTCAGTCATGGGTTCCTTCTTCCTAAACCACTACCGTCATGCCGCCATCGATGAAGATGGTCTGGCCGTTAACGAAATCGGATGCATCTGAAGACAGCCATACAGCCGGCCCCACGAGGTCTTGGACGGTTCCCCACCTATGGCCGGGGTCCGGCCCAGAATCCACGAGTTGAACTTCTCATCGTCAACAAGCTTCTGCGTCATTTCCGTGTGAATGTATCCAGGGGCAATGCCGTTGATCTGCAGCCCACCTGCTGCCCATTCGGCCGTCATGGCCCTGGTCAGGTTACGCAACCCGCCTTTCGCCGCTGTGTAAGCGGCAATGGTGGGTCGGGCCAAATCTGTTTGCACGGAACAAATGTTGATGATCTTGCCGCGGCCACGTGCCAACATGCCACGGGCAGCCTCCCGGCCCACGAGGAAGGCACTTGTAAGGTCAGTGCTGATAACCCTGTCCCAGTCTTTGACATCAAGTTCTAGCAGCGGGACACGGTGCTGGATGCCGGCATTGTTGATGAGGATTTCCAGCGCCCCCACATTCGCTTCTATCCAAGCGATGCCTTCGGCTGCGGCCGTGTCACTGGTGACATCAAACGCGACGGCACGAATCTGCCCCGGAGCAAAGTCGCCAGCCATGGCAGTCTCCGCTGCTGCCAGCCGTTCAGGGTTGAGCCCATTGAGCACAATGGTTGCACCCGCTTCAGCAAGCCCCCGCGCCAGGGAGTTTCCAATGCCGCGGCTGGAGCCTGTCACCAGTGCCACCCGTCCGGTCAAATCAAATAAAGCACTCATTCGTCATTCCTTAATGTTCTCAACGATTCCAAAAGTTAACTGCCCGCCACGGAGGCGCTGCTGCGGGTCGAGGGTTAGGTGGCGGATCCGAGCCGTGCAATGGACTCCCTGACTACTGCCAGATCCTGCTCCCCGAGCCCTTGCTCCTTCAAAGTGCCATAGAGTGCATATCCAGCTGTAGCCATGGGAACTGCCGATCTTGCAGCGTGCGCACTCTCAAGCACAAATCCCAAGTCCTTGTGCATGAATTTGGCCGGACCCGTCGGCGCATAGTCTTTCGACGCAATGCGAGGGCCAACAACGTTCAACACTGCGCTATCCGCCAGTCCTCCTCCCAAAACGTCAAAGAGCGCAGCGACGTTCATGCCCGAACGTTCCGCGAGTTCGGCAGCTTCCGCAAGGGCGGCCGTCGCAGTCCCTACCAGAAGCTGGTTGCAAGCCTTGGCTAGGGAGCCACTGCCGAGGCCACCGAGGAGGCGGACGGTGGATCCCATAGCTTCCAGCACGGCCAGAGCTTTTGCAAAGTCCACTTCGTTGCCACCGACCATGATAGCCAGCGCACCATTTTCCGCCCCGATAGTTCCGCCGCTGACCGGTGCGTCTATAACGCGCGCCTGGCCGGCGCTGGCTAGTGCCACATGAGCCCCGAAGTCCTGCACGGCCTGTGGAGAGACACTGCTCATGACCACCACCACCGTGCCCGGATCGGGCGGGACGTCTTGCCAGGTGGCCAGTAAGGGTGCGGCGGCGTCGATGATGAAGCTCAAATCGGGCAGCATGAAGATAATGATGTTGCAGTTCCGCAGTTCAGCCACGGAGGCCGCAACAAGTGCGCCCTGTCTTGACAGCGACTCAGCAGCGGCGCCCGAGCGGTTCCAGACAGTCAGGGACCCATGTATGCGCAGCAGATTCGCCGCCATGGGGGCGCCCATGTGGCCCAAGCCGACAAACCCGACAGATGGCGGGGCTTGCTGGGCTGAAGTCGGTGTGTGTGTCATTGAATACCAGTCCTCACAACTTTGTGGTTTGGTTGTTCCATGAGACTCGTCGTCGCATTCGTTCAGTATTCTATCCACAATTCAGTATGATGAACATCATGACCTCTAAAAGTCTCACTGTCGCGATTGCCGTCCCTCTCGAATCCGAACATGTGGAAGCCATCCGGGCCGCCAATCCAGATGTCACCGTCCTGTACGAACCAGAGCTGTTGCCGCCGGAGCGTTTTCCGGCCGACCATACCGGCGATCCAGCCTTCGTGCGGACGGCGGAACAGGAAGCACACTACTGGGAGATGCTGCACAGCGCCGACGTGCTCTACGGCTTCCCCAATGAGAGTGCTGCTGGTTTGGCCGCCATCGCCTCAAGCAACCGGCTCAAGTGGATCCAGGCCATGGCCGCAGGCGCCGGCGGAGCTGTTAAGGCCGCCGAACTGTCTGCGGACGATTTGGCGCGCATCACCGTTACTAGTTCCGCCGGTGTCCATGCTCTACCCTTAGCCGAATTCGCGGTCATGGGTGCACTCAATGGACTCAAGCGCACAGCAGAGCTGGCAGCAGACCAAGCTGAGAAGCACTGGCCTGAGCTGCGCACCCCCACGCGCCTGGCCAGCGGCTCCAATGCGGTCATCACCGGGCTCGGAGAAATCGGCCTTGAAACAGCACGCCTGGCCCGAGCCTTAGGCATGAATGTCAGCGGCACCAAGCGCACGGTGGAAGCCATCGAGGGGATCGATCAGGTCACCGACACGGCAGGGCTGCCCGGCCTGATGGCTACGGCCGACGTCGTCATCAACACCCTCCCGGGAACCCCGTACACCGAGAAGATGATCAATGCGGACATCTTCAACGCCATGAAACCCGGAACGGTCCTTGTGAATGTTGGCCGGGGCACAGTTGTTGATGAAGAGGCCCTGCTCGAAGCGCTGAACAACGGCCAGATCTCCTATGCGTGCCTCGACGTGTTTGCTGTGGAGCCACTTCCGGTCACTAGCCCCCTCTGGGAGCACCCGCGAGTGACGGTCTCTCCGCACACTTCGGCCCTGAGCGAGGCCGAGAACCGCCTCATTTCAGAGCGTTTTATGGAGAACCTCAAGCGCTTCCAAGCCGGCGAGCACCTGCTGCACACTGTGGATCTGGTCCACTTCTACTAAAACCTACAGGGGGCCTCTACTGCGGAGGGCCCCCTTTCATATGCCCGCACCCCACGGACCGTTAGACACCCGGTGACTGTTCACCCCAATCACCCTGTCGCTGCATCTGCAGCATTTGTCCCTTTGTCCGACTGCCCCTGAAGTACGACGGTATGAAGCAGCTCCCCAACACGAGTCGGCAGGACCGCGTCGTATTTGGGACAACCGCCCCAAGATACGCAGGGAACACGATGGCAGCCCATCGGCTTAAACGCCACGCGGCGCTTGCTAGATGCAAGCGCCGCGTGGCGTTTATTCTCAGATGGGACACCAGGAAGTCAGCCTAGGAGGCGTCCTCGATCAGATTGAGGTCGCGGCCGGCAGTTTCCGGGGCGTAGAAAGTAGTGATGAACGAGATGCCCGCCAGCAGGAGCGAGTAGCAGGCCAGAACCATCCATGAATAGTCGGTGGCAGTCAGCAATGCGACACCCACGATGGGGGCAATCCCACCAGCGAATACGGCCGAGATTTCACGGCTCATGGCAACGCCGGTAAAGCGGTGAGTGGATCCAAACAGCTCCGGCAGCAGGGCGCATTGCGGGCCAAGCATCGACTGCACGCCGAGAGCGATACCCACGCTCATGACAATCCACACCAACGTCACATCACCCAAAGACACCAGGTAGAACGCTGGGAACGCAAAGAGCAGCTGAAACAAGGAGCCATAGCGGTACACCTTGACGCGGCCCACTCTGTCGGACAAGGCACCGAAGGCGACGACCATGATGGCGGAGAATCCGGCGGCGATAAGCAGCCCTGCGGGGCCGATGAACTTGTCGCCTTCGAAGGCACCGCCTTCGGCCGCCAAGAATGCAACCAGCAGTGTTGAGTAAATGCTGGAGTTGCCATTTTCACCCATGCGCAGGCCGATGCCAATGAGCACGTTCTTCTTGGACGTGCGCCATAGCGTGCCCAGTGGGTTCTTGGTGACGTTTTTATGCTTCTCGAGCTCCTGGAAAACCGGTGTTTCCTTGAGCTTGAGTCGAATGTAGACAGCGATGCCGATCAACACGATGCCGGCCAGGAACGGCACGCGCCACAGCCAACCTTCGAGGACCTCCGGATTGGCCAGGCCCAGCAGAGCAAAAGTTCCGGCGCCCAGCAAGGTGCCGACTTGAATGCCCACAAAGGGAAGCGCCGCGAAGAAACCCCGGCGTCTGCGCGGAGCCACCTCGGAGATCAAGGTGGTGGCGCCAGCTTGTTCGGCTCCGGCGCCCAACCCCTGGAGGATGCGCAGAATGACCAGCAGGACCGCGCCCACCATGCCCGCCTGTGCGTATGTCGGCAGCAGCCCAATGGCGAACGAGGCAGTCCCCATGAGTCCAATGGTCAGCAACAGGACCTGCTTGCGACCATATCTGTCGCCGATGTAGCCAAAGATCACTCCGCCAAATGGCCTAGCTGCAAAACCCACGCCATAGGTCGCAAATGAAGCTATCAAAGCACCTGAGGTTCCCAGCGGGGCGAAGAACAGCGGACCGAAGATCAGCGCCGTGGCCAGCCCGTAAATATAGAAGTCGTAGTACTCAAGCGCCGAGCCGACGGAGCTGGCGAGGGTTGCCCGGCGCAACTGCTCCGGGTCTACCTTCTCGTCGGTCCGCTTTGCAGATGAGTCGATGGGGTGTAACGGCCGTGTAGTCACTGATTCTCCCTTGAAACATACCGAACCACCATTGGCTCAGGCAGGCGACAACGACCCGAAGATCGTTCACTATGTTGTATAGCGTACATCACAGTGAACGAAGCGCAAAGGGAAATGTTGGTACCATCACTACCCCATGGGATTTCCGAGCATTTTGGTCAAATCCATCAGTTCACCAACCATGGCGGAGCGCTGCTCCTCCGAGAAAGTCGCCTTCAGTGCCGTCACCGAAACAGCCAGGCTCGGCCCATGTGAGCCCATTGTAGGAACAGCCACGCTCAAACTCACGACTCCCAATGTTGATTCTTCATCCTCAAACGCATAACCTTGGGTGCGAATTTGGGTAATTTCATCTTTGATCTGACGACCCGTCCGCAATGATTTTGACGTCATAACAGGCAGTTCGGCATGATCAGGAAAAAGCTGCTCAAGATCATGGTCATGAAGTTTCGAAACCAACGCTTTGCCGGCAGAACAAAGTGTGACCGGCATTTTGTCTCCTATATTAGAGGTCAGCCTGACAGCAGGATGCCCTTCGTATCGGGCCAGGTAGATGATGCTATCGCCGTCCAACATCGCAATCCGCACCGTCTCACCTTTGAGCAGGGGCGCCTGCTCGCAGAAGCGATAAAATTCCCGCACTTCGTCGCGCCGACTCAGGTATGCGGCACCAAGCTCTACCAATTTCACGCCCAGGGCATAGTCGGACCCCAGCCGGGTGATCAGGTCCGCGTCTTCAAGGGCTTGCAGCAAGTTGGATGTGGAGGATTTAGGGATGCCCAACGCTCTGGCCAAGTCGCTAAGTGTCAATCTGCCACTGGTCGATTCCGCCAACGCATCAAGGACGGCAGCAGCACGGGTCACTGCAGGGGCGGGGGTGGTATTGGCCCGAGTGTCGACTGCTTTGCTGGGCATGGCCTGAATGTCACTCACGGGGACTCCTCAACGCTGAAGACGGCAGCCCGAGAGCTCCCGGACTTGATGTTTGGCAACAAACCCTAGTTCATTGCAGTGGACGCCTTTCATCATACTGCTCATCGGAGGAGGTAGAACGTCCGGCGTTGTGTTTTGTCGGTGGTAGCTGTATATTTTTACATAGACCTTCCACTGTGGCGTCCCCCAATAGCCACAGTGGAGGGTCGTTCAATTTAAGTACGCATCGCCCACTCCTGCACCAAGTCAATTCGATGGCCAAATTCCGCTCCCCAAGCTCGCCAACTCGGCGCTGCGGGAGCTATCTGGAAATTCTGCGTGTCAGTTTGCATCTTGCAGATTCACGGGCTATATTTTTATCACTGGTTCCCCACCGCAGCGTCCCCCAATAGCTGTGGCGGGGAACCTTTCACTTTAACCGCGGCCGGCTCCACTGCATCCGGCCCCGGACAGTCAGCCCGCCATGCTCAACGGCTCCCGCATTCGCCACCGACCTTCCTGGGCATCGCATTCCAGCTCCATGGTGACAAGTTCACTGCGCACATTCCGGCCCAGCCGCACCTGAACGCGCCACACCTGGACATCAACGCGGCCGGTTCCCTTGGGCATTCGCTGCGATTGCTTCCACCACTCCAGCCGCTCATACCAGCGCACGGGCTCCGCGCCCACAATCCATTCGCGACCGTTGCGGTGCACTGCGAGCGGCACCCCGTCGGGGCTTGTCCGCACTGCCACGTCCGCCAAGGAAAAGTTCATGCCGTGAACGTTACCGGCGGGGTGGGACATTCAGACCGGCCAATCCCTACCTAAAGGCGAGCAGGCGCAGGAAGCGTCCTTCCCCGATGACTTCAATGTCCTGCCCGGCTGCCGCCAATTCCATGGCACGGCGGACTTTTCCGCTGGGCACCGCCCCTGGCTGCCCGGCAGTCGCATCGACCACCAAGGTGACCTTCTTGGTTGTGCTGTTGGCGATCACAGCGCCTTTTGCTGCTACAGCGTCTTGGGCGGCGGCGCGCGGCATGGCGGCCAGATCCCCGCTGAAGACCACGTTTTGCCCGTACAACGGACCATGGGGGTTGGCATCCGGAGCCGGTTGCGGCAGGTCGGCAAGCTTACGGGTGTGGCCAGCGGCATAGTAGCTGGGGGTTCCGCGCCCCTTTCGCGCCGGCGGGGTGGGCCACAGCTCCTCCAGCGTGGAAGCGTTGGTCCGCCGGGCGAGCTCAAGGGCCACGTGGGCGCTGGCGGCGGCGTCGGCACCGGCGTCGTGGTGGGTGAAGGAAGGCAGGCTCAAGGCTGTGACCACGTCGGAGAGAGAATACTTCGGCAGCTCCAGGTGTTTGCGGGCCAGGGTGAGCGTGCAGCGGTAGTCAAAGTCGGGCATGACGACGCCACAGGCTTCATTGGCCTTGGAAATCACGGAACGTTCAAAACTGACGTTGTGGCCGACGAGCGCATCTCCCCCAATGAACTCAAGCATCGGCCGGTGCAGGGTGCTCCAATCTTCCAGTCCGCGAACCTGCGACGGCGTGATGCCGTGAACTCCGATGTTCACCGGCATGAAGTCTTCGTAGCCGGGCAACGGCCTCATCAGCCACGACGTCTCGTCAACGATGCGGCCGTTGCGGACCTTGGCCATGCCGACCGCGCACGCAGAGGCCCGGTAGCTGTTTGCCGTTTCAAAGTCGATGGCCGTAAAAGACATCCCGCTCATGTGTTCCCCCTGCTGCCGCTTCCCCGCCAGCCTCGGGGACAACGGACAATGTAGGTCCATAACAACTGGCTTGTAGCTAGAGATCATATGCGATGCCGCGCCAAGACACCGGTTTGGTCATTCGCACCCGGAAATACCGGCAGCGGATCACCAAAACGGCAGCGGGATTCTCCACAGGCGAGAACTCGACGCCAGTGACCCCCGGTGGCAGAACGAACCTGCGGATTCAAGTTCCGCTGAAGCGACACTGTCGGCCAAGGGCATTGATCAGCGATACGTCGTCATATGCTCGCGGGATGACATTAGCGCGTTGGGAGCGGGCCGTAGAGTGGCCACTCATTTTTATTTCCATTTTGTTCCTGACTGCCTACTCGGTGCAGGTATTGGCCGGCGGTCTGGTTGCTGAAGTGGCCGTTGGGATCATGACGATGACGTGGGCACTATTTGTCGTCGACCACGGGGTGTCTCTGTGGCTGGCGCCGCGCCGGTGGAGCTGGTTCGTCCGGCATCTGCATGACTTGGCCATTGTGCTGCTTCCGATGCTGCGCCCGCTGCGGTTATTGCGCCTGGTGACCCTTGTCAGTGTGCTGGCGAAGGTAGCAGGCAACGCGTTGCGTGGCCGAGTAATGACGTATGTGATCGCTGCATCGGGACTGCTGGTCTATCTCGGCGCGCTGGCGATGTACGACGCCGAGCAGGCTGCCCCGGAATCAACGATCAAGTCTTTGGGTGATGCTGCATGGTGGGCCATTGTCACTATTACAACGGTGGGCTACGGGGACATGTCACCAACAACTGCCACCGGCAGGGTCATCGCCGTCGCTCTGATGATTGGCGGCATAGCGCTGCTCGGTGTCGTCACTGCGACGTTGGCGTCCTGGTTGGTGGACAAGGTGTCGGCTGAAGACACCAAAACACAAGCAGTGACAGTTGAACATTTGGAGCTGCTCCGGGATGAGATCGCGATGCTGCGACAAGAACTGGGCGCGAACGCTCCAGCCTTCCGCTGAATACAACACCAATGATCGGCGGGTCCCGCAGGGTGGCGCAGCTTGTGGCAGGGCACTGTCCTTGCGACATCGTGGCCTCGATGGCACAGGTCTCGCAGGCTCGGCCAGCAAATGCAAAACCCCGCGGCTTCAAGTCTTTCCAGATGCTGCCGAGTTCCCATCGTTGGGCAGGGCGTTGGCCATCAAGTTGAATATGCCCTCGTAGCCGCGCTCTCGGCCGATTCAGGACGGACCGCGGCCAGCGCTCCGCTCATGGGAGCACCGGTGTGCAACGGAGCCGCTGTCACCGATACACTTGCTGACGACACCAATAGGACAACATAAATTGTGTGGCGCCGAAGTCAACTGCATCAGCCCGAAAGCAACGCCGGGCAAACCACCACCGCTCCTTTGCATGACGGATGCTTTGCATGACGGATGCTTTGCATGACGGACATCAACCCATTTCAAACAGGAGACCCCAGCATGTGGCATGTCATCGTGTTCCTTGCGTGCTGGTGCCTCGTGTCCATCGTGGCCGGTTTTATGCTCGCCCGCTTGTTTCGTAGAACCGCCAGGTTGCCCCTACACGACGGTGAGACGCTCGAACATGCACCACAGGCAGCCGACGACTCGACACGGCAGCCGGTCAACGCGGAATCCACGGCTCCCCGGGAGCAGTAACTGCTGCAGGCGCCGTGACTGCTGAATCTCGGCGCTCGGACTGTAGATCAGCTGGATCCGGCACAAGCATTGGCAACGAAGTTCACCATTCACCGCGAAGTGTGAAAGATCGCACGTCGGCGCTACATGCTGGCCGGCAGGCAGAGCTGCCAGATCCCAAGCGCACCAAGGCTGCGCGCCCCTTTGAAAACGGCCGATCCCCCGCCCAACCCTGAAATCGGGCCTCTTCCTTCCAGAACTTTCAGACACGAGCCAGCCGATTTTCCACGAAGCGCGTTTTGCCGGGGGTTGGTGCCCATGCCTTCAGTACCGGCGCGGAACCGGACTCCTTCGGCCCGGCAGAGGATGCGTGCGAGCTGAACCGTGCTCACCGGCTACGCGGCACCGCACCACGTTCGCGGGTCCCGAAAGCTCGCTGGTGGCCCATCCGGGACCTCATCAACGGCCTTCTCGATAGGTGGGCGGGCTGGGGCCTGCACTATGGTCCGGCCGGCATGATCAGCTTCCAGTTCGATGCTGACCCTGTTGGTGTCATCGGTGGTCTCGTCGTGCTGTTTATCACTGTCGGGCTTGTGTGTTCACCGCAGATCGTGCTGCTCGTTGTGCAGCGGCACGTGCTTGGGCTGTATCCGCGAAAAGCCCGCACAGCTGTCTACTGGGTGGCTACCGTCGCTGGACTCTTGACGGCAGGGACCGCTGCCATTGGCTGGTTGGATGCGGGGCGTGGTGACATGGTGCTGGATGCCGCATGGGCCATGAGCGCTGTCAGCTTTGTCGGTGCCATTGTTGCCACGGCTTGGCAGCGACTCGGAGACCTCATCGTCCGCACGAACCCAGCGGTAGTGGTGCTCGTCGCCGTTGCGGTGAGCGTCGTCCTGGGAATGACGCTCGTGCCCCTGACCCAATGAAATCAAACTGTTCGGTGGGCCCTGCTGGGATCACACGGATGGAAAAGTACCCGCTGACCCCAATGAACACGCAAAGAAGTTCAATCCAAGGCAACAAGATAATCTCAGCAGTGGACGAGGCAGCGGGGGAAGAGACCCACCTTCACCTACCCTGCGGTAGTGCACCCACGCAAACTCGTGTCGCCGGTAGTTCCTCTTCGGCTCCCCCACGCAACGTCAGCAGGGTTCAACTAATGCAGTGGTGGCCGCACCCCATCGTTGATACGGAAGACACAGCCCCCGTCATCGTCCCGAACTTTCGAGGCCAGCGATGTCATGTCCATGGACCACCAACAGTCCGGTGGGGTGAGGTGCCAAAAAGTAAAAGCAGCAGACAGCCAAAAACCCGCCATATCTTGCGAACTTCCACTAATTCTAAGGGAAATTCGCAAAATATGGCGGGTTCAGCACTGCAATGGTGGGTCCTACCGGGATCGAACCGATGACATCCACGGTGTAAACGTGGCGCTCTACCAGCTGAGCTAAAGACCCATTTATTGATTCCGTTTCCAAGCTGTGCGCCTGTCGGCCGGACCAACGAGAAACTACTGTACATGATGATTCAGCGATTGCGCCAATCGAGTTTCAAGGCATCGGCCAGCCATCCCAGGCTCTCCCCCACGCCTGTCACCAGCTTCACGTGGGCCAGCGAATCCCCGCGCGTGTCGCCCCGGTTGATAATGACCACGGGCTTGCCGTCCTTGGCTGCCTTCTTCACAAATCGAAGCCCGCTCATGACTGTCAACGAAGAGCCTGCCACCACCAGCAGCTGGGCCTCGTCAACCATTCGATAGGAGCGCTCAACCCTGTCCTTGGGTACATTTTCACCGAAGAACACGAAGTCGGGCTTGAGCAGGCCTCCACACAACGGGCACGTGGCGGGCTTGAACCAGCGAATGAGTTTCTCGCTCTCCAGCTCGGCGTCCGCGTCCGGAGCCAGGGAGACTCCTCCGGCAGCGCTCACGGCGTCCAGGAATCCTGGGTTGAGTTCCTCCAGGATGTTGGCAAGAAATTCCCGCGAAAACGTGTTGCTGCACGTCATGCACACGATTCGGTCAAAGCGGCCATGCAGGTCCACCACGTTGCGGGCACCGGCGTTTTCGTGCAGGCGATCAACATTCTGGGTGATGATCCCCTTCAGGTGGCCCCCGCGCTCCAACGCCTCGGCCGCGTAGTGCCCGGCGTTGGGCTTCGCATGGTGCAGGTGCGTCCAACCCACGTGATTTCTGGCCCAGTAGCGTGGGCGCAGCAACGGGTCGCCCATGAATTCTTGGTAACTCAGTGGCTGGCGTGGAGGCGATGTTGGTCCGCGATAGTCGGGAATGCCGGAATCCGTGCTCAGCCCGGCACCGGTAAGCAGCACCGCCGAACGTTCACGCATCAGTGCTGCGACAGCTTCGAGCACCGCAATGTCAGCCGTGGCCAGCATTCCGGCCGGCGCCGCCTGGCCCTTGTCCGTTCCTGCCTGCCCCCAGGCAGACTGCACCAGACCGGTCTCGCCGATTCCCGGGCGCACATTGTCCATGCCGTCAATCTCCCATGGCTAGAACCGCTCCAGCGCCTGCCGGTACCGGTGCAGCGGACGTGCCTCACCGATGGGGGTGCTGAAGGTATCGACAACGACCCCCACCGCCGAGATCATGAAGGTGCTGCGTCCGGCCATGCCCCGCACCGGATCAAGGACACCATAGCTGCCGGCAACCTCCCCATGCGGCCAGAAGTCGGCCAGCAGGTCGAAACCGTAGCCTTCCGCTGTCGCATAGGCGCGCAACGTGTACTTGCTGTCCACGGACACGGCCAGCAGCCGCACACCTGCGGCTGCAAAATCGGCATGGTTGTCCTGCAGCTCGGCCAGTTCGCCCGTGCAAATGCCGGAGAAGGCAAAGGGGTAAAACACCAGCGACACGGCCGTGCCACGCAGCCCAAGCAAGGAGATTGGCTCACCAAACTGGTTTGGCAGGGAAAAGTCGGGGGCAATGTCCCCCACTCGCGGCCCCGGGTGCGTGCCGGCCTGAGGCATTACTGGCGTTTGCGCGGGACCAGGCGGGATGCGGCCCAGTCGGCGGAAACCCCTGCGGTGGTGGTGACATGCAGCCCTGCCGTGGGGGCAGCTTCCTGAATGTCAGCCGGAGGGACGTAGCCATCCCTGCCCGGCTTGGGAGTGAGGATCCAAACGATCCCACCCTCATCCAAGGTTGTCAGCGAATCCACAAGGGCATCCACCAGATCGCCGTCCTCCGCGCGCCACCAGAAAATGACCGCGTCAACAACGTCATGGTCATCCTCATCAAACATGTCCGAGCCAATCAGGCCCTCAATGCTGTCGCGCAGTTCAAAATCAACGTCGTCGTCATATCCGAGTTCCTGGATGAGATCGCCATCCTTGAACCCCAAATTGCCTGCCACCTTGGCAACAGTGCCGGCGTCGGCCTCGCTCACGTTATATCCTCCTGCATTCAGCGCTTGCGCGCCGGTTGGTTGGTCAGTAAACCCCAGTCTAGGGGGTGAGCCCAGATTGCCTCTACTTAACACCATTTGACAAGAGGGACCCGCACAAAACGACCCGCAAATGTGATTTATATTACGAAGCCTGCACGACTCCCCCTTGGTGACGGGCGTCCGCGTCGTTTCGGCACTCATGCAGCGGGCGAAGCTACGCACAACCGGCCACTGCGGTCTAGAGTGTTTAAACACGCCCATCGCCACAGCAATGGGCAACCCACACTGCTTTTAAGAGAGGTTGGACGTGGCTGCAGGAGACGAAAATTCCCACATCCTTAGCGGGTTGACAAACCAGCTTCCTGATCGTGATCCGGAGGAGACTGCCGAGTGGCTTGAGTCTTTGGATTCGTTGATTCAGGATCGTGGCACGGAGCGTGCCCAGTTCATTATGCGTAGTTTGCTGCAGCGTGCTGGTGCGCAAAGCGTTGGTGTGCCGATGGTCACGACCACTGATTACGTGAATACCATTCCGGCTGATCAAGAGCCGGTGTTTCCGGGTAATGAAGAGATTGAGCGCAAGTACCGGACGTGGTTGCGGTGGAACGCTGCGGTGATGGTCCATCGTGCCCAGGCACCGGATATTGGTGTGGGTGGGCATATCTCCACCTATGCCGGTGCCGCAACACTGTACGAGGTCGGTTTCAACCACTTCTTTAGGGGCAAGGACCACCCCGGTGGAGGGGACCAGATCTTCTTCCAGGGCCACGCTTCCCCTGGCATGTATGCCCGTGCGTTCCTGGAAGGACGCCTGACGGAGGAAGACTTGGATGGTTTCCGACAGGAAAAGTCCAAGGAGGGCCATGCCCTGTCCTCGTACCCACACCCGCGGTTGATGCCCGAATTCTGGGAATTCCCGACGGTATCGATGGGTATCGGCCCGATGCACGCGATCTACCAGGCACAATCCAACCGGTACCTGCACAACCGTGGGATCAAGGACACCTCCGAGCAGCAGGTCTGGGCGTTCCTGGGCGATGGTGAAATGGACGAGCCCGAGTCCCGTGGCCTGCTCCAGCTCGCGGCGAACGACAAGCTCGACAACCTCAACTTTGTGATCAACTGCAACCTCCAGCGCCTGGACGGGCCGGTGCGTGGCAACGGCAAGATCGTCCAGGAACTCGAAGCGTTCTTCCGCGGTGCCGGCTGGAACGTCATCAAGGTGTTGTGGGGCCGGGAGTGGGATGACCTCCTGGCGAAGGACACCGATCATTCCTTGGTGAAGGTCATGAACGACACCCTCGACGGGGACTACCAGACGTACAAGGCAGAGTCCGGCGGGTTCGTCCGCGAGCACTTCTTCGGGCAAACCCCGCAGACCAAGGAACTCGCCGCGCACCTGGACGACGAGCAGATCTGGAACCTCAAGCGCGGCGGCCACGATTACCACAAGGTCTACGCCGCGTACAAGGCAGCGAGTGAGTTCAAGGGCAAGCCGACAGTGATCCTGGCCCACACGGTCAAGGGCTACGGTTTGGGCACGCACTTCGAAGCACGCAACGCCACGCACCAGATGAAGAAGCTGACCTTGCAGGACCTGAAGGACTTCCGCACGCATCTGCGCCTGCCCATCACCGACGAGGTCCTGGAAGCAGACCCGTACCGCCCCCCGTACTACCACCCCGGGATGGACACCCCGGAAATCCAGTACATGATGGAACGCCGCGCCGACCTCGGCGGATTCGTCCCCGAACGCCGCACCCAACACACCGAGCTGGAACTGCCCGGGGATAAAACCTATGAAGTCGCCAACCGCGGCTCGGGCAAGCAACACGCGGCCACGACCATGGCCTTCGTGCGCCTGCTCAAGGACCTCATGCGCGACAAAGGCATCGGCCAGCGCATCGTGCCGATCATCCCGGACGAAGCACGCACCTTTGGCATCGACGCGTTCTTCCCGACCGCGAAGATCTACAACCCCAACGGACAGAACTACCTCTCCGTGGACCGCGACCTGATCCTGGCCTACAAGGAATCAATTTCCGGACAAATCGTCCACGCCGGCATCAACGAAGCCGGCTCCGTGGCCGCCTTCACCGCTGCCGGAACCGCGTACGCCACCCACGGGGAACCGTTGATCCCGATCTACGTGTTCTACTCCATGTTCGGCTTCCAACGCACCGGAGACCAGTTCTGGGCTGCCGGAGACCAAATGACCCGCGGGTTCATCATCGGCGCCACCGCAGGACGGACCACCCTCACCGGTGAAGGCCTCCAACACGCCGATGGGCACTCCCCGATCCTGGCCTCCACCAACGACGCCGTGATCACCTACGACCCCGCCTACGGCTACGAAATCGGTGTCATCGTCCGTGCCGGCCTCGAGCGCATGTACGGGCCAGACTCCACCGATCCCAACGTGATGTACTACATCACCGTGTACAACGAACCGATCCTCCAGCCCAAAGCACCGGAGAACATCGACGTTGAAGGGATCAACCGCGGAATCTACCTGCTCAAGAAGAGTGAGCAACAAGGCCCCCGCACCCAACTCATGGCCTCGGGCGTGTCCGTTCCCTGGGCACTGGAAGCCGCGCACATCCTCGCCAACGAATGGGGCGTCGCCGCCGATGTCTGGTCCGTGACCTCCTGGACCGAACTCAGACGCGACGGCCTCGCCGCTGAAGAAGACGCCTTCCTCCACCCGGAAAACCCGGTCCGCACCCCGTACATCACCAGCAAAATGGCTGACGCACAAGGACCCATCGTCGCCGTCACCGACTACATGAAAGCCGTCCCGGACCAGGTACGCCAATTCCTGCCCAACGACTTCGCCACCCTCGGCGCCGACGGCTACGGCTTCTCCGACACCCGAGCAGCAGCACGACGCTACTTCAAAATCGACTCACACTCCGTGGTCGTCCGCGCCCTGCAAATGCTCGCCAAAAACGGTGAAATCGACGCCACCATCCCCACCCAAGCAGCCACCAAATACGACCTCCTCAACGTCAACGCAGGAACCACCGGCAACGCCGGCGGCGAAGGCTAAACCCCACCGGGACCCCTTTCATCTCGCGCCGAGCGCGAGATGAAACGGGTCCCTCGCCGGCGTACGCCCACCCACGCAACACGGCTGTGGCGCGTGAAACCTTCAATGGTTTCACCGGCCACAGCCGTATCACCCCGTCTACCCAGGAGCCTGCCATGACCTTGCAAATGAACCTTCCAGGGCTGCCATGTCTGCGATGAACGGCCGGACCGCACGCATCATCGACGCGGTGCGCACGCAGCTATGGCCGGTGCCGACCTTCGCGGTGGTGTTGGCGCTTGTTGCCGGTACGGCACTGCCGACTTTGGACGCCACTCTGGAGGGATCACTCCCGCCAATTCTCTCGGCGCTCCTTTTCAGTGGTGGCCCGGATGCGGCACGGTCGGTGCTCGAGGCCATTGCAGGGTCGCTGATCACCGTGACCTCGTTGACGTTCTCGCTGACAGTTGTCACCCTGCAACTAGCCAGCAGCCAGTTTTCACCGCGCTTGCTGCGCACCTTTGTCGCGGACCGGTTCGTGCACTTCACCCTGGCGCTTTTCATGTCCTCGTTTGCGTTTGCCTTGACGGTGCTGCGCAGCGTGCGCAGCCCCGTGGACGGAGACCCCGGATTTGTGCCGGTTATTTCCGTCACTGTCGCTTTTTTGCTGGCCATCGCCAGCATTCTGGGCCTGGCATTGTTTCTGGCCCACCTGACACGGGAAATCCGTGCGGAGACCATGATGCAAGGAGTTGCCGATGACACGGTAGCCACCTTGGACCACAACTTTCCCAAGGACCCGGGTCCGCAGCGCCACGCCCCGGCTGCCGGTCCGGGGGCAGTCCGGCTGGAATCTGCCCGAACTGGTTTCTTGACCTCGGTGGACCGTGAGGAGCTGTTGCGCCTGGCCGTTGCCGAGGAAGTGGTGGTCAGGATCGACAAGCAACCAGGCAATTCCTTGGTGGCCGGGGTTCCTTTCGCCACGGCCTGGCCACTGGATTCCGGAACCGAGCTTGGCATCGAGCAGTTGAAACGGCTGGGCACCGGCGTCAACGCCGCCATCCACACCGGCAGCGAGCGTACGCAAGTTCAGGATGTGGCTTTTGGTTTCCGCCAGCTGGTGGACGTGGCCACCCGGGCACTGTCCCCCGGTGTCAATGACCCGACCACGGCAGTGCACGTGCTGGGGCACCTCTCCGGTTTGCTGTGCCAGGTTCTTCTCAGAAGGCCGGGGCCGAGGTTCCTCACCGACGAGCACAACCAGGTCAGGGTGGTCGTGTCGCTTCCCGAGATGGCTGATTTCATGGATCTCTCCCTGACCCAGCCTCGCCACTACGGGATGGGCGATCCCGAGGTGGCTGCGCGTCTGTTGCAACTGCTGCAGGAAGTCTCCTGGTGCGACCATGAAGGTTCCCACCGTCCCGAGATTCTTGACCACGCCCAAAGAATGGAATCATCAATAGCGGCAGCCGCCCACCTGCCCCAAGACCGTGCATCCCTGCTGAAGCAGGCACGAGCGTTGATGGCAGCCAATACACCGCCGGAGGCCTTGGCCGGCAAGTGATGGCCGAGTGGATGACCAAATGGCGCCAGCCTGCGTCCGAGGACATATCCTCGAAGGATGGCAAACAAGAATTCCGGTGCGTCGCCAATCCCGGCAGCGGCCTCCACGCGTGCGCAACAGCCTCCGGCACCCGCGGGCTCCGACGGAAGCTCGGAGACCTTGGAACGGCTGCGTGCCAGCATTGGCACACTTTCCTCGATGATGCTCAGGGAGCTGGAGGAAACCCTGCCCTGGTATCGGCGATTGAGTGCCGATGAACGCTCTTCGCTTGGCCTGGTGGCACAGAACGGCATCACGGCCTTTGTTTCTTGGTACGAGCATCCTTCATCGCCCAGCTGGGTCCTCTCGGATGTCTTTGGCACGGCTCCCACCGAGCTGACGCGTTCCATCAGCTTGCAGCGCGCACTCCAACTGATCCGCACAGTAGTGCAGGTGGTTGAGGACAGGGTTCCGGAACTGGCTGCCGCGGAAGAGCAAGTGGGCTTGCGCGAGGCGGTGCTCAGGTACTCGCGCGAAGTGGCCTTCGCGGCGGCGGATGTCTACGCTCGGGCAGCAGAAAACCGCGGAGCATGGGACACCCGGCTGGAAGCGCTGGCTGTTGACGGGATCCTGCGCGGGGAAAACACCGATGCACTGCAATCGCGCATCTCCGCGCTGGGCTGGACCTCGCACGGGCATTTCACCATCATGGTGGGCCCTGCCCCCACGGAGCCCAATGCGCCGTTTCTCGCCACGTTGCGTCGGGCCGCAGGACGCTTCGCCGAAGATGTCATGGTGGGCATCCAGGGCGACAAGCTGATCCTGGTTTTGGGCAATGTCACTGCCCCTGATTCCGCCTACCCGCGCCTGAGTGAGCTGTTCGCTCCGGGGCCGGTGGTCTACGGTCCGCTGGCCGCCACACTCGGCGAGGCAACGGCCTCGGCCAAGGCGGCCTTTGCCGGCATGGCCGTGGTCAGGGGTTGGCCCGCGGCACCGCGCCCGGTTTCCGCCGACGACCTGCTCCCTGAAAGGGTCATGGGCGGGGACGAATCCGCCAAGCGCGCCCTGCTGCTGAACATTTACCGACCGCTGTTGGCCGCCTCCAACGGGCTCGTGGAAACCCTCAGCAGCTATTTGCAGGGCGGGCACTCGCTGGAGGCGGCCGCGCGCGAGCTTTTTGTCCACTCCAACACGGTCAGGTACCGGCTGCGGCGTGTCTGCGATGTCACCGGCTGGGACCCGCTCATTCCGCGTGAGGCCTTTGTGCTGCAGACAGCGTTGATTGTTGGCCGGCTGGGCACCCCGGCAAAAAGCGCGCAGGCCAAGGGGAGCCAAGGCAAGGGAACCCCCACCAAGGCACAACAGCCGCGGGGTCCACAGGCCAAGGGTGTTCCGGGCAGGCAAGGGACCTCCACCGGCAAGTAGCCGGGCTCCCGCCACGCGACAGCCCAGCCGGGGAAGGGTCCTGCTGCAAGTCCATGCCCGCCGTCGGTGGAATCCGTCCCGCAATCCAGTGACTCTCGAAGGGCGCGTTGGAGCCTTTTCACTTAAAAAGGACCCGGATGGCACTCCAGAACCGAAGCTATTGTAGACTTCCTACAAATTGTGCCCAAGAGCTTGGTGCATGGAAACACCGTAAAAAGCCCCGTAAGTTTGGAAAGCTGGTTAATGTGCTTGCAATAGTCTGCCCTGGTCAGGGCTCCCAGTCCCCCGGATTCCTTTCGCCATGGCTTGAACTCCCTGGTGTTCATGAGCAGTTGGCTGCCTTGGGCGAGGCTGCGGGCATCGACCTGCTGGCCCACGGAACCACGTCCGACGCCGAAACCATCAAGGACACGGCAGTGGCCCAGCCGCTCATCGTGGCTGCCGGACTCATCGCCGCCAGGGCCCTGTTGGGCGAGGACGCCACCACCGCCATGGCAGGGCTCTCCGTGGTTGTTGCCGGGCACTCTGTCGGTGAAATCACGGCCGCAGCCCTGACCGGAACCCTTTCGCAGCCCGAAGCCATGGCCTTTGTGCGTGAGCGCGCCAACCGCATGGCCGAGGCGGCCGCTGCCACCCCGACAGGCATGGCTGCCGTGGTCGGCGGAGATCCGGACGAGGTCCTGGCCGCCATTGCCGCCGCCGGCCTCACCCCCGCCAACATGAATTCCAAGGGCCAGACGGTTGCCGCCGGCACACTGGAGCAGATCGCCACCCTGGCTGCGGCCCCGCCGGCCAAGGCCCGCGTCATCCCGCTGCAGGTTGCCGGCGCCTTCCACACCCACCACATGGCCCCCGCCGTGTCGGCGCTGGAGACACTGGCCCCGTCGCTGACTCCCCACACGCCCAGGGTGGCGTTGCTCTCAAACCACGACGGCGCCGTCGTGCTTTCCGGTGCAGCGGCACTTGAGTCGTTGATCGCCCAGGTGTCTCGCCCGGTCCGCTGGGACCTGTGCATGGAAACCATGGCCGCCATGGGCGTGACTGGACTCATTGAGCTCACGCCGGCCGGGACGTTGGCCGGCCTGGCCAAGCGCGGCATGTCCGGCGTGGCCACCGTCGCCGTAAAAACCCCCGATGACCTTGCCGCCGCCCAGGACTTGCTGGCAGCGCACTCCGCGTCCAAAGAAGGAACACTGTGAGCACCCCCACCCTGAAGCAAAGCCCTGTCAATGCCGGTTCCCGCATCCTCGGCATCGGTGCGTACCGCCCGTCGGTGACAGTCACCAACGAGGACGTCTGCCAGTGGATCGACTCCTCCGACGAGTGGATCCGCCAACGCACCGGGATCATCACCCGCCACCGCGCCCCGAAGGACGTCTCGGTCGTCGACATGGCGGTCGGAGCCGGAGCCGAGGCCCTTGAAAAGGCCGGCATCGAGCCGTCGCAGATCGGGGCCGTGCTGGTCTCGACGGTGACACACCCCTACGCCACGCCGTCGGCCGCTGCCTTGATCGCCCACAGGCTCGGCGCCACCCCCGCCCCGGCCTTCGACATCTCCGCCGCCTGCGCCGGCTACTGCTACGGCATCGCCCAGGCCGACGCCCTGGTCCGGGCAGGCACGGCCAACTACGTTCTGGTCATCGGTGTGGAAAAGCTCTCCGACGTCATCGACAACCACGAACGCACCATCTCCTTCCTGCTGGGCGACGGCGCCGGCGCCGTGGTGGTGGGCCCCTCCGACGAGCCCGGCATCAGCCCGTCCGTGTGGGGATCCGACGGCAGCAAGTGGGAGACCATCGGCATGACCCACTCGCAGCTGGACATCCGCGACTTCAGCGAACAGGCCATGAAGGGCGACGGCGTGGAGCTGGCTGCCGCCGACGAGGCCTACGCAACGCTGTGGCCCACCTTGCGCCAAGACGGACAGACGGTGTTCCGCTGGGCCGTGTGGGAAATGGCCAAAATGGCCCAGGCCGCACTGGATGCCGCCGGCATCAGCGCAGCAGACCTCGGCGCTTTCGTCCCGCACCAAGCCAACATGCGCATCATCGATGAACTGGCCAAGCAGCTCAAACTGCCTGAGCACGTCATCATCGGCCGCGACATTGCCGACGCCGGCAATACCTCGGCCGCCTCAATTCCGCTGGCAACACACCGACTGCTCGCAGAGAACCCGGAGCTCTCCGGTAAACTTTCGCTACAGATCGGCTTTGGTGCCGGACTGGTGTTTGGCGCCCAAGTGGTCCGCCTTCCCTAAGACGAATCCCTCCACATCCGTGGGGAGATCAGCTTGCTATGAAACGATCAAGTCCTTGATCACAGCAAAAAATGAAAAGGAGCCGTCAATGGCTAGCAAAGAAGAAATCCTGGCTGGTTTGGCCGAAATCGTCAACGAAGAAACCGGTCTGGCCCCCGAGGCCGTCGAGATGGACAAGTCCTTCACCGACGACCTGGACATCGACTCCATCTCCATGATGACCATCGTTGTCAATGCTGAAGAGAAGTTCGACGTCAAGATCCCCGACGAAGAAGTCAAGAACCTCAAGACCGTCGGCGACGCCGTCAGCTTCATCGAAGGCGCACAGGCCTAAGCAGCTTTCGTGCCTTTGCCCTTTCGCGCAAGCGAAACAGGGCTTGGTGGTTGGCCGGACATGCAGGATGCCGGCCAACCACAATTACCTTCTTTTGACCCTGCCCCGCTATCTTTTTGTAGAGAGTTGAACCATGGCCCGCAAAGTAGTCATCACCGGATTGGGTGCCACAACACCCATTGGCGGCGACGTCCCGACCATGTGGAAGAACGCCCTCAAGGGTGTTTCCGGCGCCCACACGCTCACCGCTGATTGGGTGGAAAAGTACGATCTTCCCGTCCACTTCGCAGCCAAGGTGACAACTCCCGCCACAGATGTGCTCAGCCGGGTGGAAGCCAAGCGCATGGATCCCTCAACCCAGTTCGCCGTCGTGGCCGCCCGTGAGGCGTGGAACGACTCCGGCATTGAGGAAGTCGACCACGACCGCCTCGCCGTTGCTTTCGCAACAGGCATCGGTGGTGTCTGGACGCTCCTTGACGCGTGGGACACCCTGCGAGAAAAGGGCCCCCGCCGCGTCCTGCCCATGACAGTTCCCATGCTGATGCCCAATGGTCCAGCCGCGGCTGTCAGCTTGGATCTCGGCGCCCGCGCCGGCGCCCACACGCCGGTTTCCGCCTGCGCCTCGGGCACCGAAGCCCTGCACATTGGGCTGGAGCTCATCCGTTCAGGCAAGGCGGACGTCGTGGTGGCCGGTGGCGCCGAAGCAGCCATCCACCCGCTGCCGATGGCTTCCTTCTCGGCCATGCAAGCACTGTCAAAGCGCAATGACTCCCCCGAGACAGCGTCGCGGCCCTACGATGTGAACCGCGACGGTTTTGTCATGGGAGAAGGCGCCGGCGCGTTGGTCCTTGAAGCTGAAGAGCACGCGCTCGCCCGCGGTGCCCGCATCTATGGCGAGCTGGCCGGCACCTCGGTCACGGCCGATGCCTACCACATCACTGCCCCCGATCCCCAGGGCCTGGGTGCAACCCGTGCGCTGAAGGCAGCCCTGTTTGATGCCCGGGCCTTGCCGGACGACGTATGCCACGTCAACGCCCACGCAACTTCCACCCCTGTTGGCGACCGTCCCGAGTACACGGCCCTGAAAGCTGCCCTGGGCGACCACGTGGACAATGTGTGCGTCTCAGCCACCAAGTCGCAAACGGGGCACCTGCTGGGTGCCTCCGGCGCCGTGGAGTCGGTGATGACTGTGTTGGCCGTCTACCACCGCTTGGCACCTGTCACGATCAACCTTGAAAACCAGGATCCGGAAATTCCGCTGGATGTTGTCACCGGCACCCCGCGTGAACTGCCCGAGGGCGAAATTGTTGCGCTGAACAACTCCTTTGGCTTCGGCGGCCACAATGCCGTTGTGGCGATCCGCAGCACCGGCCCCAAGGTCGAAATGGCGTAGCCTTTTCCCCGCATGAGAGAAGCGGGGCCCCCCCCACAATGGGGGGGCCCCAGTGTCCGTGGTATTTTGGTTGACGCCCCCCACCCCCCGCGCGCCCCCGCGGGTGCTGAGAACAGTGGGGGGGGGGGGGGACATACACCCAGTGTGGGGCACCCGCGCCCGGCCGCCCCCCCCCCGGCGCGGGGACGTGAACAAATACACAAACACTCCCACACCC
>NZ_JASISP010000009.1:24769-128005 GCF_030063185.1 Arthrobacter sp. H35-D1
TTTGGACCCACCCCCCCCCCGCTAGACCCGCCCGAGCGACATAGTGTCGCGCACAACACAAACGTTCCGAGCGGCGCCCACAATCCCGTTGGGGCTACCCCCACCACCCCCCCCTCTGCACATATGCCTTACCATTTACCCCGAATCACAGACGCGGCCCCCACAAGTTTGGGGCCCGCCGCTTCTCTCGTTCAAGTTGGAGATCAGGCCCACGCGCCCGAGGGACCCGCCGTGAGCTTGCGAACGGTGGGAGGGCGTGGGGACTATCCGACGTGGTGGAGCCAGCGGACGGGAGCGCCAGCCGCTGCGTGGCGGAAGGGTTCCAATTCCTCATCCCATGCCTCGCCCAGAGCCAGTGAGAGCTCCTGGTACACGAGGGAGGGATCGCCCTTGCCGGACTCGTAGGCGTAGCGAATGCGGTCTTCAGCAACCATGATATTTCCATGGACGTCGGTGACAGCATGGAAGATCCCCAGTTCCGGGGTGTGTGACCAGCGTGAGCCGTCAACACCCGCACTGGGGTCTTCAGTGACCTCGTAACGAACATTCGCCCAGCCGCGCAGTGCCGAGGCAAGCCGCGCGCCGGTGCCGGCAGGGCCACGCCACGAAAGTTCAGTGCGCAGCACATTGGGCGCCGCGGGCTGTGCAGTCCACTGCAAGTCCGTGCGCTGATCCATGACACCGGCAACGGATGACTCAATGTGTGGGCACATCACGGCCGGGGCCGAGTGCACAAACAAGACACCGCGCGTGTTTTCTACCTTCATTCCATCCTCCATTGCAGTAGGTGCGTCTTCCCCAACGACCTTCTCCAGGATGAAACCAAGGTTATTTAATTTTGGCTTCTTTCATTCTGCCGTAGCCGGGCGCTTTGCGCCACCGCAACGACCAGTCATGACATCATGAGGCGATTTTCATCCCCTAGGCACGCGGATGCGCTGTGCGGTAGCTGTCCCGCAGCCGCTCCACCGAAACATGGGTGTACAGCTGGGTCGTGGCCAACGAACTGTGACCGAGGATTTCTTGCACGGCCCGCAGGTCGGCCCCGCCGTCAAGCAGGTGCGTGGCCGCTGAATGGCGCAAGGTATGCGGGCCGGTGGCAGAAGTGTCCCCCAAGGAGGCAAGGAGCCTGTTCACCACGGTGCGCACCGTGCGCTGGTCGATGCGTCCACCGCGTTGGCCCAGGAAAAGTGCGGCGCCACTGTGCGGTTTGTGCAGTCCCATCCTACCCACCCGAATCCACCGCCCCAGCGCAGTGTCGGCCGGCACGCCAAAAGGGACGGTTCGTTCCTTGTTGCCCTTGCCCAAGACAGTGACCGTGCGCCGCTCCCGATTTACGCTGTCGACGTCGAGCCCGACCAACTCCCCCACCCGGATGCCGGTTCCGTAGAGCAGTTCAACCATTGCCAAGTCGCGAAGTGCCAGAGGCTCGTCGGATTCCGCCGCGGCCGCCATGGCCTCAAGAAGACGCCGCAACTGCTGCTGCTGCAAGACCGCCGGAAGGTTCTTGTCACGCTGCGGGGCCTTGAGCCGCAAAGCCGGATCCAGCTCGATGATTTCTTCGCGCACCGCCCAAGCGGTGAAACTGCGCACCGTGGCGGTGCGACGGGCAAGGGTGGAGCGTGCAAGGCCGGCACCACTTTGCTCGCCCAACCAGCGCCGCAGGGAACTGAGCTCCAGGTCGCCCAGCGTGAGATTTCCTGCAGCCACTGCATGAATCAGCAAAGCATCGATATCGCCGCGATAAGCGCGGATGGTGTGTTCGGAGCGTCCGCGTTCCGTGCGCAAATAGCGCTCAAAGGCCTCGGCCGGCTGAGCCAAGGCAGGAGGCAATGCTGCGCGTTCTTCCCGATCCACACCTCCACTGTGCGCTGTCCGCGTCGCGTGGGCAAACAGCCCCGCCGCAACGGGAGCAAATACGTTTTAGCCCAGGCCTGCCGACTCCAGATAGGCCCCCAGCGTATCTTCCTGCAAGGCTTTGGAAATGGCCGCGATGGAGGCGTCGTCCCTGAGCACAATCGACTGTCCGTCAGCACTGGTCCCGGTGCCGAGGGTGGGCAGGGTGAAGGACGTGACATCTGCACCGCGCACGCTTTTGAGGCTGACTGCGAGCGCCCCGAGCGTGGCCGAATCAAACCCAGAATCAACACTGATGTAAGGGGAAAGCTCGTTCACAATAGTGCTCACCGTCGCAGGGTTTGCCATCGTGGCCGGCGCGAAGACGGAGTTTAGCAGCGCCTTGAGGAAGATTTGCTGGTCCTTCACGCGTTGGTAGTCCCCGTCGGTGAAGGCATAGCGTTCACGGACGAACGCCAGGGCCTGGTCGCCGTTGAGCAATTGCGGCCCGGCCTTGAAGTCGGTCTTGCCGTGTAGCGGGGTGAAGGCCAACGGGACGTCCACCTCCACACCGCCCAGGGCGTCGGTGATGGCCTTGAACCCGTCAAAGTCAACGATGGCCACATGGTCTATCCGGTTCTTGAACATCCCTTCAAGGGTTTGCACCACCAGCGGGACACCACCGTTGGCCATCGCAGCGTTGATTTTCGCTTCCCCGACGCCGGGTATTCCCACCCAGGTGTCGCGCATGATGGACATGAGGTAGATGTGCTTGCGGTCGGCGGGGATGTGGACCCACATCATGGTGTCCGAACGCTGGTTGGAGGGGGCACCCTCCTCGGTCAGATTCAGTGAGTCGCCGCGGCTGTCACTGCCCAGTAGCAGCACATTCATGGCTTTGGCGGCCGGGCCGTGTGTGGGTTTCGCCGGCCTGAGCGTTTCCTGGGGGAAGGCTTGGGGAATTGTCTGCGTCTTGCTGTCAAAGCTGCGGGCCAGATTGCCAAGGTAGAGCACACCGACGGCGCCGGCCAACGATACCACCAAAACCAACACCAAGAAGATCAGTAGTATGTTCCGCCGTTTGTTGCGCCTCCGGCGGCTGGGGACTGGGCTCTGTGCATCGGCGCTCATAGTGCACATGCTGCCACTGGCGCACGGGATTTGTCCGCGCCCGGGTGCAACTGTTACCAAGGCGTTGTCATCGACGCCTGCCCTTCCAGTCCTTGGCTGCGGCGCAACCACCCTCCCCCGCGTCGTTCCGCCAGCCCCAGCGCCTCGAGCCTGCCCAAGCCCGACAGCACGGTGGCCGCGCTGAGGCCTGCAACCACGCACAGCTTTTCCACACTTGTGGCGGTGCGCAGCGGCAATGCATCCATCAACAGCAGGTCGGCAGTTCCCAATCCGTCGTACAGTGCCGCCTGGACCTGCGGCTCAACCGCCAGGTGCTCCCCCATGGCCCCGGCGAGTTCGGCGATGTCGGCAGCATCTGTGACACAGACGGCGCTTCCTTCCTTCAGTAGTCTGTGGCATCCGGCGGAATTGGCCGAGTACACCGAGCCCGGCACGGCAGCGACCACCCTGCTGAGACCTTCGCAGTGGTGGGCAGTGTTGAGTGCTCCCGAACGCCAGCGCGCCTCCACAACCACCGTGACTGAACAAAGTGCGGCGATCAGGCGGTTGCGTTGCAGGAAGCGATAGCGGGTGGGGTTGGTGCCGGGGGGCACTTCGGCCACGAGCAGTGCCTGTTCTGCAATGGTGCGCAGCAGTTCCTCGTTGCCCGAGGGATAGAACCTGTCCACTCCCCCGGCCATGACAGCCAAGGTGGGCAGCTCGTTCGGCACTGCCATGGCCACGCCCAGGGCCCCGCGGTGGGCCTGCGCATCAATGCCGTATGCCCCGCCGCTGACAACCGTGAATCCGCGCTGGACAAGGGAGCCGGCGATCTCGGCCGTGACGTTTGCCCCGTAGCTGGTGCTGTCGCGGGAACCGACTACAGCGATGCACTTTCCTTGCGCCGGGATTGACTGTTTCGATCCCCTGCACCACAGGGCGATGGGAGCCTGAAGCTCCAAGCCGTCAAAGCCACGCGGCCAGTCCGCGTCTTCAGGGACCAGAAGCCTGCCACCGAGCCTTTTCACAGTGCCCAGGTCTCGTTCCGGGGCGAGGTCGGCCAGCCGCGGCCGCCACCGCCCCAAGGCTTCGGCCAGTCCGGTCCACCGTTCCGTGCCTGCCTCGTTGAGAATCGCAGTCACTTGCTGTTCCACTGCGGCGTGGGAGGCATCCTTGCCGGCGATGAAGTCCAGCGCCCGTTCCGGACCCAACGCACGGATCAGCGCCAGTCCGGGCAAGTCCGCCGGCTCCATCAACCGGGTCAGGGCCGCCCGTGCGCAGCGCACCGTTGTCTGCGCTGCGATGCTCTTTCCGTGGTTCATGCTGTTCACAGTCCCTCTCCTCGTTGCCGCAATGTCAGTGCCAGCCCTACCTCATCGCTGCCCGGCCGTTCGCGCCCCTGAAGATCGGCCACTGTCCATGCCAGCCGCAGCACCCTGTCGTACCCGCGGGCGCTGAGCACTCCCGCGCCCATGGCCTTGTCCAGCAGCGCGGTGTGGTGCCCGTCCAGTCGCAGCGGGCCGCGCAGGATCCGGCCGGTCAGGTCTGCGTTGTGGACAAGTCCCCACTGTTTGAGCCGTTCCCCTGCGATGTTGCGGGCCAGCTGCACCCTCCGGGCCACTTGAATGCTGGATTCCCGGGGCTCGGTGCTGGCCAACTGGCACAGTTGCAGCTTGTTGACCTGGAGCTGAATGTCCACCCTGTCCAGGAGCGGGCCCGACAGCCTGCCGAAATAGCGCCTGCGGGCCATGGGCGTGCACTCGCAGTTGATCCCCTTGCCGGTCGCTTTTCCGCACGGACAGGGATTGGCTGCCAGGACCAGTTGGAAGCGGGCCGGGTAGGCGGCAGTTCCGGCGGAGCGGTGCAAGACCAATTCTCCGCTCTCCAAAGGCTGGCGCAGGGCGTCAAGGACACGCTTGTCGAACTCGGGGGCCTCGTCAAGGAACAGCACGCCACGGTGGGCCCGCGAAGCGGCCCCGGGACGTGGAATGCCACTTCCGCCACCAATAATGGCAGCCGTGCTGGCCGAATGATGCGGCCGCTCATAGGGTGGGCGGCGCATCAACTCAGCAACACCGTTGCCCCTGTGTTCCAAGGAGTGGATGGCCGTGACTTCCATGGCTTCGGCATCGTTGAGATCCGGCAGGAGCCCGGGCAGGCGTTCAGCCAGCATGGTTTTGCCCGAACCGGGCGGGCCCACCATCATCAAATGGTGCCCGCCGGCGGCAGCAATTTCCAGGGCCAACCGGGCAACGGGCTGTCCAGCCACTTCGGACAAGTCCATCCCGGCCGGTTCCTTGGCTGTTGCCTGCAGCGCAGCGGCGGCCTCCGCACCGGTCGCCCAGCCGATTTCGAGCCCCGCCAAGTTCTGTGGGTCTGCCTCGAAGTCGAGGACCACTTGGGCCAGGCACTCGTAGGCCCGCACCTTGGCCCCTTTCACCAACTGCGCCTCGGCCCGGTTGGCGGCCGCCACCACAAACTCCCGGTGTCCGGCACGGTAGGCGGCCAGCACGGCCGGCAGCACGCCGCGCACTGGCCGCAACCGGCCATCGAGTCCCAACTCGGCCAGAAATACTGTGCCGCTGGTGCCCCGCACATCACCGGCAGCATTCAAGGCCGCCATCACGATGGCCAGGTCAAAACCCGAGCCCTTCTTGGGCAAGGATGCCGGTACCAGGTTCACGGTGATCTTCCTTCTGCTCAGCGGTATCCCCGTGTTCTGTGCGGCGGCGCGAATCCGTTCCCGGGCCTCCGACAAGGAGGCATCCGGTAGGCCCAGCAGCACGAAGTTTGGCAGGGTTTGGCCGATGTCGGCCTCGACTTCGATGACATGGCCGTTGAGTCCCACGAGTGCGACGGCCAGCGCCCGGCCCATGCCCATCAGGCCACACCCTTCAAATGATCGATGCTCGCAGCGGCCGTCCGGTCCATGACAATGCCCACGGCATCAATCCGCATCGGACCCGCAACCCGTTGGTGTTCCCGCGCCCACAGCACAGCCAGGGTGCGCAGGCGCACCAGCTTGGCCCGGGTCAGTGCCTCCAACGGATCGCCATACCGGCGCGAACTGCGCGTCTTGACTTCGACAATGACAAGTTCGGCACCGTCGAGGCCCACAAGGTCGATTTCCCCGCTGGCACACCGCCAATTGCTGTCAATGACCCTGATGCCGTGGTCTTCCAAGTAGTCCGCGGCCAGCCGTTCACCGGTCCGGCCCAATGTATCTTTAGCTTTCATGGCTGCCTCCACTTCCAGCTTGGCTGGCGGCGGGGCGGCGCAACAGGGCCCGCACGTCGATTGTGGATAGTCTGGTCAGCCGCCGCCTCCTGTGGGGGAACAAAAAGCCCCAGCAGGCACGAGGCCCTGTGACACCCTTGACCCACCGCGCAGAATCTATTGCGGCCAATGCGTCGTCATCAGCACCATGGGCACGCTGCCGGCCGGGTGGTAGACAGTGTTTAGCATGCTGTGGCTGTAGTCGGCGATCTCTTCATCACGTCGAACATCTGGGCCGGGTGCAACTCAGTTCTCGCCCACGCGGATGTGGCCGGCTGAGACACAACTTTCCGGGCCCGGCGGATGCCCGAGATCGTGACAGTCATTTCATGACCCAGCTCATCAATGGAGTAGCGTGGGCGCATTATGAATTGGTCTCGAAAGTCCAGGCTGGTCAACCTGACGGTGCCTCTGGATTTAGCGTGGGTGACATTCGAGTGAAGCAAATATCCATCCTCCGTGGTGGGGAAGCCCAGACGCCGTGTAGACACGTCGAACGGCACAGAACCGTAGTGCATCATCGCCGCCACCCGGGGCGAAGACCCCGGATCTTCGCCTCACGGCGTTCACCGGGTAGCTTCGCTGACCAAATGCCGGCTACTGGGCACACACCAAGGCGCCGTGAACCCGAAACATCTGGCCAGCTATCTGGATGGGTTCGTCGTCCGGGTCAACCGTCGGACCTCACGAAGCCGCGGGTTGATATTCCATGGTCTGCTCCACTTTTCCGTTCACCACCACCCCGTCAATTTCCGCATCCAATTGAGCGGCATTCATCGCAGAACGCACAACCCTCCCGCCTACGCGACCTGCGCATCCTCGCAGCGTGGAGCATCCCGTGGCCTGTAACGAACCGGTGGATCGATGAGGTACAGATCGGGCGGGAAGTACACCACCCCAGTCCAAAGCCTCGTCCTCCCTGAATGAGCCTGAACTTCCCCGATCGCGCGGCGGTTATGCCCCCCGTTGGTGGCACGGCCTGAAGAGCTTCGGATCAGTTCCGGGGCAAACTGACGTAGGCGTTGCGCAACCACGTACGCATCTCCACTGCCGTCCACTCTTCGAGCAGTTCCCGGAACGGGCCTGCCAGCAGCGGCCAGATGCAGTACTTGACGACGTCCGGGTGGCGGTCGGGATCGGGACAGGTGATCCCTCCGATCAAGCGGAGATGCTTCATGACGGTCGCTTCCCCGATCGCCTTCATCGCAGCAACAATGCTCCCAATCGCCCGCATTGCCAGTACCTCAAGGAAGGCATACTCCTCGAGTTTGAATGAAGCGGCGATGAGATGCTTGTAGGCGTAGATGTCGCGTGCCCGGGTCTCCTCGCCCCGAGCTGCGGAGACGTCCTCCCTCAGGAGGTTCATCACCTCGCCGACGAGCTTGTCGACGGCGCGTGTCGACGGAGCGTGTCGTGAACTCGAATGTCTGGTCATAGAGCCTGCAGATGCTGGCCAGGACCACGCACCACAGGTGCCGGTTGCTGTGCGGCTTGGGACCGCCCCCGGCCAGATGGCTTTCGAACTCGTCGCCGATCTTCTCACAGATCTCCTGTGCAAGGACATCGATCGCGTCGACCTGTCCGTTCTTGCGGATCTCATCGAGGATCGTGACGGTTAATTCGCTGATGACCCCGGTCATCGCCGGCTGCCGGTCCACCACGTTGTCACCGACCGTCGACTGCTTCGCCGCGGCCGGGGCACGAGTCCATCTCTTCGGGTTTGCCCAGTCAAAGGCTTCGTCCTGCGCGGAAGAGTTGGTGGAGGTGATGCCGCGGCTCAGTACCGCCCCGTGGCGTGCCCCGCCACACGGACATTTGCAGGTGTAGGTCGTCGCAGTCTCGCAGTCTCGCAGCGGGTTATGTGACTCATGCTCGGTTCAGCCTCCTGAAGGGGGTTTCGGTCGAAAATCTGGATTGACAGCAGCAGAGAGCTGGTCGAAGTAGTTGTGCCGTGCCCAGGAGGCGCGGTCGCCGATGACGTAGAGGCGGCGCTTGGCCCGGCTTGCGGCGACGTTGACGAGGTTGACCGTTGACGAGGCCCACATCTTTGCCCCGGGCGCGTCAGGATCTCCACCCAAGACGAGGAATACGACGTCGGCTTCGCGCCCCTGAGCGGTGTGGATCGTGCCGGCCCGCAGGTCCGGGTACTGCCCCATGAGAGATTCGAGCTTATTGGCGACCATTCGGAAAGGCGAGATCGCGATGACTTCGGACATCGCAACGCCCTCGTGTTGGAGACGCGCGAGTTCTTGATGCAGTCGGACGATCTGGTTTGGCTGCAGGTGCGTGCCAGCAGTGGTCGCTGGCTCGTCGAACCACTGGCTTGGCGCCATTCTCGGGCCGTCTGAGCTGTCGTAGATGTCTGGACGGTCGGGGTCGTCCAGGCAGCGATGGACGCCGCTGACCATGATGCCGTTGTAGGCGATCTGATTGCACAGGCTGAACATCGGGTCGTCGCATCGGCGATGCACCGTCAGAGGAGCACTCACCCAGACGGACTCCTCGCCCTGACGCAGAGTGGTCCCGTACTGTGAGACACGGTCGGCAAGACTCTGCACCGATGCCCGCGGCGGGATCCACGTCGACGAGACCCGGTAGGCGGCCGCGATGTCGCGCTGGGCCTTCTGCGGCATCGTCACGACCGGCTGCAGCTGCAGCGGGTCCCCGACGGCAACGACCCGCTGTGAGCGCCAGATCGCACCGGCCGCGTACTGCGGTGAGGCCTGCCCGGCCTCGTCAATGAGCAGCCAGCCGAGGGACTCGCAGCCAAGGCCGGCGAACATGCGCCCGAAGGACGCGAAGGTCGTCGAGACCAACGGCACGACCAGGAAAAACGTCTGCCATGCCGCACGCAGCTTTTCCGGCTCCAGCCGTCGCGGAACGGAACCGGCGACAACCTCGACCGCCGCGCGCAGCCCGAGCACCATCTCCCCTGCTGCGTTGGCCAGAAAGTCCTCATGCAGTCGCAGTGCCGCGAGGAAAAGCTCTGATCTGGCCTCATCCAACTGTGGGTCGAGCCACGGGGCGTGCAGTTCGCGAACCGGTCCCACCCACGTCTCGTCCGGGTACCCGGACCGGAGTTCCTCGCGGTCGGCAGCTACCCGTCGACGAAGTTCGGCCACCTCCCGGGCGGCTTGTGCCCGTGAGGCCTCGGTCCGATTGGCCTCCGCGCGGAGCTCCTGCGCCTGCTGGGCGAGGTGCTGCGCCTGGGTCCGGGACTGTTGCCGGTGCTGCTCCGCCACTCGCAGGCCCTCCTCGAGCGGTTCCAGCCGGGTCCGCCAGTCGCGGGCGGCACGGCCCAACGTGAACAAGGTCTCGAGCGCTCGGGGTCTGGTCTCGATGTGCCGATCCCGCGCCTCAATCGCTCTGAAGTGCTCAGTCTCGACGCGCTCGGCGACCGGCGAGTAGGCACGGCTCACGTCGACGGCAGCGGCGGCGTCGGTTCCTAGACGTCCCGCATGTGTGGCCAGGCCCGATTCTTCTTTGAGGGCGGCCGGAAGTCGTTCAAGGCGGGTTTGCGCCCTCCGTCGCAGTTCAACGATCTCGTCGACGCGACCTTCGGCCCGCCGAAAGTCCGCCCGTGCGTCCTCCCAGCTCTTGTGGGGCACTGTCCCATCGCGCCACTGGGCCAGTCGTGTCTGCATGCGTGGACCGGTCCCGGGGACGCGCTGCTTCGTGCGCGGGTCGGTCTTGTCGAACCAGAAAGCGGACCGGAACGCTCCGCGGTTGCTCTTGTTGCCTAGACGAGCGGCAACCAGGCCCCACGCTCTCCGTTCCGCTTTCCCTGGGTCGGCGTCGTCCTCCAAATCAACGAGGTCTTCGGAGTAGACACCGCCGGACGACTCCAGCGTGGCGGAGGCGATGTCCGCGAAATAGTCGGCTTCGTCCATCCACTTATCCGCGATGGCTTCTCGAGCGGGGATCTCGGTGCTCACGTTCTCCACAGCCGCGTTGTTCGCTGACGCCACGACCATTTCGAAACCCGTCAGCTCGTCGCGCAGCTGACGGACCTTGCGCGGGTACCCGTCAATGGCGGTCCACTGATGGGTGGTTGCGGTGAAAGCGTCCTCGGGGCGCGGCAGGGACGCGAGTCGTCGGGCGCGTTCGACGACGTTGCCGGCAAGGACGTCACGCAGCATTGTCGTCTTCCCGGTGCCGGGTGGGCCGTTGACGCCCATCAGCCCCCGCGTGCCGGCAAAGTCGTGCAACGCCTGATTGACGGCGAACTGCTGCCGCAGCGCCAGACCATGCGCCGGTTCGGAAGGCCATCGGCCCTTGGGCAGCCTCTCGATCTCGGCCCCCGCGTTCACCGCAGCGTGGTCAGTCATGACGTCGATCCGCAACTCGACCGGGATCGAGGCATCGCCGGTCAGGTACGCTGACAAGGCCGTCGGGCACCTCCCGCCCTGCACATGCTTCTGGACGGCCGCGAGGTCCTCGAGAAAGAAGCTGTTCAGAAAGTCTATGCTCGCCGCAGAGTCTTCACCGCGACGCTCGGCGACGGCAACTGAAGCAATGACGATCCTCTCACTGGCCAGCCCAGCCGTGCCGTCGATCCCCGCGGCCTCGTGGGCAATCCGCAGCAGGACCTGCAAGGACGCCTCGTCATGAGCAGGCGCCGTCTGAGCGTCTGCCGCCTCGCGCCGCAGACCGTCGAAGGCGTCAACTCTCTCGGTGAAGGCGCTGGCTGCTGCGGGGAACCCATCGGCCCAGTGTGCATCGTGCGCCCGGGTACGGTTTCCGATCCGGGCGACAGCCCAAAGAGCCGAAGAGAGCACCGCGGAGCCGGCCATCAGCACGCCGTGCTCGTCAAGCAGCAAGCCCGCGCAGGCGCTGAACCCGGCGGGTCGTTCGTCATACGCATCCCGGTCCTCGGCGAAGGCCCGGTGCAGGTGCTGGTAGGTGTCCTCCAGGTCGTACACTCCGAGGTAGAGCGTGTGCTGCCACACCCGGCGGGTCCTGCCCACCGACTGCGGCGGGCGCAGTACGTCCCACGGCAGCGGCTCCCCCAGTCCCCACTTGATCACTTGCCTGTCATCCGGGCGCGTCGAGGGCTTGGTCAGCTTCGGCACCTTCTGTGGACTGAATAGCTCCAGCATCCACCAGTACCGCAGAATCTGCCGGCGATCGTCGTCAATCTCGTCCGTCCCCATGCTCAGATTCTGCCACATGAGTGTGGCTGGATAACCGACTCGGTGGGACGACCAGCAGTTCGGTTTTGCTCAGGCGGCTCCAGCAACAACTCATCCGCCACGCCGCGGCGGCAAAGACATACCCCCGTGAACATCGCCCGCCTTGGCGTGCTTGAAATCAGCCACATCACCCCACCACACCGGTCGGAGCGTCCAGGCCTGCTACGGTGCCGGCACGGGGCCCGGGACCAGGGCCAGCCGGGCCTCTACGGCCCCGGGCACTGCCCTGCCGGCCCCGAAGCGCCCACTGCGGACCCCGAAATTGCCTGCCGAGCCCGAAACCCGGCAACTGCCACCAGCCTCACACCGTCCTAAAATCGAGCCTCTTCAGCAACGCCACCACGTAAAAGACCGTTCGACACCAGCCGCCGCAGGGTGGCGGTTGGGGCGGGCGGTCAGCCCAGCGGGCCCAGTGCGCCGTCCTTGGGAATTTGCAGGTCGTCGGTCTTGATCAGCTCTTCAACGTTGACGTCCTTGAAGGTGATGACACGCACATTCTTCACAAACCGGGCGGTGCGGTACACATCCCACACCCAGGCATCCTGCAGTGTCAGGTCAAAGTAGACCTCGCCGTCGGCTGAGCGGGCCTGCAAATCGACATGGTTCGCCAGATAGAACCGGCGCTCGGTCTCCACCACATAGCTGAACAGGTTCACCACGTCACGATATTCGCGGTAGAGCTGCAACTCCATGTCGGTTTCGTAGTTTTCCAGATCCTCGGTGCTCATGGCTCCATCATCCATCACTTGTGCTCCACTTGCCCAAATGGCGGGACCACAAGACGAAACTACACGAGCCGCCAACTCTTGCGGTGGTGGTCGGTGGGGCCCTGCTTGGCAATGGCGGCGCGGTGCGCGGAAGTACCGTAGCCCATGTTGGCGTCCCATCCGAAGGCGGGAAAGTGCTCGGCGAGTCCTTTCATGATGCCGTCGCGCTCAACTTTGGCCAGCACGCTGGCAGCGGCAACTGACAGGCACGTCAGGTCGGCCTTGATGCGGGTCTGGATCCGCCAGTGCGCCGCGGGAGCCTGCGGCGGTGCTGGCGCAAACAGGTCAAGGGGTGGCTATTCCGGGGTTGAAAGCCAGTCCTGGTTGCCGTCCAAAATCACAAAGTCGGGCACGAGCGTCGATGCGGCCTGCGCCATCGCGCGCGTACCGGCCAGGCGCAGGGCGGCGACCAGTCCGACGTCGTCAATTTCCCGGGCCGAGGCATGCCCGACGGCGCTTGCCGCAGCCCAGGCGGCAATGCTCGGCACCAGGGCTTCACGCACCAGGGGGCGGAGCAGCTTGCTGTCCTTCACGCCCGGCAATTCGGTGGCCGTTTCCGCATGAATGACGACGACGCCCACACTGACGGGCCCGGCGAGCGAACCGCGGCCCACCTCGTCGCAGCCGGCAACCACCTGGTAGCCCTGGGCGGCAAGTTCCCGCTCCCAGGCCAGGGTGGGCGCTGCGGCCGCCATCAAGGCCCTGCCGGTGCGTGCTGTTGGCCGGAAACGCTGCTACCCGCGGGCTCGGGGACGTTGCTGAACACATCGGGGTAGTTGCCCAGGACGCTCCAGTGCGAGAACGGCCAGGCGATGACCACTGCCCGGCCCTCGACGTCGGCAATGGGCACGAAACCCGTGCCGTTGTCGCTGTTGTGGAAGCGGGAATCCTGCGAGTTGTTGCGATGGTCGCCCATGACCCACAGGTGGCCCTCCGGAACGGTGACCTCAAAGGTGGTGTCCGACGGCGCCGCGCCGGGAAAGAGGTAGGGCTCGGTGATGGGCTCGCCGTTGATGGTCAGCTTGCCCTCTGCGCTGCAGCAGACAACTTTGTCGCCCGGCATGCCGATGACCCGCTTGACCAGGTGCTGCTGGGAATTATCCGGCGCCAACCCGATAAAGGTGGCCGCATCGTTGACCCAGCTCAAGGGGCCTTCGGCAACCGGTTCCGGCGTCAACCAGCCCTGTGTGTCCTTGAACACGACGACGTCGCCGCGCTTGAGTGCGAAGGGTTCCGGCACGAGCAGGTTGACGAAAATCCTGTCGTTGATTTGCAGAGTGTTTTCCATCGAGCCGGACGGGATGAAGAAGGCGCGGAACAGGAACGTCTTGATGAGGAAGGACAGCACAATGGCGATGACAACAATGGTGAGCAGTTCCTTGCCCCATGCCCATGCCTGGCGTCCCAGCCGTTCCGTGGCCGTGCCGCCGTGGTTCCCGTCCCCGGAACGGTGGCTTGCAGCGGCAGAGTGCGCAGGGCCCCCGTGCACAGGGCCGTCGTGCACTGGGCCGTCGGTATCTGGGCCCTCGTGCGCAGCGGCCGTGTCGGAGTCGCTGTCATCGTCGATGCCGGGTTGCCCGCCGTTCAGGTGCCGCGCCCTCCCGTTTTGACTGAAGCGCGCCTCGGAAGACTCGGACGTCCCGGGTGCAGCCGGCTCGCCAGATTCGGGCACCTCGGCAGCCGCGGATCCTTCGGGCGGCTCAAAAGCGTCGGGCACCCCGGAAACCTCGGGCGACTCCGATGGGAGCCGGGGATCGCCCGTTCCTGGTTCCACGCTCTCTGGTTGCACACCATCTGGTTCTCCGGGAGCACTGTGTTGCGTCAACGTTTATTTCCTTAGCAAAGTCAGGACAAAAGCTTGGGTGGAGCACACCGCCGTCGGACACGTTGCCCGTGCCGGGCGCAGGGTTTCCGGACCCTACGGCAGCGGGCTGTCGCTGTCGATGCCGTGCAT
Organism: Arthrobacter sp. H35-D1; assembly: GCF_030063185.1. GTDB lineage: Bacteria > Actinomycetota > Actinomycetes > Actinomycetales > Micrococcaceae > Specibacter. The sequence continues at coordinate 38,905 of NZ_JASISP010000009.1, forward strand.
GCGCCCCGGCGGCCACACCGTGGCAATGGGCGAACCAATGACCCTCGAGGTGGAAATCAGGCCGCCGCCGGGAGCACCGAGCAGTGAGCGTGAATCCAGGGAGACGTTTCTGTGGTCGCCCATGAGCCACAATTTACCTTGTGGCACGCTCACCTCGAAGTTCAACGCGCTGGGCTCGTCCCCCGGGTACAGGTAACTCTCGGACACCGGCACCCCGTTGACTTCCAACAGTCCGTCGTCGGTGCAGCACTTGACGGTGTCACCCGCGACGCCCAGCACGCGCTTGACGTAGATGTTGTTGTTCGGCACCAGCCCCAGCCATTGACCGGCGGCTGTGATCCCGTCAGCCACCGGACCGGCCCCGGATTTCAGCGGTGCGAAGGACCCGCGGCCGTCAAAAACCACCACATCCCCGCGTTCAATGGCCTCGGTGGCAAAGCTGGTGCGGGACACCAAAACCCTGTCGCCCGAGAGCAGCAGCGGTTCCATGGACTCCGAGGGGATGAAATAAACATCCACCCACACATTGCGCACCAGCGCCAGGAGCACGAAGATAACGACCACTGCCAAAACAACAAAACGCCAGCCCAGTTTCCTGGACTGGCGTTTCGCTTGGTTCAAAGTGCGATTCCCGTTACTTGGCGGGAACGGCGTCGCGCTTTTCCTTGATCTTTGCAGCCTTGCCGCGCAGATTGCGCATGTAGTACAGCTTGGCGCGGCGAACGTCGCCCTTGCTGACAACTTCAATCTTGTCCAGGATCGGGGAGTGCACCGGGAAGGTACGCTCAACACCGCAACCGAAGGAGACCTTGCGAACCGTGAAGGTTTCGCGAACGCCGTCGCCCTGGCGGCCAAGGACGAAGCCCTTGAAAACCTGGACACGTGAGCGGGAACCTTCAATGATGTTCACGTGAACGTTGAGGGTGTCGCCGGCACGGAAGGCGGGGATGTCGGTGCGCAGGCTGGCTGCGTCGACAGAATCGAGAAGATGCATTTTCTCACTCCAGGCAAACACCACAGGTCATTTGCTTTGTGTCACGACTTTCATGGACGGCGCAGGGCCAGTCATGAAAGACGAAAGATGAGGACCGGATACCCAAGACTGGTTCACCGGTGTGCCATCCTGTTGACGAGCGATCCCCCTGTGGCAGGAACGCGCCCAGTCGGCACATGCACCCATTTTGCCATACGTCGGACGCCAACAACTAATTGCGCCTCTTGGCGGCCCCGAACACCCTAATCCTGAACGGCCTGGCTTTCGGCGCGCAGCTAGCTTTCGGGGCGGAGCACGGCTTTGCCGTCGACGACGGCGTAGCCCAGTTCCCAGAGCACGTTGCGGTCCGTTTTGCTGAAGGCTGCAACGTCCAGCGCGTCGATCAGGTCCGGCCGGCGGTCCGCGGTGCGTCGCAGCTGCAGTTCCTTGCGAAACTTGGCGATCTTGCCGTGGTTGCCGCTGAGCAGCACCTCGGGCACCTCGCGTCCGCGCCAGCTGGAGGGTTTGGTGTAGACGGGGTACTCGAGCAGGCCGTCGGAGTGGGATTCCTCAATGAGGGATTCGGGGTTGCCCACCACACCGGGGACCAGGCGGCCAATAGCTTCAACCATGGCCAGGACGGCCACTTCGCCGCCGTTGAGGACATAGTCGCCCAAGCTCACGGGACGGACGGTGTAGGCGTCCTGCGCCCATTCCAGCACGCGCTCGTCAATGCCTTCGTAGCGTCCGCAGGCAAAGACCAGGTGGTCCTCCTCGGCGAGCTCGTAGGCCAGTTTCTGGTTGAACACTTCCCCTGCCGGCGACGGCACGATCAATGTTGGCTTGCTGCCTTCGGCCAAGGGAGACGCTTCGGCGATGTCGCCGAGCGCCTGCGCCCACGGTTCGGGTTTCATGACCATGCCGGCGCCGCCGCCGTAGGGGGTGTCATCCACCGTCCGGTGCCTGTCCTGGGTATACGTGCGCAGGTCGTGCACGGCAAGCTCCAGCAAACCTTCGGTGCGGGCCTTGCCAATCAGGCTCAGGTCCAGCGGCGCCAGGTACTCCGGGAAAATGCTGACTACGTCAAAGCGCATTACTCGCCGCTGTCCTTCGAGTTGCTGCCCTCCGAGTTGCTGCCTTCAGTGCTGCTGCCTTCCGCGCCTGACAGGTCTGCCGCTTCGCCGGCTTCGTCGTTTTCGGCGGCGTCCTTGTTCACCGTGAACAAACCTGCCGGCGGGGTCAACAGCACATAGCCCTCCTCGATTTTCACTTCCGGGACAATCTCGTCCACGAATGGAACCAGGACTTCATCGCCTTCGTTGTCTTCCACGATGAGCAGGTCCTGCACGGCCTGGGTGCGCAGGCCGGTCACCTTGCCCACCTTCTCGCTGCCGACCCGAACCTCAAGGTTCAGCAGTTCGTGTTCGTACCAGGCGTCGTCGTCCTCGTCGTCTTCGGACTCGAAGAACATGGTGGCCCCGCGCAGCAGCTCCGCCTCGTTGCGGGTGCTGGTGCCTTCGAAGCCCAGCAGCAGGATGTCTTTGTTCCAGCGGGAGCTCTTGACCGTCAGGGTGCCGAGCGTGGCCGGTTCCACGACGAACTGCGTGCCGACGGCGAAGCGGGAGTCGGGGGCGTCGGTGAGGACCAGCACCGTCACTTCCCCGCGAATGCCGTGGGGTTTGCCGATCCTGGCGACCTGAACCTGCATGGGTACTCCTAAGTGCTTGCTAAAAAGTGCTTGCTAAAAGAAAGCTGAAAGAAAATGCGGAAAAAATTGGCCCCGCCACCATTATGGTGCCGGGGCCAAACGTTTGGCTTTACTGCTGAAAACGACTCGCTCGGCCGGGGCCGGGCAACAATCTGCGCAGGTTAGTGGCGGCGGTCGGTGTCGACAACGTCAACACGCACCGGTTCGCCGTCGGCCAGTGCGGCAACCACCGTGCGCAAGGCACGGGCGGTGCGGCCCTGTCGGCCAATAACCCGACCCAGATCGTCTTGATGAACGCGCACCTCGAGGGATTCCCCGCGGCGGTTGTTCTTGACGCTCACCTTTACGTCCTCGGGAGTGTCAACAATCCCGCGAACCAGGTGCTCCAGCGCTTCAGCCAACAAGTTACTCGGCCTCGGTGCTCTCGGCAGCCTCGTCCGAGTCGGCCTTCTTGGCCTTCTTGGTGATGGCTTCCTTGACAACGATGTTCTTGGCCTCGGGAGCAACGAATGCTTCCTTGGGGGCCTTGGTCTTCAAGGTGCCTTCGGCGCCCTTGATGCCCTTGAACTTCTGCCAGTCACCGGTGATCTTCAGGAGCTTGGCCACGGGCTCGGACGGCTGTGCGCCAACTCCAAGCCAGTACTGTGCGCGGTCGCTCTTGACCTCGATGAATGAAGGCTGCTCGGTCGGGTGGTACTTGCCGATCTCTTCGATGGCACGGCCGTCACGCTTTGAGTGTGAGTCCATGACGACGATGCGGTAGTACGGTGCGCGCATTTTACCAAAGCGCTTAAGGCGAATCTTTACGGCCACTTTTGTGGTTACTCCTGGTTCGAAAAAGGGGCGAACTCCGTTTCACGCTCCCGTGGGGCGGGCCGATCTGCGGACTTCTAAGGACAGGATCATCACACGGAGAGAGGGGCCATGCGGATCGAGTACCTGTCCATTATGCCAGATGATCCACGATGCTCGGTACCTGTGACACGCCGGGCCCGAGTGATGCGCTGGATCCGCTGCTCGAAAGCGCAGTAGTCGGCAATGTTTAAGCGCGACACCCACAACTACTGCCCGTTCGATTTGTGCGAGTTTCACTTCGGGGCGGGGCGGAGACTCGAGGGGCGACTGGGCGGAGAGCGTGAAAGCCCGGTGCTACTCCGCGGAGTAGAAGAACAGGCTCATTTTCGCGTTCTCCTCGGCAGCCTTCACCGCGGCGACCGACATTGCGGCCAGGGCGCGCACCAACGGCTCCGTCACTTCCGGGGTGGATTCCATTTCCTCCGCTGCAGCCCATTCGGCGGCCAGCTCGGAGACTTCTTCCTGGTCCTCGAGCCCTTCCAGCTCGGCGAACACTTCAAGGAGCGCGTCCGGCACGGCAAACAGGGTGTCCAGTTCAATGTCGACAAGGCTCAACTCGGCTGCGACGCCCGTTGCATGGACTTTATTGACGGCAAATTCACCCAGCACTTCAATCTCAAAGTCGCCTAGGCCCGGCGTGGGCAGCACGGGCACGTCGATGGCTGGCGGCTTTCCACTTTGGCGGGCCTTGGCCCGGGCAACGGCCTGGTGGTGGTCGGCGATGAAGAACTCTGAGTAATTGGCCACGCAGGCGCCTTTCAAGTGGGTGTTCCGGGCCGGTAGCTTCCCGGTCAGCCCCGCATCCTGGGAAGGGGACTGTACGTGATCAACCCTAACGCGAATCCGGGCCTTCCATGGATCGCCACCGCGGATCACGGCCCCGGCCTCGACAACCCTCCGGGACCAACGCACGATCCTCCCACTAAGCGTGGCGCGGGCGGCGAAAATGGTCCTCTCCCAAGGCAGCTTCCCCACCAAGGGTTGCCACCATGGCGATTCTGGGCCCCGCACCGTCCAGGCCCAGTTCCTGTTCCTGCCTTCGGATGGCAGCGAGCCCCGCTCCCCACTGCCCCGGCGCCAACGCGGTGAAACCGCAGGTGGCATAGAAGGGTGCGTTGAACGGGACGTCCTTGAAAGTTGTCAGCGTTATGGAACGGAAGCCGGCCTCCTGCGCCCACGCCTTGGCGGCCACGAGCAGTGCACGCCCGATCCCCTTCCGCGCATGATCGGCATGAACTGCCAATTGCGCAACGTGGGCTTGGCCGTCAACAATCTCCAGGCGCACAAATCCCACGGGCGGCCTTCCGGCGACCATGATGTGAAACGCCTCGGCAAATTCCCCCGCAGTTCCGGGAGCCGGAAAGCTGGCGGTCTCGATGGCCGGATCCAGCCCTGCAAAGGCGGCGTCGGCCTCCGCCTCAATGAAAGGCAGGAGCGCAAATTCACGCAGGGCTGCCGGGCGAATTTCAATCATGGGAAAAGACTAGCCCCAGGCACTGACATTGACAGGGCACGCAGCGCCACACAGTTCCGCACAACACCTACATGGGAGCACGAGCTGCCAGCCCGGTCCGGCGCTTCAACTACGCAGTGCGTGCGTCCGCGGCCCGGAGAATTTCTTCAATCAGTGCCGCACCGCCAGCAGTGTCCTGGGGCCGGTGCCCGCTGCGCTGGATGATGTGCCGGGCCCCGGTCGTACCCAGATACTGGGCCACTTCTTCATAGAGCGGTTCCCAGCCGCCGGTGATGACAGTGGTGGGCACGCCGGGCACGATGTGCAGCGGCGCCTGTGTGGAGGGCAATTGCAGCCGGGCACGAGCTGCCAGCCGCCTGACGGTCTCGGTGCCGGGCGTGGCGGCAATGGCCATCAGCGTGTTGAACTCGGAAAGGAACTCGTTGTCTGAAAGCTCCTTGGCATGGGCAAACAACTCACCCAGCTGCACCGAATATGCGGCAGTGGCGGGCAGCTCCGCCGTCAGCGAAAGCAGCAGCGGCTCCAACAGGACCAAGGAGCGCACAAGATCCGGACGCTGCACGGCCGCCATCATCGCAGCAATGGCGCCTTGGGCGTGGGCAACGACGTGCCCACCGTCTCCGAGCTCATCGATCACCAGGCGCGCATCTTTGCCAAAATCGGTCGCCGCGGGAGGCTCGACGGCGTTGAATCCGGTCCGCTTGATAAAGAGACAGTCGTAGTTCCCGGCCAGGAAGTGCTGGGCCGGCCACGCTGCTGCGCCATACCCGTCCATGCCGTGAACGAACACAATCCGCGTTTTACTCATTGCTGCAGGTTACCGGACGCCACGGCAAGTGGCCGCACCCAGGCCGATCCCGCGACGCGGACCTCCGGTGCCGGACCCGCAACGCAGAAACAGACGCACTACCGCCAAGTCGGTTGGATTCCGGCCTGGCTGCACTGCGTCCGTCTCGAATAAAGCTGATGGACAAGGTTACTTTCCGAGGAACTTGTCAAAGCCCTTGGGCAGGTTCAGGCTCGAGGGGTCAAAGTCCTCTGCGCCGGCACCAAATGCAGCACCCGTGGGCAGCTGCTTCGGGGCGTTGGCCTTTTCCTGCGCAGCCTTCAATTCTGCGGCGGCCTTGGCTGGATTTCCGGACTTGGCTTTCTTCTTGGCACCCTGTTTGCCCTTGCGGGCACCGCTGAACCCGCCGGGGCCCGACATCCCCGGCATGCCGGGGATGCCCCCGCCCTGGGCCATCTTCTTCATCATCTTCTGGGCCTGGCCAAAGCGTTCCAGCAGGCCGTTGACCTCGGAGACGTGGACGCCCGAGCCCTTGGCGATGCGGGCGCGGCGCGAGCCGTTGATGATCTTCGGCGCCAGCCGCTCATGCTTGGTCATGGAGCGGACAATGGCCTCGACGCGGTCAATTTCGCGCTCGTCGAAGTTCTCCAGCTGCTGGCGCATGTTGGCTGCACCGGGCATCATCATGAGCATCTTCTTCATGGAGCCCATTTTGCGGATCTGCTGCATCTGGGCGAGGAAATCGTCGAGGGTGAAGTCTTCCTGGTCGGCGAACTTCTGCGCCATCCGCTCGGCTTCGCCCTTGTCCCAGTTCTTTTCGGCCTGCTCGATGAGCGTGAGCACATCGCCCATGTCCAGGATGCGGCTGGCCATGCGGTCGGGGTGGAAGAGCTCAAAGTCGTCCAAAGACTCGCCCGTGGAGGCGAACATCACGGGCTTGCCGGTGACAGACGCGACGGAGAGTGCGGCACCACCGCGGGCATCGCCGTCGAGCTTGGTCAGGACCACACCGGTGAAGTTGACGCCCTCGTTGAACGCCTGGGCCGTGTTGACGGCGTCCTGGCCGATCATGGCGTCGATGACGAACAGGACTTCGTCGGGGTTGACGGCGGCGCGGATGTCGGCAGCCTGCTTCATCAACTCCGCATCGATGCCGAGGCGGCCGGCGGTGTCCACAATGACCACGTCGTACAGCTTGGACTTGGCTTCGGCCAGACCGGCCATGGCCACGGCGACGGGATCACCGGTGGCGCTTTCAAATTCGCTACTGACCCCGGGGTGCGGGGCAAAAACGGGGACGCCTGCGCGCTCACCGTTGACCTGAAGCTGCTTGACGGCGTTGGGTCGCTGCAGGTCGGCGGCCACCAGCAACGGGCTGTGGCCCTGGCCCTTGAGCCACTTGGACAACTTTCCAGCGAGGGTGGTCTTGCCCGCACCCTGCAGACCAGCCAGCATGATGACAGTGGGCGGATTCTTCGCCAAGTTGATGCGGCGGGTTTCCCCGCCCAGGATGGCAACGAGTTCCTCATTGACAATCTTGACGATCTGCTGGGCAGGATTCAGCGCCTCGTTGACCTCGGAGCCAAGCGCGCGTTCACGGACCTTGGAGGTGAACGCGCGCACCACGGGCACTGCGACGTCGGCGTCCAAGAGGGCGCGACGGATCTCACGCACTGTGGCATCGACGTCGGCCTCGCTCAGCCGGCCCTTGCCACGAAGGTTCTTGAAGGTTGCTGTCAACCGATCAGATAGGGAGTTGAACACGCGGCGCGCACTTCTTTCGTCTGGGATTAACCAACGCCCGTACGGCCGGACCACTTGGCCTGGCCGTGCATGGCGCATGGCAATTTACATTAGTCAGGATGAGACCGGCGGGATGGGGCCTGAGGCTCCGTCCCACTCCCTTTCCTGAGGGACTCAACTATCAAGGGTATCAACTGCCGCGCCATGGTGCGTGCAAAAGTCGGCCGGATCCGGGTGTCATTGCCACCCAATGCGCCAGACACCGTGCGATGCTGGGATCGTGACCACTCCCACAGCAGCACCCCATGCTTCCCCTTCCATCCACGACGTCGCGTCCCCGGCCCTGGAGTCGGACTCAAGCAAGCGGGTGAAGACATTGGTGATTTTGGGGGCTTCCGGTGATCTCACCGGACGTCTCCTGTTGCCCGGGGTCGGCCGTTTGATTGCTTCCGGCAGGGCACCGGGGCTTTCGCTGGTCGGCGCCGGCAACGACGACTGGTCGCAGACGCAGTGGCAGGACCGGCTCCAGGACAGTTTTTCCGACGCCCTGGAACCCGGAGGCTTGTCGACGGATACGGGAATCAAGGACTTGAACGAGCTCCGGACCGGCAGCAGCTATCACCAGCTCGATGTCACGGCCAAGGGCGTGCTGGGAAAATTCCTCAAGGACATTCCGGGGCCCGTGGCCCTGTACTTCGCCCTGCCGCCGGCCATCAGCCAAAAGGCATGCGAGGCGCTGTCCCCGGATGACCTGCCGGAAGGCACCCGCCTGGTCATGGAAAAGCCGTTTGGCTCAAGCACGGAAACGGCGCGCGCGCTCAATGCCACCCTGGCCCAGTTGGTCCCCGAAGACCATATTCACCGGGTGGACCATTTCCTTGGCAAATCGACGGTCCTCAACATCATGGGGCTGCGCTTTGCCAACAGGCTGCTGGAGCACTCCTGGAGCGGGGCGCACATTGAAAAAGTGGAGATCATTTTTGATGAGCCACTGACACTGGAGGACCGGGCCCGGTACTACGACCATGCAGGGGCCGGACGGGACATGATTCAAAGCCACCTGTTGCAGATTATGGCCATCATGGCCATGGAACCGCCGGCAACCTTGGGGGAACAGGACGTCCGCACCAACATTGCCACCGTGCTGCGTGCCAGTTCGATTGGCCTCAACGGCAGCGATCTGGCCGACCATAGCCGTCGCGCCCGCTACACGGCAGGGACCATCGGGGAGCGCAAGGTCCCGAACTACCTCGACGAGCCCGGCGTTGATCCGGCCAATGACACCGAGACATTGGCCGAGGTTGAAGTGTATGTCAGCAATTGGCGTTGGGCAGGGGTGCCGTTCATCTTGCGCTCCGGCAAGGCGCTGGGCCGCTCTCGCAAGGAAGCCGTGGTGACCTTCAAACCAGTGCCGCACCTGCCCGTCGGCTTCAAGGGCGCAGACTCCCCCACCCGCCTGCACATTGGATTCGGCCCGGACACGCTGGTTCTGGACCTTGATGTCAACGGACCCGGCGACGTGTTCACCCTTGACCGTGTCAATCTCCAAGCCGAGCTGGGCAGCGACCCGCTCCTGCCATACGGCGAAGTGCTCGAAGGCATCCTCCGCGCAGACCCGTTGCTGTCGGTCCGGGGCGACACGGCCGAGGAATGCTGGCGGATAGTGGAACCGGCCTTTGCCGCGTGGAAGGCGGGCACTGTCCCCATGGAAGAGTATGCGTCCGGCTCCGACGGCCCGGCGGATTGGACCACCAGCAACGACTGACGAACACTTTTCGCCGTGCGACTGAGCGGCTGTCTCCCCGCTCCGCCCCGTTCCTCCGGCTCGTTCCACTAACTCCGCCTCGTTCCTCCGGCTTGTTCCATGAATATGCGTTGAACCGGCCGCCCATTCAGCGCATAACCATCTGCGACTTCAGCCATGCGCTGGATTGGGGGTCAAATGTTGCGCCACTTCGTCACTGGCGCAGGATTCAAATGTGAGTCCTGCGCATAACCATGCGGAACTTTGAACATGCGCAGGGTTCACGGGTTAGTCCTGCGCACAACTATGCGGGACTTTGAGCATGCGCAAAATTCCAGTACGGAACGGGCGCATAAACGCATGACTACCCGGCCGCGATCTGGGCCAGTGCGTCCTTGACCCAGCGGAGCATGGTGCTCGGGTGGTAGAGGACCACTGCGGCCGGGATCCGCAGCTTCCATATCCCTTCAATCACCAGCAGATTGTCCCGTCGCAAGTCCTCGGCCCACCCCGCGGGGGTGTTGTGATGCTGCTGGCCATCTGTTTCCACACCCAGGATTCCTTCCACTAGCAAATCAAGGTGCCCCACGCCCTTGATGGCAACCTGGCACTGCACGTTGTAGCCGGCCTGCAGCAGGTAATACCGGGCCACAGTTTCCGCAATTGACTGGGACTGGGGGTCGATCATCGCCACGATCGCCCGGCCCGCCGTGTCCTCCCGGCCCGAAAAGGCCTCGCGCAGTTCGTGAAACGTGCATTTCTTGAGTACCACTGCCGATTCCAGCACGGCCAGGGCTTCCACGTCGCTCCCACACTTAACACACTGGCGCAGAATGTCCATCAGGGTCTGCCCGCCGCTGACCCGGTGCACCACGCAACCGGGGATGGGGCGGCCGTGCGCGGCAGCCACATGGGGCTGTGGCATCGGGGTGAGAACCCAAAGTCCCAGCTGCGCAGCCTTTGTGAAGCACGTTCTTCGTGCTTGGTGCCGGGCAAGTTCAACATCCAAGGCATCCGCGTCCGGGAGGGCGTAGTACCCGCGGGAAATACACGCAACTGTTCCGGCGGCCAGCGCCTGTTTCAGATTCCATGGCGTGAATCCGTACCGCAACAGGTCCTTTTGCCGCGCCACCTTGCCCAGGGCATCGATGGTGGCCACCAACTGCTTTGTGCTTTTGCTCGGGGAGCTGGTCATGGCATCCAGCGTGCCCGGCCCTTCATCCCGCCGGTAGTCCTCTGGACGAACTTGTGCACAAGTTCGGGTGTGGTCCGCCGTGTGGCGGAATTGACGGATCCGCAATGCTCCACTTTTCACATGGTTTGAAAGGACGGCAGACCACCCGGGAGAGATTGCTTCCGCCCCCGGGTGCCGGCGTCGGACATGTGGACCTGCGGGTGAGTGGATGTGCGGATGTGCGGGTGAGTGGACGTGTGGGCATGTGCCCGTGGACAACATCTAGATGGCCGCGACCCCGCGTTCACCGGTCCGGACGCGGACAGCCTCCAACACTTCAATCATCCAGGCCTTCCCGTCGCCGGCGGTTCCGGTGTTGGAGCTGGCGACGATGATATCCATGAGGTCCAGTGCCTGTTCATCGGAGGCGAGAACTTCGATGCGGATCTTGGCATGGAGGTCAACTGTGTACTCCGCACCACGATAAATTTCCGTATGGCCGCGCTGCCTGCCATAGCCGTGGGCGCTGCTGACCGTCAGCCCCTGGACGCCGAAGCCCTCCAAGGCCGTGCGGACATCGTCGAGTTGTTCCGGCCGAATGATTGCCGTGATGAGTTTCATGCGTTCACCTTTGCGTCTGCACTGGTTGTTTCTGCACTGCTTGTTTCCGTAGTGCGTGGTTCACGGCCCGTTGATGCCGACGGGAGCTTTTCCGTCAGCGGGTGGAAACTTCCAGAGCTGCGGCCACCCAGGTCGTAGGCGGACTCGGCGTGGATCGACACGTCGATGCCGGCCGCCTCGTGGGCTGTGGAGATGCGGAAGCCGATGGTCTTGTTGATGAGCCAACCAATGGAGTAGGCCAGTGTGAAAGAGTATCCGAAGACGGCAAACGCACCGATGGACTGCTTGCCGAGGAGCTCCAGACCGCCACCGTAGAAGAGTCCTTGGCCAGCGGCCGGCGACCCTGGATTGGCGGCAAGGCCAATAAACAATGTCCCCACGATGCCTCCCACCAGATGCACCCCGACCACGTCAAGGGAGTCGTCGATGCCCAGGCGGTACTTGAGTCCCACGGCCAATGCGCAGACAGCCCCGGCCAGGAGCCCCAGCACCATGGCCCACAGGGGGGTCAGGGCCGAGCACGCTGGTGTGATGGCGACGAGCCCGGCAACCGCGCCGGAGGCAGCCCCCAAGGAGGTGGCATGGCCGTCGCGAAGCTTCTCCACCAGCAGCCAGCCAAGAATGGCGGCACAGGGGGCGGCAAGGGTGTTGATCCAGACGTAGCCGGCGACGGCGTTGGCGCCCAGTGCAGAACCGGCGTTGAAGCCAAACCACCCAAACCACAACAAGCCGGCTCCGAGCATGACGAAGGGGAGGTTGTGCGGGCGGTGGCTTGGATCCTTGCCGAAGCCCTTGCGCTTGCCCAGGATCAGGGCCAAGGCAAGCGCTGCCGCACCTGCGTTGATGTGCACCGCCGTACCGCCGGCAAAGTCAATGACCCCGAGCCCTTGGCCAATCCAGCCGCCGGTGGGGTTCCCGGCGTCGTCCTTGGCAAAGGAGAAGACCCAGTGCGCCACGGGCAGGTACACCACGCTCACCCAAATGGTGGCGAAGAGCAGCCACGCACCGAATTTTGCCCTGTCGGCAATGGCGCCGGTGATCAGGGCCACCGTGATGATGGCAAAGACTGCCTGGAATCCGACGAAGGCGATTTCAGGGATGGAGCCCAGCAGCGGCACGCCTTCCCCGGTGTCAAGAACGCCCTGCAGGCCGAACTTCTCAAGGGGATTGCCCAGCAACCCACCGCCAAGGTCTGTGCCAAACGCGGCAGAGTAGCCAAAGAGAATCCAGATGACGCCCACAACGGCGATCGCGCCAAAGCTCATCATCATCATGTTCAGCACGCCCTTGGCCCGGGTCATGCCACCGTAAAAAAATGCCAGTCCGGGTGTCATCAGCAGCACCAAGGCTGCCGAAACGAGGACCCATGCCGTATCGCCAGAATTCATTGCGCGGCCTTTCATTGCAAAAGTTATTGCCTGCCACCTTGTCGGGGCTGTGCAATGTGGACTCTTACAATGCTGGTGTCGGCGTGTTTCATCGCGGGGCGCCTTGGATTTCCGGCATGTTACATCCGCCGTTCCAGAGTTAAATTTGCGCTACGGCCGGGTTTCAGGCGTGTTGCACACGCCCGCCCCCTCCATGTCCACACCTGCCGGTGGAATTCTCAGGCTGCTAGGGCCTTCGTCACAAGCACCGCAATCTGCACTCTGTTGGAGACCCCCAACTTGTTCATGACGTTGGAAACCAGCAGCTTCACAGTTGCCTCGCTCAGGTGCATTGAACCTGCCAACTGACCATTGGTCCTGCCCTCGGCGATGCCTTGGGCCACAGTGCGTTCGCGCGTATTGAGGGTGTCGATTTTGCTCCGGTTCTTGCTGCTAAAACTGCTGCCACCGCGTGCCAAAAGCGTGTCCCGTGCGGCATCGCTCAAAAGCAGCGACCCGCCGCGATGGATCAAGCGCAAGGCAGCCGGGAGGTCTTCGCCGACCAACCCGTTCTTCAAGAAGGCGCTGACACCGGCAAAGACCAGCGCCTCTGTCTGAATAAAGTCCAACTCGCCCATGACGACTATCTTGGGCGGTACGGCCATTTTGCCGATCCGTCTGCACTCTTGGTCCAAATCTGCCGCCGGCATGCCGGCAGCCAGCACCAGCAGCAAATCAACGGATTCGTTCTCAATCAAGGACTGTGCCTCGCAGGCATCAGCCACCGAGGCGACAACTTCGATGAAATCGGCACCGTTCAGGAGTTGTTCCACACCGCGGCGGGTATTGGAATCACATCCTGCGACTGCCATCCGCATGGTTTCAGTCTTTTCCGCAAACACAAGACTCATTGAGCCAACACCAAGTACTTCCCCATAAGATCCTCAAATGCTGTCCAGGGAACTCCAAACAGCGACGCGGGCATCCTCCGGGACGCTGCACAAAACGACACTCTGTCCGCTTTCGAACAGTGTTTGTCTTGATGGGATTCACCCCGGAAATCAGCGCATATTGCTGCCCTCATAATATCGCGGGGCGAGCCATCAAATGACTAAATTCCGCCCATCCAGCTCGTCCAAAAGGCCAGTCTTGGGTGCGTTGGTCCGCCACTGAGGCAAGGGCCGCGCCCCATCGTCGGCTGAATCCGGTTCTTTTCAGGGTTAAACAAAAGTGCCCGCCGGAGCGGGCACTTTATCTTGTTGTGCAATGCACGGACAGAAACTCCGGCGCCGTGCGTGCAACCATGAACAACTTGGTTTGAGTTATTAATCCAGGAGCGCGTCGACAAAGCTTTCAGCGTCAAACGGAGCCAGGTCGTCGGCGCCTTCGCCCAAGCCAATCAGCTTGACCGGGACGCCGAGCGTCTTCTGAATCGCCACCACGATGCCGCCCTTGGCGGTGCCGTCCAGCTTGGTCAGCACAATGCCGGAAATGTTGACGACTTCGGCGAAAACCTTCGCCTGCGTCAGTCCGTTCTGTCCTGTGGTGGCATCCAGCACCAGCAGCACCTCGTCCACAGTTGCCTGCTTTTCAATGACGCGCTTGACCTTGCCCAGCTCGTCCATCAGGCCCACCTTGTTTTGCAGGCGGCCGGCCGTGTCAATCATGACCACGTCCACTTCCTGCTCGATGCCTGCCTTCACGGCCTCAAAGGCGACAGAGGCAGGGTCCGCCCCGTCGACGTCGGACTTCACCGTGGGAACACCCACCCGCGCACCCCAGGTGGCCAACTGCTCGGCAGCTGCGGCACGGAAAGTGTCGGCCGCACCCAGCAGCACGTCCTTGTCCTCGGCAACGAACACACGCGCCAGCTTGCCCACGGTGGTGGTCTTGCCCACGCCGTTGACGCCAACCACCATGAGGATGGCGGGCCGACCGTCGTGGCGATCGATGTTCAAGGTGCGGTCCATGGCCGGGTCAATCAGCTTGATGAGCTCTTCGCGCAGCATCGCCTGGACGTGCTCCGGGCTGCGCACGCCCAGAACCTTCACGCGGTCGCGCAGCGTGTCAACAAGTTCCATGGTGGAATCGGTGCCGATGTCCGCCAGCAGCAGCGTCTCCTCGACCTCGTCCCACACGTTTTCGTCGATGGTGTCGCGGGCCAGCAGCGCCAGCAGCCCCTTGCCCAGGGCGTTGTTGGACTTCGCCAGCCGCGCCCGCAATCGGACCAGCCGCCCCTCGACCGGGAGCGGGGTTTCCAGCGCCGGGGCCGCCGGGGCAACCGGTTCGGCAACTGCTGTGTCAAGGTCCGACGGCGGCGCCTGGGGTTCGGGACGCTCCTGCACCAAAGTGCCGCTCGAGGCGGCGGTGCCAGCGGAATCCAGCGGGTCCGGGTCGTTGGCGTCGCGCGGGCCTTCGTAGTCCTGTTTACTCCGACGAACCTTGAGCAAAACGGGAACCAGAAGGCCGGCAACAACGGCGAGCCCAATAACAATGGTCAGGATGATGGGGAGAATGTCATTCACTCCCCCAGTCTCTCACGGGGGATCCGGCGCACCGCTTTGTGCCGTGCTGTGGCAAACTCATAAGCGATGTCAACGAACGCCCCACGACCCCAGAAGACGGTGCAAGCACCGGTACCCGCACTGGGCAGGGAAATCAAGGTACTTGTCGCCGCAGCCTTTCTCATCGCCATTGGCTTTGGCATTGTGGCCCCGGTGCTGCCGCAATTTGCCCGAAGCTTCGATGTCAGCGTGACCGCAGCAGCCGTCGTCGTGAGTGTTTTTGCCTTCACCCGGCTCATTTTCGCCCCGCTGAGCGGCTGGCTCGTGGAACGGATGGGGGAACGGCGCACCTACATCCTGGGGATCCTGATCGTGGCGGCGTCCTCGGCTGCCTGCGCCTTTGCGCAGAACTACTGGCAGCTGCTGCTCTTCCGCGGGCTGGGCGGCATTGGCTCCACCATGTTCACCGTGGCCGCCATGGGACTGCTCATCAGGCTCGCTCCCCCGCAGGCCCGCGGCCGCATCTCCAGCCTGTATGCCGGTTCCTTCCTGCTGGGCAATATTGCCGGCCCGGCGGCAGGCGGCTTGCTGGCCGGGCTCGGCCTGCAACTGCCTTTCCTGGTGTACGCCGGCGCCCTGCTGCTCGTGGCGATTCTGGTGGCCACCATGCTTCCGGTTGTCAAGGCCGTGCCGGCCCGTCTGCGAAACGCCGCTGCCAAGAAACCGGAAGTGCTGCCGCTGCGCGCTGCCCTGGCCATGCCGGCCTACCGAGCCGTGCTCACCTCCGGATTCGCCAACGGTTGGTCGGCCATCGGTATCCGCATGGCCCTTGTCCCGCTCTTCGCCACCGCAGCGCTGGGCGCCGGCCCCGAAGTGGCGGGCGTTTCCTTGGCCGTCTTCGCCATCGGCACCGGAGTGGCCCTCACCTTTTCCGGCAAGCTCGCCGACGCTTGGGGCCGCAAGCCCATGATCGTGGCGGGGTTGGCCGTCAACGGCATCGCCATGGGTGCCTTGGGCTTCACCGGCAATGAATTCTGGTTCTTCGCCATCTCCGCCGTTGCCGGCATTGGCAGCGGACTGATGGGGCCGGCGCAGCAGGCCACCGTGGCCGACGTCATCGGCAATGAACGCTCCGGCGGCAAGGTCCTGGCAACATTCCAAATGAGCTCCGACTTTGGCACCATCATCGGGCCCATCGCAGCGGGTTTCCTGGTGGACGCGTTCTCCTACGGCCCTGCGTTTCTCATGGCCACGCTGGTTGCCTTTGTCAGCATCGCGTTCTGGCTCGGGACCAAGGGCACCCAGCAACCCGTGTAGTTTTCCGAGGAACGTGGGCCCGATATGCCCGGTCTGCCGGATATGCAGCAGAGGGCCCCGGCATGTGCATCAGTTCTGCAGCTGGCGCGGGTCAAGCCGAGATCACCGAATCCCTTTGGCAGGTGATGCGACTGCGCCGGCCCTGCACCCGCATCAGCTGCATAATCGAATGCCCACCGCCGTCTGCACCAGCATCAGCTGCTGCATGAACCGGGGCGCGCTTTCACCCGCATCGGCTGCCTCAACGAACTCCGAAGCCCAGGGAAACCACCGATCCGGGGGCCACGCCAGCCGGACGACGCCCGAAGTCAGGGCACGCGGCTCATGCGGCCGCGAGAACGGGGCATTCCCGCTATTGGCGGCCGGTTTCCGGCCCACGGTCCCGACGCCGTGGCGCAGATGACAGGGGCAGCGGGAAGGGACGTCAGCGCAAGCTGATCTTTTTGAACCGGCGGATGGCGAGCGGGATGAAGATCAGCAGCACCAGCGTGATCCCGATCAGCACCGTGGGGATCGGATGCTGCTGGCTCCAGACATCCGGCACGGCCGCACCGGGAGGCACGTTTCCGAACAGTTCCCGCACTGCCTGAACAAGCGCCGACACGGGGTTGTATTCGGCGAATACCCGCAAGGGCGTGGGCAGCGTGTCCGCAGGCACAAACGCGTTTGAGATGAACGTGAGCGGAAAAAGCACCAGGAACGAGACATTGTTGATCACCTCGGGGCTGCGCACCAACATCCCCAGATAGGCCATCACCCAGGAAAACGAGTAGGCAAACAACAGCAGCAGCGCCACCGCGGCAGCACCCTCGATGAAGCTTGAGCGCACCCGCCAGCCAACAATCAGACCGGTGGTCATCATCACCGCCATGGAAATGGCGTTGATGAACAGATCGCCGTTGGTGCGCCCCACCAGCACCGCCGAGGAGCTCATCGGCAGGGTGCGGAACCTGTCGATAATGCCGTCCCTGAGATCCTGCGCCATCGCCGAACCGGAAAATGTGGAACCGAACACCACAGTTTGGGCGAAAATGCCCGCCATGATGAACTCCTTGTAGCTGCTGCCGGGAATGTTGATGACGCCGGCGTAAATATAGGTGAACAGCAGCACGAACATGATGGGCTGCAGCGTGGTGAACACCAGGATGTCCGGGACCCGCTTGATCTTGATCAAGTTGCGGCGGGTGGTGATCCAACCATCCGAAAACCAGTGCGCAACAGGCGAAGCGCCCGACGGCGGGGACGACGGCGGGGACGACGGCGGGGACGACGGCGAAGGCATGGATCGTTTCGAGATGGCCATCATGCCCCCGTTTTCCGTTCGTGGGTGTTCAGTTCAGCCGTGTTTACTTCGGCCGTGTTCTCTTGGTCGCTGGTCCGTTGACTCGTGTTCTCTGCGTCGACGGCATGGCCGGTGAGACGCAGGAACACGTCGTCAAGCGTGGGCCGCCGCATGCCGGCGTCGTAAAGCGGTATGCCGCGCGACCCCAGTTCAGCGAGAACCGCCTGCAAGGCAGCGGGCGCATCATGGGCACCGACCCTCAGCTCGCGCCCGTCGGCTGACACGCTCGGCGCAGCATTGCCAATGCGCTCCAACAGCTCCACCACGACGGCGCTGTCCTCGCCGGACTCCAAGTTCAGCTCTATCTGCTGCCCTCCGATGGACGCCTTCAGCTGGTCTGCGGTGCCGCGGGCAATCACCTGCCCGCCGTCGATGACGGAAATACTGTCGGCGAGCCGATCCGCTTCCTCCAGATACTGGGTGGTGAGCAGCACGGTGGTGCCCTCCCCGACAAGGCTGGTGATCACATCCCACATTCCGAGCCTGCTGCGCGGGTCCAGTCCGGTGGTCGGCTCGTCCAGGAACAACACTTGGGGCCGGGTGACCAAGGCACCGGCAAGGTCTATTCGCCGCCGCATGCCGCCTGAAAAGCCCTTGACAGGCCGGTTCATCGCGTCGGTCAGCTCAAATAGCTCAATCAACTCGTGTGCACGCTGGCGCGAGGCCTTCGCGCCCAAATGGTAGAGCCGCCCCACCATGTCCAGATTCTCGAATCCGGTCAGGTTCTCATCAACCGCCGCATACTGCCCGGACACTCCGATGATGGGACGGATGCGCTCAGGATGCTTGAGCACATCGATCCCGCCAATGACAGCACGGCCGGTGTTCGGCGTAATCAAGGTGGTGAGCACTTTCACCGCTGTGGTCTTTCCCGCTCCATTGGGGCCAAGCAGCGCCGTCACCGTGCCCTGCGGCACTGCAAGGTCCAGCCCGTCGAGGGCACGCACGGGAGAAGAACCCTTGGGTGTGTAGATCTTGGTCAGCCCCTCGGCTTCTACGAAAGTCACAGGCCAAGTCTATTTCGAGGGCCGCATTGTTGTCCCGCCCCTTCCCACCAGTACGGCTGGTGCTTCATCAGCTGGAGATAACATCAGATGTATGTGAGCTGAAGTACAGACCTATTGAATCAATGTGGCATTTGCCACTTAATACATCCGATGTCTAGACTGTTTCAATCCGCATATTCCGGCTGCCGGGCAAGAGGCTGTGGGAGACGCAGTTGTTCATCGAAGTCGCCAGCACCGGAGTGTTCAGCTGCGAGTTTCACGGGAGCAACGTGAAAGCAGGCCTGCTTGCACACCACGGACCCTGCTTGCCGCACCGAAGTATCTTGCCGGGCAAGACGCGCACCATGAACTGCCACAGAATTGGAAGCAATGAAGCCAGAAGCCCCAGGCGCCACGCACCATCGTGACCACAGCACCGAAGCCATTCCCAAAGTGGTCATCCTCATCGCAGTTCTGGCAGGGTTTTCCGGCCTTCTCTACGGCTATGACTCCGGAGCAATCTCCGGGGCATTGCCCTTGCTCATCAACGACTTTGGCATTGATGCCCGAACCCAGGGCCTGATCACCTCACTCCTGCTCTGGGGGGCGCTGCCGGCCATCATCGGCTCCACCTTGGCAGCCAAGCGTTACGACCGTCGGCACCTGCTGTTGGTGGCCGCTGCCATTTTTATCGTTGGTTCGTTGGCATGTGCCGTGGCCCCCGGAATCACCGTTTTGATGTTCTCCCGGTTCTTTCTGGGCCTGGCCGTTGGCATTGCCAACATGTTCGGCCTCATTTACCTCGCCGAGCTGGCACCAACCCGGATTCGGGGCCTGCTGACGGCCCTTTACCAGCTGTCCGTCAATGTCGGCATCCTGTGCGCGTACATCGTCGGCGATGCACTGCAAGCGTCGGGAAACTGGAACTTGATCCTCGGCGCCGGCGTCATTCCTGCCGTCATCTTCTTTGTCGGCATGCTGCTCAGCCCGCCGAGCCCGCGCTGGCTGATCATGCGCGGCAGGCGCGATGAAGCCGTGAAGGTGCTGCGGAAGTTGCGTGCAACGGAGGAGATCGCCGAGGCCGAAGCACAAGCAATCGAGGATACCTTCAAGCACCAGGATGCCGGGATCTCGGCGCTGTTCAAATCGGCCCGTCCGGCCATGTCCGTCCTCTTCGTACTCACGTTCTTTCAGGTTTTTACCGGCATCAATGCCGTCGTCTACTACGCTCCCATCATTTTTGCCGATGTCCCCTCGTTAGGCGCGAATCCGGGCGTGGTGGCCAACTACGGTGTAGGTATCGCGCTGGTGGTCTCCACCGCGGCGTCGTTGCCGTTGATCGACAAATTGGGCCGGGTTAAAATGCTGGCCATCAGCATGGCCGGGCAGGCCCTGTCCATGCTGGGACTATGGATGTTTCCGGAGTCCGGATACCTCACCGTCACTGCCGTGTTCCTCTACACCTTCTCCTTCGGGTTTGGGTTGGGTCCGGTGTTCTGGCTCTACGTGCCGGAAGCACTGCCACTGCGGATGCGCGCCATCGGGATGGGAGTCATCACGTTCACCCAGTACCTCTTCAACGCGGTGTTCGCCCAAGCCTTCCCCTCTGCGATTGAGCGCTTCGGCTCCCTGGTCTTCCTGTTGTTTGCCGTGCTGTCAATGCTGGCCTTCGTCTACGTGCTGCGCCGCGTCCCGGAAACCTCGGGCAAGTCGCTGGAGGAGATTGAAGACTACTGGCGCAGCCGGGAAGCCGCGCGCAGCAAATAGTCGCTCAGGAAATAGTCAGGCTACCCCGCACGGTCCATCCGCTGGCTGATGACGGTCGAGACGCCGTCGCCCCTCATGGAGACGCCGTACAGGGCGTCGGCAATGTCCATGGTGCGCTTTTGGTGGGTGATGATGATGAGCTGGCTGGATTCGCGCAGTTCGTCGAAAATGCTGATGAGCCGGCCCAGGTTCGTGTCGTCGAGGGCCGCCTCCACCTCGTCCATGACGTAGAACGGCGACGGCCGCGCCTTGAAGATGGCCACCAGCAGCGCCACGGCGGTCAGCGAGCGCTCCCCGCCGGAGAGCAGGGACAGGCGCTTGATCTTCTTGCCCGCCGGCCGGGCCTCGATCTCGATGCCGCTGGTGAGCATGTCCTCCGGGTCCGTCAACACCAGCCTGCCCTCCCCGCCGGGGAAGAGCCGGCCAAAGACGCGCTCAAATTGCACGGCCGTGTCGGCGAAGGCGGAGGTGAAGACTTCGTCCACGCGCGCATCCACTTCCTTGATGATGTCCATCAGGTCCCTGCGGCTGGATTTCAGGTCCTCCAGCTGCGAGGCGAGGAATTGGTGGCGTTCCTCAAGGGCGGCAAACTCCTCCAGGGCCAGCGGGTTGACCTTGCCCAGGGCCGCCAAGTCGCGTTCTGCACGCTTGAGCCGCTTCTCCTGCTCCACCCGCACAAACGGGACGCCTGCGGGGACTTCGGCGCCGGATTCGTCCACTTCCACGTGCAGCGCCGCCCACTTGTCGGGGGCCTCCCCCGGGCTCGGCGGGACCAGCGTTTCGGGGCCGTACTCGTTGACGAGGTGGTCCACGCTGAGCCCGAGTTCCTCAATGGACTTGTTTTCAAGGGTTTCAATGCGCTGTCGCGCGGTGGCGCGGGCCAACTCGTCCTTGTGGACTGAATCGGTCAGCGTGGACAGCTCCTTTTCATCCTCCAGGATGGCTGCGCGCACGGCCATCAGCTCCACCTCGCGTGCCGCCCGCTGGTCCTCCGCGTCGTCGCGCACGTGCTCGGCCAGCTCGATTGATGCGGCAACAAAGCCGGCAATGTGCTCGGTGGCTTCGGCAACGGCAGCGGCCTTCCGTGCCTGGAAACGACGCCGATTGGCCCGTTGCGCGGCTTGTTCGCGGGCCATGCGCTCCGTGGCAGCGGCACGTTCCAGTGCGGCTGCACGGTTCCGCACGGTGTTCAGCGATTCCTCGGCGCTGCGCAGGGCCAGACGTGTTTCCAGCTCCACGGCGCGTGCGGCGGAGGCGGCTGCAGCGAGGGCGTCGCGCTCGTCCATGGACGGCTCGGCATCGGTCGGCGCCTCCTGGGCAGCAGCCAGCCGTGCGGCGATCTCCTCCAATGCCTGCTGTTCGCGGGCCAGGTTTTCTGCGGCCGTCTGCAGGGCCTGCCCATGGCGCTGGGATTCGCCGGCTGCCGAGCGCAGCGTCGCCCCAAGCATGCCCAGACGTTCGGCGACGGCGGCCATGCGTGCATCGGATTCGTGCAGCTGGGCCAGGGCCCCGGCCTCCGCCTGCGCCAGGTCCTCCCGACGCGTCCGCAGCCCGGACAGCGCAAACCGCGCCTGCTCCCCCCGCGCCGTCGCCGCCCGCAACCGCTCCTGCGTCTCATCGACGGAGGCCTGCAGCTCCAGCGTGGAAGGTGCCGTGGCCGAACCGCCCTTCAAATACGACGCCGTCACCACATCCCCCTGCGCCGTCACCGCCGTCAACCGGGCATCGTGGGCCAACACGGCGTGCGCCGCGGCAAAGTCGGGCACCAGCACCACGGCGTCGAGCAGCGCATCAAGGGCCGGTTCCAGTTCCGCCGGACCGGAAACCTGGGCACGTCCGACGGCGGCACCGCCCACCGCGGCAGCGGCGGCTTGCGCTGTGCCCGCCAAAGGGTTGCGTTTGTTGTCGCCGGCACCGTCGGCCGGCACAGTGTGGTCAGCAGGCGCAGTGCCTAAAGCCGGCGCAGTGCCGTCGGCCGCCGCACTGCGGGCGGCCAGCACCAGGGTGACGCGTCCGCCGTCGTCCGCCTTGATCAGTTCAAGGGCCTGCACGGCCGCCGCCGCGTCGCTGACAGCCACGCCTTCCGCGATGGAGTCAAGCGCTGCGGCGATGGCGGTTTCGTGGCCGGGGACCACGTGCAGCAGTTCAGCCATGGACGCCATGACGCCGTCGGGGCGGGCAGCGAGCAGGTGGGTGCTGGCGTCCTTGCGCAACAGGCCCACGGCGAGAGCGTCCCGGCGGGCGGTGAGGGAATCGCGTTCGCGGTCGGCTGCGAGCTGTGCGGCGTTGCCTGCCTTGATCTGCTCGTCGATCTCCGCGAGGGCTGCTGCGGCGGTTTCGTAGTCGGCGTCCAGGCGCTCCTCCCCCGCTTCCACGCCGGCCACCTGGGATTCCAGGGCAGCAAATTCCTCGGTGGCGGCGCTGTGGCGCGCGGTGCCGTCGGCCTTGTTGTGGTGCAGTCGGCCTATTTCGGCTTCGGCCGACTCCACCCGGCTGCGGGCGGCGGACACCTTGCCGGCCAGGCGGGCCAGCGACTCGCGCCGGTCCGCCATGGCGCGCAGCAGCTCGCGCACCCGCTGCTCCTCGGTGCGGACGGCCGTCTCGGCGTCGTCCTTGATTTCCATGGCCGCCTCGAGCCCGTAGCGGCGTTCCTCCAGGGCGAGGTCCAGCTCGGTCTCTTCGCTGCGCAGCAAGGAGGCCTGTTCGGCCAGTTTGTCGGGGTCGCGGCTGGGGTCCGGAACGGCGTCGGGGCTGTCCAGGTGGCGCTGGCGTTCGGCGGCCAGCGTGCCGAGGGAGCGCAGCTGGTCGCGGGTGGCGCACAGCTGGTACCAATTGTCCCGGGCGGCATTGAGCACGGGCGCGGCTGCGGCGGCCTGCTGTTCAAGGCTGCCTTGCTGCGCCCGGTTGGTGAGCAGGCGCTTCTCCACGTCCTGGCGGCGGGTCTTCAGGGCCAGCTCGTCGGCGGCGTCCTTCTCCACGGTGGTGCGCAGCTGCACAAGGTCGTCGGCCAACAGCCGGGCCTTGGCGTCCCGCAGGTCGAATTGCACGCTTTGGGCGCGCCGGGCCACGGCTGCTTGTTTTCCCAGCGGGGTCAGCTGGCGGCGGATCTCTCCGGTGAGGTCGCTGAGCCGGGCCAGGTTGGCTGACATGGCCTCGAGCTTGCGCAACGTTTTTTCCTTGCGGCGGCGGTGTTTGAGGATACCGGCGGCTTCTTCGATGAAACCGCGCCGGTCCTCGGGCGTGGCGTGCAGGATCTTGTCCAGCTGGCCCTGGCCCACAATGACGTGCATTTCCCGGCCCAGGCCGGAATCGGAGAGCAGCTCCTGGATGTCAAGGAGCCGGCAGGCGGTGCCGTTGATGGCGTACTCGGAGCCCCCGGCCCGGAACAAGGTGCGCGAAATGGTGACTTCGGCGTAATCGATCGGCAGGGCGCCGTCGGCGTTGTCTATGGTCAGTGCCACATGGGCGCGTCCCAGCGGCGGGCGTCCGGAGGTCCCGGCAAAGATGACGTCTTCCATCTTGCCCCCGCGCAGCGTTTTGGCGCCTTGTTCGCCCATGACCCAGGCCAGGGCGTCCACAACATTCGACTTGCCCGAGCCGTTGGGGCCGACAACGGCCGTCACGCCCGGCTCAAAGTCGAAAGTGGTGGCCGAGGCGAAGGACTTGAACCCGCGCACGGAAAGACTTTTTAAATGCAAACTGTTTTCTTCTCCTGCGCCGGGCTGCTTCTCAAAAGCCAATCTACCGCGAATTGGCTCGGCACACCCGGGCGGGCGTGGGTGGACACTGCGTGTATGCATCATCGCGTATGTGCGTGAACACGCGCAAAGGTGCATAGTTAAGGGTGGGCCGCATTGAACCACGACCGCCTGCGCGAGCCATGCCGCCGCAGTCTTTACGCAATCAGCTCGGCCTCACTGGTTTTCCGGTGCCACATTACACCGCATGTAACACCGCATGTATCTCAAGAAAAAGGCTGGAACTTGATCGGCAATGCCACGTTTCGACACCACAACACCGCCTTGCTCTCCGTTGCCTGCGTTGAGGCGCCAGTTGTAGTCAAGTCAAGTGACTTTGACACGCGCCTGGCCCCCAGCCTGAAACGGTTGCGCCTGTCCAAGCGCCTGCTTGAGCGTGTGGCCGGTGTGGAGGAACGACGCTGGTGGGCGCCGGGGACCGACTTTGACGACGCTGCCATCGAGGCAGGCGCCAAGGCGCTGGCCGAATCCGGCATCGACGCCTCCCAGGTGGGCCTGCTCATCAACACCTCGGTGACCCGCCGCAACTTGGAACCCTCGGTGGCCGTGAAAGTCCACAACGGTCTGGGGCTGC
The DNA here is from genome assembly GCF_030063185.1 of Arthrobacter sp. H35-D1. Classification (GTDB taxonomy): domain Bacteria; phylum Actinomycetota; class Actinomycetes; order Actinomycetales; family Micrococcaceae; genus Specibacter. Next base: position 63,599 of record NZ_JASISP010000009.1, read on the forward strand.
CGTCCTCGGCCATGAACTTTGACGTGGCCAACGCCTGCCTGGGCTTTGTCAACGGCATGACCCTGGCCGCCAACATGATTGATTCTGGCCAGATCCAGTATGCCCTCATCGTGGCCGGCGAAGATGCGCAGGCCACCCAGGAAACCACTTTCGAGCGGCTGAACGCCGAGACGTCCACCCGCGACGACTACCTGCGCGAGTTTGCCACCTTGACGCTGGGCTCCGGGGCGGCCGCGGCCGTCATTGGCCGGGCGGACCTGCACCCGGCCGGCCACCGCATCCTCGGCGGCGTCTCGCGCGCAGGCACCCAGCACCACGAATTGTGCGTGGGCGGCCCCGACGGCATGTTCACCGACACCAAGGGCCTGCTGGACAACGGCCTGAAACTTGTCACCGACGCCTGGCACGAAGCCCACGGAGACGGCTGGGACTGGCGTTCCATGGACCGTTACGTCACCCACCAGGTTTCCAATTCCTACACGAATGCCATCATCAAGGCCGTGAACCTTGTCCGTTCCAAGGTGCCCATGACGTTCCCCAAGTGGGGCAATGTGGGCCCGGCCTCGCTGCCCATGACCCTGGCGCAGGAATCCCAAAGCCTTTCCACTGGCGACCGCGTGCTGTGCATGGGCGTGGGCTCCGGACTCAACACGACGATGATGGAGATTCAGTGGTAGGCGCCACCTTGCCCGCAACTGAACTTCCCGATCCGTGGCCCGGCGTCAAGGCGCACTGGCGCCGCATGCTCTCGGTCCCCTCCACCGCCGCCGTTGATGCCCCCGGCACCCGCCGCCAGTGGCACCTGCTGGACAACGCGGACGACGTCGCCGCCACCGGCATGGAGCCCGTCGGCACCTTGTACTGCGTGCACGGCAACCCGACGTGGAGCTACTTGTGGCGCACCCTGCTCGCTGAGGCCACCTCCCCGGCCACCCTCGCCGCCGGCGGCCCCTGGCGAGTGATTGCCGTGGACCAGCTGGACATGGGCTTCTCCGAACGCACCGGCACCTTCCGTCGGCTGGAGGACCGCATCACCGATCTGGGCGACCTCGGCGACGCCCTGGAACTCAGTGGCCCCGTGGTCAGCGTGGGCCACGACTGGGGCGGCATCATCTCCCTCGGCTGGGCCGTCCGCCACCGTGAACTGTTGGCCGGTGTGGTGCTGACCAACACCGCCGTCCACCCCGCCGGTTTCTCGCTGCCGCCGGCTTTGAAGCTTGCCCTGCACCCCGCCGTGCATTCCTGGGGCACGACGGCGACCCCCGCCTTTTTGTCCGTGACGCACAGTCTGGCCCAGCCCGGCTTGGGCGACGACGTCCGTGCGGCGTTCATGGCACCTTACGCAAGTGCCGCGCGCCGGGCCGGTGTGGGCAACTTTGTGGCCGACATTCCCGCCACGGAGTCGCACCCTTCCTGGGCTGCCTTGGACGCCGTGTCCACCGGCATCTGCGCACTGGATGTTCCGGCGCTCATGTTCTGGGGCCCCAAGGATCCCGTGTTTTCCGACAGGTACCTGCGCGACCTGCTCACGCGCATGCCCCAGGCCGATGTGCACCGTTTTGAAGGCGCCAGCCACTTGGTCCAGGAAGACCGCGACATCGCCGTGCCCACCTTCGCGTGGCTGGCCCGCAACGTCTTGGCGCGCAACGTTCCGGCCCGCAACGTCTTGGCGCAGTCCGCCCCCGCTGATCAAGCCGCACGGGCCTCGACGGGTTCAGCAAGCTCGAACACCGAAGCTGCGGCACCGTACGTTTCCATGTTGGCCGAACTGGATGCCCGCCGTGCGGACACCTCCGTTGCCGTGGTGGACATGCTGCCGGGTGGCACTGCCGACGCCACGTGGAAGCTGAGCTGGGCCCAGTTGGCCCGTGACGTCGACGACCTCGCCGCAGGCCTGCGCGACTTTGGCGTCCAGCCCGGGGACCGGGTGAGCCTCTTGGTGCCCCCAGGCATCAATCTGACCACACTGATCTACGCGTGCCTGCGTTTGGGCGCCGTGATCGTGGTGGCAGACGCCGGCCTGGGCACCCGTGGCCTGGGACGTGCCATCAAGGGCGCCGGCCCCAGCTACCTGATTGGCATCGACAAGGCCCTGGCCGGAGCCCGCCTATACAACTGGCCCGGCATCAAAATTGCCGCCGAGGACTTCCCCCAAACAACGGCCAACACGCGCAAGAAGCTCCTCAACGCCGCGGCGACCGTCCCGCAGCTCATGGCCAACGGCCGGGTCATGCGCCTGGCCGACACCCTCCCCGCCTTCACCCCGCCCGACGCCGACGCCGACGCCGACGCAGCCGTGCTTTTCACCTCCGGCTCCACCGGCCCGGCGAAGGGCGTTGTCTACACGCACCGCCGGCTGGCCGCCATGCGCGACACACTCAAGGCCACCTATTCCCTGGAGGCCGGCACGGCCCTCGTGGCAGGCTTCGCACCGTTCGCGCTGCTGGGCCCTGCACTGGGCGCCACCACTGTCACCCCCGGCATGGACGTCACGGCTCCGAGCACCCTCACCGCCCAGGCCCTGGCCAACGCTGCCCTTGCCATAGACGCCACGGTGGTGTTTGCCTCCCCCGCCGCCCTTGTCAACGTGGTGGCGACCGCCGCGGAACTTTCACCGGCCCAGCACCAGGCGCTGGCCGACGTCGGACTTGTCCTGTCAGCCGGTGCGCCGCTGGCCGAACAATTGCTGCACAAGGTGCAGGAGCTGGCGCCCAACGCCGCCCTGCATACGCCGTACGGCATGACCGAGGCGCTGCCGGTGACGGACATCGATCTGGCAGGGATCAGCGCCGCCGGCGCCGGAAACGGGGTGTGCGTGGGCACGCCCGTCAGCGGGGCCACCGTGGCGATAGCCCCGATCGAGAGCGACGGCGCCGTCCGTCCCGTGCCAACCACCGAGGCCGGGGTCAGCGGTGAAATCCTTGTGCGAGCCCCGCACGTGAAGGAACGCTACGACAGGCTGTGGATCACCGAACAGCACAGCACTTCGATCCCCGGCTGGCACCGCAGCGGGGACATTGGCCACCTGGATGCCGACGGCCGGCTCTGGGTCGAGGGCAGGCTGGAACATATTTTGTGCACCGCCGAGGGCGTCCGCACCCCTGTTGCCGCCGAGCAGTCCATTGAGCTGCTGGGGGCCGTGGCCCGGGCCGCAGTGGTGGGCGTCGGACCGGCGGGAACGCAGGCAGCCGTTGCCATTGTTCAGACGGTTCCGCCGGTAAAACGCGCCGGTTTGGCACCAGCTTCGCTGGCTGCCGACGTTCGCACTGCCGCCAAGGACGCCGGGTTGCCGCTGGCAGCCGTGGTGGTCATTGATGCCATGCCCGTTGATGTGCGCCACAATTCCAAGATCGACCGGGCCAAGCTGTCCCGGTGGGCGTCGCGCCTGCTGTCCGGCGGGAAGCCGGGCCGCCCATGAGCGGCCCACACGAACCAGTGCCCACGGGTGCAATGCCCACCGGCGCAGTGCCCGAAGGCGCAGAGCCCGAAGGCGCAGAGCCCGAAGGTGCTGGGCGCCGGGTTCTCGTCACGGGTGCCAGCGGCCTGCTCGGCAAAGCCGTGGCCCAGCTGTTGCACGACCGCGGCCATTCGGTGCTGACACTGCAGCGCCGTGCCGTGGAGCAGGAGTGGGACTCCATGCAGGGTTCGGTGGCCGATCCCGACGTTGCTGCACGGGCAGTGCACGGCGTCGACGCCGTCATCCACCTGGCCGCCAAGGTCTCCTTCACTGGTGAGTGGAATGATTTTGTGGCCACGAACATCGTGGGGACCCGCCAGCTCCTTGCCGCCGCACGGCGTGCAGGAGTGCGCGACTTTGTGTTTGTCTCCTCCCCCTCGGTGGCCCACTTGGGCGCATCGATTGTCGGGGCGGGAGCCGGGGCCGCCAGTCCCTACCTTGCCCGCGGTTTCTACGCCCGGTCCAAGGCCGCGGCCGAGGAAATTGCGCTGGCCCAGGACTCCCCCGCCTTCCGGGTCGCCGCCATCCGTCCCCACGTGGTCTGGGGACCGGGCGACACCCAACTGGTGGAGCGCGTCGTCGAACGCGCACGCGCGGGCAGGCTCCCTCTGCTCGACGGCGGCCGCGCCCTGATCGACACCACTTATGTTGACAATGCGGCCGAGGCGATTGTGCGCGGGCTTGAGCGCATGGACTACGCCCACGGCCAGGCGCTGGTGGTGACCAACGGCGAGCCGCGCCCGGTGGGTGAGCTCATTGCCGGCATTTGCGCCGCAGCCGGTGTCCCCGCACCGGCATATTCGGTTCCCGGCTGGCTGGCCCGCGGCGCAGGCACCGTGATCGAAAAGGTCTGGACTGCTGCGGGCACGCGTGGCTGGGTGCACGACGAGCCGCCCATGACCCGCTTCCTGGCCGAGCAGCTTTCCACGGCACACTGGTTCGACCAGCGGCAAACCCAGTCCGTGCTGGACTGGAAACCAGCCGTGAGCCTGGACGAGGGGCTGGCTCGCTTGGCGGAGTACTACCAGGGCTGACACCCCGTTGTTCGATGTGCAGGACCGTGAGCCCGCGCCGCTCCGGTTTCTACGAGTTCTGACCGGAGCGGCGAAGTGCTTGGCTACGTCCGGGATATACGGAGCTCCGGTTCGAAGTCGCTCTCGCCTGTATGCGGTTCCTGGCGTTTCTTGTCCACAGATTCGCAGGAAAACCGGTTTGTCGCTTGTTCGCTGGGGCGATATTTCCCAGAATCTATGCCATGGACAAACAAACTGCACTCCAATTATTCGAACGGTGCTGGCCCTGCGAACGGGTGGTGGCCACCACCGGACAGCTTGCCGGTGCCGGTCTGGACTCCAGGACCATCAAGGCCGGCTTGCAGTTTGGCCTGCTGTACCGGTTGCGACGGGGTGTGTACCTTCCGATGAACCAGTGGAGAGACCGCAAGCCATGGGACAAGGACAAGCTGGTGCTTTCGGGGCATATCCTTGCCACCAATGGCCAATACGTGTACTCCCATGTCAGTGCGGCCCGCTTGCACAAGCTGCAAGTCTGGAACAGTTCCAGGCTCATTCATGTTAGTGCGCCCTACCGAGGTGCTCCATCAAGGACGTCACAGGATGTCGCCATGCACTTTGCAACCGTTGAGGCCCAGGACATTGTTCAACGGTTCATCCCGGGGACTGGTTTGGCCAAGTTCACCGCGCTGCCACGAACCGTATTGCAATGTGCCATGACAACCACGTTTGAGCAGGCAGCCGTCATCGGTGATTCCGCATTGCATGCCGGACTGGATCTCGTGGTCCTCGAGAACCTCCTTCCCTTGTTCCACGGCTGCCGTGGCATCAAGCGTGCCCGGCGTGTCGTCAACGCCCTCAACGCATTGTCCGAATCGGCGGGTGAAACCAGAACTCGGCTGATGATCGCCGAACTCCCCATTGAGCAGCCGGAACTTCAAGTCACGATCGAGACCAGCAGCGGCAGGTACCGCGTGGATTTTGCGTGGCGGGCGTTCCGGCTGATTCTAGAATTCGACGGGGACACGAAATATTTCGACCAGGCTCAAACCACCGAACAAGCGCTGTTGGAAGAGCGTGAGCGGGAAAATGCCCTCATCGAGGAGGGCTGGAGGATCATCCGCGTCAAGTGGAAGCACCTCAACAGCCCGGAGCTGCTCAAGGCTCGGATCATGAAAGCCTATCTGGCAGCGCAGCAGGCTGCTCCGTGAGGACATTGCTGGGCCATTCATGGTTGATAGAGTGAGCAGCGGCACCGCTACTGACTGCAGCAGCATCTGCATCAGTGCACCCAGGCATCTCGCAGCTCCAGTCAGAACTCGATGACAACGTGGCATAGTGGGCCGACCCAGTGCTGGAAGAAACTGTGCAGGAGTCGTGCGTACTAGAGCCGGGCGTTGCGCGGCTTCGGCTGGCAGACGGGGCAGCTGTAGGAGGACCGGCCCATGAACGAGTCTCGGCGAATCAGGCTGGCAAGGCCCAGCTCCGCACAGCGCAGGCAGGGTTCCCCTTCACGGCCGTAAGCATTCAGCGAACGGGCAAAGTACCCGGAGGCGCCGTTGACATTGACATACAACGAATCAAAACTGGTGCCGCCGGCATCCAAGGCCCGTGACATCACTTCGCGCGCTGCGGCGATGATCCGTTCGGTGTCTGGACGCCGCAATGTGTCGGTGGGACGTGCGTAATGCATCTTGGCCAGCCACAACGCCTCGTCGGCATAGATGTTGCCAATTCCGGACACGAGGGCTTGGTCGAGCAAGGCACGCTTGAGGCCGGTCTTGCGGGCCCGAAGTTTCTGGTGCAGTGCTTCCAACGAAAAATATGGGTCAAGGGGGTCCCGCCCAATGTGCGCAGCAGCGTCGGGGATCAACGCCAAGGCCGCATCGCTGCCCTCAGCGCCCGCGCTCCCCGCCGTGCCGGTGCCGCACCCGCCCGGGCCCCCGTCCGGCGTCGGAATAAGGGAGGTGACGAACAAGCCGCCGAAGATTCGCTGGTCGACGAAGCGCAGCTCCTGCGGTGCATCGTCACGGGCGGAAAAGCTGAAACGGACCTTGAGGTGCCTTTCATGGGGCTGTTCCGGGGATTCCACCAGAAGCTGGCCGCTCATGCCCAGATGGGCCATGAGAGCGACGTGCGGGGCCGAAGTACTGGTGGGATCATCACTGAGCGGCATCCACAGAAATTTTCCGCGCCGGACCACATCCAGAACCGTGGCACCCACCAGGTTTCCGCAGAAGTCCTCAACGCCCAGTGCATGGCGGCGGATGGAGCGCGGGTCCACCACGGAGACGTCTTCGATCCGCCGCCCGGCGATCCAGCGTTCAAGGCCGCGGCGGACAACCTCGACTTCGGGAAGCTCGGGCATTACTTCCCGGTAGCGGCCGAGCCGGAGGGGGCGGACACTTCGCCGGCCCCGGATTCCTCGCCGAAGTGTTCCTGCAGTTCAAGCCAGGCACCTGCTGCTGCGGTACGTTCGGCTTCCTTTTTGGAGGGGCCTGTGCCGGTTCCATAGAGGTGTCCGCCGATGATCAGCTGGGCTTCAAAGCTGCGGTCGTGGTCGGGGCCCGAGCCGGTGATTTCGTACGAGATGGCCCCGAGGCGGCGGGCGGAGGAAATCTCCTGGATGTTTGTTTTCCAGTCCGTGCCGGCACCCAGCACGGCGGCGTCGGCCAGCAGCGGTCCCACAAGGCGCATGACCAGTTCGCGTGCCACTTCAATGCCGTGGGAGATGTAGGTCGCCCCGATGAGGGCCTCCATGGTGTCGGCCAGGATGGAGGACTTGTTGCGGCCCTTGGTGAGCCGCTCCCCTTGGCCGAGATAGATGAATTCGCCCACACCAAGCCCACGGCCAATGCTGGCCAAGGCTCGGGTGGAAACCACGGCGGAGCGCCGCTTGGCCAAATCGCCCTCGGGCAGCAACGGATTGTCACGGTACAACGCGTCGGTAACGGAGAATCCCAAAATGGAGTCGCCGAGGAACTCAAGGCGTTCATTGGTGGGCAGCCCGCCGTTTTCATAGGCGTAGGACCTATGCGTCAGGGCAAGACGAAGCGTCCCGGCATCAATATCGACACCGAGACGCTTCAGCAGCAGTTTGTGTCCGTCCGTGAGTTCCGGTGAGGGAAGGTCAGCGGACATGGCACTCCTGCAATATTTTATAAACCACTAAACGAACGGACCTGTTGGCCGCCCGGACGTCTTAGACGTCGGCAACCTTACGGCCCTTGTATTCCAAGAACAGTGCGGTGCCGGCTGAGTCGGTGACGACCTTTGCCTGGTGCGGCAGGCTGTAGACAACCTGGCCGTTTTCAATGGTCTTCACCAGAGCAGGCGCGGTGGCCTTCCACTGGGAACGGCGTGCGCGCGTATTGGCACGGGACATCTTCCGCTTCGGGACAGCCACGGCAAACTCTTTTCTCTCGATAACTCAAGGGCTCATGCCCGAAAGTAAAACTTTTTGCTAGTTTTCTTCGCCGGTAAAGCCCTGTAGGGCAGCCCACCGAGGATCTACAACCTCGTGATGGTGCCCCGGCTCATCTGCAAGGAGAATTCCGCATTCGGAACACAGACCCTCACAGTCTTCCCGGCACACCGGCTGGAACGGCAGGGCGGTTACCACTGCGTCCCGCAACACCGGTTCAAGATCGATAGAATCGTGCTCGACCCAACGTTGCTCGTCTTCCTCTTCAGCAAGGTGTTCCGCGGACGGTTCCTCGTAGAAGAAAAGTTCTTGCACATCGACTTCAAGTTCATCCTCGAAGGTCTCCAAGCAGCGGGAGCATTGGCCTGTCACATCGACAAGCACATTGCCCGACACAAGAATTCCTTCATGGACGGCCTCAAAACGGAGTTCCAAATCCAAAATGGATCCGGGCGTCACACCAATGAGCGGAGTGCCAAAATCTTCCGGCACGGGTACATGTTCGTTGAATTTCCACATGTTGCCCGGGCTACGCCCAAGCTCCCTGACACCAACGGTGAGGGGCGTGCCATGGTTGGACTTGTTGCCCAACGTGGTTTCGCTAATGAGAACTCCTGTAAAAACATATGACCGACGCACCATCTTAGCCCGAAAGCTCACGGGCATCAAAATGTGCGGTGCTGGACCAAATCGGCCTTATCCAGTCTACGACAGCATCACCCCTTGACGCGAACTGGCCAGCCCGCGTGGCGCGTGATGTGAATCTCAAGCGCTTGTCTGGATGTCCGACGCCGGCTGGCTGGCTTTCGCTGCCACCGGCCATTGAGCCGGCCAGCGTTGCGTTAGCTGCATGAGGCAGGGACTCCTCCGGGGTCCGTTGAGATCACTCGGCTGATCAACCACTTCCCCTCTGCAAAGACAACGTCATACACCATCGACCAGTCCGAGCAGGTCTGCCCGTTGACACCGTGTTCCGCGCTCTGGCTTGTTTGCTGGACGATTGAGGCGGTCACGACACCCTCCCCGCTGTTGATCTCTTGAAGAGTCAGTTGGGACCAATAGGATGATTTCATACCCTCGCTCCAGGCGTCCGCGCCGCCAAATTGCCCCTTGGTTTCGGCTGTGAAATCGGCAAACGCAGCTTCGTAGGCTCTGCGGTTGATGGCTTGCCCGTGGGCGTAAAGCATCTGGGCAACATCGTTGGCCTCCGGTGCATCAGAATTGTTGATCATTGGAAAGGATCCCGATCCGTCCTCATATTGATCACCGCACTTCGCAGGTTTCAACACCGAGCTGCTGTCCAACCACGCGTCAATCTGGGGCTGCACCGCGGACGCCGCCACGGCGTACCCCATGTTTTCGGCGATTTCTCCGCTGCCGGGCCGGAACTTGGCGCTGACCACTCCAACAACAGTCCCGTCAAGTGCGGTGAGGGGCCCTCCGCTGTTGCCCGGGTTGACGGAAGCGTCCGTTTGCAACAGATGCCCAAGGTCCCCGAACTCGGTGCTGAAATGCCGGTCTGCGCCACTGATCGTGCCTTTCGTCATCCCGATGGGCTGACCCCAGGGGTATCCGAAGGCAGCCACATCCACTCCCATGGTCGGGTCGCCGTCGGAAAACTTGAACATGTGACCGTCGATCGGGCCACCGGTCTTGATAAGGGCGATGTCCTGCTGATCGTCGCGTGCCACCACGGACGCCGAGGTAACTTGTCCGTTCACAAGCACGGCCAGTGCCGTTGCCCCCCGCACCACGTGGGCTGCGGTGACGATGAAGTTCTCGGCTACGAGAAATCCGGTACCAGTCGTGCTGGCGCCTGCACACAAGGTGTTTGAAATCCGGGCCACTCCCGTCCCGACTTCGGCCGCTGTTTGCTCCCAGGTGGGCGGCAACGGCGTAGGTGTAGGTGTAGGCGTAGCCGTAGGTGTAGGTGTAGGCGTAGCCGTGTCGGATGGCTCGGGAGCATTCGTTGTTGCCACCGGAGGTTCACCAACGGCTCCGGATGAGGAGTCCGCATTGGATGACGAGGGAGGGTCCATGGCGTTGGTGGAACCCGGAACGCAACCTGCAAGTGATGCAACCAATGCCGTGCAAACGAGAATGCTGAGAAAAGCCGGACTTTTCATGCCGAGTCCTTCGTTCAGTCCGTTCCCGGACATCCATTCGGTCGACATTGACCGTGTTTCTCAAAAATAGCCCGTGCCGGCAGCTTTGACCACACAAATTCGCAACAATCTTCCGACGAGTCGCTTTCATCCCGGAATGGACCCATCCGTGTGCCATGAAAGCTGGGGACTCCACTTATCCGTAGAATTCAGTCCCGATTGCTCGGAGAAGTGCTTGTCCGTTCAGCTCACAATGAGTGGTGCGGACAAGTGAGGAGAATTGCGCACGGCACGCGAATCAATGGAAACCAGGGAACACGCCAGCCGAGCTAGTGCCTCTTCTGCACAATGGTGACGGGCCGGGTGTCCGGGCCCACGTCGCCTTGGAGCCGGCGCAGCACAGCGCGCGGGACAAAGTCGGCCACGTCCCCGCCCAGGGTGTGGATTTCCTTGATGAGCGTGGAGGAGAGGTGCAGGTAGCGGCTGTCCCCGGGCAGGAACACCGTCTCGACGCCGGAGAGCTGCCGGTTCATGGTGGCCATGGGCAGTTCGTAGTCAAAGTCGGAGGAGGAACGCAGCCCCTTCACAATGGCCGAGGCGCCGCGCGCATGGCAGAAATCGGACAGCAGTCCCTCCCCCATCGGCTCAACCACAATGCCCGACAGGGCCGAGAACGTGGTCTTCGCCAGCTCCAGGCGCTCATTGAGCGTGAAGCGGTAGTTCTTGGAGTAGTTCGTGGAGACCGCCACAATCACTTCGTCGAAAAGTGCAGCCGCTCGGGCAATCACTTCAATGTGGCCCTTGTGGATGGGGTCAAAGGATCCGGGGCATACGGCGCGTCGCATACTGACGAATCTAGCCGACTTCCCCGCCCCGTTGCCACTGTTTAGACCCATGTTGGCCGTGATCTGTGCTCTACTGGCCAGTAGCAGACTAAAAGGAGAATCGCCATGAACCCAAAGTTTTCCGTCCAGGGCAAAACCGTCCTCGTCACAGGTGCCGGCATGGGCATGGGGCGCCTCTACGCCCTGCGCGCGGCCAGCGAAGGTGCCTCCACGGTGGTGCTCTGGGATGTGGATGCGGTTTCCATGCACGACGTCGGCCGTGAAGTCCGCGGACACGGCGCCAAGGCGGTGGAACAGCGGGTGGACCTCTCGGAGCTGGCCGCCATTCAGGCTGCGGCCGCCGCCCTCCGGGACGAGCACGGCATCGCCGCCCCGGACGTTCTCATCAACAATGCCGGCATCGTGAAGAGCGGCCCGTTTTGGGAGCACGACTCCGAACGCCACACCCGCACCGTCATGAACATCAATGCGCTGGCGCCCATGTACGTCGCGGCGGAATTCCTGCCCGCCATGATGCACAAGGGCACGGACCAGCGCATCCTGAACATTGCCTCGGCCGCCGGCACACTGGCCAACCCCAACATGAGCGTCTATGCGGCGTCCAAGTGGGCCGTCATCGGGTGGGGCGACTCCCTGCGCCTTGAGCTTGAGCGCCACGGCTCCCCGGTGAAAGTCACCACTTTCTGCCCCAGTTACATCAGCACAGGCATGTTTGAAGGGGTCAAGGGGCCGCTGCTGACTCCCATCATGAGCCCCGATACTGCCGTGGAGCGGGCGTGGCAGGCCATGCTCGCCGGAACGCCAATCAAACTGACACCGTGGACGGCCAAGCTGGCCATGGGACTGCGCGGGGTCCTGCCCACTAGGGTGTGGGATGCCGTGGCCGGTAACGTGTTCAAGGTATACAACAGCATGGACCATTTCACCGGCCGCCAATCCGCGCCAACCGCGGCCCCGGCAGCCCACACCGTCCCCGGTCCGGGCACAACTGCGCCGCAGGAAACATAGGAGCACTCATGAGCACGCCCTGGCAACGCACCGCACAAGGGGCCAACCTGCTGGGCCCGGACGGCTCCCTGGGCGTGACCATCTTTGAGGAAATCACCACCCTGGCCAACCGGCACGGCGCCATCAACCTAGGCCAGGGCTTTCCTGACGAAGACGGACCGGCAGAGCTGAGCCGCCTCGCCCAGGACGCCATCGCCCGCGGTGACAACCAGTACGCCCCCGGCAAGGGCCTCCTCGATCTGCGCCGTGCCGTGTCTGAGCATCAGGACCGCTTTTACGGTCTCGCCCCCGACCCGGACACCGAAATCATCATTACCACCGGCGCCACCGAGGCCATTGCCGCCACGGTCCTGGCCCTGACCGGCCCGGGCGACGAAGTCCTGACCTTCGAGCCGTTCTACGATTCCTACGGCGCCATGATCGGCCTCAGCGGAGCCCGCCACACCACCGCCGCGCTCCTTGCCCCCGACTTCATGCCGGACCTGGCCACACTGGAAAAAAGCTTCAGCCAGCGCACCAAAATGGTCATCGTCAACAATCCGCACAACCCCACCGGCGCCATGTTCCCGGCGGAAGTGCTGCGCGAGGTGGTGCGCCTGGCCATCAGGTACGACGCCGTCATCCTCACCGATGAGGTCTACGAGCACCTGACGTTTGGTCCCCGGCACATACCCGTGGCCACGCTGCCGGGAGCCGCCGAGCGCACGCTCACCATTTCCTCGGCCGGCAAGACGTTCTCCTTCACCGGCTGGAAGATCGGTTGGCTGTCCGGCCCGACGGAACTGGTCGCCGCGGCTCGCACCGTCAAACAGTTCCTGAGCTATTCCTCCGGCACCCCGTTCCAAGGCGCCATCGCCGCCGGGCTGCGCATGGACCAGGAGTTCTTCACCGATGCTGCCGCGACGCTTGCCCGCAAGCGCGACATCCTTGGCGAGGGCCTGCGCGCCGCGGGCTTCGAGGTGTACCTGCCCCAGGGAACGTATTTCATCAACGCGGACACGCAGGGCCTCGGTATCACCGACGCCACGGCGCTGGCCCGCCGCTTGCCGGAACTGATCGGCGTGGCAGCCATTCCGGTCCCGGTGTTTTGCCACCCTGAGGGGGCACAACGCACCCGTTCGCTGCTCCGTTTCGCCTTCTGCAAGCAGGTCCCGCTGCTGGAGATGGCTGCCGAACGCCTCGCCACGCTGCGGGACAAGCTCTAGTGGCGGCCAGCCGCTTCCTGCGCACCAGCGGCGTCCATGCCACGATCGACCCGGACCCCTGGCATGAGCACGCCTTCGTCCTGAGCATCGACGGCGCCGAGCAATCGCAGGTGAACCTCGCCGAACCGCAGGACGTCTTTTACGAATACCTGCGCCGGATCGCCAATGCCGTGGACTTGCTCAAGTCCCCCGGCGAGCCCGTCGCGGCGCTGCATCTGGGCGCCGGCGCGCTGACCCTGGCCCGGTACATCCAAGCCACCCGGCCCGGTTCCGTGCAGCACGCCGTAGAACTGGAACGCGAACTGCTGGACTTTGTCCTGGACAAGCTTCCCCTGCCGGAAGGGACGGAGCTCTCCACCCACGTGGGCGACGCCCGTGAAGAGCTGGCCGCACTGCCCTCCGGGCTGAAGTTCGACGTCGTCATTCTGGACATTTTCAGCGGACCCGACGCCCCTGCCCACCTTGCGTGCGCAGACTTTTACCGCGAAGCGGCAGCAGTGCTGGCACCGGAGGGAATCCTGGCGGTCAACGTGGGCGACGAGCCGGGCTTCACGCTAGTGACAAGCCAAACGCAGGCGCTGCAGGCGGCCATGGAACAGGTGGCCGCCTATGGCACCACCATGCTTTTCACCCGCCGCTACCCCGGAAACATCATCCTGGTGGGCAAGAACGGTGCATGGCCCGAAGGCTGGGCCCAGGCACTGGTGGCTGCCGGACCGCACCCTGCCACGGTCCTGACAGGCGTTGAACTTGACGAGCTGACAGGCTGAGGATCCTCACTCGTGCACTGCCCACCCGCACTGGAGCTTGATATCCCCCACGTCCACCGCGGACTGGATGAAGCCGATAAAGTCCCAGCCCTCGCGTTGCATCAGCGGGGCCTCGTTGAGCCAAAACAGGGCACCATCCGCATTGGCTGAGGCAGCCTGGGCGGAGTCCATTGACGGCGCCGAGTAGAGGTTGATCAGGACCGTGTTGGGGTCGAGCATTGGAGACCCGGGCAGATGCCGCCCCAGGCAGGCACCGGCGCTGTTTGCACAGGCTACAGCTCCCCGTCCACAGCCTTAACGGTGATGGTGCGCGCCTGCAGGCCGCTGCCCGCACCCGAATATGGCACCTTGTCGTCCTCGCCGGAGACGCGCAGCCGTTGGGTCACGGTGACGCCGCCCTTCCCTGCGACCACGGAATCCACCACAGTGCCGCAGCGGCTGAGCTGCGCAATCGGGTATTTCACCTGCACGGCGTTGGCGCCGTCGGCCACCCACAAATACCAGAGGCTCTCAAAGCCGTTCCCATCGAGGCGGTTGATGGCGGCCGCTGCGTCGTCGCCGCCACGCCAGTCTCTCCCGCGCCACCAGTCTCCCCTGATCCACCATCGCGGGGCCAGCACCTCCCATGATTGGAGGTTGGGCCCCGGCGACGGGAGGAGGCTGGTTCCCGGCACCGTTGGCGGAACTTCCTGCCGAAGTTCCGGTGGCCGTCTGCGTGGTTGTGGCCTCCGCCGAGTCAGCCAGCGGTTGCCGTATTTCGGAGGCGCACGCAGTCAGTCCTGAGACCATCAGCGCACAGAGGGCCAGGGGTAGTGGCCCGATGCGTATGCGATGATGCCAGCCTTTGGCTCGGCAGGAGTGCTATGCATTGAACTTATGGCCGCAGCGTGTGGGTGTCAAAGAATATTTCCCTGCACCCGCCATGGAGCTTGGCTAGGGGCATGGAAAACTGAGCAGCCGGCAATGGGAGGCACCGTCTTGCTTGGAACTCTTGAGTTACTTGGAGTTCTTTTCGACAAACAAGCACTCTGCAGGCTTGTGGCTGGTGGACGTCTGGCTGGCAACTTCCTGGCCGTCAATGCTGATGGAGCAGGAGATTTCTCCGGTGCCACCGGACGGGTACTTGCCCAGCACCAGAATCTTGGTGAAGACGGAATCCGTCGGCACGGTGAGCTCCTGGCTGAACGGCAGCTTCTCCGTCTTCATCTCGCCGCCGCTTTCCTTGCCATCGGCGGTGATGACCAATGCCTTGACGAGGCCGTCACTCTTGGCACCTTTCACCTGCAGGGTGACCTGCCTGCCGGCCGGGGCACTCGTGGCCTTTTTGCTGGCCTCGGCCGGCGTGGCGACGGGTGCGGTGACAGCGCCCTCCGTGGCAGTTTCCGTGGCAGTGACTTCTTGGGTTGCTGAGGCGGCGCTCGAGGATTCCGCGGCGGGGGCCGGGGCATCCGTGGAGCAGCCGGCCAAGGAGAGGCCCAGCATCACCAAGGAGGCTCCTGCAAGTACTGGCAGGGAGAATTTTTTAGCTGTTTTCTTCTGAGTGGTCATGTGTTCATGATTGCCCACCCGGACTCTTGAACAAATCCAACTGGTGGCGAAAAAGGCCTGTTTCTCTCATAAACAAGCTGTTTTCCCGCAATGCTCGTTGCCGCGGACACCCCTCCGAGTGCAATGGCGTTGGGTCTGGAGCCGCAGTGCACTTCCGCTTGCCTGCAAGCTTCCCGCTGGAATTATGGCCGCACACGCACCGCAACCGGGCGTGTTTTTAGCAGAAATACCGGCCTGTGGCGAAGCACACAACATTCTAATGTGCCTTCCGGCCGCAGCTCGCTGTCGGCTTCACAATCTGCATGGCCCCGTTGACCGTTGTCCACCGCTGTTGTGGGGCTCCGGTTGGCAGCCCCACCACAGTGGCGCCTCGCTGGAATTCTGCGCCAATATTAGGGGCGGCTGCGACCGGTGTCTCCGTTTTATCTCAGTGCCGGAGGCAGGACAGGGCGGGGAAGAATTCTGAGCAGGAGAATCGCCCAGCGCATTTTCTTGGGGACCCAGACCACGCTCTTTCCGCTCCGGAGTGCCTGGGCAACTTGGTGTCCTGTTGCCTGTGGCGTTGAAGCGAGTGGGGGTGGTGTCAGGTGCGCGGTCATGGGCGTGGACACGAATCCGGGTCTGACCAGCAGGGTCCTGACTCCTTGGGCTGTCATTGACGCCGTGGTGGTTCGGACCAGGGTGTCGATTCCTTGTTTTGCGATTGCATAGTCCAAGATTGCTTCGCGGGGGCGAACGGCGGCGGCGGAAGAGAGCACGATGAGCGTCCCGGAGCCTTGGCTGGCCAGGAGTCGCTGGCTGCTGCGGATGAGCAGGGCGGGTCCCACAAGGTTCGTGGTGAGGGTTGTTTCAGGTGTTTGGGGCTCGCCCATGGTTCCGATGGCCATGATCACTGCATCTACGGGGCTTGTTGTGCCGCCAATGAGGTTTTGGGCGTTCAGGAGGACATCGTGGGTTTCGTTGAGCGTCATTGTCGTGTTGTAGGTGGCTTCCGTGACGGTGTGGCCTTTGCCCCGCAGCAGGTGGGCGGCGGCTGTTTGTTTGCTGCTGGAGCGTCCCACGAGACAGATTGCCGCGTGGGGTGCGCTGGTTTGGTCAACGATGGCGAGCCCTATTTCTGAGCTGCCACCCAGCAAAATGATGCGTTTAAAGGGTTGGTTGTGAGCGGTCATGATGGCAACTCCAGGAGGTTGAGTCTTTGGGAGAGCAGGGAGCCCATTTTTTGGGTTGGGTCCAGGCGGGATCTGGCTTCCTGCCAGCGGAGCAGTTGTGGATACATCAGGGGAAGCATCCGGGCAGAGAGCCGACTGTCCTTGCTGAGGTAGACCCGTCCTCCTGCGTTGGCGACCACCGTGTCGAGGTGGGAAAGGACCGTTGCCAGTCCCGGGGAACGGGCGGGAAAGTCCAGCGCCAGGGTCCATCCTGGCTGTGGGAACGACAGCAGGCCTTTCCCTGAAGCGCCGAAGGGCTTCAGTACGGCAAGGGCAGGGACTTCTCCGGCGCGTTGAAGGTTTTCCAGAATATGCCGCAGGGTCTTCGTGCCGCTGGTGGGGACGGAGAACTGGTATTGGATCAATCCCTGCTTTCCGAACGCGGCGGGCCAGAAGTCCGCCCCGTCCAGTGGGTTAAGTGCCGTGGTGAAGTGAACCATCTTGGCGCTGGCGCTCACGGGAAGGTTCCAGCGCATTGCGTTTGCTGCAGCAACACTGCGGTGGTTCACGATTCCAGGTCCGGGGAAGGAGTGGATGGTGCGCATCGTGGTGCCGTGCGGTGCCAGTTGTTCTCCTTTCCTGCCTGCGGGCAGCATCTCTGACGTCGCAGGTGTGCTGACATCGACCAATCCGCGCAGCTGGTGGTGGGCTGCGTCTATCCAGGCCACGGCATGGGAGGGGGTTTGCGCCGAGGCGGTGATGATGTCCATGGACTCTTCCAGCGATCTTGCTTTCCGACGAACAACGCGCAGGTAGGACGTTTCCACCCGTTGGAGCTGGAGCGTGGCGGAGACAATGACGCCGGTCAGTCCCATTCCACCGACCGTGGCCCAAAAATCCTCGGGGTGGGCATCCGGAGAAAGTCGCAGGATGTCCCCGGAGGCAAGCATGAGTTCCAATTGAAGAACGTGATCACCGAAGGATCCTTGGTGTGGGTGGTTCTTTCCGTGGACATCGCTGGCTATGGCCCCGCCAACCGTGATGTGGGAGGTGCCAGGGAGCACTGGAAGTGCCCAGCCTTCGGGAATGGATACCTGATGCAGGGCCTGCAGTGTTGCGCCGGCGTCCGAGACGAGGACACCAGTCCCTGGATCGAAGGACCGAATGGTTGCGTAGCCTGTGAGATCGATGGTGTGGTGCCCGATCGCAGCGTCCCCGTAGCTGCGGCCAGCTCCACGGACGGTGACAGGGCCCCTGGATGTGCTGATGAGGTCTTGGATCTGGTGTGCCGAGGTGGGACGGTCGAGGTGGGCGCGGGTGGGGGTGGTCCGTCCCCACCCGGTGATCGTGCGCTCGTGGGTGGAGGCCAATTCATTGTGGCTGTCACAGCGGACTGGCGATGACTGTGGGTTGGGGGTTTTCATGGCTTCTCCGACGGGCTGGGCAATTGTGTGGGCTGGCGGGTCCGGTGAACGAGGAACTCACTCATCGTGCGACGGTCATGTAGATTCCTGCCATGGCGGGGGCCAACCAGGCAATCGCTGCCGCTGCCAGGAACACGTCGCTGAACATTAGATGTTCAGGGCGTTGCCCATCGCCACGCGAGCAGAGATAGCCGTAGCGCAGGAGGGTGGCAATGAACGGCAGGATGGAGACTTGGATGAGGGCCGATCCCCAAGGAGTCCCGGGGTATTGGACGGCCCAGAGCGAATAGCAGATGATCGCACTGGTGAGAGCGAGGGTTAGTGTCTGCTCGAGCCAGCTTTTGCTGTAGAGCGACAAGGTGGCGCGGCTGGTTGGCAGGAGCGAACCCGCAACTCCGGCGGGCTGCATGCCGGTGTTCTGGGATTGGAGTTCAGCCTGTCGTTTGGCGGTGACGATGTACAGCGCTCCGAAGAACGTGACCAGCAAAAACCAGGAAGTCACCGCGACGCCCGTGGCCAGCGCTCCTGTCCCCGCACGCAGGACGAAGCCCATGGCGACAACGAGGATGTCAAGGACGGCGAATCGTTTCAGGTAGAGAGAATACGTTGTGGTCAGCACGAGGTAAGTGCACAGGCCAACGAGCGTCAGCCACCCCACGGTCATCGCCGTGATCAATGCTGCAGCTGCCAGGATCAGAGCTGCCACGTACCCAACTTTGGTGCTGATCCGCCCGGATGCAAAGGGTCGGTGGCATTTGGTGGGGTGCCTGCGGTCTGCGGCAATGTCGCGCAGGTCATTGAGGAAGTATGTTGCCGCCGAGCCAAGAGTGAAGGCCACCGCTGCCAGAAGCGCGTGCACGGCAACGTTGGGTTCGGTGAGGACTCCGGCCGCAGCCGGGGCGGCAAAGAGGAGAAGGTTCTTCGGCCATTGGGTCGGCCTGGCTGCGGCGAAGAGGCTGGCGATGGTCCCGGAGTGTGACTCTGCCTGGGTTTTTCCAGCTTGCTCGCGCAGTGGTGCGTCCGGGGAGGGCAGTGGCAGGCCTGCTGTGAGCTCGGTCATGATCGCTCCTGGTGGGTGTGGCTATTTCACGGTGAGATAAAAGAAGTCGCGCTGGTCTGGGTTCAGATAGCGGTCGGATGAGTTGGGCATGCCGGGCAGCAGCTTCGTGGGAACTGAGGTGGTTCCTTGGGGTGCCCAGGAGGAGAAGTTGACTTGCCCGGAGTGAATGTCCAGTTCCATTCCTTGGATTGCTCCAGCTTGAACGAGTGTTTTGGCGAGGGTTTCCAAGGTGAGGCCATCTCCGGCGACGTAAATCAGATTCCCGTTGGCGTCCGTGCCCAGCCCGGATCTCCAAGTGAATTGAAGTTGGTTTTTGGCACTTCCCCACGTTCCTCCAGCATTGCTGGTGAGGCCCGGTTCTGGATGGCCGTTGGCGACGATCAGGTGAAGGTTTTGCCGGACAGCTGCAACCTGCGGTGTCATCCAAACACCCTGGTTCCACGCACCGATCCCGATGCGTCCGTCCTTGGTGATGACCGCTGAGGCTTCCCCGGTGATGAGAGCCCTGGAGTACTGGCCGTTGAAGTAGAAACCTCCGCTAATGTCCTTGGCTTTGAAACCGGCGTTGAAAGTCGCCAAAAGGTGGCTGACATCGTTTCTCGGGACGGCGGCGTTCCCTGGCCACGTGTTGGTGTCGGGTTGTCGAGTGCCGGCAACCAGGTGGGCGGTACTGGCTGCTTGGCGGATCAGCGCCACCCCGGCAATGACGCTGGGGTGGTTGTCGTCAGGCTGAATAAACGAGGTGTAAATGGCCGGCTTCCCATCGGAACCCAGTTGACCGGGCAGCCATTGCCCTTCATTGGGGAGGGATGTTCCCGAGGCGTGGTTGACTTTCAACACCGGCAAAGTTGCGCCAACCGGGACAGGAGCCATGAGCGCGTGGGGAACGGCACCTGGCTCCGGCCTGGCCCCCGAGGGTGCATTGTTGGTGTAATACCAATTTTCAACGGCGTTGACGAGGTCGTTGGCACCGTTGTTGCGCATCCATCCAACAGACCTGTCAGCGAAAGAAGCGTTGCCTGGATACGTTAGCGCTTGGGCGTAGGAACCGACAGGGATAATCGACAGGCACAGCAACCCGATCAAAACGAATCTGCGGATACGTCGAGCACGCACAGACCGTGGCTTCTTCCCGCGATTCTTGTCCTGGCGTTCCAGCGGTTCCACCGTGTCGGGTTCCAGCGGCACCTCATCGCACTGCGGAGAGTATGGGGGTCTCATGGGTCCTCCTTCGATACTGCGCCGTGTGGTCTCTGATATGTGCCACTATCCGCGCCCTTGGATAAGACAATGCTGAGAAAGCCACACCGGCTCAGCCACTTCTCAGAAAGTGGACACGAGAGTTCGCTGGCACACGCCCCCAGGGGCCAGGGAACACCCGTGTCCAACGCCACCAGCTGATCGCAGGACGCACACTCGAGACGACCCGGATCGCTGCAATTCTCTGGATCTGCTTCTGTGGGGTTGAGACGATCACTATGTGAATCCGTCGCAGGCGTGGTGTGGCAACCCGTGCCCGGCGGTGGCCCGCTACTTGTTGAGGGTTGGCAACTTGAAGACTTGCAACTTGAGGGCTTTCAACAGGGCTTGGGCATAAATGACGGCCACAAGGTTCTGCCCGGCTTGGGTCAGGTGGACGTTGTCCTTGTAATCCGCGCTTGCGGTTGTGGCCATGCCGGCCACACTGACGTGAATGAATCCTTGGGATCCGGCGGCATCGGTGATCAGCTGGTCAAGGTACCGTCTTTTGGCGTGGCGGGCAGCGTCGGTGGACATGACACCGTTGACGATGATCGGAGTCTTCGGGTACAGACGGCGCAGCTCGGCCCAAGTTTTGGTGGCGTGGGCGATGATGTCGGCGTCGGAGGCCTGGGCGGTTGCGTCGTTGCCGCCCAGGGTGACGAAAATGGCTCCGGGGTTTCCTTGCGGAAGAAGCATCCGGTGGGTTGCAACGACTTCGTCCGGTGTTCCGCCGGTTGCCCTCGTGGCTCGGGTATATCCCCAGCCGCCATAGCCCAATTCGATCTTCTTGGAAAATCCGGCAGCACGGGCTCCCTGCTCTGTCCAGGAATCCCCATTGAGCTGGGAGTCACCGATGATGATGGCAGTATTCTCATCAACCGTGGCGGTTGAGTAGAGTGCCTTGGTCTGCGGATCCCAGATCGTTTCCGTCGATTGAAACCCCGTGTGGACACCACGGGCGTCCCGCCAGGAATCCTTCACCGGCCAGTTGAAGAGTTTGCGGTTTTGGGTCCAAGCCTTGTAGGTTTCCGGATCGACGATTTTTACGCCTGTGGGCCCCTGGACCAGGTCTCCGCCGGAGAATTGCTGAACCCGGGTGTCCCCGGCTGCTGCCTCCTCCCCTTTCGGGAAACCGAGCGGTCCCGCCGGTCCGCCCAGTGCCATGTATCGGCGTTCAATATTTCCACTGGTGGTTGTGTGCCAAGCTGTCGACGGCGACCAGTAGATGACTCCATGCTCGAATTCCTGGACTCGCCCGTTCCCCACGGGGTACTCGTTGGTGGTTGGAGATCCCAACGGGCCCTCCCCTGCCCCGGTTGACAACCAGTGATTGCGCAAGGTGGTGTTGGCGTCGACGCTGTGGTGGGTCGCCGCTGCTTGTTCCGTGGTGCGTTGCCGGGTGAGATCGTCGGCGTTGGCACTGCTCAAGGCAAGAGTCAACACCACAATGATGGTGCAGGTTCTCGTGGCCTTGGCCAGGGTGAAGGCAAGTACCCTGCCCTGGTGCGGTGTCATTGCTCAGGCTCGCGCAAAATCGTGGTGGGCATGGACGGGTGGGAGCGGGTGCTGGGCTGGGCACCGAATCATTTGGTGTTTTCCCTGGCGGGGATGCGGATGATTCTTCCGGCCAGGCTCAGACTTTGTCGGATGCTGGCTTTGGGAAGGTAGGCCCTGCCGACGGCGTTGGCGATGCTGGGAAGCGCCGCGGAGTCGGGGTAGACCATGAACAGCGGTTCGTAGCGTGGCTGGAACTTGGATTTGAAGGTGAGCAAAGACTTGAAGCCGTAGACGGGTTCAAGGATGGACCCCAATTGTTCAAGCAGCCGGTCCAGGCCAGCCCGCCGCTGCTCAGTCCCTTTTGCTGCGGGGTCGGTTCCTGTTTGCTCGATGCGTGCCAGCGGTGCGCCGGAGAGGCTGAGGAATTCATAGCCGTCCTCTTTGCACGACAGTGCCGCCGAAGCGATCAAGAATTCGATGCTGGCCCTAAACCCGGTGCTGCGTCGACGCATGAAATCCAATGTCCAGCCAACTATCGTGCCGTCTCGATAGACGGGCAGCCAGGAGGCGATTGCATGGATGGTGTGTTGATCGTCAATGGCCAGCAGGCAGCGTACTTCCGGGTCGTTGATCTCCTCAATCCCACCGAGGGTGAAGCCCATTTCGGGCATTTTTTTATCGGCTACCCATTCTTCGGAGATGGCATGGATCTGATCGGCGATGGACAGCGGCGCTTCCGGGTAGGAAACCCACTGGGCGTGGATGCCTTCCTTGGCTGCCTTGTTCAGGGCTGTGCGGATGTCTTGGAATTTCTTGCCGGTAAAGGACAGCGACGCCAGGTCCAGAATGGTTTCCTGGGCGACCTGCACCGATCCCCATCCGAGGTTCTCCGTGGCGTCCTTGATGTTCCCGGGCACGGAGTAGAAGCAGGGAGTCCAGCCTTTCTCGGTTGTGTAGTGGATGAACTCATCGATCGCGGTGCGCAGTTCAGCGGGGGGACCCACCGGTGGCCCCAGGGTCAGGGCAATGCCCGAAAGGACCCGGTAGGCGATGAAGCTGTTTCCGGATCCGGAGAACCAGTAGCTGTTTCCGCCCCATTGGGTCATCCACGACAGCGAGGAACCTTCGGTGGCCTTCAGGATGGCGCGGGCACGGGCCGCATCAGTCCCCCGGGCGTTGTGGGCCGACTGTAAAAAGGACCTGAGGATCAACACTGCAGTGATGATCCAAAAGGTGATGCCGATGCCTTCATAGAGGATCACGGCGGCAGTGCTTTGGGGGAAGAACGCCGGGGATAGATCCAGCAAGTAGCCCAGCGGAAGGAACCGATCCGGCAGGTCCGCCAGCAGTTCCGGCAGGCCTGGGGCGGGTGTGAAGCCCTGCGCCAGGGCCAGACCGGCCAGAACATAGATCGCTGACAGGACTACGGCGGTGGAAAGCAGGGACAGAAAGAGGGTCCGGTAGGTTTTCGGTGGCGCGTTGACGCGAAACAGTTTCCGCGTCGCCAAGAGCAGAATCGTCAGTACCACCGGCACCAGCAGGGGCAGGATCAGACTCAACGGGTGGTACTGGGCGGTGATGTCAACGGCTCCCAAACCATCATTGGGGGAAGTTCCCCGCCCGGCAGGCATCAGTGCTGCAGCAATATAGCTGCCAGCCAGGATTGCCAGCCCGCCTTGGATGACCAGTGCTCCGTACCAAGCGAAGCGGCGGCCACGACGCAGCCCGTCCGCGACCACCAGCAGCAATACTGAGGGCAGAATTGCCATGAAAATACCCCCGGCGCCGGCGTGCAGTTGCAGCTTCGCCTCAGCGCAGTCCTTGACCTGGGTGGGATCGGCGCACAGGGTTTGCAGGGTTTGTGGATCCACGGTTTGGATGTTGGTGAAGAGGTAGCGGAGCACGGACAAGGGGCCGACAGCGTGAGGCAACAGACCTGCCAGGACCGGTCCCACGGCCGAGGCGGCCACAATGAGGGCTACCAGAACCCGTGCTTCGCGTCGTGAAGCAACAGGAGCACTGACCCGAGGAGCACGGCGGAAAAGCACAGGGCCAAGGAAAACCCCAACTGTGGCAGCTGCAAGCCGCACCAAGTCCGGGAAGGAACCACTGTAGAGGGCCAGCAGTATCAGCAGCACAAAAAACATGAGCCTGAGGCGGCGGCGCCACAACACACCCAAGGTTGTGGTCGCGGCCAAGGCCGCTCCGAACACGAAGGCGGAAGGCCCCACAAAGGACTGCAACAAGAGCTGCGCGGACCAGCTGCCCAGCAGATTGTGGATCCCGTGCACCATGCCGATGGCCAGCACGATTCCCGCAGCTTGCCCGGTGAAGCCCGCAATGAGAAAGCGCAGGCTTCCCAACCGGCGTTCAGCCGGAATGCCCACGATCAGCAACAGCACGGTCCCCACGAGGTACCCCACCAAACCGCGCTCCCAGAACGCAGCGGTGATGATGGTCCACCATTGCTCCGGCAGGGACGACGGCGTGGCGAGGATCGCGGATTGCCAGACGCCGTGGTGTCCGGAGATCACCGTGCCCGTCAGCAGCCCGGGCACCCACAGCAGTACAAGGAGGATCCACGTTGCCGGGGCGTGCCTGCCCGCCTTGAGCAAGGCGGGCAGGGGGTTGCCCGGCCTGACCGGTTTCAGACGAAATGTCCATGCCGGCTTCATGGGGGTTGTTACCTTTGACGCTTCGATGGGAGCGGTCCTGTCGTTGTACCAGCGGTCTTTGCTCTTGAGCTTATAGGCATGGTGGGCCATATACCGGTACCTGAAATATTTCGCTCGGCTCCATCAGTCCCGCCCGGGCCGGGGACGGATGTGCGGGGCTCCGCTGAAAGCCGGGGTGCGATGAAGTTGTTCCAGACCGGCAGCCAGAGAAGGATCGCGGCGCTGGAAATGAAGACGGAGGCGATGACATCACTGGGGTAGTGCACACCCAGGTAGAGCCGGGAAAAGGCAACCACCGCCACAAACACGACCCCGGCAGCCATGGCCCACACTCTGGCACGGCGTGTGTGTGCCACGACGAGAACGAACGCCCACGCCAGGGCGACGGCGAACGCGGTGTGGCCGGAGGGGAAACTGTCCATGCCATGTTCGTGAATGAGTGCTTGCACGGCATCGGCAGGAGGCCGAATGCGCGACACCAGGCGCTTGACCACCTCTGCCGCAAGCCATCCGATGCCCACCACCCATCCAAAAGCGTAA
Source organism: Arthrobacter sp. H35-D1 (assembly GCF_030063185.1). Classification (GTDB taxonomy): domain Bacteria; phylum Actinomycetota; class Actinomycetes; order Actinomycetales; family Micrococcaceae; genus Specibacter. Next base: position 88,563 of record NZ_JASISP010000009.1, read on the forward strand.
ACGGGCACCACACTACGTCGCAGCAGCAACAAACCCAGGCAGATCAAGACCAGCAAGGAGAGGGCACCCACAGGCCCCAACCCGTAGTGGATGGCCAGCGACAGGAAGTTCACAACGGGGTTGCGCTCTTGCGAGAGCTGGATGTCCACACCGAGTTCAGCCACCTTAGGCCCGCCACGCTTGAGCAGCAGCCCAACAACAACTGTGGCCGCAAAAATCATGGCGCCGAGCCCCGACCACCACCACGAACGAAAATATGGCCAAAGGTGCGCAGTGGTCGATGATGTCGAAAGTGGGTTGCGGATCATTGTCTTCCTGACCAGTTGCGGGCTATTGCTGCCAGCATGCCACTGCCTCCCTGAGTGGTAGCTGAGGAACCTTTTTCTCAGGTACTTCTCAGGATTGGGCCGTCATACTGCTTGTACGAGGAAAGGATGCAGATGCGGGTTCTATTGGTGGAAGACGAGAAATTGCTGGCCGAAACGGTGCGCCGCGGCTTGACGAACGAGGGCTTCATCGTGGAGGTTGTCCACGACGGGGTCAGCGGCCTCTGGGCGGCAACCGAGAGCCCCTATGATGTGATTCTTTTGGATTTGATGCTGCCCTTGAAAAATGGCTACGACGTGCTGAAGGAAATACGGCAACGCAAAATCTGGACACCGGTGATGATGCTGACGGCCAAGGACGGGGAATACGACCAAACCGATGCCTTCGACCTGGGCGCCGACGACTATCTGACGAAGCCCTTTAGCTTCCTGGTGCTGGTGGCCAGGCTGAGGGCGCTGATCAGGCGTGGCGCCCCGGAACGACCCGTGGTGATGACGTTGGGAACGTTGAGCATGGATCCGATGAACCGCAGCGTCCACCGCGGCGACACTGCCATCTCCTTGACCGCCCGCGAATACGGGCTGCTGCAATTTTTGATGCGCCGACACGATCAAGTGGTGTCCAAAGCCGAAATTCTCGACAACGTCTGGGATCCCGCCTTTGAAGGCGGCGACAACGTGGTGGAAGTCTACATAGGGTACCTGCGGCGCAAAGTTGACGCCCCGTTCAACTTGTCCACCCTCTCCACTGTTCGCGGCATGGGATACCTGCTCACCGCAGACCGGGGATAGGCTGCCCGTTGCCACTGGGCAGGTGAAGTTCGAAACGGCAGTTCCCGGAAGGGGCTTGGGTTGCTGTGATGGTGCCGTGGTGGGCACTCATGATGCCCGCCGCGATGGCCAGACCGAGTCCGCTGCCGCCGCTTTCGCGTGAACGGCTCTCATCAAGGCGAACGAAACGTTCAAAAATCCGCTCGCGGTCGGCCGCAGGTACGGGGTCCCCATCATTGTCTATGACCACCACCACCCCGTCTGAACCCGATGCAAGTTCTATGGCAATGGAAGACTTCGCGTGGCGGTTGGCGTTCTCCAGAACGTTGCGCAGCACCTGTCCCAGGCGTTGGGCGTCCCCGGTGACCCTGGCAGGAACCAGACTGGCGCTGATAGCGTGCGGGGACAGCGGCCGCAGCCTACGAATTTCGGCGGCCAGGACGTCGTCGAGGTCTACATCCCGGGCGATGATGTGGATGCCTCCATCATTGGCTTTGGCCAAGGTCAGCAGATCATCCACAAGGTAGCGCATGCGTGCCGTCTCCCCGCTGAGCATGCCCTGGAGCTCGCGCCAAGTATACCCGCTCGGATCGGCTGCGGCAATTTCCAATCCTGCACTAATGGTCGCAAGAGGGCTGCGCAGTTCGTGGCTCGCATCCGAAACAAACCGGCGCTGCTCACCGTCGGAAGCCTGGAGCTTCTCCAGCATCGTGTTCATGGTCAGGGCCAAGCGATGGATCTCATCGTTCGTGGCCGGCACCTCCACCCGTTCGCCAAGCCGACTGGCGTCAATATGGTCAACTTGGCCACGGATCCGCTCCACCTGGCGCAGCGACCTGCCCACCAAAAACCACACTGCAAAGCCCACCACCACCAACAACAAGGGTGTGGCCCCGAGTAGGAACCAAGCCACCGTGGACACGGAGTCCGCCTGGACCTGGACCGTCGATGCCACGATCACCGTATAGGTGCCCGCGTCGGTTTGCACCCCGGAGGCGACGATCAGGAACTCGTCAGTATCTTCGATGCTCTGCAAGCTGGAGACGGAATCGGTCTTGGTTTCTCCGGGACCCGGGCGCAAATCCGACAACGGAGTGGTGGCCGTCGATCGTTCCGAGGAGGCAACCACTGCCCCTTGGGGGTTGATGATCTGCACATACTGGCCGCTCCGTGCAGTGTCTGCCAGTGACTGCCCGGCCTCGGAAACATCCTGGCTGGCGATCAGTGCCGCCACGTCCGCAGCTTTGTTCTTCGCGGTCGATTCGGACGTGGCGATCAAGGAACTCTGCAAAAGCAGCAACAACAACAGTCCCCCGGCAACCAGGGCCAGGGCGACCACGGTGACGGCCGTCGCCGTCGCTCTTCCCCGCACACCCCACACGCGGCGCACGTGACCTTGGAATGGGCGCGGCCACAGGCGAAGAGGTGTCATGGTTCAACCATGCCCGTGCCAGTGTCCTTTGCACAATCGCAGAGCCCCGGATCTCAGCTCCCGCATAGGTGGGCTCAGCGGTCTCTCAGCGACCACCGCGCAGAGTGGAGTTATCGCCACCCACCCCCGGATGGCAGCGAAACAAGGAGGCAATGATGACGGAAAGTAAAGTACCGAACCTCAATGGTCGGTTGGCGAGCATGGACATGAAGAAGAAAGTGATCATGGGCGCCGTGGGCGTGATGGCCTTGGCAGGGCTCGGCTTCGGAGCAGCCGGCGCGGCCAGCGCAGCCACCCCTGCACCGACACCGTCCTCCTCCTCCTCCTCCTCGAGTCAGTCGACGACGGACACCCCCACACCTGGAGATACGCCAGACAGTCCCGGCGTCAAGGACGCCCAAGAAACTCAGGATGTTCCCGGCGCCAAGGACGCCCCGGATCCGGGTGAAAAGGCTGGCACCGCGGAGAAGGCCGGTGACACGGGCCCCGATCTCCAGCAGAGCGGCAACCACACCGACCCGGGTGATCTGCCCGGTTCACCTTAAGCCGGCCAGCCCACCAGCAATGGCATTGGAAGGAGGAACTACTGCATAGCCACGCGCAGCCCCTCACCGAGAGCCCGCTGCAACTAGACTGAATGGTCTGGACAGGTTCCCCCATCCTGTCCGGGCCATTCTTGTCATCCCCCTGCCGGCCCCACGCCCGGGAGCCGCTCCCGCACCTCACCTCGGACGTCAGGAAACCTGGACATGTCTTTTATTGACAACATCGACCTGATCTCCGGCCCCTTTCCGCTGGCATTGACTGTTCTGGCCCTCATCTCGGGAGTCATGCTGCTGCTGCGTCGGCACCGCGGATGGGTCCCCAGCGTTGTCTGCGCCGCAGCGCTGGCCGCCCTCATGGCTTGGGCGATCAACTGGTACGTGGTGAACGTTGCTGCACTCAGTGCCTATGACTTGCCGCTGCAGGTGCTCGTGTGGATAGGTGTAGGCGTGTTCGCCGTCCTGCTGATGGTGTTGCATCTGATTTCCGGTCGCCTGTGGCGCAGGGTTTTGGCCCCTCTGGCCATGGGCCTGGTATTGGCTACCGTCGGCATGCAAGTCAACGCCTACTACGGCTCATACCGCACCGTTGGCGATGTCACCGGTGCCAGCACCGCCAACATTGCCCCGCTGTCGCCAAATACCGCTAAAAAGCAACCGGGCCATGGATGGGCAACCAAGACTTCCGGCCCGGCCGTGGATCGTTGGGAGAAGCCTGCCGGGCTGCCCGTGGCTGGCACCGTGAACTCCGTGCAGATTCCCGGCCGCGTTTCCGGATTCACCGGGCGTACAGGGTACGTCTACCTGCCCCCTGCCTATCAAGCCACGAACCAGCCCTTGCTGCCTGTGTTGGTCCTGATCGCCGGACAGCCGGGTTCCCCTGCCGACTGGCTCAAGGCCGGCGAGTTGCAGAAGACGATGGACACTTTCGCCGCCGCCCATCAAGGCCTGGCACCCGTGGTGGTGGTCCCGGACGTCAACGGTTCAAATTCAGCGAACACCATGTGCATGGACTCGCAAATCGCCAAGACGGACACCTACCTGGCCGTGGACGTCCCTGCCTGGATCAAAGACAATCTGACGGTCGATTCGAATCCGCAGCACTGGGCTGTCGGCGGCTTCTCCTTTGGCGGGACCTGCGCACTGCAAATGGTTGCCCTGCACCCAAAAACATATCCCTCCGCCATTGACCTGAGCGGCGAGGCTGAACCGGCGTTGTCCGCCGACATGAACACCACCATTCAGAAAGCCTTCGGCGGCAACACAGCAGCCTTCGATGCCGTGACGCCCCTGAACGTGATGGCCAAGAACAAGTACCCGCAGAGCTGGATCTATTTTGCCGCCGGCGCACAGGACAGGAGATTCACCGGCTACATGAACAAAGTATCTGCAGCGGCCCGGTCCGCCGGCATGACTGTCACCACGCACAGCGTGCCGGGCGCAGGACACTCCTGGGACGTACCACTGAACGCCCTGGGCCCAGCCTTGACCTGGCTGGCCCCCCGACTTGGACTGGCCCACTGACACCAGGCAGCGTCACGCCACTTCAACTCATGCCCGGTGTGGATTAGGATTCCTCGCCCTCTCAGCATTCTCTTAGCCGGTGCCGCGTAGCGTCCAATGTCATGACTGCAACCGCCATATCTACCACTGCACTGACCAAGAGGTACGGTACCGCCCAAGCACTGAACGAGTTGAATCTCTCAGTGCCCGCCGGGGAGATCTTCGGCTTGTTAGGGCACAACGGGGCCGGGAAAACAACGATCGTCAATATCCTGACCACCCTGTTGGAACCTTCCACAGGGACCGCGGAAATCGGCGGCCGCGACATTGGAACGGCTGCGCACCAGGTGCGCAGCACCATCGGGTACCTGCCCGAAAACGTCCAGTTTTACGACAATCTCACGTTGGTCGAGAACCTCCTGTTTTTCGCGCATCTCTCGGGTGTGCAGGCACCGAGGGCACGGATTCGCGAGGTTCTGAAGTTCCTGGACTTTACCGGGCACGACAGCCAGCGGATGAGCTCCTTCAGCAAGGGCATGCGCCAACGCGCGGGCATTGCCCAAGCCATTCTTCACGAACCGTCGGTGCTCTTCCTGGATGAGCCCACCTCCGGGCTCGATCCCCAGGGTGTGGCGAAACTGCGCGAGATCATCATTTCCTTGAACACGCAGCTCGGCATGACCATATTCATGAACACCCACTTGCTGGCCGAAGTGACAAAAACGTGTACCAGCATAGGGATCCTCAGCGCAGGGACCCTGATCTACCAAGATTCGATGGCCGCGACCTTGGAATCCTTCCCCGCCCAGGAGTCTTTGGAGGACATCTACCTCCACATCGAAGCGAGCCAGCGTTCATGACCCGGTGGAGCGCTGTGATGGTCCACGAACTTTTATGCACCACTCGCGAACGCCTCCCTCAGCTGCTGCTGGCAGTGTTCGTGGGAATGATTGCTGCGTCGGCATTCATCGGGTCCTCGGCCCGCGCGAGTGTAACGGGGGTCTACCAGGAAGCACTACGGCAGGGTCTGACCACCGTTTCCAACCCCTTTGATGCCCTCTCACCGTTGTACTACGCCAGAAACACGGTGATCTACATAGTGCTCATCGGGGCGCTGCTAGCCATCGTCGTCGGCGTCAACTCCACGCTGCGGGACAGGCAAGCCCGGACTGCGGATCTGATTCTCTCCCGGGATGTGGGCCCGGCGTTCTATCTGGGGTCAAAACTCGCCGGTCTGGCCCTGTTCGTCCTGCTGTTGCTGGCCCTCTCGGCCCTGCTCAACATCGGATGCATCAGTGTCGTAACCGGCCAGGTTCTTGCCGGCGGAGACAGTGCCCGGATCGCGGGCCTCTACGCCCTGGCGTGGCTGTTCATGCTGCCCTTTGTGGCGCTGGGAATGGCAGCCGGGCTGCACGCCGCTTCCTCCACCTCCGCACTACTCACCCCCATCGTGATCTGGAGTGTTGTGATATTCATCTTGCCGCTGCTGGGGACAGCAGCACATCCGGTCTCCCTGCTGAATCCAGTTTCTCCGCCCCCGGCACCCCAAGGCGGGTTCTTTGCAGCGACCAGCAGCCTGGTTGATCCGCTGTCCCTCGGCGAGCAATTCAAGCACGTCGGTGCGCTGATTCTTGCCGACCCCCAAGCCACCGGAACCATGGCCGGCGGCATCTTGACCATGGCCGCTTTCGCCGTGGCTGGTTGCGCCGCCGTCGTCATGACTCGACGGACACGGATGAGGAGACTGCTCCATGATTGAGATGCTCACCCTGGCCAAGAAGGAACTCACCGACCTGCGCCGCAGCCGGTTGTTGCTTGTACTTTTCGCATTCCTGGCCGTCGCCGTCATTTTGTCCGTGGTGGTGGCCTCCGCGGACTTTCGGCTCAAGATCGCCGACTACCGCCACTACCTCGACGCCCTGAAAGCGGCCGGAAGCACGGCCGCCGCCCCGGCCCCACAGCTCTTTCCCCTGCAGATGCTCCGTGGCGGAATGGAGTACTTGGAAATCATCGGCAGCTTGTTCGCCGTCGTCTTGGGCGCTTCAATGATCACCAAGGAGAAAGGCCGTGGCACTCTTGCGCTGATCTTCAGCCGCCCTCTGGGACGGTATGCCTTCGCCGGAGGGAAGATTCTCGCACTGTCCCTGATCTGGGCCACCACCATGGGGGCCCTGTTCCTGGTCATCGTCGCAACCTTGCTGCTCGTGGGCAACGCGCCCCTGCAAGGCGGCGACTATCTGGCACTGGCTATTGTGGCAGCCCACACCACCGGCTACCTCATCATGTGGTCGCTGCTGGCCATGACCTTGGCCACGCTGGCCCTGCGTACTGGCACCGGGTTGATCCTGGCGTTGGTGCTGTGGCTTGTTGTGGTTCTGATCATCCCTCAAATCGGGGACACCATGGACCCCGACAACCAGATTCCCGGCGGGCTCTTCGCCAGCCTGCAGGTCGACAAATCCCATGAACAAGCCGTCATGGCCCACTTCACCGGCTACGAAACCACCCGCGACCTCATTGAACAGACCTCGGTGACCAAACAATACGAACGCGCCACCTTCGCCTACCTCGGCATCAAAAACGAATACAACCAACAGTCCCTGTCCTTCATCTGGGCTGGAACATTCAACAACACCCTCTGGCTCCTGGCCGGACTCGCCACCTCCCTCGGCGCAGCATTGCTGTCCGGCACCAAGAAAACCATCCTACGAAAGGCCCCCTGACATGAAAAAGTTCCTCCGCCCCGCCGCCACACTGACTGCTGCACTGATCGCACTTGGGTCGTTGGCCGCCTGTGGATCCAGCACAACACCCACCCAACCAGTTGCTTCAGCCTCAGCCGCTGCTTCCACTGTTCTCCCTGTCACAACCAATCCCATGGACACTACCGGGACCAAACCCGGCCTTACCGTCACCGGCGCCAAGGCCGAAGACAACGTCGACCCCAAAACCAAGGCCGCCGTTGCCGACAGGCTGCAGTTCAACCTCACGAACACCACCACAGCACCCATAACGGGGCTTGACGTGTACTACACGATGAAGGACGCCAAGACCGGCAAATCCGAGTCCTACTACCAAAAGCTGGACGGGCTCACCCTCTCTCCCGGCCAAAACGAAACCATCTACTTCGACAACGGGACGGGGCCCGGTCACTACCCGGAAAACAAGTACAGCCTCTACCGAAACTCAACCAACAAAGTCACCATCACCATCCTCGCCGACGCCACCGGGTATGCCACAGCAACGGGCACAGCCACCAAGGCACCCGGAACCGGAGAAAAACTGGACTAATACGCCAGCTTGAGCCGCTGAACAACAGCACGCGCAAGCGAGTCCCCTGCCCTGCCCGCTCAGCAACCCCTCAGGACCATCATGGGAGGCTGGGTAAAAGCCGGAAAGGAAGGCGGACCGTGATGAACACGCTCATCGCAGCAATACTGCAGGTGACCCCCGTGGTGGCCTACCTGCTGATCACCGCCTTGGTCTTCGCCGAGGACGCGTTGTTCATCGGGTTCATCCTTCCAGGCGAAACCGCAGCCATTCTCGGCGGGGTCCTGGCCAGCCAGCAGCACCTGAACCTGTGGCTCATCACGGCTCTGGTGGTTCTGGCCGCCATCCTCGGAGACACCGTAGGATACGAAGTCGGACGGCGTTTTGGACCGCGCCTGCTCAATCTCCGTCTCTTGCAAAAACGTCGACAAAAACTGGACCACGCACGCGATTTTCTGGCACGCCGGGGCGGCGCAGCCGTCTTTCTCGGACGATTCACTGCCTTCTTCCGAGCCGTCATGCCCGCACTGGCAGGCGCGTCCCACATGCCTTACCGCCGTTTTCTGGTCTACAACGCTGCAGGGGGCATCATCTGGGGCAGCGCAGCAGTGATGCTCGGCTACTTCGCCGGCAACGCCTACCTCAGCGTGGCAAAAAGCATCGGGCACACCTTCACCTTCGCTCTCCTCGGCCTCGCCGCTGCCGGACTCATCGCCTGGCACGTCCAAAAACGCAGGAAAACCCGCAAGGAACAAGACCTTTCAGCTGCCCCTGTCAGCACGGTAAAGATAGCCGTCCAACAAGATTCCCACGCCTGACGGCAACAGGCAGGCCAGTGGCTAGCCAGTCATCTACCGTTGCCGTCGGGCCCGCACCCCCCTCATCCTGCTTGCGGGCCGATGTTACCCACCACACTGGACTCGATCTGCATCCCGCGATCCTGCACATCGCCAAAAGGCAGTTCGCACAGCTTCGCTGATTCGTTCCCTTCACGTTCCAAGTGGCGATCCGCAAGGCCTGGCATCGAAGATCAGCGCTAAACAACGCATCACAACGGCTGCAAGCCTGCCTTGACCCAGAGGGCTGGCATGACCTCAAGTGCCGCGAATCCGGTCCGCTTGCCAACCCACGACGCGGGTGCCCGACCCTTCGGTGACGCGACGGAGGGCTAAAACACGAAACTGGGCTTTCCCGGCTGCATGAGTCTCGGCCCGGCGTACGGCAACCGGCCACGCATTCAAGAAAGCGAATGCGTGGCCGGCGGCCGAACCTCCCGCTGCGCGGGGTGATTTACTCTTACTTGCCGGTGGTAGCTCCCGGAGTGGCGTCTTGGACCTCAGTCCCCTCCGCTGTGGAGCCCTGCTCCGATTCGTTGGATGACTCGGGACCTTCAGCAGCCTCGTTGCCCTCGGCCTCGGAAGCCAGAACCTTCGCGTTCCCCGCATCGACAATGACCTCTGTCACGGCTCCGGCTTTGTCCTTCACGCTCACTTCGTAGACCACGAAACCATCTTCGTCGTCCAGGCTGGTGGTCACGACGCTGCCTCCTGGAACACTGGCCAGGGCAGCAGCGTCGGCACTTTTCTGATCGATGGTGGCGAGCTTGGCCAGTTTGGCGGCCTCCACGGCGTCAGATTCCTCGGTGGCCGATTCGGTCACCGAGACGGATCCCTTGATCTTGACTTCTTGCGACTCGCCTTTTTCCCCCTGGGATGGCGAGGGCGGAGTCGTGTTGTTGGCGGCGTTTGCCGCGGCTATCCCGGTTGAGGCGATGCCGCCGATCAGGAGCAGACCCGCGAGGGAGCCGACGACGGTTTTCTTACGTTTGCTGATGTTCATGGCTGAGGACCTTTCAGTGGTGGTGATCGGTCCGGCGGGTTGTTTGATGCACCCGTCCGGTTTTTCGAACTGGCACCAAACCGCGGCGCCGTGGAACAACCTTCCCGCAAGGGTGCTTATAGGACGCTGAGGAACCCTGAGAGCCCACTCGGCCGACGCACTGCAGAAGGGGTGAGCCGTTGCCGGCCGAAAACTCACGTCAACCACCACTGACAAACACGAGCTGTGATCGCGACGGCGGGCATTTATCCCGCGTGTTCAGGGTCCAGCAAGGCCAATACGGCTTCGGCGGAAAAGTCCACGGCCTTCCCGCACCTGATGGATTCCGCGGCGGCTTCGGCCAGTGCCACGGCCACGACGCCGTCGGACGGGCTGACGCGCGACGGATCCCCTGATGCGCGGGCTGCGGCAAACTCGGCATTTTGCCGTGTGTAGGGGCTGTCCACGACGTCGGGTTCGTTCTTATCACTGCCGGGTGAAGCAAAGCTGATGGTGCCGCGGGGACCCTTCACGCTCAGGTTCGTGCCGAAGGGCAGCCCGTCAGGACCCCACTCTCCGCGCACCTGACTGGTGGCACCATTGGCATGTGTCAGGACCACCCGGGCTGTGACGGGACGGGGCAGTATGCCGTCAACGCTGGGCGGGTTTTGCTCGGCGAACACCTCAGTGACTTCACCGGCCAGCAAACGGGCCTGATCGAGGTCGTGGATCATTTGGTCGCGCACAATGCCGCCGCCCTGTGCCTCGTCAAAGAACCACGACCCGGCAGCCGGCGCTGCGCCGGCACGGCTCAACTCCAACGTTGTCGGCACGCCGACCACACCCTTGTCCAGTTGTGCCTTGGCCGCCACATAGTCCGGGAAGAACCGCACCACGTGGGCAGGAAACAGCCGCAGCCCGGCCGAGCGGGCGGCGTTGACCATCTCGGCGGCGTGTTCAAACGTGTCCGCCAGCGGCTTTTCGCAGATGACGTCCTTGCCGGCTGCAAATGCCGCCATGGCGTAACCGTGGTGCGAGGGAGTCGGCGTGAGGATGGCCACCATGTCGCTGGCTTCGAGCAGGGCCTCGACGGAGTCCACCTCTTCAATGCCGTATTGCTCCACCAACCCAGCGGCACCGGAGCGCGAAAACACCGACACGTGGGCCCCCAGCTGCTGCCACCCGGCAATGTGGACGCCGGCAATGCCGCCGGCGCCGATGAGGCCGATTCGTAGTTGCTTCACAGAATGTTCCTTAGGTTCGGGCGATCTGGGGACCGTCCACCACCCTACTACTGGCGTTGGCTGCAACGAGAGAGTGGCGACAGCCAGTCGACGCCATTGCTGGCCTTGACCCTGCAGAACCGCTACGGTGGGCCACATTGGGTCCGCGAGTGGGTCCGCGAGGCGTGCGATGCGTTTCGGCTCACCCTTCGGGGGCCTGGAACGAGACGACAACCTCAAACTCCATGCAGAAGGAAGTGTTGATATGAATCTTGACCCGGAATCAACTGCCCTTGTCGCCATCCACTGCCAAGGCGACATCATCGGCGCCGACGGTGCCTTCGCAGACTTTTTTCACGACGAAGTTGTGAACCGCGATGTAGTGAATAAGCTCTCCGGTCTGCTAGATGGCGCCCGCAAAGCTGGCGCGACAGTCATCTACACGCAGATCGCGTACAGCCCCGACTACAGCGACTTGAAGGCAAATTCGCCGCTGCTGCAGATCGCCAAGGAAAGGGACTCCCTCAAACACGGAGCCGCATCCACCAACTTCATCGAACCACTCGCCCCGCAGGAAAATGACGTGGTAGTGACCAACCAACGGGTCGGCGGATTCACGCCCGAGCTCGCAAAAATCCTTTCAGCCCACGGGATCGAGACGCTGGTCTTCGCCGGAGTCGCCACCAACATCTCGGTGGAAAGCTCGGCACGTGCGGCCTCGGACCACGGCTACAACGTAGCCATCGTCGAAGACGCTTGCTCGGCCGCAACTCCGGAAGCCCACGCCGCAAGCATTCAATCGCTCGGGCTCCTGGCCTCGATCACAACCTCCAACGAACTATCCTGGGCACGGTAATGCTCTGAGCCCTACAAGTCCGAGCTCTACAAGTCTGAGCCCGGCAAGGAAAAGACGCTGAACGATCCGATACAGCTGCCGGTGCAGGCAAGCCGGTGGCACGCTGGCCGCGCCTCAGTCCCCCGACGGTTCGGCAAACCAGAGGCGTGTTTCGCCGTACTTTTTCTCAACCAGAAGGACAAGGGAAGCAGGCCAAGCTGGTTCGGGCGTCCGGGAGGAGCGTTCCACCACCACCACGGCAAAGGAGCTCAGCCGTGGACCCAACAACTCCAGCACCGTTGAAAGCTCCGTTTCGGTCAATGGATAGGGCGGGTCAAGGAACACCAGGTCCCATTGGTTCGCTCCTGCCTCGACACCTGCCTCGGCCGCACGCACCAGGAACGCTTCCACCTTGGAGCGCTGAACGCGCACCACCTTGGAACCCAGCACCTTGTTGACAAGTTCGGCGTTGCGCTGGCACACGGCCGCGGCCTTCTCGTTGAACTCCACCAGCTCCACCGAGGCAGCACCGCGACTGGCGCTTTCCGCCCCGAGCGAGCCGGACCCTGCGTACAGGTCAAGGACCCGGGTGCCGGAAAGCATGTTCATGGATTCCAACCGCGAAAATAGGGCTTCCTTGACCCTGTCGGTGGTGGGCCGGGTGCCCTCCCCCGGCACCGACACCAGCGGGCTGCCGCCTGCCGCACCGGCGACGATCCGGCTCAAGCGCCTGCCCCGTTTTTGCCAGCCGCGTTGCTTTCGCTAGCCACGTTTTCGCCAGCCTCTGTTTCGCCAGCCGCGTTGCTTTCGCTAGCCACGTTCAAGGAATGCCTCATTCTTCTCGGTCAGGTACATGTCAATTTCAAGTTTCAGCGCGGGATGGAATTCAAGCTCCGGGTCCTTGCTGACAATGTCGGTGGCGTCTTTCCGGGCCCGTTCAATCAGGACTTCGTCGCGCAGGACGCTGAGCATCCGCAGCCCGCTGGCCCCACCGGACTGCCGCGCACCCAAAATGTCTCCCTCGCGCCGCATTTCCAGGTCATTTTTGGCCAGCACGAACCCGTCGCTGGTGGCGGCCACGGCGTCGAGGCGCTTGCGGCTGGGATGTCCAGGCTCAAGGTTTGTCACCAGCAGGCAGGTTCCGGCATGCCCGCCGCGCCCCACCCGCCCGCGCAGCTGGTGCAGTTGGGAGATGCCGAACCTGTCCGCATCAACGATCACCATGAGCGTGGCATTACGCACGTCCACGCCCACCTCAATGACGGTGGTCGCGACGAGCACGTCGATCTCCCCTGCGGCGAAGGCGGCCATGGTGCCCTGTTTCGCCTGCGAGTCAAGGCGCCCGTGCAGCATCTCAATGCGCTTTCCGGCCAAGGCGGGCAGTTCCCGCAGGTAACGGACGACGTCGAGCACCCCGGCCATGGTGCGCCCGTCGCCTTCCGGTTCCGGGCCGTCCCGTTCACCGAGGTCTTCGGGATCCAGGCCGGCGTGATCGTCGTGGTCATCGTCGTCGCCGATCTTGGGGCACACCACATAGACCTGGCGTCCGGCGTCGACCTCTTCACGGGCACGGGCCCACACGCGCGGCTCCCACGCGGGGTGTTCGGCCATCGGCGCCACGTGGGTGGTGATGGGGGTGCGCCCGGCGGGCAGCTCGGTCAGCTCCGACACTTCAAGGTCGCCGAACACCGTCATGGCCACGGTGCGCGGGATGGGCGTGGCTGTCATGACCAGCAGGTGCGGGGGCTTGAGCGCCTTGGCGCGCAGGGCGTCGCGCTGCTCCACCCCGAAGCGGTGCTGTTCGTCGACCACAATGAGGCCCAGGTCTGCGAACTGCACGTTGTCCGAGAGCAGGGCGTGGGTGCCGATGACAATGCCTGCCTCCCCGGAGGCTGCCGCCAGGAGGGCCTTTTTCCTGGCCGCGGCAGGCATGGAACCGGTGAGCAGCGTGACGCGGGTGGCGTGCGGGCCGCCCAGCAGTTTCCCGGCGCCCAGGATGCCGAGCAGTTCGGTGATCGAGTACAAGTGCTGGGCGGCGAGTACCTCGGTGGGTGCCAGGAACGCGGCCTGCCCTCCGGCGTCGACCACTTGGAGCATGGCGCGCAGGGCGACGACCGTTTTGCCGGAACCCACTTCGCCCTGCAGGAGCCTGTGCATGGGGTGCCCGGCAGCCACTTCCTCGGCCACGAGCGTGCCGATCTCCTGCTGCCCGGCCGTGAGCGTGTACGGCAGCAGCGCGTCGAAGGCGTCAAGCAGGCCGCCTTCGACGCGCGCCCGGCCGGTGGCGTCCTGATGCATGGCTTCAAAACGTTTTTGCGCCAGCGCTGTTTGCAGGGCCAGGGCTTCTTGGTAGCGGAAGCGCTTGCGGGCCACCGGGAAGGAGTCCATGTCGGTGGGGATGTGGATTTGCGTGTACGCCTCCCACAACGGCATGAGCTTTTCCCGTGCCGCAATGTGCTTGGGCACGGGGTCGGGGATCTTCTCCAGCTCGAGCGCCGGCAGCAGGGTTTGGATGATCTTCTCCGACTTCCAGCTGGGGAAGTTTGCGGTGCCGGGGTAGATCGGAACGGGCTTGGCGGATTGGACCTCGGCTTCGTGTTCGGCCAGCTCGTCGTCGGGCAGCAGGACGTAGCCGGGGTTGGTGAGGACTTTACTGCCGTTGTACACGCCGACCCGGCCGGAGAACATGGCCAGCACTCCGGGCTTGAGTTCCTGTTTGGCCTTGAAACCGTTGAAGAAGCTGATCTTCAGGCCCGAGGGGCGGCCGGAATTGTCGGTGAGCGTGACGTCGCTGATGGTTCCCTTGCGGGTTTGCATGTGGCGCGTTTTCAGCTCCACCACGCGGGCCAGGATGGTGGCTTCCTCGTCCACCACCAACTGGTCCAGGTCCGTCAGGTCGCCGCGGGCCAAGTAGCGGCGCGGAAAGTGGTGGAGCATTTCCCCCACCGTGGTGATGTCAAAGGCCTTGGCCATCGCCTTGGCCGAAGGGGTGCCGACAAGCCGCGAAAGCTCCAGCCTCAGCTCAGGGTACGGGCTTGCCGGATTGGGCACCGCGGCGCTAGAGGAGGTCATGGCCGTTGTCGGAAGAAGTGGCGCTTAACGCCGAAATACTGACATTGCTGGGATCACCCACAGCGCGGATGGCGTCCAACGCCAAGGCGGAGGAGGGCACGTGCACGTGCAGGCGCCATGGGTAGGAGCCGGTAGGGTCTGCTTCCTCCGACACGGCGCTCATGATGACGGAGTCGCCCATGCTGTCCAGCTCCAAGCGAAGCCCTGCGGCGGCCAAGGGGGAAAGCGTGATCGAACACATGACTTCAACGCCTTCCTGCACCGGCATGTTGAGGGCAATGTTGGGGTCCTGGACCTTGTAGCCGGATAACCCGTCCAGCAGGTCTTCCTGCAGCGGCTCGCCCACGATCACCGAACGCAAGCAATCAAGGATGAGCAGCAGGCCCACGCCGCCGGCATCCACCACGCGGGCATCACTGAGCACGCCGAGCTGGGACTCCGTCAACACCACGGCTTCCCGGGCGGCTTTAACGGCCCCGTTGATGGTCTCGGCCAGTGTGTGGTTGGATTCATCCCCCTGGATGGTGGACTCAACCGAGTTGGCCCCTGCGGCAGCAGCCTCCAGCACGGAGAGGATGGTGCCGGGCATGGGTTCGCTCAACGCGCTCCAAGCCCGCAGCTGCGCCCTGTGCAGGGACGCGGCCAGCAAGGGACCACTCAGGCGCTGGGCGCCGGAGAGGGGTTCTGCCATCGCCATCAATGACACGGAGAGCAACGTGCCGGAATTTCCGCGGGCCTGTTCCATGGCCGCCCGTCCTGCGGTGGCCATGGTGACTCCCACGTCCGAGGGCTCCAGTTCCTCCAGTGCTTGCGCTGCCGCACGGACCGTCAGGTATAGGTTGGTGCCGGTGTCAGCATCTGCCACGGGGTAGATGTTGATGGCATTGAGCCTGTCGCTGTGGTTGGCCAACGTATGTTCGGCCATGGTCAGCCAGCGGCGAACCACAGGTGCAGTTGCGGCGATCTTAGACTGCAAAATGATCCCATCCCAGAGCGCCGTCCACAGCGCCTTTGTAATTCTGTCCGTCGATGGTCACAGCGGCTTGCGCCGCTTCCAAGGACAGTACCGAGCCTATCCCAAGGAACCCGTCCGGAAGCGGAGTCCCCGCCGGGAAGGTGCACAATAGTCCATGGTCTTCTCCACCCGTCAACACCCAGGCAAGTGGATCAACACCCAAAAGCTGTGCGGGTTCGGCCAGCTTTTCAGCGAGTTTTGCCAGCACGGTGCGGTCAAGGTTGAGCGAAGCGCCGCTGGCTGCCGCCATCCTGGCGGCGTCCCTGAGCAGGCCGTCGGAAATATCCATCATGGCCGTGGCCCCGGCGCGAGCGGCCACCGCCCCGGCTGCCAACGGCGGCTCAGGCCGTGCAAAGAGCCGGGCGGCCAGCGCCAGACCGGGCGTGAAATCCGCTGCGGACACCCGGCTTTCGTGCAGGGCCCAGCCAGCGGCGGAGAATCCCATGTTGCCGCACACAGCAATCTGATCCCCTGCACGGGCGCCGCTGCGCAATACGGGCGCGGCGCCGTCGAGGGTTCCCGTCACGGCGACCGTCACCACAATTTCGCTACCGCCGGAAAGATCCCCTCCGGCCACTGAGCATTGGGGTGCCCCGAGCGCAACAATCGCCGCACTCAGGCCCTCGGCCAGCTGCTCAACCCAGCTGACCGGCGTGGTGCTTGGCAGGGTGAGGCTGAGGACAATGGCGGTGGCGGAGGCCCCCATGGCGTTGATGTCGCTGAGGTTTTGGGCGGCGGCTTTCCATCCGACGTCGTAGCCGGTGCTGGTGCTGCCGTTGGGCCAGAGCAGGCGGAAGTCCTTGTCCTGGACCTGGGTGTCGATGGAGATGACGGTGCGGGAGTCTGGCGCGGCGATGATGGCGGAATCGTCCCCGGGCCCCAGCAGCATGGAGCTGCCGGCGTGCAAGCGCGGGAAGATGCGCGCCAGGAGCTCGGATTCGGACAGCTGGGCCACGGTGAGGGTCATGCTTTAACCGTAGCGCCACGGTGGGACATTGGCGGAACCGGACGGCGCGGCCTGCCCGTCAATACTGTTCCTTGCCTGCTCCTGCAGAGAGGATAATTGAGGGGCAAAGGATCAACCATTGCCGCTGACTACTGGCCAGTGGGACTTGGTTGCTGGCTTGGGCCGGACACGGCAACGGTTCAGGCAACGGCGGACAGCCCGCCGGAGGCAATGGGAAGAACGACGGCGGCACTCTCGCCTGGGCGCCCCGGGACCTGCCGACTCCGGCGATCCGCTGCGGGCGGCTGCGGGGCGGCCTATCAGGGCGATGCATCCGGGTGGACGGACGCTGCAGCCGGGCTATCCTCCCTGGCCCAATTTGAGTCCGGGAGCTGTCTTGACACGGCCGCCTACGAATTCGTGGCGTCCTTTGTTGCGTTCCACGCGCAAAACCCCGCAGCGCACCGTCCGGCGGGCTGGCCGGCGGGCAGTTCCAGTCGGTGGGGCGGGACGGATGTGTACAGCCAGTCAGACCTGTCCATTGGTGCTCCCGGTGTGATCGCAACCCGGCTTGGCACTGAGGCGTCCCCGTCTACACGTACTCGGAGTTGCGAATGCTGGTGCTCAGCGGGGGCCGCTTTTTCCTCCTTCCGGAGGGGTGGACGCTCAGGCAAGGCACCGTCGTGGTGCTGCCGGACAAAGACGCCATCAGGATTGAATTCGGCAACGGTTAGGCCGGCTTACGCGCGGTTCTCCCCAGCGATACGCGGACCAGTGCTCCAGACAGTGCACGGCTTGCGAGAGACCCGAGCGGCTGCTTGGGCTACAAGGAAGAGCGCTTGGAAGTGTCTCTGAGGTTTGAGTTTGTGTAGAAAATTGTGGAGGTCATCGATGAGGAACTCTGGTTCTACGAGGACGGCAAAGTCAGGGCACCAACGGTGGATTGGGAGAAAGTTCCTCAGTACCTTTGGAAGCTGGCATCCAGGTCACGGTGATGGCTTCACCACCTGGCAAGCCGGTGATGTGCAGGGACAGGTCCAGCCCGCCGGGTTCGTGGCAGGGATCGATCCCGGTGGTGTCAATGATCTGCTCGACGAGCCGGCTGACGGCGGAAGCCAAAGCCCGGCCCCAGTCGCCCGGATGTTGGCTGGAGGACTCGGCTCGTACGCTTATCCCGGCCCCGCCGCCCCTTACCGGTGGCCGCTGTTCTACTGGCGAGTCCATGTCAGGCCTTCTCCCGTTGAGACGAGCTGCATTCGGAATCCGCACCGGCCATGCAACATCATCGTTCGCATATGGATCTCCAGTTCACGCTCCCCGCCGGCACCGGGCGACAGCGTTGTCGCGAGGGAAGGTGCCGTGATGATGCCCGTCGTCACGGCATGCCAGCAACATACTGAAATGTGATCTATATCTAGTATAAAGCCTTATGTTCGTCGGGGCATCAGAACGGCGCCAGCTCCGACCTGGGAAACCAGGGTCGCATCTTTGTCGCGTCGGGACGTCCGTGGCCCTGGGCGTCAGGGCCGTGCAGCAGAACATGTGGCGCAAGACAACCAAAAAGAGCGTCGCAACAAGCCACCGGGCGTTTAGGGTGGAATCCTGCATAACCATGTCCAGCAATATGCCATTTTTGAAGAAATTGAGGCACCATGCCCGGCAACCAGCACCAAACTCCGGCCATTCAGCGCTCGGGTGCGGACGGCCTGATCGCACGCACCGGTGAGAGAGCACGCTACCTGCTGTTCATTATCGTCCTGGCTGGCCTGGTCATTTATGGAATGCTCCAGGTCACCATCGTGGTCATCCCGATCCTCTTGGCGCTGATCCTTGCCTCAGCGATATCGCCTTTCGTCAGCTGGCTGCGCCGCCACCACTGGCCCGCCGCCCTCGCCACGGCCACCGCCTTCGTCGTGCTCATCGCCGTCTTCGGCGCCATCGTCACCGCGATCGTCAGCGCAACACGTGCCCAATGGGACTCACTGGCCACTCAGGCAACCCAGCGCATCGATGAGTTGTACACCCAGCTCAAAGGCAGTCCCCTTCCCATTGATGAATCCGCCTTGGACCAGGTGCGCACCTGGGCCCAAGACCTGCTCTCTACCCAGGCGGCGGGGAACACCGCCCTCGCAGGACTGAGCGTGTTTTCTGAAGTGGTCACCGGATTCGTACTCATGGCCGTCATACTGTTCTTTTTCCTCAAGGACGGCCGGTCCATCTGGGCCTTCTGCATCCAACGGATGCAGGGCACCAAGAGGGCCAAGACACGGCTCATGGGAATCCGTGCCATCGAGGTTCTGGGCGGGTATGTGCGCGGTACTTCCATCATCGCCGCCGTCGATGCGGTGTTGATCGGCGCGACCCTGTTGATCCTGCAGGTTCCCTTGGCCTTGCCGCTGGCTGTGCTGATCTTTGTGGGTGCCTTCATTCCCATCGTCGGCGCCACTGCCACTGGTATCTTGGCGGCGCTGGTGGCGCTGGTGAGCAATGGGCTGGTGGATGCGCTGATCGTGGGTGTGGTGATCGTTGTGGTCAATCAGCTTGAGGGCAACTTTCTGCAGCCGGTGGTCATGGGCAGAACCCTGTCGATCCATCCTCTAGTGATTTTGCTTGCTCTGACCGTCGGCACCGTGCTGGGCGGAATCTTGGGCGCGATCTTGGCGGTCCCGCTCGCCGCGGTGGGATGGGCAATCATCCAGGTATGGGTTCCGGCGAGCCCTTCGAGGCCCGGAAAACCGGACTGAGGACTCCGGAAGAAGTGGCCATATGGAACGCCTGAAGAACTCCACAAAGCGCTCCGCAGTGGATGTCGGTGCTGCAATGGCTTTCGCCCAACCCTGCATCCGGTGTGGGCCGGATATCGACACGCTCGGTTGCTCGCGGCACGCTGGATCATCCCGCGGCTATTGCTCCTGCATCGGGATCCGCACACCGCGCTCGACGGCGACGTCCACCGCGCGCTGGTAGCCGGCGTCCGCGTGGCGGATTACCCCGGTGCCGGGGTCGTTGGTGAGTATTCGTTGAAGTTTCTCGGCGGCCAGCGGCGTGCCGTCGGCCACGGACACCTGGCCGGCGTGGATGGAGCGGCCAATGCCCACGCCACCGCCGTGGTGGATGGACACCCAGGTGGCGCCGGAGGCCGTGTTGAGCATGGCGTTCAGCAGCGGCCAGTCGGCGATGGCGTCGGAGCCATCCTTCATGGCTTCGGTCTCCCTATAGGGCGAAGCCACCGATCCCGAGTCCAGGTGGTCGCGGCCAATCACTATGGGTGCCTTCACGCGGCCGTCGGCCACGAGCTGGTTGAACATGACGCCGGCCTTCGCACGGTCGCCGTAGCCCAGCCAGCAGATCCTGGCCGGCAGCCCCTCAAATTCCACGTGTTCGGCGGCCGCGTTGAGCCAGCGGTGCAGGTGTGCGTCTTCGGGGAATAGTTCCTTCAACGCCTCATCCGTCACGCGAATGTCCTCCGGATCCCCGGAGAGGGCCACCCAGCGGAACGGTCCCATGCCCTCGCAGAACAGCGGGCGGATGTAGGCCGGGACAAAGCCGGGGAACTCGAAGGCACGGTTGTAGCCGCCCTTGCGTGCCTCGTCGCGGATGGAGTTGCCATAGTCAAAGACTTCCGCACCGGCATCTTGGAATTCCACCATGGCCTGGACTTGGCGGGCCATGGCGTTCTGCGACTTCTTGGTAAACCCGTCCGGGTCCTGCTGCGCTTCCACAGACCACTCCTCCACCGAGTACTCGGTGGGTAGATAGGAGAGCGGGTCATGGGCACTGGTCTGGTCGGTGACAATGTCCACCGTGAATTCACCGGCCTGGTGGCGGCGTAAAATCTCCGGGAACAGCTCGGCCGCATTGCCGACGACGCCGACGCTCAGCGCCCGCTTCCCGGCCTTGGCTTCCAGCACACGGGCCAAGGCCGTGTCGAGATCGGGGGCCAGCTCGTCAAGGTAGCGCTTGCCCACGCGGCGCTGCAGGCGCTCTTCGGATACGTCCACAATCAAACAGGCCCCGCCGTTGAGGGTGACGGCCAAAGGCTGGGCACCGCCCATGCCGCCGCAGCCGCCGGTCAAGGTCAGCGTTCCGGACAGGGTGCCGCCGAAGCGCTTGGCGGCAATGGCTGCGAAAGTCTCAAAGGTGCCCTGCAGGATGCCTTGGGTGCCAATGTAGATCCAGGAGCCGGCAGTCATTTGCCCGTACATCATCAGGCCCTCGGCCTCGAGCTTGCGGAATTCGGGCCACGTGGCCCAGTCCCCCACCAAGTTTGAGTTGGCCAGCAGCACGCGCGGAGCCCAGACGTTGGTGCGGAACACCCCGACGGGCTTGCCGGACTGCACGAGGAGGGTTTCGTCGTCGTCCAGGGTTTTCAGCGTGGCAACAATGGCGTCGTAGGCCTCCCATGAGCGAGCAGCGCGGCCGGTTCCGCCGTAGACCACTAGATCCTCGGGCCGCTCGGCAACCTCTGGATCAAGATTGTTCATGAGCATCCGCAAGGGCGCCTCGGTCTGCCACGACTTGGCGGACAGCTGGGTGCCCCGAGCTGCGCGGACGGTGCGGGTAGCGTCGTGCATCGTGGCCATAATGAATTCCTTAACTGCTATGTCAGTGCGGGCCGGCGGCTTCCGGCCAAGGTTCCTCTGCCTCCATCCAACCCCCCGGCAGCGGCGCCCAGCTAGAGGCATGGCCGCCGCCCTGTCTGGGATTCAAGACGGTGGGATTCAAGGCCGTCCGTTCCAAGGCAAGAGAACGCACACCGGGAAGGCACGACGCTTGGAATTCAAGCCGCAGCCCAGCCCTGGAGCTTAAGCACAACGGGCCCCTCCCGGATGGGAAGGGCCCGTTGCAGGGGTGAACGCTAGTTGCGGTCCGTCTCGTACACGTCCGGGATGCCGTCGTGGTTGTCATCGACGGATTCTGCCAGCTGCACGGTCTTGTAGTAGCGGTTGCGGGACGTCAACACGGCGGCCGCCAGCAGCGCCGCCAAAACTGACGCGGCGAGGATGCCGATCTTGGCGTGGTCGTCGTGGGGGCTGCCCTGGCCGAAACTCAACTCGGCGACGAGCAGTGACACAGTAAAGCCGATCCCGGCCAGCAGCGAAACACCAAACAGGTCAATCCATTTGATTGAACTGTCCAGAGAGGCCTTGGTGGTTTTGTTCATGAGCCACGTGGTGCCCATGATCCCTATCGGCTTGCCCAGCACCAAGGCAATTACAACGCCAATGGCCACCGGGTCCGTTACGGCTGAGACCAGTCCGTCCCAACCGCCAATCGCCACGCCTGCGGAGAAGAACGCGAACAGCGGCACGGCGATGCCGGCCGAGATGGGGCGGAAGCGGTGCTCGAAGATTTCCGAGAGGCCGGGGCCGCTTTCGGGTCCGCCGCTGGCCTTCGAGCGGATCACCGGGATGGCAAATCCAAGGAGCACGCCGGCCACTGTCGCATGGATGCCGGATGCGTGCACCAACGCCCAGGTGGCAATGCCCAGGGGAAGCAGGATCACCCAGGCCGCCCAGACCTTGGTTCCGAAGAAGCGGCGATATTTTTGCGCAAGAAGTGTGTAGAGAGCCAGTGGGATGAGGGCGAACAACAGCGGCACAAGCTGGATCTCGTCGGTGTAGAAGATGGCGATGATGCTGATGGCCAGCAGGTCGTCGACCACTGCCAGGGTCAGCAGGAAGATGCGCAGGGCGCTGGGCAGGTGTGAGCCGATGATGGCCAACACCGCCACGGCGAAGGCAATGTCGGTTGCTGTGGGGATGGCCCAGCCTCGCAGTGTGTCCGGGCTGGTCAGGTTGATGACGGCATAGATGATTGCCGGGATCGCCACTCCGCCCACGGCTGCCGAGACGGGCACAATGGACTTGCTGAACTGGCGCAGATCCCCGGCGACGAACTCGCGTTTGAGTTCCAAGCCCACCAGAAAGAAGAAGACGGCCAGCAGGCCGTCCGCCGCCCACGTGCCCAGGCTGAGGTCAAGATGCCAGGGCTCATACCCGATCTTGAAATCGCGCAAGGCGAAGTAGCTTTCCGACACCGGCGAGTTGGCCCAAATGATGGCGATGATGGCTGCCGCGACCAGCAGCATGCCGCCCACGGTTTCCTTCCGCAGGATCTCCCCGATCCGCAGGAACTCGGAATAGCTGCCACGGCCGTAGGAGGTGCGGGGTGTTGACTTCGAAGATTCGTTCTTCATACAGGATTCCTTTAAGGGGTCGACGACGTTGCGCCGACCAGACTTCCCGGCTCACCTTCAACAACATTACTGCCCACCGGGCCGCCACCTCAACTGCGTTTGCCGCATTTCAGGCTCGGAAAGGGCCGCATCCTTGGCGTGGGGCGGCGGAGAGAAAACCGGCGGTCCGCGCAATGTTACGCCCGACCGCCTGGCAGTTGAGTGGGCGGGCGCCCCGGCTCCCCCATACACATTGCCGTGTTCGACGGCGGCTGGCCCGTCCGCCCCTGTCGCTGCTGCGGGCAGCTGGCACCGGGTCACCCGGACAGCCGGCGTGGCCCTGCAGGGGGCGGTGTGCAGTCGTCCGGGCATCCCGTTAGACTCATTGCGGATCAATGTACGCATGATCCGGACCGTTTCCCTGCCTTTCTGGAGCCTTAATGACACCGTCCCGCAGCAATTCCCAATCTTCCGATGCGCCCACCCACTCGGGGCAGGCCCGTCGCTTGAAGCGGGGACCGCAGCGGCAGACGCGTCGTAAGCGGACCATGGCAGCGGCAGTGTCGGGCACCGTCGTCGGCCTGGCTGCGGTGGCGGTGGTGTTTGCAGGCATGCCATTGCTTGACAACTTGACGGGCAGCTCCGGCAAGGAAGCCTTTCAACCGCCCATCGTCATCAGCACCCCGGCGACCCCTGAGAAGTTCCCTGCCTTCGAACGGCCGGATTACGTCCAGCCGGCCGTTCCGGCGTCGGCCACGGAAGCAGTGAAGGCAACAACCATCAAGGTCGGTGCCGAAACATCGGGCTTCGCCATGCCTGAGGGCCTCGCCGGGCTCTCGATGGACACCGACCACTTGGTGGACATGCACTTGGACCCGGCCCAATCGAACTTTGTCGACATCCTGAAGATGTCCGGCAACCCCGTCATCCGCTTCGGAGCCCAGGCCGTGGACCGCAGGTTCTTCTGGACGTCCACGGACGAGCCCATCCCGGATTGGGAAGTTGTGCCGGCCTACGCCAATGACAACCGCGAGGTTGTCAAAATTACTCCGGCGGTCTTGACCAACCTGAAGCATCTGCTGGATCAGGGCAACGCCCGGGTCCTGATGGCCGTGGATATGGGCCACTACGACCCAAACCGTGCTGCAGACTTCGCAAAGTATGCCCATGAGATCCTCGGCGACCGCATGGTCGGCATCAGTCTTGGCAATGAGCCCAACGGCTACAACCGGGTTGAATACAAGTATCTGGCCCTGCGTCCGGCCGAATACACCTTTGACGATTGGGCAGTGGAAGTCCGTGCGTACTCCGCTGCGATCGCCGAAGCGGCACCGGGGGTCAAGGTTGTCGGTCCCCAGGCGTACAGCGAAGTCTGGTGGAAGGGTTACGCCGCCTTGGACCTGCCCAACCAAGGCGCACTGACCTTCCACAACTATCCGCTGTCCACGTGTGACGCTCCGGCAGATTCAGAGCAGGCGCAGACCATCCCCAATGCCCTCTCGCGCCAGCTGAGCGACTACAGCTCCGACTACGCTGCGGCAGCGGTGGAGGCTGCAGCCGGCCACGACATTCCCGTCTGGAACTCCGAAACCAACATTTCCACCTGCTTTGGCCACAACGAGGTGCTCAAGACCCATGCCTCCGCCATGTGGACCATCAACTTCGCGATGCGTTCGGCCATGGTGGGAGTGACCCAGCTGAACTTCCACGGCGGTCTCGAAGCGTGCAAGGGCGGCGCTCCGGGTTCTCCCCTGTGCGACAGCGGCGCATATCGCAAGCCCAACGGCGAGCTGACCATGCGCCCCCAGTATTACGGGATCATGATGGTCAACAAGCTGGGCGCCGGGGATTTCCTGCGCTCCGAGGTGGACGGCAACGAGAACATCTATACCTACCCTGTCCAGCATGCAGACGGCACCATGGGTGTGATGGTGGTCAACCAGAATGACCCGGCCAAGCAGGCCCCGGTCCAGGTCACCTTGACGCTGCCACAGCAGGCGGCCACGGGCACCATGACCCAGCTGGCCGGCCCGGAACTCGCTGCCGAGGACCAAACCCGAATCGACGGCATGGAGTCTTCAGGCATGGCGCTGGACGAACAGGCCAAAATACCCGGTTTCAAGGCCGGCGAGCAAACGCTGAAGCTCGACCTTAACTCCGGCACCACCACCATCTTGAACTTCACGTTCTAGCCGCGTAGATGCACTCCAGGAATTCCCAGGAACAAGTGAAAGAACGACGGCGGCAACCCCGCGGGGATTCGCATCTTCCGGCCCAAGCCGATCAGGGAACGCGTGGGTTGCGCGCTTATGCTGGCCGGATGCCAGCCTTCAAGAGACCTCGCAAAAAAACCGTCATCATTGCGGGCACGGTCTTGGCGGCGCTCTTCCTGGGCTGGCTCTTGACGGCCTACCAACTGTTTTACAACGTCCATACGCAGCCGCCCCAGCGCGTCGATGCCGTAGTGATGCTCGGTGGTGCCAGCAAAGAACGAATGCTCGATGCCATGATGCTGCGCTCCGATCTCGACGCGCAGTTTTTGGTGCTCTCCAACACCCACACCGCCGGCAACGCCAGTGCCGACGAATATTGCGATACCCACAGCAACAAGAACATTTACCCTGACATAGTTTGCTTTGACCCCAGCCCCATGAATACCCGGGGTGAAGCCACGGATCTGGGCAGGCTGGCAGCCGAATACGGCTGGAGGGACATTGCCGTGGTCACCTCGACCTACCACATTGAGCGAGCAGGATTGTTGATGCAGCAATGCGTCGACGCCGATGTCACGATGGTGGCCACCACTCCCCAATTCACCGCCTGGCAGTGGTTCCGCCGTTTCGTCATCGAAACGGGTGGGCTCATTGATGTCCACCTCAACAAGCAGTGCGCGCCACCGCCCACGCCATAGCGACTGCCTAAGATTGTTAGTGACCTCACCACAACACCTTCGGGATGCAGCCAGTGGACTAGACTCGAGGCGGTTCAATTCACTTTTACACTGGGGGAAGTATGCCCGTCATCATGCCGATCTACGGCACGCGTCCAGAGGCCATCAAAATGGCACCGATCGTTGCTGCACTGAACGACTCGAAGGACTTCGAGTGCGTGGTGACGGTGACAGGGCAGCACCGGGAGATGCTGGACCAAGTCAACGAGTTGTTCGGAATCACCCCCGACCACGATCTTAAGATTCTCCGTCCAGGGCAAACGCTGAATAGAATATTGACGCGTACCATCAAGCGACTCGACGCAGTCTTCGCCAAAAACATGCCGGACGCCGTGGTGGTCCAAGGCGACACCACCACCTCCACTGCCGCCGCCATTGCCGCGTTCTACCGGGGTATCCCGGTGGTCCACGCCGAGGCCGGGCTGCGCAGCCACAACCTCTTCTCCCCTTTTCCTGAGGAAGCCAATCGCAAGATCACCACCCAGGTGGCAAGCCTTCACTTGGCCCCCACCAGCACAAGCAAGGCGAATCTGCTGGCTGAAGGGGTCAAGGACGCGGATATCGTGGTCACCGGCAATACCGTCATCGACGCCCTGCTGACCACAGTGGGCAAGAACGTCCCCTTCACCGACCCGGCGCTCGAGGAACTGGCGGCAAGCGGAAAGAAGGTCCTGCTGGTCACCACCCACCGCCGGGAAAACCAAGGTGACGCAATGCGCGGAGTTGGCCGCGCCTTGGCACGTATCGCCAAGGCGGAACCGGGCCTGGTCATCGTGCTGCCAATCCACAAGAACCCCGTGGTTCGCGACGCGGTGCTGCCTGCTCTCAAGGGACTCACAAACGTCATGGTCACCGAGCCACTCGCATACGGCGAATTCACGCGCATGCTCTCGCTGGCACACATCGTGCTGACCGACTCGGGCGGCGTTCAGGAGGAGGCCCCGAGCCTCGGCAAGCCCGTGCTCGTCATGCGCGAAAACACAGAACGGCCAGAGGCCCTGGTGGCCGGCACTGTGAAGCTGATCGGCACCGATGAAGAACGCATCGTCTCCGAGGTGAGCAACCTGCTGACCGACGCGGCCAGCTTTGAGGCCATGGCAACGGCGGTCAACCCCTATGGCGATGGTAGGGCCGCTGCCCGCACGGTTGCTGCCATCGCCCAACTTTTGGGCACCGGAAGCCGCATCAGCGACTTCACCCAATAAAGCTCGGTATAACGTGCCACAGCCTCACAACTAAGGTCTGCGAGGTTCCACAGAGGAGTGGATAGGTCCGGCTACCGGGTGGCAGTCGGCTTGGTTTATCTTCCGGTCTGGCGTTTTGTGCTGATGCGCCGACCAGGTCATCGCTAGCCGCGTTCGGCCTTCAAGGCCACCTTCGCTGGAGTCAGCCAAACCTGGATTCTTCTGTTCCTGCAACGTTCAGCTAAAATACATACTGGGGGATCTTTGGCATACTGGCCAAGGACCGCAGACGCACCATCTCAATCTTGATACCGATTCCCCACCACTACATCTAGGGGAAGACGGACTCCAATATGACTGTTCACGCTGTAATTCTTGCCGCCGGAATGGGAACGCGCCTTGCTAGGCCACACCCGAAACCGATGACCGAACTCAATGACGGCCGCACTATCATGCACCAACAGCTGAGCAACCTGAAATCCACGTTTGGCAAGAAGCTGAGGCTAAATGTCGTGGTCGGGTTCAAAATGGAACAGATCATGGAACACGTCCCTGACGCCTCGTTTATCTACAACGAAAACTTTGATCAAACCAACACATCAAAAAGTCTTCTGAAAGCCCTCAAGAACTCACCCAAAGGTGGAGTTCTGTGGCTGAACGGGGACGTTGTCTTCGATCCACAGATCCTAGAAAACCTGCGCCAGCATATCAAGGCGCAACAGTCCTTCATCACCGTCGACGTCTCATCCGTCTCTGATGAGGAAGTGAAGTACACCGTTAATGACGACGGGTTCATCGACCAGCTGTCCAAACGAGTGCCCCAGAACGTTGCCCTTGGCGAGGCAGTCGGAATCAACTACGTGTCCAAGAAAGATAAAAAGAAGCTCATCCAGCGCTTAGAACAGGTGGACGAGCAGGACTACTTTGAAGGCGGCATCGAGCTGACAATCACGGACGACGGCGTGCAGTGGCTTCCTGTCGACATCAGCAAGTTCTATGCAGTTGAGATCGACTTCCCCGAAGACCTCGTACGAGCCAACGCAAGCATCTAATCAATCGGCCCGGATTCACTGCAGCAGTCCGTTTTTCGCTGGGTTTAATGATTCCTTCTGGAGCGAGCCAGTGGCATCCCTTCCGGATACAGCGTCCATTTGAACGGCATCCGCAAGCGGTCAATCGTGGAGACGCCCATTGCCTGCAGCTGCACTTTCACGATTGTGGTGCAGCGAATGCGTGTGCTGCCGAAGTAGCCGGTTCCGCGGGGGCCTCCTTGGGGGCCCGTGCACCCCTTGACCGCGGCCCGATATTTCGCGCATGGGTGGCCCGCTAAATCCAAGATGCGGCACAATACTCACCGCGTCATTGTCGTGCGTTCGCAGCCGCATTTTCCCCTGTTAGTCGTGGCGGCCAACCGCAGGCCCGAACCTTGCGCAGCTGTCGCCAAGAATTCACCCGGGACCAATCGTTTCAGGAACTCCCATTTTCCTTCTTAGAAGCCCATATGGAGGTGCAGGTGTTCCTGCTCGTGATTTCCATGCTACTAGCCATCGTCTGGACTTAGACCATCTCTCCAGTGCACAAAAACATCGGGGCATTCACCAGAAGCTTCGCGAGTACTAAAAGCGAACCCTTTATGGTTCATGTCAAGAGAATAGTTGTTGCAGCTGCCGAACTAGGTTCCGTGCCAGATAGCGTTTGAGGACGAGTTTGATTTCCCTGTAACTGAGTCCTTCAGCTGTGCGGAGCTCCACGTAGTCCTTGGGCGTGTCATCGAAGCGCATGCGGGCTTCGATGATCACGCCCAATGCCATGTTGAGTTGCCGGTCGCCGTGGCTGTTGAGCCGGTGCCTGGTGGTGTTTCCCCGAGGAGCCTGCAGGGGTGACGCTCCGGCAAGGAATACGAAGGCGACTTCAGTGCGGATCCTGCCATGTTGGAAGTAAGCAGGGAGGATGATTCCGACGGTCACCGGCCCAAGTCCGGGCTGGGTTTGGAGGCCGAGTGCCAGCTGTTCGCCGAGTTCGGCAAGATGCACCTTGATCTGCTTCACCCGGACGGCGGCGGTGAGGATGCCATTGGCCAGGTCTATTTCTTCCTCACGGGCGACCTGCTGCTCAACACTATCGGTGGCGCGAGCATGCCAAGCACTGATCTCTATGGTTTGTTTGTCAGTCAGTGCCTTGCGGGTGTCCTGGCCAGGTCACCTGGCGCACCAATGCGGTGAGCGCATTGCGGTTTGCAGTGCATTACTCTTCAACCCTGCGCCTGCCAGCCAGCAACACGCTCAGCGCCGTTCGTGCCCCGTCGGCCCGGGGGTGAATCAGCCGGTCCAGGCCTCTGTACTCAGGATGCCCGCCGCGGCAGCGATGGCGTCGATAGCATCATTCTTTCCGACCCCGGCGCGAGCTGCCTTAGGCGGCAGCTTGGCCTCAACCACCGAGATACCTTCGGCGATCAGGACCCGCGTCAAGGATGCCCCGTAGGACGAGGTCTCTTCCACTGCAGTGAGGATCCCCAGGTGGTGTTGCAGCTGGGATCCATGCGATGCACGCTTCATGCCGGCGGCGCTGACGGGGGAAGGCTTCGCAGCCGGTGAAGGCCTGGTTGTGCTGCTGAGGATGGCGTAGGTGTGAGTGAGTGCGTGCGTGCCAGTCAACACCGATGACGTAAGCGTATTTTTCTGCGACTATGGTCATGACGGTGCTCCTCCATTCCAAGGCGTTGACAACCGTTCGGTCGGCAGCGGCCTGGAATGTCAAGGGCCATGAGCTTCTGCCCACCAGCGGCCAGGTTATCTGCCCGCTGGTGGCCATTAAAAATGCCCGGATATGGCCATGAGATCTGCCCGCAAATATAGATTTGTGGTTGGCCATACTGATCCGGTGTTTTAGCTCAGTTGTGTCACCCCTTTCCCGGCTAGGGCCTGGGTCAGCCTGACGGAGTCGCCACTGGTTTGGCAGACATGGGCATGATGCAGCAGCCGGTCCACGGTCGCCGTCGCCAGGGTCTTTGGCATGAGCTCGTCGAAGCCGGCCGGGTGCAGGTTGGAGGAGATCGCGATGGAGCGTTTCTCATAGGCGGCATCCACGACCCGGTAGAGTCCCTCGGCGGCATCGGTTCCCACGGCAAGGAGCCCGATGTCATCGATCACGACCAGATCGGCTCGCAGCACCCGGTTGACGGCTTTGGTGACGCTGTCGTCGGTGCGGTGGGCGCGGATGAGCTGTCCTAGGTCCTCGAGACGGAACCAGGCCACGCGCAGGCCTTCCTCCACGGCCTGCTGGCCCAGGGCCTCGAGGAAGAAGGTTTTCCCGGTGCCGGAGGGCCCACAGACGACAAGGTTTTCCCCGCGGCGGATCCATTCCAGGGTTCGCAGGGCTTGCTGGGTTGGCGTCGGGATTGAGGAAGCATCCGGGTCCCAGACATCGAAGGTTTTCCCGGTTGGGAACCCGGCGGCCTTGCGACGGGTGGCGAGCATTGAGGCGGCCCGGCCCCGGATTTCCTCGGTGAAGAGGGCCTTGATGACCTCGACTGGTTCCCAGCGCTGGGCACGGGCGGTCGCGACGAGTTCCGGTGCCAGGGCCCGAGCGTGGGGCATCTTCAAAGACCGCATCATTGCTTCCACGTCATCGGGCAGGGCTGCGGCGGTGGTGTTGATCGGATTCACGGCTTTACCTCGTTACTGGTGGTGGCGGTGGTGATTGCGGCCCAGGCGCTGGTGCCCTGGGTCAGGGACGTGTCTTCGCTGGCGGCGTGGGTGGTGGCGGAGGCCCTGCCTGCTTGCAAGATCGAGGACAGGTCCCCGTGCGCGAAGCGGCCATGGATCGCCGCGGTACCCAGCGCCCGGTCAACCTCAATGACGCCGGCGATCTTCGCCAGCGACACGGCCTCAGCCATCTTCTGGTTCATCCGTGCAGTGCCGATGGCGGCGGCTTCCTTCAACCAAGCCGCGGCGCCGCCGCCGATGGCCAGGAACTCCGCCTCGGCCCCGGTACGGGCCCGCGGCGTGTAATCCCCGGGGATCTTCTCCACATAGCCGGGGAAATGCTCATCGTTGATCGCCGGACTTCCCGGCCGTGCCCTGCCGTGGCGGGCGACCTCTACCGGGCCTGCCGGCCCGTGGTGAACAATGACGACCTTCTCATCCGGGCCAGTGCCATGGGAACGGACAAAAACCCTTTGCCCCAACAGGTGGGATGGGACGGAGTACATGGCGTTGTTGAACGTGACCATGGGCGTGTTCGGCGGCACCGTACGGGCCAAGCCAAAGGAGACCGTGTGGGCGTCATCCGGAACCCGATGCAGGCGCAGGACCTCCTCGGCGAGCATCGCCACAGGTTTGCGCTTGGTTGCCCGGTGTTCACGGGTGTTAATGTGGGTCATGAACTCCTCACACGCGGCCTCCACCTCGGCGAAGGAGGCGTACTCGGCGCGCAGGTTCGTGTCCCTGGGCACGATGTCAGCCTTGGCGACCTTCACCGCGTTCTCCACCCCGCCCTTGGAAGCGGGATCCGCCGGCTGGCACGTCAACACCGTCACCCCGTAGTAGCGGGCAAAATCCACGGTTTGCAGGTTCCGCACCGGCACCCCGGCCACATGGGAGACCGTCACCGTCTTTTCGTTATCCGTGAGGACATAAGTGGGTGCCCCGCCAGCGATGCGGAAAGACCTATCCAGGGCCGCGAACACGGACGGCGCCGTCCGGTCCCGCAAAGCGATGACAATCCGGAACCGTGACCAGGCCAGCCAGGCAACGAACAACACCGTCTTCACACCGTCAATGTAAGGGCCGTCTCCGAAATCATATTGTAGCCAGCCGCCAGGCTGGGTTACCCACGGTCGGTGCACGCGCACCCGCCCGAGCTTCCACGCCGCCTTGACCTGGGCCACTGCGCGGCGGGTGGAACGCTCCGAGCCCGCATAGCCCATGCCCACCAGCTTCTGGTGGGTAACATCGGCCCGGATCCGACCCCGTGTCCTTTCCACGAGCTCCTCGATCTTGGGCAGGTACTCATCGGTGATCTTGTCCCGGGCCACCGGCTCCGCCAAGGGCCGCCCGGCATCGCGGGCGGCGACGTGCTTGGCCACGGTGTGGTGCGAACAGCCCGCGAGAACAGCGGCGGCGCGAAACGACTGCGTGTGATCATACGCTTCAAGAATTTCCATGATTTCTCCGTCAGACTTCATATAGAGCCTCTTCCTGGATTGGTTTGGTGCGATTAGACACCGACATCAAACCCCAGGAAGGGGCTCCCGCCGTTAACAACACGGCGATGCTAGAAAATAAGAGTGGGCAGATCTCATGGCCACCAATGGGCATTTCTGCTGGCCATCAGTGGGCAGTTTCGTGGCCGCCTATGGGCAGTTTGCCATGGCCGCTAACACTGGAATGGCGTCCTGCTCAGGCAACTCTCTAGCGAGGCACGGACCAATGGTTCGGCCAACCTTTAATCGAGCCACGCAAGGGTCCAGGCTGATGCTGACTGGTCGAACCGGCTGCTCAGGCTAGTGTTGCTTGTGGTTGGACAGGCCAGCCATCGGGAGAAAGCCATTGCAATGATGAAGCCAACACTAGAGAACGATTTGCTAGAACGCATCGCTGCGGCCCTCAGTGAACAGAATGAACTTTCCATGAAGCTCCTCTGGGAAGCGCAAACCAACAGGCGCACTCAGGAAGTGTTGAGGCTAGCTGCTACGTCGCCCATCCTCGATGACGTGCAAAGGTTTGCTAGGCAGCACCAGCTCGGCTTTATTGAGACGATTAAATCGATTCGTAACAATAAGCTCAGCTTTACCCGTTTTGGGGACGGGGAGATGCGAATCATGCTCCGGCCCGAGTACAAGCTTGCATTTCAAAAAAATTCTCCCGCGTTAGCTGCCGCGCTTGAGGACGTAATTAGCACCACGGCAGAGAAATTGCTCATTGGATTCCCTCACGTTTACAGAGATGTGCACTGGTCAGGGGTATGGGCTGATGTGTGGGGCCAAATGAAACCCCTCATTGCAGGGCATGCTGAGATGGGCAACGCTCACGTGACAAGACCAATTTTCTTCCAGTTGACTGGTCAGGAAGGCGTGAGAGCTTGGCGTTCGGTATGGGAAGGACTATCCATTAAGGTAGTGGCTGGGAAAGACTCCCGCTTCGAGGCCACCCCTGAACTTTTCAATTCCGCAGCCAGGATCACTTTCGAATACTCCTTACCAACCGAAGCTTTCTCGGACATTCCTCGGCTCATGGATATTCTGTCAAACGACGACTCTGATCTGATTCTGATTTCCTTGGGCCCAGCGGGAACTGTGCTCACTGCCAAGCTCGCTGCTATCGGCAAACGGGCTATCGACATCGGACATATAAGCGACAGCTACAAGAATGTCTTTTCGAATGGTGCCTGGCCTGAGAGCAAACCAACCACTGTTGCCAGTTGATGCCAAGGGCCAGCATAAGAATCAACGCGCACTTGATGACGGACGTGACCACACCAGTGTTGGCGCGTGATTTAACCAACGACCGCTCGAGTGGCGAATCGGCGCAGAAGTAGTCGGCGGTGTCATACCCTCGAAGCAACAAGTTGGTTGATTAGAGGAGTTGTTGGTGGGGCGTAGGCGATTGTCGTTTTCGGATCGGGCAGATATTGCGGTGGGGATACTCGCTGGCTGGACTGATCGGCAGATCGGGGCTGGTATTGGCCTTGATTACACGATTATTTGGCGGTAGCGTGGACGTAACTCGACGAGGACCCGCGTGTATCGTCCGGTGAGTGCGGACTGTGCTGCTGAGCGGGAACGCAAGCGTCCGCAGGCCCGGAAAATCGACACCAATCCGGTCATTGCTGCACGTGTGAAGGCAAATCTGGCTAGGTCAAGGACGTCGCGGCAGATCGCCGGCCGTTTGCATTTGGAGGCGACGGACACCAGCGTTGAGACCATTACGAAATCGCCCGACGCCGAAGGCCGCACCGTCTCCCACGAGGCCATCTACCGGTGGATCTAGGCCCTGCCCAAGGGGAAGCTGGCCAAGTCCTTCGATCCTGCT
Source organism: Arthrobacter sp. H35-D1 (assembly GCF_030063185.1). Taxonomy (GTDB): domain Bacteria; phylum Actinomycetota; class Actinomycetes; order Actinomycetales; family Micrococcaceae; genus Specibacter. The sequence continues at coordinate 122,659 of NZ_JASISP010000009.1, forward strand.
GCAATCCAAGCGTGTGAAGCGTAAATCAGTGAAGCCGTTGGGTGAGCGCACCGGTGGGAGGATCATCGTCGATGATCAGCATCGATGCCCGTCCCGAGGCGGCAGCAGATCGCCCTGTTCTTGGCTCGTGGGAAGGGGATTCGGTTGTCGACAAGGGCGGTAAGAGTGCTCTCTGCGGCTCGTGGTGAATTCCACTATTGCAATGGAAAGTTCACCGCTGTTGGGGCGGCGCTTCTTAGCATATTGCGGTTCGTGTAGTTGGTGCTATTGACGAAGCCTCTGCCGGTGCGTTTGATGTGTTTGATGCTGGTGTTGTTGGCCTCAACTTTGCCCGTGGTGGCGCCGGTGACGATGAGAACTTCAATCTCTTTCCACCATCGGCAAATGGTCCGGTAGAGCCTGGTCGTCTCGGGCTGGTTGGATTCCTTCACGAGAAATTCAAGGTGTTCCTTAGCGAGTTCGGCATCTTCCAGCGAGCTGGTACGCAGCAGTGTTCGCACGTGTTCTTTCACGTTGTGTTTCGTCAACTTTATGTCGGCCGTTTCGGCGCTAAGATTCCTGCCATGTGTGCTTGGTTTCCGGCCGTTTGAGCGGTTGCTTATTTCATGAGGGCATGCTTGACCCTGTAGGACTCGCCGCGGAACTGTAGGAGTCGTCCGTGATGGACGATTCTATCGATGACGGCGGCCGCCATGTTGTCATCGCCGAATACGGTTCCCCAGCGGGAGAACTCGAGGTTAGTGGTGCTGATCAGGCTGCGTTTCTCGTAGCCGTCGGCGATGACTTGGAAGAGGAGCCTGGCTCCCTCTGTGTCGATCGGGAGGTAGCCTAGCTCATCGATCTATGCGGATGTCCGCATAGATCGATCTATGCCGAGCTGGCAACTATGCCGAGGTGCCGCGAACGTTGGCGGCAGAAAGGGCCCTGCTACTTGGCTCCGGAGAAGAATCGGCTGTTGCCATATCGGCATAGTTACGGTGGGAGGACGCTGGTCATGGAGGCAACGGTGCTTCCCTGAAGGAGGCGAAATCTCATGTCTGGTCCGAAGAGAAATGATTGTCAGCTGGGTGCCCAGGTTGAGGGGTATCGCGCATGGTTGGTGGGGCGGGGTTATACGCCGGGTACGATCCGGAACATGCTCAAGGACATCGGGCGGATTGGTCGATGGCTTTGTGCTGAAGGACTGATGGTCGAGGAGTTGAACGAGCACGTCCTGGGCACTTATTTATCCGCACGGAAAGGGGCGGGGACCCGGAGAGTCCCTGGCCCCGGGCTTTGGTACCTCTGCTGGAATTTTTGCGGTGCTCCGGTGTTGTCCCCGAGGCCGCCCCAGTGGCGACGGGACTGGGCAAGCTGATGGATGAATATCGTTCCTGGATGTTCCTGGAGCGTGGCCTCGCCCCAACGACGGTGCTCCGTTATGAGAACACGGCACGAAGATTCTTGGATGAACAGTGCCAGGGCAAGGGAGTTTTCATGCCGTCGGCTTTGACGGGGGCGGATATCAACGAGTTCTTGCTACGGGAGTGCAGCAGGGTGTCGGCCGGCTCGGCGAAGGGCCGTGTGGCCGAGCTGAGGGCGGTTTTGCGTTTTTTGTATCTGCAGGGAATCACTGAGCTGAGTTTGGGATCGGCTGTGCCCCCGGTGGGTGGCTGGCGGTTGGCGACACTGCCACCTCCATCTGTCTCGCCTACTGACGTGCAGTTGTTGCTTGACAGTTTTGACCGTGGCACGCTGCTGGGTGCTCGGAATTTCGCGATTTCGTTGCTGGTGGCCCGTCTGGGGCTTCGATCAATCGAGGTCGCACGGTTGGAGCTGTGTGACGTGGATTGGCGAGCAGGCGAGCTCGTGGTTCGTGGCAAAGCCCGCCGGCGGGACCGGATGCCGCTTCCTGCCGAAGTCGGTGAAGCCCTGGTGGCATATCTGTCGTGTGGCCGGCAGCCGGCTAATGCCACCCATGTCTTCTTGACTTGCCGTGCTCCTCGGGGACCAATTCGTGCCGAGCTGGTTGGGGACGTCATTGAACGCGCCTGCAAACGCGCAGGCCTACCAAAGTTTGGCCCACACCGGCTCAGGCATGCCTTGGCTGGTGAGATGCTCAAACATGGTGCCGGCCTTATCGCTATCGGCCAGGTTCTTCGTCACCAAGATCTGGCCACCACCGCTCTTTATGCCAAGGTCGATTTTGACTCGCTGCGTCAAGTGGCCCAGCCTTGGCCGGGGACAGTGCGATGAGCGAACTGGAAAAGGATTTGGAAAACTATCTGCGGCTGCGCCATTCGCTCGGGCACAAACTCGCGGAAAGCCACTGGCTGTTGCCAGACTTTGTACTGTTCCTGGATACCTGCGGATGCGCGACAATCACCATACAAGCGGCGTTGGAATGGTCGCAACAATCTTCGACTGCTGTTCCTTCGAGCATGGGCCCGAGGCGAATGACCGCGGCACGCGGATTCGCCCGCTATCTCGCAGGGATCTATCCCGACACCGAAGTCCCGCCATTGGGGCTGATGCCTCACCGACAGCGATGGCGTCTGCCCTTCATCTATTCCGCCGCCGATATCGAAGCGTTGATGAGCCAAGCCCGCAACTCGATCGCCCAACCCTTGAGGGCAGCAACGTATGAGACCCTGATCGGTTTGTTGGCGGCAACGGGACTGCGCATTGGCGAGGCCATCAAACTCGATCGCTCCGACGTGGACTGGAACGAGAAGCTGCTACTGATCCGGGAGTCCAAATTCGGAAAATCCCGGATGGCGCCTCTACAGGAGAGCACCACGAAGGCTTTGAAAGGTTATGCCGCCATGCGCGATGAGCTGCAACCTTCACCGTTCGATGCCAGCTTCTTCGTGTCGCTGACCCGCAAACGCCTCTGCTACCAGGTCGTGTCGCAGACGTTCCGTCATCTGGTGACGGCTACCGGTATCGGGGCAGATGCACCATCCGCTCCGAGACTTCATGACCTAGGACACCGGTTCGCTATTGAAACCCTTCTCAGTTGGTACGGAAGCGAAGAGGACGTGCAGGCTAAGATTCCAGCACTCTCGACGTACCTTGGCCACCGCGAACCGGCTTCCACCTACTGGTATCTTTCCGCCGCACCGGAACTACTAGCCTTGGCGGCCGAACGCCAAGACGCGCACTGGATTAAGGCACACTCATGACGCTCATAGCCCCGACCCTGCAACTGTTTTTCACTGACCGCCTGATCCAACAGCGCCAGGCCAGTCCTCGCACCATCGCCGCCTACCGGGACGCCCTGAAGCTTCTCTTGGAGTTCGTGCACGAACAGACCAAAAAATTGCCAGCTCAACTTGATTGGGAGGATCTGGACTCGACCATGATCTCCCGATTCCTGAACTATCTGGAGAACCAACGGCAGAATAGCGCGAGAACGCGCAATGTCCGCCTCACCGCGATCCGTTCCTTCTATTCCTACGCATCACTGCGCCATCCCGAACATGCGCTCCCGATCCAGCGAGTGCTGGCGATCCCACCCAAACGGTTCGAAAAGCGCATCGTCACCTTTCTCACCGCACCGGAAGTTGACGCGATGATCGACGCCCCAGACCAGTCCAAGTGGGAAGGCCGCCGGGACAAGGTTCTCATGCTCCTGGCTATTCAAACCGGGCTGCGTGTTTCCGAGATCACCGGACTGAACTGTAGCGACATCAGCCTGGGTCCCGGCGCCAACGTAAGGTGTGAAGGCAAGGGACGTAAGCAACGCGCGGTTCCACTCAACAACATCGTCGAGGCAATGCTGAGGGTCTGGCTGAAAGAACGAGCCGGCCAACCCCAAGAACCGCTCTTCCCCACCCGCAACGGACGCCGTCTCAGCCGCGATGCCGTCGAACTGCGCGCCACCACCCATGCCAAGACTGCCGCACAGCAATGCCCCTCGCTGGCAGGAAAGGCGATTCATCCTCACGTCTTTCGCCATTACCTGTGCCATGTCCCTGCTCCAAGCCGGCGTTGATACCTCAGTGATCGCACTGTGGCTTGGCCACGCTGGAGTTCGATCCACAGACGCCTACATCCATGCGGACCTCGCTATCAAGGAAAAGGCACTCGCTCTAGTGACTCCTACAGCAGCGACTCCAGGACGATACCGACCAACCGACAAGACGCTGGCGTTCCTCGAGAGCCTGTAACTATGCCGATATGGCAACAGCCGATTCTTCTCCGGAGCCAAGTAGCAGGGCCCTTTCTGCCGCCAACGTTCGCGGCACCTCGGCATAGTTGCCAGCTCGGCATAGGTCAATGACCAGGAGCTGGTTTTTCGCTATGGACGTCAGTTCTTTATCGAGTCGGCCCTCGTCTTTGGCGCGGCGTAGCGCCATCACTAGGCACGAGGTGGTGAAGATCCTCGCTTGGATTCCTTGCTGGCAGGCTGCGGCGACCAGGGCGGCGGCCATGTGGGTTTTGCCGGTGCCGACATCCCCGTAGGGCACCAGGTCTTGGGCATGGTTGATGAACTCCAGCGAGGCCAGGGCTTCACGTCTGTAGTCCTGGGGAAATTTCACGCTGGAGTAGTCAAAACCTGTCCGGGATTTCAGTGCCGGCAGCCTCGCGGATTTCAGCAGCCGGGCCCGGCGTTATTCCAACCCGGATTCGTGCTCGGCCCGGAACACTTCGTGTAGGTATTCTCGTTGTTTGGGGCTGCCTTTGCCCGCCCATTCGGCCAACACAGAACTGGTCAAAGAGGTTAGTCGCCCCGCATCGATGACGTCTTGAACGGTGGTTGTGCTCATGCTATTTCTCCTGTGCTGGTGTTCAGGGTGGTGAAGGTGTCATAGACGCTCAAATCCACGTTCACTGCTGCTGGTTCGGTGCCATCGGCCAGTCGGCGGGCCACCATCCCCAAAGCTGCCATGTCTGGGGCATCTCCACGCTGGATCAGGGTATCGGCGGCCATCATCGCGGCCTCGAAGCCCGCTGATCCTGCCGCGGCGTCCACCGCGTTCAGTAGCCGGCGCCGATCCGTCGCGGTGGCCCGGTCCAGCCAGTCACGGACCGGGTCGGTGACCAAGGCCCACAGAGGGGAATGGGACCATGCCCCGGGCTTCAGGGCACTGGTCATAGCGATTTAATGGGTTTGTGGTTGGGGCTGGTTTTTGATGTTGTATTTGATGGTTAGGTTGGTGCCGGGGTAGCGGGTTTTGGTGTTGGTGAGGTGTTGGCAGAGTTCGGCGAGGGCTGTGGTTTTGGCTGGGGTGGGTACAGGGCCTCTGCAAAGTCGTTTAGCTGATATTTAGGCCGGCGAGTTTGAGGGCGCGGTGTGGGTAGTTGCGGGCTCCGCGGGTGGCTTTGGCAAGGTTCGTTTCGCCTTCCAGACGCAGAATCGTGA